>DAMAMW010000039.1:0-59747 GCA_032073745.1 Lachnospiraceae bacterium | reverse complement strand
CGGGCATATATGGCCGTTTTATTAAGTTTACCCTAATTTAAGTAATTTACAAAGACGGAGGTGATAAATAGGACTTAGTTATATAGTGATTTAGCTGGCATATTTGTTGCGCAATCAGCTGCAGTTACAGACTTATCTAATGTCCAGACATATCATGCGGGATTGTATCCAATTGGCCAGTCAACTATTAATAAACCTACTGGTATGTTAGATTTTGGTATCTTATATAATATTGCCCGAGGAACTTCACGAACTGGCATTGCTATATCTTGGGGATCTGGTACTACATTGCGTCTACATATTTTCAGAGATGCAATATGGCATCAAGTATTTTCATCTTAATCGAGATTTAGCAAAGATAGTTTTTTCAGGTCAAACGAATATCGTAGAATTCCCGGTTGGTGCAAGCAATGGGAATCTATCAGTAATAATTACAAATGGTGATGGGTCAAAATGACAACCGTGTAGACATAGCTGCAAAGCAACTGTTTGTGCACAGTATAAATACTTCTGGAGCGTCCATTAATACGATTACCTTCACAGGAGTATAAACAACTATTTCGTCCAAAGTGTTGTGCCAGAACCATCCTCCCATCGCTGCATTATAATGTTTGATGGACCAAAAAGTAAACGCAGCATCTTGGTTGTGTCATAATAAAAATCCAACACTACACGGCTATTGTTGGTGTCGATAGCAGCCCTCATCGACTTTGTGGAACCACCCAACTTAAATGAATCAATTAAACTTATTAAATCACTATTTAGTTGAGTCACACCAAAATTATAGACGCTTCAACTATACTTTTCATCAAAAAAATTAGTTCGGGGACATTTCTTCACAAAATACCCGTAACCAGACATACAAATAGCTTAAATAACAATTATAACCATTACTCCGGGCGTTTAAGAACAACGCAGTCAGAACTCATTGTTATTTTCAACAAATCCATCTCTGTCCAGATACAGAGAAATTGCGCTTTATAAGCGCCAGTAAAAGAAAGGAGACAACTATTATTATGAAACAACCAGAATGTTTACATATTCCCACCCTTCACGAAGGAAAATCTGCACAAATCAGTTGGGGTGTGGTGGGAACAGATGCAAATTATCTTTTAGAACGGGTTTTTAATGATTCGTTTGAAACTGCATTATTAGGTTATACATGGGATAATTACGATAGTACTTATGGATCATGGAATAAACATGAACAAGAATTATTCAATTGGAATCAGATTGAGTCTTTGACAGGTAAGGGAAGAACTTGGGAGAATCTTGATTACGAGCATTTATACTGGTCACAGATTGAGGATAGTTTCTACACTTGGAAACAGTTTGAACTTCAAGATATTAGTTTTGAAATATTCAGAGGTTTAGGTTCCAAAAAGGCTGGAGTTAATCCAGGCATAATTTGGCTTGATTTAGATGACTTGATTAGAAATTGGAATGGCCTGGAGTTATCCGGGTACTCATGGGAGGAGTTTGAATTGCTGTCGTTACCAGGAATCTCATGGGACGATATAGAAGCCAGGTGGCAGACATTTGATGAATGGGAGAAAAATGCATTCACGTTTCAGGAATGGGAAAACCAATGGGATGAAGGAGAACACCAGGAAATGACAGACTCTATTTCGATTGGCGCAACAACTGCAGCGTATAGAATGAAAGCATATAATGCCGATGGAGACACATCAGAGTATTTAACAACGGATATTCTACCGGTAATTCCGCTTTTTTACCGTAACGACACGGCCCATTATCCTGTGCAGGCCGGCAAGCGGTACTGGGTTTTGCTGCGGGCAGCAGATGTCTATGGATTGGATCAAATTAGAATGAATCTTTGTTATGATCCACAATTACTAACACTGACCAATTTTGCAGCCCATACATCCGGTTATGTATACAAACCAGGAAAATATCCGGAAGCACATTTAGATATATATTATAATTCACCAGGAAAAGTTCGGTTTCAATCAACACAACCAATGCAGCAAGATGAATGCTTTAGCGGTTCAATTACACTGGTGGAATTTACTGCCAAAGAGAATGGAACTGCAAAAGTGTCATTAAACTAAGACAAGGAGAAATCACATGAATGATGAGAAAATGATAAACGATCCCAAACAAAATAATGAATGGGATGAAATCAATATTGAGACAACAGACACGAAAGAGGAGCATTCTGATACAGAAAGTCAGATTATGCCAATGAGCATTACCGCAGCATCGTCGAGCCCAGATATTTTTTCGGATGTGAAAGAGTATCAGGAGAATCCATTTAAATATTTTGAGACTAATCAGGTTAATGTCCAGTTAGCAACTGGTGATTTTCAGTACGAAACAACAGATTTCGTATTACCCGGAAGGGATGGATTTGATTTGGCTATTTCCAGAAGATATGATACTGCTAACGCAAATCTGGAGGATATGGATCCAGCTATGTATCAATTAACCATAAATACAAAGAAAAGGGACAATGAACATAACGTTAAAACGTTTGGTTTAGGATACGGATGGTCTTTTGCTCTGCCATCAATTGAGACGGTTCCATTTTTTAATTTCAGCAGCAGAGGATATGATGATATAGAGATAAATAGGGGCTATGACTATTACCTGCATTTAGAAGATGGCAGAAACTTGAAAATTAACCGCTTCAAAGATAAATTTTTTGAATATAATTTAGAGGATGTTACTATGCTCGCTAAGTCGGGTAAAATAGAGCACCCTTGTGTGCCGGGTCTTTCTAAAAATTATGATATAATGGTTAGCTATAAAAATGGGAATAAAGACTATTTTAAAAATTCTAGGAATGTCTATGATTATTCCAGTGAAACGGCGAAGTTGGATTTTAAATTAGTAGCTCGCCACGATAAGTTTGGCAACACGATCTGTTTTGATTTCAAAGATTATGGCGGTATAGAGATTATTGATACATGGGGACGAACTATTAGTCTGGTGAAAGAAAAAAAGATACTAACCTGGAATTTGCCTGGTGGCGCGGCAGGTGAGACTTGTCATGTATCCTATCTGGTCGATGCAGACAAACCAGAAAAGTTAGTTGAAGTGACAGATATGGGCGGACATACGACAAAGTATGATTACCACAATAAAGGGCCATTCAGTGGCAGCATGAAATACTGTTCCCGATTTTATGACGGGATTAATATGTTTACTTGTAAATCAGAAGATCGAAACTATTTGTTCTTAAGGACGATTACCTATCCAAATGGTGCAATGACACAGTTTGAATATGGCAATAGATTTGATATTTATAACGAAGCAGGAGGATATATTTCTCATTATCCATTAGCAATGAGAAGAGATATCGTGGGTACTTCGGAATACAATCGGTCGGAATACCGTTATGAAGGAACAGACCCGGTAGATCGAATCCCAAAGGCATTTGTAACAGAGCATCAAGATATAGAGGAAGAATATAGTTTTAATTGGCAGGGGTTGATGGATAAAAAGAGGGTTAAGAAACAGGGCATCCTTATTTCGATGAGTGAATACGAATATAAGAATAAGCTAATGGAATCTGCGGTGGATCAGTTTTATGACACACAGACAGGGAAGCAAATACTACAGAAAGAGACTGCCTGGGAACATGATACAAAGGCAAATGTCGTCAAACTAACTGAAAATTACCCTGATGATCCTCAACATGATATTGAAGTAATTACTAATTATGGTTCTTATAGTATGGTTACCAATACGACGAGAACAGTGGGAACTGATATTATCAGGGAAGAGTATGAGCTTTATTCGTCATTGGAGAACCGCGTGATAAAATACAAACGGGTTTTTGTAAATAATATTCTAAAAGAAAAAACAAGTTTTGAATATGCAGATGCCCAAAACCCTTATCGCGTAACTAATGAAAAACAGTATTTTTTGTCTGGCAGCGGAGACCTGGAACAGTCCAATGAATATGTAGAAACTGTGTATAGCTACAATAGTAGTAAATATCATCATCAGTTTGTTTCCAAAGAACGAAAAAATCTAAAAGATGCAGATGGAAAAGTTTGCGGTTCCTTAAAAGAAACTATAGATTACGATTATTGGGGACGGATGATTTCTCAGAAAGATCCACGCGATCAGATTACAAGATATCAGTACGATCAATTAGGTCGAGTAGTAAAAGAGACACAACCATCTCCGACTGGGCAGGTAATTCAAACAGAAACATATTATAATGATGAACGTAACTTTATTACCCAGACAGATGCCAACCATCAGAAGATGCGGGTACAGTATACTCCCCTTGGTCAGGTTCAGGAAATATTGCTGGCAGTGGAAAATGAACCTCATGCCGGAGATATTGTGCTGAAGCGTTTCCGGTATAATAAGTGGGGTGAATTATTAGAAGTAACGGAATTTGACGGAAATGGTACCGCATCCGGAAATATCAGAAAGACCGAAAGCTATACATATGATTCCTTTGGCCGGGTGTTAACCCGTTGCATTCCTCAAGTTGGTTATGAAGAAGAATATCATTATGATGAGGTGTTCCTCGATCCGCAGGACGGAAAAAAATATCGTCGGGAGAAAATCACAATAAAAGGGGATAGCACTGCTGCCACTGTAGAAACAACAATATATAAAGACTTAAAAGGACAGGTTCGAAAAGAATTTCTGGCCGGTGAACGAATGGCCACCTACGAGTATGATAATGCCGGAAATAATATCCGCAAAATCGATGCCTATAATAAAATCGAACGTCAAGAGTATGATTATGCCGGCCGGGTGGTGAAAGCAATTCGAACTGATAATGGGCAGGAGAGAATCATTTGCTTGGAGTACGATGCATTAGGAAATCAGCGATTCAGTTATGATGAGATAGGAAAACAAACGGAATATCAATATGACCAGGCTGGACGTATGATCAGAACCATTGCTCCATTTGATACCCGCAGCCAGGAAGTGAAATACTATTATGATGGTAACGGAAATGTCACATGGGAAAAAAAGGCACATGATAATGGCTGGCAGGAAATTCAGTACGTATATGATGTCAGAAATCGGTTGACAGATACCTACCAGTATTTGAGTACAGGAGACTGGATTCGAACCACATATCAATATGATGTGTTTGACAGAGTAACCCGGATGCGAAATGGCGATACTCCAGCGGGTGTAGGACAACAAGTGACAACATATACCTATGATCGCTTTGGAAACGTGCTGACAACAACGGATGCTGACGGACACACGGAGTATTGTCAGTATGATAAAGCAGGCAGATTACAATCAAAAACTGATCGGAACGGTAATCAAACTATTTATCAGCATGATGCTTTGGGCCGTTTGATTAAAGAATCTGCCAGGGGAAGGAACGTTGACGAAACAGTAGTTAGCGAGCGGGAATACACCTATAGCAAAAATGGTAAGCTGATTCGGGAACTCAGCCGGGAAACTGTGGACGGAGAACAAACGGTTTATTTGGAAACAAAATATAAGTATAATGAAAAAGCCCATTTAATCAGGCAAGAAGATCCAGGTAATGTTGTAAAGGAATATACTTATGATCTTCAGGGTAACCGGTTGTCATTCCACCTGACTCGGAGCGGACAAACACCTCCAACGATCAGTACCTATTATCAATATGATGATTTGTACCGTCTGAAGCGGGTGAGAAAAGGAAGTGCTGATGGTGTAGTGCTTGCTGAATATGAATATGATGAAAAAGGAAATCGCAAGACCTTACGTTATCCGCAGATGAATATGAAAACAATATATCAGTACAATTATGGTAACAGAATTGTATCACTGGAGAATAAACGTCAAGGGGCGATAATTGCTTTATGGAATTATGATTATGATATAGATGGAAATATGCGGACGAAGACTAACAAGGCCGGTTTGAATCAGGAAACTATTACATACAAATATGACAAGCTGGGCCGTTTGACAGAGGAGGACTATTCAGAATGGAAACGAGCGCGCTATTCTTATGATGTATATTCGAACCGTACGAAAATGGCGGTTGAGGGAAAAACAAAAAATGAACTGGCCAGTGTTACGACTTATGAGTATGGTTCGTGCAACCGGCTGGTAAAGGAAGTGAAAAAGCAGGGGAAAACAACTGAAATTTACAAATACTGCTATGATGACAATGGCAATGAAACATTTAGAATTTGGGAAAGAACAGCACCTGCTCCGGATTATCCAGGCAGTATTAAACTTTCTGGCAGTTGGAAGAATAAAAGACCAACGGTTTATGAATGGCGGCATTATAATGGATTTAATCAGTTGATTCGTATCAATCAGGATGAAAAAGAAATCATGTATCAGTATCGTGGCGATGGTTTGCGTCATTGTAATAAGGTGCGGAAACTGACCGAAAGCAAAAGTAAGATGAATGTTCTTTGCTGGGATAGTATGAATATCGTGGCGGAACAGATGGATGGGGAAGGTGTAAAAGTTTACCAACGGGGAATTGATATGATTGCCATGGAAAAAGATGGTGTGGTATACTATTACATACTGAATGAACACGGCGATGTCGCGCAGTTGTGGAAGCAGAGTGGTACCTGGAAAGGTACATATGAGTATGATGCCTTTGGGGTTGAGAAGAATCAGAAAGAGGGGGATGAGAATCCGTTTCGGTATTGCGGGGAGTATTTTGATGTTGAGACGAAAACTGTGTACTTGCGGTCCAGAGATTATAGGGCTTCAGTCGGCCGTTTTACATCGGAAGATCCAGCTAGCGATGGCTTGAATTGGTATACATATGCCAATAACAACCCGGTTTTCTATATTGATCCTTTGGGATTAGAAGCTTACTATATATTTTATAATAGTACAAAGGATAAAGATAACGGAACCTTAAAAGATAGGGCAGAAAAGGAATATAATGCACTTATTAAATCAGGTATCGATGAATTGGATATTTATATCAAGGAGATTGAATCAGAAGCAATGTTCTCGGATGAATGGGGCAATATGAGTAATGGAGATATACCGATACAAAGAGTTGCGCTATACTTGCATTCGAGCCCTCGCGGAATTATCATTGATGGTTCCCAAAATCAAGCTGTTATGGTGGATGAGTTCAATGGACAAAAAATGACAGGACACCTGTTGATTTCTGACTTAGAACAAAAAAACATTTATGAGATGACACTTTATGGTTGTAATACAGCTCATCAGGATTATGTTTATGAAAATGTTGCCTATAATTTCATTGATTCTCAGAAGCAAGTTTCTCGTGTGCTCGGGTGGGATGGAAGTATGCGCTGGGATATTTGGTCTGGAGCACCAATTCTGGCAGGGAAACAGGATTATTTTGAAAGTTGGTTACTTGACCAAAATAATAAACGAAAACCACAAGGACGTATGCTTTATGAAAAATTGTGGGTTATTGATGGTCCATCATTCCAAGACTATGCCCGTCCAGTAATTCAAATCTCGCCGTATTAAACATAAGTATTACAAAAAAGGAGACAAAGGTGTGAAAAAAATGATGTTTTCTAAAATGATTTTATTAATGGTGGTGTTGGTAGTAATGCTTTTGTTTTTGTATTTACGACCGAGGTATGTTAAGCTCGAATTAGTTGCCAGCATTCAAAACTCAAATATTCATGTAAATGAAGATAAGACCGATTTTCATTCAGAGCTACATTGGTGGTTTATCGATACATATCCTGATCTGAACCGTGAGGGAATGATATCGCATGTTTCCCCAGAACCTGATATGTTAATTACTAATGTCGAAAGCCTTAGCGAATGGGGAATTGATTTTGAACAGGTCGGAATAAACTTTGATGATAGTAATGTGATATTGGCTTTTTCCAGAGAGATAAAAGAAATGAAATTTAATAGAGGAGATGATTTTCCATTCGAATCCATTTCAACGGTAAAAACCCAAATGTCAAAGGAGTTTGAACCAAACACTATTTATGTCTATAAGATCCCCAAATATGAAGTGCGAGAGGATTTGAGGGCATATACAGAAACTTTTGTTGAAAAGTAGAATTTAAAAGTTGGGCCACCTATTAAGAACTGAATTAATAGGTGGCTTTTACTTTCTACGATTGTTCGCCACCCGCCTGCCAGCTCCCTCCGGGCCGATCGGTCGCACTGCGTAGCTCCTCGTCGCCCTCCGGAACCTGGCTAGGTACTGGCACCCATAATTTTAGGCAGCCGAATGATTCGCAGATTATATTACAATCAAAAGCTGGTAATTCACGTCGCACCAGAGAACACGTATCTGTGCGACGTTTTTGGGGAAAGACCTGCTCTGCTCTTAAGGTCTGTTCTTATGTTACACAGTCAATCAGAGGAACCATCAGCGGAACGATCAATCCTGCGATACTGTCCAGATGCCGGTGTGATCCAAACCAGAACCGGCAGTATGGGGGAATCAAGATATTTTACTATTTTACAATCTCCTCTTTAACTTTATCTTAGCAATTACTAATAATAATTCTGCTACTGCGAAAATAATCATTAAAAGCAAAGCACCTAGTCTGGCCTTTTCGGGCTGTTCTTCTGTAGGAAACATTTCCAAGGAACCCTGCGAAAAATAGAAAATTGATGCAATAAAAAATATTCCGACTATAACGAAGGAAACATTAATCATCCAATGTTTAATTTTCATAAAATACCTTACTCCTTAATGACCTCTTAAATCAAAACCAGACGAAACAGCTTCACCAGTTTTTTCAATGATGTAGAAGCCTTCGTATTGTGAAGCCGTATCAAAATATTTGAACTCTTCATTCAGCAAGTACATAGCGTGTGTTCGAATATTATTTTCATCAACAACCAATATATTCGAGTCCCAGAAAGCCATGACCTTCTCCGGTGACATATCGCTTTTAATCAAAATACCTGCCCAAACTTCAGTATGATTGCCTGTTCCGCTCGTATTTCCGCAACCCGAAATCACTTCTATAATTTCAGTATTATCCGGTAAAACAATATTTTCAGCCCAAGTTGCTGCGAGCTTATCCGCTTTAATATTATTCAATACAGGACAGATAACATATAAGGCCACAATCACAACAACTATAGTAGTGGGGAAAATTATCAATGTAAGCAAAAATCTTTTAAACCACTTTAGCATTTTATGTCTCCTCAGTTTTCCATCTTCGTCAGCAATCGCTGTCTTTAGTATACAAGATTTTTCTTGCCGTGTGTAGTCGTTTATCGTTTTATTTCCTTATTTCACCGGACATCGCTTTTTTGTGATGACCAGAAAGGAGATTTTATGAAGAAACGACTTTGGAGGTTAAAACCGTATTCTGATTCTGTTTCTCCGATCAGGTCAATTTGCTCCAATGTATCCCGCATGAATTTTGAAAATGGTTCCCGCGAGTTTTCCCTAAGTGTTCTTAAGACTCCTGCTCTCCGAAATATTCTCTTGGAGAAACACCATACTGTTTGCGAAAGCATCTGTAGTAATTGGAATAATCGCTGAAACCACATTGCTGGCTGGCATCGATAAACGGGGCTCCGTTTTTGATCATGGTTTCCGCTTCACGGAGTCTCAGGTGAAGAATGTACTGATAGATGGTCATGCCAGATATTTCTTTGAATTTATGCATAAAATAATACCGGTTCATAAAGAAGTATTCTGACAGCTGCGCCACAGTGATCGGCTGGCTCATGTGTTCTCTGAAATAATGATCCACCAGAGCGATGATACCGATCTCTTTGTTATCCCTGTTAAAGGAAAAAATATCCGGGTTATTGTTGTGCCTGTTGACTTCCACAAAAAACTCGGCCAGATAACTTCGGCCCAGGATGCGGTTACCATAGGACTCCTTATTAGAATACAAGTCGATCAGCTGCTGAAGCAAAGCATTGAGTTTGGAGTAAATTGAGTTTGGATAGTGGTATACCCGGAAATTGTCTTTTGTGAAGCATTCGGACAAATCGGCTCCGTCCAGGGAAAGATCCTCCAGCAGCCGCGGCGATACCTGGAAAGCCAGTCTTTCATAAGCAATCGAAAAATCCAGGATTTCGGGGAAATGTTCCTGGTGCCGGTTGATGAAAAGAAAGTCTCCCGGCTGGAGATAGAAGGATATTCCGGCCGTATTATATACAATCCGACCGGATATCAGCATATACATTTCAAAAAAATCATGCGTGTGTTTGTAGAAATTTTTGTTGCTGGTATCGGAATAAAGCACAATCCGGTAATCGCAGTCCAACTCATATGTATGTGCTAAAAATGGATTCTTTTTAAGGTTCATTCACAAATCCCCCCCTTTTATTATACAATTTATCATTAATTAAACACAATTACAAGAATTTTTATTAATTATCCCGAATAAAAAAGCACTATTCACAATGTTATAAGCATCATTAACTATGGGAATATGAGATAAGGATTGATACAATAATAATAGATTAAACAGAATAATAAGGAGGATTACTATGAAAAAAGCAGCAGTTGTTTTAATGGTTATGGTGGCGTTATTGATCGTTGGTTGCTCATCGGCCGGCTCCAAAACACAAACGCCTGCGGCAACTCAGGCAGCAGGGAGCAGCCAGGCGGTAACGGAAGCCCAGGATACAGGGGACAGTGCCGGAGCTGCAGTCCCGGACGGCAAGGTTTATGAACTTCGGACTTCGTCCAATCTGGCGCAGAGCGGTACGATAGGACAGGCTTTAGATTTCTTCTGTAAGACCGTGGAGGAGAAATCGGGGGGCAGGATTAAAACAACAGCGAACTTTGGAAACGAACTCGGAAGTCAGTCTGAGCAGGTGGAAATGTGCCAGGCAGGTGCGCTTGAGATGGTTGTCGCAGCGCCCGGAACCGGACCCGGAGTGTGGGTACCGGAACTTCAGATGTTTGAGTTCCCCTTCCTGTTTGATGACAATGAACAGTACCGTAATGTTATAAGGGCAATGGAACCGGAGGTCACAAAGCGCCTGGCACAGCATGGTTTTATCGCAACCGGCGCACAATCAATGGGCGCAAGGGATATGCTTACGGTTACACCCGTTACAAAGCTTGAAGATATGAAAGGTCTCAAAATGAGAGGACCGAACAACATATATATTGCAATGTTTGATTCCTTAGGGGCATCAGGAACAACAATGGACTGGAACGAAGTGTATACTGCGCTGCAGACAAAAGTGATGGACGGTATGGAAGCATCCCCATCAATGATTAACTCTATGAAATTCCAGGACAATGCCAAGAACCTGGCAGTGACAAACCACTGCATGGCATGCGTTATGTATTTCTTCAATAAAGACTGGTATGACAGTCTCCCTGCGGATCTTCAGCAGATCATTATGGAATCAGTGGATGAGACGGTTGAGTACCAGGCCCGCTTAGATGATGAGGATAATGAAAAAGCTCTCATAGCAATGAAAGAAGAAGGGGTGGTAATCACCGAAATCGAGGATATTGACAGGTGGAGAGAGGCTTGTGCTCCCATGCTGGAGGAATACAGAGCAAAAGGCGAGAACTGGAACACCTTTATTGATATGATTATTGAGGCTAAGAACTAGAGTTGCCTTAAACACATGATATTGATATGACATCACAGAGCGGTGCTGCGATGCTTGAGCACCCCTGTAAGGAGGCGGGGTATGTTAAAAAAGCTATATTGGGGGCTGGATAAAATCAGGTCCGTTGCGGTTATAAGTATGCTGGGATATATCGTTATTCTCAGCTTCATACAGATTGTTCTTCGCTATTTTACCTCGGCGGATTTAAAGCCGTTTGCCTGGGGAGATGAAATCATACGACTTATGGCTATCTGGGTGGTATTTCTGGCGGCAAGTATCGGCGTTAAGCAGGAATCCCATCTGAGTGTGCAGTTTTTTTTGGACCGTTTCCTGTCACCCGGACAGATGGATATTGCAAAAAGGTGTGCCATCGTGGTGGTAGTCACGGCGCTGGCCGCCGTTACTTTGGCAGGAACGAAACATACACTCAAAAATACAACCAACATGCTGCAGAACCTGCCGGGTATCACAATTGCATGGTTTTATGCCGCGATACCGGTGGGGTGCCTCTATTTAATTATGGAATATGTTATACTGCTTTTTGATAAAGGAAATGTTAAGGACGGGAGGGCGGAAAAATGATTCAGGCGTTGTTGGTATTCCTGGTATTATTATTGTTTATTTTTCTGGGTTTTCCCATCTTTATGTCCACGCTCATTACTGCAATTATCTTTATCATTGCCATGGATATACCGTTTTCATTGGTTGTCATCCGCATGTTTGGCAGCGTGAACTCATTTTCCCTGATGGCGATTCCATTTTTTGTGCTGGCAGGCAATATTATGATGAAAGCGCAGATTACTGATAAGCTGGTGAACTTTGCGAACGCAGCGGTGGGGCAGTTTAAAGGCGGATTGGGGTATGTCAATATCCTTACCTCGATGCTGTTTGGAGGTATCCAGGGCTCAGGAGCGGCTGATGCGTCAGCTATTGGCGGAATGCTGATCCCGGCCATGGAAAAGCAGGGATATGATAAGGATTATGCGGTGGCTGTTACCGCCGGATCCTCTATGTTGAGCCCCATCATTCCTCCCAGCATCGCGATGATCCTTTATTCCTTTTACACGGAGACACCTGTGGCAAAGTTATTTTTAGGAGGTCTGGTGCCCGGGATCATGATCGGTCTCATGCAGTGCGGGGTTAACTACGTGGCATACCGGCGACGCGGATACCAGATTCCGCTCACGAAATTCTCATGGAAGCATTTTATCAAAACATTCTTCAGTTCCCTGGGGGCATTGATTATGCCGTTTATCATTCTTCTGGGTATTGTATTTGGCATCGTGACACCTACGGAGTCAGGGGTGCTGGCCATCGTGTACGGACTGATATACGGATTTTTTATCTCCAAAAAACTGAAAGTCAGCCAACTGCCGAAAATCATCATTGACTCAGCAGTGACAACAGCTGTGGTATTTATGACAATTTCAGCAGCAGGCGTTCTGGCAAATGTCCTGGTGCGTATGCAGCTTCAGCAGGAAGTGCTGGGTTTTGCGGTAAATACGCTGGGCCATCCGCTTGCAGCCACACTTTTTTTGATTATTGTATTTATGATACTGGGATGTTTTCTGGATCCCACAATTTTGATAGCAATGTTTGCGGGAATTGTTGTTTCTGTAGGTAATGCGTTTGGTTTTGACCCGATTCATTACGGTGTGATCATGGTTATCGTTATGCAGGTGGGGGCGATAACACCTCCTGTCGGAACCTTTCTTTTTATTTCCTGCGGTGTTGCGGGGCTGCCCCTGGAAAAGAGTGTGAAGCCGCTGCTGCCGTATATATTTGTGATTCTTTTTAGTATAGCACTGATGATATTTTTCCCGGGGATCATAACATATCTTCCCGGACTCATGAAATAGGAGGGCAGATAAGCAGATGAAAGCTGACGGACAAAGTTATGCGCCAACAGGTAAGACCGTTCCTGTGTGCGGCAAGGATGAATTTCCGGTGGGGGTAATCGGACTGGATCATGGCCATATATATGGCATGTGCAACGGTCTGGCAGAGGCCGGGGCTTCGATATCGATGGTATATGATCCTGATCCGGAGAAGGCAGAGGCATTTTGCAGAATATATAAAGGTGTAAAAAGAACTTTTTCCGCAGAGGAGATATTGGATCATAATCGAATCCGTATGATCGCATCCGCTTCGGTGCCTTCGGACCGCTGCACGCTGGGTATTGAGGCAATGGCCAGGGGAAAAGATTTTTTCACCGACAAACCGCCTCTGATCAATATGCAGCAGCTTCGGGCTGCCAGGGACGCCGTGCAAAGATACCAGCGAAAATATGCAGTATATTACAGTGAGAGGCGTCATGTGGAGGCAGCTGTGTACGCAGAAAAACTGCTGAAAGAGAACGCCGTGGGGCGGGTCATCAATATCATGGGGTGGGGCCCTCACCGGTCTTCCGTATCTGCCCGGCCCGGCTGGTTTTTTGACAAGTCAAGGTACGGGGGAATTCTGGTAGATATCGGCTGTCATCAGATCGAGCAGATCCTGACTTATTCAGGGGCAGAAAGCGCTGTGATTGAGAAGAGCCGGATCGCCAATTTTGCGCATCAGGATACGCCGGGATTTGAAGATTTTGGGGATATGATGCTTACATGCGACAATGGTACCACGGCATATTCCAGACTGGATTGGTTTACTCCTGACGGCTTGGGAGCCTGGGGGGACGGAAGAACACTGATTGTAGGAACGGAAGGATATATTGAAATACGAAAATACCTGGATGTGGCCAGAGACAAGGCCGGTGACCATATTTATCTGGTCAACCATGAAGGGGAACGTCATATAAAGGCGGCTGGCCTTATCGGATTTCCATTTTTCGGAAAATTAATAAGGGATTGTCTGGATCGAACCAACACGGCCTTCAATCAGGAGACAGAATTTAAAGCTATTGAACTCGCCATCATGGCGGAAGAGATGGCTGAGAGGATAGAGGGGTGAACAGATGTTAGGAATCGCAATTGTGGGAGCGGGCGCCATCGCGGCAATTCACATGGAAGCGTTCACAGAGCTCGCCGGTCTCTGTGAAATCAGGGCGGTTTGCGACATCTACAGGAATAAAGCGGAGGAGCTGATACATAAGTATGGTCTTGAAAATGCCGTTGCTTTTGAAAGCCTGGATGAGGCGGTTGATGCTGCAGGCATTGATGCGGTATCAATTTGTCTGCCGCCGTCCAGGCACTGTGCGGAGACGGTAAAGGCACTGAAACTGGGCTGCCATGTGCTGGTGGAAAAACCGATGGCAAGTTCTCTGGAAGAATGCGACCAGATGATCAGGGCTGCGGGCGAAAATAAAAAGTTGTTGAGTGTGGTTTGCCAGAACCGGTTTAAAACCCCGATGAACCGCGTCAACCGCCTGATTAAAAGTGGTGCGGCGGGAACAGTTATTCATGCGCTGGTCAATTCTCTCTGGTGGAGAGGGGAGAACTATTACGATCTCTGGTGGCGGGGAACCTGGGAGAGCGAATGCGGCGGCAGTTTTACCAGCCATTCGGTACATCATCTGGATCTGCTGCAGTGGATGATCGGAATGCCGGAGTCCGTGATGGCCTGTATGTCCAATGTAGGGCATTGCAATTCTGAGCTGGAGGATGTGGGCGTGGCTGTCTTCTGTTATCCGAATGCGATGGCGCAGCTCACTACTTCGCTTGTGGATCACGGGGAAAGGCAGGAGATGATTTTCCAGACGGAAAAAGCCCGGCTCTCGATTCCCTGGGATCCGGCTGCTTCCGGACCGCTGCCCAACGGTTTCCCGCGGGAAGACGAAGAGACGTTAAAAGAACTTAATGAACTATATTACGGCATACCGGAGATGAATCACGAGGGTCATGCAGCACAGGCGGAGAATTTTTTGAAAGCGATTCGCGGTGAAGAAGAATTGCTCGTCCCGGGGAGTGAGGGACGTAAATCAATCGAACTGCTCATGGCGATCTATCAATCAGCGGTAACCGGCAGCAGGGTAAGGCTGCCGATATCCACAGCAGATCCGTTTTACAGGAAGGAAACTCTGATCCAAAAGATGCCGCATTTCCACAAAAAAACGAAAAACATTGAGAATTTCAGTAAAGCGGAGATTACTTTGGGGCGCGATGTCGGAAAATAGGAATTATGGATACCTGATAATGTCTCATATGATGTCAGGTTTTATGAACACTGGTAAGTAACGGGGGGCGTTGCAAAATAACTGAGAGATCAGTTATGGAGCTTCGCTCCTTTTACGTGCAAAACATTCCCTTTCTGTTTGTCTGCCGTGGGCAGGATGAAAGTACCGGGTACACCGGGATAGCGGGAAGTACATGGCTGGACAACAAGGGGGTCCATTGCACAGAGAATACATATATGGTAATATATTAAATAAGTTTTTGAAGATGAATTATGCGGTATTATTTTTGCGTTTTGGACAAGTTGCAGAAACTTTGATTGATAAGATACAGGAGAGAACGGACCGTTGAATCTGAAAACAAAAAGTATCCTAATATTGATATTGTTATTGACAGTACTGACTGCATGTAAGCAACAGAAAGAAAATGAAGAAAACATCATCGATGACTGGACCGGATATTACGTACACTCGGGTAAGTCATCCCAAGGCAGCTTCATCAATATGAATCTGCTTATTTATTCAGAGGGTGAAAACTGCTATGGTTATTTTAATTTTGAAGATTATGGTAATCAAGACGACCTTTCAAATCGGCAAGGAAGAATGCTTCTGGATATTCGGGGAAATTATGACAAGATAGACTTATATTTCAACGAAAGTATTACTGAAGATGGCGGCCTGCAAGCGTTGCTTAATAGCGGCCAGACTGGGGATTTGTTGTTCTCTCTTAGCCGTGAAGATGGAGAGATTTCTACGGAGTGGCAGAAACTGTTGCCGGATGAGCGTGAAGAAGATCTTCGACGCGGCTTTATTAGGCGGGATGAGATGACTCCCCTGACACTTATCGATGAGAATGATTTGGCACATTTTTTAAAAGCAAAGGATATATCTGAACAGGAACAACCATTTTATCAATATTATAATGATGATGGCGAATTACAGCTGGATTTTTATTATGATATGACACGAGGTGCCGGTACTGGTATTTTTTATGACCGTTTTCAGGGGCAGCTGACGATGTGTGGATTTGATATTGGCAGCTGGAATGAAGGCGAGTGGGATGACTATGCATTTCCTGTTAAACCGGAGACCGGGGATTCTTCACAGGTGGAGGATTATGAGGAAGAGCATATTTACAATGAACAGGGACAGCTGGTCAGTTTTTGCTCGTATGGAGTTATTACAGACAGGAAGGAACCTGTCAGGGAAAAATTCATGGAGATTGTGTACTCCTATCGTGAGGACGGAACAATTTATAAACAGACCTGTTATTATAATGGCAGACTGTACAATGCAACAGGAAGGACAGGGATCTATTATTATGATAAGCAGGAACGTCTGGAGTATGCAGACACTTATATTACTCATGGATATTTAGAAGACTATTATATTTATGACGGGGATAGTAAAAATCCGGCTTTTTGTCTGACTCTGGACCATGTGAGCGGACAGACCTGGGCAATAGGTTTTATGAAATACCTACCTCAGGCGGAAGAGATAAATCCGGATAAAATTATGTATCAGCTGGAAAGACGGGAGTATGATGAAACGGTATATGAAGATGCCGTGATGGAGAGAGTTTTATCGTACATTGAGACATATCCGAAAGACTCGGAGGGGTCACCAAGTATTGAAGGCGAACTATACCGGGAATGGCTGAAGCAGACAGCCATATTTCGCATTGATTCTTTAGATGATGATCATATCTCCCTGCTGATAAATGATTATTTAAAGCAACAGGGAATCAACGATACTACCCCTGCCGCCATAACCTGTTACAATGGAGAACCTTTTATAAGACATTACGAAGATAATAAGAGTGGAAAGATTGCTTTTGTAGCTGATGGATTAGATCCCGGAGCTTCATCAAAGTATATATACTGTGGTGTTGCGTACCGGGAAGATTTAAAGAAAGCGGGAAGTTTAACCTGTGATTTTGATCAGAAAGGCAAACTTCTTGCGGAAAAATTCTACAACAACCAGGAAGATCAGATTACGGCTATTTCTTACACATATAGTGAAAATATCCCTTTTCCTGTTATTACGAAATATGATAACAGTCTGGGGGAAGATGGCCGCTTTTTTTCAGCCCCTTATCTTAACACAGGCCAGCGGTTTTGGCTTTATGACGACTTTATTGAATATGATGAAAATGACAGATGGATAAGATACAACGGGAATATATTTAATGATTTTATGTCAGAAAATGGTATTGAAAGTTATAATACGCCTGTTTACAGTGAAGAGGGCCGTTTAGAGAAGATTGCCGAAACATTAAGAGGCAGTCATTATCAGGATAATTCGGATGAATGGGTCGAGGATGGGGAAATAGAGTTTAGATACAGCAGTACCGGCAGTCTTGCGGAAGTTGCCTATGGTGGATTTAGCGGGCATCATGGTTCCTCCGGTAATACAGGGACTGTTTATTATGATGAGACCGGCAGAGTAATGTATATTGACAGTTTCCATTCTTCCGGAAACTATAACTACTTTTATTTATATCAGAACAACGAAATATATCCTTATGCAATTTTTTCGATTGGTGGTATACCGTATAGCGGGGAAGAATTTGACGGTTATGAGTTGATCTTTGGTATGGATTTTGATGTATGGATGATGTTGACTGAATAGCACAAAAAGGTGAAAAGGAGAATAATTATGAGAATTGTAGTATTGAATGGCAGTCCGCGAAAGAATGGAAATACAGAAATCATGGTTGACGCATTTTGTGAAGGGGCTAAAGAAAATAATCACGATGTCCGCAAAGTGAACCTGGGAACGAAAAAGATTGCACCATGTATTGACTGTAAATACTGTTTTACACATGGTGGTGCCTGTTCCCAGAAAGATGATATGGGAGAAATCATGGATGCATTAAGTGGTGCGGATATGGTGGTATTTGCTTCGCCGATTTACTGGTTTACGGTTAGTGCCCAGTTGAAAACTGCGATTGACCGGATGTATGCGCTGGCCGGCACGAAAGTTACAATAAAATATGCTGCTATGCTGTTGGATGCCGGTTCATCAGGGGTGTTCCGGTCTGCAGTTGCGATGTATGAAGATACCTGCTCTTATTTAAAATGGCAGGATAAGGGGATTCTGACGGTGCCCGATATGGACAAGAAAGGCGCTATGGCTGATTCAGAAGGGCGTGAACAGGCTTACTTACTGGGAAAAGGATTGACTTAAGTTTCTTTCGGGCCGATTGGTCGCACTACGTGGTTTCTCGCCACCGTTTGGAATCTGGCCAGGTATTTACTACCATAAGTTTAGGCAGCCGAATGCTTCGCGGATTATAATATAATTAACCAATCGAAACTTTCCATTTTATATAGTTGATGTATGAAATATTATTTGTGTCACCACTGGTGACACAACTTAGCTGGACAAATCATTTGCTTATTATGTCAGGGTGTAAATCTGATGAAGAACGAGAGTTTTATATTAGGTTATGCATCAAAGAGAATTATTCTAAGAGGCAATTGGAACGACAGCTGGACAGCGGTTATTACGAAAGATATATGTTATCAACGGAAAAGGTCCTGCCGGAAACGGTGAAGAAATTTGATGAAAATCCATTTCTCGATTCATATGTTATGGAGTTTTTAGATTTACCAAATAAATATCATGAAAATGATCTACGTAAAGCGTTGATAAGAAATATGAGAGATTTTATTTTGGAACTAGGTAAAGACTTTACTTATATTGATCAAGAATAAAGGGTTCAAACAGGCGGTGATGATTTCAAAATCGATTTGTTATTTTATCACAGAGTCTATTTCAAAAGCGGCGCTTGCAAGAAGTGCCGGAATGAGCGAAGTGTATCTACATCAGGTGTTTTCAGGAAGAAGAAATCCTTCCCGCGATCGTCTTTTATGTCTGTGTATCGGGTTAGAGGCGAGTCTGGAGGAAACTCAAAAATTGTTAGAGCGGGCAGGTTACGCACAGTTATATCCCAAAAGCAGACGAGATGCAATAATTAGTCATGGAATTGTCCACAAAACACCACTTCAAAAAGTAAATGATAATCTTTATGAAGAGGATGAAAAAATGATCATTCAGAGTATGTAATGAAGAAGGCCGGATTGGCCTTCATTTTTCTTTTTCATATCTAATCTTAAACTCATATCAAACGCTGTTTCAATTCCTCCCCATATTCCCGCGCAAGTTGGATAAAATATCTGGAGGCAACGCTCAAATGGGTATTTTTCCGGTATGTAATATAGGTTGTCCAGCTGATCGGTGCAGAGAGGCGAAACCAGACGGCTTCCGTAAAATATCGGCTGGCGAGGGCTCTGGAGTATGGCAGGATCGTGCAGCACAGTCCGGTGCTGGCGAGTCTGGCCAGGGCATGATTCATACCGGTCTCGATCAATATCTTTGGCTGAAAACCGGCAGTTTCAAAGGCCGGGTCGATTAAATTCCGCATGGTAGAACCGGGGAACATCAGGGCGAAGGTATCATCTTTTAAATATTTCAGGTTCATGAAAGGGAGCGGTTCGCCGGGAGCGGCGCCCCGCCCGGCCAGCGGATGATTCTTTGAAACGCCCAGGATAAGATCTTCCTGGAAAACAGGCACATATTCCACGTTGATCTTATCGGCTTCACCGAGCATGACCAGTCCGAAGTCTATTTTACCTGCAGTAATCAACTTATGCTGTTCGGCTACATGCCGTTCCAACAGTCGGAAGATGATATTTGGATAACGCTCGTTGAACTTCGGAAAGACGGCGGTGAACAGATCAATTCCGTGTTCCAGGGTCAGACCAAGGGTTATTTCCCCGATCTCATCATTTTTCAGGTCGGATAGCATGGTGTAGGTGTCTTTTTTTATGGTCAGGATTTTTCTGGCATTTTCTGTGTACACACGTCCGGCCTGTGTCAGCTGAATATTATGTTTGTCCCGGTAGAACAACTGGATGCCCAGTTCCCGCTCCAGTTTGATCAACTGCTGATTCAATCCTGACTGCGTGATAAAGAGCTTTTCGGCTGCTTTTGAGATACTGCCGCTGTCTGCAATCGTAACAATATATTCCAATTGTCTGAGATCCATAGTGATTACCTCCGATGATATAGTAGAAAGACTACTAATCAATAGTATGATTCTTAATTTTACTTTATTATATAATGAGATTATAATAAAAATATGTTATACATGCAACTAAATATATAAGAATTATATAACGGGGAGGGCGGGGGAACAGGTATCACGATGGCGTACGAAAAATGGAGAAATGAAAGGAGAATGTTATGATGGGGATTGTAGGGTTGATTTTAGCGGTAGTTGCTGTTGTTTTTTTAATTTGGAAGAACTGGCATATGGCGATAGTGTCTTTGCTTGGTGCATTAATTGTCATTGTATTTAACGGAATGAATCCGGTTGCGGCAATTACAGAAAATTTCATGACCGGTATGAGTGGATTTGCCGGAAGCTGGTTTTTATTGTTTATGTTAGGATCTATTTTTGGTAAGGTTATGGGAGAGAGCGGTGCTTCGGTTGGAATTGCCAGCAGCCTGTTGAATCTGTTGGGGGATAAATCGGTAGTACTGGTTATTATGATCACCGGTCTGGTATTGTCTTATGGTGGCATCGGTACTTTTATTATTGCATTTTCGATCTATCCGATTGCGGTTGCACTGTTTCAGAAAGCCGACATTCCAAAAAAATTGATTGTTGCTACGATTATGGTTTGCCCGGTTACGGTTTGTATGGCGATGCTGCCGGGATCACCGTCAACGCAGAACCTGCTGCCAACTACATTTTTTGGAACGACCGCCTATGCAGGGGCGAAGATCGGCATAATCTGTTCGGTCATTATGTTTGTCGCAGCATACCTGTACCTTAACTGGCAGATTAAGAGGGCAAAGGCAAAAAATGAACACTTTGCAGCCAGCCCGGGAGAGAACATTATTAATCTGAACACTATGGAAAAAGGGGATATTCCTGATATCTGGAAATGTTATGTTCCGATTGCCGTACTACTGGCAGCGATGTTTGCATTACAGAAAATGACAGATATGCCGTCCACCTATGCCGTGGCATGTGCGATGGTACTGGCAATCGCAGGTGGCTGTATCCTGTTTTGGGATAAACTTAAGATTCAGCAGATCATCAATGATGGTGCTGTCGGTGGCCTGGGGGCGCTGATCGCAACTTCAGCTATTATGGGATTCGGAAGTGTTGTATCATCATCTCCGGCATATACAAAAGTGACGGATGCGCTGCTGAATATGAATGTGGGTCCGCTGGCAACGGCTCTGATATCTATTAATGTTATTGCTGCTATTACAGGTTCCTCTGCCGGCGGTTTGAATATTTTTCTCTCCAGCATGGGTGAGTATATGGTTTCAACGGGGCTTAATACGTCGATGCTGCATCGTGTTGTTTGTATTGCTTCCTCTGGCTTTGATGCGATGCCCCATGCATCCGGTATGGTAGTGTGCAATCAGATTGCAAAGACTTCACAGAAAGATACTTATATTCATGTATTTATTACCTGTGCGATTATGCCGTTTTGCTGTGCAATCCTGGCATGTATTATTGGAACAATGGGAATAATATAGAGGAATGAGGAGAGATAATGGTAGCAGATTATGTGATTCGCGGCGGGCGGGTAATGGATCCCGCCACTAATACAGATGAGATCAGGGATGTGGTGGTTTGCGGCAGCCGGATTGTGGATCCGCAGGGAGAAACAGTTGAATGCGGACATGTGATCGATGCATCCGGTTATCTTGTAACACCGGGTCTGATTGATTTTCATACCCATATATTTTATGAGGGCGGCGGTACCAGTATCAGACCGGATTTTATGATCGCCCAGGGTACGACTGCGGCGGTAGATGCTGGGACTGCGGGGGCTGTTACGTTTGAGGCCTTTTATAAGACTGTGGTTGCACAGTCAACGACCCGGATAAAAAGCTTTCTGACCACTTATTCGGGCGGACAGCTGGATGCAAAGCTATGTGAGGATTTCGCACCGGAGCTCTATAATCTGGAACGGATGGAGCGTGTGGTCGATAAATACCGGGATAATATTCTGGGCCTCAAGATTCGTATCTCCAGAGGGGTTGTGCCTGATGAGAGAGGAATGGAATATTTAAAAAAGACCGTTGAGCTGGCGGAGATCTTAAATCATAAGCTTGGAACGGATCTGCGGGTCTGTGTACATACGACAAATGCTCCGATGACGGCAGGGGAGCTGGCTGCCTGCTTGCGGCCGGGTGATATTTTCTGTCATTGTTATCAGGGAGCGGGCAATACCATTGTGATGGAAGACGGACAGATTGCAGCAGAGGTGCTGGCGGCGAGAAAACGCGGTGTTATCTTTGATGCGGCAAACGGAAAGGGGAATTTTGGTTTTGCGGCGGCCAGGAGTGCGTTGGCGGCTGGTTTCTATCCGGATATTATCAGCTCGGACCTGACCATTGACAAGTTTAACATGCCGCCATATGCGAAGAACTTCCCGACCGTTCTTTCAAAATACCTGGATATGGGATTGGATCTGATGACGATATTGCGTGCCGCAACAGCGAC
The DNA here is from genome assembly GCA_032073745.1 of Lachnospiraceae bacterium. Classification (GTDB taxonomy): domain Bacteria; phylum Bacillota; class Clostridia; order Lachnospirales; family Lachnospiraceae; genus Brotaphodocola. Next base: position 36,633 of record DAMAMW010000039.1, on the reverse strand, counting down.
ACCGGCAGAAGTGATGGGCATGAAGGGTCAGATCGGAACTTTAAGCGCGGGTGCTTATGCAGACATTGCTATTTTCAAAGAAAAGAAACAATATGTTCTGCATAAGGATTGGTGTGATGATGAGCTGGAAGGGCATGTATTGCTGGTGCCGCAGCTGACGATGAGTGCCGGTGAAATCTATTATTGTCAGACTGACTTTTTCTTGTGATTTTATCTTTTTTTAAAATTCTGTTCTGCAATTATCAGGGCAGCGGCTAATTTACAGCCGCTGCCCTTCAACTGCTGAAAACCTCCAATTCAACGGAGGTTTTTTTGAAATAAAATCCACTTAATTATAAAATTACATAAAAAATACTAATATTCTGTTTTTTAATTAACATATATTGACAATAACATGTTAACATGTTAGTATGTCACTATAAAATCAAGGAGGGTTACATGAAATGAAAAAAATAATCTCAATGGTACTCGTGGGTGCGCTTGCCGCGTCATTAGCGGGATGTTCATCGTCAAAACCGGCAGCAGGAGACAGTCAGCCGGCCGGATCACAGGCTCAGGATACATCAGGTGCCGCAGCCACTGCTGAAAAGGGGAAGTATACACTGAAGGTAGGAACTGCACTCAGTGAAAACGATCCGTTATTCCTCGCCTTAACCGAAGAGTTCGAAAAAAATGTTGAAGAGCGGACAAACGGCGAAGTTCAGGTTGAAGTTTATTCCGGTTCTCAATTGGGAAATGATGAAGATGTGCTGGAGCAGGCTATTGTCGGTGCAGGTGTTGGTATTATCACCGATCCGGGCCGTTTGAGCAATTATGTATATGATTTCGGTGTTCTGCAGGCACCTTACATAGCTGAGGATTATGAAGAAGTATTAAAATTATTTGAAACCCAGGTATATCAGGATTTGTGTGATGAGATCAACGGACAGGGTTTCCAGATCCTTTCCTTTAATTATTTCCAGGGTGAACGTGAATTATTTACCAAGAATCCAGTTGCAAAACCGGAAGATTTAAAAGGACAGCGCATTCGTTCGTCAGGATCCAAGGTAGTTACCGCGACACTGGAAGCCATGGGGGCTAATACAACAGTTCTCGCCTGGTCAGAGGCATATCAGGCACTGCAGCAGCAGGTAATCGAAGGGGTTGAGGTACATTTATCGGCAGCAGTCGGTTCTTCCATGCAGGAAGTTACCAAATACCTGACTTTCACCGGCCATCAGCAGTTGTTAACCGCATTAGTCGTATCCGACGCTTGGTATCAGAAGTTACCGGCAGAATATCAGGCGATTTTGATGGAAGAGTCCTTCAATGCCGGTAAGACTGCATCAGAAGCGGTTATTGCTAAGAATGATGAATACTTAAAGACTCTGACCGATGGTGGGGTAGAGGTAGTGGAATGTGATAAGGAAGCGTTTAAAGCTGCCTGTGACAAAGCATATGAAGATCTGGGTTATACCGATATCAAAGCTAAGATCGATGCGGAGCTTGGAAGATAATCACTCAGGGGGAGACAGGGAAGATGCTCAAAAAGTTTGAAGATGTTCTTTCAAAGATAGAAATTACAATTGTATGTTTGGGATTGGCGCTTTTAATTGTGACGGTGTTTGCCGCTGCGATTTTACGGTTTTTTGGCATCGATATGTCGGTATCCACCGATCTGGCACAGTTAACATTTGCCTGGGTCAGCTTCATCGGCGCTGACCTGGCGATGCGCCAGAATCGCCACATGGGTGTTGACATGCTGGTTGACAGATTTCCGGTAAAGATGAGAAATGCGATCTACCTGTTCAATTCCGTATTGATGCTGGGATTTCTGGTGTTTGCTGTATATTATGGTATTGATCTTTGCAAGGTAAATGCTGCGAGAAAATATAATACACTTTATATCAGTTATTCGTTTGCAACGGCGAGCTGTCCGGTCGGCTGTGCCCTGATGTGTATTACGGTAGTTAAAAACATCGTGAGCTACATAAAGAATTTTGCAGCAAATGATTTCTCCAGTATTATGAAAGGGGGCGCCGGGGCATGATCTTATTAGGAATTACATTTATTGTACTTTTGGCAATCGGTATGCCGGTTGCATTGACTGTTGGCATATCGGCACTGGTGTTTTTTGTTACGGAAGGAGTTCCGGTTCAGATCGTTGTCCAGAAGATGGTCAGCAGTACGCAGTCCTTTTCATTGCTGGCTGTTCCATTTTTCGTTCTTGCGGGCAATCTGATGAATGAAACCGGAATCACCCCGCGGTTGATTAAATTTGCCACACTTGTGACCGGCCATATGAGAGGCGGACTGGCACAGGTATCGGTAGTGCTGTCCTGTCTGATGGGCGGTATATCAGGATCTGCGACAGCAGATGCGGCGATGGAGAGCCGGATTCTGGGACCGGATATGGAAAAACGCGGATTTTCAAAAGGTTTTACGGCGGCGATTCTGGCGATGGGCGGACTGATCACTTCGACGATCCCGCCGAGCCTTGGCCTGATTCTCTACGGTGTAACCGGTGAAGTATCGATTGGCCGCCTGTTTATGGGGGGAATTGTTCCCGGATTTTTGATGACGGCAGCGCTGATGTTTGCTGTTGCCAGAATTTCCAAAAAGCGTGATTACGCGAAAGAACATGAGCATTTCCCGTCTTTTGGTGAGGTGGTGAAAGGACTGTTTGAAAATATATGGGCGTTGATTTTCCCGGTAATCCTGATTGTCGGTATCCGGTTCGGTATCTTTACACCATCGGAGGCAGGGGCTTTTGCCGTGGTTTATGCGATTTTTGTTGGTGCTTTTATATATAGAGAGCTGACCTTGAAGATGATGATTGAATGTCTGAGACAGACGGCGATTGACCTGGCGGTTATCATGTTTATTATTATCTGTTCCAATGCGTTTGGATATGCTATCGTGACCGGACAGCTGCCGCAGACACTGGCAGCATTTATCGTACAGGCATCCAGTAACCCTTATGTGGTTCTGACCATTATCATGTTATTTGTTTTTATCGTCGGAATGTTTATGGAAGCAACGGCCAATGTATTGCTGCTTACCCCGATCTTTCTGCCGATTATCAAACAGTACGGATTTGACCCGGTTCACTTCGGCGTTATGTATATGATTTTGATTACCATGGGCGGAATGACGCCGCCGATCGGTGTCACCATGTATACGACCTGTTCGATACTGGACTGTCCGGTAGAGACGTACACGAAAGAATCAGTGCCGTTTGTTGTGGCGATTGTGTTACTGCTGGTGGTACTGGCATTCTTCCCGCAGCTGGTACTGTTCCTGCCGAATATGATCTACGGTGTTTAAGGGAACTCAGAAGCGGTAATTGAACTATAATTTCAGGAGGTTATGATGAGACTCACATTTGATGAAATCCAGTCAGAAATAAAACGTGTATTTATGAAATATGGTATGAGCGAAGAAAAGGCGGATACCTGTGCCCGGATTCATACCGAGTCCACTTACGACGGCATTTATTCCCACGGAACCAACCGCGTGGCAAGGTTTGTCGATTATATCCAGAAGGGGTGGGTGGATATTAACGCCGAACCAACTCTGGAAAAGGATTGCGGAGCAGTAAAAGTATACAATGGCAATATGGGTCCCGGAATTTTAAATGCATTGTACGGCTGTGACCGGGCGATGGAAATGGCTGATCAGTTTGGAATCGGCATGGTTGGCCTGAAGAATACCACGCACTGGATGCGCGGCGGTACTTATGGCCTGTATGCGGCAAATAAAGGTTATGTGGCAATCATGTGGACGAATACAGAAGCATGTATGCCGCCATGGGGAGCAAAGGAATGCCGCCTTGGCAACAATCCGTTTGTAATGGCTGTTCCGGGACCTGATGGTGAACCGCCGCTGCAGCTGGACATGGCGATATCTCAATATGCCTACGGCAAACTTCAGGTCACCCGGCTGGCCGGGAAGAAACTCCCGTTCCCCGGTGGTTTTGATAAGGATGGCAATGTGACGGATGATCCGGGAGCAATCGAAGAATCAATGCGGATTATGCCGATCGGTTACTGGAAGGGATCGAGCTTGTCCTTTATGCTGGATGTGCTGGGAGCCGTTCTGACCGATGGTGTCGGCGCCGCTGATTTAAGTGCTGATACAAAGGGCAGCTGCGGCGGATGTTCCCAGGTGATTATCCTGATTGATCCGAAGAAATTGACTTCGGAAGAAGATATGGCGAATACAATCCGTCGTGAAATCGAGTATATCAAGAGCGCTGAGCTGGCGGAACAGTCAAATGGCATCATGGCACCGGGCGAAGATTACATTCAGTTTAATAAGGAACATGATGAGCAGGGGATTTTCGTTGATGATTCTGTCTGGGAGGAAATTAAGGCCCTGTAGCCGGAACCACGAATTGTGTTTGGGAGGAAGCATGATTATAGATCAGATAAAGCATGTAAATCGTTATAACAAGACACACGAAAATATCAGGACAGCACTGGAGTTCATTGCAAAACATGCGGATGGAGGTGATATTGAGGATGGAACCGCATCGCCCGCTTTGCAATATCTCGGATAACAGTATGCCGGTCCGGAAAATTATTTGTAAAGTGAATGTAGACTAGAGAAAGAAGCGGTAGTATAATGATGAAAGGAATTCAGGTTGAAAGTCCAAATGTACTGAAGGTGATTGAAATGGAGACACCTTCGGTTACGGAGAAAGATAATGTGCTGGTAAAGATTAAGGCGGCAGGTATCTGCGGTTCCGATATCGGAATCTATCATGGTACGAATGCAGCTGCGACTTATCCAAGAATTATCGGGCATGAGATGGTTGGCGAGGTGCTGGAGATTGGCAGTAACGCAGACCATCTGTCAGTTGGTGACAGGGTGATTATCGACCAGGTGACTAACTGCGGAACCTGTTATGCGTGTAAGACGGGCAGAGGGAATGTATGTGCCAATTTAAAGGTCCGGGGTGTACATATTGACGGCGGATACCGGGAATATATGGCGGTTCCGGAAAAGGACTGTTATCTTCTGCCGGATTTTTTAACTTATGAAGATGCGGTGATGATAGAGCCGACGACAATTGCGATTCAATGCTGTTCGCGGGCGGAGCTCATTCCTGACGATACCCTGTTGATCCTGGGGTGCGGGGCACTGGGCAGCAGCATTTTGAAGATTGCCAGATTGTCCGGGGCGAAAATCATCGTCGCAGATATTGTGGATGATAAGTTGGAAGAGGCATTACAAAATGGAGCTGATTTTGCGATTCATCTGAAAAAAGAGGATTTATTTCAAAAGGCAAGGGAATACAGCGGCGGTTACGGTCCGACCGTATCGATTGATGCGGCCTGTACCAGTGATTCGCTGGCAACGCTGATGGAAGTGACAGGGAATGCCGGACGGGTGGTTACGATGGGATTTTCGGTGTCGCCGACAGCGGTTACGCAGTTTTCGATCACATCGAAAGAACTGGATGTCCGGGGATCACGGCTGCAGAATAAGAAGTTTCAAAAAGCAATTGAGTTTATTAATGAAGGAAAACTGGATCTTCACAACAGCATATCTCACCGCTTTTATTTTGGTGATGCCCAGAAAGCGTTTGATTTTGTAGACAGTAAAGATCCTTCCATTAGAAAAATAGTTCTGACGTTTTAACTGCAGTTATCAATTCTGGAGGAAAGCAGGGTGAAGCATGCGTTTATCTAAAAGATTTTCCAATGAAACAGCAAGAGAATATGCATACCGGATGCTGCATGACAATATCGTATCATTGGATCTGGCACCGGGAAGCACGGCCAGCGTCTATGAATTGTCCGAGCAGCTGGGAATCAGCCGGACGCCGGTGCGCGAGGCTTTGCTTGAGCTGAATAAGACCGGAATCATCGAAGTATTTCCGCAAAAGGGAAACGTGGTTTCTTATGTTGATTTTGAACTGGCAAACGAAGCCCGGTTTCTCAGAATGGCAATTGAACGGGCGATTCTTGAGGAAGTGTGTGATGTGATTACGGAAGAAGATTTTCGGGAGCTGGAATTTAATATTCAGGTTCAGGAGATGGCACTGCAAAACGGCCATTCCGATAAACTGCTGGATCTGGATAATGAGTTTCACCTCAGGTTCTTTCAGATTGCCAATATGGAACGGCTGTTTCATATCAAAGATTCACTGTACATTCATTTTGACCGGATCCGGAATCTCAGTCTGGTTGCGATCAATGATAACCGGATCCTGCGGGAGCATAAAAAGATTCTGGAAGCATTACGGACGAAGGATAAACCGATGCTCAGGGAAGCAATTGATGAGCATCTGAGCGGATATTCAGCGGAAGCGCAGGAGAAGATGCGGCAGGCGTATCCGATGTATTTTGCGGAATAGAATAAGGCGGCAGTGTCCAATGTTCAGGACATTGCCGCTTTTTGTCTGTTCAATTAAATCGATAGGTATACATCGTCCCAATATAATAAGTATCAATGTATTCAAGGATCTTGTCCTGATTACACATAGTCAGATGTGAGGCTTTTAATAAAGCCTCATTTTCTATTTCAAGCAATTTCTTTTGCTCTGTTGTCGGCAGTGTGGCCGAAATCGAAAACTCAACGGTCTGAAAATCAGTCAGGCCAAAACTTCTCACATACTCGTAAAATGAGCTTTCCAGATAGGATACATCGATAGCAGGCAGTGTACTGCAGGGGACGTAATCATAACTGATACAGATATTCATATCATTGCCGGTACGGATCCGGCTGAAGAAATGGATAAAATCACCGGGCTTTACCTGAAGTTTTTCCTGAATATGCTGCGGCAGTTCCAGTGCCCGGCAGATCCGGTAGTCGACTAATTTGGCCCCGGGGACCAGTCCGATGGAACGCATGTCTTCACTGAAGCTGACCGGCTGAAGGCGGAACTGCTTCTGGACCAGCGAATTGGTCACAAAACTTCCCTTGCCGGAAATCCTGCGGATATAACCCTCGGACGTGAGGGCTGAGACTGCTTTGTTCACTGTCATCCGGCTGACCTGAAAACGCTCACACAATTCATTTTCAGTTGGAATCTGATCGCCTGATTTCAGGCGTTTTTCTTTTATATCCTGAAGGATGGATTCTTTAATTTGTATATACTTAGGTTTCATCTCCATGATAACCTCCCATTTTGGTTGTAAACCTATTATAATTGATAAATTACAAAATGTCTATACATAAGAATGTCCAATACTATTTTAAAATCGTAAATACTTGTGTAAATTAATCAATAAAATAGTTGAAATTTGATTTTGATTGTGCTAAAATCAAAAACAAGAAATAAATGTATATACTTTACTTTAACAAAATATATACATGACGAGAGGGGGATACAGATGAAGAACCTGGTTTTGATCACTCATGCGGGATTTGCTGCAGGAATTATCAGTTCACTGGAACTGGTGATGGGGCCGGTCGCGAATGTCGGATATGTCAGTATAACGGCAAAAGAGACCATTGAGGAAATCACAGCGATGATTCGGGCGGAGATAGAAAAAACCGGTGCAGGGCATCCGACGGTATTAATCAGTGATATTGCCGGCGGCAGTACTACCCAGGCGGCATTGAAAGCAGCTGCGGAGCGGGAACATACATACCTGATCACCGGCTTGAATTTAGGACTGCTTCTGGAAGCTGCGATGATGGATCTGGATGAGGATGACGCAGGCAACATGAGTAAACTGCAGCAGGCCATTGAAAACAGTAAATCAATGATGTACCTGATTGATCACGAAGGTCTGGCGTCGCAGCCGGAAAGCGGTGATTCGGAGGAAGAACTATAGGAGGTAAGACTATGATCAAACTTTTACGTGTGGATGACCGCCTGATTCACGGTCAGGTGGCTGTCAGCTGGACATCTTTTCTGGGGGCGGACACCATTGTCGTGGCTAATGATAAGGCGGTCAATGACAAGCTGATGCAGATGGCATTTAATATGGCAAAGCCGCCGCAGGCAGTGCTTTCGATCAAATCCCTGGATGGTGCTGTTGCCGTATTAAACAATCCCAAGCATGCGGGCCGCTCGATCTTTGTTGTGGCTGCCAGCCTGCCGGATGCGTTATATCTGGCTGAACGCTGCAGTGAGATATCAAGTGTCTGCCTCGGCGGTATCCGAAAGGCAGCAGGCAAGAAAAAGATCGATATGCAGGTTTATATGGATGAGGCTGATATGTCCAGTATGAAAAAGCTGCAGGATATGGGCAAGGAAATCTATCTTCAGGCAGTTCCGACCCAAAAGCGGATGTCAGTTGAAGAGATTAATAAAGAGTATCAAAAATAAGAGTACCAAAAAAGGGAAACGAAAGGGGAAAGCAGTATGTTTATGAAAGCACTGTTACTTGGAATTCTCGCCGGTTTTGCCATCTGGGACGGACGCGTATGCGGCCAGCATATGTTCGACCGGCCGATCGTGACCGGACCGTTAGTCGGCCTGATCCTGGGGGATCTGCAGACCGGTATCGTCATGGGGGCGGCGGTGGAACTGGTTATGATGGGCGTGGTCGGAATCGGTGCAGCGACACCTCCGGATGTTGTCTCCGGCGGAATCCTTGCCACGGCATTTGCCATTATGTCCGGTCTGGATATGGATGCAGCGGTTGCGCTGTCACTGCCGATCGCTACATTGGCACAGTCGGTCGGTATCCTGGACCGTACGATCAATGCGACCTTCCTCCACTGGGCTGACAATGCCGCAGAAAAGGGTGATTACAAAGGCGTTGCCAAAGCGTTCTGGTCGGGGGCATGGTTATTCTGGTTCAGTTCCTTCCTGGTAGTATTTCTTGGTGTTTTACTCGGTTCGAATACGATCGCAGCCTTCGTGGAAGCGCTGCCGTCATTTATCTTAAGCGGACTGAAGGTTGCCAGCGGTATGCTGCCGGCACTGGGAATCGCAATTCTGATGCAGCTGATTTTTGACAAAACAAACGCCGCATACTTATTTGCCGGTTTTGTGCTGACGGCACTGCTGGGCATGAGTACGGTCGGTGTGGCAATTGTCGGCGCAATCATTGCTTACGTCATTTATCAGGCGGCAACACAGAAGAAAAAGGAGCAGATGGCATTAGCAGCAGTACAGACCATGTCGGATGATTTAGGAGGTGAACTGTAATGGCACGTATGGATGAACCTTATGCAGATAATAGTCTGGTGACCAAATCAGATATGAGAAAAACGTTCTGGCGTTCATTTGCTTTGCAGGGATGTTTTAACTATGAACGGATGCAGAATGTCGGTTTTTGTTATTCAATGATTCCGGTGCTGAGACGGCTGTATCCGGATAAAGAACAGGCCAGGGAAGCCTTAAAGCGTCATCTGTCATTCTTTAATACAACCCCGCAGGTGGTCAGCTTTATTACCGGCGCCTGTATTGCTCTGGAAGAAGAGAATAAAAAGTCTGAGGAGAGTTTTGATATAGAATCAATTACCGCGTTAAAAGCGGCTCTGATGGGGCCGATTGCCGGTATCGGCGATTCGTTTTTCTGGGGAACCTTCCGGATTATCGCTGCCGGTGTCGGCTGCGGACTGGCATCACAGGGCAGTCTTCTGGGCGCAATCCTGTTTCTGCTGATATTTAATGTCCCTCACTATGCGGCCAGGTATTACGGCCTGAAACTGGGATATAAGAGCGGAATCAACTTTATCGAAGCCGCCCAGTCTTCCGGTATGGTCGAGATTCTGACCAACTGTGCCAAGGTGATGGGACTGTGTGTGGTCGGTGCGATGATTGCATCGATGGTATCTTTGTCAACGCCGCTGGTACTGTCAATCGGAGAAACCAGCGTTGAGATTCAGGGGGTGTTTGATCAGATTCTCCCAAAAGTACTGCCGCTGTGCCTGACATTCGGCATATACGGATTATTAAAGAAAGGATATAAAACTGTCAGCGTAATGCTTGGAATTATTGTAATCGGCATTATCTGTGCGTTTTTCGGTATTTTATAATGGAAACAAGTTCAAATATGTATCAGTATATCTGTGAAACACCGGCCGTGCTTACAGATATTATTGAAAGAAGAAAAGAGATTGTTAAAAGCTTTGTTGTTTATTATCGCGATAAGGAGATCGAACAGGTCTATGTGCTTGGTTCCGGAACCAGTTATCATGCCGGCCTGGCAGCCAGAGAATATCTGGAAGAACTTCTGCAGATCAAGGTATTTACGATGTACCCGACCCAGTTTGCCCGCAGTGAAGCGGTATTTAATAAAAATACGCTGGTGGTAGGGATGTCTCAGGGCGGCCAGAGCCTGTCCACGGTCGAAGGCCTGGATTCCGCTAAAGAGAGAGGATTTCACACAGCGGCCATATCAGAGAATCCGACCGCGCTGATATTCAGACATGCTGATACCGCTACCAGAATTGAGGTTGGGAATGAACAATGCGGTGCTAAGACAAAAGGATATGCCGGTACCACGGTGACACTTATGATGATGCTGACGGAATGGGCAGTTGAAACCGGAAGAGTAACGGAAGAAAAGGCTGCCGGATACCGGACCAGAATGTTCCGCGTGATCGGTAATCTGGGAAATGTCACCAAAGCAGCAACAGAATGGTATCACAGAATCAGTAAAGAGTTTCTGCCGGCAGAGCGGATTATCGTTGTCGGTTATGATAACATGTATGCCGATGTTCTGGAGGGCGCCTTAAAGATTCTGGAAACGGTACGTCAGGGTGTGACTGGATATGATATAGAAGAATTTTTCCATGGAATCTACAATTCCATCCATGATAATGCACATATCTTCTATCTGGCGTCGGAAGGTGACTATAAGCCGAGAACCGAGAAGCTGATTGAGATTTTAAGCGAATGGACACCGCATAATTATATGATCGCCTCACCGGCCGGTCTGACAAAAACCACCGAAAAAGACCTGATCTGTGAATTTGTTGAAGATCCGCTTTTCTCCGGTTGGGAGTACATCATTCCGCTGCAGGTTGTGGCCTGTCTGGCACCGCAGGAGCTGGGGATCAATCCGGATATTCCGAAAGACCCGCTGTTCCACAAACGGATCGGCAGCAAGGAACTGGATGGCGTCAGGGATCAGTTTTCAGAGGAGAAATAAGATGATAAAGGCAGTCATTTTTGATATGGATGGCCTGATGTTTGACACCGAAACGCTTTACAACATGGCCTGGACTTATGCCGGTCAGAAACATGGCTATGAGATTGATGCCAAGGTACTGGATCCGATGAGGGGAGTCAATCAGGAGACAGTCAGACGGTTGTTCCGGGAAGCTTTTGGTGAAGATTTTGATTTTTTTGAGATTCGTAAATCAAGGGTCGAATATATGGAACGGTATATCAGCGAACATGGGCTGCCGCATAAACCGGGACTGACGGAGCTGCTGGGGTATCTGAAAGATAAGGGCTATCAGATCGCACTGGCGACCTCCACTTCCCGGGAGACCGCATTGGAGTATCTGGAAATGGAACAGGTCCGTGATTATTTTGAGGTGATTGTCTGTGGGGATATGGTCAAAAACAGCAAGCCTGATCCGGAGATTTATCTGAAAGCGGTGTCGCAGCTGGGGCGGAGTCCAAAAGAGTGTGTGGTTTTGGAGGATTCCCCTAACGGAATTCTGTCTGGCTATCAGGCCGGCTGCCGGGTTATCATGATTCCCGACTGCCTGAATCCCGGACCGGAAGAACTGAAACGGACAACAGCAATTCTTGATTCGCTTCATGATGTTATCGGTTATCTGGAAAGTTCCGTTTAGAATAACTGAAAATAAAAATATAAAAAGACATGTCAGAATCAGGATAAATTCCAGGCGCGGCATGTCTTTTTAGTATGTCTTTTTAATTTCAGGTTTTGAGTTTATACTTTACACTTTTTCTATTTTGTCATGTAACTTGACAAAACCTCTTTTCTGATATGGTCTAAAGTTTCGCATTCAAATATATTAAAATTAACAACTCATTTAAATACTGAGAAAGGATCGGCCCGGCTCATCTCTACCAGGCATGTAATAAGTGATTCTTTGGTCATCGGCAGTTTGCCGGTCACCCACTGGACAATGAGACCGGACTTGCCATACGAAAAAAACAAACTTACCATGTGAACCGGTACCTCAAATGAAATCCCCAGACGTCTCTGCCGCTCAAGTTCTTCCGTAAACTGGTCTGTCAGGAACTCCATCAGCATATGTTCCAGCTCCCGGTTTTCTTTACCGGTAAAGAGGTTCTTAAAAACAGCTTTTTCATGATCAATGGCCAGAACCATTTTACTGTCTTCTTCATATTTAGTTATCAGTAAGCGGAATTCCCAGCCGCTGGGCCATCTCCCTTAAATATCGCCGGTGGCCTTGCTGCAGTTTATCAAGTTCAGAGCAGGAATCATACCGCTGCTGAAGTATCTGTCTTGCTTTTTCAGGGTCTCCGGCACGGCCGTATATCATTGCTTCATCGATATCAATGACATGATTTCTCTCAAGATCAGGATATATTTCATGATATTTCGACCGGTTTAAGAGTATCTTTTCCCTGGTATCCATATTATTAAAAAATGGCAGTATAAGCTGTTCGATCGTTTCTGACAGTTCATCAATAACCGGCTGAATATCTTCCGCGTCCAGCATAAACATTTTTGAATTATAAGAAACTCCATTACTGCACAGATATCCTTTATAACCCAGCGCATGATGATTGACGGGAACTACAATATTACAATCGGCATAGTCATAAAACCTGAGTACCGGTTCCGGATCGGCAAACGATTTGCTGACACATTCCGGAACTCTTATGCCAATGAATACGCAAAATTTATTTGAATCACCAAAATAGGTCTGGCCCATTTGAAATGTGATTACATGAATTAAATGATCGTTCATCTGACGATTAAATGACCGGCCTTTTTTTCTGAAACCGGCTGACTTTAAAATTTGTTTGTGAAGTTCAGACTGTATCCTGTCAAGTCTCTGTACATGAATTGATCTCGCCATTTTATCACCTCAAAAGCTGAAAATCTACAGTAATATAATCTTGTGTTCCTTACACTGTCTGCGCATCTCCTCCGGCCAGATACTGGCCTGAACTTCACCGACGTGAGCGCGGTTTAACAGCAGCATACAGAGCCTCGACTGGCCGATACCGCCGCCGATCGTATAAGGCAGCTCACCATTCAGCAGTTTGCTGTGGTAAGGCAGTGCCCGGCGGTCATTGCAGCCGGCTTTTTCGAGCTGCTCATCCAGTGCCTTCTCATCAACACGAATCCCCATGCTGGAAATCTCCAGTGCACAGTCAAGATAATCAAACCAGAATAAGATATCACCGTTTAACTGCCAGTCGTCATAATCGGGTGCGCGGCCGTCATGCGGTGCGCCGCTGGCAAGCTTGTCACCGATCTTCATCAGGAAGACACAGCCGTGTTCTTTGGTGATTGCATTTTCGCGTTCTTTTGGGGTAAGGCCCGGATAGAGGTCTTCCAGCTCCTGGGATGTGATAAAGAATACATCCTTTGGCAGATGGCGTACTGCATCGGGGTACTTATACCATACTTCGTGCTGCATATGTTTGATGATCTTAAAGATCGTACGGACTGTCTCCTGAAGTGTTTCAATGGTTCGTTCCTCTTTGGTGATGACCTTCTCCCAATCCCACTGGTCAACGTAGCAGGAGTGCAGGTTGTCGAGTTCTTCATCACGGCGGATCGCATTCATGTTTGTATAAAGTCCTTCTCCCGGTAAAAAGCCGTATTCCTGCAGGGCAAGGCGTTTCCATTTGGCCAGGGACTGCACGACTTCCATTGTCTCGTCCGGCATCTCCGCCATATCAAAGGCAACCGGCCGTTCGATGCCGTTCAGGTTGTCATTGAGACCACTGCTTTTAGGAACAAATAGTGGTGCGGAAATACGCTCCAGGTTCATTTCTCTTCCGAACTCTTTCTGAAATGTATCACGGATGTATTTGATGGCCTCCTGGGTCTGACGCACGGTTAATACGGGATCATAGTTCTCTGGTAATATCAATGACATTTTGTTCACCTCAAATAATTATGTTATTTCATACTGCTACTATGTTACCATGAATTTATGTATTTACCAAATAAAAAATGATGTTTTTGGAAATTTGCATTAATCTGATATCAGTGATATTATGGATTTATCGTAAAATTAATATTAAAACTGAGACAGGAGAACAAATATGAAATCAGAGAGAATAACCGTATTATGCTATCAGAAATGTACAACCTGCAAAAAGGCGTTAAAGTGGCTTGATGATCAGGGGATAGAATATCAGGAGCGTCCGATCAAGGAAGAGAACCCGACAAAGGAAGAACTGAAAGAGTGGTATGAGCGAAGCGGTCTGCCTTTAAAACGGTTCTTTAATACCAGCGGTAACCTTTATAAAGAATTGGCTTTAAAAGACAAACTTCCGAATATGACTGAGGAGGAACAGCTGGAACTTCTGGCTACCGATGGAATGCTTGTAAAACGTCCGCTGGTTGTAGCAGATCAGGCGATCCTGACGGGATTTAAGGAAGCTGCATGGGAATGCTTAAAAAAGGATTAATAATATGAACAAAGAAGCCATGAAATTAAGGATTCAGTATCTTGTTATATTTCTGATTCTGCTTATGGTTGAAATATTTATCGCTCTGTATGTACGTGACCGTATTATCAGGCCGTATGTCGGCGATATTCTGGTGGTGGTTCTGTTATATTTTGCTGTCCGTATTGTTGTTCCGGAAGGTTTTCGTTGGCTTCCGGCAGGAGTATTTCTGTTTGCGGCGGGAATTGAGATACTGCAGTATATTCAGATTGTAAAGGTGTTGGGGTTAGAATATAACCGGATCCTCAGAACCATGATCGGAACTACGTTTGATCTGAAGGATATGTGGTGTTATGCAGTTGGCGGTGTCGTTTGCGGAATTCTTCAATTTACCGGTCAGATAATCAGGAAACAGCGTAAGGTTAAGAAAAAGGATGTTATTCAGTATACATTATTAATACTGTTAATGCCGGTGTTATTGATTGGCATTAACTGCTGGACCTGGCTTGGATCACCCCGCCCGTCCAGAATCCTGGTTAACTTATCGGATTCTTATCCCGGTCATAGTATCAGCTGTCTGCGCAGTGAAGTTGTCTATCCTCAGTTTGAGACGCTGTTTCCTGATGAGGTCAGTAGTTTGATTGAACTTTACGGAGAACCGGTTTCGGAAGTACTGGAGAAGCAGAATGCCCACGGCCAGCAATATCTGTACGGTTATCCCAGTCTGGCCGTTGTATACTGGCATAACAATAATGGTAAAAGTATCTTTCAGGGCGCATACATTTATAAAAAAGATATCAGACTGCCGTTAACCGGAATACGGGTAGGTGACAGCAAAACTGATGTAGAAAAGGCATACCGGCATCATGAGTTGGTCTATGATGAAGAAACCGGATTATCCGGCTATTTAGAGCCAGTCTGCATGATGTGCAACGCAAGTAAGCGGTATCAGATATATTTTGAATATGAAAAAGGATACAAGGATGATTATGTGAGTAAAATCCAGATTGCCTGTCCGGGATGGTAGCAGAGCAGCTATCGTCCCGTTTTGCTTTCTGAATGACTGACAACAATCGAACAAGCCGCATCTCCGGTAATATTCACAACCGTCCGCCCCATATCAAAGATCCGGTCTACCCCCGCGACCAGAGCGATGCCTTCCACGGGCAGGCCAACACTCTGCAGCACCATGGCCAGCATAACCATTCCGGCACCGGGCACACCGGCGGTGCCAATGGATGCCAGGGTAGCAGTCAGGACGATCGTCAGCATCTGGGAGAAGTTTAAGGTAATTCCATAGCACGTTGCAATAAACACGGCACAGACACCCTGATATATGGCGGTACCATCCATATTTATCGTTGCGCCTAGCGGCAGTACAAAGCTGGCAATATCCTTCTTTGCCCCTAACCGTTCGACACATTCCAGATTGAGCGGCAGAGTACCAACGGAAGAGGAACTGGAAAATGCCATAATCATGGCCGGCATCATTTCTTTAAAAAAGGCGGCGGGACTTAAACCACCGAGAACTTTTACCGTAAAAGAATAAACAACAATTGCATGCAGGGCATAAGCCAGATATGCAGTAAGCAAAACAAGAGCCAGTGAACCTAAGATCTGCGGGCCGTTTGCGGCAATGACCGGAGTGATCAGGCAGAAGACACCGATGGGAGACAGCTTCAGAATCAGTTCCATAATGATCATACAGACCTCAGACAGACTGTTAACAAAGTCTGCCACCGGTGCGCCCTTATCACCGGCCAGGATAATGCCGAAACCAAAGAAAAGGGCGATGACAATCACCTGAAGCATGGAAGCTTCTGCCATCGGCTGTATAAAATTAGACGGAAACATTCCGACAAGAGTATCCATAAAGCTGATGGAAGCCGCAGTTTCATATTCAAGGCCGCTGGTCTGCAGAATCTGATACGTACCTTTAAACAGATTGGCAATAATCAGCCCGAAGGTAATCGCAAATGCAGTGGTGCATAAATAAAAAACAACTGTTTTAAGTCCGATCGAACCGATCTTTTTGATATCACTCATCGAGATAATACCGGAAATGATTGAACTCAACACAATCGGAACAACAATAAATTTCAACAGATTCAGAAAAATCGTTCCCAACGGACGAATGTACAGCTCGGCCAGTTCTTCCCGGCCGGTTATCATCAGCAGGATTCCGGCGGCGATTCCGGCGGCCAGTCCGATAAATATCTTTATTGCCAGCGGCATTTTCTTTTTTGTCTTCATTATATATCACCTCTTTGTATCAATCATTTACCATTCTAATCCTTTTATGCATCACGCGCAGATTTTATATGTCTTATGATGCAGAATTCTGTCTGGAAATATTTCTTGACAAATACGTGACAATCCGATAGAATTACCATAGTAAAAAATACTTTGAAATTCAAAATACTTGAATTTAAAAATAATTATTAAGTTAGGAAAAGCCATGACAAGTAGAGTAATAGGAACCGGTTCTTATGTACCGGAAATTATCATCACGAATGATGATCTGGCGAAAATAGTTGAAACTAATGATGAATGGATCAGCAGCCGGACCGGAATTCGTAACCGGAGAATTACCAATGATCCGGCGATTGGAACCACCTATATGTCAACGGAGGCTGCCCGGCGGGCGCTGGAGAATGCCGGTGTGTTGGCAGAGGATATTGACATTATTATCCTGGGAACAAGTACTGCAGACCATTGTCTTCCGGCTGGTGCCTGTGAAGTTCAGGCGGCGATCGGAGCAGTAAATGCAGTGGCATATGATATCAGTGCTGCCTGCTCCGGATTCATATTTGCAATGAATACGGTTCAGGCATTTATTAAGGCTGGGATTTACCGGACAGCATTAATTATTGGTACCGACACACTGAGCAAGATCATTGACTGGGAAGACCGCGGCACTTGTGTTCTGTTTGGTGACGGGGCTGGTGCAGCGGTGCTCCGGGCTGATGAGAGCGGATTGCTGGAGATGACGATGGGATCTGACGGTACAAAGAGTGGTACCCTTGCCTGTGTGGCAAGAACGAATGACAATTTCCTGACCGGGAAAAATCCGGAGATGGGATATGTCTATATGGATGGCCAGGAGGTCTTCAAGTTCGCATCCAGAAAGGTGCCGGAATGTATCAATGAAGTTCTGGCACAGGCGAAAGTACCGGCAGAGGATGTTGACCACTTCATTCTGCATCAGGCTAACCTGCGGATCATTGAGTCGGTTGCGAAACGCCTGAAACAGCCGATCGATAAATTTCCGATGAATATTGCCGAATATGGCAATACATCGGCAGGCAGCATTCCGATCCTGTTAGATGAGATGAACCGGGAAGGCAGATTGAAACCGGGCGACAAAGTTGTTATTTCCGGTTTTGGCGCAGGACTGACCTGGGGAGCCGCATTACTTGAGTGGTAAGAACTTAATATAACGATAGTTCAGGGATGACGGGAATCGAACCCGCACCCTCTATAAAATAAAAAATAATAAAAATTTTAAAATTAAAGGAGAACAACCATGTTAGAAAAAATGAAAGAAATTATTGCAGACCAGCTGAGTGTAGACGCAGATACCATTACTGAGGCATCTTCATTTAAAGAGGATCTGGGAGCTGATTCTTTAGATCTGTTCGAACTGGTTATGGCACTGGAGGATGAGTATTCCGTAGAGATCCCGGCAGAGGATTTACAGACACTGCTGACCGTAGGTCAGGTTATGGATTATCTCAAAGCAAAAGGTGTAGAGGCGTAAGCCCTGCACCTGCTTTAATTGCTTAGCGAGGTCTTTTCGAGCTTAGCAATTAAGCACACCTGGGAAACGAGCGCGTTTTCTGCGCGACTCTTTCCGCCGAACGAAGGTGAGGGGGAGTTACCGATTGAGCATGGTGTAACAATAATTATACAGCTTATGATACGCTGTTGGAGGAGTCTATGAAAACAAGAATTACAGAACTTTTAGGAATTACATACCCGATTATTCAGGGCGGTATGGCATGGGTGGCAGAAAACAATCTGGCTGCTGCGGTTTCGGAAGCAGGAGGACTGGGTCTGATTGGCGGTGCCAATGCTCCGGCAGACGTGATTCGCGACTATATCAGAAAAGTAAAAGAAGTAACCGACAAACCATTCGGTGTCAACATCATGCTTATGAGTCCGCATGCGGATGATGTGGCAAAAGTGGTTGTGGAAGAAGGCGTAAAGGTAGTGACTACCGGAGCCGGAAATCCGGAGAAATATATGGATATGTGGAAAGCAGCCGGCATTAAGGTGATTCCGGTAGTGGCTTCCGTAGCACTGGCAAAACGGATGGAAAAATACGGCGCCGATGCTGTTGTGGCAGAAGGTACAGAATCCGGCGGCCACATTGGTGAACTGACAACCATGACACTGGTTCCGCAGGTTGTTGACGCAGTATCCATTCCGGTGATTGCAGCCGGCGGTATCGGCGACGGCAGAGGAATGGCAGCAGCATTTATGCTGGGCGCTGAAGCAGTTCAGATCGGTACTCGTTTTGTAGTAGCAAAAGAATGTATTGTTCATCAGAATTATAAAGATCGTGTGTTGAAAGCAAAAGATATCGACTCATCAGTAACCGGAAGAAGCCACGGCCATCCGGTACGGGGATTGAGAAATCAGATGACCAGAGAATATACCAAGCTTGAAAACAGCGGCAAATCGTTCGAAGAACTCGAACTGCTGACTCTGGGCGGGCTGCGTAATGCAGTTGTAGAAGGTGATGTGAATCACGGCAGTGTGCTGGCAGGACAGATCGCCGGTATGATCCATAAAGAGCAGACATGTCAGGAGATTATCGTTGAGATTACTGATCAGGCAGAACGTCTGATGGGGTGTAATTAATTTGAAAACAGGTAGCAAAGGAGTATAGCAATGAGTAAAATCGCATTTATTTACCCGGGCCAGGGTGCACAGACCTGTGGAATGGGTCAGGACTTTTATGAGCTGACAGAGATTGGCAGACAGGTATTTGATCTGGCTTCCGATTTACTGGGATTTTCCGTTCCGGAGCTGTGTTTTACCGAAAACGACAGACTGGATATTACCGAATATACACAGGCGGCCATGGTGACTACCAGTATTGCAATGACGAAAGTACTGGAAAGCAAAGGTTTAAAACCTGATGTGGCAGCGGGCCTTAGTCTGGGTGAATATTGTGCACTCTATGCAGCCGGTGTGATGAACGAAGCAGATGCAATTAAGACTGTCAGACAGCGCGGAATTCTGATGCAGGAAGCAGTTCCGGTCGGACTTGGTGCCATGGCGGCAGTACTTGCAATGGACGCAGCTGCGATTGAAGCAGTACTGGCCGGTATCGAAGACGTTCAGATCGCCAACTATAACTGTCCCGGACAGATTGTAATTTCCGGTAAAAAAGAGGCAGTCGAGACTGCTTGTGAAAAGTTAAAAGAGGCAGGTGCCAAGCGCACTATTATGCTGAATGTAAGCGGTCCGTTCCATTCCGGAATGCTGACCGGTGCCGGTGAAGAACTGGCGAAAGTACTGGAAACGGTAGACGTACATACCCCGCAGGTACCGTATGTGGCGAATGTAACTGCCGCTTATGTGACGGATGCAGCAGAGGTTAAGCCGCTGCTGACCAGACAGGTTTCTTCATCTGTCAGATGGCAGCAGAGCGTGGAAGCGATGCTGGCTGACGGTGTGGACACCTTTATCGAAATCGGGCCGGGCAAAACACTGGCCGGATTTATGAAGAAGATTGATAGAACCGCCAAGGTTCATAATATAGAAAAGCTTGAAGATATCGACAAATTAATCGAAGCATTGAATCAAAACCAGTAAAAGGAGGCTTCAAATGTTAACAGATAAAATTGCAGTCGTTACCGGTGCCAGCCGGGGACTGGGACGTGAAATCGCACTGACTCTCGCCGGACGCGGCGCAACCGTTATTGTAAACTACAACGGTTCTGCGGCAAAGGCAGAAGAGGTAGTAAAAGAAATCGAAGCAGCAGGCGGCAAAGCGGAAGCGGTCCAGTGCAATGTTGCTGAGTTTGATAAGGCAGCGGAGCTGATGAGTTATGTCGTAAAGACTTACGGACGCGTTGACATCCTGGTCAACAATGCCGGCATAACCCGTGATAACCTGCTGATGAAGATGAGTGAAGAAGAATTTGATTCAGTTATCAATACCAACTTAAAGGGCGCATTTAACTGCATTAAGCATATTTCACGCCAGATGTTAAAACAGCGCTCCGGAAGAATCATCAATCTGTCTTCCGTATCCGGTGTGATGGGCAATATGGGGCAGGCCAACTACTGTGCCTCCAAAGCCGGGCTGATCGGTCTGACAAAATCCGTTGCCAGAGAGCTGGCTACCAGAGGAATTACATCCAATGCAATTGCACCCGGATTTATCGATACTGAAATGACAGAAGTTCTGACTGATTCCGTTAAGGAAGCAGCCCTGAACCAGATCCCAATGAAAAAATTCGGCAGTCCGAAAGACGTTGCTGAAACCGTTGCTTTTCTTGCTTCCGATGCGGCCGGATACATTACCGGACAGGTAATCTGTATTGACGGCGGAATGGCAATGTAAGGCAGAAAATAAGGAGAGAAGGCTATGAGTAGAAGAGTGGTTGTAACCGGACTTGGAGCAATTACACCAATTGGAAATAACGTAAACGATTTCTGGAACGGACTGAAAAATAAAACCGTTGGTATCGGTGAGATTACTTATTTTGATACCACGGATTATAAAGCAAAGATCGCAGCACAGGTTAAGGATTTTGATGCAAAACAGTATATGGATCCAAAGGCAGCCAGAAGAATGGAGCAGTTCTGCCAGTTCGCAGTAGCAGCTTCTAAAGAAGCGATCGAAGATGCCGGACTTGACATGAGCAAGGAAGATCCGTTTAAAGTCGGTGTCAGTGTCGGTTCCGGTATCGGCAGTCTGCAGTCAATCGAACGTGAATATAAGAAATTACTGGATAAAGGCCCGAGCCGTGTCAATCCTCTGCTTGTACCTTTGATGATCAGCAATATGGCGGCCGGTAATGTCTCCATCCAGTTTGGCATGAAGGGTAAATGTGTAAACGTCGTAACTGCATGTGCAACCGGTACCCACAGTATTGGTGAAGCATTCCGTACCATCCAGTACGGTGATGCTGATGTGATGCTGGCAGGTGGTGCAGAAGCGTGTATCACACCATTGGGGGTAGCCGGATTTACTTCCCTGACAGCACTGAGCGAATCAACCGATCCGCTGCGTGCATCCATTCCTTTTGATATTGACAGAAACGGTTTTGTCATGGGTGAAGGCGGTGCTGTTGTAGTTCTGGAATCGTTGGAACATGCTCAGGCCAGAGGCGCAAAAATCTATGCTGAAATCGCAGGTTACGGTGCAACCGGTGATGCTTACCATATCACTTCTCCGGCTGAAGACGGCAGCGGTGCAGCAAAGGCAATGGAGATGGCAATTGCTGATGCAGGAATGACACCGGAGCAGGTTGACTATGTTAACGCTCATGGTACCAGCACCCACCATAACGATTTATTCGAAACAAAGGCGATTAAACTGGCTTTGGGCGATCATGCCTATAAAGTAAAAATCAACTCTACCAAATCGATGGTCGGCCATCTGCTTGGTGCCGCCGGTGGTGTGGAATTCATCACCTGTGTGAAATCGATTCAGGAAGGTTTTGTCCATGCGACGGCCGGACTGGAGAACAGCGATCCGGAATGTGATCTGGATTATACCAAAGGTGAAGGTGTGGCAATGCCTGTCAATTGTGCAATCAGCAATTCACTTGGTTTTGGCGGACACAATGCAACTCTGTTGGTAAAGAAGTTTGAAGGCTAGGAGGCAGCAGGCATGACGATTGATGAGATTGTAACACTAATTCAGGCAGTATCCGAAAACGGACTGACCAGTTTTGCATATGAAGAAGGTGACCAGAAACTGGTGCTGAAAAAGAAGGAAAAAGTATGTGTGGTTCAGGCTGCCGGACATGAGGTACAGACCGCAGTAATGCCTGCAGTCCAAGGGATTGCGGCACCGGCACCGGAGAATCACCAGGCTGTGAATACACCGGTAATCAATTCCGACAAGGTTGTTACGTCACCGCTGGTCGGCACCTTCTACAGTGCCGCATCACCGGATGACGAAGCATTTGTTAAAGTGGGCGATTCCGTGAAAAAAGGTCAGGTGCTCGGCATCATCGAAGCAATGAAACTGATGAATGAAATTGAAAGTGAATATGACGGTGTTGTGGAAGCTGTTCTGGTAAATAACGAAGATGTCGTTGAATTTGGTCAGCCATTGTTCCGGATTAAATAATCACGCGGGTCAATTATGCCGTGAAAGAAAGGGAATTCATTATGAGATTGGGAATTAAGGAAATACAGGAAATCATTCCGCACAGACATCCGTTTTTACTGATTGATTGTATCGAGGAGCTGGAGCCGGGTGTGCGTGCCGTTGGTTATAAGTCCATTACTTATAATGAACCGCAGTTTGCCGGTCATTTTCCGGAAGAGCCGGTAATGCCGGGGGTTCTGATGCTGGAGGCGCTGGCCCAGGTTGGGGCGGTGGCGATTCTCAGTGTTGAGGCAAATAAAGGCAAGACCGCATACTTTGGTTCGATGGATAAAGTAAAGTTCAGAAGCAAAGTTCTGCCGGGTGACCGTCTGAAGCTTGTATGTGAAATTATCAAGCAGAAAGGACCGGTCGGTGTCGGAAAGGCGGTAGCAACCAATTCCGAAGGAAAAGTTGCCGTATCAGCAGAAATGACATTTATGATTGGATAGGGGTGTACCCATGTTTGAAAAAATATTAATTGCTAACCGTGGTGAAATTGCCATCAGAATCATTCGGGCATGCCGCGAAATGGGGGTTAAAACAGTTGCTGTTTATTCCGAAGCAGACCGTGACAGCCTTCATACATTACTGGCCGATGAAGCGATCTGTATCGGACCGGCGGCATCCAGCGCCAGTTATCTCGATATGGAACGGATCCTGTCCGCTACCGTGGCGATGAAAGCAGAAGCGATTCATCCCGGGTTCGGGTTTTTGTCAGAGAATGCCCGGTTTGCCGAACTGTGTGAAAAATGCAATATCAAGTTCATCGGACCGTCAGCCGGTATCATCAACAAAATGGGTAACAAATCCGAAGCCAGGAAAACCATGATGGAAGCCGGTGTACCGGTAGTTCCAGGCGGCAAGGAGCCGGTGCATACCGCAAAGGAAGCACTGGAACTGGCCAAAACGATCGGATTTCCGGTTATGATCAAAGCGTCGTCAGGCGGCGGCGGTAAAGGAATGCGGATTTCTCATGGCGAAGAAGATTTTGAAGCTAATTTCCAGAATGCCCAGTTGGAGTCGATCAAAGGATTTTCCGATGATACCATGTATCTGGAGCGTTATATCGAAAAACCAAGGCATATAGAGTTTCAGATTATGGCAGATCAGTACGGTCATGTCGTTCATATGGGTGAACGTGACTGTTCGATCCAGCGACGTCATCAGAAAGTGCTTGAAGAGTCTCCGTCAGTTGCTATTTCCGATGATCTGCGCCGCCAGATGGGTGATGCAGCAATTAAGGCAGCACAGGCTGTGGGATATCAGAATGCCGGTACGATAGAGTTTTTGCTGGATAACAAAAAGAACTTCTATTTTATGGAGATGAATACCAGAATTCAGGTTGAACATCCGGTTACCGAGATGGTCAGCGGTCTGGACCTGATCAAAGAGCAGATCCGTGTTGCGGCAGGTGAACCTTTAAGTGTGAGTCAGGAAGACATCCATTTAAGTGGTCATGCAATTGAATGCCGGATTAATGCCGAGAATCCGGCGAAGAACTTTATGCCGTGTCCGGGGCGGATTACCAATATCCATGTACCCGGCGGCAATGGTGTGCGGGTCGACACCCATATTTATAATGATTATAAAGTTCCGGCCAACTATGATTCGATGCTGATGAAGCTGATTGTTCACGGCAAAGACCGGGAAGAAGCGATTGCCAAGATGCGCAGCGCTTTGGGGGAACTGATCATTGAAGGTATTGAAACTAATCTGGATTTCCAGTTTGAGATATTGAGCCATCCGGCTTATCAGGGCGGTGATACGGATACTCATTTCATCCCGACTTATTTTCCGGAGTATTGCGGGAAGTAGTATGTTGGCGGTAACATGTGAGGAGAAGTGATTATGTTTAAAGACATGTTTAAAAAAACATATACGGTAATTGATACCAAATATAAGGTACCAAAGAAAGAAGAACCGAACATACCGGAAGGCCTTTGGAAAAAATGCAATAAATGCGGGAATCCGATTTATGTAGAGGATGTTAAGAACAATTATTATATCTGCCCGAAGTGCAACGGTTATTTCCGGGTTCATGCCTATCGCCGAATCGAGATGCTGTTAGATGAAAACACCTTTGAGGAATGGGATCGTGAAATGGAGTTCAGCAATCCGCTTGATTTTCCGGGATATGAGAAAAAGGTTGCGGCGGCAAAGGAAAAGACAAAGCTGAATGAAGCAGTTATTACCGGCAAAGGTCTGATCATGGGTCAGCCGGCTGCGGTCGGTGTCTGTGATGCCCGCTTTATGATGAGCAGCATGGGACACAATTTCGGTGAAAAGGTTACCCGGATGGTCGAACGTGCAACCAGTGATCAGATGCCGGTGATTATTTATGCATGTTCCGGCGGTGCCAGAATGCAGGAGGGAATTGTATCCCTGATGCAGATGGCTAAGACTTCAGCTGCATTGAAACGTCATCATGATGCAGGGCAGCTGTTTATCAGTGTCCTGACCGATCCGACGACCGGTGGAGTCACCGCCAGTTTTGCAATGCTTGGCGATATCATTCTGGCAGAACCGAATGCTCTGATCGGATTTGCCGGCCCCCGGGTCATTCAGCAAACGATCGGACAGAAGCTTCCGGAAGGATTTCAGCGGTCTGAGTTTTTACTTGAGCACGGTTTTGTGGACAAAATTGTGCCTCGCGACGAACAGCGTGAAACCATTGCTGCAATTCTTAAAATGCATCAGAAACCACAGCGCAGCTGGAAAGAGGTTTTGGATAACTCAGCAGAACATGTGGATAACGCTGCCGTAATATCAAAAAAACGTGGAAAAACGGAATGGGAGACTGTTCAGCTGTCAAGATCATCGGATCGTCCGGTGGCAACAGACTATATGCATCTGCTTTTTGATAATTTTATGGAATTCCATGGCGACCGTTATTTTGGTGATGATGGCGCTATTGTCGGCGGCATCGCTACCTTCCATGGTGTGCCCGTGACCGTAATCGGCCAGCAGAAAGGCAAAAATACCAAGGACAATATCAAACGCAACTTTGGTATGCCGTCTCCGGAAGGTTACCGCAAAGCGCTTCGTTTGATGAAGCAGGCGGAAGCCTTTGGCCGTCCGGTTATCTGTATTGTGGATACGCCGGGAGCATTTTGCGGACTGGAAGCAGAAGAACGCGGACAGGGAGAGGCAATTGCCAGAAACCTGTTTGAGATGTCTGATCTGACCGTTCCGGTACTATCTCTTGTAATTGGTGAGGGCGGCAGCGGCGGCGCCTTGGCTATGGCCGTGGCAAATGAAGTCTGGATGATGGAAAATGCAATCTATTCGATCCTTTCTCCGGAAGGTTTTGCATCAATTCTGTGGAAAGACAGCAAAAAAGCACCGGATGCGGCTAAGGTAATGAAGATTACGGCAGCCGATCTGCTGGAAATGAAATTGATCGAAGAGATTATTCCGGAAAATGAACCGGCCACTGCCGAAAATCTTCCGATGATTGCAGAAGTAATCGAACAGAAAATGTCACGTTTTCTTGTGCAGTTCGGTGAGATGGAGCAGGATGCAGTACGTGAACAAAGATATGAGCGATTTAGGAGAGTGTAATGGATAAATTAAAACCATTGGTCATGGGAGAATTAACAGCTAAATACCCAATCATTCAAGGTGGTATGGGCGTTGGTATCAGCCTTTCGTCACTGGCAGGATCGGTGGCAAAGGCCGGCGGCATCGGACTTATATCCACTGCTCAGATCGGTTTTAAGAGCCCCGATTTTTTAAAGGCACCGCTGGAAGAAAACCTGCGGGCAATTAAGACGGAGTTTGATAAGGCCAGAAAGATTGCTCCGGATGGTATCATTGGCTTCAATATTATGGTGGCAACAAAAAACTATGCCATGTATGTAAAAGAAGCGGTTAAAGCCGGAGCTGATATTATTGTATCCGGCGCCGGACTTCCGATCAATCTGCCGGAACTGGTAGCCGGAGCGAAGACGAAGATCGCCCCGATTGTATCGACGGCAAAATCGGCAATGGTTATCTGCAAGATGTGGGACCGCAAATATCACGTTGCTCCGGATCTGGTTGTGATCGAGGGACCGCTTGCCGGCGGTCATCTGGGCTTCACACCAGAACAGCTGGGCACGTATGGCGCGGATACCGATGCCGTTGCCAGTACTTATCGCAAAGATGATTATGACAAAGAAATTGTCAGTATTATCGAAGTCGTAAAAGGATATGCAGAAAAGTATCGTCAGCATATCCCGGTAGTTGTTGCCGGCGGTATCTTTGACCGGCAGGATGTGGAGCATGCGATCGGTCTTGGTGCTGATGGGGTACAGGTCGGTACCCGTTTTGTCACCACAGAAGAATGTGATGCGCCGATGTCTTATAAGCAGGCTTATATCGATGCCACGGAAGCAGACATTGTGATTACCAAAAGTCCGGTTGGAATGCCGGGAAGAGCGATTAAGAATGCTTTTCTGGAAGAAACAGCAGAACATAAAATGAAGATCGAGCACTGCTACCGCTGTCTCGAACATTGTGATCTGGCAACCATTCCTTACTGTATTACCAAAGCATTGTCAAATGCGGCGGAAGGTGATCTGGAACATGCCCTGCTGTTCTGCGGCAGCAATGCCTCACGTTCCAATAAGATAGAGACTGTGGAAGAGGTCATGAAGGAATTGACCGGAGAGACAAACTTGTAAACATAAAAGTCGGAAAAGCTCCATAGATTGAAACAAGGAATGCGATAAAAGGCAGGACATATGTTACATTATCTATGGAGTTTTATGATACTGGTGGGAATGGTCTGGGCAGTCTTGCACGGGACCGTCGATGCCGCCACCCAGGGTCTTCTGGATTCCGCAAAGGATGCCGTGACACTGGGTATTACCATGCTTGGAATTATGTCATTCTGGTGTGGGATTATGGAAGTGGGCAACCGCGCCGGCCTGCTTGACTGGCTGGCGGGAAAGATGACCCCGGTACTGAATTTTCTGTTTCCCCGGCTGGATAAGAATCACCCGGCCAGAAGGCCGCTGGCAGTGAATATGATTGCCAATATGCTGGGACTTGGCTGGGCCGCAACCCCGGCCGGACTGGAAGCGATGAAAAAGCTGCAGCCGGAAGGAAAGAACAGCCACATTGCAACAAATGAGATGTGTACGTTTTTGATTCTCAATATTTCATCGTTACAGCTGATCCCCATCAATATGATTGCTTATCGGAGTCAGTACGGCTCGGCGAACCCGATGGCGGTGGTTGGTCCGGCGCTGATTGCGACGACGATATCGACGCTGACGGCGGTGGTATTCTGTAAGGTGGTGGACCGATGATGATTATAATCTGGCTGTCACGTTATATGATCCCGCTGGTGATCTGTTATATGATTGGTTTTGGCCTGTTGTCGAAACGGCCGGTATTTGATGATTTTACTGATGGTGCAAAAGACGGGATGAAGACAGTTGCCGGAATTTTGCCCACCCTGATTGGTTTGATGACGGCAGTTGGAGTGCTGCGGGCATCCGGGTTTCTGGATGCACTGGCCGGATGGCTGGCGGTTCCGGCAAGATTTTTACATATTCCGGAACAATTGATTCCGCTGACGCTGGTTCGCCTGGTATCGAACTCGGCGGCAACCGGTCTGGTTCTGGATATTTTTGAAAATTATGGGCCGGATTCGGTGCTCGGAATGGCTGCATCGATTCTGATGAGCTGTACGGAAACACTGTTTTACTGTATCAGTATCTATTTCGGTTCTGTAAAAGTGACAAAAACAAGATACGCACTTCCTGGTGCATTGGCGGCAACAATTGCCGGAATTGGGATAAGTATCTTTTTAGCAGGCTTATAGTTGGTGAATTATTCACAACCTTGTAAGAATTTTCTAAGGATTATGAGGTTGTTTTGTAAAAAGAAATCATGTATAATCATGAAGAAGCTTTTGTCTTCATGCAAGAAGAGGTAAAAAGTGGATACTTATGAGACTTTAAACATTGCGCTGGTGAAGCTGTTCCGCGATGTCATGGACATTGAACAGAAGTCCATCACCACACAAGAGTATAAAGATATCACGAATAACGATATGCATGTAATGCAGGCGATCGGAGTTGGTGAGCCCAAGAATATGTCGACCATTGCCAAAACGCTTTCCGTAACAGTCGGTACGCTGACGATAGCAATGAACAGCCTGGTGAAAAAAGGTTATGTCATTCGGGAACGTGGGGAGCGGGACCGCCGCGTGGTCTATATTTCTTTGTCTGAAAAGGGCCGGAGTGCGTATTCACAGTATGAAGATTTCCACCGGCGGATGATCGCCGATGTATTGGAAGAACTGGATCCGGAAGAGACAAAAGCATTAGTGAAAGCACTGGTTAAGCTGGAACAGTGGTTTCAAAAGATACAGCAGACATAAGGAGGCAATACAATTATGAAAAAGTTAGTCATGAGTTTCATTGGAGCCATGATGATCCTGTCGCTGGCAGCATGTACGCCCACGACAGAGAAGAATAAGACCGGTGAAGTGAAGCAGACCAATGGTGTGGCAGATAAGAACCCGGAACCGTTCGCAACACCGCTGACAGTCGTATCGATCTATCAGGTCAATGAAGACGGATCAGGACTGGTTGGTACCATGGATTCGCTGGAGGAGCTTACTCCTCAGACTCTGGTTGATATGATGATCGAGTATAAGGTCCTGGAAGAAGGTACTGAGGTAGTCAGCTATGAAGAAGTGGGACGTGTCGATGAAGTAGGACCTAGTGTTGTTGAAATTCCCGGCGTGGAAGTGGACAATTCCATGGTAGATCAGATTGTTCTGGATCTGAGCAAGCTTCCCGAGCAGCATCAGGATAAGGTGGTTGAGGCAGTAGCTAACAGCTTCCTCGAGAACATGCATGCAGTCAGACTGACAATGAAAGTGAATGGAGAGACTGTTGGTGAGGATCTGAGTTTAGTGGATTTGAGCAGTCCGGAATAACTAAGAAGAGAAGATCTTGTGACTTTGATGGAAATCATTGCTGCAGGATCTTTTTTACAACAGAAGATAATTTAGGGGGATACTATGGAAATCAAAACATATCAGGAACGGCCGGTTTTAGCTCAGGGAGTTGCGAGGCTGATTCCACCAAATGACAACTATCCTGACAGCCTTTGCTCCTTAGTTATGACTGAGGAAAATTTCTTTGTTCTTGAACGGAGATATAATGGTACATATGAAGAGTACTTTAATATACCGGTACAGCACATTGTATCTATGGAAATAATGGGATCAGAAAAAAAGAGCGGGTTAAAGTCTCTATCTTTGTTTGTGTTAGGTCTTTTCGGCGGGTTGCTTGTAACTCCGGGAGGCGGTATAAATAAGAGTGACTACATGATGTTGGAATACGAAAATGATAACATGGAGATAGATCATTTACGTTTCAATGAGCTTGATAGTGGGATTCAGGAAATGGTTAAGAAGTGGAAGGGGTAGGGCGGTTTATCATATGACATTAATAAGATTACCATCACTTGATATCAGTGCATGGTCGGAAGAATCGTTACAAAATCTGATTGCAAATAGAATTAACACAGTACCAAGGCCACTTATACTTATTGACGGAATCGGAGGCTCAGGGAAGACATCTCTGGCTGAGCAGCTTACTTCCATGTTGAATGCAAATCTCATACATACGGATGATGTGAGCTGGGGGAGCGATCCGATTCATTGGGATAATGAAATGCTTGACGCAATTGTCAATCCCTGGCTTAATGGTAAAACTGTCGATTATAAACCAACAGGCTGGATTAAGGAAAATCGGCCTGGTTCCATTGGTGTTGATCCTGACAAGGCACTTGTAATTGAGGGGATGGGTGCAGGCAGAAAGACACTGCGTTCAAAGGCAACATACTCAATCTGGGTAGAGACTGAGTATGAACTTGCCCGTGAACGTGTTGTGCAGCGGGATCTTTCTAACGGAGAAAATGGTGCAACGATTAAGTCCGTCAACGAATTTGCAGATTGGTGGGATTCTTTGTTGCTGCCGTTGTTCTTAGAAGAAACACCATGGAAATATGCAGATGTTATTGTCAGCGGTTCACAATCGGACTTAAATTATGATAACCTGATGATTTACGTACAGAAATAGGTACAAAATCAAAATTATATGATAATTAATGATAAGTAAAATTCATCACCTTCTGAGAATAATTATAGCGGATCTGCGCTTTCTCTTCATGATCGCCACCATCATACACAAGTGAAGCCTCAAACTGAACGGAATCATTCCCTGTCCATTCGATTCCACCGATCAGACCGCTGTAATTTTCGTAGTCACTTCTCTGCCAGACTGCATATCCCTTCTCCTGTCCGATCATAATCCGGGCACTGTCGATTAGCTCGGGGCTGACAGATCCATTGGCGATATCCAGAATGATGGCATAGGTACTTTTATTCGATCCCAGTGAAACCGCCAGTTTATTTCCATCCGGTGACGGAAACATGCCCGTTATATACATTTGAGGTATTGAGAATGACCAGTACTTCTCCATAATCCCGTTTTCGATCATCCAGATCTCATTATAGCTTCCATAATCGGAATAATCATTGAATAACGTAAATACCATCTTATCATCGCTTAATTTTATGATATATGGGCTATCGTAAGTCTCCTGTAGAATACTCAAGGCAAACCGGGCGGCATTTATCAGTTCTGTCTCTTCGCTGGTCAGAAACGGTCTGATGGCTTCAATGGCCTGTTGCCTGACATTGGTATCATTAAAAGATTCCACCAGCTTATTGATACAAAAATACTGTTCCCGTACCTCTTCTGATTTCAGTCCTTCAAAGTATATCTTAACACCATGCTGCTCCATGTTTGCATCAGCGACAGCCATCTCCTCCGGATCAAGATAGCGCAGATAAAAATCATTGTTATTTCGGATCAGATCGGCAGCATATACGGAAAAAGCAACTGCTGTACTCAGGCAGGCAAAGAGCAGTATTCCCATTGTCAGTACCATTCGTTTGGCCTGGGCATTTTTTCGTACTAGTGCAGATGTCAGGATTTCCTGTTCCGGAAGTTCAGTTTTCATCGCTGCCAGACGGCTGTCGATCGTATCTTTTATATTCATTCGGAAAATTCCTCCTTTAACATTGATTTCAGTGATTCCCTGGCTCGTTTTAAGCGTACTGAAACAGTAGATTCCGGGCAATGAAGTACCTTGGCGATTTCCCGAATCTTCAGTTCCTGATAATAATATAGCAGTATTACCTCCTTATATTTAGGACGCAGTCTCATAATATGCGTAATCAGTTCATCACCTGCCGGTTCCGGGTCGTTTATCGGGACTTGTTCAATTGCAGATAAGACATCCGTTCGTCGCCACCAATTTGTCCGCCTGTAATTTTTGCAGGTGTTTATGAGAATCCGCATAATCCAGGTTTTCTCCGAACTGCCGCCCTGAAACGGGCTTTTGGTGGTGTACAGCTTGAGCAAAGTATCCTGAACGGCATCCTGAGCCAGATGCACGTCGTTCAGATATAGAAATGCCATGCGGTATAAGGAATCACCATATTCTCTGACGATACGGTTTATATCCGGTTCTGTTGTATTCATTTTCATTTTTTCTGCCTTTCAACAATTAGACACAGTCGGATATATAAATCTTTCATTTCAGTAAACTTTTTTCATCATTTTATCAAGTGGGATCCGAAAAGAAATACAGGTTCCCATGTTTTTTTTGCTTAAGATCTTCAGCCCAGCCTCATCGCCATAACGCATCACCAACCGGCTGTTAACATTAGCCAGCCCGATACTCTCGTGACCGGGATTGTTTATATTTTCATAAAGAGCGCTGATTTCAGTCTTCTCCATACCGACACCGGTATCAATCACTGTAAATGTGAGGTAATCGTCCCGCTCAGTTATTTTCAGTTTGATAAAACCGGAACCTTCCAGCGGTTTGATGCCATGATACAAACTGTTTTCAATTAGCGGCTGCAGAATCAGCCGCATAATCGGCATGTTTTCTACAACACTGTCGTAATCATAATACATGATGTATTTATCTTCATAGCGGTATCTCTGGATGCTGTCATATTTTTTCAGATATTCTATCTCATCTTTGACTGTCACCATAGAATCCGTCTTTTGCAGCGAGTATTTTAAAATATCCGAGAGCGCTTCGATAATCTGGTTCAGCGCGGTGGGACTGCCGGTATACTCAACCGCTTTGAAATCCAGTGTCTGCAAGGTGTTGAAGAGAAAATGAGGATTGATCTGCAGCTGCAGGGCAGCCAGTTCAGCAAGTTTCTGCTGCTGTTCTTTTAAAGCCAGCTTGTTTTGCAGAAATGTCTGCTGGACAAAGAGCTGAACTATATTATTCAGAATAATATCATATTCATCTTTAATAAAGTCAGGACGCGTTTCCGTATAGTTACCCCGTTCTGCTTCTGAAAACAGTGTCACAAAGTAGTTGATCTGTTTGAAGTTCTTGCGGGTAATTGCATATGCAATCCAGAAGACCGTACAGATCATGACTGCAAGGACAATAAAGAGCTGCAGCAGGAGTACATAAAGCGACTGATAATAGTTCGACCGGCTTGTACAGACGGCAATATAAGTATTAAAGTCGGCGGGAATAATCCGTACGTAATATTTGGAATGATTAAAAGGAATCCAGCCTTCAAATGGTGTATCGGGAGTGGAGTGGATTGCATTAATCAGCGCATGCTGATCCTCTGTCCGCAAAGTTCCGGCATCATCATTACTCTCAATCAAAAAATTGCCATCGGCGTCGATAATATAAAACTGATCCAGTGTGGAGCTGGAACCCAGCAGTTGTTTTAGCTGGTCTTCATAGATATTTACCATGATGACCCCACGGAACATGCTGAGCTTTTTATAATAAGTCAGTACAGGCACGGGTTTGGTATAGGGATACAAAACCATTTCCCGCCGCTCCAGCCACTCATTCTCCGTAGACTGATGGTAGGAGTCCATCCAGCTGCGGTCAGAGAACTGCGACAGATTCATAATTCCGCCAGTATCTGAGGAGATGATGGAATCATAGTTGTCCAGATAATAATAGACCGATGCAATATATGGCGTGTTGCCGGTCAATGCTGCAAAGTTGGAAAAGATACTGTTGGTAAGGGCTACGTCCAGATAACTGATCTGCTTATGGGAAATATAGTTGCGCAAGGCTATCGACAGGCGGGGATTACGAACCAGAATATCATACTGCATACCGGCACTGTCAAGGACAAGGGAGTAGTTGTCCCTGAGCGCCTGGGCAGATTTTGCTGATTCCGCTTCAATACTTCTCTGCTTTTCATAGGCCATAAGCCCTAAAAATATCAGGAAGATCGTGATAATGGGGATGGTAATAATGCTCAGATAATATAAAAAATGTTTCAAAAAATTACGTTTTATCATAGCGTCTCCTGCGGCTTTCAGGCATCATGTTTTTTCCGGTACTGGGAAGGTGTCATCTGAAAATACTGGTGAAACGCCCGTGAAAAATTCTTCGGATTGTCATATCCGACCCGGTAGGCGATCTCATATTGTTTAAACTGAATATCCCTCAGCATGGCAGCGGCATTTTCCATTCTGGTTTTTAAGAGATAGTCGGAAAAGCTCAGGTCGGAATGTTCTTTCATAAGCCGTGACAAATAGTTCGGGCTTAGATTCACCAGCCGTGATGCCTGTTCCAGAGTGGCATTCTGATATTCTTTGTCCAGGTAACTCCTGACCAGGCTGATGATTTTTTCATAGTATCCCAGATCGTCCGGCTTTTCTTCTGATGTCTGGCTGCGTTCCTGATCCAGCAGTTCCCGGACTTTTGTCAGACAGCTGACGAGATCATCGTATTTCACCGGTTTCAGCAGGTAATCGGAGACACCAAAACGCAGCGCCTGGCGGACATAATCAAAGTCCTGATAACCGCTGAAAAAGATAATCTTGATATTTTTAAATGCCAGCAGTTTTTCCGATAACTCCAGGCCGTCCATAATCGGCATCCGGATATCAGATAGAATCAGATCGACTGTATTCTGACAGGCAAATTCATATGCTTCCTTCCCGTTGGGAAAACAGCCGGCAATTTCAAAGCCCAGCTGGTTCCAGGGAAAGAGGTTGGCAAGACCATTTCTGATCTTTGATTCATCTTCGGCTATAATCATCTGATACACAGATAGCCCCCCCTTCAAATCTTTTCATCCTATATGTTTATTATAAAGAAAAACTTTAAAAAAAGCATTCATATGTTTTCCCGATTCGACATAATCCACAATAATGAAGAAATTTCGTAATAAATGATACTATTTTAGAAAAACAGAGTAACTAATGATACATTTCAATAATCAAAGCTTCTTATCAACAGGCCCAAAATCCGTTACAATAAGGACAGTTAAAAAAGATGGAGGTAAGGGAATATGAAAAAAAGCAAACGATTTGTTGGTCTTATGATTGCGGCAGGAATGGCGGTATCAATGCTTTCCGGCTGTACAAATGAACCGGCAGCCACTGCTTCTTCGGCAGGAGGGGCGGATACGACAGAAAAGGCCGCAGATAATTCGGGCCAGAATACAGCTGCACCGGCATCAGGAGATCAGATCACTCTCCGATTTATGTGGTGGGGCGGTGATGCCAGAAATGAGGCAACATTGGCGGTGATTGAACAGTATCAGCTGCTGAATCCGAACGTAAAAATCGAGGCTGAGATGAATTCCGATCAGGGATATATTGATAAAGTCTCAACCATGCTGGCGAACGGTACGGCTCCTGATATCATGCAGCAGAACGTTGATTCCCTGCCGGATTTTATTTCCCGGGGTGATTTCTTTGTTGATTTTAAGGAGTATCCGGAGTTGTTTGATACATCCGGTTTTGATGAGAACTTCATTGGTCAGTTCGGTACGTTTGACGGTAAGCTGCTGGCGATTCCGACCGGTATGTCCTGTCTGGCAACGGTAGCTAATAACGGGGCGGCAGAGGTCTGTGGTATTGATCTTGGTAAGCAGATCAGTTGGGAGTCGATGCTGGAGGATGGGAAAAAACTTCATGCAGAAAATCCGGACTATTATTATATCAATGTTGATACAAAAATTCTGTGTGAATATGTGGTACGGCCATATCTGCGCCAGCTGACCGGAGAGTCTTTTATTATTGACAGTGAGAAAAAGATGAGTTTTACCAGAGACCAGTTGGTTGAGGTACTGCAGTATATTAAGGATTGTTATGACGGCGGAGTGTTTGAACCGGCTGAGGACAGTGCGACGTTTAAGGGGCAGATTCATACCAATCCAAAATGGATGGATGGTAAATTTGTATTTGCTTATGGGCCTTCTTCCAGTATCAGCCTGTTGATGGAAGCAAATCCTGAGGCTGAGTGTTCAGTCGTGCAGATGCCGATGGCGGAGAATCGGGTCAATGACGGCTTTTTTGCCGATACCCCGCAGTATATGACAGTTAATAAGAATTCAGCAAATGCAGAGGAAGCAGTTAAATTCCTGAATTATTTTTATAATGATCCGGCAGCGCAGGAGATCTTAAAGGATGTCCGGAGTGTGCCGCCGACAACAACAGCGAGAACGCTGTGTGCTGAAAATGAACTGCTTAATCCGGTTGTGGTTGAGGCGGTTGATCTGGCAGCCGGACTGAATGGCAAGAGTGATAAGGGGTATACGACCAGTGCGGAAGTTTATGCGATTCAGGAGGATATGATCGAGAGTGTGGCTTATGGGCAGAGTACTCCGGAGGAGGCGGCTGATAATGCGATTGATTTGATAGATGATTATCTTAGTGTACTGAAATAAGGGGCGGGTGTTTATAGTTGCCAGGAGAACGTGGGGCGTTAGGTTTGGTTGGACCGGAAT
>DAMAMW010000038.1:0-62043 GCA_032073745.1 Lachnospiraceae bacterium | reverse complement strand
AACATCCCTAACTATAATCGTATATGTATCCATGTCTTACTCCTTA
This sequence comes from Lachnospiraceae bacterium, assembly GCA_032073745.1. Taxonomy (GTDB): domain Bacteria; phylum Bacillota; class Clostridia; order Lachnospirales; family Lachnospiraceae; genus Brotaphodocola. Next base: position 61,997 of record DAMAMW010000038.1, on the reverse strand, counting down.
AAACTAATTGTCCAAATCAAAATTTTGTTGCTTGAAATCTTCACGAAACAGTTCAAACATAACGCCATCATGCCACTTGCCATCCTGCAGCCTTGCGGTACGCTTATATTCGCCTATTTCCCGACCGCCATATTTAACAATAAACTTTCGGTAAGTTTTGATTGCCGGATTGTCAGCATATGCAAAAAATTCAATCTTTGAAAAACCGAATTTTATAAATATATCTATTACTGCCTGTTTTATATCAGCAGCAAATATCATAGGATTTCGATTAAAACTTATGATACCAAAACCGCTGGCCTTATTCGCAACTCTGTCAACCTCATATGTAATGTACCCTTGCAATACACCTTTAACATCTACACTCACAAGCTGATGGCTCCAGTAATTATCCTCTGATAATGAGATAATCGAATCATGCGAGGAACTATTCCAGTACATGGTTTTTTCACCATACCACATGTTTACTATTTCTTTTAGCAGTTCCTCTTTGTAGGACTGTGCTGGTTTTAACACAAGCTTTACCTCCTAAAATTAATTTGCTCAATCCATTTCCTCAATAATTTTTTCCGCTAAATCTGCACCGCATTTTCTGCAAAACTTGTCTGTTACGCTTACGCTATCACCACAATCTTGACACACATGTTTTTCACAAGGCACCTTTTCTGCATCACTGTAACCATCGGGATTACAATTGACACAAAATGAGTGATAACAATGGATACACCGAGGACCGTTGCAATATTCATAACTGCTTGCAAATTCATTTACTTTCCCGTTTTTATCCTTTGCCCATTCATGATTTTTACGTCTTATAATCTTCATCTGTCACCCCTCCAATCTTAATTTATTTAGTTAAATCCACCGCTTTTCTTTCATCTTTCGAATGGCCAAGAGTGCAAGTTTTGGCTCAAGTCCAACCACATATCCATCTTCTGAATACGATTGTATGATGTGCTTGCCAGATTTCTTATGGCATAAGTCTATGTAATGCACATATTTGTAATCATGATCAAATCTTGAATATCTGACAAAATGATCTGAATCGTACAGGATCTCCCCTGTGTGTTTGCGTTCTTCTTCGTCTACAAACGCTATATTGTACCCCAACTTGTGGAACTCATAATCTGCCTTTTTTCTTCCGAAAAACATTTCTATTTCTCCAATCAATCTTAATTAATTTTTGTTACAAAACTCTTGATCGAACCTGACGCAATGTGTCTGGCGTACTTTGTGCATAATACATTGCTGTCACCATAGGATTCTTATGTCCCAGAATCTCCTGTATTGTACCCAGATCACAACCTTTGTTTTTCAATCCCATTCCCAGCGTTTTCCTCATTTTATGTGGGTATACTCTAGTCTTTATTCCAGCCCGCAGTCCAATCTCCTTGAAAATCCCTCGGTACGCATCTGTGCTCAATTTACTATGTGGCGCCCTACACCCAACAAACATATAAGGACTGTCATCGGATCGATTTTCAAGGTATAGCCGGTAATAATGCCTTGCATCCTCATCCAGATAAATCATCCGATACAATTCACTTTTTTTACTCAGGATCAGGATGTCCCCAGTATCCATATTTACCTGATCTCGTCTAATTTCAGAAACTTCCCCGACTCTGGCTCCAGTTGACCGAAATGTTTCCAATATGGCCCTCTCTCGGATATTTCTACATGCATCTCGCATTTGTGCCATTTCTTCTGCTGTATAATAATCAATCGGTGGCTGAACCACCTTTATCGGCTCAATGCCATCCACCGGATTGTCAGATATTAATTTAGCCCTTCTCATCCAACTGAAAAACGCTGATAGATAATGTCGCTCATTATTAACCGTAGCTGGTTTGTTAATTCTGCCACCTGAAGATACATTTCTGCGTTCGTACGCTGTTAAATACCAGTCAATATCGTTCTCATCCATGGCATCCAATGGTTTATAATTGATCGACGTTATCAACCGCTTAATGGCATTCAAATAGCCTTCCTTTGTTTTTGGCTTAAGATTTTTCTTTCGAATTAGAAACAACTGAATAACATATTTGTTCTTTTCCTGAACCGTGTTTTTATATTCTGCTGGTAGCGTAGTAATTGCTTCCACATTAACCGCTATCAGTTCATCTGTGATTACTCTCCCTAACATGTGGAGTGTATCGGTATCTATGTAATCCATCATCGTCACAAGTATATTATCTAGTATCTTGCCCTTGATTGACTTACTCACAAAATCACCTCTTATAAAAACATTCTCACATCTTTGCCCTCTATCTCAAAAGTCTTTACCATAATAAAAACTTTACTTTTATATGGATTTATGCTCCGTGACTGCCAAACCATGTACCTTTTCAAATTTTTGAAGGGCTGCTATAGCCGTCATATGCACTTGCCTTATCCTGGTATACTTAGGATCATTGCTATTTTGGCCTAAATCTTTAGCATATTGCTCCGCCCAAGTAACGAATGATTTTTTACTCATATAGCTGCGCATTTCTCTTACAGTCAAACCTAAGTGAATAGACTCATGTTCCTCCATCTCCTCAAAAGATCTACTCTCAAAGGCACATTGCTCACATACATATACTGTGTGGATTTTCATATTCCGCACCTCCTCTGAGACATTTCACTTCTTTTCCGATCCCTGACGATTCGGTTGTAATCATCTACGGGTATCGCTGAAACAGATCTTTCATTCCGGATACAACACCACAAGACTCCGGCCACCATAAAACTAGATACGATTTCATACATACTTTCCCTCCAATAAAAAAGAAGCCTATTCAGGCTTCGGCTCTTTACGTTCCTTGTACTCTGGTATTTCCAGTTGATTTTTTGTCGTTGCCGTGTCAGCTAAAACAACCAATATAAAAAATGCAAATGCTGCAAAGCCCGCACAACCAACAAATCCAATAATTTCCCCCATATTATTCTACTCCTTCCTCATCGTGATGAATTCCAATATTTAACAAGGTTTCTACATAAAAGTTCATATCAATCTCCTTTAAAAATTTCACTATGTTTGTATGTTTATATCGTTTTGCCACTGTTGGCAATATGATTTAGCCCGCTAAAAATTAATTTAGTTGACTACAATAATGAAAATCACCACCATACCTTCCATTAGCTACCCAACGATACACCTCCCAAATTCCTCTGTCCCAGATTTCATCTGATTTCTCAAAACTTGTTAGCGGATAGACATTGATGAAACCATCTTTACCATTAACAGCAAACCACAAATCTTTGATTTCTTTTGCTTGTAGAATACATGGCATTTCATTTGTAATGCAAATCCGCTGTAATTCATCTACATAAAACACGGAAGTTGGAAGGTAAGATACTTCCATCTTCGAAATCTCAGGCTTCTTATCATGATTCGTCCAATAATCTATCTCCGTGGATAATTCGCGCTCCCCTTGGCATATTTTCAACACGTCTCTAAACAGAGTACTTTTGATATCTACTCTGTCACATAGAATAATGGTATTATTAGTCAACTCAAACAGTGTATTGTTCTTTTTATCAAATCTTTCGTCCTTAAAACAAATTCCCTGGATCATTATTTCCAACTCCTTTTCTTTTTTTCACTTTGAATCTCGTGTTTCAAATCCATTCTAGCTGCCTTTGCAGCCTTTGTTACTGGCTTCGTTCTACTCCTCAACCAGAGATACAAAGATATTAGATTTTAAGATAAAAATCGGGCGCACACCCTTGCCGCAGTCATAGTCACTGTAGTCGACCCAGCCGCAGCTGTTGACGTACCGGACACAGCGGCCGCCATAACCGGAAGAAGTTGAGTCTGGAGTTGCTAGCCACCACCATTTATTCATATCTTCTGTCAGGAATCTCTTGTGATATTTCCGGTAGTCGTCAACTGTCAGCAGCCCAACATTTACAGTACAAATACCGTAATCGTCAAAACCATCTAAAGACAGCAAGTCAATATTATGAGGAATAACATTGTCTCTTCCAAAGCCAGGAACAATTTCACTTTCAAAATAATCGCCATTCAAATAGTCTCTTATATCTGAGGTCGCAAAATTATTACTTTTATTATCGAAAACTTTGTAATCCGGCAGCAGATCTTTACGAATAACCCTTGTTAAGGTATTGTTATAATGCTCCAAAACTATGTACTCGACATTTATCAAATCCTTAATAATTCGCCCTGGCCTAATCTCTGATAGCCTGGTCTTTGACAATCCTAAAATTTTACTAACAACAGCCGAATCAATTTCAATGACAAACTTTCCATTCTCATTTTTTACATCTTTCGCTTCAACACTAATCTGCATATATTTCTCCTCTTCTTTTTTATTTATTCTTCTAAGATATAAAAGTCTCACTTTATTGCAACCAATTTTGATTGCTTTCCAAAAATGCAATCATAATCAACTAATATAAAATCGTGTTTTCATACTACTCGGACAAAAGATCACTTACTGAGCTTCTAAAAAGCTTAACCAGTCTTTCCTTGTTAGCAATCATATCCTTCTTTGATGGCTCAACACCATGCTCCCGGATATATCTTGATCGGTAATGTTTCCACCCTACTTTATATTCCTTCTGCATATGAGCATATACAATTCGGTATGTAGCACATCCATATTTGCTTTTGTCGCCTCTTTTTGCAACCAGGGGCGCTATTATCTGATCAATATCTCGATCACTCAAATCAACCGTTTTGGCAAGCTTTGTATTTTCTACCAGATCAAATAGTATTGTTTCAAACATTGATTTATACATCTCATTGTCATAGACAACATCAATTTTGGATGGTAGCCGTTCGCAAGCATATTTTTCCTTATAATCTCTTCGTTCCTGATCCCACACAATTCCATACTTGCGGTTTATAAAGTCATACATGTAATACAGAACGGATTCTCTACTCCGGAATTGTGGATCTAACTTTATCAACTGATCCATCATCCGGTACATCCGAGCTTTCCAATTTCTACAGTCATTGATCAATTCTCCAGCAGACAATCCCATCATGACCTCACTGGCTTCCTGAATCACACTATCAATAGCCTTTGGCGCATTGTCAAATGTTTTTTTCCATTCTAACATCACGTTGACAAAGACCCCCATATCAGAATACAGTTTATCAATTTTCTGATTTAGGCTCTGAAAATCCGTTTCATAATTCGGATATTCAGGTAACTCCAATTGAATTGACTGCCGTCCTGCTGCCGGTACTTGCTTCTCTTTTCTCAAAAATGCTTCAGCCAACACATCCTTAGCCTTTAGCTGATATGTTTTCAATCGTTCTGCTAATTCCGGATTTTCCTGCCTCATCTTTGGTGTTATATTAATCTTGAATAGCCACGCTGGTAAATAATCCAACTCTAGTGAAAGAGTTTCGTTATTAGCATCAAACACCCCTGCTTGAAATTTCAAGCACCCCTCAGATAACAACTCATCCGACTGTATTTTTTGAATCTGTGTATCCTTCTGTGACTTAGATAATCCTAGTCCATTGCAAATATATGACACACCTACCCAAATTTTATTATGTATATCTTGGGCTGCTTTCAATACTGCTCCATTAAATTCAATATCCTTAATTGCCAAACCAGTGCCCATTTATTCACCTTCCCTTTTCTTAAAATCAACATCGATTCCCAATCTACCGCCAAAGAACTCTTTGACATAATTCATGCAGTCAGTCAGGGTTCTCCAGTCATATACCTCACCATCACTGTGAAAATTGAGATTTACGTATTCTGGCAAATTATCTACAACAACATCGGTGTGGTAGAGTTCATTTAAATATCCTATCTCCTCAATAGTTTTCACCCGATACCAACAATTGTAGAATTTATCCGGATAATATCCCCCATCACAAGGATTGTGACTATCGCTACATATAACTAACAGCTTATGTATCAGATCATTCAGTTCATCTATCCGTTTATCTCGTTCATGTTGTTCGCATTGCCATTCTTCGGCAAATGGGGTTTCGTCATCTGCAATATAAACTGGAACTTTTACCTCTTTTGTTGTATATTCTACTCTCATCACCGTCTCCTTTTAAAATGTGTTTTTCATCACTTATTGTTGAACTGTGCCATCATCATTCATGAGATAAGCATTTACATCGTCAAGACTTATCTCATCCATTGCAAACTCACAAGCTTCATCATCATCTTTAGCAGTTACAATATGACCACCGCTATATGACACATAATACTGTTTTAATGGTTCTTCATTTTGATGATCATTGCAGTTATTTTTATGTATTTCACCAGAGAACTCCTCGAAATGAAGAAGAATATAATAATATACAACTTCATTAAAAAACGGCTTTGCTTTTTCTCCCGTAAATTCAGGTTGACTAACACAAATCTCTCTCTCCCACATACGAAAGAATAAATCTCCCAGTTCATCACGATACCTAAAGAGTAATTTTTCATAATTTATATCAGTGCGGCTCAAGTCGTCTGACAATATGTCATTCACACATTGCATTATAAAATCAGTTCGCTCATCTTCATTATCTAATACAGTCTCAAGAGGACAGGATTCGTAAACGCACTGTGCAAAATCTCTCAGGGTGTTATCGTTAGCGATAAGTTTAGTTCCATATAATATATATTTGCTCATTATTATTCAAACTCCTTTCTGAAATCATGCTTTCATCCATCAAAAAAGGAAGATGATTTTTATCACCTTCCCTTAATCAATTTCCAATAAATTGCGTAACGCTTTATATCCCTTTGCCTGTTTTATTTCCTTTGACATATAGAAACCGCCGTCTCTATCGTAATCCAAATCCTCACCATATGTGATTTTTGACACCAGATCCATGTTACACTCGCAAGACGCAATGATCACTTCTACAGCGAACGCGGGGGTAACATCTTTTAAATCATATTCTATTGTTAGTTTGGGCATTTAAGATCCTCCTCGTGATGAAGTTGTTAAACCAATTATATCATCTATTTTTATAAACTCATGAAAATCTCATCATTTTTTTGTTCTAATACTATATTTCACAACTTCTTCCAAAGTTCTTTTTTGCCAATCTTTTTCGCATTTAATCCAACGTGAAGCCCGCGCTGAAATTTGACTTGATTCCATATCATCATAATGGGAAAGACAACCTTCAAGATACTTAATAACCTGATCAATGTCACTATGTCGCATGAACTCTTGCCAATTCCCCAGAGATTTACAAGCCGTATAAGTGTATAAAACAACGGTTCCTCTTTCTAGGCAAATTTGCCATCCATTAATGATGGCACCATCAAATTTAAAATATGTTCTGCAGATCCTGTAGCTATCCATTATCTTCCATCCTTTCTTGAAATATCACTTTTATTTATTCACAGTACATCTTCGTTTCCAAGCATCTTGCTTATTTCTCTTTCCATTTTTCTTTTACATCTCTCGTATTCCTTTGCTCTTCTCAAAATATCCTCTTGAATTGCACAGTTATCGCCTCTATCTACAAGAAAATTGTAGTGTTTGCAATAGCGCATAAAAGGACAGTCAATTGATACACAGGTATTCATACTCATTTCCTCCATCGTTCTTGTTTATTAACACTATAAAAGACACTACAGAGCACAGGTCTTGTAATGCCTTCTAACTGTCAACAATATGTAATTATGATACGATTGCACCGACACCAAATAAACTACAGAAAACAAGTGCCGTAATATCTCCTTCCAATAAAAAAGGACTTGCGACTGATAGTATTATCAGGGCAACCCCTAAGAGTTTTTGTTTTATGTAATTGTTCATTATCCCCCCTTACCAATCATATGTCGGCAGCTGATCTAATGTATTTCCGTCACAATCCAGACACACTATTCCAATATCCATTTGTTTTGCAAACTGCACTACAATCAACAGATCATCAGGGATATCAGTAGATAAATCATGTTCGTCTGGAATATAGATAAACCATCCGTAACCGACTTTATCATAAATCCATAAAGATATCGAATTCTGATCCCCTAGTTTATCGGCTGTTTCTTTCGATATATGGGCGGTTGATAATGTTAGCATTCTACTAATTTCCATACTATTTCACCGCCCTTTTAGGTAATATCAGTCGAATTAGTCTGTTCTGCTTTTCCAATCTCTTTGCAATTCTTGTTTCAAGTGTTTCCGCTGTAGCTTTTTTTGTTAAATTAACCATGATAAATCCTCTCTTTCTAAAATTTGACCGTTTTTAGACTTCTGTAAATTCTGTTAAGTGCTTGTTTGTAGCTGATATTTTATAAAAAACACCGTTGCTTTTTATAACCTCTGTTTCAATAAAATTCCCCAAATAGTGTTTGGATGTGTAGAGGATTGAACTTGATCCTTTCAATATGGCTTTTCTCTCTTTGTTGACACCTTTTAGTGCTGTGAGAATTACACAATCCATAGATTCTCTTACTCCTTCTCTATAGAATTACAATTTCATTCTGCTTATTATTTTAATAATTTCTCATCATAAACCGGAAATAATATCTCTGCCCGACACACTTGCATCTTGCCATTTTGAAAATACTTTTTCCAAATGTCGTCTTTTTCTTCACCTTCGCCAGATAGAACAAAAACAACTTCTGGAAACTTAAGTGATAATTCACGAATATCGGTTTCATGTTCATACCATTTTGCTTCACAGTTACAATCTCCGCATTCATCAATTGCATAGAATTTATCTTCAAATTCTTCCTCTGGTATCTGAGCCAAAATTTCAGCAATATCTGAATTTCCTATGGTTGTCAAATTAAAATTAGTATAATATCCCATTCTGATTACCTCCGCTCAATAGTTTATTAACGCTCAAATGTACCCCTATACAATGGTTACTATAAATGGATAGTTTTATTTATAAAAATTCAAGTTCCATAATCATAAATTCTTTTTCACTTGTGGTATACAAGCGACACTTTCCATCACTAAATTCCCATTGTGACGCTTTCCCATAGTCTAACCATGACCCCCTTTTGCCATTTAACAATGATATTTCATGTTCCGGTTCTCCAGGAATAACCAAGTAGCAACCGTTTGTTTGAATAACATTTGCCTGTCTCATTTGCCCTATGAATTTTTCAACCCTGTGATTGATAATTTTGTATTGTTTACCTTCTTTTAAAGCGTTTTTAAACTGACTCAAATTTTCAATCATGTTATTTTCTCCTCTGAAAGAATTATTTCAACGTGTATGGGTACTCTGCCACGGCTCCGTACCTCTCAATTATTTCAGCATCTGTGCTGCCGATCATATCAAATATGTATCTAACCTCTTCGCAGCTGTCCGCTAAGCAATTACTAACAAGGATCTTCCCATCCTCTGTTAAGTTTTTACAGTCCGGAGAACAAGGTATCTTCCCATCTAAATAACAGTCTACACTGCATTTTGCACAAAAGTTTCCGCAATACCCTTTTGCAGCCATCTTTTCAACCTCCTTCAAATAGTTAATTTACCGCACTTTCCTTTTCATAAAGTGTATTCATCAGGTCTACATACCACGGTTCGTCATCAAGTTCCGTACTCATATGTGTAGCAACTTGTTCTCCCGTAAAACCATTAAACACAAAAAACTGCCCGTTGAATGTGTTATACATGATTGTCCACGGATTCCCATGCCATGCCCCTTTGAAATACACAAAGTCCCCACCTTTGTCGAAATCAGTTCTGTCCACCCTTAATCCTTTGCTTGTCATTTCACCGCAAATTTCATCAAAACCTCTACTGCCTTTATATTTTTTCATAACCTTTCCTTTCTACAATAATCATTTCATATAGTTTCCATCAAAAAAGCAGCCCTTTTCAGACTGCTTTAACATTTTTAAATTCGCTTAACACCTAACGTTTTCATTAATGCATCTTGCAAAACTCTAGAAACATTGATTCCCGCATGTTCTGCTTCATAATTTAGCCAGCTCGGCAAAGCAACATTTCTTCTAACTGTTTTTGTGTCAATTTTTCTCCTATACTCTGCCGAATCAACATCAACCAATGACACATATGTTTTTCCTTCCTCTGAAAAGGTACCTTTACTTTCATCTAATGAAGATATATCAGACGGTTCCGGAATTTCTTCTTTTGCATCTTCCATAGAAACACATTTTAATTCAATTGCATCTCTAGCCATAATAATAGCATTATTCATATCTGTTCCTTCAGTAAGTATTTCCAAGTCTGGTACTTCTACTAAAATATTAGTATCGGTCACTGTAAAAAAAACTGGATATACATTTTTCACGTTTATTTCCTCCATTCCTTCAACAATATGTATCACAATATTTATCATAATTACAGAGATAAGGGATTATAATAATCCCCGTCTCCGCAAAACTGCTTTAGCTAATCGTTCATCAATTTCCTTATGCCTTGGGACTTCCTCGCGTTCCGCTCCCCTAACATAAATGTCATGGTTGCCACCATGTCTCTCAAAGATAAACCCACCATCTTCAAGTTTCTTAACAAAATCTCGTTGTTTCATTAGTATGCCCCCTTACACACTTATTATACACACTTATTGCGCAATAGTCAACACTATCATTGTGTAATTATTACACAACAACTATTCAACTCATCTTCGCCCCACTGAAATAGTTGTTTTATCGTATTATCAAAGCAGCTTTTTCAACTCATCTACATACGGATGGTTGAACCCAATGACAGTCAATGCATGATATATGCCATCTGCATAGTTGTACTGTGTCAAACCTCGTTTCTCAATAGTTTCCAAGGACAGTGAATCTGTTGCCATTCTTGTTTTACATTGTTCAAAATCTGCTTTAGCTGAACGCGCAGATTGAATGGCCTCATTTACTAATATTTTGCATTTATCTCGCTCTCTTTCAGTCATTCCAACATCTCCTTACGAAATTTAGTTTTCATTGTTGTAGGTATCCGGATACAATAATGGGAATCGCCTGTGCATGTAGTCCGAAAAATCATTGTCACCAATACCGTAATTACTCCAACAAGGGCTAGTGTGTGGATGTTGCCAATTGACGATACGCAGCCCCTTGTTCTGTCTATAATTCTTAAACAATTCAATACAGGACAATGCCAAATAATCCTCTTCTCCATCGTCATAGTCCAAAATGGCAACCGCATGAGACATTAGTGATAACTGTGCTTTTCCGTAGGCTCTCAGTATTGCCTTTTGCTTCTTATTCAACATAATTCTTCATCCTCCTCTGGTTCATGGTATATTTCCTCTATCCAACAGAAGCGATCCGACATAGGCAGGTAATCGCCTGTTTCCGGATCAATTACCGGAACATCTTCGCCCGTCTCTTTGGCATATGTCTCCAGATCGCGCCTGATCTGATCTTGTACGGATCCCGGCAACTGTCTGATAAACAGATTGTTATTTTCTACTTCAAATGTTTGTTTCATATAGCTATACTCCTTTGTGTTCAATAAAATAGGTTCATATCCTATGACAGATATAAACCTTGCATCAATATCCAAAAACACGCTCACCGTTAAACCAGACAGTCGGTGCTGGGTATCCCATTCTTAGTTGGGCAACACATACTTTAGCACATTCTAGTTCCGTCTCCTCTTTGATCTCCTTTGACCGGTTTCCGTGCCGGTCATAAGTGATAACTGTCCATCCTTCCATAATCCACCTACTTTCTACTATGTTAAAATCCAAATTTCATCCAATAAAATAAGCACCGGACGGAATTGTCTGTGCTTCTGGTTATTTATTATTTAATGTAATTCCACCATGCAGCCATTAACTTGATAGTATGAACCTTCTATGCCAATATCCCGGCCAAATGCTTCATAATCGAAATATCTTGCCAGATTTTCAGGGCAATTTGATAACATATCCAATTCGTCTACCAGATGGTAGGCGACGTCTGTCATATCGCTACAACCTTCATATATGGTATATTCTCCATCATTAACGCTTTCAATTGCACTATCCAGTTTTTTGCCATTCATTAAAAAAGCTGACAATGCCCATAACTCGTATTCATCAAAAAGGTCAGTTTGTTCAGCTATTTCATTCAGATAATCAATGCTGGTGAATTCCTCAATTTCCAAGTAATCAATATCTGTTTCAGAATCTGTAATAAAGATTTCCTCATATTGCTCATTGATCCCGATTCTTGCGTATACCCCTTCTAGTGTATCCTCATCGGCTGGTAATGTTACCCATTCGCCCATTAATATACCTTCGTTGTATTTCCCTAAATTTGTAATATAAATTCTGATCATCTCAGTTTCCCCCTTTAAAATTGATCTGTTGTATTGGCAAGTCTGAAAATTTCGTCAATGAGCCGTTGTTTATTGTCTTCTGATACTTCAAACATCCACTCAAAGTTTATTTTTCCTGCCTTAATTTGTGGATTGTATTGCATAGCACAGTTTCCGTTTTTATCAGTCACGTAAGTATTCACACACAGATATGTATCTAAAATACGATCTATAAAGCCATGTTTAACCCACAAACAAGGAAGCGATTTTTTACTTTTGGAATTCGTACATTCTAAAAGTTCAATTACAATTTTTTCGCTTTTTCCGTTTACTTCTGAAAAGGTGTAAAGCGATCTTGTCTCTGTTACTTTTTCAACTGTATATTCTTTTTTCATAGTTCCTCCTTCAATAATGTTTACACCATTCAACCAGTTCCTCTAAACTATCCGCTTCCCAATCAATGTCACGTAATTCCCTTGAAAACTCCATTTCATCTTTTAGAACTGCTACGTATGGGGATGTTGTGTTCCGGTCTACTTGCTCTTTTGCTGTCAGTTGACAGATTGTGTGTTGATTTACTGATCTAAGCTTTTTCATTGGCTTTTTCCTCGGAAAAGAACATATTTACGAAATCGATATACCCTTTATCATATTCGCAACTTGGCTCTGTATCATCATAAATAACAGAAAACACGAACTCCTTTCCCTGTTTTGTCCAGTCTTCAAATGCCGTCACGATTCCGTTTTGATATTCTGTTAGGTTTGACATATAATTTACCTCCCTTATTTGGCAATATAAAAGGCCGGATATTTTCCGACCTCTGAATTACGATGCATTTTCATCAACAACAATCTCTTTTACATGATTAATTACGCTCTGTCTGACTGATCCATATTCGTTGTTAGAATTCGGAATATTAAATATGCCATAACAATTAGGCTTAAATGTAGCAACTCTAATTCCGCAGCATTGTGCAAGTCTATAAATCATTTTTTCTTGTGAATCTCGCACACTATAATCAACCAGGTCAATATAAACATAATAATTTAATCTCTCTGTTTTACTGATGGCAGACGCGACACAAAAGTTATTTAGTGTACTATGTTGTTCCATCGTTTGCTCAATAATTGAGTTCAAAATATCCAACGGTAAGTTATCACTCAACATTGTAAGATCATAAAAAAAAGAAGTCTTTTTTCTTCCGACTTCCTTCTTACTCTCTGGAAATTTGTATCTTTTACGCATTTTTGCTACAGTTGATTCCACATCATTTCTGTTATAAATCTTCATATGATTACCTCTTCTTTATTCTATTTCACCGGATACATACTATAAAAAATCCTTCCAATCTCTTCATAACTGGTAACTATGTGATATTTCATCTTGCAGTAATCAATAAAGCCATTTCTAAGACAATGAATTATTGCGTTAATGTCATACTTGAACATATTACGATCATTCTTAATACGCTCAGAGACATTCTGTAAATATTCATACAGTTCTAAATCACTTTTCATTACCCATAAATAATCGCTAAGTGCATAATTATAAGCAATTTTTTGTTCTGCCGTACATACAGACTTATCAATATTTCTTATTTTGTGAAAATTCATATATCCACCTCTTTTTCTCATTTTATTATGTAGCCATGCAAACAAGCTGAATTTTACAAGGGATATGACTAATTGTAATAGTTTGCCGTATGTCCCGTTTGGCGGTGGTTAGGATTCTTTTACAACGTCTCACGTTTGTTTCTTGTGCTTCTTTGCATGATAGATAATAAAACTATGTCGTTTACGTCAGACATCCAGACGGCAGCTTAACCGGGGTTCGCCGTTCTTGTTCCCTTTTATGCAGCGTGTATACAAGTAACTCGTTCCTGCGATGGCGGTTTATTGCGTCTGTAGTTCTTTTCTTGATTATCTACGGTACTTCCCACCCATTCCCCTTATGCCTGGAATGATCGGCAGCGTTAATCATTTTAAAGTGTGATAACTGCTTTCACACAATGCAAGCACAATTGTAATGGCATTGCTTGTCTTGAGCCATTGATATTTTCACGCTATTTTCTTGCGTTCCGTTTTGTATTTTCAGCTTAGTGTCCAGTACAGGGCCGGAAAAACTCACCACATTGTTAAGCAACTTTTCATTAACGATTGAAAACTTTAAACCCGTGAATCACCTGTACTGATTTATCTTTGTGGACAGATACAGGATTTTGATTGCATTGCTGAGTGTTTCGTTCTGTTTGGAATTGCCTATGACTGCATAGGACTTGAATGTAATTCCGTTAGATCTGGCCTGTTACAAACAGGATTAAGATATGTATTTGTATACCGCTTTTATTTTGTAGCGGTAACGATTGTTAAGCATTCAATTGATAATCTGTCAGGCAAATACCTTTTCTATATTCACCCTTAACGCGTTGATTGTTGCACCGCGCACTATGCAGTAGTATTTTTTTCCTCTCTCATTTATTTATAGGACGGGATACCACGAAACCCGGTAATCATTTCAGGCTGATTACTTCTACACTACTGACCGGAACCGCCCCATATGGGCATTTTAGAACCGACTTTCAATGTATGCCGTGTTTAGTTGTCAATGTTCTTTAGCCGTGGCCTATCCCTATTGTGGGACGTTTCAATCTCAGTAACGGTAAAACTAAGTTTTGGAATTTTGTGCAGACCGCACTTGAAAAGTTCATAAAAATGTATTAGAATGAAGATACAAATTTGACTTGTCAAGTTTGGTTGGGAAAAGTCGGTTGGTTGTCTAGGCCATTGATACCGGCTTTTCTTTTTTTATTGCTTGTGTTCCTTAACTTGACTTAAGTATATCATATGTCGATTCAAATGTCAACTATTTTTATTCGTTTTTGTAAACTTATTTTATTCATCCATTTGAGCTGAAACACTTTTATGGATAACATTTAATATTTTGTTTGCATCGTCAATGGAAAAAGACTGTTTTTGTAGCAGTTTGTCAAGCCCTTGCCTTGTTAATCCTACTTTTTCAGCAAGAACCGTCTTTTTGATTCCAGATTCTTTTATTGCCTCCTGAACCGCCTGGGCAAGTTCCCGATTTGTATTTATCATGCTTACACCTACCTTTTTATAATGAGATTGTACCCATTATACCATAATGTCATAAATAACGCTATTCACGCCATTTTATGACATTTTAACTGGATTTTATTTCCATCATGTAATATACTTACCTTATCTTAGATCAGGAAGGAAATACATATGGATGAACAAGTTGTTACATTATTAGAAAGTATTAACGAAACATTAAGCACTCTTTTACAAGGCCAGCTTGCAACGGTTCAATTATTGCAAAGTATTCAAGGCGATGAACTATTCAATAGTATAAGTGACGTTTATGAAAAACTAGATTCCATTAATGACAAACTGGATGATATAAAAGGGGCAGGCGTTTTCAATAGCATAAGCGATGTTTGTGACAAATTAGATGAGGTTGATCAATCGCTAAGTAGCATTGAAATGTCAATGGTTTAATAATAAAAATTATCTAATACACTTTTATGAACTTTTCAAGGTACGGATATTGCACATTGGGAATTTAGAACGAATGTTCACACTTGATAAAATCTTTGATATGCCGTAAAATGAAAATTGGTTGAGTGGCGTATCGTGGTGTGTGAAGCATCCGGTATTCCCTAAGTGGTTGATCGTTGGTAGCGGTCAGCCACTTTTTTTTGGTGCTGTGAAGCCAGTTGTTACCCTTGAATGTCTGCTATGAGTTTGCTATCTCAGCCTTGCATAGATCAAACATATAAAAAGGGTGTAAAGCCCTTAACAACTTAATAGACTTTACACCCTTTGGTTTCGTATGTAGTTATGCGGTTTCTAACTCAGTTACACGCTTTTCAAGATCAGCAACTTTGTTTACCAGTAAGGCGACCGTATCATTACTGTATTTCGTAATGTGGATTTCCTCACGTAACAAGCGAATGTCGGATTTGAGTTGATCATGAATAAAATCAATCTTCCTTTCGAAACGATCATTAATCCGTTGTTCGACCCTGTCAAGTTCAGCAAGGATTATGTTGGAATTCTCACGCTGAGAAGCCTTGATATCTTTGATATCTTCTTTGATTGGCTCAAGGCTCGTATTTATCAGCTGAGCAATCGCTTGTAAATCATCTTGTGTTAATGCCATGGTATCACCCCTTGTTTTTCGTATGTAGATTATAGCACAGATAAGGGTGTAAAGTCTATTAAATTGTCAAGGTACTTTGTATACTGGAATATTAATCGTGTACACTATCGGAGTTTGCTGAGCCTTAGCCGTTTGTGTCATATGATTAAATGCCTATGTGGGAACTGCCCCCACTTGAACGCTGACCGTTTAGGCTGTACTGCTATGGTAGTTACTGACCTATGTAGTAACCAGAACCGTCTATACAGGTTATCAATGCGCCGGTGTCGGTTGATTGAATGGATTGAATCGGCGTAGTGGTTAGTGTGGCGATTAGTAAAGCGGTTAGGATTGTCATTGTGTGGTCTCCTTTATGGATTATTAAATCATATCAAAATCGGATTCGCAAAATCTCAACATTTCTTCGTATAAAAAATTTAGTTTTGATTCTTTAGGTTTCCTACCTTCCACCAAAGTGCCGTCATTGTCAAAAACCCAAATGTTTAAACAGCTTCTTGCACCTTTCAACTTAAGATAAAAACCTTCCTTATAAATTCGAATTGCAGCAAACTCTAATGTTCGGGTCGAAGTAAGGTGAAGGTTAATGTCTAATGCTTTATTCAACTGGGTTCTTTTGCTTTCAGATAGGTTATTGAGTATGTCAATTGCAATTGCTTTGTTTATGTTTGTCATAATATGTACCCCCTTGTATGTAGTGGTTTATTTGGTTGTGTGTTGCTGATAAATACATGATAAACCATTTCACTACATTTGTAAATAGTTTTATTTATATTTTTATTATTTTAGTACATTTTCATAATGTATTTCAATATTCGTTTGCTTTATCTTAGTAAATATGTATAATGATATTTATAGACAAAAATGCTACAATGATATACTATTTTATTATTAAGGAGGTATACCATGCGAACTATGCAAAATGTATCACGATCACGATCGCCATTACCATTGCCAGATATACCACAATATATAGATACCGACCAGTTTATTAAAGAGTATAGACTGTACCTAAAAGGTAATGGAATAACCAATACACACATTGCCAAACAGATGGGTATAAGTCCACAACAATTACAGAATATCTTTAAGAAGAATGAACTTACCGTATCGGATTTAAAGGCACTGTGTAGTGCAATCAACACAACGGCTGAAATTAAGATACTGAATAACTTTATACGAGCCAGTGCTGATAAATAAGAACCAAGTTGTCAGGTAACTACGTATATGTGGTTGCCTTATTTTGTTGTCCTGTGCTGATCGCCGTCCGGTTATCCTGTTATTACGTCCTACAATGATGTTATTCGCCCCATATACGGCTTGTAAGCCTGTCAGGGTGGAATTGATAGGGTAAGAGGTTAAAACGGCTTGTAGTGGCACATTTCAAAGCAATTGAGTAAAAAATAAAGAATGTGCGCGTGTATGAGGTTGTAATGTACAGGTAATGCAGTATGGTTGCTATGTATCGCAGATCAGACAGAGTACACAAGCCTGTAATGGTAACTGGTTGGACAGTCAACGGTCAAACACAATCAAGTGTACCGGATAACTGTATAGTGCTACTATTATGGTTTGTATGCTGTCACGGTGATACATGCGGTGAATATGTAATGCGTGTGGTGCTTATGTAGTGCTTACTACCCTACCAATGTGTGTATGTATATGATGGGTAGTTATGTTGGTAGACAACTGTCAGAGAAAAGAACACTCGTTTGCTGCCTGAGTACATATTACCATGGGGAAATTCATTTGTCAATGCACATTTCAAAACAAGTTTTGGCGGATGGATATGTTCATTATAAGGGAAAAAATGAAGGGTGGTTAAGTATTACATGTGTAGGAATTAGAATGATCCACCTTAAATCGGCACATATCGAACTCGATAACCGCATCATGTAGTTTTGATTACTACGTATAACAACATTAATATCTACCTGGCCGTAAGCAATCAGGTTGACCAGTAAAAAAAGTCGTTAAACAGTAGTTTCGCGACTTTATTTGTAGTTTAAGCCATTTTTCATAGGTAGGGGGGTAGTTTACATGTTTAAACAAGCCACTTCACCACGCTAAAGCGGCATCTGATCCACTCACAGATTATCCCCCAATTTCGACTTCGAATCTTCGGCAACGTCTTCGGAGAAAATCCTTTAAACTAAACATTTCTTACTTTTCAAGCAACTAAATCCCCCTCATTTCAGACCTTTCTACCTATTAAATGCAACCCAAAATTAACATTATCCGCAGAACTAAACATTTTATCGAATTTCACTCAATTTTATCAATATGGTATCTCTGGTATCCATTTTCCTTATGTCCAGGCCAATCAACATATCTCAATTAATCCTGTAAATTAAATAATATTACCATGAACAACATGATCTCACCGAAGCTCTCTGCTCCTCTTATCGAAGTAATAATAAGAGACCATTTTACATCCATGTTAAACTTTCAAAATTACTTTGAATTGTGTATTGACAAAGCAAAATAAATCTGGTAAGATACCACTATGAGTTAAACATCATCAGTATACAACCATATTTAATAATACCTATTTTGGCGAATAGGTAGACAAACAGCGGTAATTGTAAACCATCAATTCCAATTTTTTTAATCAATTGCTTTGAAATGTGTATTGTCATAGATGAGCGAGATTACCCAGCACATTGACAACTTCATATAACCAACACTCCATCGCCAACAGGATCACCATATCAATAAACAGCACAACCATCAGAAAGGAGATTTAACCATCAACAACCTAACATTAATCACAACAGAAACCTTCGGAGATATCTCATGTAATTTTTACAGGAATATGAATGATGATATTCTTCTGACCAGAGAACAGATTGGATCAGCCTTGGATTATTCAGATCCGGATGTTGCATTAAGCAAACTACATAAAAAGCACCATGATAGATTGGATGATCTTTCAGTAGTTACCAAACTGGTAAGTACTGACGGAAAGAGTTATCAAACAAGGCTTTACTCAGACAGAGGAATCATGGAGATCTGTCGCTGGAGTCGTCAACCAAAGGCCAACCAGTTTATGGATTGGGTATGGGATATTGTATCTCAATACAGAAACGGATCATTTACCAATACACAGCTGGATCTTCAGCCATTAGCCGATGCAATCACTAATCTTACCAATGTAACTGCCAATATGCAGCAAGATATATCCACCCTCCGGCACCAGATGGATCAACAACAGAAACAGATCCCCAAGAAGAAATTTACCTACTGGACATCCAAAATGTTCCCAAAGTACCGATTACTAATGGATTATTTTGAGATTGATCGGAAAGAACTATTCCATCACCTATTTACGGAACTTCAAAATACATATCCGGATTTAGACCTGAACCAACTGCAGGAAGATTATTGTTTCAAGAATGGATTGGATACCTGTTACACGATGGATGTAATTGAACACACCAAAACTGTCAGGGAACTATTTCAGTCACTGGTTGATTCATTACTGGCAAAATATAATCTCTACAATGATGATCAATCACTCAGGAGATCAACAATATTCGATGATTAACAAAGTAGATATGAAGGTCACCAGAAATGAGCTGCTTTAGCAGCGAATAGTGGTCTTATATTAAATAATACAGTCTACTTCTTAAAAGGACTGTCAAAAACAGGGTGTTTTTTGGTGGATACTTTGCCAATATTTCGAATTATATCCACCCGTGGGAGGTGGATATATAATTTCAGCTATTTTAAAATAGGCCTCGCAATTATCATCTTACAGGCGGAAAGGAGTTTATTATCAGCAGCATTATAAGTAACATTGATACTATCAGCCCACGCTACTTTATCAAGATTCCCAAAGAGGTAGTGAGCGCAAACGAAATTTCAGATAAGAGATTATCTGTTTACCTGTATCTCTATATGAATGAAACCAGGGACGGTACAGTGCATCACTCTCCTATCCAGATATTACGATGGTGCGGATATTCTGCTACTTGGGATAAACATAAGAACAAAGGAAAACCCAATACATTCACAGCCATTGCTCAATGTATGGGCTGGTTTCATGAGAGTGGATACATATTAGACTTCAACGAGAAGAGGTTCCAACGAGATAACCATGAGATTTCCCGATTGAATACTGAGATGTTTCGACCTGATGGAAATTTTGGTATCCTATATGATTTTGAGATTCAAAGAATAATGGATTGCCACATCTCTTACCGGCCATTAACCAAGAGCATTGTACTATTAGTCCTATCCTACATACGAGCCTACACATGGATTAGACAATCAGATATCTCTGGGCACTCACCAACATCAATGAAGGAGAAGCCCGAAATATTTTATTCACAATATACTCTCATGGGGACATTTATCGGGGTTGCCCCCAGAATGATCTCCAAAGCAGTTGATATATTGGCAGATCTGGGCCTGTTAATCTCTCATAGATTGCCCAACTATAAAACTGTATCTAATGAGTGGAGAACCAACGATGTTATATTCGTCTGCCCTTATAAAATACAGACAGCAAACGATGAACTGATCGTTCTGGATGGTTCGTCTTACGATTATAAGAAAGAACTTGAAAACGGAATTGCCTTTTTGCGATCCGATGGATATGCTGCTAAAAAATTTTATCAATCATAAAACAGGAGGATTTACCTATTGAACCAGAAGCCAAATCATAACTCAAACACCACTGCCACTCTCTCACGCACCTCACCAAAAACACCGCCAACCAGAAACGAATTACATAGAACCTTCGCTGGTGAAATCACAGCTAATGATTTTAATGGCAGCACCTCTAATGGAGAATATATCAGAAGAATATCAATAACCAATAAATTTGATAAACAATGTGCTACCAACTGCCGGATCAGGGATTCCAAAATAAGACATGAAGCCAAACCACTCTTAGACGACTTCATCTCATATTACAAAGACCAGTGCACCAATTACATATTAAATCATAGTCACACACCTGCTGCCGGTGAATTCTCCGCATGGCTCCAGGATACCGGATTTCCATCCGTTGATAAGATCGCCAATGTTCCCATCAGACAACTGAATTACTCAAAAGTCAATAGTTTCGTGTCGACGTACCGAGGCCTTATTGAGTCATTCTTGAAACGCGAAAATTACTACATACTACACAACACTTTAGAGTCTATCCCTGAACTAATGACCTGTGAACTACTAAGCAACAACCAATCAAATTAAAGGAGAACTATCATGAAATATATGAACAAATACGGAGAAATCATCGAGGGTTACGATAACATTGACGATTCTTACACAGCGATTGACGACAACCATGGCCTGAAGGCAACTTTCACCGTTGTCGTGGCAAATGAAGATAATGAACTGCTAGGAAAGGAACCATATTTTGCTTACCCAACTGACGAACAAATACTCTACTGTCTGCTCCGGTATACCCCCAGATATGGAACAACCGCAACTGCTAGCGTTAGAAAAACGTTTACACTGCAAAATAGCACTACACCTAACCAATAAAAAGGAGAATATATGGAAAAGAATTTTGATAAGAACAATGAGAACTGCATCGAATGGTTATCCGGAGAACATTATGCCGTAGTTACATATACCGAAAGAAAATGGATCGCCAGAATTAAGAAGCTCTACGAGCAGCGCAAGGATGAGTTCAAATACTTCCGTGTGAATTTGGACGGATCTGTTTGTGCCAAGATTCCTAAAAAGTGGATCAAGAACAATCCTGGTTCATTGATTGATCCCAATAAGCCCAAAAGACAGATGAGCGAGGAGCATAAACAAAAAGTCTTAGCCGCTTTTGCTGCTGGAAGAAAGAAGAAAGTTTAACCCTCGATTTACAATAATAGATTAATGAAAATCACCCTAAATTACTATCCAATGATATTCATTGAGGATTTTACCGCCCAGAATATAGAGTCGAAATTCGCCCCACTTTTCATAACACTATTTACAGTTTAACAAATTAACCTCAAAACAGAAAGGAACACTAATATGACAAAAATCGAAACTTTACACTATGGCAACTTCTGCAACCAAATATCAATCCCTCTACCCAACGGATACATCGTAACAGCTGCGTATCATCAGCCAGATCGATTTAATGCTCCAAATAATTACGTCGTAACTTTCTTTATCAACGAGAAGTCGATCCATATCATAGATGAGATTCAAATGGTGGAAATTACATCTGATCCAAAACAAATCAAAAATACCATTGCTCGGCGGGTTACACATATATACGAAAATGGTGGTCTTGACAAATACATTGAGCGGTATGAGCACATGTTCAGATGCTTCGACCGGGGTAACTCGTTTTTCGAAGAAGAACATGAACAATCTGAAGCCTCCAAGGATCATCAAGTATTCCTTGAAACGGTTGTACATGGTGGAGGATATTCATCAGAAGAGGCTTTCTGGGAAAGTAACGGAATTTAAGACGGGAGGATAATACCATAATAAACAGAAACGAAAATGAACATCTACCACAGCTGATTGTGGCTTTAGAGTCACCAGATAAAGATGCTAAATATATTCACATAACCGAGGCGACTCCAGACACTACATATTATTGTCCGTGCTGCCGAGGCAAGGTGCTCCCCAGAGCTATTGCAAATAATAAGAAATATAAGATGCAAGCCCACTTCTACCATGATAACGGTGGCTGTCGGGAAGAAGAATACGTCCACTTCATCTGCAAGAACTGGCTTTTTGAACCAGATTTTGTATTTTGTGTTTCTGACGCATGTTATACCACCAAGAACATTGAAGTCGAAAATTCTTACACTACCACCTTCGGACTTTACTGTCCGGATATCACCATTGAAACTCAAGAAGGTAAGATATTTTTTGTTGAGATAAAGAATAAGAGCAAAAAGGATGTGAAATACATCCCCAAATGGGATGAACTGGGTGTGGACGTTGTAGAGATAGATATCCGAGATGTAATCAACAAGAAAGTAACAGAAAAGATTCCTACCTTTTCGGTAATTTATTCTGGTGGAGTCTGTCATATAAAATCATACGTTTCTAAAAGAAAAGAATATTTGAAAGAGCAAGACAAAGCCAACTATAAGCAACGTTGGAGAAGTCTTGACCTATTTTGGGAGATCCTATGCTCATATAAGCTAGGGGAAATCAGCAAAGAACATGTTCTTCTGCATTATAAAAAATTAGTTTATGATGACCAACTATGGGTTGCTCAATATGTCATTAAAAAAATGAGTTGCCAAGACTTATATCCTGAGCTAAAAGAAGAACTAAATAAATCCTTTTATGAGATGCTTAATAATCTGACAACGGAATACAAAAGAGATATCCCTACGTTGGAAATTACATATAGTCATATTTCTCCCCAAATCCACATTGTTCACTGTAGATACAAAATAAAATATAAGGACTTCACCTGTTTTGACGAACAGGATGTAAGATTAAAGTGTCCTACGGGGATTCTCAACCTCACATCTAAAAGCATGATCGAAGATGGATTAAAGGAATTGATTGAGTCTTATCAACGAAGTCAAGATAAATTTTATGAATTGGATTCTCTATGTGAAAAAGAATACGTAATGTCCCTGACCCCCATTAGTCACCGCTCTTCGGAAAAAAAGCCATTGTCCGACTTATATTTTAAAATTGTATTTCATGAATATATTAATAATCAGTACATAAAAGAATGCATAGGTGTATCATATCTCTATTCTGATCAGATAACAGACAAACAGATCCACCTATTGTACGAAGAGAATAAAAAAACAGCTCTCAGAAAAAGGGATGCCCTACTGATTAAGCATGCGCTGAAGAATAATTCTGCCTATCAAGAAGCTTTGAAACAAATAAGGGGCCTGTGTATTGACGAGTATTTGGATCTGAAAGTATCTTCGGACTTTAGGAGTGTTTGGTTACTCTTTGAAAATCATGAGGTTGGGTGTTTTAATTACACCAAAAATGATTTTAATCTAATTGGCACTCAACTGTATGAGTATTTTTCTCGATTAATTAACTTATATCAAAAATATCAAAATTTCATCATAAAAATGCAAGAGCAAATAAACAACTGTGCTAATGGGTTGTGGACATTACAAAAGACATCAAGATTTGGTGTTTTTGAGCTCATCTTCTCCGGAGAGTCTTATGATTTGGTATATCTAAATTTTTCAGAACTCTCAACCTTTAATGAAATAAGTCAATATATACGAAGCCGATTTTTTACATCCATGAAGCGACTTGCAAGTGGGGTGGGCAATAACATCAGGATAATCGAATAGGAGGACAGAAACATAAACTCAAGAAAATGCATTTACATTCCAAGTATAGATGCTAAAGATTTATATTTAGCAAATACATCACACAACGCTGAACAGAATCAAACAGGATATCGTTTAATAACAAAAAATGGAGATATTAATTACAACAGATTTCGTAATTCATTCGACTTCAGTTTGGATAAAATGAAGCTCACTGAAGTAGCAAGAGAGATACTCCCCAAAAAAGAACCGCTTACATTTCAGCACAACGGAAAAGATTACAGTGACAAGATAATCAATGTGACCTTTGAGTATAGCAGCAAGGCCTTTAATAAGTTAAAGAAGAATACTTTTGTTATGAGTGGGTATTTTTTGGATGAACTTATATTCAAGGATAATATCGCCACTATCGACGGCATTATTGTTGGTGTAATTACAAATGTCCCCACACACCAGGAAACAAGTTTTGATTTACCACGAGGCTTTTCATTTGAGGAAAACGAAAACGGGACATGGAATTATGTCGCAAAAAATATCCATGTAGAACTGACCAAAAAAGAACTGAGAGAATATTTATATGAAAATGGCTTTAATTGTAATGGCAAACATTATGTTCGCTTTAAAAGATCTTCTGGTTCTGCCAGAGTAGGAAAATGTCTTTTCATTGATGAGAGACTATATCCCCCACTTCATGCTTGGGAAATGTGTGGTTTGGATATTCAAGATGGGCAAAGTATAGACCTAGCCGCCCTTGAATCCTATATCTCACTGCCAACGAGCAGTGCCATTGATATCATAGATATCGATCCTAGAAACATTCTGATTATACCTGATTATGACAGTAATGTTCAGGAAGAGTCTATTATTGTCGAAATGGATGATAAAAATGACATATGCGTCCGAGAAGGTGTTGCTAACATATCAAATTCAATCTTTGATGGTCAGTCTTTAATTGATATGAGTATCATGGGCAAATACTCTTGCTATGGTATGATGCTTCTGAGAAACAGGTTTTTCAAATCATGTTGCTTTAATACAAACTTACAACAATGGTTTCGAGATAATAATATTACAAACATCTCTCAACTTCACCCAGAGTCAATCACTTTTGCTTCAAGGATAGAAGATATAAAACTGGTTACAACTCCTAATAGCATTAAATACATCAAGTTTGGATCACTTACAGATTGGTTAACAAATATTGATTCGACCTTTAGTGTTGTAAAACACGATAAAAAAACACATTACTTTGATGGGAGAATGGTTCAGGCCCATTACCAATTATTAAATACATTGCAGTTATCAGAAACAGAGATCAAAAAATTACTAAACCCATCACTGGAGTATGTCAACTACCTAAACACCGACACCGATGTTCTAAAATATCATATCAAGTGTGAAATACAAGATAACGAAGCAGAAATCGATAATGTCCTGACAAACAAGAATGAAATTGTGTATAAGATGTTAAATATCTCTTCCGATTTCGCAAACACTAAGTACTTCTATGACTTCAAAAAAGAAACTTGTAAATCCTATTTGAAAAATCTCAAAATGGGCCACATATTAATTGACGGAAACTACTCAGTTTTATTCGGCAATCCATATGAGATGCTGCTACATACGCTAGGGGCATTTAGCGGAGAGTCTTCTCTCCCTCCTGGTAATATACATACACGGCGTTACCCCTATGGTAAGAAGTTGTTGGGTTGCAGAAGTCCACACATATCAACCTCAAATATTCTTATCACCACAAATATGAAGCACGACCTGATTGATATATATTTTAATCTCACACCAGAAATAGTCTGTATAAATGCGATAAAAGAAAACATTTTAGAGCGTTTGAGTGGTGCTGACTTTGACTCAGATCAAATGATTGTTACTGATAATGAAATCCTGATTACAGCTGCACTGAGAAACTATAATGTTTTTAAGATTCCGGCTAATCTTGTAAAAGCCAGAAAGTCTCAAAGATATTACACAAATGAGAATAAGGCTGATCTCGATTATAAAACCAGTGAAAATAAGATCGGGGAAATTGTAAATCTATCACAAGAACTAAATACAATGATGTGGGAGTACATAAACAAATCAAATAAAAGGCTAATAGATTGCTACGAAGATGTGAAGGATCTCTATTATGACATATGCATACTAAATGTTTTATCGTGTATAGAAATAGATAAGGCAAAAAAAGAGTTCGATATATCGTCTGACAAAGAAATAAGAAAAATCAAAAAAAGGTGGATGGAATATACTTTTGACAAAAAAATGATAAAACCAGCCTTTCTCGGATTTATTGCACAATCCAAGGGTTATAAAAATTGCGCAAGAAAAAAATATGTGTATCACCACACAACAATGGATTTTGTTTTAAAAATACTCAATAAATACAAATCATCAAAATCAAAGCCAACTGAGTTTTTCCCGTTGTCTAAATGTTTCTACTTTGAAGGATATAATACTAATTCCGTTAATCGTAAACAGCTAAAAATGATAGTTTCGAGATGTCGAGAAACCACTAAGGGTATACAGTTCATTTGGAGCAGGGAATACTACTCTTCCGCTGAAAAGCATTTTTTGACTGAAGCATACCGGACTGATTTACTACATGATATCAGAAAGATTAAAATCAACCCCGACACTATGTACGCATTAGTTAGGTATATAGACATGCCTGAGTATAAAGATATTTCAAAAACTCTATTCGGTGTTTTGTTTGGTCACAAGAATGACGATTTAATAGAATTGATTATAAATGCCCGGGCTCATGCAACATATCTTGAAGAAGCCCCCTCTGGCGAAATCAAACTATATGATATACCTTTTAAAAGGATTGCCCACTCTTACCAGGCAATCGAATCATAGTTTTAGCCACTTATAACGCCGAAAAACCCTTGAGTGTCAAGTAAAATACCGAAAAAAGTTCTGAGTTGTCATTTTCCAAGTGCAAATTATGCTTAGAACTAAACGTTTTTTCACCACCTCATAAGGGAGACTTAGGATAGACAATAAATTTCATCACATCATGATTGGCAGTGGTATCAGAAAGTCTTCTGATACTGCTGCTATTTCTATTATATCTTAAACCTATATTAACATTT
This sequence comes from Lachnospiraceae bacterium, assembly GCA_032073745.1. Lineage (GTDB taxonomy): Bacteria > Bacillota > Clostridia > Lachnospirales > Lachnospiraceae > Brotaphodocola. The sequence goes on along the minus strand of DAMAMW010000038.1, from coordinate 34,301 downwards.
ATTTATCAAGAAAGGTGGATTGGCTTATTAATACTGATTTACACAGACAGAAAGACGAAAACGAAGAGCAATATACTTGGCGCTTAGGTCAGCTGAAGGACTCTGGCATGATAGATTTGACATGGTCAGACCTAGCAGATCTGATAAATAAAGAGTTTAGACATGACGATAAATATTATCAGGAATCTGCTTATCGAAAGCCATATCAAACAGCAAAACAATATTTCGAAGCTGGTGTATTCAATTGCCTGAATGAAGAAAAATACTTCAAAGAACTTCAGCAACAAAAAGATGAACTTTACAAAGTCAAGAGACAAGTGTTTGATCAGCGCCGGGAGTATAACAAATTGCGTATCTCCGATGCTCGTTCTGACAATCTTACAGAGAAATTGATCGAGTCTGCAGAACGTCTAAATAGAGAGAGACCACTGGATTTCACCCAATACATTCAGACCAATAACCAAAAAGAAGCTGTTTTATTTCTGGCCGACTGGCACTATGGTATGGTTACTGACAACATTTGGAACAAATATAACACCGATATATGTAAGCAGCGTGTCATCAAACTGACAGGCAAGGTCAAAGAATATTTGTCACTAAATAAAATCAGCAAGCTATCCATTGTTTTACTTGGTGATGCTGCACACGGCGGTATTCATTCATCTTGCCGAGTTGCTTCAGAAGAGGATACTTGTGATCAGCTCATGCATGTAGCTGAAATCATGGCCCAAATGATTCAGGAGCTTTCCGTTATAACCAACGATATCAGAGTGCACTCCTGCTATGGAAATCATCTGAGAACTATACAGAACAAGAACGATAGTATCCACTCTGACAACATGGAAAAAATTATTCCCTGGTGGTTAAAACAGCGATTCCAGAATAATCCCAAAGTAGAAATAATCGAATCTGAATACAAGGAGTTTACTAAACTCAACATTTTAGGATTCAATATTTGTTGTGTTCATGGAGATCTGGATAAGTTCCGCAATTTAGGAGTTACTGTCAATACTCTGTTCTCCCGGCTTTATGGTGAGACAATCGATTATACAGTATCGGCCGACAAACACCATCTCGAAGAATTTGAATCATTTGACATTGAAAATATATTGATCAGATCGTTATGTGGTGCTGATGATTATTCTAATGATAAACGATTGTATTCTAAAGCAGGACAGACATTAATGATGTTCAACCCTGATGATGGGCGTGAATCTACATATAACATCAAACTAAACTAAGGAGCCCTTAACATGAGCGAAACAAAACTAAATAAACCCAATATCATCAATATGGTTGCAGCTCAGACCGGAATGAGCAAAAAAATCATCGAAGAGGTGATTGATTCATATAACAACATAATCAAAAATGAGACTGCTGCCGGTAAAACAATCAACATTACAGGCTTCGGCACTTACAGTGTAACACGCCGAGTTGAGCGCGAGGGCCGAAATCCTAAAACGGGAGAATCTATGACCGTTGCTGCATGTAACACTCCTAAATTCAAAGCTGGTAAAGCGTTTAAAAACGCTGTAAATAAATAGAATAGGGGTGATCAAATGTATGATGAGAGCGTAAAAACAGTCAACCTCACGTATGATGAGGCGAAGCTGCTGGAAGGATTACTTGTCGATCTGCTAGATACTGGTATCTCTGTTGGCGAGAATGTGACAATCGAAGAATTATATAAAAAAATCAAACTGTGACCGCACATTGACGTGACTGGTCATTTTTATTTGCAAGAAAGGGGGTGTTTATATGAGTGAAATCGCTAAACGATCTGATGATGTGACAGAGGAAATGTGGGGTGAGGTGTCCACATTTAATCGAGAAATGGTTCAGGACTATCTTAGTAACCAAACCCACCTCTCCGTAAAAACTCAAACTGCATACACTTCCGCCCTGAGAATCTATTTCTGGTGGGTAAAAGAAAATCTAAAGAATAAAGATTGCGTTGATATTAAGAAAAAAGAGTTTTTGAGATATCTGAATTGGTTAACCAACCGTGGTTTGTCCGACTCTGCAATCAAATTCAAAAAATCAGCAGTTAGTGCGTTAAACAAATTCATCGAGTCTTATTATGAAGAGGAATATCCGATGTTCCGGAACTATGTCACTTCAGAGATGGTCGTAATCAAGACAGGGTATGTACACAAGAAGGAACCACTCACTCCCGCCGAGTATAACAACCTGTGCACAAGATTGACTGAGCTTGGAGAATGGCAAAAATTAGCCTACTTAAAATTCTCCTATAGTACCGGATGCCGTAGGGCTGAGACGCGGCAACTGCTTAAAGAGGTGGTTGAATATACTCCCCAGGAAAAACCTGTTCAAATCAGAGATGAGAATGGAAATATATCTGAAATCATCTCCGTGGCGTACAAAACGCATGACATAAGGTGTAAGGGCAGATCAAAAGTCGGGAAAGTCCGCAAGCTGCAATTCGGGCAGGATGTCATGGATGTTCTGAAGAAGTGGCTCGAAATACGTGGGGATGACGATTGTCCATACATGTTTGTCATAAAACAGAAGAATGGGGTAACCACACAGGTTGGTGAGGGTACATTCAATAACTGGTGTAATGGCCTATTCGAAAAAATTGTAGGGCGGAGAGTTCATCCGCATTTACTCAGAGAGTCGAGAGCCACCAATCTGGTTGTTCATGAACACAAGTCTCTTGAGACGGCTCAGAAACTACTGGGTCACGAATCTAGCGAAACCACCTCAAAGCATTATGTCATCCGGGACGATGAAGACGATGCGTTTGATGCTTTCGTTTAAAACCAATTGCTCAGAAAGGAGCATTTAATGAATCCTGATATGATTCTGGAAGTCGTAAAGTTTATTGCTTTACTTATTTTTGGCGGCGTAGCCATTTATATAAAAACAAAGGCCGAAATCAAAAATATCTGTGCCGAATTAACCAGCAAGGCAGATGGTTTTATCGCTGAAGCTGAAATGGAGTACATAAACGTTAAAAAGGCCGGTACTGACAAGCACAATTATGTAGTTAAACAGCTGTATGCTCTGGTTCCACGTTGGGCAAAATTCATTTTTACCGAGGACTTTATCTCTCATCTCGTTGAAAAAACCTTTGCCAAGGTCGAATCTTATGCCAAAACGCAGCTAGACAAAGTTGTTGATAAGCACCTGTAATTAAAAACCCCAATATTCGTTTTGTAAGGGTCGAGATTGCTCATTCTGCTCTATTAACCCCATATTTTTGAATATTGACAAGTGGGACTAGACACTTTAAACCTATATCCATTCCAGAGAAAACTGCATAAAATCATAAATTAATGCCCTATTAGGACGATCTAAAGGTGTCTCATTTATTGATGAGGCACTTTTTATTTTTGGCTTTAAACAGCCATTTCAACGATATTTGAAGAATGAAAGGATGGTGATCATATAGCCACCACAAAACCAAAAGCACCAAATACTAAACGCTATGATGACACTAAATCTCACTCTTCTCCCACATATAAGTGTACGCGGTGTGGCAAAAAACTGGATGACCCCAAAGGTAATTTTTTTATGTCAAAGACCAGTCCTCTCTATACCGCTAATGAACTATATACGAGCATTTGCTTTGAGTGTGCCAATGAACTATATAAAGAAAATAAATATAAATATAAAGACGAAAAAATTGCACTCATAATCATGTGTCATTACCTTGATTTGTACTTTTCAGAGGAACTATATGAAAAAACAAGAGATAATGCTAATTTTTCACTAGGAAACTATGCAAAACTATTAAATGGGACACAGTACAAGGCTAAAAACTTCACTACTTTTCTCATCAATTTATTGCAAGATGGGTTAAAAACAGTGGATGAAATGCGAGAAAACAGTGAGATCAGATGGAACTCCTCCGACATCAAAAATAAAAACTATGTTCTGCAGTCGGTTGGCTATGACTGTTTTGAAGATGAAAATTACACTGATACCAACAGAAAATTCCTATTTAATACGATGGCAGACTATTTGACTGATGACGTATTAGAAGATCCACACAAAATGCAACGAGTCATGTCTCTGGTTAAAACCACGCTCCAGTTAGACAATGTAGATAAATTGATAAATAGTGAATTACGAAAAAAATCTCCTGATAATTCTATCATCAGCTCTCTCACAGCAATAAAAGACCGTCTTGAAAAAGCAATCAACTCCATTGCAAGTGAAAATGGGCTATCTGCAAAAAGTTCTGGCAAAGGTGGTCGAGGCAGCACCACTCTTACAAATATCATGAAAGAGATGGGAGAAAATGGTTTTGAGGAGATAAAGGTAAATTTGATCGATATCAAACTCTCTGAATCGTATAAAGAAATAGCTGCCGACAATGCTAAAGCATTATTTGAAGAACTAAATTTCACATCAGATGAATATGCAAAAATGCTAGCTGATCAGTCTCAAGAAGTTGTTGTTCTACATGATAAGATCATGAAACTTGAAGAGCAAGTGAGGTTGCAAAAAATCGAGATCAAGCATTTAAAAAGTACAAATGATATACCAAAAGTAGGTGAGACATAATGGCAGTTACTATATTCAACAAACCGTCTCAGAAAGAGATCTCACAACGAAAACTTGAAACGTACGATAAATATTGCCAGGTGATTCAGTGGGGCCGAATTTACCCAGTTGAATTTACAAGTCGGTTTATGGGAATAGAATTACTAGACCTTCAAAAATTCGCTTTTTACAATTCTTGGTCTAGAGATTTTGTACTATGGCTCGAATCAAGGAATGCCGGAAAAACAACAAAACTAGGTGTATATACGATGACTCGAAGTCTCTTATTCCCATTTCATGTTACATATTTTCTGGGAAATACTGGTGATCAGGCAAAAGAGGTATACAAGAAGGTCGAAAAGATAGCTAAAAGAGAAATAGAATCATTCTCTGGTTGCACAGATGTATTTTTCAATGAGCTCAAAAAGAACGGAGTTAACTCAGATGGCTTTGTCCATAATCCTGCATCATTCACTTGCGTACTCTTTAATGGTGCTGAAATAAACACACTAAACAGTGATATCACCAATATAAAAGGGAAAAGAGCCAATTTGGTATGTTTTGATGAGGCCGGATGGTTTTCTGATGAACTTTTTGTACAGGCTGAAAACTTCGTAAACCAGGATGAAAACTTTAAACTCGGTGGGAATGTTGATATTACCTTGGAACCTAAAGGCCTTCCCCGGCAACTATTGTATGCATCCTCTGCATCAGATACATCATCAGAATATTATAAAAAATTCCGATACTTCTCTGAGCGAATGATCATGGGAGATCCTAAGTATTTTGTATGTAACTACAATATCGACATGGTTATGAAAGCCAAATACAATGGAGAACAGTATCCCGCATTGATTAGCCAGGACAAGGTTGATAAGGCAATGGGGGATAATCGAGATAAAGCGTTAAGAGAATTATACAATAAGTTTAGCGCAGATTCACATGAGGGACAGATTTTAACAAGACGCGAAATTATGCAACACACAAAATTAAATCCACCATTGTTAACCAATGATACTGGGAACAGACTTTTTCTAATCGCATGGGATTCTGCCAGATTGAATGACAACAGCATTATTGGTATCGCAGAATTATTTGATGATGAGGAACGTGGATGGTGTATGAATATTGCTAATGTCGTAAGTCTAGTTGATATTTCCACAAAGAAAAAAACACCTATGATTCTGCCTGATCAGGTAAAAAGATTCCAAGATCTTCTTTTAGAATATAATGGATCGTTTCGCAAAAAACTCGATTATGAAAACATTGAGGCTGTTATTTGTGATTCTGGATCTGGTGGTCAAATGATTGGTGGTGTTTCTGATTATATGCTTGAAAACTGGACAGGTAAGGATGGAAAAACACACAAAGGTGTCATAGATAAATCACATAAGGCTAATGAAGCTACGGCCCGAAGATTTAGAGATGCAATTGATATCATGAAATTGGTAGATCCCAAATCTCATCGAAACGAAATTTTTGATGCCGCCGAAAAAATGACTAAGCTTGGGGTTGTTTCATTCCCAGCAGATTCAGAGGGGAAGGATTATATCATCTCTATCGATGACGATGGAAATGAAAATCGATACGACCTATCTCTCGATGAGAAAAACGCCTTAGTTCAGATCGATCTAATGAAAACAGAAATTGTTACCATGTGTAAATATGTTAATGCTGGTAATGTAAGATACGATTTCCCTCCAGATAAAAGGAATATAATGCATGATGATAGAGTTTTCGTGTACGGTCTCCTCTGTTGGTACTTGGCTCGTATGAGGAAGGGTAAAATTATCGAAAGACCTTCGTCTGAATACATTGATCCGTCCAAATTCATCATGTCTAAGCAGCCAGTTTTACGAAAATTATAAGAAAGGAGGCAGTGTATGAAAGTCGAAACATTATCAAAGGAAGAACAAGATAAGTTGTTATTGCGTTATGCCAGTCTTTCTTTTGCCAATTTAAAAAAGAATATGGTTCAAGATCTTATTAACAGTCGAAATGAAAGTGTCATATATAAGAAATATCCAAAAGACAGAATAGTAACATTACTGGAGAATCCGCAAAAAAATGAGAAAGAAATCCGGAATCTAAGCGGATTTTTATATCTTGTTTCCAGTCACTATCGACGCTTGATCGATTACTACTCCACTATCCTTCTTTATAATTATACGGTGATTCCAACAAATGTAGCATTTACACACAAGAAGAAAAATGACTACAAAAATAAATACCTTTTTGTTATTAATGAATGTGAGAAATATAATTTACGACAGGAGGCAGCAAAAGCTATAACAATAGCTATTCGGGATGGCGTATACTATGGTCTAACTTACGAAAGTAATGACTCTTTTTACATAAAACCATTTGACAGTCAATATGCCAAAATCTCCTCAATAGAAGATGGAACTTTTGTACCTTCTATTGATTTGGATTATTTTAATGGAAAGACTTATTTACTCGAAGTTTATGGCGAGGAATTTGTCCTTGCTTGGGAAAAGTATAAGGGAAACAAAGAAAAAAAGATAAAGGGAGACGCTAAGAACAGATGGTTTGAACCCAGCAATGGAATTTGTATTAAAGCGGACGAATCTGATCCGGTATATTCTCTCCCATTATTTACGGGACTGTTATTATCCGTATATGATATTGAAGACTATAAGATGTTACAGAAAGCTAAGGCCGAAAATGACAACTACAAGGCCCTATCCGCCAAGATGGATGTTGATGAACAAGGTGTTCCTAAAATGGAATATGCAACCGCATTAAAATATTACGAACAAATGGCTCAAAATCTCCCTGATGGTATAGGACTACTCCTGTCTCCATTTGAAGTTCAAGATTTTTCTTTTAGTAACTCTGCGGTTTCTGATAAAAACAATGTTGTCAGTGCTGAAGAAGGTTTTTGGTTTTCCTCAGGTACCAGCTCTCTTATTTTCGGATCAACCAAAGCAACTAGTAGCTCATCACTCACCCTCTCTGTTAAACCGGATGAAGAAATAGCATTTTCACTCTTACAACAATTTGAACGGGTATTCAATAAAAAAATAAAAAAAATGGATCTACCCTATGGCTTTAAAATCAAATTTTCAGACCAGTCAATTTTTAATATTGATCAACATGTGAATAGATTATCTAAAGCTGCACAATATGGGTTGCCTGTAAAAATGCAATATGCGTCTTCTCTTGGGCTATCACCCAGCGAGGTAATTGGTATGACATATTTAGAAGAAGACATTCTTAATTTGTCATCAAAAAAATGGACAACACCTCTTGTTAGTTCAAATATACAAAGTACTGCTGGTGAAGCAGGTGGTGCTCCCACCCAAGAGGAAAAAGGTGCAGTTGTTCAAGATTCAACAGAAGTTGGCAGAGAAAACAATGGGAACGCGGAGAACCGATAGTATTAGGTGGTGATTAATATTAACGACAAACTAATTAAAGTTTTAAACCCAACGATAGCAGAAAAGCTCATATCGCTTGGTTTTAAATATGTTTTGGAAAGCATAAATTCGGAAACGGTTTATGCTTTTTTTGTTTCAGAAGATCTATTGCGATATCTGCATGAAAATTATGAAACAAAGGACTTCTTTTATAATAACATGCTTCATTTTTAGCATGAGAAAGGAGGTAAATTTTGGACAAAAAAAATATATCTTTACTTTTCAAATCTAAATTAACATCTTTTGAAAAGCTGAACGAAAGCTTCATGAAAGCAAAATGCTATGTCTTGGCACTGGGAAAAAATCAAAACAAATCATATTTTGACATCGAGAATGTTAACAAAGCATACCCATCACTAGCATATGTTCCTGTAGTGGGACACCTGATGTGTGATGATAACGGTACTTGGTATCTGGGTGGGCACGACTATAAAATTGATATTTCGAATGGTTATAAATTAAAAAGCCAATGTATCCCTTTTGGTGTTGCTATCCCCTCTGAGAAACCAGTATATGAAGATGTTGTTGAAGAAGACGGTACCGTCTCACAGTATCTAGTTTGTGATGTTGTAATTTGGATTGGCAGATACCCCGAATTGGCCGATACAATCTACAATGACGAACACTTATTTAATCACTCTATGGAGATTCTGTACAGTAAATCTGAGCCACTGGCCGAAGATAATTCATATGCAAATATTATCGATTTTTCTTTTGATGCATTATGCATGTTAAATAAGTCAGATGATCCTAAATTCAATGTTAATCCGTGTTTTCCAAGTGCCAGCTTTATTCCAGCAGATTTCAGTATTGATGATAATGACTTCCGAGTTATGATCGAGCAAATGAAAGATGAGTTAAAATACCTATTTTCGAAAAGTGAAGAAATAAAAGGAGGAACAGAATTGAATGACAAATTAAAAATTCTTGAAAAGTATGCAAAGACCATCAAAGATCTGGACTTTTCAATAGAAGAACTCTCTTTAGAGGAACTTTCGGTAAAAATGGAAGGGATGTTCGGAGAGAAGAAAATCTTACCCTTTTCGGCAACCTACAATCAGAAAAGACAGGCCCTTGAAAATGCCTTAGATCCAATTATTACCAAGGACGCATCCGGTAATTACATCGAAGAAACCTACTTCTGGATTAAAGACTTTTCCGATGAATTTGTATATGTCGAGAGAAACCACTGGACTAAAGATGATTACACATGCACTTATGGTCGATACACCTATACGTTTGATGAATCTACTATTACAGCAACCCTAACAGGCAATTTTGAAGAGATGGTTCTGATGTGGTTGACTTTGGATGAAAAGCGAAAGTTAGATGAGGAACGACTGGGCTATGAAGAATTAAAAGCGACTCATGAAGAGTACAAAGCAACGCACGTGACCGCAAATGAAGATGTAGATTCACTTATTGCCTATAAGAATCAAAGAGAAGCTGAAACAGTCTTCAGCCGTTTTGAATCCAAAATCGGTAATACTGCCGAGTTTGCTGCCCTAAAGGAGAATGTTGGCAAATATTCTCTTGAGGAATTAGGCAAGGAGTGTACATATATTGTTGGCCTTCACTCACTAGATTCAAAAACTATTGAGTCAGTAAAAGCAGACTTTTCCAAATTCCCAGTGAATGAAGACCCTGCTGCCACTAATGAACCGTATAACGGTTTAATGAAACGTTACTTAAACAAGTAAATGAAAGAGAGGACTTTTAAATGTTAAAGAAATGTAAATTTGTCAGAACAGATAATATGGGTGCTACCAAAGTGCCATCCTTAATTAAAAGTGCAAAATACTTTGAATCTGATGTAGCTGCTGAAATTGAAAACGGAGAGTTAGTTACGATTGGTACTCTACTGGATGGAGAGCGCGAAGTTCACAAAGCGACCACTCCAGAATCCGGTGATACTTATATTGGTATCGTTTGTACTCCGGAACTGGAATACGAAGAGACCGGCTATCATGGCCTGGATACCTATAAAAATAAGGCTGATCAGGTGATTCGTGTGTTCATGCTTCAGAAGGGGGACATTTTCTCTATTGGGAACGAAGGTTCTGGGGCGGACAAAACTGTTGATTCTAATGTGGTGGCTAAATTCATCGGTACAGAAGTCTCTGGCCGATATACCTATAACGTATACGAAGTAATGTAATTAACGAAAGGAAGGAATACATAATTATGAAGAAAGACTTAGTTCAGATTGCGATTGATGCGTATAAAGGAACTCCAAGTGGTAATTACTCTGTATCAGACTCTATGGAGACCCTGAAATTAGCGCTCGTGGAATTAAACGGAGGTTCTACCAAACTTGATTATCGTGCAATTCGAGACGGCAAATGTGGTGGATTGTTTGCTGTTATCGAAGAGATTATAACAAAAACAGTGATTGAAGGGTTGCCTGATACCTGCCCACTCTTCGACTTTGTTGATTTTAGAAACCTTTCACTAGGAGATACTAATATCTTTGAAATCGAGGATGACAACTTATTTATTGTAGCTGATATCGCTGAGGGAACTCAGGGAATTCGCAGACAGCGAATCACTGGTGGTACAGAGATGCCAGTTAAAGCTCAGTTGAAAGGCATTAAGATTTATGAAGAGATTAACCGCCTTCTTTCTGGCAGAACTGATTTTAACAAATTGATCGATAAGGTCACAAAATCCTTTGCATTAAAAATCAACTCTGATATGTACGGTGGTATTGTTGCCGGTTTCGGCAACTTAACAACCCCTTATAAAGCAAGTGGTTCTTTTGAGGAAAATAAACTGCTCACTTTAATCGATCATGTTGAAGCAGCCAATGACGGGAAGACTGCATTTATTCTTGGTTCGAAACAGGCTGTCAGAAAAATCACTGGTGTTACCGGTGCAGATGCAAACTCTGCCAAAGAAGACCTTTACGCCATGGGATATTATGGCCATATCGGAGAGAATCCTATCATTGCCATGAAAAATGCTCACAAAGTCGGCTCTACTGAATTTGTACTTGGCAATGACCTGTATGTTATTTGTGCAGACGACAAATTTGTTAAGTTAGTAACTGAAGGTGACACCCTTATCATTCCAGGCGATCCGCTGAACAATGCTGATCTGTCACAGGAATTTTTAATGGGTCAGAGATACGGAACAGCTATTGTGATGAAGGAAACCAATGGGGTTTATCAGCTTTCATAATCACACTGAGCAAGGTCTGGAAAAATCTATTTCCAGACCTATTTATGAATAAAAGGAGGAAACACTTTGGCGTACACAAAGGAACAGAGAGAAATAAAAAAGGCAGAAAAAGAGGCTCTTATGCGCGCGGAAATTGAGGCGCAGATCCGTGCTGAATATAGTCAGTCATTGAAAGAGAAGTTGTCTTCAGAAAAACCGGTTGTCGATAAGGCGGTCACTGCTGATAACTTACAAAAAATGATGAAGATCCCATTAGATACGGTTGTGCCTGTGACATGTAATGTACAAGGAGGAGCCATCTATGTTTCAAAAAAACTAATTGGTCATATAGTTGTGTGGGACGAGTATGGTTCTACAGAGTATGTTGAGCTGTCAGAGTTAGTAGCTATGAGAAACAGTGACCGAAGATTCTTTCAGGATAATTGGATTGTGTGCGAAGACACCAGCGATTACACCGCAGTTCAAATTTATAGCTTCTTAAAAGTATCTCAATATTATGAGCACGTATTTACTCCTGAAAACATCGATTCTATCTTTGACGAATCACCTAAAAATATAATCAAAATGATTGCTCCTCTTTCTGCTGGTATGAAAAATACGATAGCAACGAGGGCAAAAATAAAAATTGATGCCAAAGAAATTGATTCAAACAGTAAGATTGAAGCTCTGGAAGCCGTTCTGGGTATTGAATTCGGCATTTAGCAGAGGAGGTATGTGACATGGTAACCGAATATGATAATGTATTCATGGCATTTAAAGATACAATTACCGATCCTGACTTATTGCTACTTTCTGATCAATTACAATCAGAGACCTTGTTGGCCCTTATGTCCAAAGCTATTGCCAAATGCAATCGAGTAGTTGCCCCAGTGGTAGATTTGACTTTAAGAGATGATGAATTAATGTGTTTTGAAAACTATATTCCTGATGAAGTCATTGACATTATAATTGAGTGGATGTCAGTCTTCTGGTTGAGGCCCTACCTAAATAACATTGAAAATCTCAGAAATTCATTATCTACTAAAGACTTCTCCTTCTTTTCTCCGGCTAACCTGTTAGAAAAAATCAGTAACCGGTATGAGCAAGCTCAAAAACAAGCGCGAAGTGTTACTAATGAGTTCTCTTTTCGTATTGCTGATATGAAGGAGTTAAAAACATGATAGAAGTCGAATATGGTCTTATTCCCAATGAGTGTTTTTGCAACTACTTCAAATTCTTAATTGATAAAACCTACAAGATACTGCCAATGAAAGAAGAAAATTCAATTACACTGAAAGCCTATTTGGAAAGCTACCAAAGAGAGTTGATCGGGAATAAAAGGCTAATACATTTATTGGTGAATGAGCCTCAATTCATTACAATACTAAACACCATTCAGTATTTGATATCGGAAGATTATACCGCAGATATCTGTAAAAAAGAAGTCTTTAAGTGTATTCGGATACTACAGAATATTAATGAAAAGTACTTTAAAGAGAGGGATTCGTATGGATAGATATAAGGCAAGACTTAATCTTCACGGAACCACTCAACGGGATCGAAATATTGAGCGGCTGCGAAATGACATTCTTCGAAATGCGCCCTGTAATCCATCATATAAAAATGTCAAAATTAATGGAAATGATACCTATATCATAATTAATACTAGCACTTCAACGCATACCAAAGAGTTTGAATCCCTTCCGGGAGAGAATATTGTTGCTGGCGATTATGTTGAATGGTCTAATCGTACTTGGCTGGTTTATGAGGCAGATGCTGATGACGAAATTTATGTTGATGGAAAAATGTACGAATGCAACTATGTTCAAAGATGGCTAGATGAAGAAAATAAATTAATCGAACGGCCCTCATATGTAATGAATGCATCTGCATATAACAATGGCGAAAAAGGTAATAATACAATCACGCTGGCAACCAATCAGTATATGGTATATATGCCTCTTGACTCAGAGACACTTAGACTTAGGAATGGAAAGCGTATGTTTATGGATCATGAGTTGACATCTCCCTCGGCTTATGAACTAACACGACCGGACAATGTGTCTATGAGGTTCGGAACCAAAGGTGTAACCTACTACATTTACACTCAGACAGAACGATTGAATGATGATAAGCTAATTACTCTCGATTCCGGTGAACAGGTATGGATCGCAGACTACCACTCTCCCACTTCTAAACAGGTGGATCTTGAAACGGCAGTTTTATCGACTATCACCGGCGACAATAAGATAAGGGTTGGCCGGGGCCAAAAGACGTATAATGCAGCATTTACTGATACAGACGGTAATGGTGTGTCCGATGTTTCTTTTTCATGGAATATCACCGGCGACATTAAAGATAAAATAAACATATTCTCCCAGCAGGATAACAGAATAGTTATTGGCGTGGTGGATGAGAGCTGCATTGGCAGTTCTTTTTTATTGCAATTACTCGTGGATGGCGAGGTCAATAGTGAAATGGATGTCCAAGTTCTGGGTGTATTTTAGGAGGTGGCTATGGATTCTGTATTGAGAGATTTACCACTAATCAAGTCTGATGTCATCTCTGCTCTGTTGGCTAATCCTGATATCTGCACTATATTAATGGACAGAAAAATAGTCTCAGACTCTGGGTTGGTTGCTGCCGATCCGGACATAGATGATGAGAAATTAGTTTACAAAAATATCTGGCCATATCTATATATTGATGACACACAAACCGAGGCTCAGAGCTATATTTGTGTTGAATCTGCACTATCAGGCATGGGTTCCCGGACAATTAAAAATATTGAGCTGACAATATGGGTTCAGTGCCACCGAGATATTATGGAGTATACCCATAAGGGTTATCTTGGCACCAGAATAGATATACTGACCGACATGGTGGAACAGACATTGCGTGAACACATAAGCAACAAACGGGTGGGCATTGGACATTTTGAAATAAGAAGTGCAAGACACTTCTTCCCTCACAATAAATACTATGGACGAGAGCTAATTCTCACAGTTCCTGAATTCAATGTTAAAGCAGGGGGACTCTAATGACTTATACCCCCTTTGATTACCTATGCAATGAGCCTTTCTATCTTTCTGGAATCGGCCATATCAAATGTCCAACGCTAAGAGATATACGAACCATTCAATATCAGACCTTTTCAATGTATCTGAATATCTTATCAACATCATGGTACGACTATTTAAAAAACAGTGGTTCTTATGAGCACTACGAAAGCCTAAACAAAGAACAGCAAGCTGAATTTACGGTCTATAATCTTCTAATGCTCAGCACTCCAGCTTTCCTATTAGATCTGCTCAGCTATTTTACTGAAGGTACTGTTATATTTGATGAATGCCTTTTTTCCTTCCTAGTTTATGAGGATAATGATGGTAAGAAGGTCAAGGTTGGAGAAATCAACAATGAAAATTTCGAATTCTTCCGTGATGAGTTAAGGAAAATACTTGGGATAAAGAAATCAGAGAGCGAAGAGCCAAAATTTAAAAACGAATACGCTCGCAAACTCTATGAGATGATGCAACATAGTCCTCAGACTCAAAAACAGGAAGTTGACGAGAATTACACCTTAGATAACATGATTCGCAAATTCTGTACCCACAACAAGACCGGGATCAACCTGCTCAATGTGTGGGATCTGACTTATTATCAGTTCATGATATTATTTCAGGAATATGCTGCTGCCCGGCAATATGATTATTATGACAATATGGCAGCTAATACTTTTTCATTCAAAAAATCTTCGGATTATAAACCAATGGATTATATGAAGAAAAACAAATAACAATCCACCCCTAACGGGTGTCATTTCAAGGAGGAAATTAATATGGATCTTAATATGGCGAACAGACAGTGTTGCAAATTGGACATTCGCGAATATGCAACAAACCAGCCATGGATGTACGCAGATTTTTGTAATACCACAACCGCAGGCTTCTCAAGCGACCCAGTATATGCAATGAAGATGGGATCAAAGGCCATCAAATTCGATAATCCGCTTGACGCTACCATGGCTCTGACGTTTCAGGTACACCCATTCCGCATCTATGCTCTGCTGAGCGACGGCGAAATCGAAACATCTGCAGTAGTTCCGGTTAACGAGGATATCACTTGTTCAACGGAGGGCTCTCTGACTCTGCCAGACACGCCTATTGCTGGCACTGTATATGTTTATGCAAAAGGTGAATTCGGTGGTGAAGCAATTGATGGCACTGCTGCTGGTACTACCTTTACAGCAACCAATGCTTCTGAAATTGCGTCAGGTACTGATTATACCGTAGCATATCTGGTAAATAAAACTTCCGGCGTGAAGAAAGTAAGCTTCAACAACAAAAAAGTACCAAAAGATTTCCGCATTACTCAGGAGACTCTGGATAAGGACGAGAATGGTAATCTGGTTCCGGTCAAAATTACAGCCTTTAAAGCATCTCCTCAGAGAAATATGGAATGGTCTTTCTCTTCTGACGGTGATCCGGCCGAGCTGACGATTACTTTTGATGTCTTGGAAGACAGAGAGGGTAACATTATGGAGATTGCTGAAATCACTGAATAATATCGGTAACGCCCCGATCCGATAATGAATTGGGGCGTTTTAATGAAAGGAATTGAAATGATCAAAGAATGTAAGGTAGAACGAAGTCATGCCATAAATATGGTTGTTTCGTTTGATGGTGTGGAAGTTCAGCTGTCCAACAGGGAACTTGCAGCTAAGCCGGGAGATATAGTTTATGTACAGCGTGCTGGTAATAAATATACGGTTGTTTCAAAGGAAGATTTTGATGTTGCTGCCAAGACCGCTTCAGCTGATATTCCAGAGATAAAACCAAAAAGAGGGAAGGCTGCTGCCGAGGTAAACAAAGAAGTGTGTGATGAATAACGAGGGATAGGGACATAATTCACTTGTTATTCAGCAAGAAGTTTGTGTCCCTATTTTTTACGAAAATATGATAAAGAGGTGAATGTAATAGAAACGAAGAAATTTGACAATGAATTTCGCTGTGAAAATCCCTTGGAAATGTTATTTCTGAGAGATAAAGGGATACCATACACATTTGTGAAGACTGAGAATGGTATCACTGTATGGAAATATAAAAAGAATTATAAACTATTTAACACATTAAAAGACTTTTACAGAAACAGATAACTAAACTACGGTTGTGCAAGAGAATGCACGTAATGAGCAGAACAATACACCTGTGACCGTGAACGATGAAGAAAACAAGTATAGTCAGGAAGATTACTGCTCCCCCATTATTTATAAACATTAAAATGCGTCTACCAGATAAGTTCAGTCATGTGGTAGGGGCATTTTTTTATTTTGGAGAGTAAAAGACTGAACTACTCTCCTGCCTCTTAATATCAAAAAATGAGGTGATTGAAATAGCAAGAAGTAAATTTAATGTTGATAAAGATCCGCGGAAACGCACATATGACGGGATTGTATTTGCTTCAGAACTTGAAATGAGATACTACCGTGATGTCGTGTGTCCTGCATTAAAATCTGGTGATATTACTGATTTTGAACTGCAACGCAAGTATATTCTGCAACCGGAGTTTAAACACAACAATAAAAAGGTTAACGAAATAACCTATGTAGCTGATTTTGTCATACAGTATTCCGATGGATCAGTAGAAGTGATTGACACTAAAGGGTGTCCCGATAGTGTTGCCACCTTGAAAAAGAAAATGTTTCGTTATCATTATCCAGATGTCAATTACAGCTGGATTACGTATTCAAAAATTGATGGTGGCTGGTGTGACTATGATTTTGTGAAGAAACAACGTGCCGCCCGTAAACGGGAAAAGAAGAAAAAAGAGAACCAAAAGGAGAAATAGACATATGATTATTAATTGGATTAAAATGAAGAATAGAGAAATCAAAGCAAAGGCTATCCTGTATGGATATGTTATTAGAATACATGAAAGTAGTGAGGATGTTCGCGGTGCACTTCAGAATCTGGTGGCAGTACTGAATACTACTTCTCCGGATGACCTGGCGGTAATGATATCTTCATTGAAGCTGAAGTAATATGTGTGCTAAAGCATTTTCAAAAGTGGCCGATATAGCGGCATACATCGAGGGTGTTAAAGAAGAAGCCTTGCAAACTGTGGCACAACACTTGGCTGAGAAGCTGCAAGAATACATTCGGACTGAGTTTTATGACATGTACAAACCGGAATGGTATACACGATCATATATGTTCCTCAAATCTCCTAAATTCAATCTTGTAGATAAAAATACGGCTGAAGTATTTATTGATCTGAGTGTAATGCACTATCTTGGTATCTCTGGCTACGATGTTGCTAATCTCGCATCATATGGCTTTCATGGTTCTGCAGATATCTTCCGTCCCGGCTTTTACTGGACAGACTTTATTCAATATGCTGAAGAAAATGTCGTTCCTCTGTTTCGCAAAGAACTTGCAGCAAGAGGCCTTCGTACTTCCTGACTTCCAAAAATAATCTATTCCCTTTTCCGTGACGAAGCGTTATCATATAGATATGAATATAGCAATATGTGACGATAAAAAGAGTGAGATCAAGGATTTAATAAAGTACATAGAGAAATATCCATTTGAGGAGCCATTGCACATTGAGTATTTTAATTTGGGCAGTAAGTTGATTGAATATCTTAATGAGGAGAAGAAATTCGATATCATTTTTATGGACGTAATGATCGGTAAAAATGAAAGGGGAACAAACGTATCTAGGTTCATTAAGAAATCATATCCTGATACAAAGATGATCTTTATCTCCTTTTATGCAAACGCCAAGAATACTATGGATGTGGCAAATGCTGATCCTACTGGGTTTTTAACTAAACCACTATTGCAAGATGACGTAAATAGTGTATTGAGAAAAGTCATATCCGAATTGAATGCATCTGTAAAAAGGTTCTATTTAGTCAGTTTTAAACAGGTTGGTTATAAGGTTGATTTAAATGAGGTAAAATATGCCACCTTCAATCACCGAGCCACAAGACTTATGCTCAAGTATGGAGAATTTTTTCCGTATAAAATCTATAAAAAGTTGGATGTATTTGAAGACGAGGTGAAAAGGATACATCCACACTTTGTTCGTATACATAAAAGCTATTTGGTCAACCTTGTGTATGTTACATCGTTCAGCCACAACAAGGTATTTATTGGCGAGGAAGAGATACCAGTTACGCCTCCTTACTATGAGAGTTTCAGAAAAAGCATTGAAGAATATTTTGAAGTGGATAATTTTATGCTGTCCTGATTTTGTACATATAAACCTCTATTTTGTACATATGGATTCTATTTTGTAACCAACTAATATATACTCACCTTATCATAAAACAGGGGGTATTTAATATGGAATATATCAAAGTAATCGGGATTCAGAGTGATGCACTCAACACAGAGATTGTAGAGGACACAAATAAGGGGGACATTGATGAGGTTGCTCAATTTATCAAAGAGCACCCACACCCAAACACAACATGGATATTGAAGCCGATGTCCTATTAACTAAATAATGTTTTTATAGAGAGTCAGGTTAATCCTGGCTCTTTTTTGTTGTTCAAAAGTCAATCTGGAAAGGAGCAACATGGGAAGTAATTCAGATTTTAGAATTTTATTAGAAGCTAAACTTGATGCTAAAAGTATACCAGCAATTCAAAAACAGCTTCTAATGGAGAAAGTAAAACTTAGTGCAACTCTTGATTTAGAGGAGTTTGCTAAATCGAAAAAGAGTGTACGCGATCAAGTGAGCACGCTTAGCAAGGAAATAAAACATTTGATGGGCGATGCGGTCTCAAGTAAAGAGGCTAATCAATGGGCTAAAGAATTTTATAAGCAAGCGGTCTCTGGTGCGGAAAAAGCAGATAAAGCCCAAAACAAGTTGATCAACGCTATGGGCAGAGTCCGAGAAGCCACCGAATCAGCAAGACGAGCCGAGGAAAAGAGACAAGCTACAGCTCAAAACAGGGCCGCTAATAAGGCATTAGATGACGAATATCAAAAAATACAGAAAATTAATAAGGCTATTGCTCAAAGTAAAGTGTCTTCAGATGTATCCAAGGCTTCAAAAAATTACAATTCGTTGGCGACTGCTGCCATCCCACCCGGACTAAAGACGGACTATGAAACACTCATTTCACTCAGTCAAAAACTGAATACCAATCTGACCAAAAAGGATAAGGTTGCAGTCTGGAAAGAGTATCAGCAGGTGTTGGCTAAGGTCAAGAATGAGGTAAAACAGTTAACCACTGCCGAGACCAAGCTTGCCTCTGAGCAGTCTCGATATAATTTGACGAACAGGATCAAGGAGTTTGCTGACAAGAACTCAAAGACTATGGGTGTCAAAGCGTATGGATCTCAGATAAACGGATATTTAAATGAGTTGAATTCAAGTGCTCAGATCACCAAGGCTCGATTAGAAGAAATACGACAGGGGTTTGTGAATATTGAAGGTGCTGCCCGCCGATCAAACAAGCTGGGTAGGTCATTTATGGATAGTATCAAGGATCAGGCCAGTAAGTTTGGTCAGTGGTTTGGTATTACAGCCGTGATAATGAAAACCATTACAACCATCAGGCAAATGGTTTCGGCAGTTTATGAAGTTGATACGGCAATGACTAACCTCTATAAAGTTACGGATGAGACGGATAGGCGATACTCTCGATTTCTTGATAATGCAAACAAGAAAGCTCAGGAGTTAGGGCGTACTACTTCTAGTTTCGTTACTCAGAGTGCTAACTGGGCAAAGCTGGGCTTCAATGTCGATGAATCAGCTGTACTCGCGGAGTACTCTTCCATATACTCAAACGTTGGCGAGGTCGATGATGCTACAGCTGTAAGTGATATGGTCACGGCCATGAAGTCGTTCAATATCGAAGCGACGGATGCGATAGATATTATTGATTCACTTAATATTTTAGGCAATAAATTTGCTACGGATTCAGCTTCACTAGGTGAGGGGCTAAGAAACTCTGCTGCCGCACTCAACATGGCTGGAAACGATATTCATGAGAGTTTGGCGATGTTAACCGGTGCTACAGAGATAACTCAAAATGCGTCAGAAACAGGAAACAGCTTAAAAATACTCTCAATGCGTATTCGCGGAATGAAGGGGAACCTCGAAGAATTAGGTGAAGAATATGAAAATGTAGGTTCCATATCAAAAATTCAAACCCAGATCCTTAATCGGACAATGGGGACTGTCAACATATTTGACGACCAAGGAAATTTCCGTTCAACGTATGAGATTCTACAAGGTATTGCAGAAGTTTGGGATCGCATCTCTCAAACTGAACAGGCAAAGTTCTGCCTGTGTGCATAGAAATATGCACAGAACAACACATCTAAACCCAGTAAAACCTAAAGCTCTGTCACCACAATACGGATGAAATATGCTGGTATGAAGGTAACGAAAGTGAAACAACGACAGAGATTCCATATGGACAAAATCCTAAGTGGAGTGACAATGGTAGCTTGGGCGCGAAGTTCCGAATAGGAATGAGTCAAACGACTATCCCCGTGAAGGGCCATAGACCAGAGAATACATATCTATGGCAATAGGAGTACGGTACAAATTAATGGTATGGGTGAGAACCCCTTAAATGGAAACGGTGTGACTGCTACTCTTCTATATGAAAGAGTGTGGTTAAGAAATAGTCTGACCGTCTGTGGAAACACAGAGATGTTATTGGCGTGATATGGAGGTTGATTACCTTCCAACAAAAAATAAATAGTACAAGGGTGATAACTTGAAATGGACGAAACAAGAAGAACAAATTATTATTGATAACTGGAAATTAATGTCTGATGAAGAACTTTGTGTACTTCTTTTCCCAAGAACATTAAGCTCGGTGTCCTGTAAGAGAAAAGACATGAAATTGAAAAGGCCCAGCGGAAACAAAAAGTATTCATTTGATGATGTTGTTCATTATATAGAAAAAAAGAACTATATACTCAAGTCTGATGCAACCGACTTTCACAACGCTGGTTCTAAAATAAAATATATATGCAAAATACATGAAGAAATTGGGGAACAACATACTACTCTCGGCCATCTATTGGAGGGAAAGGGGTGTCCTCACTGCGGGCGAATTGCAAATGGAAATAAGAAAAGAATTGCACTTGACAAAGAAAAACATAAGGTCTTGGCTGAGTCAAAGGATTTTACATACATAGATACGATTAGAATGGACGGCATTATATTTATTAAATTCATCTGTAACAAACATAAAGATTTTGGTATACAACTTATGCAACAGAAAAATATGGAACGAGATATCAAGGGGTGTAAATATTGTTTTGGGCGACAGCTGCCCAAACAATATGTAATGCAAAAAGCCGCAGAAGTAAATCCTAATGTACAATTGTTGGAACCTTATACAAAACTGTCTGCCAGGATTAAATGCCGTTGCATTAAGCACAATGTTATTTCAACAAAGTCCATGCAGGATATTTTAAATGGAAGGGGTTGCTATTTATGTGGATTAGAAAAACTTTCCGCTCATAATTATTTGACTCTAGACGAATTTTCTCTAAAAGTAACTCGCTTAGTCCCCAATATAAGTGTTTTAGAATATCATGGCATGAAAAATAATGTAAAGCTTCAATGTAAATTATGCGGATTTATATACCTATCCCATGCTAGTCACATGGTTAAAAAAGGTAAATCGTGTCCCAAATGCAGCAGATTTTATTGGGGAGAGAAACAAATTAGTAATCTGTTGGATAAATGGGGCTATCAATTTGAAACTCAAAAAAAATACCAAGATTGCAAGGATAAAAGACCTTTACCCTTTGATTTTTATCTGCCAGAGTATAACACCTTAATAGAATTCGACGGAGAACAACATTTTCGTCCAGTTTGGGGGCTGAACTCATTTTCCAAAACTGTAAGCCATGACAATATAAAAGACGATTATTGTCGCAAGAATAAAATATACTTAATAAGAATTACTTGTTATGATGATATTGAATATAAGCTATTTGATGAACTTGTAAAACTCAATATTATAAAAGAAATACCATCTATAGCCTAATCAACTATAGAATAAGCCAATAACTCGCAAGCGTTATGAACTTGCGGAACAAAATGAGACCTACTCGAAATAATTGCTGGTAAACAGCGTGGTAACCAAATCGCAGCACTTATCAAGGCATTCCAATCCGGACAGGTAGAAAAAGCCTATAACGATTCAAAGAATTCCTCCGGATCAGCTATGGAGGAACAGAGCAGGTATGCTGAATCGCTCGAATTTAGATTGGGCAGACTGAAGGCCGCGTTCCAAGGCCTTGCTCAAACGGCAATAAGCTCAGACTTCCTAAAAAACTTTGTTGATGGTGGCACAGCCTTCGTCAATGTCCTAACACAAATTGTCAAAGAAGTCGGCGTCCTGACTCCTCTCCTAGCAGGACTGGGCGGCTTCAAACTTTTCAAAAACTTCGCTTAACCCTGAAAGAAGGGTATTTTATTAGATTTTTAATTTGGGCACGCACATAAAAGGAAATGATAGCATGGTTCATAGTACAATTATGTGTAGACGGAGTTTTAAAATAAACGTCATGAGGAGTAATTGCTTGAATCCCCTAACAACATCCCGGCTACAACGGAATCAGCAATGATAAACGTGATATGCGGCGAAAGCAGAAAAAACGGGTTGTTTGGCATAAGGTGAAATACAAGCGTATGCAAATACGTCCTAAGTGCTACACGACAATGGGTAACTAGCAGCACACATTCCAACGGTCTACGAAACCAATATCCCCCTAAAAAGGAGTAACAGGTTAAATTGGAATGGATGTTCAACGACTACCGATCCTCAGAGTATCCCCTACCTTACTGGGAATGCTTTTAAGGTATAGTGATTATTGGAGTTTTCTGACTCTCTGATAATCCTTGCTAGAAAAGGTCAGGCGGCTTGTTTACTATTTTTAGTCGTTTGTTAAAGAAAAATAGACAACCTTTAAAAATGCAATTTATTATTTTTTTATCAATGATAAGTTGACTAAATATGATAAAATCCGCTTGATAAATTGTAATTAGAATGATATAAAATAATTAAAACAATAATAAAGTTATAGAAAAAACACAGCATATATGGTAATATATAGAAAAAACTACGCGTATAACAGTACTAAGCATTTTTTGATTTCAAGTAAATACAATACATTTTACATACTGTTATTACAAAAGTGAGGGGTTATGGCTAAAAGGGGCATCATAGCAGATAGTATTCATGGAAATATTGAATTAACTAATTTGGAAAGAAAAGTCTTATCGCATGTTATGTTTAACCGACTTCATGATGTGTATCAAAATTCCACTGTATACATGACCTTTCCATGTAATAGGACAAAACGATTTGAACACAGTATAGGTACAATGCATTTATGTAGTAATATTTTTTATAATTCAATCAAAAATGCTAATCCCGAACATGCAAAAAATTTCTTTGTGCATTATGAAGATAAGCTCAATAAATCAATACCTAACCTTGCATTAGATAAATTTGCGAATAAATTTGGGGAACGCCTTGAAAAACTTCGTACAGCAAAAATCCCAAAAATTCCAAAAGAGTTTGATAATTTTTTCAATATGCCCAAAAATGCACTTGATCATCAATCGACATATGTAATTCTTCATGAAGCTATTAGAGTTGCGGCTCTATTACATGATATTGGGCATCCACCATATAGTCATGTAGCAGAATTTGCATTAGAAGATGTAAAAGAAATAATATCAGGGATAACTGATAAAACCCCTAAAATGAATGAATTCATTAAAATTATGAACTCATTTAATGGGACAGGTTCACAAAAACTACACGAACAAATGGGGAATAGGATTTCTGAAAGAATTTTACGGGATTCGGTCGATAATATTGACGAAAGTGATTCAAGTAATGCAAAAATATATAATAAACAATTATTTGAAGTTTTGATCGTTCGAACTGCCTGTGATATTTTTACCGAGAAAGATTTTGAAGATATACATGCTATTATCGATGGATCATTAGATGGTGATCGACTTGACTACTCTTCAAGAGATGCATATAACTCAGGATTAAAAAAAGGCACTATTGAATACGATAGGTTATTTAGTAGTATGAAACTTGTTCAAGCAGACATCACAAGCGCCAAAACTAATAAAGAAGAACGAAATTATTTATTTTGTCCAAGTATAAAAGTGGTTAATACAGTGGAAGATTTTCTTGAACGAAGATGGGGTATTTATAAAAATATAATATTTCATCATCATGCGGTTAAAACGGATTATTTGATGCAAAATGTAATTACCAATATCAGTATTGCATATTTGAAAGATAAACTGAATAAAGATATGCCAGAAGAAGACAATGAAGCTGCAGCTACAATGGAAGTAGGAATACCTGCGAAGGAGGTAGCCGAAATTGCAGAAGAGAAATACTCTGATTTATTGCCCAATGACATATCTGGGTTGTGGAAAGCTTTAAAACCTATATCTGGTGTTGAAAGTTCTTATGCAATTTCGCAATGGGATGACTCTTGGTTGTTGACTGTATTAAAAAAGCATTTTTTCAGCAATTATATTGGCAATCCAGATAATTACTTAACAAAACAGCTTAAAGAACTTTTAATGAATAAACGGTACTATATTTCGGTCATAAAAAGACTAGAAGATTTCTTAATTATTGATAAAGCAATTTTAAATGAATTAATGAGCAATAAAGAAATCATAGATTGTAAGATTAAATCCTTGCAAAATTTAAGTGATAAAGAATCGGGAAGTTCACCAAAAGTTCCAATTGATCCTTTTTTAAAAGATGTTGCTTCTGTCTTCTATTCAGCTACAGAAAACTACGAAAACGACTCAAACACATTTCAGGGCTTAATATTTAATAGTATAAAGATATTGTATTCTATAAAACCTTTTGGTTTAAATCCTGCAATAAAAGAGAGTGTAAATAAAAGTAAGGAAGCCTTGGGAAATTCGATTGAAGACGTAGTCTGTGTTATAAAGAAATATAATAACGGATTAACCAAACCAATTATGTTTCATAGCCAAAAGAAGAATTCAGAGAATGTTGTTTCTATTCATGAGATAAGTTCAATTAGAAATGTATTAAATTTGGGTTATAATACTTTCCCTCAATTTTACATTTATATTTTACCAAAGAAATATGAAAGGAACTTGGATCTTGACAAGTTTTTAAATCGTGTCGGAGTAGAAATTGCCAAAAATGCAGTTAATCTAATAATAACTACTTTAGATAATCAAATAGATATCTATAAAAATATTAAACAAGAGGGGTAATTGCCATGTGTAATATGTTAATTAAACGTAGCAGCAATATAGGAAGCGACTATGATCTTATAGTATATAATGTTGCTTTGTCACAACCCGGTGGACGTTTCACAATCGATACAATATCTAAAAAATTAATTGAATTAGGTGTAGAGCCAGAAGCACAACGAATGCTCAGATTAGTCAGCTATTGGGTAGAATTAGGTCTAATATTTGATAATTTTAAGGAATATGTTGTAAACACTCCTCTTATTAATCACTAAATAATGAATGGTATTATAATGCTACTTCGATTTATCCAATATCTGATATATCATTTAAATAGTAATAGAGTGCTGTAAAATAACTGATTGTTTGGCTATTTTACAGCACTCTTTTTATTTGCCTAAAACTCACTCTTACACTTCCCACACTTCCATTGCTTCGACACCTTCCCAGCAGCAAAGATTCCCCAGACAGCGACTGATCCAGCTTTGGATAGGCCCGATATCTTTTTGGTGTCTGTTGATTTGCAGTAGGGACAGGTGACTATTGGTGGTAATGATAGTGACTGCCTGTATGCTGCCGCTTCTGCCGGGGTAAGTGGGGGAACTTTAATTACCTTAACAGTCGCTTCTGTATCAGTCTTTGATATAACTTCACACTTAAAATAACCTGAGATAGAAGGATCAAACATCTTTCTCCCTTTATCGAAAGCTTTTAATTCAGTTTCTCCTGTGACAATAACGTAGTCTTCTTTTTTTGTTTCCATTTTTATTACCTCCCATTTTAAATTCTAGCATATAAGCTAAAGATTAACAACTTCAGCATATATGATGTATTGCAAATTAAAAATCTAATAGGTGTGGGTAGTGTAATCAATACACTAATGGGCAATGAAGATATAAACAATATAACGAGAGCTGCTGCTTTATTTGACACACTGGATGCTTCTCAACAAAAACTAGTATTATCATCAAAACTTCTTGATGCAGAAAAAAAATCGCTGCTACTTTCTACGGCTGCTGTGACTGCTAGCACCGAAGGCGACATTCTCGCTACGTCCGGCCTGACAGTTGCCGAAGCACAAAACACTATTGCGACCGATGCTAACACTGGTGCAAAGATCACCAACCAAGGTGTCACTGTTACCCTCTCCAACCTCCACACAGCCCTTGCTGCAAAGATGGGAATCAGTACTGCCGCTGCTGCTACACTTACCGCAGCCCTCACTGCTGGAATTGTTGTAGTCGCCGGTGCAGCTATCGCTTACAAACAATATCAACAGCAACGTCAAGAATCAATTGACGCGGCCAACGACTCGTTACAAGCACTGAGGTCTGAGCAAGAATCAATCAATGATACAGCAGAAAAATACAAAACGCTCTACAAAGAATTGACTGCGGCTAATACTACCGAAGAAAGACAGTTCGAAATCAAAAGCGAACTTCTTAAACTGCAAACTGAGTTAAATGATAAGTATGGTGAAGAGCACGGCAAAATTGATTTGGTCACAAATGCATATGCTAATCAGCTGGGAGTAATCACTCAACTAAATAAACAGTTGGCTGAGAACTGGTTGAATAGCAAAGAAGATGATATCAACACCGCCAAAGATGAGTATTACAAAAAAAGAACATTCGCGCTGCATGGCTATAACCGTAACAATGATGACGGTAAAATGGTAGATGAGATTGTCTCAAAATACAGAAAGAAGGGTCTTCGAACTGAATCTACCGCAGTCGAAGGTTATTACAAGCTATATTTAGATGCTGATGTTGAAAATGCTGAAGAAATAATTAATGACTTCATGACTGAAGTAAGAGCAGTCAAAAAGGAGTTTGAATCTGAGAATATTGGAACATCAATAGACATGACTGGCATTTTAAAAGGTGGCAGTGCTGGATTAGATGTTGTTAAAGAAGTCATGGGCAATACAAAAGATATCGTTGAAGATGAGAAACTGTATATAGTCATGACCACATCAAGTCTGGCTGAAGACTACAATCTGGCCGCCGAAGCGGTAACCCGCTACAACACGGCCCTCACATCCGGCACAAAAGAAGATATTACTGGGGCTCACGACAATCTAAGAGAAGTTAGAAATTCCATTGATCTGACTGAAGGCAAATGGAGAGGCTATGAATCCGTTATCGAAGGAGTATTTGACAAAGCCAGCAGCCAGATTCATGATTTTCAATACGCCCTTAAAAATCCAAGTGCAGCAATTGCCAACATCGATTTATCAGCAAACACAAATATGATTGATCGTGTTGGATCTATTGTTGGTAATTATAAACGTAATTTATCAGCCAGTTCATTAACAGATGTATTTGGTAAAAAAAGCACAACAGAGCTTAAGTTATTGGCTGAAGATCCAAATAGTAAAAATGCATTCAAAGACTTAATTGAACTCGGAAAAGAGTATGGGTTAACAATTGATGATGTTATCTTTGCTCTTGAAGACATGGGGATCAAGCAGAAAGAAATAGGAAAACTTGGTGATTCTGATGTCGAAGACTACTTCGCTAGCATTGAAGACCTTGGAGATGCAAGTTCCATCACAGCAGATAGAGTCGTCGAATTAGCTGAGGAAAACGAGGTCCTGGCTCATCTTCTATACGAGACCGGAGCATCTGCCGAATACTTAGCAACTGCTCTCCAGAAAACCGCCAATGGCGAAAACGGATTTGCAAGCTTAACCGAATCCGGTATTCTCTTAAGTAAAGTTCTTGGTGGGTTAGACAACGAAATGCATGGCGTAGCTAAAGCAAAAGACAAGTTAAATAAAGTCTTGGGTGAAGATGACTACAACGATAGCTACGTTGACTCTACCGAGAAATTCAAGACATTGCAGGAGAATCTAAAAAAAGGTGATTTCGGCAAACATACCGAAGGACTCCTTGAATATTTCTTTGGTGACCGCTCTTATGACATGGATCTTGATGCGGCAAGGGCCGAGGTCAAGAAATTCCAGTCGCTATGGAGTGATCCTGATAATAACGGCGCAGCGATCATGAACCCACTGTTAGATCTTCAGAAAAGCGGTGTCTTAGAGAAATTAAACTCTTCTGCTCAATTATTGTCGGACGGAAGTTTTGAACTCAACCTCGATCCCACTCAATATGAAGAAGTCGCCAAAGCTATTGGCATTTCCAAAGAGGCTTTTCTTGAGTTCTTAGAAGCGTCCAAAATCAACGGTAGTACAGTCAAGTACAATGTCGAAGAACTGGCTGAAGCATTCAAGTTAGTTGGATTTTCTATGGAAGATCTCGATGGCAAATCCGTAATGAGTATGCAAACGCTGGAGAGGTATCTTGAGGAATTAGGTTTCAGCGGCAAGCAAATTCATCAGATTCTTGGAGAAGTTGCTGAGATGGACACTACAGTTTTAATTGACTTCGAGACCAGTGGTAATGAAGAACGGATCAGAGCCAACATGGAGAAGTTGAAAGAACTTGGTCTTATCAAGATTGATGCAGAAACTGGCAATATTGATATCGATAACTTAATTAAAGGATTGATGGAGGATTTTGGTCAGAGCAAGGAAGATGTTCAGACGGCTCTTACTGAAATGCTTATGCTTGAGGGAGTGTCTTTCCAAACGGCAGATTTAGTCCCGATCAACGACTTAACAGAGGCCCTTGGACGTATTGAGTCTCTCGAAATAGACACCGAAAAAGCTGGGCTTCTAAAAATCACCGAGGAAGCCGATGATGCAAAAGTCTCTGTTGACACCCTGACTGATGCTATTAGTGAGGCAGGAAAACTTGAGCTAACTAAAACCAGGGATAGTCTTGAGGGTGTTGGAACCGATGCAAACGGTGCGAAGAAAAAGGTTGACGATCTAGCAACCGCAATCAAAGCACTACCAAGCGTATTAGCAGATATTCATGTTAATGCTACTGCTAAGGTCACCGGAGATTCTGAAGGTATCGGTGAAGAAAGTGCTGCTGGTGCTTATGGAACTGCTTATGCGAACGGCAATTCAGGAATTAAGAATCGAAAAGCTTTAAAGAAAGTCCTTGTTGGAGAGTTAGGACAAGAAACCATTGTCGACCCACACAGCGGAACATATCATACTGTTGGTGATAACGGAGCTGAGTTTATTGATAAACCCAAAGATGCAATAATATTTAATCACAAACAGACTGAGCAGCTACAGCGAAATGGGAAAATTGGTTCTCGTGGCAAAGCTTTTGCTAAAGGTAATGCTTTTGCTAATGGTCTTAATTATGGCTGGACAAAAGAAAACGTGGATAGAGTCAACAACGCCAACTCTTCTAAGTCCAAATCTAAATCCAAGTCTGACAAGGACAAAGAAACAGAAATTGACTGGATCGAGCGCCTGCTTGAAATACTAAAGGATCAGAGGGACGAGCTAGAAAAAGATGCATCTAACGCCGCAATGTCCTATCTCGGTCTAACCCAAGAGGAATTCGACCGCGCCAAAGAACTCATTGAAGCCAACGGTTCTACTATAACCACCGACATGGTAGAGTTGCAAGAAATCGCCAAGAATGCAGGAATGTCCATGGCTGATCTCTTCGCAATGATTTACAATGGCGAAAACTATAGTGAATCCCGGAGATCCGCACTAGCTCAGATCATCGAAGCTGATAAGATCCATCTTGAAACCTATATGACCGCTATCGAGGAGTATCAACGTAAATACGAAGAACTGGTCAATAAACTCGCTCCAGAAATCCGTGACAAAATTGAAAACGGCTCTATTGAGATTAGTAGCTACTCCGGTGACGAAGCCAAGGACATTGAGGCGGCAATTTCGGCTCATGATAAACTCAAAGATACGGTCAAAGAGAAAAACGATTTAGAAGCCGAAGCTGCCGAAAACATCAAGAATTATTATGATAATAACATAGAGTATCTTGATAAACAGGCTGACCGGATCACTTCTACTAATGCCAAGATTGATGCTCAAAACCAGTTGCTTGTAGCTCAGGGTAAGATAGTCAGCTCTCAATCGTATGAACAGGTAATTGCAAATAATAAAAAGCTTATCGCCCTTTATGAACAGAAAATCAAAGAAGCAAAGAAGAAACTTGCTGAGCTAGGCGCTAGTCCGGATGACGAAGACTATCATGACATCATGTCTGATATCGAAGGCTGGGAAGAGGATATGGCCGGTCTTGACTTAGCTATTGCTGAGGTAGAAGACCAGCTGCTGAATCTCCCAATTGAGAACATGGAAGTAATCCTGAACATGATCAACTCCATTACGGATACGATGGAGCGCTGGGGTTCCGAAATGGAGGCATCGGGCAAAAA
This sequence comes from Lachnospiraceae bacterium, assembly GCA_032073745.1. GTDB lineage: Bacteria > Bacillota > Clostridia > Lachnospirales > Lachnospiraceae > Brotaphodocola. Next base: position 3,645 of record DAMAMW010000038.1, on the reverse strand, counting down.
GCTTGATAGAGAATATTACCAGATGCTTATCGATAACGGCATGAAGGTCATTGACCAGTATAAGGAACAGATCGGTCTGATCCAAGATGTAATGGATGAGTACGATGAAGGCTCCGAGAACTGGAATAAACTTTATGACAAGATGCAGTCTATCAATGCCGAAATGTCCGCAATGATCGAAAATCTACACAAATGGAATGAAGCAATGCTGCAGATTCCTCTGGACACCGTTAACGACTACTCTTCCGCTTTGCAGAAAGCTTTAGATGCTATGTCTAAGGTACAGAGCGAGTATGAATCGGTCATTTCAACCGTCACAAATGCTATCCAGGAGCAGATTGATTTGCTTGAAGAAGAGCGTGATCTGGAGAAAGAAAAGAATCAGGCTCAGATTGATGTATTAAATGAGCGGTTAGAATTACTGAACAAGCAGAATGAAGCGCTTCAGCTACAGACTGCTTACGAACAGGCGCTTTATGATCTTCATTCTGCCAATACTCAGAAGACGGAGCGGGTAATAAGAGAGGGCACAGTGGTATATGAAAATAATGCTGAAAACCTCAGAAACGCTCAAGAAAGTCTACAAGATGCACTAGCTAATCTCGAAAAGCATAATCTTCAGCAGCAGATCGATGGTCTCCAAGATGAACTCGATGCAGTCAACGACCGCTACGAAGAACAGATTGATTCTCTGGAAAAGATCTCCGAAAAGTGGTCAGAGATTGCAGACAAAATCGAACAGGCCAAGAACGAAGCAGCTACCAGCGACATTCTGGGCGAAGGTTGGAAGGATAAAGTCCTAAGCGGCAAAGATGACGATATCTACGACATGTTCTCCGGAATGTATCAAACTCTTTCTGATCAGATGACTCAGTATGAAGATCAGATCGAATCAACCGAGAACATCTATAACCTGCTCAATGACTATATTGCCGCCTACAAGGAAGGTACTATCACCTATGATCAGGCGGTTGCTGGTATCAATGATCTCTTATCCCAAATGAATCAAAAGATGTCCGGCATGGATAATCTGAACAATGTATTCGACTTCCTCTCCGCTTCTACTGGGGCCGAGGCCAACGCAGACAGTATCCTAACCACTGTTCAGGATGCACTTATCACTGCCGGTGAAGAATTGATCGATTCATTCAGGCAATATAATGAGAATGCTGGGCTGATTTCTGAATATATGACCAGTTGGGAACAGCTAACCACTGATGTCAATGATATCAAATATATTCTGGAAGATGTCCGTGATAATCTTGAAGATGCTTTGGACGAAATGAACAGTAGACGGAGCAGCGATGATGACGACGATGATGATGATTCTCCTTGGGGTAACTGGGGTGGTTCATTAAATGATATCTTTTCTGGTTATGGTAATGACTCTATACCTATCGAGAACGATCTTTATGCTGACGGTATTGAGAATGGACTTGTCGGTACAGGCAACGAAACAAAGCGTGAACGATTACTCAGATTATTCTCGAGTCAGCCAATTGAAGATATCAACAATGCAGTCCCAATCATCGCCCATCGTGGCGAAGCTGTGCTAAATGATGATCAGCAAGCTATGTTACTGAAAAATCTCTCAGCTGCTGCTGCCCCTATTTCTCATTTTATTCCACCAACGTTCGATCAAGGACAGTTGTCTACAAGAGGATCTGGTGACTCTACAACTTTCACCTTCGGTGATATCAAAATCGAAAGGTGTGATAACCCTGACCAACTTGCTGAAGGAATTTTAAAAGGTGGCCTCCGTGCCGCAGTAATGCAGCAAATCGGAAAACCAACTTCGAGACATCGTTAAATATAGATGAGGGCGATAGCCATTAAGGTTGTCCCCTCTTCTATTTTGTAAACAACATAGCCTTAGCCTCAAATATGTTACCATACTCAGTTGCCTTAACACGATAGGAAAACGTTCCATTATATTTTTCTACAGTCTGCTGAATTCGTTTTAGACCAATCCCGTGGGCACTTTTATCCTCTTTTGTGGTATGGGCCTTGCCGTCCTGAATATCAACCGCATCTGGATTATATGTATTTTTTACTCTGACGTTTAAAACACCTCTTTCGTGTTTCAGATAAAACCATATCTGCCGATCTCCTTCTGGGAGTTTGATACAGGCTTCAAGAGCATTATTCAAAAGATTGCTTAAAATGGTTGTCAAATCAATAGGGTTAATGGGTATCTCTTCCTTCATCTTAAGATCAATATGTAATTGAGTATTTTGATCCCTGGCTGTGTACAAACAGGAATTGAGTGTTGTATCAATTGTAGGACTACCACTTTTTATGCCAGTTTCAATATTTCTTATTTCTCCTACTAGCGGCTCAAAATAAGCTATCATTTCATCATTTTTCTGCTCTATGGCAATACCCATTCCGGTAGTAAGATGTGAGTCCAGATCGTGTTTCGTTGCACTGATTTTTCCCAAGGACTGATGCAATAGGGCGGCTTCTTTTTGATGATTGTCATGACTTTGTGCTAAAGCATCTTTCTCATGGTTCGTTACAACACTTTGATATGCTTGATCATAAAAGAAGAAAGCAATTACATTTATTAAAGAAAAAGCTGCGATAAGAATATAGATGAGTGGCAAATTAGTTATTCCACCAATCTTGTACTGTTGATTTACCCATACTACGGCTATTCCACTGACTACAGGAATAGTAAATAGTGTAATCCAGTGCTTGAGAGGCAGCTCAATATTTCTCTCTTTATGTAACGGGGTAATAGCTTTAATCACAAAGAACTGCAAAACCATCACAAATATAATTCCAATTGAATTCTGCAACTCTTCAGTAAGAGGCATTGGTGATCTTTGTGGAAATTCTTGAAGTATAGTTGACATGGTTGTAAAAACAAACACATCGCACATTAAATATTGAACATATAGAAATAAGGCGGTTATCACCCTTTTCTTTTCAGTAGCTATGTAAAGTCTTCCCACCAAATAATACGTAGCTAAAGTCATGAACAAGTTTGTGTATGGGCCAGCACCTTTCACAAAAGCAAATATCCCTACTATGTAAAACAGTGTATACCCTAACAATATCTGTTTGTTAGTGGCTCTTCTTCTGCCTAAGCAATTATCAATAAATAGGTATGCCGAGTATGCATTTAAAACTGAAAAAATACCATAAACTATAGTTACCATAACTCCCCCAATTATGTTAACAAATATTACGAGTAACTATAATAGAATATCAATTAAACACACCTGATTCAACAGGTAAAATATGGTAATTAATACAGGAGGTGAAACATGGATTTCATGGCAGTATTACAAAAATTAACAGACGACATAGACATGTTGATCAATGCTAAACTTAAAAAAATTCCAAGGGATGTGACTTTTCGGGCCAAGATAATCAAAAAGGTGAGTGATAGAAAGTATCAAATAACATACAAGGGAAAATCCTATAATGTTAATTGCGAAGCATCTTTAGCGTCCGGAGATTTTGCGTATGTAACCGCTCCAAAAAACAATTGGTCTGAATTGTTTATCAATATCCCTTGTACTCGGAGCGAATTTAATAAACTAAATAGTGATTTAACAACCACCAAAAGCGATGTAAAACTAAAAAGCATCGGAAACGCCACCAGTGCGACCGGATGGACTGTAACAGCGTCGAATG
>DAMAMW010000037.1:0-62210 GCA_032073745.1 Lachnospiraceae bacterium | reverse complement strand
TTTAACCGGTGCTTATAAATTAACTTTTATGGGACATTTTCAAAAATCGTTGACAACGGAAAAATAATACTGCTTATTTCTTCTATTTAGTTATTTTTCACGAAGTTACACTTAATTATACACATTTTTTTATTAGTGAAAACACTAATGGAAACTGGTAATCGTATCCTTTTCTCCATTTTTTCCATCAATTGTTACACATTCACTTAATAATTGATGGAAAACGGCAAGATTTACCATCATTTATTATCCTTCCATTCAACCCGGATTGAAACACTTACCTTATCATCCGTCATTCTGTCCTGGTGATTCTGTGTTCTTATCTTTCCTTTCACAATCAGCTTCTTCTGCTCTATCTCATGAAACGGTACCAGCCTGATACTGGCTGCTTCTTCCAGCCGCTCATGGTCACCGCAGAGAAAATGCGTATCATCATACTGATGGTACACATATGTAATCTGATTCATGTCTTCAATAAAGCAGACCCGGCTGATACCGTCATTAAGCAGCCGGAACACAGAAAATATAAAAAATGTAATCAAAAATGATGCCGCTACGCTGACGCAAAGCAGACTGACCAGATTCGCCGGAAGAAACCAGTCGTCACGATTGAGAAACATAATCGTATTCATAGAATAAATCTTCACAAAAGCAGCCCCGATCACCACCATTGACAATGCCAGACACTGCTTCATATGGGAGCGGTACTTCTTCCATTTCGGTGTCAGATATATTTCATAAATCGCATACACCACAATAAACACAATACAGATCTGGGCCAATACAAAAAGCACAAAATCTGCTACAGCATTATCCATAAAACAGACCATCACAAAAATAAAGTTAAGCACAAAAGCCATCGTCAGAAAATCAACCAGTTTTCGTTTCATCTTCTCCCGCCGGTACATAAACACCTGTTCAATTTCATTTGTATTCTGCACATCACAGTAAGCCAAAACCGCTTTCGCTAAAAATAACGCCAATATAACTGCACACGGAATAATAACCATAATAAATTGTTTTAAAACTTCAATGGTATACTGTGACATAACGATGCCTCCTATATCCGTCCTTCATGGACAATCTAAATAATACTTCTGACAAAATCCGCTCTGCTTTTTAACAAAACAAATATAAAAATAAGAGCACCACAATAAATATCCATCTTACAGAAGACAAATATATTATTGTAACGCCCCCAGGTTATTTCCATATTATCATAATAATATTTAACTTTCAACAAAAAATATTGTAACCGACAGTCTTAATAACCAAACACAACCGCAGCCTCGCGCATATTCTCCCGAATCGATACCGCAAACGGACACCGCGACTCACAGGCCCCACAATCGATACATTCGCCCGCCTTATGTTCCAAAACCGCATAATGTTCCCGAACCGTCTCCGGCACCTCTCCCTGCGCCTTCGCCAGATTCAAAAACTTGGTAACCGAAGCCACATCAATTCCTTTCGGACAAGGTGCACAATGTCCGCAATACATACAATGCCCCTGCCAGCTGATTTTAGGAAATGAAGCCAAAGCCGCCGCATAATCCTTTTCATCCGCCGAAGCATTCACATATGCCAGACTCAACCGTAATTCTTCTTCCGAACGCGCTCCCGCCATAATACTCGATACCGCCGGCCTGGTCAGCGCATAATGAATACACTGATTCACCGTCAGCGCCTTCCCCGCCGGTGAGTGTACACTCAACAGATCTCCCCCGCCAAAAGCCTTCATAACTGTAATTCCGACACCCATCCGCTGACACAGTTCATACAGTTCCTGCCGCTCAGGATCCATATTAAGAAGCCGACCCTGATAACTTTCCGGCGCCCATAGCTTCTCAATATCCTCATCCCCCGGCTGCAGATCATAACAAGGGTTCACACTAAACATCAAAACATTAATATGGCCGCTCCTGACCGCCGCCAGCGCCGCCGCAGGATTATGACTGCTAAGTCCGATCGTTCTGATCTTCCCTTCCTGTTTAAGTTTACGTGCATACTCCAGAACCGGTCCTTCCTCAATCTCCTGCCATTCCTTAACCGAATCAACATAATGAATCATCCCGATATCAATATAATCCGTCCCAAAATTCCCCAGCATCGCATCAAAGGCAGGCACCACCTCATCCATCCGCCGGGTCCGCTTATACTGATCATTCTGCCAGATCGAACAAAGATGCGCCTGCAATACAAACTCCTTGCGGCCCCCCTTAATCGCCCTTCCAACCATAGCCTGCATTTCAGGATTAGGACTATACAAATCCATACAGTTCACCCCGCTCCCCAAAGCCAGGTCAAACATCCGTTTAGTAAACGCCATATCCTTCCCGATAAACCCTTCACACCCCAACCCAATCTCACTAACCAAAATCCCCGTATTCCCTAACTCACGATAATTCATCCCAAGACCTCCTGCCAATATTAGATACCCTCACATCATAACACCTGGACTCAACTCCCAGTCAAGTACTAACTGATATAATCTGATATAATCTTTGTTTTTATCTTTGCTTTTCTCTTAACCAGCTAAAGGAGTAAATGTCGCCGGGGAATGTGGGGAGTTTGTGCCGGTTGCTGCGACATTGAGTGAGGTTTTGCCAGTCCTTAGAACCTGAGAGGGGATTTTCTGGGGGAAATGTCTGATCTCCAAATCAGACATTTAGATGCCGGAACAGAGAAATCATCAAGATTTCTCTCGTGACTGGCATCGGTACCCCAGAAAATCCCCTCTCAGGTTCTTAGGAATGGCAAACCGAAGGAACGGAGCAGCAACCGGCACAAACGCCCCACATTCCCCCGCAACAATCTACACTTTTAATCCATCAACGCCAAACAATCCGTAACCGCCTGCTCCGCCGTAATTTCCCCCGTTACAATCCGCGGAATATACGAAAACAGCAGATCGCGTGCCGCCGGTTTAAGCAGGTCCTGCGTAGCCGGAACCATCGCAGTACATCCTTTCGTCATCGCAAGTGTAGACAATGCCAGCTCATCAAGTTCTTCTCCCGACGGTTTTACACCATTTTTCAGCGCCGTAACCGTCAGTTCCCCAAAGGTTGCCGCCACCTCATCAGTCGTCATAGCTGTAACAAAATCAACACATGCCTTACGTTTGGCAGGATCATCCCAGGCCTTTTTCGTAATAGAATAACCCATCGAGAAACCGCCGACAGCATCCGTCGACTTTCTTATTCCCTTGGACGGAAAATATGTAACCGTAAAATTGTCAATATCAACACCGGTTGCTTCGGCTGTATCCTGGAACCAACCAACTTTCCAGGATCCATCCAAAAGAAATGCTGCTTTGTCTTCAAGCATCATCATAGAAGTAGTATCATCGTCGACCTCATTGGTGTTCTCCGGGAAAAATCCCTCTTCATAAAGCATCTTGATATCGTTTAATCCGGCCACCCAGTTCTTGCCGATTTCATCACCGGCCGTAACCGGAACTTTTGTATGACTCGCTACCGTGCCGTTATTAAAGACACTGTATTCAAACCAGTAATGCGGTATCTGGTTCAGAGAACAGGCAATCGGAGTATATCCGTTATCTCTGATAACACGGCAGTCCTCAATGAACTGATCCCAGGTATAGTCAGCACCGGGAATCTCGATTCCGCAGTCTTCCAGTACCTTCTTGTTAACAAACAGCCCCTCCCAGTATCCATATACGGAAACTGCGTACTGCCGTCCGTCATAGGTAGATACCGGCATCAGGGATTCTTTCATATTCGAGGCATAGTCAGGAAACTCTTTGCGGATCTCACTGATCGAAACCAGCTTTTCATTTTTAATCAGTTCATCGGCATCTGATCCGATAAAGAAATTAATTACATCCGGTTCATTGCCTTCACGGAAATCTTCCAGAACCTTCAGCTTCCAGCTTTCATCGATCGCAGATGTCGATACATCGATGATTGTGTTTCCGGAAGCTTCTTCATATGCCTTGTAGGCATCAACAAAATTCTTACGGTTACCATCACTTTCACTGAATGGCGTTACCACAGTCAGTTCGACTTTGCCGTCTGTAACTTCTTCTTTTTTGCTGCATCCGGCCAGAATTCCCAGTGATAATACCACTCCCATTACCAGGTAAAATTTCTTCATGTCAATTCCTCCCTTTTCAGACAATCAGTTCTCTTATTGTTTTTAGTGCTGTTTTGAAATCAATCGGTTTTGCTATATGTCCGTTCATTCCGGCATTCAGCGCGTTGTCTATATCAGCTTTTAATGCATTTGCTGTCATAGCTATAATGATAACTGATTCGGCATCGGCACGATCCATCGTACGAATTACCTTTGTTGCTTCATATCCGTCCATCTCAGGCATCTGGACATCCATCAGGATAAAATCATAATACCCCGGCGGCGCCTTCTCAAACATCTCCACCGCTTCACGGCCATTGCCGGCTTCATCAACTTCTATCCCTGTCTCCGAAAGCATTTTCATCACGATGATCCGGTTAATGTCAATATCATCAATCAGCAATACCCTCTTGCCGGAGAGATCTAAAGTACTTTCGGTCTCTTCGTCCGTATCCGGTACTTCCGTTTGTTCCGTTTCCGGAGTATATCCGGCATCCAATGTCTTAAGCCGTACCTCAAAGCAGAATGTACTGCCGACCCCCAGTTCACTTTCCGCCCAGATGCTGCCGTCCATCATCTCTACAATACTTTTTGAGATTGCAAGTCCCAGGCCGGTACCGCCGAAACGTTTTGAGATACTGCTGTCTGCCTGTTCGAATGACTTGAACAAGCGGCCAATCTGCTCTTCACTCATGCCGATTCCCTGATCTGATATCTTAAACAGGTATACGGAAGTTTCCGCATCCGGTTTTGCTTCCCTGACCAGAATATTGATTTTGCCCCCATCGGGAGAAAACTTTATCGCATTCGACAGAAGGTTGAGAATTACCTGATTCAGTCTCATACTGTCAGCCAAAACATAATCGTTGCGGATATCAATATCATGCGTAATTTCAATATGGCTGCTGTCAGTCCTTGATTTCATCAGTGATATAGCAAATTCAATATTATCGGAAACTTTGAATTCTTCTTCCGAAAAATCAAGCTTGCCGGCTTCAATTTTTGACATATCCAGAATATCATTCAGAATCCCCAAAAGATGATGCGAAGACTGTTCAATCTTTTCAATGCATTCTTTAATTTCAGTAACGCCTTCTGATCCGGCCGCAATCTGTGTCATTCCCAGAATGGCATTCATCGGAGTTCTGATTTCGTGGCTCATGTTGGACAAAAAGTCACTTTTGGAACGGTTGGCCTGTTCTGCTTCACTCTTCGCCCGCATAACCTCGGTAATGTCCGTCATCGTCAGCATAACACAGGACAGCTTATCGTTATCCTCTTCCATTCCGGTAACACGGCGGAGAGATAAACTGAATGACTTGGTTTCATCTTTGGCCGCAAGTGATATCGTCATTGAAAAAATGCCGGAACCGGTATCCGAAAATACTCTGGCCGCTTCCTCGGGCAGTTTTCCGGAATTTTCGGCTGCTCCGGAAGATAGAATTCCTGCAAGCAGGCCTTTGTCCGATGCATCCAGTTCAAAATAATCCAGAAATTCCTGCATGGTTTTGTTTCCATATACCATACAGCCCGATGGATCAAAAAATGCGATCTGCTCCGGCATTGCATCAAAGTGGCGGCAGAATGTCTGAATCGTCATGTTAACACCCTGAAGTATCTTGTAGTAATCACCTTTGTACTGCTTGGCATCGGCACGGTTATTCAGCAGCCCCGCACTGGCATCAGTAAATACCTTATAGTTCGCGGCAAGCAGGCCGGCGATATTGTCGGCAACCTGTTTCAGCGCCTTGGCAATCTGCCCCATTTCATCATCCGGAAGATCTACATCTGTCATATTGGTATTTCCATTGGCAAAAGCTTCCGCTGCCTTAATAATGGCATTAACCGACCGGTTGATATTTTTAATAATAATCGTGTTCAGGAAAAACATAATGCCTGTAATTGTGACAAGAATCCCCGCCATCAGCGCGGTCGTTGTAATATAGCTTCGGCTCGCTGCTTCACGGCTGTTGGCCGCCTGCTGCTCATTGATATCCATCAGCTTTTCGTGCAATTCATTGATCAGCTGGCCTTTGGGAATGGCGGTATCATGCAGACGCTCAACAGCAGCCTCTTTCTGGCCGTTAATAGCCAGCCGGGCAACGCTGTCGATCTCCTGAGACCACTCAGATATCTTAACACTGAGCTCCGATACCGCTCTCGCCTGTTCCATATCCTCATTGCCGGCACTGGCCAGACAATCCAGATAACCATTGATATTATATCGGATAATGTCCTGATATCCGCTGATTTCCTCGAAGATATCATCCTGACTGTTGCCCCCTGATTCTATGATTGCCCCGCGAAGTACCAAAGACTCGATCTGACCGATACAGTGCGTAATATTATTCAAATGCACAAGCGGCTGAACCACCAGGGAATCATTGTTGTTAATAAGATTGTTCATCTTTCCGATGTTAAAAAAACCGCTCAGAAAGATGAGAAAAGTAGCAAGAATGGCTACTGTCGCTGAGATCAGTAACCGAGTCCTGATCCTGATATCTTTCATAAGAATTTATCTCCTATATTTTATACTCATATCTAACCCTATAGGCATTCTATCATATGCTGTTGGTTCATACAAGAAAAATACGATGTCTTAAAGTTTGTAACCGGAAATGAAAGAACTATTTAACCACTGCACCAAAATAGAAAAAGCAGGCATCCTTTCTGCCTGCTTCTATCCATTTCCTGCTGATTTTACAGCTTTTTTCCATATTTACTTCCGTCACAACATCGTAAGATTATGATATTATTCGGATTATTTTATGTGAAACATCTCAATTTTAGTCAACATATGGAAATTATTCCCATATGTTCAGATTAAATAAGTACGAAGGCAATTTCCTCATTCTGCCAGAAGCAAAACACCAAATGGCTCAACCATATATGATTCATTTACAGACTGCTGCGTCAGCAAATCCATGTTCCCGGCCAGTTCTTTTGGCAGCGGCAGTGCTTCGCCGGTAAAATTCATTACGAAGTAGATACTCTTCCCGTCCTTCGTGCGTCTGGTTATTTCCAGGGAAGTTTCCTCCTGCACCGTCCGGTAAACCGGATGCTCGGAAATCACCTGTTCCATGACCTTACGGCAGGTCTCATCATCCAGGGCTGCGCCAATATAGTACACCTGCCCGCGGCCATACTCATTTCTGGTTATGACAGGCATTCCGGTGTAGAAATCACTGCTGTAATCTGCCAGGCTCCGGGCTCCTTCCAGATGAATCAGGTCACAAAGCAGATGGCATATGCCTGCAGTTCCATCAGAAAAGATAATATCATTGGTTTTGCCCGGCGGCAATGCATCAATTTCTTCAACCCAGATTCCGGCCAGTTGTTTCAGCGGTCCCGGATATCCGCCGAGGTAAACATTATCTGACTCATCAACGACTCCGCTCATAAAACCGGTCACCAGAACACCGCCGGCCTTAACAAAAGCTTCCAGCCGTTCTTTCATTCCCGGTTTTACCATATATAAAACCGGTGCTGCCAGGATTTTGTACCGGCCGAAATCGCTGTCTGTCCCGACCATATCAACCGGAATGTTCTGCTCATAAAAATACCGGTAGTACTGGTGAATCTGATCTTCATAGGTTAAATCTTTATGCGGTCCGCTGGTATACTCCAATGCCCAGTAATTATCCCAGTCAAATATAATTCCGACTTCACCGGGATTATCCGCCCCGAGAATCCCATCACCCAGTTGTTCCAGCTCTGCCCCCAGCTGCGATACCTCGCGAAATACTCTGGTATCTGCACTACCGGCATGGGCTATTACGGCACCATGGAATTTTTCACAGCCGCCAACCGAACGGCGCAGCTGAAAGAATTGTATGGTATCAGCACCATGGGCAATGGTCTGATAGCTTTGGGCCCGCATCTGTCCCGGACGTTTCAGGGAGTTATAGGGCTGCCAGTTCTGCTGGCTGGGAGTCTGCTCCATCAGCATAAACGGTTTTGCCTTCAGACCCCGCATCAGATCATGGCGCATTGCCACCAGGCTCCAGGGGGTGTCATAAGCAGGATAATTGTCCCATGACACCACATCCATCTCCTTAGCCCATTTAAAATAATCGAGATATTTATAGGTCCCCATCAGGTTGGTTGTAATCGGGGTCTCCCGATCGGTTTCACGGATTACATCCCGTTCCATCTTAAAGTTCTCCAGCATGCTGTCAGACATAAAGCGGCGGTAATCCACCGAGATTCCGGCAAATGCCGTGTTATCGTAATCAATCCCTTCGCTTAATGCATTTGGTGCCACAACCTCATCCCAGTCATACACGGTATGTCCCCAGAATTCCAGATTCCAGGCTTTATTTAATGCATCGATCGTCTGATAACGGTGTCTCAGCCAGACACGGAAGGCTTTTTCACAATTTTCGCAAAAACATTCGCCGCCGTATTCGTTGTTGATATGCCATACTTTGATGTGCTTGTTGCCGCCGTAGCGAACAGCAAGCTGCCTGGCCAGCCGTCCTGCATACTTCATATAAACAAGGCTGTTCGGGCAGGCATTATGACGCTGGCCGAACTTATGACGACGCCCCTCAAAGTCAGTCCGCGCCACCTCCGGATAGCGTTTAAACAGCCAGGCCGGCAGTGCTGCTGTCGAAGTAGCAAGGACAATATCATAATTCTCCCGGCTCAGCATATCAACCATCTCATCGAGTTCACTAAAATTATAGACATCTTCTGATGGCTGCAGCTTTGCCCATGAAAAGACATTGATTGTGGCACTGTTAATATGAGCCTGGCGAAACAGTTCCATATCCTCTGTCCATATCTCCCGCTCCCACTGATTGGGATTGTAGTCGCCGCCATAAAGAATCCGGTTCCATGTTTTCATATCAATATGCTCTCCTTTTTACTTTTTGATACTATCATTATAGCGTCTGCTTTGCAAAAACAATAGAATATGATAAACTAAATAATAGTACAAAATGAAACAAGGAGAATAACATGCCCATATTTTTCTATCCGGCCAATCCCACACTTCCCGTCAGCCTCGAAAGCATTGGGAATCAATGGGATCAGCCTTTTGTCTCACGTGCGGACGGTTATCCCTGTTATCACTGGCTGCAGACCGAATCGGGCCGCGGTGAAATAAACATTGATAATCAGAAACTTATATTAGACAAAGGGGACGGTATCCTGATCCCGCCGTTTGTACCTCATTCCTACCGTTCCCTGACTTCCCGGTGGCTTACTTCTTTTGCCACCTTTCATGGTTACCTGTTACAAAATCTTCATCAGTCCATCGGCCGCAAAAGCTTTTACACGGCCTGTGACAGTGAACAGTTTTCTTTTCTTGACTGGACCGGGCAACTGGTTCAGTCACGCGATCTGGACGAACAGGCCGTTTCAATGGAATGCTACCGTTTTCTGCTGAATTTCGTTCAGGGCAGCCTGGGCAGGGAACAGCACCATCCACTGTTTCAGCAATATGTACAGCCGGCAATTGAAACGATCGAAAAAAATTATTCCGAAGAAATTACGGTACAGAGTCTGGCCGCTTCCATGTATATCAGTCCGCAATATTTGAACCGCCTGTTTCAGCGTTTTTTAAGCCGCTCCACGTATCAATATCTGCTGGAAGTGCGTCTCAGCCGCAGCAAGGAACTGCTCGCCGACGGCCGGGGAACTGAAATCCAGGATATCGCTGCCGCGACTGGTTTCAGTGATTCAAGTCACTTCAGCAAGACTTTTAAAAAGCATACCGGATATACTCCGGCGGAGTTTCGCAGGATATTTCACTAACCTGTTTCTTCCTGTTCTTCCATCAATCTGGCAGCAATATTGACGGTCCCGTCAGATCCGGCAGTTCTCACATGTTCAGCCAGTACTTCTGCCGAAGGGTAAAGATCCCGTTCCGTCAGTGCCGCAATCAGCATCGGCAGGTTAACACCTGCAACAGCCTGCAGCTGATATCCTTCTGCCAGCAAATATACAATTGCATTAGACGGTGATCCGCCGAATAAATCAACCAGCACCAGATTTGGCTTCTCATTATGAAATCCGTCCAGCTTTACTTTCAGATCCTCAATCAGGCTGTCCAGCGACTGATCCGGACGAAATGACAGATAATCAAAATCATTCTGTTCACCCAGAAGCATCGCTGCTGTATGATACATACCAAAAGCCATTTCACCGTGTGTCATTACCAGAATATCACCGGCATATTCTTTTTGTCGTGCAGATACCAGGTCACCATGACCACAATAAAGGGAAGCAGCCCCGGCATCAGACCATCTAAAATCCCCTGCAGATGTGTGGTGCTCTCACCGTTTGTCCACGATACAACGGTTCCCAGCGAAACAAACTGGGCGGAAAGCCCGCCGACTACGGTCAGGCCGAGAACCGACAAAAATGCGGTTGCCCTGGCGATCATTGCCGGTGAAAAGATTTCTGAGTCCATTATTTTAAGTCCCTCGCGGAAGCCAAACTGTACCCCCCACAGAGAAAATCCGAGAGTAATTGCTGTCCATAAAACCAGGAAGATAATCGGCCCCATAATGTTGCCTTCCAGCGCAAGTCCCATGCCAAAACTCAATAACAGGGCATTACCGGTACTGGCAAACAGGGAGTCGCCTATTGCCGCCATCGGCCCCATCAGGCCGGATTTGATTGCATTAAAGACATCGTCCGGAATATCTTCGCCTTTGGCTTTCTGTACTTCCATAGCCGCCACCGCTCCGATCAGGGGTGTTCCAATCGTAGGTTCGGTATTAAAGAATGACATGTGACGGCTGAGCGCCTGACCCATTTCCTCCTTTGTTTTACAGGTTTTCTTAAGAACAGGAACCATACTCCAGGCAAATGCAACATTCTGCATCCGCTCCCAGTTCCAGGCCGAAGTATTGGACATCAGCCAGCGAATCCCGACTTTACGGATATCATTAGTTGTTACTTCAAGGTTTTTATTCTCTGCCATCAGTATGCCTCCTCACGGTTATTGTACATCATATTTATAAGAGCCAGAGCTAATCCGATCAGTGCAACCGTAAATATCGGCAGACCGAGTGCGGCGATCAACACATATCCGACAATAAAATATCCCAGCAGTGACGGCGCGGACAACAGCATCTTCAGCAAAACAGCCATACCAAGAGCCGGAAGAATGCCGCCGATCACGGTAATGACGGCCGTCAGCCAATCAGGTATAAACTGAACGATATCCTGGGCTGCCGATGCACCAAAATACAGCACCAGAAATGCCGGCACAAATCGAAATACGAAAGCGATCATCTGCGGCAGGCCAAGAGTCATAAAGGTTAATTTTGCAGTGTCGCCGGCGGCGGCATACTGATCTGTTTTATGTACCAGGAAAGAATTGATCGTAGCAAACAGCTGCCATACAAATGTCCCGATCAGCCCCAGCGGAACGGCAATAGATACTGCCATCTCAGCCGTAACACCGGTAGAAAGCGCCAGCGCGGTTCCGACATAACCGGCAATGCCGATATCAGATGCCATCGCACCGCCGGGAGTCACTGCACCGATATACAGGGCATTTATCGTTGCTCCGATGATAATGCCATTTGTTACATCTCCCATGATCAGCCCGACAATCAAACCGGCAACCAATGGTTTTCCAAAAACATGATACGAAATCCCCTGTCCTCCCAGCCACGGTGTGGCAATCCATGCCAGATAAGTAAAAAGTGAAATGAGTACAGCCTGAATCAATGTCATATAAAATCCCCCCTTATCTCAAAATCTGTTAACCGGCTGTCCCGGAACCGTCTGCATATAAATATCTACATTCGCCAATGTCTTTAATGCGGAAGCTGCCGCATGATTTTCTTCGTCAAGATGAACGGTCTGGGCATATTTTTTTCTTCCGGGCGCCATCCCGACATTCCCCACATTAACAGTCCACCGGCTGTCCGGTCTGGCTTCAACCAGCTGTCTGGCTGTTACCGGCGCTTTGGTGATAACCATCACGTCCTTTTCATTATAGTTCCCCAGAATGCCGGGCCCCTCTTCCACTGTTACGATTACCAGCTCCACATTCTTAGGTGTCGCCATTTTAAGCGCTTTTGATATAATCGTGTTCGTTGCGGCGGTATCATCAACAGCAATAATCACCTTCGCCTTCAGCTGCTTCAGCCATGCCGTTACCACCTGTCCATGGACCAGCCGGTCATCAACCCTTAAAAACATAATAACCCTCCTATTGATTCGTTTTTATCACAGACAGCTTTCGCCTGTTTTACAACTCCCCATCTTGTTTCATTACTTCAGTGTTTGCTGCGTTCTGCCTCCCTCCAGTTATCCTGATATCCCCCGAGAAGATCGACGAAACGCTTAGCGGTCAGATGCGGTCTTGTAATTGCACTGCCGACAACAACGGCATGAGCACCAAGGTATATGCATTTCATTGCATCTTCCGGTGTGTAGATATGTCCTTCCATTACCATATAAGCCTGATCCCCAAAATCCCTGCACATTCTGGCAAATTCCCTTAAATCCGGAAGTTCAATATCCTGTGTATCAGCAGTGTAACCATACAGGGTCGGGCCGACAATATCTGCCCCCGCCTCAACCGCTCTTTTTGCCTCTTCATATGTAGCAACATCGGCAAACGTCATTGCCTCCGGAATCGCCGCCTTTACCTGCGGAAGCAGTTCGTATGCCATCGTTTTTTCATGGGTGGTCTGTCCGGTACAGTCCATGGCAATAATATCAGCCCCGGCTTCCCATACCTGCCTTGCAGACTCCATCGTCGGCGTAATAAATACATCGGTGTCATCATGCCAGATCTTATAGAGTCCGATAATCGGAAGGTTTACAGCTGCTTTAATGGCGCGGATCTGTTCCGGGCTGTTAGCTCTGATCCCGACTGCTCCTGCCCATTCAGCTGCCTGTGCCATCTTCACGACAATATCCTCACTGTAAATAGGGTCATCATGCTGAACCTGACATGATACAATCAGACCGCCTTTCAATGAGTCAAGCATCGCCCGTTTTCCTGGATCACTTGTTTTCATCTTGGAAATCCTCCTTAAAAAGTCAAATCACTTTTGATGTCCTCATTATATCACGGCTCTCATTCATTTGCAATCATTTTTTATCATTTATGATCTTTTTTTGTATCGCCCGAACATTTTCTATCATTCCAGTTCTTGATGATAGAATAATGAGTCCGGCAAGCCGGACTCTCGCGCCGGAGCAATGAAAAAAGTCATATCAGATGCCTGGTTTTTTGCACTGATATGACTTTTATCTAAACAAATATCATGTTTTCCGGCACTTCCTGATACTCCGGTTCACCTGGATTATCACAGATCACCTGCGTAAACATCGCTGACTCCGAAAGCTTAAGGTAATTACGTCTGCCTATCTTGTGATGATCAACCAACAGATAAGAAGCATCCGAATTCTCAATCGCAATTCTCTTCATCAGCAGACTTTCCATTTCTGTTGTATAAACCATCCCCTGATCCAGATCAAGTCCGGAACAGCCTAAAAATGCCTTGTTGAAATAGAACTGTTTTAACGTATCCTGAGCTACCGGTCCTACATTCATACTGTAAGACGGCCGGTGCTGGCCGCCGATCACAAAGATTTCTGCCGTCGGATTTGATATACTGCCAATCAGCAGTTCATTGTAAGTGACAATTTTAATCCGCCGCTTTTCCAGAATCCGCATCAGCGGAACCATCGAAGTACCGGCATCTAAAAATACACTGTCGTCATCCTGGACATATTTAGCTGCAAACTCCGCAATCCTTGTCTTTTCGATTTTGTGCAGCATCTTCTTTTCTCTCATCGGCAGTTCTGCACCGTCGTCCGACAGTTCCTGATTCTCATCAAGCGTGGCACCGCCTAATACACGTTTCAGCCGGCCCTCTTTTTCCAGCTTTTCAAAGTCACGGCGGGCTGTAACCTCTGCGATCCCCAGTTCCTTTGCTATCTCTTTTAAGTTTATAATGCCTTTTTCTTTTAACTGCTGCATGATATATCGCTTGCGCTCGGAAGCAATCATCACCACACCTCCTCTGTCCTCTTATGTCTTAACAAGATTTTATCACATTTTATCATTTTTGAACACCTTTTCTTACGATTTATCATTTCTGATTGACTGCATTTCCGTTTTCAGGTAGTATTAATGAAAAACTACAGATAAGGAGTGAAAGCTATGATTCGTTTTGCAACGATTGGAACTAATTTTATTGTTGACAGTTTTTTATCTGCGGCATTAGCCAATGATGATTTGGTCTATGCGGCTGCTTATTCAAGATCAGAGGAAACTGCCCGTGCTTTTGCCGGGAAATATGGACTGGAACGTATCTATACTGATTTAAATGAATTGGCCTGTGCCCCGGATATTGATGCCGTTTATATTGCCAGTCCGAACAGTCTGCACTATGAGCAGTCTGCATTAATGCTGAATCATCATAAACATGTGCTCTGTGAAAAAACCATTACTTCAAACAGCAGGGAACTTGAGGCGCTGATCAAGCTGGCTGCCGACAATCATCTGATCCTGCTGGAAGCCATGCGCAGTGTATTTACAGACGGATTTGCGGCCCTTGTTGATGCTATGCCAAGACTCGGCCGGGTCCGGCGGGCCAGTTTTAACTATTGCCAGTATTCTTCCCGTTATGATAAATTCAAAGCCGGTATCGTGGAAAATGCCTTTAACCCGGCTTTCTCAAATGGTGCATTGATGGATATTGGTGTATACTGCGTCCATCCGCTGGTTAAATTGTTCGGTTCTCCCTCCGAGATTAAAACAGATGTGTTATTCCTGGAAAACGGCCTCGACGGTGCCGGTACCATTCTTGCTGTTTATGACGATATGCAGGCAGAGCTTGTCTATTCAAAGATTACGGACAGCAGAGCCCTCAGCCAGATTCAGGGGGAGGACGGAACGATCACAATTAACAGAATCAGCCGTTTGTGTGAAGTGAAGTTTTATGATCGTAAGGGAAATGAGGAAGTTGTTTATCAGAGCCCTGTTGATACTGATATGTCAGGGGAAATCAGGGAATGGGTTCGGCTGATACATGGCGGAAGCGGCGGTGATGAACACGACCGGCGTTCACGGCTGGCCCTGGGACTGATGGATGAGGCCAGAAGGCAGATGGGGATTCGCTTTCCGGCCGATAATGGGTGAAGGATGGTTGTTCCAGGGAAGCGGGGGCGGGAGTTTGGGGCGGAATCGACTCCGTTCTCTCGGCGGGACAGACCTAAACCTCCGAAAGCGGGTTTGCATGGGCACCGGCTCAATTGTCAGAGAACTTTTGATAAGTTCTCTGACATTCGCCTGACTTTCAGCTTTGGAAAGCAGAAAGTCTCCCATGCAAACCCGCTTTCGGAGGTTAAGGTCTGTCGACGCCTCGTTCAATGTCCTCGATTCCGCCCCAAACTCCCGCCCCCGCTTCCCCAGCCGCAAACTTCCTGCCACTGGATATAAAAACATTGAAATCATAGGTGTGAATTTAATCCCAGTTGAAGTGCGTATTGATGGAATTCTTTTAAGTCTGTTTCGGATAGCATTTCATTGCCGGACAGATAGGTTTTTCCCATTTTTTCATACTTTGCCTTGCCCAGTGTATGATATGGAAGCAACTCTATTTTTTTTACGCCCAGGGACTTCAGGTATTTAAGGGTTTTTTTGATTAATTCCGGGTCATAGTTGAATCCGGGTATGATTGGTATTCTGATATTTACTTTTTCTGGTTCACGGGCTAAGAGATACTGCAAATTTTGTTTTATCTGGCTGCCGCTGCCTCCTGTTACTGCTTTTAGTATGGTGTCGTCAAGGTGCTTAAAGTCGTATAGAAAATGGTCGATATAGGGCTCGGCTTTTTGGAGTCTTTTAAGGGGGTAACTTCCTGTTGTTTCTACTGCAGTGTTCAGTCCCTGTGCCTTCAATTCTTTTAGAATCTGTATCAGGCCATCGGTCTGAACAAATGGTTCGCCGCCGCTGATGGTGATTCCTCCGCCGGAGGCTTCATAATAATGTCTGTCTTTTATGACTTCTTCCATGATATCTTCCAGACTCATATCCCGTCCCTGAAATTCAAGGGCTTCTGAAAGGCAATTTTCTGTGCAGGTATTGCAGAAGGTGCACAGGTTCTTATTATATTGAAATGTTCCTGTCTGGTTAATGGCAATCGCCCGGGAGGGACAAAGGTTTTCGCAGGTTCTGCATCCGGTACATTTTGATTTTGTGTACAGCAGGTCCGGATGAAGGTTTTGTGTTTCGGGGTTGGCACACCAGGGACAGTGCAGCGGGCAGCCTTTTAGAAAGACTGTGGTCCGGATCCCCGGACCGTCATGGGTGGCAAACCGTTCGATATTGGTCACTTTAATCATATAATGTTCTGCTCAGCAGTTCTTCCTGAATGTCTTTTGTCAAATTGACAAAGACGGCACTGTACCCGGCTACCCGGACGATAAGATCGGGATAGTTTTCGGGATTTTTTTGTGCGTCTTCGAGAATTCCATGGTCGACAACAGTTACCATGAGCTGGCATCCTCCTTTCCGGAAGTAGGTGTCAAACATCATTCTGATTTTTTCCCGGTCACGGTTAAACATTCTTGGTGTAAACTTGATGTTCTGTACACTTCCGCCATGATACCGGGCCTTGAAACGTGATAGCGAGTTGAGACAGGCGGTCGGCCCGCTCTTTGCTGCCCCGCCCTGGGGATTGTTGGCGGGATTTAAGTAAACACCTGTTTTTCTGCCGTCGAGACTGGCAAATGTTTCTTTTCCCCAATCAGTATTGGTCTGGTTATTGGAAATGACGATCAGAAAATAATCCATTCCGATATCAATTCCTCTCTGACGGTTTCCTTTTGCAACAAACTCATAGAAATCGTTGGCCAGCTGATCGCATTCTGTTTTATCATTTCCGTATTTATCCTGTTTGAGCAGGTCTCTGCGGATCTTTTCATAACCGTTAAAATCGGCCAGCTGGGCCTGATGCAGTTCATTTAGTGTATATTTTTTCTCTTCGAATACAAGTTTTTTGACTGCCCACAGTGCATCACTGGCATTGATATTTCCATAGGTTTCATTGGTTCCGCCGAGAATCTCGATACCACCGTCCAGCACTGCTTTGCCGCGGCCGATACAGTCATCCATCAGGATTGATGTGAAAAGAAATGATACCTCACGGTTCATCACCTGATAGGAATGATACTGCGCCTGAACGCTCAGATCCAGATAATAATCAACCAGTTCTTTATATTTATCATAGAGTTCCTCAAATGTCTGAAACTCCGCACAATCAGGAATTTCAACCGGTCCGCTCCTGCGGATTCCATCCATAGGGTCGATTCCGCCGTTTAAGGTGATGTTTAAAAGCTTCAGCAGGTTGATTAATATATTAGGAGTGCCAACGCTTTTCCCCTGGATGACGAACTCGCCGCAGCCGAAAGGTACATACTGTTCGGCCATCCTGCGGTCAATGCGCATCGCATATTCGACAGCCGGAACGTTGACCTCATCATTATAAAGGGTCGGATAAGTCGCCCCGCTGCCAATGCAGTCATAGGCCATATCCAGAATATCCGGTGCCGTTTCTTTGTTAAACCGCAGCGTGAACTGTGGTTCTACATAACGGGTGTCTTTGCATACCCGCAGGCAAATCCGGGCAAATGTATCGGCTTCTTTTGGATGTTCACGGCCGTATCCGCCAACGATAATCCGGCCATTTACTGTAGTTCGCCGGTTCTCAATCATTTTCCACAAAGATTTCAGATAGCGATATGCCTCTTCTTCGTTGATAATACCCTGATCCAGGTCATGCTGAAGGTAAGGGCCTAGTACGTCATCCATTCTGCCATAGTTAATCACTCCGGCACAAAGTGCATAGATCCAGAACAGCTGTAATGATTGATGAAATGTCCGGGGTTTATTATGTATGATAAAACGCAGATCTTCCTGCATCATCTCCAGATCCCTGATACGTGCCTGATCTGCCCCGGCTTTCGCCTGCTCCGCCAATACTGCCTGATGTTCGATTACCTCCTGCAGCAGGCAGATGCTCTCGTAAGCAGCTGCAAGAAAATCATTCTGTTCCTTTGCCTGAATCAATGATTTCAAACCATCCGGACCATGATGCATTAACATCTTGTAATTCAGCATCATTCCCGATAACCTGGCCGTCGCCATCAGCGGATAGGTGCAGTCGATGAAGCGGCCGATTGTATCCTCCGTCAGCACATCCTGACAATAAATTGCTTTCGTATCGTGCTCCTGCCAGTAATCATACAGAACATCCACCCGTTGCTTTTCCGCTTCCGTCGTGAGCTGCTCTTTGAACGCTCTTAACTTGTGGAACACACAATAATGCCCGACACCGCCGATACTTGTTACACTGCCAAACCCGATCGGCAGAAAATCCAGTCTTCCGGCCAGCAGATCTTCGCTTTCTATGGAACGGAATAATACAGGAAATATGGTTTTCAGGCAATTGATCTCTCTTCTGGCCTTATCCATCCCCGCACTCTCCATGTGGGCTCTGGTATAGGCTTCCATGATAAGAAGCTGTTCACGGGGAGATTTTTCACACGGAATCGGTTTGGAAACCTCCACATTCTGAGCACCGTCTATATTGAATTTCTTTTTCACAGCAATTTCCTCCTCTGGCACAATTGCATAGCATTTAATATCTGTTAGCTTTACTATAGCATCGCGCTTTATCAAAGTCAATCACTCATGATCATTTTTTATCTTTTTTATTCTTTTCCAATACTTCCAATCACGGTTGATTCGTCCAGGGTTATAAACTGCCGTACACAATCTTCGTACTCTTTTCTGTCAAATATTAATTCACAGCCTTCGAACCATTCAATATTAGTATCATCATTTAAATACAGATGTTCATAATTCCACAATCGGCGTTCGATCTCCTCCGCCCAATGTCCGGCACACCAGTCATCCCACCGTTCATCATCTGTATCCCACCATGCCATGTCACCATATCGGTTCCAGTCTTCATCTGACCAGTTTTTTATATCCCGGATACCGGAGTTCACCCAGATCTGCCGGTTCCAGTTGTCTGATCGAACAAGGCCCGGTGCATCCCAGCGCACTGTGTTTTGCTGATGACATATTTTCGCAACAATAATTGTGCAGGATAAATCCATATCATCCGGACAAAGTAAAACCGGTATATTACAGTCCATTTGCTTTTGGAGAAGTGTTTTTATATATTTTTCTTCCTGCATATCGTTCAGCGGAAGCCACGCCGACCACAAGTTCCGATACGACGGATCACCTGCAATATCAGCAATATATTGATCCAGAGGAACACCATCAATCAACAGACTCAGAATCCTCTGATTATAGCTTTCTATAAATGCTGTTTGAATTTTATTCATAACATCCTCCCTTCACCTGTTCATTTTATCATATCGGTTACTTCTGGTGTAAAAATAATAAATGTGGTATGATAGGAATGTTTGACAAAAAAGAAAAAACATTAAGAGAGGTAAAAACCATGAAAAAAGGATTATATTTAATCAGTACATTAATGCTGGGCGCACTGCTTTTATCAGGCTGTTCCACAAATGCACAGGGGAAAGAGACATCTAAAGAAACATCAGCTCCGACAGAGACTACAATGGAGCAATCAACTGAGGAAGAATCCGCAATAGAAACAACAGTAATTACAGGCAAACCCAAAATTGAAATCGAAATAAAAGATTATGGCACAATCAAACTGGAACTGGACGCTGAGCAGGCCCCCATCACCGTAACCAATTTCGTTAATCTTGTCAATGACGGCTTTTATGATGGATTAACATTTCACCGGATTATGAAAGACTTTATGATGCAGGGCGGCGATCCGCTGGGAACCGGCATGGGCGGATCAAAAGAGACCATTAAAGGTGAATTCACCAAAAATGGTGTTGACAATAAACTCTCCAACACAAGAGGCGCAATCGCTATGGCAAGATCTCAGGATATGAACAGTGCTTCTTCACAGTTTTTTATTGTTCATCAGGACAGTCTTTTCTTAGATGGTGATTATGCTGTTTTCGGATATGTAACAGAAGGAATGGATGTTGTTGATGCTGTCTGCAATAATGCCAAACCAGTTGATAACAATGGTTCTATTTCAAGTGCAGATCAGCCTGTTATTGTTTCAATCAAGGTAGTCGAATAAAATATCACTTACAATGGAGACTAACTGAAATGAATGACAACAATAGCAGAACATTAACGGGGTTTAAAATAGCAATATTGGTTTTGACGGTTCCATGTTTACTTTACAATTTATATACGACACTGCCAATACTCCGATATATGATTGGAGGTACCGGTTTATATTCATACTGGTCACTTATAGTTTCTCTAATAGAGATTGCGGTACCGGTGGTCATCATCTTTGCGGTATTAAAAGATGATTATAAACTTGCAGTCACAGCCTTTACGGGATTATGCGGAGTTCAGGTGATTAGCCGTTTAATCTCTATATTCTATTTTATTGGTTATTATCAACTATCTTCGGAATACTTAATATTCGCTTTTTTATTCAGTGCCTTTGCTTTTGCTTTTTTCATGATTCTGATTGTCCTGTTGACCGGAAAGATAACGCCGCGCCATGCTTTTGTATGCGTTTTGGTTGTGCTGATATTTCAGGTAGTGGTCCATTTATTTTCAGTAGAAGGAAGATTATCGTTAGTCTTTCTCGGGTCATGGAACGCTTTGATCCTGCTTGCTGTGCTGTACTGGCTTAATGCTGCCGGCTGTAATTTTGGATTACCAATCCCGGAAAATTCCGTAAAATACGCCGGAGATTTCGGCATGCCGGTAACTCATGACAGAACCTTCGATTTTGAAAATAAGAATATTGCGGTTTGCATTATCCTCTCATTTTTAACCTGTGGAATTTATACCATCTTCTGGCTGGTTTCGATTATCCATAATGTACACAAACTCCACGGAGATTATCATTCAGCTGCAGCGGAAGTACTGCTGAACCTGTTTGTACCGTTTTACAGTTACTACTGGATGTATAAAAACGCCAAGCAGATGTATGAAGATTCGAACCGGTATCATGGCAGTATTCCTGATAATGCCGCTTTGTATATCATACTGGCACTGTTGGGACTTAATCTGGTTAATTTAGCGATTATTCAGAATGAGTTTAATAAATTCATCTGCCGGGAGTAGATATACTGCAAAAAGAGCGTTCCCCGTCCATCCATTTTCAGTCCAATCACAAAGCAGTGCATATATTGCTACATGCACTGCTAATCTTATTGATAATTACTAACGTTTCTTATCTGCTTCCAGTATCCCCAGCGGACTTCCGGTGGTATCAAATACTTCTCTGGGTGTATAGGCAGTTTTAGACGGCGGTGTTGATACTGATATCAATGATAATGCCGCCTGCGCACTGCCAAACTTGGAAGTTAGGGTATAGATTTTACCCGCCGCGCTTATACCCGATATCACTTCTTTCCAGCTGCAGCCGGGCCGCAATCCGCGTTTTCATCCCCTGAACAAGCGGACCGGTAAAGAAAGCAAGAATTACCGTTCCGGCTCCCACGGTGCTGCCGCATACGATTCCGATTGTCACACAGATAATATCCGTAACGATACGCGAACAGCGGAAAGGAATGCGCCCCTTTGTCTGCTGTTCAATCATAAGACCGCAGGCATCATAAGGTGCCACTCCCAATTCCACCGCCATATAAAAAGCAACTCCCAATGTAGTCAGGAAAATAGAAACCATCAGTATTATCACTTTGATGCCGGTTGAAAAAGGGATATCAAACCATCCCATGAAGCGGAATACCGCCGAAAAAAAATCCGCCAGATACCCGACTCCGGCCATATTGACAAACGTTCCCAAACCAATAAATGACCGCCCTTTCTGCAATACCACGCCCAGAATAACCGCATTCAGTATCAGCTGCCAGGTCCCGAAGCTGAGGTTCAGCCGCCTGCTGATCCCCAGATTCATACAGGTAAAAGGATCTGTGCCAAAATCCGGGATCCGGATCAGGGCAATGCTAAATCCCATAACAATAATCCCGGCAAACATCACCAGTACTGACTTCAACGGAATTCCCTCCTGCCCCGGTACGCTCACCCGGCGTGTAATACAAAGATTTTTGACCAGAAATCGGTACATGTCTCTCCTCCGTCAATCACCTGCCCCGCCGACGGATCGGTTGTAACCAGGCCAATGTTCATCAGTTCCCGGCCGCTCATTTTTCTGCCGTTCTCAGCCAGCGTATAAGACAACTCCGGGTCCAGGCCGTACAGACGCATACGCCGGTACGGACAGTTGACATCATTTAATGTTTTATAATAACCGACCAGAACATCCCGCTTATCTTCCGATACTACCATCCATGCCGTCAGATTCCCTGCAAAAGGGCTTAACAACCGGTAGAACGTTCCGGTATGGATCATATGCCGGTACTGTTTTGCAAAACGGATCTGCCCTTTCACCGCTTCCAGCTCTTCTGCCGGCAATTTATTAAGCGCCAGCTCGTATCCAAATGATCCGAAGTAAGCTACATTTGCCCTCGTATTCAACGGCACATTACGAAACACCTGATGATTAGGAATTGCCGATACATGAGCACCCATGCTGCTGACCGGATAACAGTATGAGGTACCGTACTGAATCTTCAGACGTTCTACCGCATCACTGTCATCACTGATCCAGCCCTGCGGGGCATAATAAAGCATCCCCGGATCAAAACGTCCGCCGCCGCTGGCACATGATTCAATCAGTAATTGAGGAAAACTGCTGATCAGCCGTTCATGCAGACTATATACCCCCAGAATATAACGGTGGAATACCTCCCCCTGCCGGCAGGCCGGTAACATGCTGCTGTAGCACTCGGTTATGCAGCGGTTCATATCCCATTTAATATAGGAAATATCCGCTTCCGTCAGAATCTTTGCAATCTGATTATAAATATGGTCCACGACCTCCGGGCGGGAGTAGTCAAGCACATACTCATGCCGCCCGTGCGAACCGGATCTTCCCGGTGCGGCGATGATCCAGTCCGGATGTTCCCGGTACAGCTGACTGTCTTTATTGACCATCTCAGGCTCAAACCACAGACCGAACATCATGCTGCATTCTTCCCTGATCCGGCGGGAAAGACCGCTGATACCGTTCTTTAGCTTCTGCCGGTTGGCATACCAGTCCCCAAGCCCCTGCCGGTCATTGTTCCTCGTTCCAAACCAGCCGTCATCCAGGACAAACAGCTCAATCCCTGCTTCTTTCGCAGTTCCGGCAATATCAATAATTTTATCTTCATCAAAATCAAAGTAGGTCGCCTCCCAGCTGTTCAGCAGCACCGGCCGCTCCCGGTCCCGCCAATGGCCCCTGGCCAGCCGCGTCCGGTACAACCGGTGAAAAGTCTGGCTCAGATGATTCATGCCCTGTCCGGAATACACCAAAACGGCCTCCGGAGTCTGAAAAGATGCTCCCGGTTCCAGACGCCAGGTAAACCCAAACGGATTAATCCCCATCAGTATCCGGGTCACATCAAAGGTATCCACTTCCGCCTGAATCAGGAAGTTGCCGCTGTAAATCAGGCTGAATCCCAGTACTTCACCTTGAAATTCATCTGCCTGCGGACGTTTCAGCATCAGAAACGGATTGTGTTCATGGCCGGAGTTGCCTCTCTGGCTGTTAATTGCCTGAATTCCCTGTTCCAGCCGGCGGGTCTTGACATGACGCTCGCGCGACCAGGCACCGGACAGCTGCTGCCATTCGTAATTGCAGTCCGGCAGGTCGAGACAAAGACTCATCGCCCGGGTAATGTCAACCGCCTGATCCCCCTGATTGCGGATTGTGACGCTTCTGGCAATGGCATCATGGCCGTCAAAAATCGTGTAACGCAGTATCAGCTCAACCCGGGTCCGGTCATCCCGCAAAAGAATTTCCAGGGTTTGCGCCTCATCCTCTGTCTCTGTATAAGTAGCCGGCAGTCCGGCAAGTGCCGGTTTGCCTTTTATGATATGATGTGATACATAATGAAATGCGGAAAGGCGGCTGCCGTCAAACTGTTGGATCTCAATAGCCGGATACCGGAAATCCGTGGTTCCATAAACGGGATATTCCTGCTTCAGATGGCCTAAGGAAAAACAAAGTTCCCCCTCTTCCGGGTAAGCGCTCATCGGCCTGTGATGCAGTTCAACGAGGTATTCATAGTCCTGTTCCACCGGTACTCCCGCACCAAAATAAAGCTGCCCCAGATGTCCGTTTTTAAGAATCTTCATAATATAGCTGATACTGCCGTTATATAAGTGGAATTCTCCATTCTTTTCATTAAACCGGATACTCATACTACTGCGTCCTTTCCCAGTCCGTTTACAACATGTTCCGGACTGCCCGTTTGACCCGAAAAACCATTTTCGAGCTTATAAAATCTGGCATAGATGAAATAGCTGAGCACCGCAAACACCATCGGAATTACAATCATAATGATCCGGATTCCGCTGATTGTCCCGGCTGACTGCTGGCTTAACCCGGCATCATAACCGACAACTGCCAGCCCGACACCGGTGAGCAGACCGGACACTGCCTGGGACGATTTCATCAAAAAAGTCTGCGTCGAACAGATAATACTTTCGTTTCTGGTACCAAACAGTGTCTCATTGTAATCAATAACGTCGGCAATCGATACCGTCACAACCCCCAGCTCAAATCCTGATCCCAGCTTTAACAGTCCGGCACCGATTATGATAAAGACCGCTGCCGTCGGAGCAAAAAATCCGGCCACGGCAATGATGACCAGGCCAATCAGCGGCAGAATACAGGCGGCGGCAAACATCCGTTTTCTGCCACTCCTGCCGACAAGCCGGGGAAAGAGAACAAGTCCGCCCATCTCTGCCAGAATACACAGGTTAAAGATCGAAAACAGCCCCTCTTTTCCGGCTACATATTTAAAATAGTAGATCAGAATTCCGTTGACAATCTGCATGCACAGATTATAGGACAGCAGCAGGCCGATATATGCCAGCAGCTGTTTATTCAGAAACAGAATTCTTAAAATCTGCTTAAAACCACTCTTTCCGTTTTTTGCATCGGTTTGCTTTTCTTTTACCTGAATAACCGTATTTCCGATTGTCACGATAAACAGCACGGCAATTATCACCGATATAACCTGAAATCCATTGGCACGGTCACCACTGCCGGAAACCGCTGACAACTTATCAATGATTGCCAGGCCGAACACTCCTGTTGTAAATCCGGCCACGCTGGCAAAAAACCGCGGAATCACCGATACTGCTTCCCTTTCCCGCGGATCGGAGGTCAGATTCGGAAGCCATGACCAGTATGGGACATCCATAACCGTATAGGTCATTCCATATAAAATATAGGTAACCGCAACATAACCGTACAACGCCCTGCCCTGCAGTCCGAACGTACTGAACATTGCGACAAAAACAACAGCATTAAGCAGTGTCCCGATTACCAGCCAGGTTCTGAACTTTCCGAATTTGTTACGGGTATTGTCAACGATTACACCCATCATCGGGTCATTAACTGCATCCCAGATCCGGGCGACAAAAAACAATGTTCCAACAAAAGCCGGAGCCAGATACAGGACATCGGTGTAATAATACATCAGGAAACTCCCGACAAAACAACAGATTGCATCTTTCCCCAAGGCACCTAAACCAAAAGAATATTTTTCTCTTTTTGATAAACTCATCTTGATATACCTTCTTTCCATATTTGAGACAGGCGGGCCCGGCCAAAACTCATTACTGCTGTAATGATTTCTCTTGTTTTCAGTATAACTGCTGACGGTCCGCCCCGTCAGTGCCGAATGTTAAATGAACTTGTCAAAATGTTATATTTTGCCAAAAACTATTCATGTGATATAATCAGAGGAAAAGGAGGCCGGTTATGGAAGAAGCAAGCGTACTGAAAGTTGTTGAACGTAAGTCATGGGATTTAAAACTGAATTTCTGCGGATATGCCAGGACCCATCCGCTCCACAGTTTCGGACCGGCTGTCCGGCCGCATTATCTGATTCATTATGTCCTCAGCGGCGAAGGCTACTACTATATCGGAGATAAGCAATATCACATCGGTCCGGGACAGGGTTTTCTAATTGAGCCGGATGTTCTGACCTTCTATCAGTCACATGCCGCCAATCCCTGGGAATATATCTGGATCGGCTTCAGCGGTGAGATGGCCGCCGATGTCCTGCTGAAAATCGGACTGAGTGCGGAATTTCCGGTTTTTACCCACGAAGACCGCAAAGAATTAAAAGAGTTGATTGATAACATGATGGCCTGTAAAACAATGAATGCAGCTGACGAATTAAGCCGGAACGGTCTGATGTACCTGTTTTTCTCCTGTCTGGCCAGAGGCCGGGGACCGGCGCATAAACATGACAGCCACAGCAATCTTTATATTTCAAAGGCAGTGGAATACATTAAAAATAACTATCATACTACCGTTCGGATCAGTGATATCGCCGGCTATGTCTGCTTAAACCGCAGTTATTTGTATACCCTGTTTGTCCGCCACCTGTCGATGACGCCGATGGAATACCTGAATACGTTTCGCTTGACAAAAGCGTGTGAACTGCTCACTCTGACCGACTATCCGGTCGGCAGTATTGCCATCTCATGCGGCTATAATGACCCTATGGCCTTTTCCAAAACATTCCGCAGAAAGTACGGAAAAACACCAAGCCAGTATCGCCGGGAAATGAACAGTTGATTCATCTGATCGTATAATTATTTACTTTCAATCTTTATTATGTTATTCTTTTTTTAATTAATGAATTTATTATATTAATAATAGGAATGAGTGATCGCATTATGATAAAACGAATTCTGCAACTAACAAGAAATAATTATAAACCTGTCATATTTGTCTTTGCTACGCTGCTGCTGATGGTTGTACTCAGCATCCGGACTTCCAGTTCAATTGTCAACCGGCAGATGCAGATAATCGGTGATGAGATTTTGAATACGGCCAGGTCTAATGTATCCGCCAGCCTGAACGAATCAAATGCTACCTTCGCGAATATCGGCATTACGTTGGAAAGTATGCTCCGCAGCGGTAAAAGCAACGATGAACTGCTGTCTTTTCTGACAGAAATGAACCGCCATTTTCGCAGTGAAAAAACATCGATGCCTGACTTTCTGAAGATTTATGCGTTTTTGAATTCTGAATTTTTAGACGGTTCGGGCTGGGTTCCTCCTGATGATTACATTCCTCAGGAGCGGGTCTGGTATATCGGTGCTGCAGAATCGAAAGAGGTATTTTTTTCGGAACCGTACATAGATGCCGATACCGGCGAACTCTGCATTTCATTTTCTCAGGCAATAAAAAATACGGACGGCACTCTGGCCGGTGTTCTGGCGCTGGATTTGAGTATCTCACGCATTATTAACTATATGGAACAGCTGGAATTCGGCGACAGCAGCTATGGTATCGTGGTCAATAACAATCTGGAATTAGTCGGCCACCAGAATCATGAACTGCTCGGTACCTCAATGTATGAAGCCGGTACCGGCTACCGGAGCCTGACCGACAGTATGAAAAACGGTGAAACGATCAGTGCCAGAAAGATCCGGGATGTTGGCGGATCCAGTGTGATGGCCTTTTTTACCCCGGTATTTAACGGCTGGTATCTGGGCCTGATCATTCCTACCACCAGCTATTACGCTCCCGTATACAGACTTGCCGCCGGACTCAGCATCGTTGGCCTGCTGCTCGCCGCTATTTTAAGCGGAATTCTTTTACACACCCGTTATGAACGGATGATCTCAATTGAGGAAAACCGCAGCAAAAGCAATTTCCTCTCGCGTATGAGTCATGAGATGCGGACACCGATGAATGCAATTATCGGGATGGCGGGGATGGCAAAACGGACAGATGATATCGAACAAATCCATTACTGTATCGATCAGATTGATATTGCCTCCAATCATCTGCTTGGCATTATCAATGATGTACTGGATATCTCCAAGATAGAGGCCGGCAAAGTAACCATCTCGGAGACTGATTTCATTCTCGAAAATATGATTCGACGGGTATCCAGTGTGGTAAACCATTCGATCAAGGCCAAATCCCAGAAGTTCAGTGTCAAGATTGATCCGCAGCTGCCCTATTCATTGATTACCGATGAGCAGCGGGTTGCACAGGTCATCACCAACCTTTTGTCCAACGCCGTTAAGTTCACCCCGGAAAAGGGCAGGATTGAACTGATCATCGACCGGGCTGAAGAAGAACCTGATGGCTGCCTGATCCGCTTCCAGGTCCGGGACTCCGGTATCGGCATTGATCCGCAGCAGCTGGATAAACTGTTCCAGCCGTTCCAGCAGGCCGATAATACGATCTCCCGCCGCTTTGGCGGTACCGGCCTTGGCCTTGCAATCTCCAAATCAATTGTCGAACGACTGGGCGGTTCGATCTGGGCCGACTCTGTACCGGGCCGTGGTTCTGCATTTTATTTTACGATCAAAGTAAAGAACGGCGCTCAGACGAGAAAAGAACTGGACACCACAACTCCGTGGCATCAGATTCGGATTCTCGTCGTTGATGACCAGCCGGAAATCCTGCGTTTTATGGAGGATTTTGCCCTGCTCAGCGGCATTACCTGCCGCAAGGCATCTGATGCCCGGGAGGCACTGCGGGTGTTGTCAATGGATCAGACATTCGATTTTATTTTTATTGATTATGATATGCCGGGAATGAACGGCCTTGAATTGAGCCGGCAGATTCATTTAAATGACCCGCAGATAAGATGTATTCTGATGCTCAGCCACTCTGAGTGGCAGTCCATTGCGGCTGATGCGGCTGACTGCGGCATCAGTTCTTATATCGAAAAACCTTTATTCACTTCGGCGATTGCCGACTGTATTACCGAATATTATTCCGCTCCTGACCAAACAACAGCTGAACCGCCGCAGGAAGCTTCTTTTGCCGGAATTTTCTCCGGCCGGACGATTCTGGCAGCTGAAGATGTTGAAATCAATGCAGAAATTCTAAACGCCCTGCTGGAAGTTACCGGTGTAACGATCACCTGGGTGGAAAATGGCCGGCTTGCCGTCGAAGCATTTAAAGAAACTCCCGATCATTTCGACCTGATTCTGATGGACATTCATATGCCCGAACTTGACGGCTATGAGGCCACCCGGATCATCCGCGCCTCAGACTGTTCCAGGGCCTCTTCGGTTCCGATTGTCGCTATGACTGCCAACGTATTCCAGGAAGACATTGACCGCTGCCTTCAGGCCGGAATGAATGACCACATCGGCAAACCGTTGGATTATAATGAATTGATTGCTACATTGAAGCGGTATCTGTAGCGGATACTGTACAATAACTAAATGGCAGGTTCTTTGGAATCTGCCATTTCTAATTCATTTTTAAAAACTGCCGCACCCTTTTGTGTCAGATTCGGATAGATGAGAGACTGAAATTTTCCTTATCTCAACAAATCTCTTCTGCTGATATAATGCGTATGCAGCAAGTTATGGGAACGCTCACTCAGCGGTTCACCCAGATAATCCTCATACAATTTCATAACATATGGATTTTCATGGGACTTTCTGAGCGGAAGCCTCTGGTCCTCACTGTAGATCGCATCTCTTCTGGCCTCAAGTTTCTTATGGGTAGTCGGAGCATTTCCGCCGCCGCCGATACATCCGCCGGGGCAGGACATGACCTCCACAAAATGATAGTCCGCTTCGCCTTCCCTCATCCGTTTCAGCAGTCGCTTGGCATTTCCCAGTCCGTGAACCACCGCCACCTTTACTTCCAGATCACCAACCTGTACTGCGGCTTCCTTCAGCCCCTCAAAACCGCGCACCTGATGGAAATCAAGCTGTTCCAGCGTTTCGCCGGTAACCACTTCATATACGGTACGCAGGGCCGCTTCCATTACCCCGCCTGTAATTCCGAAGATCTGTGCGGCACCGCTGCCCAAACCAAACGGTTCATCAAACGGAACGTCCTCAAGATTGTTAAAGTCAATACCGGCCGCCCGGATCATCTTGGCCAGTTCCTGAACGGTGATAACGATATCGACATCATCTTTCATCTCCGGCCGCCGGCATTCGAACTTTTTGGCGGTACACGGCATTACGGATACGCTGCATAAATTCTCTCTGCTGATGCCTTCCTTTTGGGCAAAAACATTCTTAATCACGCTGCCGAACATCTGCTGCGGGGATTTTGCCGTAGACAGATTGGCAGTATACTCCGGTGCGTAGGTTTCACAGTACTTTACCCAGGCCGGGCAGCAGGAAGTCAGAAGCGGTAAGGTGCCGCCTTCTTTTAACCGTTTCAGGAATTCACTGCCCTCTTCCATAATGGTCAGATCAGCGGTAAAATCCGAGTCAAACACCTTGTGGAAACCGATCTTTTTTAACGCATGGACAATCTTTCCGGTCGTTACGGTACCCGGCTTCTCACCCATGGATTCAGCCAGCGTGATACGGACGGAAGGTGCCATTTGGATGACCATGGTTTTACCTGCCTCAATATTATCATAGACCTTCTTCGTATCGTCTTTAATTGCCAAAGCTCCGACCGGGCACACCTGAACGCACTGGCCGCAGTTGACACAGGGGGTATCCATCAGTTTTTTGCCATAGGGCGGAACAATCACGGTATTAAACCCCCGGTTTTCTTTTGCCATGACCCCGATATCCTGAACCTGGCCGCACATTTCCGTACAACGGCCGCAAAGGATGCATTTGCTCATATCACGGGTGATGGAAGGGGATGATGTATCAACGGCTACTTTGCGGTCCCGAAGCTGGTAACGGTTTTGCTGATTCAGATTCAGGTCCTGGGCTGTTTTCTGCAGTTCACAGCTGCCGTTTTTGGAACAGATCAGGCAGTTCTGGGGATGTCTTGCCAGTATCAGTTCCATGATGTTTTTTCTCGCTTTGAGTACCTTGGGCGATGCCGTCCGCACCACCATTCCTGCCGTTACCGGGGTATTGCAGGCGGTTGGCAGCTGCCTGCTGCCCTCGACCTCAACGACACAGATTCTGCATACGGCTTTGATGGCCTGGTCTTCATGGTGGCAAAGGGTGGGGATATGTACATTCAGCTTTCTGGCAGCTTCCAGAATGGTAGTTCCTTCCTCCACAAGTACGGATTCTCCGTCTATCATAAGCTCAATCATTCTGTATATCCTCCTTCCTGGCTGCATACCGGGCAATAATCTTTGTCAATATGATCCAAATAACATGTTTTGAAGTTCTGAATACTGCTGGTCACCGGTACCGCCGTGGAATGTCCCAGCCCGCACAAAGCCGTCAGTCTCATTGTTTCAGCCAGGTCATCAATCGTCTTTAAATCGCGGATGCTGCCTCTTCCCTCGGCAATCTCACCGACCAGCTGATACAGTCTGGTACCACCCTCCCGGCAGGGAGTACATTTGCCGCAGGACTCATCACGGAAGAAGTCGAGATTGTTCCGTACAATATCCAGAATGCAGTTCCGGTCATCAATTACCAGGATCGTACCACAGCCAAGACGGCCTCCGGAAGCACTGACTGCATCAATATCCAGGGTCATGTCAATCTGACCGGCATTGATAATGGCACCGGAAGCACCACCGGTCTGAACGGCCAGCAGTTTCCTGCCGTCCTCGATTCCGCCGCATACTTCATAAATCAGTTCTTTCAGGTTGATTCCCATCGGAAATTCATAAACACCGCGTTTATTTACGTTTCCGCATACCGTAAATAACTTGGTGCCGGGACTGTTTTCCGTTCCGAT
Source organism: Lachnospiraceae bacterium (assembly GCA_032073745.1). Classification (GTDB taxonomy): domain Bacteria; phylum Bacillota; class Clostridia; order Lachnospirales; family Lachnospiraceae; genus Brotaphodocola. The sequence goes on along the minus strand of DAMAMW010000037.1, from coordinate 30,402 downwards.
GCTGCGATACCACTCAGCTCCGTGTAAAAAAATCGGCGGAATATTGGCCAGAGTCTCCACATTGTTGAGCACAGTTGGTTTATCAAACAGGCCCTTGATCCCCGGAAACGGAGGACGGTATCTCGGCTCGCCGCGTTTTCCTTCAATCGATTCAAACAGCGCCGTTTCTTCTCCGCATACGTAAGCACCGGCACCGGAGCGCAGCTTGACCTCAAAATCAAAACCGCTGCCCATAATATCATTGCCAAGACAATTGCATGCGACCGAACTTTTTATTGCAGCTTCCAGAATGGGAAGCAGATAAGAATACTCAGCCCGGAGATAGATGAATCCAACATGAGCATCCACTGCTTTTCCGGCTATTGCCATTCCCTCCAGGATACTGCAGGGATCTGAACTCAGGAGAATTCTGTCCTTATTGGTTCCCGGCTCCCCTTCGTCCGCATTGCAGACAATGTATTTCACATCGCCGGGTGCATTGCGGGCAAACTCCAGTTTACGGTAGGTCGGAAATCCGGCGCCGCCCCGCCCTCTGAGGCCGGCCGCCTTTAATTCAGCTATTATTTCATCGCCGCTTTTGGCCAGTGCTTTTTTCAGTGCCTCATAACCGCCTTCGGCTATGTATTCTTCTGCATTGCCCGGCTCAATCACCCCGCGGTTTCTCAGCAATACCAACTTCTCTTTCATTCCTCTACGTCCTCCCTGATATATTGTTTAATGATCTCCCGGACACTTTCTGTTGTCAGATTGCCATAAGTCCGGTCATTAATCATAATTGCCGGGGATATCTCACAAATGCCCAGGCAGGGACAATATTCGAGGGTAAAACGATCATCTTCCGTAGTTTCACCCATCCGGATCTGCAGCATTTCTTCCAGAGTCCGCACAATATCTCTGGCGCCTTTGACATGGCAGGGAGCACTTTTACACATCCGGATAATATACTTCCCTCTCGGTTTTACCGACAGCATCGCATAAAATGTAATAAAGCTGTAGACCTGTGTCTGTGGTATCTCCATCTCTCTGGCAATTACCGCCGCCACCGCTTCTGAGAAGGCCGGCACCACCTGCTGTGCCTGAATAATTACCTTCATCAGCATCTCCGGCCGACCCTTGTACCGGGAAGCAATTTCAGCAACCTGCACCAGTTTTGATGAAGCAGTTTTGTAACTGTAGGATGACTTTAATCTCATACACTTCTCTCCTCCTGAATTTTGGGCCTAGTGTAGCATAGAGGTTAATTATCTGTCAATTTAAATTATTTTCTTAACAAACACGTTTTTTAATAAACAGACAAGTGATTGTTTTAACGTACTCGTTAATAGTCTGACAACTATAACATTTGCAATAAAAAAAGTCAGGCACGGGCAATGCCCTAAAGCTAACAATTACAATGAAAATCTCACAAATGCAATTTGACATACAGACTGTATGTATGTTACTATAATCGCATACAGGAGGAAAAAAATATGAAGCACAAAGATCATTACAATGACCATTATATTTTAGATTTTTCTTCAAAATTAGCCTCGGCTATCCCGGATTTTGACCAGGAAGGTTTTGCCGGTGCCATCACCGGTCAGCTTGAGGACAAGGAATTATATGCTCGTTTTGACTTCATCGTTGACGCTATGGAAAAGTATTTAGGCAATGATTATGCGAAAAACATCCATGCCTTTTACGATATTCTTGGTCCCGAATTAACCGGACCGGAAGGAATGTTTAATTTCGGCTGGTGGTTATGGCCTGTCGGCAGGTATGTTGAACGAAATGGTAATCTGGACTGGCAGTTGTCTCTCTCTTTCCTAAAAGAGTTAACCAAACGCTTTACCGGCGAGTATGCCATCCGTCCTCTGCTGAAAGAACATCCCCGGCAGGTGATGGACGAGTTAATACGCTGGACACACGATGATAATGTACATGTGCGCAGACTTGCCAGTGAAGCAGTCAGGACGCGGCTCCCCTGGGGACTGAAACTGCTTGTCGCAGTAGATGAATTTGAACGATATACCGAAATCCTTACCAACCTGAAAGATGACCCTGAAAAGTTTGTCCAGAAAAGTATCGGCAACAACCTAAACGACTTATTCAAAGATGCCCCTGACAAAGCCGAATACATCATTGCCCAGTGGCAGAAAACACCTGCTACAAAAGCACAGCAATGGATTATTAAACACGGAAAAAGAAGGCAGAAATAACCTGCCAAAGGAGTTCAAAATTGAAGAAAGAAGACGCAAAAAAAAGGACAATATCTGCCCTGTTAAAAATTGCCCGAGAACACTTCACCCGATATGGATATTACGATGTATCCCTGGAACGAATCGCCGAAGAAGGCAAAGTTACACGCGGAGCAGTCTATCATCATTTTAAAAATAAAAAGGGACTGTTTCTTGCTGTACTCGAAACAGTTCAGGAAGATGTAGCTGCCCGAATCGAGCAGGAAGCCATAAAAAGCGATGATCCCTGGCAGCAGCTGATCCTGGGCTGCCTGGGCTTTATAAATGGAGCCAACACCAAAGAATGCCGGCGAATCCTGCTCATTGATGCCCCCGTTGTCGTCGGATGGGATGCATGGCGGGAAGCCGACCAGAAAAACTCAATGAATGTCCTTCTGGAACACATCAACGACCTGAAAAAACAGGGTTTCCTGGCCAAAGACGTTAATACTGACTTAATGACACGCTCAGTTTCCGGCGCACTGAACGAACTCGCCTTAACCCATTCCACCTCTGCCCCCCCAGAAACCAATGAGGCAATCCATAACACAATAACTCAAATGCTAAGCGGATTTAAATCCCAGGATAATTAAGGGAGTTGTCTCAGGTCCCGCGTTCTCCTCTCAACTATGAGCGACCCCCCACAGCTTCCATCGCATGAACCATATTCAGCACAAACTCATGCGACGGCACCCCCACCCCCACCCGATTTGCCGCCGCAACAACAGCTCCGGTAATCGTATCCACCTCCGTTTTTCTGCCGTCACGCAAATCAGCGCGGATCGAAGTACAGCCATAAGGATTATTCACCGACACAGACCTCACCCGTTCGATCAGCTCCGTTTCATCAAAACCCAACCCCAGTTTGCCGGCAACTACTACCGCTTCCCGAACCAGTTGTTTAGCCATATTCCAGGCAAAGGGATTCGCCGCAATAAATCCCATATCAACCTGCAGAATCCCGGTTAAAGCACTTAATGAAACATTAACAAACAGTTTGTCCCAAATCAGTCTTTGAATATTCTCATGGATCGTTACCACAAAACCGCAACGGTCAAAATTATCCTTCAAATTTACCAGATATTTTTCTGTGTCAGGAACCAGCATCCCCACATTAGTAACCCCGTTTCCACCTCTTTTCGTATGTCCGGGAGTTATAACTGCACCATTGTCTTCTGTTGTACCGATAATAATATGATCCCGCGGAACAAAATCCGCCAATATCGCTTCATGCCCCATCCCGTTTTGCAAGGTCATCAGTCTGGTGCCAGGGCCGATGATACCTGTATTGGCTTCTAATGCACTTCTTGACCAGGCTGACTTAACAAACAAAAGGACAAGGTCAGCAGTACCGATTCCCTCCGTACCGGTCACCGCTTTTGGATGGAAGACAGCAGACTCTTTACCGGACTCAATCACCAGCCCCTTATGATTAATCACATCTACTACATCCGCATTCACATCTACAAGATATACTTCATTATTGGCCGACAGAAGCCCGCCATATATCGTACCCATGGCACCGGCACCAATCACTGCTATCTTCATCCTTATCCCTCCGTTATGAGAATTCAGCTAATCCCTCAATCGCATATACACGTACCGGACAGGAATCCAGTCCCATAATCGGCAGCGGTGAATAACTGATAAAAAAAGACTCTGCTCTCAACTGTTCCAGGTTTTTGAGAACCTCCAGGAACAAAATGTTTTCCGCCATCAAAATATCATGGAAAATCTTCACATCTTCATTACAATTCTCAATCGACACACCATCACCAAAACCCACACACTTCACCTTATGATCGCGAAACCACTCAGCACTCTCTTTTCCGATCAGAAGCCTTTTGTCTGCATCTGTATTGGTTGCAGCCGTAAATGGTTCCAGCTTATAAGCGGAATCAATGATAATGACATCACCATCTTTTATTTTTCCGGCTGTTGCCCTGTCAAGATCAGCCGCTGTGATATGTGTATGCGGCGACACACTTTCTCTAAAATCCACATAAACAGCCCGCCCCATAAATGAAGTTAAGGGCAGTTCGGCCACGCTCGGCCAATCGTCATCATGATGATAAGGACATTCACAGTGCGTTCCCAGGTGGCTGGTCAAATCCATATTCGTATGATAATCAGGAATTGGACCTCCGGTATTAAAGCGGAACAGATGACACCGTCTTGATTCCTGCATCGGATCCAGCTGCTTTGTTAAATCTATGACTCTAAGATTATTCAGTTTATATACACACATAAAATTCTCCTTTCTGATACTGCTATTCCTGGGCAGAAACCAGAATCCTCACCCCCAGGTCATTCCAGGCCTTAATATCCTTTGCCGGTATATTCCAGTCTGTAAATACATAATCAATCTGATCGGCATTACATACCTTGCTGAGTGCTACTTCACTGAATTTGCTGAATTCACTTAAGACCATCTTTGTATGCCCGATCGCCAGCATTTTTCGCAGTACCGCAGCTTCTTCCGTGTTATATTCAGTTACACCATCATTGATTGATATACCATCGATGCTCAGTATGGTCTTATCTACCCGAAAATCCCCCAGACTGTCGCAGCATGTATTTCCAATCAGGCTCTTGTTGTGCCGTCTCAGATAACCGGATGTAAGATAGACCTGATTGTCCTCATTATCGCTCAGAATCAGCGCAATATCAGGCGAATTGGTGACTACTGTCAGCCGTTTCCCACTCTTTTGCAGGTATCTCGCCAGGGCTAATGTAGTACTTCCGTTGTTCATTGCAATAGCATCGCCATCGCCGATATATTCCGCCGCCAACTTGGCAATGGCCTGCTTCTGCGGCTGATTGCTCCCCATCTTAATTGCAAACTCCAGCTCCTTTGCCCGTAGACCACTATAGGTGGCCCCTCCCCGGATCCGCTTGATCGCTGAGTTTTTTTCCAGTTCGAGCAGGTCACGCCGGATTGTTTCAAGCGATACCCCGAATAACTCTGCAAGTTGTTCTGCTTTTGCAAATTTCACCTCAGACAGATACTGGAGCATCTCCTGCTGTCGTTTATTATACATGTATCACCCCCATATCCGATTGTCATGTTTCCGAAAGCTGTACCGGTGACAGTTTCATCAGGAAATGCCGGTCATAAGTAGTCAGCGGCATCAAAAACAATTCCCCTTTGCTGTTTCCGCACATTCCGTGAGCCCGGATGGATGAGTTATAAAAACCCAGCTGCGCAGCAACCTCAAGTTCCATATTGATAATGGTCAGGCCGCCGCCGCGCTCTGCCGCATATACATAATTTTGATCTGCCCAGAGTCCGGTCGGCTGGTATAGATTTTCATCAAAATATGCCAGCAGTTCTCCATCTGCTGAGAATACGTGGAGCCTGTTTCCGTCCCGGTCCCCCACCCAGACGCGGCCCCGTACATCAACACAGATACAATGGGGAACAACAAACCGGCCGGGCATATCCCCCGGGCCGCCCCAGGTCTTTTGCAGCACACCATCCCGTGAGAACCGGTGAATTGCTGCATTTCCGTAACCGTCACTGACAAACAGTTCCCCCGATGGTGCAAAAGCCACACCGGTCGGACGGTTAAACGGCGGAGCTGCACATCTGATCGTCTCAAGTCCCATAAAGAAAGACCACCCCTTATCAAATGCCACATCGGTAGGGACATACTTGCCTTCCCGCTGCCGTTTCCGCCAGATATCAGGATCAAATCCGCTGTCACTGGGAACCCCGGGTGTTCCGATATCGCGGATCAGTTCGCCGTCTTTGCTGAGTTCCCGCAGCACATGCCCTGCCACATCCACACACAACAGCGTATCATCAGGTGTTACCGTAAGTGTATGTGTTTCCTGAAACAGTCCTTTGCCAAAATCTTTTATGTAATTTCCCTCCGGATCCAGCATCATAATCGGATGATCGGCATCCCTGGTAGACAAAAACAGATTGTCCCCACTGTCGCAGCATCCGCCGGAATACATGGTAAATGTAAAACGGTCCGGAAAATTGCCATAATCAGGAAACAGTTCATAAGCATAACCACTATTTGTGAAGAAGGACCGGCCGGCCCTGTCACGGCCGGCAATCCCTTTTATCCTTGTAACCATCGCGCCTCCTGTTCTCGTTCCTGCCGATTAGCGGTCTTTCTCGCGGACACTCTCCGGCACAATTTCACCGGACATGATTTTCTGTTTAGCATCCTCTACCGCATCTTTGACACCGTCTTTGTATGTTATTTTGCCAGTGGAATCGAAATCAAATCCGGCACCGTCGGTACGATTCATTGAAAATGCTTCAGTACGTCCGCCGGTAAAGTTCCCTTCGGCAAAATCCTTCATAGCGGCATATACCCAGGTATCGTATGGGGTGATCTGACTGCCGATTACCTGCCCCGGAACCACGCCGCTCTGGTCGATATCACAGCCGACAACAAAATGTCCTTCGCCCAGTTCCTTAGCCGCTTCAAAGATACCCAGGCCGGTCTTTGCCGCTACCTGATATACCACATCATAGCCGGAGTTATACAATGTCAGCGCCAGTTCTTTTCCTTTTGCCGGATCCTCAAATGTACCGGCATACATGATTGATACTTCAATATCCGGATTGGCTGCCTTCGCTCCATCTTCATATCCTGCCGCATAGCGGTTGTTCTGGGCCATATCCTGACCGATTACAGCACCTATTTTTCCGGTGTTGCTCATCAGTGCTGCCGTCACACCGGCGAGATAGGAACCTTCCTGTTCCCGGTTGGAAGATCCCAGCACATTAGGAATATCATTGATTTCACCATTCATACTAAAGAACATGGTATCCGGATATTCCGGTGCAACCGTACAAATCGCATCTACCATTTCCGGCTGGAGGCAGACCAACAGACCATAACCTTCCTGTGCCATCGAACGCAGCGTCTCCTCATATTCACCGACCTGAACTTCGACAACCTGTCCTTCAATACCGAATTCTTCTGCTGCCTTTGTAAAACCGGAATAACTAAGATCCGTGACAGATCCGTCGCCAAGTGCCTGTGGTGTAATAAACGCTGCCTTTAACCCACCTTTTGGCGCTTCTGTGGATGGCTTGTCGGCCGGTTTTGTATCGTTACTTGCTGCAGTCGTCACTGGAGCTTCAGTATTTGCCTCCGTCTTTCCACCCTGACCGCCGCACGCACTAAGAAATACCATTGCTGCTACAAGAATGATTGCTGCTGACCTTTTTTTCATTGCTTCTTCCTCCACTTTCTTTTGTTTTAACAGGTTATATTTGTTCCTTTACCGGTTTTCTCAGGAATACACAGGCCAGAACTGCCAGATATGGAATCATCAGCACCAGTTCTGATGCAATTGCCCCGCTAAGCTGCACCTGATTGCCAAATGCTTCGGCAAATCCGAACAACAGCGTGATGAATAATACCCGTGACGGTTTACGGCCTGAGAACATCAAGGCCCCCAATGCGATAAACCCTTTTCCGACTGTCATTCCTTCTGAAAACATCGATAAAAAACCGATGGATAACTGGCTTCCCGCCAGTGCGCACAATACGCTGGCTGTCATGATACAGGAAACCCTGACTCTGCTGACATTAATCCCGACAGCCTTTGCCGCTTCCGGATTCGACCCGCTGGATAAAATACGCAGTCCGTACGGGGTATGGTAAATAATAACAGCGGCCGCTAATACACTTAAGAATGCCGCATAAACAATCCAGGTCTGCTGGTAGAACATGCTTCCAATCACCGGAATATCGCTTAACACCGGGATCGTGATCTTTGATATCGACGGGATATCCGGCGATATAAATGATCCGGTTTGATGAAATACCATTCTGAGCAGATAGATCGTCAGTCCGTCAATTAAAAAGTTAATAGCAAAACCAACTACCAGTTCAATCGCTTTCATCTTCATCGTGATCCAGGTAAAAAATCCGCCCAACACCAGTGTCGCAATAATGGCACATAACACTCCGATTGCCCAGCTGTCGAAATAGTAACCGGCAATGACCGCGAAAAAACAGGCCAGCAGCATTTGTGCTTCCAGAATTATAAATGTAATTCCCGCACAGTCGCAAAACAATGCTCCAACTGCAGCCAGCAGAATAGGGGCGGAGTAGCGCATTGTCGCACTAATTAAAAGTGATAGATTCATGATGCCCCTCCTTCTTTTGTTTTTCGTTTGAATAATGGAATGCCCTTCCAGTCAAGCATCGCCGCAAATGATTTCGCCGATACAAAGCAGATAATCGTACACTGGATAACAACAGCCACTGCCCTTGATACACTAGTCGTACGTTCCACCGTCAGTGAACCGGCTTTTAAAAATCCCATAAAGATGGAGCCGAACAATGTTCCAACCGGAGAACAGCTGCCAAGCAAAGCCGCCAGAATACCATTAGTTGCAAAATCACCGACAAACCGGCTTTCAAAACAGAGTCTGACGCCCATCACCTCAGTCGCTCCGCCCAGGCCTGCAATCGCACCGCTCAGAAGGATTACTCCGATCCGGGCGGTATTAACATTGACACCGCCATATCTGGCAAAGCGGGGATTGATCCCGCAGACTTCAAACTCATAACCGAATTTCAATTTTTTAATTAAAAACCAATACCCTACCACTACGATAAGACTGATCAGCAATGCCGTCGTAACATTGGTTCCCGGCATTAATTTCGTCAGCTGTCCCTGCGCTGCAATCATATCGGTCTTAATCGTAGCGCCCCGGTTTCCTTTCGCCAGAAAAACATTATGAACCAGAAAATCGGTCAGGTACATAGCCACATAATTAAGCATCATACATGGCACTACTTCACTGCTGCCAAAATACAGTTTCGCCAGAATCGGCGGCAGTGCCCATAACATCCCCACCACCATACTGGTAAGCAGCATCAGCGGAATCAGAATATAACCGGGCAGTTCTGTAAATGATATCCCGACGATGGCAGCTGCCAGACCGCCCATATACATCTGTCCTTCTACTCCCATATTGAAAACGCCGCCTTTAAATGCAATCGAGGCTGCCACACCGGCAAAGATCAGCGGCACCGTCCAGCGGATACTCGAAGCTATGGCAAACATTGACCCGCAGGAGCCGCGTATAAGGGCCGCGTAGATAACTACAGGATTATTGCCGGTTGCAAAGATCAGGACAGCACCGACGAGCAGTCCGAATCCTACTGCCATAAATGCCGTCTTCAGGCTGATCGGCGTTGGTCGATACGTAAAATTCATACAGCTGCCCCCTCTCCCGTTATTCCGGCCATCAAAAGACCGATTTCCTCTTCTGTTGCCGTTGCCGGATCTACCTCCCCGACAAAACGGCCGTTATAGATCACCAGTATCCGGTCACTGACGGTCATGATTTCCGACAGTTCATTGGATACCAGCAGCACCGCATTGCCCTGGTTACGGTGTTCCACCAGCGTATCATGGATATACTCCGTTGCACCGATATCCACCCCACGGCTGGGTTGTGCCGCAATCAGAACGGATGGTTTCAGATACAGCTCGCGGGCAACAATCAGTTTCTGCAGATTTCCGCCTGACAACGACAGAGCATCATTCATAATATTGTCACTCTTAACGGTAAATTTCTTTACGTTATCCCAGGTAATCTGTTTCGCTTTTTTATAATTAATAACATATTTACCGGAAAACTCCCGGGACCGGTAGCCGGCCATAATAAAGTTGGACAAAATGGTCGCCCCCACTGCTGCACCTGTGATCTGCCGGTCCTCGGGAATACAGCCCATACCGTATTCCCGGCGGGTTCTGGTCCCCTCGGCCGGTAGTACTTCATGTTCACCAATCCGGATCGCACCGGTGTAATTATTTACCATTCCGGTCAGAATATCGATCAGTTCCGACTGACCATTCCCCTGAACACCGGCAATCCCTAGGATCTCACCGCTGTGAAGCGTAAATGATATCCCATCGACCGCCTTGACACCCCATTTATCTATATACTCTAAATGCTCTGCTGCCAGGGCAACCCGTGACTGATCAACCTTTTTCTTATCTTTCTGTGCATTCAGCTGACGCCCTACCATCATCTCGGCAATGCTGCGTTCATCTGTTTCTGCAGTTGCTGCATGTCCGGTTACCCGTCCCAGCCGGAGAACCAGGATCTCATCAGTAATCTGCATGATTTCATTCAGCTTGTGGGTAATCAGAATAATGCTTTTTCCGGCACTGCGCAGTTCTTCCAGTGTCTCAAACAGTTTTACAATCTCCTGCGGCGTCAGTACAGCTGTTGGTTCGTCCATAATCAGGATATCCGCGCCAAGATACAAAGCCTTGAGGATTTCCACACGCTGCTGCATGCTGACCGGTATATCCTTTACCAGTGCTTTCGGCGGAACCTCCAGTTTGTACTGTTTTCCAATTTCTGCGACCACCTGCTCTGCTTTTTTAATATCCAGCAGGCCATTCTTTTTCCTGACCGGTTTGCCCAGTATCATATTCTGCGTTACCGTCAGATCCTGAACCAGGGCAAAGTGCTGATGCACCATTCCGATCCCCATATCAATGGCATCCCTGGGATTTTTAAAGTGTACCTTTTTTCCATCAATCAGAATCTCCCCGCCGTCCGGTTCATACATTCCGTATAAGACCCGCATCAGCGTTGTTTTACCCGCTCCGTTCTCACCGATCAACCCGTAGATTCTGCCGGGTTCAATCGTAAAATCCACTTCCGCATTCGCTGTCAGAGTCCCGAATACCTTGGTGATTTTCTTTAACTCAATCTTTCCCGCCATTGTCATCCCCCGCTTCTGACATATCTGCCATAACCTTTTTCACCGGTAATCCGGCCATCCATGTAAACCCTTTTTCCCCGTACAAATGTATCGGTTACCCGCCCGGTTAATTCCATTCCCTGATATGGTCCCTTAGTACTCTTTGTCTTTGAAAATGATTTGCTCCCGTCATAAATCCATCGTTTATCCGGATCAATCAGGATAATGTCGGCATCCGCCCCGGGCATCAGATTGCCCTTTTGCGGATAAATCCCCAGCAGTCTGGCGGCATTGCCGGAAGTAAGTGCAGCCAGTTTCGGCCAGGATATCCCCCGTTTGTTGACGCCTTCTGATATCATCGCCGCCAGCATAACATCATTGCAGCCAAAGCCGCAGTATTCTTTCCAGAAATCGTTTTTTTGCACCTTTTCCTCATCAGTAAACGGTCCATGATCAGAACCAATCACATCGATGGTACCATCTTTTACATAATCCCACATTTGCTCCACATTATCCCGGGAGCGGAACGGCGGTGTACATTTGGCATATGATTTTTTATCCCGGAGAATATTGCGGTCAAAAATCAGATAATGCGGACAGGTCTCCGCAAATACCGGTACGCCTTCCTGTTTCTGTTTTTTTAAAAACTCAGCCCCCTCAGTAATCGTAGTATGGCAGATCAGCACTCTCGATCCGGTCGCCCGGGCAAACAGCACGGCCCGCTGGATTGCTTCAAATTCCGTCCACCATGGTCTGGCATCGTCGAAACAGGCTTCATCCAGACACCTGATTTCGGAAAAATGACGACATCCGAAGTCTGCGGCCTCAGCGTTCTCAGCATGCAGCGCAATCAGACTGTTCAAAGACGCTGACCGGCGCATTCCCTCAATCAGATAACCATCCGTGATCTGTGGGTAAGCTTCTGTGGCAAAACTCATAAACCCCTTAAAACCGATACATCCAAGTTCAAACATGCTCTTCATATCATTGATACTGGTTGGAATCAGACCGCCCCAAAAAACAAAGTCAACGATTGACCGGCTTTCTGCAACCTGCATCTTAACCTCAAATCCTTCCGGATTGATGGTTGCCGGCTCAGAAGGCAGCGGCATGTCACAGATTGTTGTAATCCCCCCGGAAGCTGCACTGGCTGATCCATGATACCAGTCTTCCCGGAAGTTATACGGCCCCGGGTCAGTCATGTGATTATGAGTGTCAATCATTCCCGGCATAACGATTCTGCCGGATGCATCAATCACTTCACAATCATCATCTGCCGCAGTACCGGGTTCCAGTACAGCGCTTATTTTTCCATCTTCAACTAACAGAGAGACTTCCCTTACACCATCCGGAAACACAACCCTGCCATTGCAAAACAATTGTTTGTTCTGAATCATCCCTGCTCCCATCCCCTTTTTCTGTCTTATGTGTTGTCATCTTACCAAAAACAAACAAAAGCTGTCAACCCTTGCAATTGACAGCTTTCTTTGGATATTATTCATTTTTTGCAACAACGATTTGTGGTTTTGATCATGTTTCCAACACTTTTCCACATCTATTTTTTTGGTGCAGTCAGCACCTTCACACCAATGTCTCCCCAATCTTTGATCACCTTATTCGAGACATTCCAGTCAGTAAATACAAAATCAATGTCATTTGCAGAGCACACTTTATTAAATGCCACTTCACTGAACTTTCCAAACTCACATAATATCATCCGGGTTCGTCCGATCGTTATCATTTCCCGCAGAATCGCGGCTTCTTCGGTATTGTATTCGGTCACTCCATCGTTTATCGACATACCGTCAATGCACAGAATGGACTTGTCAACTCTGAGACTCTCCAGACTCTGGCTGCATATACTCCCGATCAGGCTTTTGTTGTGTCTGCGCAGGCGCCCCCCGGTCAGATAGATGCTGTTGCTTTCATGTTCAATCAGAACCATCGCAATGTCCGGAGAGTTGGTCACAACCGTCAGGCCTTCCTTTGTCTCCAGCAGACACCTGGCCAGTTCCAGGTTCGCCGTTCCATTGTTCATGGCAATTGCGTCCCCGTCATTGATATATCCGGCCGCCAGCCTGGCTATCGCCTGCTTCTCAACCTGATTGCTCTCCATCTTTTTTTCATATTCCATCTCCCTGGCACGGAGATTATGGTAGACGGCTCCGCCTCTGACCCGCTTGATTGAAGTGTCTTTTTCCAGTTCCAGCAGGTCACGGCGGATCGTCTCCAGGCTGACATTAAATACCTCCGCCAGCTGTTCTGTTTTGACAAACCTGACCTCCGACAAATACCGGATTATCTCTTTCTGACGTTTATTGTACATGATTAGCTGCCCCCCGACATTTGGTTTCCCAATGAATTCCACATTTATTACAACTTATTTCTCCACAAAACTTTTTTATATTTTTTTATTTTATCATGGCTCTGTGCCGGTTACAATTTATATCGGCTCATAAGTTAATGGAAATATTTTCCCGTCAATCACATAAATGTCGGTCGGATCGTCGCGGCGGGCAGCCAGGTAGTCCCCGGGGCGGCCATACATATATCCGTCAACATACCAGGAATTAAATACTTTTGCATTCCGGATCAGGGGGCGGGCATAAATGAATGACTCTGCTGACGCCCGACAGGCCCGGATATGGGGAGTCAGGTCGATGCAGCGTTCGTACAGCCGGTCTCTCACAGTCGGCGAATAAAAACTTCCGTCAATTACCTCGTCCGGAAAACGGAAAACCTCATCTAAAGTCTGATAACTTCGCTCAAACTTCTCCCGGCCAATCGGATACACCTCACCTTTAATTCCCACCATCAGATAAGTATCTGCCGTAACCGAAAAAACCGCATCACCTTCCAGTGTCCGGACCGTAACTTCCGTACCTTCGGGATAAATATCAGTAAGAATTACATACCCTGCCATTACCGGTTTTTTCCGGTAGATTTTCATATCAGCAGTATCAACCATGTCCCGTCCGGCCTCCAGCTTATCATAGGAAGCGAAGTAACTGTCCACTCTGCGCTGCAGCCAGCCGGCCGAATCTTCATCATCAGCCAGCCGCATAAAACCACCGGCCTTTTCCTTGTTTCCACCACCGGAGCCTACACCTTGCGTCAGATAAGATGCCATCTCATTTGCCATCACTTCTCCCACACCGCTGCGAAGGGACAGCTTGACTCCGCCGCCAATTTCACAAAAACCGATGCAGGTATTAACGCCTTCCGCCTGAATCGTCAGATCACTGACAAAACCAAGGATATTCGGGTCACATGGTTCCGTCTTAAATATCGCGGTCTTATTCTCAGTATCAAAGTGCGCACTGCTCAGCGCCTGTCCGGCGATCAATAGTTCTTCCCGGCTCAGGTTACTTCCTTTCAGCCGCCTTATCAGCCTGTGGTCAAATCTGAGGCTCTCCAGCATATCACGGTCGATTGGATGAAATAACTCAGCAAGGCTGTTAGTATCTGTATATAAACCATAATACAGTGCTGTCGAGGATTCACCGTCCTGTTCCAGATCATATTCCGCCTCTTGAAGCATCCGCCACACAACCGTGGCGCAACTGCCCAGATATGACTCAATCCGCTCATAGTCAGCCAGATCCGTCTCTTTCAGATGATGATCGATCACGCAGATCTTCCGGCCCGAAAGCCTGGTCACATTGCCGGCTCCATGCTGGCAGTCCACCGTCAGCAACAACGTATCTTCCCGGGCGAGTATCTCCGCCAACTCCTGTTTTTTATCATCCAGATGTCTCAGCGGAACCGCCAGTGCTTCAACAAAAGCTGTCAGGTTGGATTTGCTGATCCGTCTTCCGCCATATACAATCTGGCTGCTGATATTCTTTGAACCAAAATACCGCGAAAGCGCAAAGGCACTTCCAATCGCATCGGCATCCGGGTTATCATGACATTGAATGATTACCTGCCTGTATCCGTCTAACTGATGTAAAAAAAGCATATTAGTCCTCCCTGTTCTGCTCTGATGCAGCAACCTAATCTAAAAAGAAGCGTTCGCGCTCATCGGCTGTAAGAACGCGCCCGTCCAGCCTGCTGCGGGCTTCTGCCGCCAGTTCACTGACCGGCCTGATCTTCCAGAACCGCGCTGTATAGCGATTTTGAACAAGCAGTATGCCGCTGCTGTCCGGACTCCACTGCGCCGGCAGAGAAAATGGTGCATGATCAGGTAATGTCATTACCGCGGTACCGCTGACAGCATTATAAATACTTCCGTAAAGGTAAACCATTGTACTGTCAGGGCTCCATGACGGTAACGCACGGTCATTGCCGGCAGTACTCTCCGGCTTGCGAATCCGTACGATACTGCCGGACTGCCGGTTCCAGATCCAGGCCGATGTCGTATCTGCAAGAAAAGCAATCCGCTCTCCATCAGGGCTCCACGTACAGTAACGCGGAGAATATGGATGCTCTGCCAGTTCCTCCGCCAGTGTTCCATCAGCTGCACTATATATCCGCATACGACCGGCCGCATCTGCACACAGGATATACCGGCCGTCAGGGCTCCAGGCAGCTTCTATAACCGGATCTCCGCCGATATTAATGCTGATCTGTTTTTCGCCCTTACTGTTCCAGATATGAACCAGATTCTCCGGATCATCATCTCTGGTCCGATAAGTCAGCAGCCTGTCTGCATCAACCGGACTCCATAGCGGGTACACATGATTGATTCCCTCCGGTGAATCAGGGTTATGCCGGAAAACCACCTGCTCCGCTCCGTTTTCTGTATCATGAATATGAACCCAGTCCGCCACTGTATTAAAAACCAGCCGTGTACCGTCGGCATTGCCCGATAAATAATGAATCTCACTGACATAATCACCAACCTGTCCCGGTATCACGGACAGTTCCCAGTCACCGGTTGCCGGATCCCAGATCACTGCTTCATTTACGGCCTGGATCAACACCCGGCCGCTGCCGTCTTTTTGCCAGCTCATAGTTCTGATCTGATCAACTCCGGTCGCGGTAATATCAGGGTATTGATCCGCCAGAAGCTCATCTCCGGTTGCTGTATCATAGACATGGAGATGCCCTTCCCTCGTCGAGCTTACCGCCCTGCTGCCGTCAGGATCAATCAATATATCCCATAACAGAGACTCACCTGTTAATGAAACTGCACCGGGATTTTCCCCTTCGTCACGGCGGGCAAAAATATGTAAAGAACCATCGGCATGTTCTAAAAGAATGGTATCTGAGTTAAGAAAGACTGCTTCCAGCAGATCACCAAAACTATCCAGCCGGGATTTTAACTCTCCGGTTGCCGCATCATAGAGATAAGCATTCTGATCACCGGCTGCGCTAAGCAGTTCTGTACCGTCAGCACTCCAACCGACATTTTTCAGGGTAATGCCGGGACTTTGCATATCATGCAGCATATCACCCGTTGCCACATCATAGAGCCGGACAATTCCATTTTCATAACAAACCGCCAGCATAGACGAATCCGGACTGAAACGAGCCTCCAGGGCCTGATACCCTTCCGTCTTTGCCGCTTCATCTTCATTAATCTCGTAAAGCAGCTGACCGGTTGTCGGATTCCACAGACTGACCGGACCGGTTTTGGGTACAGCAGCCAACACCAGCCGGTTAGATGAGAACTCCAGTGAGCGGATTTCATCCCGTACCGGCAAAGAACGGAGGAAAGTTCCGGCACTGAGATCCCAGATACGGACCGTATCAACCGTCTTCTCCCGGTCTGCTTCGTGGCCGGTTGCAAGCATATAAGAATATGCCGTTGATCCCGAACCCACTACAGCACAGGTAAAGGGCGATTCTGCTTCCATTGAAGCCGCCAGCTGGTCCGGATCAGTGCGGTTTTTATTGCCCCAGGATTCACCGGTATCAGCAAAACCATAGATAAATACATTTCCCGACGACCAACCGACACCTCCCCGGGGACTGAAATAGCCCTCATATGCAAGAGGGATATCTTCCGAAAATGTTCCCTTTGTCGGGTAGGCTATCTGAAAATGATCTTCATAGATCAGATAGACCTGCGCCATGACCGGGGCAAAAACCACTGCCTCAGGACGTTCCTTAAGCGGGTCCAAAGGAACCTCTCCCAGCAGCTCACCGTTGCTGACCGAGTGCAGATAAATGGCACTGTCGGCAACGGTAATCAGTGTATCTTCATAAAGCTGATAGGACCTGGTATAGCGGAACAAACCGGCAAACGCATGGACTCCGCTTTCCGGTTCCACGGTAAATACCGGCTGAAAACCGGTGCTTATGGCAAGTGTTTCGGTATTGCGCAGTGCTGCTGCTGCCTCTTCCACCAATGGGCGGTCAGGATGATCCAGATCCTTCGGCAAAGCTTCCAGAGCCAGAAGTGCTGCCGTTACCCGGTCTCCTTTAGCCAGTTCCGCGGCAGACAGTTCTGCCAGAAAGCGTGACTGGCTGATCAAAGCCTGATCCCGCTGTTCCTGAGCCAGCATACGCTGCTCATCCAGCAGCCTGTTTTGATTCAGTACATAGATTCCGGCTCCGGCTGATACCAGTGCCGCTGTAACACTCACACCGGCAACCGTCCGCAGAAAACGCTCCCGCTGACGCCGCCGCAGGTCATCATACCCGACCCCAAGAATCGGCGCCAGCAGGCGGAGTTTTTCACGTTTAATCTTTTTGAGGCTGTCAGCAATACTGTCTCCCCGGACATCTGCGGCAAGGGGTTCCTGTTCTGTCTGTTCCCCGTTAACAAAAGTATAACGCAGCTGCTCGGGAAAGCTGACTTCCGGTTCGCCAGCTGCCAGCACAGTCAGAATCCGGTCCTGGCGCCCCAGCGAGATGAAGTAGTCTATCTCAGCCATGCACCATTTCGAAAGTGGTAAATCCGGTGTACATATGACGATCAGCCATTCACTGCCTTCCAGTGCCTGCTCAATCCCTTTTCCCAGGTCTGAGAGCAGGGGAAGTTCATCCTGGTCCCGGAAAACCTTGTCCATCTTCTTCCGGCCGGTTATTTTTTGTATCTGGCGGGGAATGCGGTAAGTCTCCAGCTGACGGTGAACAGCTTTTGCAACTGCAATATCTAAATCCTTATGACGATAGCTGATAAACGCATTGTATGTGTACTCAGACATGTCTTGCCCCCTTGTTTTAAAATCAGTTTTTGTTACATCCGTTAGCTGGAGCCTCTTCTTGACTGATAAAGCCAGTCAAGAAGCATCGGATATTCATCCGATGTGAAATTTCACACAAAAGCAGGCTTACAAGCAAGCTTGACACCTGCTTTTGCATGAAATTTCCCGCCGTCCTGAACTGTTACGTTCCATTATAAAGTAACTCTCCGGTAAATACAATATGCCATACACGCAGTTACAACTTCCGTAACAATAAAAGCATACCAGACACCGGCAACCCCCACATACCTGCTGAGAATAAATGCCGCCGGAATAATAACAACCACATATCTCAGCAGCGAAATCACCAGCGACCAGATCCCTTTTCCCAGGCCTTCCAGGGCTCCGGACGATGTCACCGATACCGCTGATGCAATAAATCCAATACTGATAATATGCAAAGCAGTAACTCCGGTTTGGATCGTATCTGCGTTAACTGTAAACAAACCAAATAATTGCTCCGGAATCAGCCAGGACAGACCTGTACCGATGGCCATGATCAAAACCGACATTGTCAGTGCCGTCGTATATATCTTCTTAACCCGCTGATGCTCTCCTGCACCATAATTGTAGCCTACCAGCGGCCGGATTCCCTGAACAATTCCATTTGCGCTCAGGTAGATGAATGTCTGTAGTTTATAATAAACACCTAAAACCAATACATAAGAATCCGAAAATGCAGCCAATATCCCATTTAAGGTAGAAATCAACAACGAAGGCAATGCCATATTAAGCGTTGCCGGAATACCGATTGAATACAGTTTGTACATCAACTTTCGGTCACGGGTCAGATATCTGATTCCCATATTCACCTGAATCGGACGAAACACATAAAACAGCAGATACACCACCAGTGTTAATGCCTGCCCGATTCCGGTCGCCAGTGCCGCCCCCTGAATTCCCATTGCCTTAACCGGCCCAAGTCCAAAGATCAGAATTGGGTCCAGAATAATGTTGGCAGCAAAACCACAGATCATGCCAAACATGGTCACCTTCATCCGGCCAACTGCCTGAAAGATTTTTTCGAACGACACTCCAATTGTGATAACCGGAGAAAAAGCAAATGCCAGATTAGCATAAGTCAGAGCCAGGCTGACAACGGTCTGATCTGATGTAAACAGATTCAAAAACAGCGGCATACCTGCAATACATAAAGCGGCCAGCAAAAGTCCATGTAAAAGATTGAAAAAGACGCCCTGTGTCGCTGCCTTCCCCGCTGTTTTGTCATCACCGGCCCCAAGATAAAAAGCAATAACAGCATTGATTCCAATCCCAAATCCTACAGCAATCGCATTGATCAGATTCTGCACCGGGTACACCAGTGCCAATGCGGTCATTGCCTCTTCACTGACTTTGGCCACGAAATAGCTGTCGACAATATTGTATAGCGAATTAACCGCCATTGAGACGACCATCGGCAATGACATTGACAACACCAGCGGCACAATTGGTTTCTCTTTCATAAAGCTTTGATCCATAGTTCAATTACCTCTCTGTTTTAGATTTGAGCATAATAATAGCCACACAACAGCTGTTGGGCTACTGTGTGGCGAAAAAAGATTCTACTTGAAAAATCCACATCCTGCTAAGGTTTTGGAGTTTTATTATATATTTTATTCATCCGGATGTCAAGTTCACCTACTTGACCAGTGCGGAAATCCCTTTAAATATATCTGTTCCGGCCTTGCGCAGCAATTCAAACAAAAGGCTCTCACTGGTGGAAAGCAGCGCTCCCTCCTGTTCCGCTCTGCGAAGAGCAATCTCTTTATCAGCCAGCCGGCGGGATGATACGCAATCGGTAACAAGTACAACATTGTAATCTGCCGCAATCAAATCAACCACTGTCTGAAGCACACAGATATGAGCCTCAATTCCAAATACGAGGATATTCTTTTTCCCCAGTGCCTGAATCTTTGCCGCAATCTCCTCCGTATCCCATGCACTGAACGTCATTTTATCATTTGGTTCGTAATCACCCAAAGCGGATCTGACTTCCGGCACCAGATCACCGAGTCCACGCGGATACTGACGGATCGGAATAATCGGAATCTGCAGCAGTTTAAGCCCTTCAATAAATTTTACTGTTGCTGCAGTCATTTCGCCGCCTTCTGACATGACTGGTAATAAACGCTCCTGAATATCAATTAACACTGCTGCAGTGTCTTCTTGTAAAAGTCTCATTTTAGTTCTCCTTATATGGTTTTCAATTCGGCCGCTATTGCCGTAATAGTTCCAGTATATCAAACTACATGAAACATTACCACTTCCTTTTACGATACCGCCATCTGTTCAAACTGGCTGTTATAAATATCCGCATCATAAATTGTTGATAAGCTGTGTGATATGATAAAGGGGCGAAGCCCCATAGGTCATCTGCCTATGGAGCTTCGCCCCTTTTTAATTATTATTGCTCTTTTAAAAATAGAGTTAATTCCTCATCTGATACATCTTGTTCGACCTGAATTCTATCATTGATTTGTTTCACGATATCAATATCAAATTCCAGAAATGATGCAATTGTATCCGGTGACATACCAGAATTTAATTTCTTGCGAATTAACTGTACCTGTGTTAGTTTTCTCCCCTCTTCTCGTCCTTCCTCTCTTGCATCTTGCTGCTCCAGTAACTTCTCTTCCCATAATTGCATATACCTTACTCCTGTCTATTCACTAATTCTGACAGACTGTACCCGTTGATGAATTTGTCTCAACTTCTCACTGGTTATTTCCGGCTGCATATCTCCTGTAGCCTTTTCAATATATTGCAGCAACTCAATCAATTCCGGACTGGCGGAACTCTCATCCGTTCCTCTGGTGTTAAGAAAGATACGAGCGCCACCATCCTCCAGACAATACTCCGTATTCTCATCACAGCGCATCCTGAAAGTGTAACAGTATCTTCCCTCTTTAATTAAATCAAATGGACTGATTATTATGATATAACAATCCTTCATTTCATTAAAATCAGTAACTCCGGGAACCAGTAACCTTGAATCAATCAGGCCCTGATACAAACGGCTGCGTCTGGGCAGATTTCCTTCATCCCGTTTCTGGACTTCTGTATCGTACACGTTACCCTCTTCATCCTGTGAAATACATCGATCCGGATCGACCGGGCCAAAGGTGAAACACGTACTTCCTTTTCGGTCTGAGTCCAGTCATGGAGACGAAGTTCTTTTCCCAGAATAATTTCCAATATCAGCCGGTTGGTCTCGGGATCGTCCATAACCTCTGCAAATAAAAAACGGTCCAGCAGCGTCAGGTCTTTCAGTGGTTTTATTGTTTGTTTATTTCCCAAATATCTTTCCTCCATTATAAAAAATTTCTGCTTGTGTTTCAAGTCATTTTGGAATAATTACGGAATTTTTCCATTAAGTAAAACCATTCAAAGGCAACACCTGCTTTCTGTATCAAATTTTAATTGAGTGATGATCAGCCGAACCGGCTTTCATGACCTGTAAAGGCCAATATTGAATTGTTTTCCAGAAAGGAAAACGAAATGAAACTGTATTTAGTATGATAGAAAACGACTGTTGTGTCAAGCAAAAAGTGGAAGGAATGTTACCGAAATACTGCAGCAACATCCCTTATCCAGATCCATATATAAATATCAGCCCTTATCTATACTACGCCTCTCCATTTTTGTAATTTCAATCTGAGGCAAAATTCTAACCATATCATCCATCACAAAAAATCCGGTTTCTTCCCGCAGCGCAGCAGCAGCCGAAATCGCACTTGCCGATCTCAATATCTCCGGCAGTGAATCTCCCCGGCCAAGGCCCAGAGCAAAACCGGCAATCATGGCATCTCCGCATCCCACCGTATTAACAGCCTCAAATTTCGGTACAGCTGCCCGGTATATCCCTTCATTACAGACCATCAGCGAGCCATCACCGCCAAGTGATACAACCACAATATCAATCCCTTTGCGGTGAATCTCTTCTGCCGCATTTATGATATCGTCCTGGTTGTCACAGGTGAGACCGGTAAGCATTCGAATTTCGTCAATATTAGGTTTTATCATTGTCGGTAATGCAGCAATGCCGCTGGTCAATAACGCACCGCTGGTATCAAGAATGACCTTTTTTCCGGCTTTTTTGGCTGCACCGATCAGACCCTGATAGGCAGTCCCGTCCAGACCGCGGGGAACACTGCCGGACATTGCGACGACCGATACCTGCTCCAGCAAAGATTCAAAGTGCCGGGCAAAACGATCGAAATCATCCGCAGAAACGGTAAATCCAGGTTCCAGGAATTCGGTCTGCACCTGATTCTTCTCATCCCAGATGTTGATGCAAGTTCGGCTCTCATCCTGCAGATGATAAAAATTACTTTTAATTCCAAACGGCTTCAATGATTCCTGTATATACTGTCCGGCGTGACCGCCGGTAAAGCCGGTAGCAATTACAGAGGCTCCGGCAATCGCCGCCGGCTTTGATACATTCAGTCCCTTACCGCCGGGCGTGTAGACACACTCTTTGACCCGGTTTACTTCCCCCACCTTAAATTCTTCGACAACATAACGTTTATCAATTGCTGCATTTAATGTTACTGTCAGTATCATATTTGCCTCCTGACGTTTATTCATCTTCGTTGGTCAATAATATTTTACCCTGGACCAGTCCCGGAGTTTTAAACAACTGGAATGCTTCCTGGGCCTGACTCATCGGCATCTTTTTAAATATCAGTTCGGGGTCAAACTTCAGCTCTCCGGTTGCAAAATAATGTGCGGTCAGATGCCACTCCTTTCCCGGGAACGGGGCACTGTATGACATCCAGGATCCGGTCAGGTAAAACTCTTTACGGTTCATGTTTTCCCACATTGCCGGAGTAAATGACAGATCGACATGCGGCGTTCCGATGAAGCAAACACGGGACTTGTTAGAGGCAAGCTCAAAAGCCATCTGCATGGTCGGTACCTGGCCGGCAGTTTCAAATACATAATGGTAGCCTTTTTGACCGGTAAGTTCTTTCGCTTTTTCCATAAAACCGTCTTCAAGGGTATTGATCACTTCATCTGCTCCCAGGCGTTTCGCTAAAGCCAGACGTTCATCACTGATATCAAATACCACCACTTTTTTAGCACCGAATATTTTTGCCCACTGCATGGTAAAGATCCCGATCGTACCGCCGCCAAGTACGGCGACACATTCGCCGCCCTGGTAATGATTCTGAAATACGCCATGCAGGGCAACTGTTGACGGTTCAAACATCGCTCCCTGTTCATAGGATATACTTTTATCAAATGCTACCACATTTTTCTCGGGAAGTACAACATAGTCAGCATTACTGCCCTGTTTCCTGGAACCGATAAAGCTGTAGTTTTTGCACAGTGAAAAATTCCCCTGCTGGCAATCAGCACATTTCATACAGGGAAGCAGCGGTGCTCCCGATACCCGGTCACCGACTTTAATGCTGCTTACCCCTTCACCGGTCTCCACGACATCACCGGAAAATTCATGGCCCAATACAATAGGATAAAAATGTACACCATTGTGAAGGACACGGGGAATATCAGAACCACAGATCCCTGATACTTTCACCCTGACCTTGACCATTCCCGGTGCGGCTGCGGGTTCTTCATATTCCTGATAACGTACATCCTCGTTTGCACAGACGACTGCTGCTTTCATTTTGTTATACTCCTTCCCTGCTCATCATGTTTTTTAAGTTGTTGTATAACGAAAGATAGGTTGCATATCTCTCATCGTAAACGGTTTGATACTCCGGATTCGGTACATGGTACCGTTTATTACTTACGGTCGATCTGACCGCTTCTTCAAAGTTGTTATAAACACCGGTGCCGACACCGGCCAGAATGGCCGCACCTAATGTCGTGGCCGTATCGGAAGCCGGTACACAGATCGGTTTTCCGGTAATATCCGCTTTGATCTGGGTCCAGAGCAGTGAGTTGGCTGAACCGCCCATCGCCCGCAATACATTTACTTTTGCTCCGGCCTCTTCCGCCACACACAGGTTGTGTCTTAATGCCATCGCCACACCTTCCATGGCAGCGCGGATCATATGCCCCTTTGTTTTCGTAAAATCAAGTCCGTACCATACTCCTTTGGCATAAGGATTCCAGATTGGTGAACGCTCTCCGGCCATATAAGGCAGAAAGACCATCCCGTCACAACCGGGATTCACGGCCTGAGCCGCTTCATTAAACAAATCAAGTGAACTTTTTCCGCGCCTGGCACCTTCTTCCCGTTCATAATCGCCCAGTTCCCGTTCGAGCCAGCGCATAACCCCGCCGCCTCCGGTCGTGCCGCCCTGCAAAAGCCACATCCCCGGAACAACATGACAGCCCAGAATCAGCCTTGGATCAGCCTTATATTCGTTCATGCAAATGCTCATTCCACCGGCCTGACCGCCCTGCTCCTGCGTATCACCGTCCCGGATAACCCCTGCACCAAGTGTTCCGCAGGCGGCATCGAGTCCTCCTGCCACCACCGGAATTCCAGCTGTCAGGCCGGTAGCCAAAGCAGCACCGTCAGTTACCGTACCGATAATCTGATGACTTTCAAACAGATCCGGCAAAACACCTTCCGGAATTCCAAGTTCACTGCACATACCACTGTCCCAGGTACGATTCTGCATATGAAAACAATGCAGGCCATACCCCTGAGACATATCCTGAGTCATCTCACCGGTCAGCATAAAAGCAATATAGCTGTTGGACTGAAGAATTTTATATGTATTGCGGTAAACTTCCGGCATATTACGCTGATACCAGATGATTTTGGCAGTTGTATAAGACGGCTGCAGCGAATTTCCGGAGACCGAAAATATCTGATCCGCCCCGATCCGATCATTCAGTTCTGTACAGATATCATCGGCACGGGTATCCATCCAGATTGGTGTGTTTGACAATACCGTACCGTTTTTATCTACCGGTATTGCTGACCAGCTCTGTCCGTCAATACCGATCCCCGCAATCTCGGATCCGGATATTCCTGACTTCTGAAGCGTCTTTTTGATCGCTTTACAAACCGCGGCCCACCAGTCTTTTGGATTTTGTTCTGCCCACCCCTGTTTTGGATGAAAAACAGGGTATTCCTCATTTGCACTCGCCGCAGCAGTTCCCTCTATATCAAATAAAGCTACCTTACATGCACTCGTGCCAATATCAACTCCCAGCAAATAGGTTCCCATCATTACCTCCGCACACGTTATCTGGATTTATTCTCGCACCCGCATACCCTGATCCTGTTTTTAACCAGTTCCCTGACCGCGTCCATACCTGCAGTTCCCAGTTTTTTCGGGTCAAAGGTATCCGGCTTTTCTTTCATTAATGCATTTCCGGCATTGGTATAGGCAACACGTAACTCCGTCGCAAAATTCACCTTACACATTCCCCGCGCTACACACTCCCGTACATCGTCATCACTCAGCCCGCTTGCACCGTGAAGTACCAGCGGAACAGACACAACTTCCTTTATTTCGGAAACCCGCTTTTTATCAAGAACCGGTGTTTTATCATAGAATCCGTGTGCAGTTCCGATTGCGATCGCCAGCGAATCTACTCCGGTACGCTCCACAAACTCGCGGGCCTCATCCGGATTGGTATTGGTATCATTTTCTGCTTCCAGATCGTCTTCTTTACCGCCGACTTTTCCCAGCTCCGCCTCAACCGGTATGCCGCAGATATGAGCTACTTCCACCACTCGTTTCGTGAGTTCAATATTCTGCTCAAAATCTTCATGGGATCCGTCGATCATCACTGAAGTATAACCGGCATAAATCGCTTCTACAGTCAGTCCATATGAACTGCCATGATCCAGGTGAAGGGCAACCTCTACACTTGCTTTTTTCGCTTCTTCCTTTACCAGCGCATGATAGGTTTCAAGGCTGCCGTACTTAACTGTTGAGGGGGTGGTCTGCAGCATAACCGGAGCCTTCAGCTCTTCTGCCGCCGCTATCACTGCTTTTACCATTTCCATGTTTTCCACATTAAATGCACCGACTGCATAATTTCCCTGCTGAGCATCAAGCAGCATCTGTTTGGATGTAACAAATGACATAATAATTCCTCCTGAAATATGTAAGTTAACTGTTTAAAATATAACCCTGTCTATATTCTTAATTATAACAATTCCCCAGCAGAAAATTAGACCGATACGAGACATAAATTCTCATTTCATGTCGCATTATCGAACATTATTGACTTTCTGATTTACCACTGATAAACTATAGATACTTAACCGTTCAGAACGGCTGTATGGATACCACACAATTGGGAGAATGATATGAAGACTGCATATAAAGATTTGAATATCAGAATAACCATTGACGATGAGACATTTTTAGTGTTAAATATTGTCTGTGAACGTTTTACCCGCGCTATGCCCAAACACAGTCATGGCAGCAACAGCTATGAAGTCCACTATATCCCATATGGACATGGAACGGTATATATTGATGACCAGGCTTTTAACATTATTCCGGGCACACTTTATATGACCGGGCCTCATGTAGAGCATGAACAGGTGCCGGTTAAAGATGATCCGATGATGGAGTATTGCATTTATTTTAAAATACATAAATATTCATCAGCAGAAAACGAAAACCGGGAAAGTATTGCTTATAAATTCAGGAATACGCCGTTCTGGTTCGGGCCTGATACCCAGGAGATTTATCCGCTCCTGCAGCAGCTTTTCCTTGAACTGGAACACCGCTTCTCCGGTTACATGATCCAGGTCGAAACACTGCTGCAGCAATGTGTGGTCAAGATTGTCAGAAATTATGAGAACAAACTGCAGTCTCACAGTCATTTTGCACCATCCAATCTCGTCGACAGCAAGTACATTGTTGTTGAAGAAATCTTCCTGTATGAGTTTGAAACAATCACGCTGGATCTGCTGGCGAAGCGGCTGGGCCTCAGCAACCGCCAGACTGAACGATTTTTAAAATCATATTACGGAAAAACATTTCTGCAGAAAAAAGCAGATGCCAAGATGTCAATGGCAAAGATTCTGCTAAATGACAGGTCAATGACTGTTTCAGAAATTGCCGAGCGCTTAAACTACTCAACAATTCAGCATTTTTCTTATGCATTTAAACAGTATTACGGGATATCTGCCAGCAGTTATCGGAAGAAAAAACAATAATCCGGAAAAGAGGTACTTATATGTGGTTTGTCTTTGCATTATTATCAGCAGTATTTGCTGCGCTGACTACCATTCTGGCTAAGATCGGAATAGACAGCGTAAATTCCAATCTGGCGACAGCCATAAGGACAACCGTGGTTCTGGTTCTCGCCTGGGGTATGGTCTTTCTGACTAACGCTCAGAGCGGTATCAATGCAATCAGCAAAAAAAGCTGGATGTTTTTAATCCTGTCAGGCCTGGCCACCGGCGCTTCATGGCTGTGTTATTACAGAGCTCTGCAAATTGGCGAAGCATCAAAGGTTGTCCCGATTGATAAGCTGAGCGTTGTCATTACCCTGGTGCTGGCCTTTGTTTTTCTGCATGAAACATTTACGATGAAATCTATGATTGGTGCAATTCTCATCACAGCAGGGACTTTGATTATGGTACTGTAATCAAAATCCCTGCTGTGATGAATCATATAAAATACTACAACAGCTTGTATTCTTTGAGCAATTTCATAATTTCTGTCTTTGAAAGTTTCTTAAACATCTCATGTTCAGCGATTCTGGCAAGGAATGGCAGATGCAGATCTGTAATCTTCCTGCCATCCATCATTTTTGCTGTTGAATCCAGCAGCGTCCTGACATCGTAAGCAGAGGCAAATACCTCCGGCACGCCCCGGTCGATATCAAGCAATGTGTAAACGGCCTCCATCGCGGTACGAACAGAGTACTCCGTGGTAAATACCGTATCTCTCGGTGTCTCGGCAAAATTGCCGATAAAAGCTGCATTGACACATCCCGCCGGTACCACTGCCGGACGATCGCCAGCTGCACGCGGCATAAAATAAGCCGTTACATATGGCATCATACATGGTACACAAACCGCCGAATGTTCAGCCATTTCCGGAATCTGATCGACCGGAACCCCCATATGATACAGCCATTCCTGGGTGATTTCCATACCGGTGCAATCACGCATCGGCTTTTTGATAAAATCGCCGGGAACATCACAGAACAAACTATAAACCCAAACCACCAGCTGATCCTTCGGCTGGTTTTTAAAATGCGGCTGCCGGTTCAGCGTGAAACTCATCTGCCAGGCCGAATCTTTCACCGATACAATACCGCCTGTGACAACTTTGCCGCTAAACGGATCACGCTTGCAGATCTTCTCTATATACGGCGGTATACGGTCATCAAGTGTTGTAACCGTCGCTGACTCCCAGTTGCTGCCGTCAATATCACCGCAGAACTTCTCCGGACGTCCAAAGGCCGGATCCTGAGCCGCAATATTTTTCCACATTGTCCAGCTTGCGCCGGGTGTCCGGATCAGTTCTGCCGGAGTATGCTGATCCCCCAGAGACGAATTATCGGTATTACTTCCGTTTGTAATAAAAACAAGATCGTTAACCGTCAGATCAATCGACTTTTCTTCTCCGTTTTGTATATATTCAATTCTTTCCGCTGCCTTTTCAACCTCAGATATCTTAAACTTTACATCCGTAACAGCTGCACCGTAGGTGAATTGTACACCATGTTCCTCCAGATATTTCATCAATGGCAGAACCAGTGATTCATACTGATTATACTTAGTAAATTTCAAAGCTGAAAAATCCGGCAGCCCGCCGATATGGTGAATAAAACGGGTAATATATCGGCGCATTTCAACCGCACTGTGCCACGGTTCAAACGCAAACATTGTTTTCCAGTACAGCCAGAAATTCGATGCAAAGAAATCCTCTGAAAATACATCATTGATCTTCATATCATCAAGCATAGCCTCAGGCGTAAAAAACAGCTTAACAATTTCAGCACTGGCTGTTTCTGTTAACGTAAATTTACCATCAGTATGCGCACTTTCCCCCCGGTTCTGAATTGCCCGCTCCAGTGAATAATTCGGATCTTCCTTATTCAGCCAGTAGAATTCATCCAAAACAGAAGCATCCTCTTCTTCCAGTGAAGGAATCGAACGAAACAGATCCCACAGACACTCAAAATGATTTTCCATCTCTCTGCCGCCGCGGATAATGAATCCACGGCCATCATCCAGGATTCCATCCAGACCGCCTCCGGGAATCTCCATCTGTTCCAGAATATGAATATGTTCCCCCTTCATCTGTCCGTCACGAACCAGAAACGCCGCTGCCGCCAGAGATGCCAGACCTCCGCCAATTAAATATGCACTCTTTTCATCAACACCTGCCGGTTTCCTTGGGCGGGCAAATGCTTCATAATTACCATTGCTATAATACATACGACCAACCTCCTGTATTTTGATAGTTCAAGAATAGTCTTTTCAGATCGGTTTTACTATAGACAATTATAAGCATTTGTCAGAAATTCAGACATTCAGGCCTGATTGTCTAAAAAATGAACCATACTTGATTACAGGTTAAAAATATATTAAAATCAATGGTAAGCAAACGATCGGAGGATGTTATGACCACATACACCAAGCAAGTGCTGGCGACAGTGCTGAAAGAAAAGATGAAAAGCAAGCCCCTCGCCAAGATCACCGTAACAGAACTGGTAGAAAGCTGCAAAATAAACCGCCAGACTTTTTATTACCACTTCCAGGACATGTACGACCTGCTCGCCTGGATCTACAAGACCGAGGCCATCAACTCAATTTCAGGCAAACGTTCCTATCAAACCTGGCAGGAAGGTCTGGACATAATCCTCGAATATGTAGAAGAAAACAAATGGGTCTGCATCAACACCTACCGCTCCGTAGCCCGTGACCATCTGGAAATCTTTCTGCACGAAGCACTTTTCGACTTGCTGGGCAATGTAGTAGACGAGCTGGATCCAACGTTTCACATAGCCAAAGAAAACCATACATTTATAACCCGCTTCTACTCATACGCATTTGCCGGCGTCTTAATCGACTGGATCGCAAACGGCTTAAAAACCCCCTACACAGAGATCTCCCAAAATATTTCAATTATCATGGACGGCAATTTTCAAGAAGCCATCAACAAGTTTAGCGCCCTGCTATAATACCCAAACAGTTTTTGACCTTGCCCTCTCTAATCCAGGATGAATGTTGAAGGATGGCGCAAAATGAGCGTCCCCGTCCCGGCCTCCGGAATCGTTAACTGCCTTGAATCAGGTGCATTTGGAGGAGGATTAGAACTGCTTGACTTTCAGGACAATGTTTTATGCCCGTAAGGAGACGACTGTTTGAGCGGCCGTTTTTGCCGCGAGTTTAGCGGATTACGGGCATGCTTTTTACATTTTCCTGAAAGT
>DAMAMW010000036.1:0-63809 GCA_032073745.1 Lachnospiraceae bacterium | reverse complement strand
AACAGCGGCAGCGGCCTGCTGACCAAAAAGATCCTGCGGGCCACCCGTTCAGAAGATGCCAAGACGATTTACTGGAACCCGGGTGGTAATCTTACCATTGGGTCTGTCACTTATCGGGCTGGCCGTGACACGTTGTATGACGGAAGGAGGCCGGAATATCCGATCAAAACATGGGAAGAAGCGGTTTACCAATCGAATGGGGGAACCGTGGTACTGATGCGGGATCTGGATTTAAGTAAACCGGATACCGAGGACTATCTGCTGAAAGAAAATGATGCTTTTTTCCTTTCGTCAAACAATGTCCGTAATCCGGAAAACGGGCAGTTGACCGGTGTTGCAGTAAAGCTGCAGATATGGGAGCAAAACCCAAGCAGCTCGATTATTGTAAATGCCGGTGATAGCCTGATTCTTGAAGATGTCATCCTGGACGGAATGGTGGTGGACGGTGTGCCACAGAGTGCCCGTATCATTACCTGTCTGAGAGGCGATGTATTAATCAGAAGTAATGTAACCGCTGAAAGTGGTTATATCCAGATAGAAGCGTTCCCTGAGTTAGAGCAGCACCCAATCCGGGTAAGCAGTGCGGATCCGGCACTGGATGATGGTATGATCACCCTGCTGTTCAGCGGAATCAATGATGATCAGTCCTATCGTTATACGGATGTAGTGGTTCCCCACGGTACCTTAAAGACTGAGGCTGAGAGCAGCGAGGACGCTGCGGAAGCAGTTGGCGGCAGATTAAAAGACCGATTCCGGCTGGAGCGCGGCAACCGCAAGGAAGGCGGCAGTTCCCAGTTTGATTGGATTCTGGTTCAGGATACGGAATTTGATAAAGACGGAAAATTCAGACAGAATCTGGAATTATATATCGAACTTTATTATAACGCCGTGTACATAGATGGAACAGGAGTCAGAGGCAATGATAACAATGACGGTTTCAACTGCCGGTATCCGGTAAAAACCTGGGAGCGTGCAGTTGAAATCTGGGAAGAAGCGATGCTTCGCAGTCTGGAAGTACGCAATGAAAAATATGACGGCGGAAAAGGTGTCAGTGAGGAAATCATTAAGGAGCAGTATCCGCTCCCCGATACCATTTACATATGCGGTACGGTAACGATAGGCGGCAGCGAATCAAAAACCTGGGAACTGCCGGTTATTACCCAAACCGATTATGATGGGAAAACGGTCACTACCGAAGTGATGAGCCATTCACACAATTCGCCGGATCCATATGACTCATACTATCATGAAGTACCGGAGGTATTGATTCATGTAACAGACACAGCCAGTCTGACGGTTGGCGATCTGACAATACGCAATACGACGAACTTAAGTGATAAACCAGAGTTCCCGTCTTCGGCCGATCTATATGGAACAGAGGAAAGTGTAACAATCAAAGCAGATAAACAGGCGTCATTAAATATAACCGGAACGGCCTTACTGACCGGTGGCCTTGGCTCCGGAGATACCGAAACAACAACCAGAGGAACCCATGTGAAACTGCTGGATGCCGCCAAATTGAACCTGTACTCGGGAGCGATTGAAAAGCGGCAGCAGGGAGTCATTGCCAGAGGAAGTAAGGTTGAGGTTTTAATGACAGGTGGTGAAATACGGGAGAATAACAGTTATTATAGTAGTGAAAATGTAGATAATCCATTGTATGGTGCTGGTATATCGGTACAGGATGGTGCTGTCTTTACGATGGAAGGCGGAACCATAACCGGAAATATCGCAAGTCCATATGGCGGCGGTGTTTATGTAAAAGAGAATACATCATCCGGAAATACCACAGCTTTTTATCTGAATAAGGGCAGTATCACAGCGAACGGCAGTCCTTCGGACCGAAGTGTTTCCAGGATCGTGACATCCGGAACCGGTATTTATGCCGAGAAAAATACGCTTACAAAAATCGGTACTTCCTCCAGCGGCGAAGGGGATGCCCTGATCGACGGCAACTGGTCCGTGGGGGGAGACGGTGTCGGGATCTGGTCAGATGGTGATCTGATTCTGGATCATGCCACCATAACAGGAAACTACTGGAAGCGGCCCGGCTGGACCAGTGCAGATCCCCGTTTCGGTATAGGGATCTATGTGGGAGCCAACGGCTATCTGAATATGGATGAGAGCTGGGTAAGCGGTAACTATACGGAGCCCGGCCAATCTTATAGTGACAGATATGTACTGAATACACTGGGGGCAGGAATCTATTTTGATGACAATGGCAGTACTTCGATAGACGGACCCCGGACGAATACTATCACAAACAGTTATTTTATAGACAATGTGGTTGGAGTATATGAAAAATCATATGCCAGCGGCGGCATTACGACAAATGCAGGTGGTGCCATATATGCAAAAGGAAAACTAAAGATTGACCATTGTACGTTTACCGGCAATGAAACGGGCTGCGGTGGTGCTGTTGCCGGTGCATCAAAAAGCGAGGTCAGGATCAGTGCTTCTAAAATGTATGACAATGAAGCTTATGCTTCGGACAGATCATATGGTGGTGGTGCTGTTATTACGGCAGGATCCATGTATCTGCTGTCAGGTACTGAGGTGATCGGAAACAGATCAGAGGGCACTGGCGGTGGCGCTTATGTGGCATACCCCGGGATGCTGCGACTCGAAGGTGACGATGCTGACAAGCCGGTGAAAATGAATAATAACACTGCCAAAAATAGCGGTGGCGGGATCAACGTTGCTTCCGGTGCTGTACTGCAGGGGTATTTTGCCGAAATATCCGGAAATGCAGGAAACTATGGTGCTGGCGGCGGTGTGAATCTAGGGGGAGAGGCTTATCTCAGATCGGTTCAGGTTGACGCCAATAAAGCACTGTATGGTGGTGGTTTGTATGTTTCGGATGAACTATATATGACGGATTGCAGTATCACGGGCAATACTGCAAGTGGCGGAAATGGGCAGGGGGGCGGCATTTACTTAGATCGTGGTGAAGTATATCTGACCGAAGACATGGAAGGCAGCTTTCAATTTACAGGCAATACGGCCAAAACCGGCGGCGGGATTTATGTGAACCAGGGGGAGGCCTGGCTGGATATTGCCGGTGAAGTGAAAAACAGTGCAACCGATCAGGGCAGCAATGTCTATTTGTACCGCGGCAGCATGACGCTGGCAGCCGGCGCGTTCAAACAGCCGGATAATCCGCTCCCAACCGTTTATAACTTTTACATGAATAATGGTTATAGAAATTTCGGCCTGCAGATGGATCTTGGCCGCGTTACGATTGAGAAGAAAACATCAGGAAATGCAGAAGCAGTTTATCTCGATACGGCCAGGACCATTATAAGTGCTTTGAATGTACCTCAGAATAATGAATGGGGATCAATTCCCCTTGATCTGAATCCCGAGGTCTTCATCAACGGCTCAACTGCGGTAAAACCGGCGGGCCTTGGCAGTGTATCAATGCCGAAAGTAAATACGGATGCCACGGATAACATGGCATTTTCTGAAAACTACACGCCGCTGACGGATATAAGTGGTTATGCCGATTATTTCAGCGGTGGCCAGGTACTTAGAAGAACTCAGCTTGGCGGCATGGGCGTTAATATTGTTCTGCTTGCTGAGGGGGTATATCTGTCAGGCACCGGAAATGATGAAACAAACGACGGCCTTTCCCCGGATAAACCGGTTCGGACATTTGCCAAAGCAAAAGATATTCTGGAAAAGCAGATTATGGCGGCTTATAACAATCCCGATGATACCGATGGTTTTATTCCATTTATTTATATCTGCAACGATCCTGTGATCATTGCAGCGGATGAGACCTGGGAACTGAATGACGACACCGATCTGTTTAAAATATACAACAAAGATTATATCGATACGGAAATGGCGGAAGAACAGTACACCAGCACCGATCAGGTGCCGCTGCCTCAGGTGCGGCGTTACACCGCTTATACCAGCGGGGCGATGATACAGGTTGGTGCCAGCGTCTCAAAACCGGTGACATTCCAGACCGACCGAATTCTGATTGATGGTGTGGCGGATGCCTCAATAGTCAGCAGTTATCCGGTTGTGGATATCTACGGAGGATCTCATGCAATTCTCACCGGCGACACCCGGATCACGAACAGTTTCAAGACTGCTGTTAAAGTAGGAAGGAAGAGCACACTTCTGTTGACCGGTGCATACGGGCAGATTAATACACAGCTGACAGCCAATTATGCAGATTCTGTATTGGTGGATTCTGACGCAACCGTAACGATGGAAGGTTATGCCAGTATTGACCTGCATGCGGTCCGGTCAGATATCACTTACAGCAGGTCGTATGGGATTGATGTGAACAGTACTACGACTACAGGCGTTAAGATTTATATGAACGGTCACAGCAGCATCCGGAATGGGGGGTATAATGAGTCATATGGAATTGGTGCCTATGGAAACGGTACTGTAATAGAGATGAATGACTATAGTTCCATATCAGATGTTAATTATGGAATCTATGTTGCCGGTGGTGTTACCGCTACGATGAACAATGAAGCCTGGATCGCAGCTGAGAGATTTGGGATTGATTCCAATGCAGGCAGTTTATCAACAGTTACCATGAATGATAAGGCCGAGATTAAATCCTCTGAAACCGGGGTCCGGCTGACCGGTACGATTGCCTTTCAGATGTGTGATAATACCAGGATAACCGATGTGTATGAAGGCATTCAGGCCGGCGCGAAAACCACCCATGTGACAGTGACATTATCGGATCAGGCACTGCTGCAGGGCCGCAGGATAACGTATAAGGAAGCCAGCAATGCGGAAACTACGTATGGACGTGAATATGCCGGTGTTTTATTTGGCGGTTACGCGTCGAACTCGGTTAACGGAATTATTGAATTTACGATGGAAGGTTCAGCCAGAATCACCGATTTTGAAGTGGGGATGAATATTTATAACTGTATCAGCCAGTTATCCATTCACCTGGATGGCCAGTCGGCAATTGAACACAACTTAAAACATGGTATTGATGAAGTTGAGTACAGTACCGGCTACTATGGCGGAACCAACTTTGAGATTACCATGAGCGGCAGTGCCAGAATCTCCGGCCACCCCGGTGCCGGCATTTACCTGGTATCGAAAAAAAATACGGCAGATGTCGCAAAGAAGATTACGCTGTCGGAGCATGCAGTCATTGGTGCTGCGGTTTTAAATGGCAAAGGATATTACAGTGCTGACGATGCAAGCTCAGCAAATCAAAGCTACGGAATCTTTGCCAATTCGCCGGTTATTCTGACGATGAAAGGCAGTTCCATGATTTCCGGTAACGGCGCAGGGGGCGTCTATCTTACCAGAATTGAAGAAAATTCCAGCTCATATACGGCCGGAACCGGCATGATACAGATGGAGAAATATGCCTCTATCTGTGATAACAGGGCAGCCGGTATCTATGTACCGGACACACATAGATATTATCCCAACCCGTACGAAATCAAGCTGGACGGGACGGCGGCAGATGCAAGACCAACCGTAGTCAGAAATGAGAACGCGATCTATCTGGGCCAGCAGTCAACATTAACGCTTGCTGGAACTGCTGTTCTCGGAGGCGGGACAGCATCGGCTGACAATCAGGCACTGGATTGCTACGGGAAACTATTCCTGGATGGCGCCAGTACAGTTGACGGTGTGATCTATCTCCGGATCAAAGACCATCCGATTACCATGACCGGCAAGGTTGTGGCAGCTTCACCGCAGACCTATAATCTGCAGATGGCAGAAGTGTTTATGGGCTTTAATGTTGTGGTGCCGGTTAACCCCTACGAGTCAGGATCGGGTATCGATGATGTCGAAGACCAGCTGCAATACTTTATCAAGGCAGGAGCCGATGGCCTGGCCGCAGATAAAATACTGCGGGCAAAAAATAAATGCATTATTCTGCAGGGAGATAATAATGTCTATCTGTCAGGGGATGGATTTGGTTATGATACCAATGACGGGCGGACACCATCTACCCCGGTGCGGACATTCAGGCAGGCGAAGTATCTGCTGGAAAACGATGATTTCGATCCCGGAGCCAATATTGTTATCTGTAATATTACGGTGGACGTAAAGGATGACGATCAGCACTGGGCGTTTGATGCAGGTGGACTGGTCACAAATAAGAGCGGTGAGTCGTGGGTTCCTCTGATCATTCGTTATCATGAATTTGAGGAAGAATTAATTACGATTTCCGGCAGCAAAATGGATGTGACATTTGAGAATGTTACGATTGACGGCGGGTCAGCCAAAGGGATTACGTTCACTAAAAATGGGTCGCTCATTTATATTGAAGAAGGCGGAACGGCGACGCTGGGTGAGGGTGCTGCGTTACAGAATAATAAGCTGAGCAGAATGCTGAGTCACACCGGGGTCGGGGTCTACAATGATAGTGGTACCTTTATCCTGGATGGCGGCACCATTAAAAATATGGAAATGTATGATGATAATGAGGGCTACGCCACCGCCTATGTCATAGCAACAGCGATTTATGCCAGGAATTCGGCTTACGACGAATATCCCGGTGGAAGTGTGATCATAAAATCGGGGCAAATCATTGATAATAGCCTCGATGTGTCAAGGTATTGGAATAGCGGAACCAAAATTGGAACTATTGTTATTGCGAACCAGAAACAACTGGAGATGAGCGGCGGAGTCATTGAAAATAATACCATTATTGCGGAAGACGAGGTCGGAAAGCAGGTTGGTACTATTGTTATCCTGCAGGGATCTGCAAGTATTTCCGGTGGAATCATCCGTAACAATACCAGTACAAAAGGCAGTGCCATTTACTATTATGGCAGCGGCCAAAATGATCCTTATGACCGGAAACTTGAAATATCGGGTGGTCAGATAACCGGTAATAAAACCAATATACCAGGTAAAACGGCTGTTGAAGCATATTCTCCAATCTATATCGATGGCAATGACTTCCGGCTGAAAGGCAACGGTGCGGACATCGGTGACAATATCTACCTTGCGACGGCAAATTCGATCATCAAAGTCAATTCAAGATTTTTGCTGACACAGCGGATCTACCATGTTTATCTGAATGAGCAGGGAGAAGGCGAAGATTTTAGGAAAGGGCATGTGGTAGTACAGCCGGATGGCTCAATTGTCATGGATGTCACAGCATATTATGCGAACTTTGATGTCCACACGGCCAAATATATTTTCGATTACGGCCGGACTGATCTGCCGATTGCCCGGGGCAGCCAGGTTTCGGCAGTGGCAGGTGTGGTCGAGAAGAGTTGCCTGCTGCTGATGAAACCGGTATATCTGGATTCCGGCAATCTGGCTGATCCGGGTGCGTCAGAAGAAACCGGCGGGTCGGACAGCAATCCGGGCACTTCACCCTCAAAAGCCGTACGAACCTTTACCAAAGCCAAGGAGACTGGTTCAAAACCGGATGGCTACAAGGGGAGCAAGACCGGATATGAAGATTATTACATTATTTATGTCAGCGGCGCAGCAGTCAATACCACGGAAGAATCCGCATGGGATCTTCCGGTAACTGCTTATATGTGCCGGTATACCGGATTTTCCTTTTATGAGGGGGATGTGGTGACACCAAAACAGGAACCGGCTTATCACGGTGCATTGATTGAACCACAGGGATCTCTTGCCATTGACGGAATCGCCATTTATGGCCGGCGGGTCATTGATAAGCTTACTGATAACGGGGAAAGCCTGATCAATATTAAAAATGGTGCGGCAGTAACAATTAGTGAAACGGTAACCGGAACAACAATTTTTGAACGTAACAATAATCTGGGTACATATATCGATGCTGACGGCAGAGATGCCGCAGTTAATTCCCGGGGCGGTGCATTTACGGTGGAAGCAGGCGGCAGTCTTAAGATCACCGGCGGCAGTTTCCAGGATACCGACGCCGCTTACGGCAGTGCGGTCTATCTGGGCGGTGATGAACAGGGGATTCTCCCGGCCGGCAAGCTGTATCTGACCGGATCACCGATTATCACCGGTAATGTCTACCTGAGCGGTAATGGTAATATTTCTTCATCTTATATTGAAACTGACAAGAGTTTTGTACCAAAGACAGCCCTCGGAGTTGCCGTGTTTAATGATTTTCACTCCCGGCCGGTGATTCAGTATATGGACGGGACCATACCGGGACTTCAGGAACAGAAGTATTTCCTGTTCAGTGATGCGATCCGGAGCTCTTATGAGATTGTCAATAACGATACAACCCGGACAATTCTGGAGCTGTTCCAACGCAGAATTATTTATCTGGATGGTGTCAGGGGCTCGGATGACTATGATGGAAATACACCTGAGACAGCATATGAAACACTGGAAAAGGTATTTAAGGAGATCGGCAATGCGCCGGGAACCAAAGGAACCCTGGTTTATATTGTCGATACAGTGACTGTTGACAGCGGAACCATTGCGCTTGACAACTATTATTTCGAAGATACGGCCGGCAACACGAAAACCTATGGTGGTTCTTACCGGTTTGAGGGGGCGGACGGATCGGAGATTCTTCATACGATTACCGGCGAGGTGATTTTGAAGCGGTATGCCAGACCGGATGGTTACAAGGCTGATGACAGTACCTATAGCGGATATGGCCGGCCAACTATGAGAGATACACTGCTCCTCGTTACGGATAATGGCCGTCTGGAGTTAAACGGTATGTATCTGGACGGACATTCATTGGGGAATTACGGCAATGATGTTTTGATCAAAGCGGAAGGAGTCATCGCCGATGCACCGCTTGTTACGGTTCAAAATGGCGGTCAGCTGTCCTGCGGGGTAGGTAAGGCTGAAGGGTCCAAATCATCCCCGACCCGGATTGCCAACAATATCAACAACTGTAATAAGGGGGAAGGCAAGACCAGAATTATCGGCAGGCTGGAGAATGAAGATATCAGAGAAGGAAGTGCTGCCGGTATTGAAGTGCTGGCGAGCGATGATTACACCAGCCAGGGGCTGTGTATTCTCGATATGACTGAATTCAGCGGCCTGGAGCTGCGGGGTAACCGCAACTTCGGCGGAACTGATGTGTATACCAATGGTCAGCTGCAGATTAAGAAGCAGACTCTGTTTGGCGGAACTGTCTACCTGGAAGGGTTTGGTTCCGTATTGGATGAAGCGACCCATGCGACCAGCCGTTATATTGAGGTAATGGAATATGGCTATCCGGTTAAAAACAATTTCCAGATACTGATGCGTGATAAGTACGATACCAGAATTGTAGTGTACTATGTCGGTGGTGATGAGACCGGAAACGGAGCAGGCGGCGACCTTGGATACTACCTGCTGGAAGAACGGATCAAGGATTACTTTAGGCTGGGAGAGCGCATTGGTAAGGGATGGATTCTGGAATTACAGATTCCCAAAGCGGTATATATCGATGGCAGCGATAACGGGGACAATGCCCTGAGTAACCCGTTGGCAGGATCCACGCCGGAAAATCCGGTTCGGGATCTGTGGCGGGCCTATGAGCTTTTGTATACCCGCGGCGGAAATACCATCTATGTGGTAAACCATCCGATTGCTTTTACCAGCGGTGATTTTGTTGAGGTAACAGGGGATTCTTACGTAGATAAAGACCATCAGACTTACCTGCCGACAACAACTCATGTCTGGATTACCAGATATCTGCAGCCGGATTATACCTATTACGATGATAAGGTAGTGGATGGTGATGAATATTCGACAAAGGATTATGAAGGGCTTTTATTAGATGTCGGGAGTGATGCCAGGGTTTATTTGTCAGATGGTGTATATTTTGATGGTCACCGTAATCCGAAAACAGTGATTGGCTCCGGCAACGATAGTTTTTCAGCGCCTAAGGAAGTCTATGTCAACCGGTATGGTGAGGCGAAAGCGCCACTGGTCAGAGTGGATAAAGCGGGAGTTCTGAACATGTTCGATGGTGTACGGCTGATCGGAAACAATAACACTTATCAGGAAGGAGACACTCCGGCTGCTGACCAGAAATGGATGGATGGCGGTGCCATCTACAACCTGGGCCAGGTAAATGCCGTTGGCGATGTATTATTCTCGGCAAACAAAGCAGCCCTTGGCGGTGTTTTCTACAATACCGGCACAGGTGCTGCCGTCAGCGATGGTGCGGTGTTTGATCGCAATGAAGCCGGTACCTGGGTTAATGAGGACAATTATACTGTTACCGGAGGATCGGCAGTATACCAGGACGGTACCTTTACGATTAAGAGTGCACCGGAGAATCTGGCAGGCCATACCTTCTATCTGACCAACCAGCGTCTGGGTACCGACGATGATGGAAAGACTATCTGGGGGGATGAGAACATTCTGCAGATCGGCGAGCGTCTGCTGCCAAATATGGAAAAGGATGAGGACGGAAATATCACAGTACATCCGTTTACTTTTATGGTTGATATGGATCATGCCATACGCGGACGGGATGTTATCCGGTTTACAGATCCGGCAGCTTATGATTATAAGAAGGATGCTGATGCGGAATATGATCATTTCGAAATCTATGGCAGCGTACCTCGGGAATTGTTTCTGGTAGCTGCTCTGAAAGATAAGAAACCGGATGTCCTGGAATTGCAGAACTGGAGGATCCTTGATGTCAAAGTACCTGACAACATTTATCTCGCATTCGTAAGAGCCGGGTCCGATGGAGATAAATTTGAGGTTAAGGGAATCGGCTCTGATGCCGAAGGCAGCGGCCTGTTTAAAGCTCCGGATTACCAGATTACAAACAATGGGCTTATCGCAGTAGAAGTTTATATCAGCGGTTTTGAAGATGACCGGGATAATGACGGGGTGAATGATGCCGAGATAAAAGAAGACATAAAACAACCAATCGGTGCACCGATTTCGTTACTGTTTGAACCGATGACCCTGCTGCCTTCGATCGGAACGCCATCCGCTGATACTGATTTGTATCTGGCGGTAATGGCAGCGGATACAAAGGTGAAGAATCCGTTTAAAGAAGAGCTGAACAGTTCGGAGATCTCGCTGGATTATTTTGCGCAGGGATATCCGGACGGAGATAACAGACCATTTCCACGGAAACTGGGAATATTGGCTCCGGCAGCGGAAACGGGGCCTGAGGCAGAATCGATCGGAACATTTACATTTACGGCTAAGGGCGGAACCGGTTTTATCAGTAAATATGCCGATTCGGCATTCCCGGTGACCGGAGCCAGTGTCGAAGCGGCACAACAGTGGATGGACGGTACCGGTGGT
Source organism: Lachnospiraceae bacterium (assembly GCA_032073745.1). Classification (GTDB taxonomy): domain Bacteria; phylum Bacillota; class Clostridia; order Lachnospirales; family Lachnospiraceae; genus Brotaphodocola. The sequence goes on along the minus strand of DAMAMW010000036.1, from coordinate 52,622 downwards.
AAAGGAGTGAACGCAAGAGCCAAGTATATCTTGAAATATAAACTGTGGGTTCCCGACAGGCAGGGCGAATATGAAGACTATTACCCGACCAGCGGGTAAAACAGATGGAAAAGAGGAGATTTCAGGCATGACAGAACATGAGGAAGTACAACAGGCCGGAGCGGCCGTGCCGGAACCGGTATCAGAACCGGCGGCTGTCAGCAGACCGGGGAAAAAGCGGGGCCGCCTGGCCCTGCTCCTCCTGGCGGTTCTCCTGATCGCCGCTGCCATCGGGGGATGGTGGTGGTACCGGAGCCGTCAGAGTATGGATGCAACAACGAAATACTGGTTTGACAAGATGGCTCAGGACGGCAGTCTGGAGGGGAAGAGCCCCCAGGAGATTCAGGGGATGCTCAATTCCATTGTGGAAGAAGGAATGTTTAATGTCTCGGTGAATGCCCGGGCTGTTTTTCCGGACGGGGCAAGCATTGGCCATCTGGGCCTGGAGAATATTCCCCAGAACCGTTATTACTGCCGGGTTGTCTTACGCCGTGATGCAGACGGCAAGGTTCTTTACGAAAGCGGCGGCATCCAGCCGGGGCAGCATATTGATGAGATTGAACTGAAAGAAGACCTGCCGGCAGGACAGTATCCCTGTACTGCACAGGTGCTGATCACCGATCCGGAATCTTTGGATGATATCGGCCAGGTACAGGTAAAGATCGATGTGATTGTGATTGAGTAGGTGAGGCATGAAACGGCAGACTAAAAAAGGAAAGAAAAAGTGTTATCCGGCATTGTTTTTGTGTGCAGCAGGGGTTATGTTCTGCGGCACAATGCTGTACCGGGAATGGTATCCGCAGTATCAGGCGGAGACAGAATACCAGGGGATCCGGGACTTTGCTTTTGCGGGTACTTTAGGAACGGATGGCAGTGATACGTCGGTAAATGAATCGGCCGGTTACCAGACAGAAGTGCGCCGGCCGCCGGATTTTGCGGCACTGCTGGCCTGGAATCCGGATATCCGCGGCTGGATCTGGCTGCCGGGAACCGATATCGACTATCCGGTGGTACAGGGCAGAGACAATGACTACTACCTGAACCACACGGCCGGCGGAACCAGCAGCATCATCGGTGCAGTATTTATGGAGAGCAAAAACCAGGGGGACTTTTCCGATGATGTAACGGTTTTATATGGACACCATATCAGCGGGGGGAGAATGTTCTCCCCGCTTTCTGGGTATAAAGAGCAGAAATTTTTTGAGCAGCACCCGGAAGTGATTCTGTATACACCGGAACAGATGTACCGGGTGGAATTATTTGCGGGTCAGATTCTGGATGGCGGGAGCGACAGCTTCGTACTGGAGTTTTCTGCGGATCGTGGACGGGCTGAGTGGCTTGACCGGACGTTATCAGGTTCCCCGTTTAAAAGCCCGGTCAGGCCGGAGGCAGACGAACGGATTCTGGTATTATGTACCTGCACGTATGAGTACAATAACGCCAGATTTGCAGTATATGGAGTCATAAGAGAGTGGGACGAAAGGTGAGACATGAAATGAGAAACAGATTCATACCGGTATTAGCTGCCGGGGTAATAATGATATTGTTAGCCGGCTGCGGGAATAAACAGGCTGAGTATGCAGAGGTGGTAAATACAGACATAGCAGACAGCTTTCCGCTGGCGGCAGAGCCTGTGGCAGAAAATCCACAACTGGCAGAAAGTGACGGCCCATATGCCATCCTGCATACAACAGCCGGGGATATCACTATTGTGCTGTATCCGGAGCAGGCACCGAAGGCGGTCGAGAATTTTATCGGTCTGGCCAAAAGGGGGTATTATGACGGAACACTGTTTCATTATGTGAAGCGTGACGAATTCGTTCAGACCGGTAAGCCCGGCAGCCGGAAGCCGGAAGCCGCAGCAACAGAAGCGAGCGCAACAGGAGCAGCAACAGAGGCGGTAGCAACCGACGCGGAAGCCGCAGAGGCGATCCAGCCGGAAGAGACCAGCATCTGGGATTATCCGTTTGAAGATGAATTTGACGAAGGGCTGCACAACTTTTACGGCGCGGTCGGAATGGCAGGAGACGGATACAATAAAAATCTCAGCCAGTTCTATCTGCTGGTCAGCACAGATAAAGAAACGAATGAAGCCGTGATCCCGGCCAATCTGTATATGAACGAACTGGTCCGTCTCCGGACCGACGAGTTGAATGAACTGGGGCGGGATCATGTATTGAGCGAGACAGAGATAAAAGAATTTGAAACAAACCTGAACGCCGAGATCCAGGCGATTCAGACCGATGGTATTCCGGCAGAGTATGCTGCAAAATACGAACCGGTAATAGAACGGTACAACACCTTTGGCGGAATCTGGAACCTGGATTACCAGTATACGGTATTCGGTCAGATCGTGGAGGGGTTAAATGTGGCAGAGGCGATCTCCCAGGTGAAGGTAGAAGCGTCGAATCGCAAACCAAAGAAAGATGTGGTGATTGAGCGTATTGAGATCATTGAATAAGAGAGCAGCCGGAACCCGGCTTGTTTGTCTGCTGCTGGCTGTGGCTGCGGCCGGCACTGCAGCATGCATACTCTGGTACCGGACAGGGGGAGGCAGGAAAGAATATGCGTTTGCCGAAGATGCACAGCAGGGCAGTTATGTCGTTGCAGAGTACAGGCAGGAGGAACAGTTGGAAGCGGTTCAGCCCGGTTATCACCGGATTATGATCAATGCCAGGCCAACGGCCGATCCGGCTACCGGTCTCTGCAATCTGATGATCGGAAACCCGCAGGAAAACCGCTATGGAGTCAGTGTTTTGCTGTACCGTGATATTGACGGAAAGGAATTGTTCAGCTCTGAAACCATCAGTCCCGGTGAGCGTATGGCTTATGTTTATCTGGAAGATGTCCCTGAAGAAGGTGAACACCTTCTGACTGCAGTATGTTATCTGATCAATCCAAAGACCGGTGAGATCAGTGGTGAAATCGAAGCGGGGTTGGTCCTGACTGTAACAGCTGAATAAGTTAATAATGAACATATCCGGTGAGGCACAGATGTATGATATCTGTGCTTTTTTAGTGATATTTCCCCTCACATGTGATAAAATCATAAGAAACAGTGAAATTCATCAGCAGAGCAGATACAGGTGAGATCTATGGACAGGATTGAAATCATCAGGCAGTTTAACGAACAACTAAATAAAGGCAGGAAGCTGATCGGTGTATCCGTAGGAAATGGAATGTCAGCCCGCAATGCTGAAAAAGGCGGTGCCGATTTTGTGCTGGCCTTAAATTCAGGGAAATTCCGGCAGATGGGGCAAGGTTCGCTGGCGGGATTTCTTCCGTTTGCCAACTGCAACAATCTGGTGATGGATTTTGGCAGAAAAGAAATTATTACAGTTGTCAGAAATATCCCGGTTATATTCGGTTTATGTGCCACCGATCCGACGATTCATCTGGAAGAATATATCGGCAGCATCAAAGCTGCCGGTTTTTCCGGCATCAATAATTACCCGACGGTGGGGATGCTCGACGGCATCTTTCGGGAAGCGTTGGAAGAAGAGGGGATTTGTTATGAGCAGGAGGTGGAGGCAATCCGGATTGCCCATGATGCGGGTCTTTTCACAGCTGCTTTTGTGTTCGATGAAAACCAGGCCCGGATGATGATGGCTGCCGGTGCAGATGTCATTTGTGTCCATCTCGGCATTACCAGCGGCGGTGAACTAAGTCCGTCTGAGTCGGTTTCCCTGACGGATGCCATTGATAAGGTTAAACAGGTTTTAGCGCATTGTGACACGCCGTTTCGGATGGTCTACGGTGGTCCGGTCTATACTTCGCAAAATGTGCAGATCATGTATGAGAATACACCGGTTAACGGGTATATCGGAGGTTCTTCTTTTGAGCGGATTCCCTTAGAGGCACAGATGACCAGGATCACCAATGAGTTCAAAGAAGCCGGCAATAAAAAGTCATATCAGGAATATGAGGAACGCATCAAAACGGCCAGATATTACGATTATGTAGAATTCATTTTAACCTTCATTGAGGAACATTACGGGGAGGATATCTCATTTGGTGAATTTGCCAATATGCTTCATTTATCTCGCACTTATCTGAGCAGCCTGTTTAAAAAAGATGTCGGGAGTACGTTTCCCGAATACCTGACAAAGTTCCGGATACAAAAATCGATAGAGCTGATGCAGAGTGAAACGATCCAGTTATCGGAGCTGGCGTTTAAGGTGGGGTATAATGACTATACCCATTTTAGTAAATCATTCAAAAAGATAACGGGCAAGAGCCCGACCGAGTATTTTAAAGGATAAGAGGTGCCTGATCTGCTGAGACCGGCACCTTTTATATTGCCTTAAAATAAACAGACAATACAAATATTCAAGCGGACCATACATTCATACATGTACTTTATGGCCCTGAATCGGTAAGATTAAATCAAGTCAATAAAACGGCAGTGAAAAGACCGCCTCACATGTGTTCGGCGGAAAGAAAGGAGGTCGATGAGGACAGGCTGCCATTGTATATTAAATCAAAACGGGGGACAATATGTTCAAAATGGGGTATCTTTACAGGCAACAGTTTCTGGATCATTCACAAGACCAAGGAGGAGGAAGTTTATGAAATTAGCAAAACAAATAATATCCGGATGTATGGTAGTTGCGTTATCAATATCGCTGGCAGCATGTGCCGGCAGCAAAACGGAAACGGCACCGCCGGCAGACAACAGCACAACGAAAGCAGAAAATGCCCAGCCGGCTGAAACTGACGGCAAGACTTATGAAATTAAACTGGCATTTGCATCGCCGCCAACACATCCCTGGACCAAAGCGGCCCATATTTTTAAAGAAAACGTGGAAAAACGGACCAATAATAAGGTGACGGTGACAGTTTATGATTCAGGAAAATTGGGCACGCTGCCGGAGACTACCGAATCCGTACAGGCGGGTAATATTGAAATGACACTGATGGCAACAATGACAATGTCATCCTTTGTACCGGAAGTACAGATTCTGGATTTCCCTTATCTGTTCCCCACCAGTGAAATTGCCCAGACAATTCTGGACGGTGAGATTGGTGAAGCGATAAAAGAACCGATCAGCAAAGCCGGCTTCTATGTTCCGTGTTTCCTTGATAATGACTACCGGTGTATTTCCAATACCAAGAAAGCACTGGTTCATCCGGAGGATGCCAAGGGATTAAAGATCAGAATTCCGGAGACTCCGATGTTATCTGCGTGGCTTCAGTCGATCGGCGCGAATCCGACGATGATTGCCGCCAGTGAGACATACAGTTCCGTACAGTCCGGCGTTGTAGACGGTCAGGAAAATGGTGTCCTGCTGACAATGACAGATAAATATTACGAAGTCGTTGATTATTTTACCGATACGAACCATATCTATGGTGCGGCGGTAGCGTTGTTTAACCAGAAATTCTGGGATTCCCTGCCCGAGGAATATCAGGTTATCCTGCAGGAAGAATGTGAAAACCTGCGCGATACTTCCCGTCAGATGATTGCTGATGAGCGTGGAATGCTGCTGGAACAGATGTCCGAGACCGTAGAGGTACATCAGCTGAGTGATGAAGAACTGGCGGAATGGGTTGCCAGCGGACGGGCCGTATACGGACAATTCCGGGATAAAGTTGACAGCGATCTGCTTGACCGGATCGTTGCGGAAGTGGATGTGCTGAGTAAGTAAGGGAGTGCGGTCCCGAATAGGAGGGCGAAATGATGCGGAAAATAAATAATATTCTTCTAAAATTAGAACAGAAGAGTATTTCAGTTATTTTAATTATTATGGTTATCCTGTCATTTACACAGGTACTGTCAAGATATGTATTCAAGTATTCGTTTCCCTGGATTGAGGAGACAACACGTTACCTGATGATCTGGCTCACATATATCGGGACTGCATACGTGTGTGCAATCCAGCAGCATATATCGGTTGATGTACTGCCTGAATTTCTGAAGAAGAAACGGATAAAATACGATGTTTTTATTAACGCAGTGATGTTTGTATTTACCTTAGTTTTTATAACGATATGTTTCAAATTTATTTCCCAGGGAATTGCCTCAGGTCAATTAACACCAGCTACACAGATTCCTAAATGGACTATGCACAGCAGTATGGCAATCGGATCGGCACTGGCGATGTTCCATTTGCTTTTTAACATTTTTGATTCGATTCGCGGGAAAGGAGGCAGCCCGGTATGATAATTTTCCTGTTTTTGATCACCTTTATACTGCTGGGGCTTCCGATGGCTTATTCCTTTGGCCTCGCCGGCATCACGTATCTGCTGCTTTATGCCCAGCCGGTGGATTTCTACCAGTAAAGTTTTATTGGAGGCGATACCGGCAGTCCTGATGCCCGTCATCATTATGGGCGGCATCTATGGCGGCATTTTTACCGCGACAGAGGCAGCTGCGGTATCCTGTGTATACGGATTAATAGTCAGTATGTTTATTTATAAAGAAATAAAACTCAGCGATATTCCTGCAATAGCATTGGAATCCGGAGTAACAGCCGTAAAAATATTGCTGATTATGTCCCTGGCCGGATTCTTTGGCAAGATTATGGCCCTTACCGGAATCCCTCAGGTTCTGGCAGAAGCTATTATCAGCCTGACTGAAAGCAAGTATATATTAATTCTGCTGCTGAATCTGGTCTTGCTGGTGTGCGGTATGTTGATGGAGACGGGAACGGCGATTATCCTGGTAACGCCGATTCTGCTGCCAATTGCGATTAAGATTGGACTGGATCCCATTCACTTCGGGGTTATCACTAATATGAATCTGGCGATCGGTTTGATTACACCACCGATGGCACTCAATCTTTTTGTAGGTTCGCAGGTTGGCAAGGTGCCGATTGCCAAACTGATCAAGCCGATTTTACCGTGGCTTTTCGTGGCGCTTTGTATGCTGGCACTGGTGATTTTGTTTCCGCAATTGTCAATGCTGTTTATATCATAGAAGAAAGGTAAAAGAGGATGACGATGACGAATAAACGGAGATTTCGTAATTTATTACAGACTGGAAATATGGTTACAGCAGCTGGAATCTATGATGGATTAAGTGCAAAAGCAGCAGAATTGGCTGGATTTGAGGCACTATATATGACCGGAAACGGAAGTATGGCCAGTCTGCTGGGCGTTCCTGATCTGGGCCTGGCAACGATGGATGAAATGGTCAGATGTGCCAGGGATCTGGCTCTGGCAGTCCGGGTGCCGTTGTTGTGTGATGCCGATACCGGTTACGGTGGAGTGCTGAATATCAAACGGACGGTGGAAGCATTTGAAAATGCCGATATTGCCGGTATACATATTGAAGATCAGGCACTGCCGAAACGGTGCGGTGCGTTGGGCGGAGTTAAAGTGGTTGACCGGGAGGAAGCAGTAAAACGTATCACCACGGCGACCAGAGCCAGGAAAGATCCGGATTTTGTGATTATCGCCAGAACTGATGCCAGAGATGTATACGGGCTTGATGAGGCGGTGGCGAGGGCCGGTCTGTTTGAAGAAGCCGGAGCAGATGCAGTCATGGTGGAAGGACTGAAGAATCTGGAGGAAATCCGGGCAGTTACCGGCAGTGTCAAAATACCAGTCCTGTTCAATATTTACGAAGCATCGGAGGACGATGCCTATAGCTTGGAGGAATTGGCGGCAGCCGGTGTAAAGATTGCTGTAAACTGCCTTTCCGCAACCCTTTTATGTGCCGGTGTATTAAAGAATTTTTATACGGAATTTAAACATACCGGTACGACACGGAACTATGTCAGCCATATGATGCCGATGGGCGAGTATGTCACAATGTTGGGAATTGATGAATACGAGGGCTACTTATGACACTCACTGAACAAATGGCAGCTTACGTGACGGATTATTCAATTGACAATGACGAAGGTGCTGCACAGGCTGCCCGATACAACTTTTTAGATACCGTTGGATGTACTATCGCCGGTACTGTCACCGGACAATTTGAACTGGCCCGGCAATATGCTGACAAATATAACGGCGTGAAGGAGTCAATGGTATTGGGCAGTGCAGCGATGACGGAAGCCGGACATGCCGCGCTGGCGCATTCGGTAGCTGCTCATGCCTGCGATTATGATGATATGTGTGTCTGCCTGAACGGCCATCCGGGTGCTGTGATTGTTCCGGTAGTACTGGCGCTCGCAGACCGCCTGGACAAAACCGGCAGGGAGATGTTAACTGCTTATATGGCCGGTGTGGAGGTCAGCGCCGCCTTTGGCCGGATGTTTCATGAAGGAAATTATGCCAAAGCGTGGAATCAGACTACGGCACTGGGAATTATGGGGGCAGTTGCGGCAGCCGGAAAGATCATGGGCCTTTCACGTGATGAGATGACACATGCATTTGGCATAACGATTGGTGAAGCATCCGGCAATAAAGCTAATTTCGGCACAACAACAAAGGATCTGACCGTCGGAATGACAGCTTTAAAAGCAATTAAATGTGCGGAATTTGCAAAACTGGGATTTACCGCAAACCGTTCTGTAATAGAAGGTAACAATGGTTTGTTTGAATCACTCGGCAATCAGATCTCCAGCCGGCCATTTTGGGATATGATGAAACATCCGGTATCGGTGTTTCTTTCACCAGGGCTTGTTATTAAGCCATATCCGACCTGTCGGGGGAATCATAATGTCATTGATATTCTGGTGAGGATATTGAAAGAAAACGCACTGAAACCGGAAGATATCCGGACGGTAAACTGCAAAGTCCAGAATACTGTGATTGATACGGAACGTTATCCCGAGCCAAAGTCCGGAGCAGAGGGGAAATTCTGTATTGCATATTGTGCAGCCCTGTGCATTCTGAATGGGCGCCTTGATATCATGGATTTTCAAGTGACGGAGATATCAGATCCGGCGGTCCTGGAACAGATGGCAAAAGTCCGGGTCACACTTGATCCGACGATTGTACAGGCAAGATTTGGTGCGGAAGTAACAGTTGAAACAACTGCCGGTCAGTCATTCCGGTCATTCAGTTATTATGCCAAAGGTGATCCGCTCAATCCGATGAGTCTGGATGAGATAGAAAGTAAGTTCATTTATAATGCCGCGTTAATGATGAGTTTAGAAGATGCAAAAAATTTATCGGACCGGTTATTTGATACAGATTGCTGGATGAATGAAAGGCATTTTCTGAACCAGATCGAAATTGCTGCGGAAGGGAAATTGCCTTCTTGATTTATCGCTTATAATAGGTGATAATGGATAAAAATGGCATAGGAGTTGATTTCGTATGACAACAATTGAATGCATCGTAAAATTTATTAATAAAATAAAGCTGGAACCACTCTCACAGGAAACTATTACCGAGTTAAAATTTAGTTTGACCGATGTCCTTGGATGTATGGTTGCCGGTGCAGATACGGAGCAGGTGATGCTGGCAAGGAAGGTTGGCGCCGATTACTTTGGGGTTAAAACATCGGCCCTGATTGCATCAGACGGCGCAATGGCAGATGCCCGCAACGCCGCGATGATTAACAGTATGGCGGCACATGCTCTGGACTTTGACGATTACAATACGGAGCTGAAGGGACAGTCAAGTGCAGTGATTGTCCCGGTAGCACTGGCATTAGGCGAAAAGTACCGTGTGTCGGCGATGGCTCTGATGAAGGCCATATATGCCGGTCTGTCGGTAGACAGTGTAATCGGAAGCGTCATGTTCGAACATTCCTATAACAAAGACTGGAGCTCCACATCCACCTTAGGTATCTTCGGCGCAGCCGCAGCCGCCGGGATGCTGATGGGGCTGTCGGATGAACAGTTGTGCAGTGCCCTGGGGATTGCTGCTGATGAATCCGGTGGCGTGAAGGTCAACTACGGTACCTATGCCAAAGATCTCTGCGTCGGACACACCGCCTATAAAGCCATTTATGCAGCGGAGATGGCAAAGGCCGGTCTGACTGCCAACAAAGAAGCACTGGAAGGCAAAAAAGGATGGATTGATGCGGTCATGAAAGATCCTGAAAAGACACGCCGTATTGCCGCCGACATGAAGGTACAGTTCTCACGTCAAAGCCCGGCCAGGGTTACGTTTAAACCATATCCTACGAGCCGCGGCAATCACAGCGCCCTTGACTGTGTCCTGGAAATCATCAAAAACAATGAGATTGATTATAAATACATCAACAAGATTATCTGTCATGTCCAGAATACGGTATATGATGTTGATCATTATCCGTTTCCCGGGAATACTTATCAGGGTAAATTCAGTGTGCGCTATTGCATTGCCATGATGATTATAAACGGCAGATTAAGCACTGAGGATTTTATGGGGAATGAGATTACGGATCCCGAAATCATCGGACTGATGAATAAGATTGATGTGCTGATTGATCCCGGATTTACGGATTCGTTTTATGGTTCAGAAGTTGACATTCTTTTGACCAACGGAACGATATTTTCCAAACGATGCAATTACGCAAAGGGTTCGCTAGAGAACCCCATGTTAACGGAAGAACTCTATCTGAAATTCAACTATAATATAAAGTCAAAAATGGGGACAGGCAAAACTGACCTGTTGCTGGACGTAATCGAAAATCTGGAGAATGACAGGCTGGTTATGGAGTTAATTGATTTAATAAGGTAATTAAGCTTGTGCCATCCCCGATCAATAGCGCAAATATGCGCAGATTGGAGCAGCTATGAAGACAATTGCATTAGCGGGTACATTTGATACAAAGGGGGAGGAATATCTGTATGTGAAAGGCCTGGTTGAGGAACTGGGTATGAAGGCCTTCATGATTCATACAGGAGTATTTGACCCGGCATTCCCGGTCGACGTGACCAATCAGGAATTGGCCCGGGTTGCCGGTTATGATATCGAAGCGATAGCAGCAAAAAAGGACCGGGCACTGGCGACTGAGGTTCTGTCACAAGGAATGGAAATCCTGTTGCCGGAGCTATTCGAAAAAGGATATTTTGACGGTATCTTATCTTTTGGCGGGTCGGGAGGAACTTCAATGGTTACACCGGCAATGAGAAAACTGCCGGTCGGCGTGCCTAAGGTCATGGTATCAACGATGGCTTCCGGTAATGTTGAACAGTATGTCGGTACGAGCGATATTGTGATGATGCCGTCCATTGTTGATGTTGCCGGGCTGAACAAGATATCCCGGCTGATATTCAGAAATGCAGTATCGGCAGTTGCCGGTATGGTGAACATGCAGGACAATTTAAAACCGGATACAGCCGAAATGAAACCGTTGGTTGCAGCCACGATGTTTGGTGTTACCACGACCTGTATCAGCATTGCCAAAGCATATCTTGAGGCACGTGGATATGAGGTGCTGGTTTTTCATGCAACCGGTACCGGCGGAAAAACAATGGAACATCTGATTGCGGCCGGATTCTTTAAAGGTGTCCTTGATCTCACGACAACCGAATGGTGTGATGAAGTTGTCGGGGGTGTACTGGCAGCAGGACCGGCGCGCTGTGAAGCGGCAGCCATGCATAATGTACCGCAGGTTGTATCGGTGGGCGCATTGGATATGGTCAATTTCGGTCCGTATGAAACAGTGCCGCCGCAATTTGCCGGCAGAAACCTGTACAAACATAATCCGACGGTTACTTTGATGCGGACAACATCAGACGAACTGAAAACGATAACTGAAAAGATCGTTGGGAAAATGAATATGGCAACCGGAAAAACCGCAGTAATGCTGCCGTTAAAAGGAGTATCGGCAATCGATGCGCCTGGCCAGCCATTTTTCGGACCGGATGAAGATAACGTGATTTTTGATATAATACGACGAGAGCTTAATCAGGAAACCGCAGAACTTATTGAGATGGATTATAATATTAACGATAAAGAATTTGCTGAAGCAGCTGCGCAGAAGCTGATAGATTTAATGGAAGATCAGAAATAAAAGGAAACCGGAGGTTACATATGAACAGAATGACAAGAACACAAATTATGGAACAGTTTAAGAAAGAAGTTGCAGCCGGAAAGATTCTGGTCGGAGTTGGTGCGGGTACCGGAATTACGGCAAAATGCAGTGAAAAAGGAGGGGCAGACATGCTCATTATCTATAATTCGGGGCGTTTCAGGATGGCCGGACGTGGTTCTCTATCAGGCCTGCTGGCTTATGGTGATGCGAATAAAATCGTCCAGGAGATGGGGGCAGAGGTACTGCCGGTTGTCAATAACACGCCTGTGCTAGCCGGTGTATGCGGTACAGACCCGTTCCGGATCATGGATATTTTCTTAAAACAATTAAAGGAACAGGGATTTAACGGCGTGCAGAATTTTCCTACGGTGGGTCTGATTGACGGGATATTCAGAATGAATCTGGAAGAGACCGGAATGGGGTATGGCCTGGAGGTGGATATGATCAGGGAAGCACATAAGCTTGATATGCTGACCTGCCCTTATGTGTTTGACCAAGACCAGGCCAGGGCAATGGCCGAAGCGGGGGCTGATATCCTGGTTGCTCATATGGGACTGACTACAAAAGGATCCATTGGAGCAGAAACAGCCTTAACTCTGGATGACTGCTGTGAGAAAATCCGGGAGATTATTAAAGCCGGCCGGGAGGTTAATCCCGAAATTATGGTAATCTGCCATGGCGGTCCGATTGCCGATCCGGAAGATGCTGCTTATGTTATCAAGAATGTGCCTGAAATTGATGGGTTTTTTGGGGCATCATCAATTGAACGACTGGCTTCCGAACGGGGAATGACGGCACAGACAGAGGCTTTTAAGGCGATAATGAAATAAGGAGTACAAGAGGCTATATTGACTGAACTGATTTTAAAAGTCCAGCTGATATAGCCCTTTTTAATGTAACTGTAAAATGATAACAACCCATTGTTTTAACAATCCGGATGTATTATAATCTGCTTTAGATAAATGTAGTAAAACAATTCATGATTTTGGGAGGAGAGTAGCATGAAGTATGCGCTGGAAAATATAAAGGCAGCAATTTTTGATATGGACGGAGTCCTGATCGACAGTGAGATGGTATATCTGGAACAGATGTACGAGCAATTAAAAGAAAACTATCCCTGGATTCAAAAAGAAGACCTGTACCCAATGGTAGGTATGGACGATCAGGCTACCTACGAGTTTTTGTGTCGTTTGGCCAGAAGGTCGACAGATGATATTTCCTTTCGCCAGGAAATGAAAGCAATGGAGGCCAAATGCGGGGTTTACTTTCCTGACGTTTTAAAACCCGGTGTCGAAGAAGTCCTTATCTATCTTCGCGAAAAAGGTTACAAGACCGCCATCGCCTCATCATCCCGTGGAGCCGTAATCAATAGGATGCTGACGGAATGTCATTTAGAGCAATATTTTGATTACACCGTCAGTGGCGAAGAGTTTACCAGAAGCAAACCCAACCCCGAAATCTACCTGCATACAGCAGAAAAACTGCAGGCAGACCCATCCGAATGTTTCGTGACAGAAGATTCAAATGCCGGCATCACCGCAGCCCTTGCAGCCGGAATGACCGTAGCTGCCGTCCACGAGCCCCGTTTTAATCAGGATCAGGAAGCTGCTCATATGAAGATTACTCATCTCTGTGAGTTGAAATCAATATTATAATCACCTAATACTGGTCGCTTAGAAGAAAATCGGCGATGTGCATGGTTTTAATTCCTTCATAGTTTCCGTCAGCAAAAGCATCTGTACGGAGAACGTATTTAGGATAATTATCCCGAATATCAAGGAGGCGGCCATATTCCCGCTGTTCTGTTTCGGGAGAAGAAATCTGCTGTGTCACCTGAATGTATAATTTGTTTTCCTGTTTGACCGCAATAAAGTCGATTTCCATGTCACCTAATTTTCCGACATAAACGTCATACCCTCTGCGCCGCAATTCCAGATATACCATATTTTCAAGCATAGCAGCAACACTATTAGGGGAATAGCCTAAAACGCTGTATCGAAATGCCGGATCAGCGAGATAGAATTTTTCCTGTGTTTTAAGGATTTCTTTTCCCTGTACATCATATCTGGAACAGCGGTGAATGATATAGGCATTTTCTAACTGGGTAAGGTAGTTGTAGACCGTTTCATTGTCAATGGTACGGTTTTCACTTTTCAAATACTTAGATATAGTTGAAGCGGAAAATGTTCTGCCGGTGTTGTCAAATACGAAACGAACGATACGTTCCAGCTGATCAACTTTACGGATTTGATTTCGTCTTACAATGTCGGTAAAAATTGTGGAATTATAGATATCCCGCACAATGGTATAAGCATCTTCAAACGAATATTTCTGTAAATGAAGTGCAGGGAATCCCCCAAGTCTTAAGTAGTTTACCAGTTCGGCATGAGTATCTGACAGTTCCGTGTATGTTTTGCGGAAAGTCAGGTATTCAGAAAATGAAAGCGGGTAAATACGAAATGCTACATACCGCCCTGTGAGATAGGTGGATATTTCTGATGACATCATCCGCGAATTAGAACCGGTAACGTAAATATCCACATTGCAGTCCGCCATCAATGAATTGACAACTTTTTCCCATGATTCGACTTCCTGTATTTCATCCAGAAACAGATATGTTTTTTCATCTTCCGCAAGGTGTTTTTTCAGTTCAGCAAATAATGTCTTACTCGTTTTGATATCCTCGTGCTCTAAAGAATCAAAGTTGTAATGTACAATACGATTCTCGCTTATGCCGCGTTTTTGCAGTTCCTGTATCAGCATTTTAAGAATTGTTGATTTTCCGCATCGCCGCACACCGGTTAGTATTTTTATAAATGGTGTGTCTGTATAGATCATGATTTTTTCTGTGTATTGTGGTCTTGCTATCATGGTTCTCACCTCCATATATAATATTATACCGCAAAAGTTATGGGGTTAAAACAGTTTTATCGGTTATAATCGCAAAACTTTTATATTTAATTCTGTTTTTATAACTTATTCTTAATCCGAAACTCCTTCGGTGTCATCCCATACTCTTCCTTAAACAACCGGTAAAAGTAACTGCTGTTGTTATATCCGATTGAAGACATTATAACTTCCAGCGACAAACTGGTATGAATCAGCAGGTAAGCCGTCTGATTCATCCTCTGTTTCTGCAGCAGATCCTTAAATGTATGTCCGATGTGCCTGCTCAGCAACCGGCTGACCTGATAAGCCGGCAGATTCACTGAATTTGCAAACTCCTCCAATGTAGCTGTCCGGTAGTTATTCTCAATATACCGCATCGCAGCCACAGCAATATTCTGATGATACAGATCAGGATTGTTCTGATTCATGCGGTCCGTATGATTCAGCAGGTTCAGAAACAAAAGCCCCATCGTAATCTGCCTGGAACTGCGCACATTATTTTCCTTCGTTACTACTGACCAGATCAGATTCTCAACCAGATTCTGTACCGGCAGAACATCAGCGACCTGGAAATGCAGGTAACTCACCGGAGACTGCTTTTGCTGCAGTGTTGTCACCAGAAAATCCCGCAATACATTTTCATCCTCCAGCATCAAAAACGCCCGGTTGAAAAATTCCGGCAGAACAATGAAGTTGACCGCAACATCATGAAATGAAGCCGGCAGTATTTCCTGGGTCACATTCTGGTTCAGGAATAAGAGATCACCGGTATTCAGTACAATCTTATCTTTTCCATTTATAATATGGGTCGTGGTTCCCTGACACATATAAATGATTTCCACATAGTTGTGACGATGCTTCGGGAAGTGAATAAAGCGTGTGTGAGTCCGGATATCCATAACATCACCCTGCTCCAGGATCTTCCTGCTGTCAATAATAAAGTGACTGTGATCGGTATACAAATCCTTGCGGATCGTCAGATCACCGTTTAAAATAGCCTGCTCCTCCTCAGTGATGGGGGTTATATGATTCAGCAATAACTCATTCATTTTGTTGCCTCCTGATTGTTATGCAAAATTTACTCAAAGGTCCTGCACTCGTTTAGTGTCCCTAGTATACCCCAAATGCATGTGCAAATAAAGTCCTAAAAATAAACAAACAGGGTTATAACATTAAAATCTTGTCCAAGATATAATAAAGACCGATAAAACAACCAAGGAGGGACAGATAAGTGAAAAATGCAAAAAAAATGATTGGGATTGTTGTTACAGTTGCAGCGATTGCGACTGCCGGATATATTTTTACATCAATTGCAAGCGCTCATTATTCCGATGGAATTCAGATCCGGATGGCGCATAACCAGTCCAAGGATTCTGAGATCGCAGACTGTATTGCCAAGTTTGCCGAATACGCTGCGGAAGACCCGTCAATGCAGGTAAATGTGGATATTTATCCCAGCGGTGTACTCGGAAACGAACAGTCAGTTGTAGAAATGGTAAAAGCAGGAGTACTGGATATGGCGAAAGTCAGTTCCCAGACAATCGGCCAGTTTAACGACGCATATGCGATTTTTTCCATGCCTTACATATTTGTGAGCAAGGAACATTATTACAATGCGATGGAACACAGCCAAAAAGTCAAAGATCTGTTTTTTATGAATGAAGATGAAGGCTTTATTGTTATCGGCTACTATGCCAATGGTGCAAGAAACGTCTATTTGAAAGATGACATTGCAGCTGACAGCCCGGAGGCATTAAAGGGGAAGAAGATCCGTTCCATGAGCAGCAGTACCTCCATGAGAATGCTTGAACTGATGGGTGCATCTCCGACACCGATGGCAGCAAGTGAAACTTATACAGCTTTGCAGCAGGGCGTAGTAGACGGCGCGGAGAATACTGAGCTGGCCCTGACCGTAGACAAACATGCAGAGGTTGCCAGTGCGTATACCTTCACGGAGCATCAGTATCTGCCTGATGTGTATGTGATCAGTACCGAGACCTGGAACAAGATGACTCCAAAGCAGCAGGATTATCTGGTTGACTGTCTGAATCGCAGTAATGATAACTTCAAAGCACAGTATGACCGCATGATGGAAGATGCTATTGTCGAAGCAAAAGAGATGGGGATGAATATCTACCGTGATATCGACAAGACCCCGTTCATTGATGCAGTACAGCCGATGCACAAGGAATTCACCGATAAAGGTCCCCTGTATCAGGAACTTTATGACGACATTCAGAAATACGCAGACTAGGGAGGACATTATGAAAGCATTAAACAAAATTCTCGGTTATGCAATTGCTGTTCTGGTAGGTTTTATGGCAGTCGTATGCTGCTGGCAGGTTATCACCCGCTTTGTCCTGAACAGCCCGAGCAAATACACAGAAGAAATTTTAAGATATGCACTGATCTGGATGACCATGCTTGGGGTTCCGTATGCATATGGTCAGGACCGTCATATTTCAATTAATATTATTACCAAAGGATTCAGCCCCAAAGGAAGCCTGGCAACAAAACTGGTAATTGAAGTAATTGTAAGTATCTTATGTGTGACCGTATTTATTATCGGCGGCATTATGGTTACGAACAACTCAGCCGGACAGATTTCACCGGCACTGCAGATGCCGATGCAGCTGTATTATGCCGGTTTACCGATCAGCGGAGCTCTGACTCTGTTATTCAGTTTTCAGCGGATGGGTCAGTTTGCCAAACAGTTAAAGGAGGTAGCATAATATGGAAGTTCAGGCAGCGATTATGCTCGTGATTGTGTTTTTCCTGATGCTGGCATTCAGTGTTCCGGTATCTTACAGTATTATAGCTTCAGCACTGGTAACAATAGTCGCATTCTTAAGCCCGCAGTTCGGTATGTTCGTGTCGGCGCAGAAGATTGTCGGCGGTATGGACAGCTTTACCCTGCTGGCAGTACCATTCTTCGTTTTGGCCGGTTTGTTTATGAGCAGCGGCGGTATCGCCAAACGCCTGATCAATCTGGCAATGCTCGTACTTGGTAAGGTTCCGGGTTCTCTGGCACTGACCAATATTGCCGGTAATGCCATGTTTGGTTCCATTTCCGGTTCCGGTGTTGCAGCAGCTACCGCAATGGGCGGTGTACTTAATCCCCTTGAAAAAGAAGCGGGATATGATCCTGGTTTTGCAGCAGCAGTAAATGTGGCGACTGCACCGGTAGGACAGCTGATTCCGCCAACCACTGCATTCATTGTATTCTCAGCAGCCAGCGGCGGTACTTCAGTAGCTGCTATGTTTATGGCCGGCTGGATCCCCGGACTGCTGTGGTCAGCTCTTTGTATGATTATTGCTTTTATGTATGGAAAAAAACATAACTATATCTATCAGACCGAAAAACTGACCGGCAAAATTGTATTAAAGACCATCTGGGATGCGATCCCAAGCTTATTCCTGATTGTTATCATTATGGGCGGCATTTTATCCGGATATTTCACCCCTACAGAAGCATCAGGCGTGGCAGTTGCGTATGCATTCTTCTTATCAGTTGTGGTATACCGTACCATTAAGCTGAGTGAGATACCGACGATTTTAAAAGATGCCGGAGTCATGACCACGATCGTTATGCTGATCATCGGTGCATCCTCCGTACTGTCATTCGTATTGTCATTTACCGGCTTGCCGGAAGCGATCAGCAACATGATCCTGGGTATTTCTGATAATAAGATTGTTATCCTGCTGATTATCAATATTTTCCTGCTGATTGTCGGTACTTTTATGGATATGGCACCGGCCCTGCTGATTTTTACACCGATCTTTTTGCCGGTGATCAGAACTTTGGGAATGGATCCGATTCACTTTGGTGTTATGATGGTAATGAACCTGTCTGTAGGTACGATTACGCCGCCGGTTGGCAGTGTGCTTTTTATTGGCTGCAGTGTGGCAAACCTGGAAGTGGAAGGTGTTATAAAGAAGATATTGCCGTTGTTCGGTGCAATTATGGCAGCACTTTTAATGGTTACCTATATTCCGGCTCTCAGTATGTGGCTGCCGGGAGTATTGGGGCTTTTAAAATAGAACGTTACAGTTCAGGACGGCGAAAAATTGTGCATAAAGGCAGCTGTTAAGCTTGCTTATAAAGCTGTCTTTATGTACAATTTTTCATCGGATGGACATCCGATGCTTCTTGAATGGCTTCAGACATTCAAGAAGATAGCCGTCCGTAACCGTTGCGAGATAACATCAAAATTGGAGGAGGTTTTAGTATGAAAGCAAAGAAGCTGGAGAAGAGTGAAATAATCAGAAAACTTGATCTGGTCATCGACAAACTGATGAATCTGGATGGCCCGGAGAATGAAAAAGAGCTGGAAGAAGGCGGCGGCGAAGCGATTGGCTATTTCAAACGTGATTTCGGTATCAAAGAGTGGGACTGGCCGCAGGGGGTAGGTCTTTACGGGTTGCTGAAAGTCATGAAATGCCTCGATCGTCCGGAGTACAAAGATTTCCTGTACAAATGGTATAAGGATAATCTGGCTGAAGGCCTGGGTTCCAGAAATATCAATACCACCACACCGCTTCTGACTCTGGTAGAAGTAAATGAATATTTTAATGATCCGGAATTTGAAAAGCTGTGCCTTGACTGGGCTGAGTGGCTGATGCGCTGTCTGCCGAGAACCGAAGAAGGCGGTTTTCAGCATGTGACCAGTGCCAACGGCGACCGTCTCGGCGTTCGCCTGAACGAAAATGAGATGTGGGTTGATACTATTTTTATGACCGTACTGTTCCTGAACAAAATGGGGCAGAAGTACCAGCGTCAGGACTGGATTGACGAGTCCATCCATCAGGTGCTGATGCACATCAAATATCTGTACGACAAGAAGACCGGTCTGTTCTATCATGGCTGGACCTTCAATGAACGTAACAATTTCGGCGGAATCTTCTGGTGCCGCGGCAACAGCTGGATCACAGCCGGTATCCTGGATTATATCGATATGTTCGGCGGTACATTAAATGCCGGTGTAAAAGAACATATTCTCAGTACTTATGTTGCTCAGGTAAAGGCACTCGAGGCGCTGCAGAGCAAGAGCGGATTGTGGCATACGGTCCTCGATGATCCGAGCAGTTACGAAGAAGTATCCGGTTCGGCAGCGATTGCAGCCGGTATCTTCAAAGGAATCCAGATGGGGATCTTAAAAGATGAATATCTGGAATGTGCCAACCGGGCGATTGTTGGGATCATGAAAAACATAGCTGATGACGGAACTGTTCTTAACGTATCCGGCGGAACCGGCATGGGATACAATGCCGACCATTATAAAAATATTCTGATTGCACCGATGGCATATGGCCAGTCCCTGACAATTCTGGCATTAGTAAAGGCACTGGAGTATCTTGATAAAAATTAAACCAATAAAAATGTGAACAAATAGGAACTGTAAAGCAAAGAAGCCCGAAGTGAAAAACAACGGTTTTCTTTGCTTTTTTATAATATATGAATGCAAGAAAGGTCCTGAAAAAATACAAATACGGTTATAAAAAAATGACAGCGGTGAGGATATAATGAAATCATAAAAATAACGGCAGGAGGAGGAGGAGATGAAATACTATCTGGCAGTGGATATTGGGGCATCCAGCGGACGGCATATACTGGGCTGGATGGAGCAGGGGCAGATGCGTCTGGAAGAGATTTACCGGTTTCCGAACGGGATGGAAAAGAAAGACGGTCATCTGTGCTGGAATGTAGATCAGCTATTTAAAGAAATTAAAACGGGGATGAAGAAATGCCGGAAGATGGGGAAGATTCCGGTCTGTATGGGGATTGACACCTGGGCGGTGGATTATGTACTGCTTGACCGGCAGGATCGTATTACGGGATATACTTACGGTTACCGGGACAGCCGGACCGATGAGATTGACCGGACTGTCTATGAAAAAATCCCGGAAGCAGAACTGTATGAACGGACCGGCATCCAGAAACAGGTGTTTAATACCATTTACCAGCTGACAGCCGGAATGGTTCAGGATCCTGATACAATGGAGCAGGCATCAGCCATGCTGATGATACCGGATTATTTTAACTTTTTATTGACCGGAACAAAACGGACCGAATATACCAACGCAACGACAACCCAGCTGGTCAGTCCGGAGACAAAAGACTGGGACTGGGAACTGATCGAAAGACTGGGACTTAAGAAAGACTTGTTTATGCCGATTGCCGTACCCGGAACAGCAGCCGGAAATCTGACCGGAGAAATGCAGCAGGAAGTAGGCTTCGATACTATGGTTTATCATGTCGGAAGCCATGATACCGCCTCCGCAGTAGCGGCAGTTCCGGCATTAAATGAGCAGTTTTTATACATCAGTTCCGGTACCTGGTCATTGATGGGAACCGAACTGACGGAAGCAGACTGTTCTCCGGCCAGCAAGGCAGCGAACCTGACCAATGAGGGCGGATACGAATACCGTTTTCGTTATCTGAAGAACATCATGGGACTATGGATGATTCAGAATGTAAAAAAGGAATTTAATGATGCCTACAGTTTTGCAGAACTCTGCAGCATGGCAGAATATGAAACGATTGCTTCCCTTGTTGACTGTGATGATGCCTGTTTCCTGGCACCAGAGTCAATGACAGAAGCAGTAAAAGATTTCTGCCGCAGGAGCGGTCAACAGGAACCGGTTCGTCCCGGCGAACTGGCACGGGTGATTTACCGCAGCCTGGCACAGTGTTACAGGAAGACAGCGATGGAACTGGAACAGATTACCGGCAGGAATTTTGATGTTATCCACGTTGTCGGCGGCGGTGCCAATGCAGTTTATTTAAATCAACTGACTGCAGATGCATGTGGAAAATCTGTCTGGGCAGGACCGGGAGAAGCTACTGCAATCGGCAATCTCGCGGTGCAGATGATTGCAGCCGGGGAACTCGATTCACTTGCGGCAGCCAGAGCCTGTATCAGGGATTCCTTTGAAGTAAAAGAATATGAACCCAAATAACAATGAATAATAAAATCAGGAGGAAATTATCATGACAACAGCAGAAAGATATACATACGCAAAAGAGCGTTATGCAGCAATCGGAGTTGATACTGATGCAGCCGTAAAAGCCCTGGAGGATTTTAAGATCAGCATGCACTGCTGGCAGGGAGATGACGTAAGCGGTTTTGACCAGGCAGGACCTCTGACCGGAGGAATCCAGGCAACCGGCAACTATCCCGGAAAAGCCAGAAATCCACAGGAACTGATGGCTGATATTGACAAGGCATTGAGCCTGATCGGCGGTACTCACAAGATTAACCTGCATGCCAGCTATGCGGTATTCGAAGAAGGTGAATGGGCGGACAGAGATGCTCTGGAACCGAAGTATTTTGCAAAATGGGTAGAGTTTGCCAAAGAAAGAGGTCTGGGACTTGACTTCAATCCGACCTATTTCTCTCATCCGAAAGCAAATGAATATACCCTGTCCAGCCCGGACGAAGAGATCCGCCAGTTCTGGATTCGTCACGGTCAGGCATGTATCCGCATCTCCCAGTATTTTGCCGAAGAACTGGGCCAGCCATGCAGTATGAATATCTGGATTCCGGACGGTTATAAAGATGTTCCGGCTGACCGCCTGGGCCCGAGAGCACGTTTTAAAGATTCTCTGGATCAGATACTGGCGATTGATTATGACCGTGAAAAGGTTCTGGTATGTCTTGAATCAAAGGTGTTCGGTATCGGATTCGAGTCTTATACTGTTGGATCGAGTGAATTCTGCATCAACTATGCAGCTAATAATGGTATACTGAGTCTGATGGATAACGGCCACTATCATCCGACCGAGGTGGTATCAGATAAAATTCCATCCATGCTTTTATTCAATGAAAAGATTGCCCTGCACGTGACCCGTCCGGTTCGCTGGGACAGTGACCATGTAGTACTGCTGGATGATGAGACCAAAGAGATTGCCAAAGAGATTGTCAGAAACGATGCAATGGACCGCGTATTGCTGGGCCTGGATTTCTTTGATGCTTCGATCAACCGCATTTCAGCCTGGGCTGTGGGCATGAGAAATATGCAGAAAGCCATGTTGTATGCATTGCTGAGCCCGAACAAAGATCTGAAAGCGCTTCAGGATGAAGGAAAGCTGACGAAGCTGATGATGCAGCAGGAAGAACTGAAGACCTATCCGATGGGCGATGTATGGGATTACTTCTGCGAAAAGAACGGTGTGCCGGTTGGTGAAAGCTGGTTTGAAGCAGTAGAGAGTTATGAAAAAGAAACCTTATTAAAACGGGTATAGGAGGAAATGAAAATGAACGTAACGGATGCAAAATTTGTACAGGGATTTATTCGTTTGTGTGATGATGGCTTTAATCAGGGATGGCATGAAAGAAACGGCGGCAACCTGACTTACCGGATGACAGCGGAAGAAGTGGCAGAGGTAAAAGACCAGCTGACCGATACCGGCAGCTGGGATCCGATTGGTACTGAAGTTCCTGGTCTTGCCGGAGAATACTTCCTGGTGACCGGATCCGGTAAATATTTCCGTAATGTCATTCTCGATCCGGCCGATACCCTGGGGATCGTGGAGATCGACGAAAAAGGACTGAACTACCGTTTGTGCTGGGGATTTGTCAATGGCGGCAGACCTACTTCTGAGCTGCCGAGTCATCTGATGAACCATGAAGTGAAGAAAGCTGCTTCCGATGGCAGACATCGTGTAATCTATCATTGTCATGCGACTAATGTGATTGCCCTGACCTTTGTATTACCGTTGAAAGACGAAGTCTTTACCAGAGAACTGTGGGAGATGGCTACCGAATGTCCGGTTGTATTCCCGGATGGTGTCGGTGTTGTACCGTGGATGGTACCCGGCGGCCGTGATATCGCAGTCGAGACTTCCAAACTGATGGAAATGTACGATGTGGCAATCTGGGCGCATCATGGTATCTTCTGTTCAGGAGAAGACTTTGACCTGACCTTTGGTCTGGCACACACAGTGGAAAAGTCAGCAGAGATTCTGGTTAAGATGCTGTCCATGAGCCCAACCAAACTGCAGACGATTTCACCGGACAATTTCCGCCACCTGGCAACCGATTTCCGGGTTACTTTACCGGAAAAATTCCTGTTTGATAAAGATGAAACTCCCCCTCACCTGCGTTCGGCGGAAAAGTAGGAGGAATACAATGGTAAGAAAAGCATTCAAAATGTTTTTGTATCCGGGTCGGGAAGAAGAGTATGAGCGCCGCCACAATCTGCTCTGGCCGGAGATGAAAGAAATGATTCATGAATATGGCGGCAGAAACTACTCTATTTATCTGGATAAGGAACATAATGTTCTTTATGGATATCTGGAAGTGGAGGATGAAGCGCGCTGGGCGTTGTCGGCTGATACGGAGATTAACCGCAAGTGGTGGGATTATATGGCTGATATTATGGAGACTAATCCTGATAATAGCCCTGTGTGTGTGGATCTTGATATGGTGTTTCATCTTGATTGAAAAAACAGTTGTATAGGTTAGAAGAGACGATCCGAGGGCAATGGCGCTCTTTGGATCGTCTTTTATTGCGGTCACAGGTTGCCGTATGCTATAATGGGGATACTTATTAGTAGAAACGGGGTGATTTCGTGAAAAACAGACCTTTACCAGTAGGCTATGATGATTTTAGAACTATTATAGAAAATCGCTTCTATTATGTTGATAAAACTTTGTTAATAAAAGACTTAATGGATTTGAAGGGGCAGGTGAATTTGTTTACCAGGCCGAGGCGCTTTGGAAAAACACTCAATCTCAGCATGCTGCAGTACTTTTTTGAAAATACAGATAATGATGTGACAAATGACAGAAACCGGCAGTTGTTTGAAGGCACTGACATTATGCGGGAGGGGGAGCCGTATATAGCTCATATGTCGAAATATCCGGTTATCAATCTGACATTGAAATCGGGGAAACAGCCGACCTTTGAACTGGCGATGATCAGCTTGAAACGACAGATTGCAAATGAGTTCCGGCGGCATGAAAAGATCAAAGAGGATTTGGGGAATCTAAGACCACGGTATGAACGAATTATGTGTGAAGAAGCTGATGACTCTGATTATATTGATGCCCTTGCCTTTTTATCCCAGTGCCTGCAAACCGTATATCAGACAAGTTGTATTATCTTGATAGACGAATATGATGTTCCGTTGGAAAATGCTTATTTTGCCGGATTTTATGATCAGATGGCGGGTTTTATCCGTTCACTGTTTGAATCGGCATTAAAGACAAACCGTCATTTGGAGTTTGCTGTTATTACCGGATGTTTAAGAATTACAAAGGAGTCCATTTTTACAGGGTTGAACAATCTTGAAATGATATCTATTCTTGATGAATACTATGGAGAATATTTTGGTTTTACCCGGCTGGAAGTCGATGAGATGTTGAGATACTATGATCGGAGTGCTGCCGGGGAGATCATCAGGCAGTGGTATGATGGTTATCTCTTTGGCACGAAGGAAGTGTTTAACCCATGGAGTGTTATAAAATATGTAAAAGCACTGACCTTGAATGAAGAGGCATTTCCATCACCGTTCTGGGCGAATACCAGCTCAAATAATATTGTGAGGGCATTGATTGAGCAGGCTGATATTTCGGCCAAGAGTGAGATTGAACAACTTCTTTCTGGAGGAACGATTGAAAAGCAGGTTCATGAAGAGATTACTTATGCAGATATCTTTCAGTCCGCGGATAATCTGTGGAACTTTCTCTTTTTTACTGGATATTTGAGACAGGTGACAAACCGTATGGAAGGGGAAAATCGTTATATTACGATGTCTATTCCTAACATTGAAGTTCGATATATATATAATAATACAATTATGGGCTGGTTTCGGGATGAAATAAAAACCAGAAACTTGTCGGCTATGTATCAGGCCATGATGAATGGTGATGCAGTTGGATTTCAAAAAGATTTGTCTCGGCTGCTGATGGATAGTATCAGTTTTATGGATGGTCAGGAAGCCTTTTATCATGGATTCTTACTGGGGATTTTAGGTAATATGAGTGACTATCTGGTAAGATCAAACCG
This sequence comes from Lachnospiraceae bacterium, assembly GCA_032073745.1. Taxonomy (GTDB): domain Bacteria; phylum Bacillota; class Clostridia; order Lachnospirales; family Lachnospiraceae; genus Brotaphodocola. Next base: position 26,815 of record DAMAMW010000036.1, on the reverse strand, counting down.
GGAAGGCGGAAATGGGAGATTTGACATAGTGGTGCGCAGTCTGGATGTGACAGTCCCGGCCGTAATTCTCGAATTGAAGGTATCGAATAGTTTTAAAGGGATGGATGCGGCGGCGGATATGGCAATCCGGCAGATCGAAGAGAAACGGTATGATAACTGGCTTCCGGCAGAAGGGTATACACAAGTGCTGCATTTTGGAATTGCTTTTTTCAAGAAACAGTGTCTGGTAAAAGTAGTGAAGAAAATTTTTTAATATAAAGTTCTGGATTAAGCAATCGCGCTCCGGCGTCAAGGGATGTCACACAATTACAGGTGCGGCATCCCTTTCAATTTAAACATAGTTGCCGGATTACCTTCTTGTAAATAGTTTGGAATTTATGATAGAATAACTCTATGAAAAATAATAATACATATCGGGTTTATATAGTAGAAGATGACAGTATGCTGGCAGACGAGATCAGCCTGCTTCTTGAGCGGTGGGGATATGAGGTGCAGATCGTTCAGGATTTTGGAAATATAATGAATGAGGTGGCGGCGTGGCAGCCGCATGTGATTATGATGGATGTTAATATCCCCGCGTTTGACGGATTTTACTGGTGCCGGAAGATCCGGGAGCTGTCAGCGGTTCCGGTTATTTATCTTTCATCTCGTGACAGTAATATGGATATTATTATGGGGATGAGCAGCGGTGGCGATGACTATCTGGTGAAGCCCTTTGATAATGATGTTCTGATTGCCAGGCTGCAGGCAGTTATCCGGCGTACTTATGAATATAGTTTTGCATCAGCCCGGACGATGGAGTGCCGGGGACTGGTTGTGGAACTGGATACCGGAAAAGCAAAATACAGAGATGAATCTTGTGAACTGACAAAGAATGAGCTGAAGATCCTCAGTCTGCTGATTGAAAACCGCGGGAAGATTGTCAGCCGTGAGAGTCTGATGCGGCAGCTCTGGGATGATGAAATCTATGTGAATGAAAATACGCTGACGGTTAATGTCAACCGGGTCAGACAAAAGCTTGAAGATCTGGGACTTTTGTCACTGATCACGACGAAAAAGGGAATGGGGTATCAAATCTTATGAGCATAAAAGCCTATATCAGATATCAGCGGGAATGGCTTGTGACGCAGGCAGCTGTTCTGACGGTGATTAATTTAATATTGTTTGCCAGCATTCCTCTGGGGAAATCTCCGGGGGAGATTTTTTATCTTGATCTGTTACTGGCAGTGATTATGCTGGGCGGATTTTTCTGCCATTATTACCGGACGAATCAGGCATATAAAAAGATGATCCGGCAGGCAGAGGCAGATTCTGATGTTATGGGGATTGAACTGGCCCGGGAGCTGCTTGACCGGGCGGCAGCTGAATTTTCCGGACGGGAGCGGGAATACCGCCGGAAGATGAATGATATGAAGGATTATCTGACACATACAGTCCATGATCTGAAGGTCAACCTGGCCGTCTGTGAGATGGTGGTAAAACGGCTGGGGGATATTCCGGATACCAACAGGCTGATATACCAGATTGAACAGATGAAATACCGGATCAGCCAGGCATTATCCATAACCAGAGCCAATCATTACAGTACTGATATTATGCCGGAGCCGATTGATATGGAACAGGTTGTGAGAGATGCGCTCAGAGACAACCGTGAGTTTTTTATTGCCGGCGGAATCGCTGTTTCGATTGATATACAAGCGTATTCTGTGGTTTCAGACCGGAAATGGGTACATTATATTATTTCCCAGATTTTAAATAACAGCAGCAAGTATACGAAGGAGGGTGGTGAGGTTGCTGTGTCCAGCAGCCTTGATAATACGGCATATCACCTCCACATTAAGGATAACGGGATCGGAATACCGGCGGAAGAGACGGCCAGGATATTTGACAAGGGGTTTACCGGTACCAACGGGAGGCTGGGAACAAAATCCAGCGGAATGGGGATGTATTATGCCGGACGAATGGCGGAGAACCTGGGGATCGGACTTCATGCCGTCAGCGAAGACAGAAACGGGACGGAGTTTATTGTCTCATTTTACCACTTGTCAGACTATCTGAAACGTAAGTCACGGGAAGGTGACGAAAATGTCACTTAAGAACAGTAAAATGTCATCCTGACCGATGGAAGAAAACCGACAGCAGCTTTATACTGGAGAAGAAAATGAGTGATGGAATTCTGACGGGAAATGGAGGACAAAATGACTTTGATGATTGAAGGAAAAAAGCTGACAAAAAAATATGGCCAGCAGGGCGGCGTATGCCGGGCTCTGGATGAGGTGGATCTGGAGATTGCGGCGGGGACATTTTCGGCTGTTATGGGGCCGTCCGGTTCCGGGAAAACCACGCTGCTGAATCTTATTTCAACGATTGATGCTCCCAGCAGCGGGACTGTCCGGATAAACGGCCGTGATATCGGGGCGATGAAAAAGAAGGACATTGCCATGTTTCGCCGGCAAGTTGTGGGATTTGTTTTTCAGGAATTTAACCTGCTTCACAATATGACAATCAGGGATAATATTGCCCTGCCGCTGACCTTAAACAATACTGCACCAGATACTGTTACAGCCAGGGTGCAGGAATTAACTGCCCTGCTGGGGATTGAGAACCAGCTGGAGAAATATCCGTATCAGCTTTCTGGCGGGCAAAAACAGCGGGCGGCGGTCTGCCGGGCCCTGATACACAAGCCGGATATCTTACTTGCCGATGAACCGACAGGTGCGCTGGATTCAAGATCGGCGGCGGAACTGCTGACCTGTATGCAGACGGTCAGGAATACATATGGTACCACGATCGTGATGGTAACCCATGATGTGACGGCCGCCAGCTACTGTGAGCGGGTGATTTTTCTGAAAGACGGGAAACTCGCCGGGCAGCTTTATGCATCGGAAGGCCGGGAAATGTTCTTTAGAAAGATTCTTAACATGGTAGCCATGCTGGGAGGTGAGACGATTGAACATCTTTAATCTCTCCCTGCAGATGATAAAGAATAACCAGACGCTGTACAAATATTATCTGGCGGTTCTGATTTTGACGACCGCAATCTTTTACAATTATCTGGCGGTCAGATTTAATCCTTACCTGGCTGTGCTGAATGCCCAGTATATTTATGCTGATGTGGCAAGTACAATATGCAGTGCAGTGCTGTTGTTCGGGCTGATGCTTTTTTTATTTCATTCCGGTAATTTCTTTTATAAGCTTCGGTTTAAAGAGATCGGAACTTATCTGCTGATGGGTGTCTCCGAGCATAAGGTCGGTATGATGTTTGTGGTTGAAAATATGATTCTCGGCGGAATTTCAATTCTGGCCGGTCTGGCAGCCGGACTGCTGTTTTCACGGCTGTTCTTCATGTTGTTGGCAAAAGCAATGATTTTGCGCGTTGACATACCGTTCTATTTTTCCCTGAAAGCTGTCGTGGCCCTGATTGCGGTAATGACCGTGTTGCAGCTGACAGTCAGTCTGAACAATTACCGGCGGATTAAAATGAGCAGTTTAATCGATATTCTAAACGCTGCCAAAATGGAACAGAAGATGCCGAATATACGCTGGTTTCGTGGAGCCGCCGGTGTTATTCTGATTGCAGCGGCTTATTATCTGGCCATGAATATTCTGGAGCTGCCGTTTGGACTGGATACCGGTATTATGAGCACATCATTGCTGATCATTTTATTTATCTGTGGCGGGACTTATCTTTTCTTTGGCAGTTTTCTGGCCATTATCCTGGCCATGCTGATCCGGAACAAATCGTTTATCTACCGCGGAACAAGGCTTGTCAGTTACAGCAATACCCGTTTTCGCCTTGGGACCCATTATCGCAGCCTGGCGATGACGGCGATTCTCTGCGCCGGAACGTTTACCGCCTTTTGTGCCAGTCTGGCCCTGCGTTCTTATGCAGACAGGAATATTTATATGGAAGCTCCGTACAGTATTACCTATATGGGACAGGATGAGGCAACCGGTCAGAAAATCAGAGATGAGATAGAAAATTCCCGTCATGTAATTTTGGGTGAGAATCAGATAAACGTACTCAGAACCCAGGTGACATATCAATATCGCGGGGAGGAGCGCACGTCACCCTGTCTGGTTGCCGGCGTTACCCGGTTCCGGGATTCGATGAGGTTCACCATGCCGGGCGATGCACAAAAAAATTGGCAGCATCTTGAGGTTCGGGGTGACGAAACAATAAAAATCATTCACTCCAATCAGATCCTGTCCGGTTACACTGCTGTCGGTCAGATCGTACAGATCCAGGACCACGCATATCATACAGCGGAAGAAGTAAAACTTCCGTTTACAGGAGAACTGGAGGGACTTGCATCTGCCGATATCTATATTGTAACAGATGAAAATTATGAAAAGATGCGGACGCAGTCAGAAGAAATCGAGATTTGCGGCATCAATATCTCAGATCCGGAAAACAGTATCTCTCTGGTTACTAAAATTGCCGGTCTGATGAAAACCCCCCGGGACAATTTAAACAGCTACGCAGCACAATATGAGGTGAAATATTATCTTGTGGGCAGTTTTTATTTCATGGGACTGGTAATGTCTGTAGTCTTTGCTATCGCTGCCTTTGGCACCATGTATTACAAGATTCTCAGTGATGTTTTCCAGGATCGGGAACAGTATCGGAATCTGATGAAGCTCGGTATGACGGAAGATGAGATCGGGGAGATTGCCCGCTCTCAGGTAAGGATTGCATTTGTCCTTCCGTCGGTGATGGGTATCCTTCACGGCAGTATGGCAATCAGGGCAATGGAAGAATTTATGCATGATTCTTTCCGGGTTTGTGTATTGACAGGAGTTGCTGTTTTTGCAGTTATGCTTTACATTTTCTATCGTATCATTCTGACCAGATACAGATCAATGATTATCGGAGGTAATGCAGATGAGACATTATAAGAATGGTAAAAGACTGCACTGCTTTGTGTTACTGCCGTTGCTTTTATTTATAGCTGTATGTAGTGCGGCAATATCCGGATGCAGCCGGATTCCATCGGAAAAACCTTACCTTGCAGAGGGGCGGGAAGAACGCTGGACGAAAGATATTGACTATCTGGCTCTGACCTTGCCGAAGGTGCATAAAAATCTTTATTTCAGCCTTTCGGAAACGGAGTTTCTTGGCCGGCTGGAGGATTTGAAGACAAAAATTCCTGAATACAGTGATTCACAGATGGAGATTGCCCTTCATGTCATTCTGGCAGAAGTGAAAGATACCCATACCGGTTCCGGTGTTTCGTTTGAGCAGCAGTATCCGCTTCAGCTGTATTGGTTTCAGGATGGTATCTATATTACAGGAACAGATGAAAACCATGACGAACTTCTGAATGCCAGAATTGTTGCGATGAACGGCATGGCGGCAGAAACGGCGGCTGATCTGCTAAGGCCGGTGCTTGCAGGGGCAAATGAAAGCTGGTTTAAGAATCAGGTTGTCTATTATCTCATCTACCCTGATATTTTAAAATATTTTGATATTACGAATACCGATACGTTAAACCTGGAACTGGTATTAATAAACGGCGAAAGCAAAAATGTGTCAGTCGATCCTGTCGATTACAGGGAACTGGTATTACTGCCGGCCGAAACTGCTGATGTCGCTATGTACCGGAGCCGTCCGGAAGAAAACTACTGGTATGAATATCTCGCGGACAGTGATGTTATGTATTTTAACTACAGCAGCTGCAGCGAGATGCGGAATCTGCCTTTTGAAGTATTTCACAAGGAATTCTGGCAGGCGGTGGAAACACATCAGCCGGAACGGCTGATCATTGATATCCGGCAAAATCGCGGCGGCAGTTCACGGATCCTTGAGCCGTTCATAAAAAAGGTCAAAAACAGCCGTTTTAATCAAGATGGAAAACTATATGTAATTACCGGCAAAGACACATACTCGGCAGCGGTACTCAATGCGCTCCGGCTGAAAATGGATACAAAAGCGATATTTACAGGGGAATCGACCGGTGGCGAGCCGAACCACTACGGTGAAGTGAAAAGATTCAAACTGCCCAACAGTGAGATTACGATCCGGTATTCGACGAAATATTTTCACTGGCTGGACGCAGATGTGAATACGCTGGAGCCGGATGTCGAAATAGGGGAATGTTTTGATGATTATTACCGGGGATTCGATCCGATACTGGACTGGACTTTGTGACGGTACGTTGTTTAAATGTCGGAATTCTGCTATAATAAAAAGATATTGGATATGGAAGGAGTACATATGAAACGAAACTGGATCCGGCTTCCTTTGGAGGGGGCATGTAATGTTAGAGAACTTGGCGGAGTGCCGGCCGCAGATGGCGGGCAGACACAGTGGCATCGTTTTTTACGGTCGGATAACCTGCGTAATTTAACTGGTGCAGATGTCAGAAAGCTTCTGGACTACGGTGTTGTGGCAGTGATTGATCTGCGCAGCCGGGCTGAAGTGGCGAAACATCCTGATTGTGAAGAGATTATTAGCCAGGTAGAATACTGGAACATACCGTTTTTAGAAGAGGACTTGTCACCGGAAGGGCAGGCAGAAGCGAAGGATCAGCTCTCCGGCCTCAGCAATTTATATCTGGGGCTGTTAAAGCGCCGGACGGTGATTAAAGAGCTGTTTGAACGGATCGCAGATGCACCCGACGGCTGTGTGCTGTTTCATTGTGCGGTCGGCAAGGACCGCACCGGAGTCCTGGCAATGCTGCTGCTGATGCTGGCCGGAGCAGATAAACAGGACTGCCAGACCAATTACATGCAGTCATTTATAAATCTGACCAGAAAAGAGTGGTTCCGTCAGGTTATAGAATCTGATTATAGCGATCTGATTTGTTCTGATGCCGACTTTATCGAAGCCGCCTATGACTATGTGGCTGGCCAGGAGAATGGGATAGACGGATTCCTGCGTGATTGCCAGATTGATCCGGACTGTATCGCGAAGGTCAGGAGACGTATTCTTGACAAATAATACATAGATACGATGGATATAATGTCAGATAATAAATAGCATATAAAGAAGAGGATAAGTATGGGCACCAGGGAACCAAAATACCGTAAAATCATCGAGTGGGTACACGAAAATATAAACAACGGAAAGCTGCAGTACGGCGACAAAATGAGTTCAGAAAACGAACTCAGCGCCATGTTCGGCCTGAGCCGACAGACGGTCCGTCATGCCGTCGACATCCTGGAGCAGGAAGGCGTCGTCAGACGGATTCAGGGCAGCGGAACCTATATCGGCTGCAACCAGCGGCAGAACCGCCAGGAAAAATACATGAATATCGCAGTCATCAGTTCCTTCGTCGACAGCTATATTTTCCCTGCCACCCTAAAGGGCATAGAAGATGTCCTGATGAAAAACGGATATATGACCCAGGTGTCATTCACCAACGACAGTGTTGCCAGAGAGCGTTTGATCCTCGAACATCTGATCAACAAAGATAATATTGACGGATTAATCGTAGAACCCTCAAAAAGCGCACTCCCCAATCCCAATCTGCACTATTATCAGCTATTAAAAGAACGCCACATCCCGATCTTATTTTTCAACGCAAAATATCAGCAGCTGGACCTCCCGTGTGTATCCCTAGACGACCGGAAGCTCACTTACAAAGCCGTCCGCTATCTGATTGACCGCGGTCACAAAAAAATCGGTGGTCTGTTCAAACTTGATGACGGCCAGGGTCATCTCCGCTATTCAGGATATCTCGAAGCCCTGAACGAAGCCGGAATCCAGATGGAAGACCGCCGGGTAGTATGGGTAGACTCAGAAGATGTAATGAATCTGGAACGCTACAAATTCGACAGCCTGTTCCAGGACCGCATCAACGACTGCACTGCCCTTATGTGCTACAACGATGAGGTAGCATATCAGACGGCAGCTTACTGCAACAAAAACGGAATCCGTATACCAGAAGACCTGTCGTTAATCAGCATTGACAACTCAGATCTTGCTGATCTGGCCGATACACCGTTTACATCATACCCTCATCCCAAGGAACAGCTAGGCCGAAAAGCAGCTGAGAATCTGTTAGCAATGATTGATAACCCCGGATTTGCAGCAGATTACCTGTTCGATGCAGAACCTGTGATCCGCAATTCGATCCGACTACTTTAAGGTTATATAATTCAGTAAGGTATCCAGCAAGATATATCATAAAATGAGCGTTTCCCAGGTTGATCTACGGGAGCGCTCATTTTTTGATATTCATCAACTTGTATTTAAGATAACTGAAGAACAAGTTTTGAAACAGTTAAAATACAGCGTCTTTTTTTTGTTTTTCTAATCCAGAGGGAGCGAATATTATGGGCAGGGAAAGGAGCCTGTTTGGGCAGGAATCGGCGACATTGAGAGAGCTGGTGGCAGTCCTTAGATTCTAACCCGGGTTTTGCCGTGGAGGATTTCTGTACTCCAATCAGAAATCCAGGTGAGGGACGCGAGAACGCTTCAGGGTTCTCGTGGCTTCGAGCTGGTGCCACGGCAAAATCCGGGTTAGAATCTTAGGAATGCCCCAGTGAACGAACGGAGCTGATTCCTGCCCAAACAGGCTCCTTTCCCTCGCGACAATGTGCATCCATCCTATGTATACAGAAAAAACAAAACATGTACGTACAACTTATCGAAAAATGTAGATAAATATTTAAAATACATATTGACAAATGTACAGTCAAGTTGTATAAATATAACAAGAGATAAACAAGTGAGTTCAATCTAAGTTGAAAAATACCACAAAAATGATAACACACACAACGGAAACTCAGCAGATTTACCATCGATACACAGTTGTCAAACCCAGACGACTTGTAAATACAACTTAAAACAATTTAAGGGAGGTAACATGTATGAAACGTAAGTTAAGCAGTATCATTCTTGGAACAGCGATGGCAGTGGCACTTCTGACCGGGTGCGGCGGCGCTCAGGAATCAACGGCAACAACTGCAGCTCCTGCAGCAACCACCGCCGGAGACACAACCCGGGCCGGGGATGCAGCGACGACAGAAGCTCCGCAGGCAACTGCAGCAGGCAAGAAGGTAGGCGTTGCGATGCCGACACAGTCTTCCGAACGCTGGATTAACGATGGTGCCAACATGAAGAAACAACTGGAGGCTCTTGGTTATGAGGTGGATCTTCAGTATGCGGAAGATGATGTCCAGATGCAGGTTTCCCAGATTGAGAACATGATTGCTTCCGGTGTTAACTGCCTTGTTATTGCATCCATCGACTCATCCGCTCTGGTAAATGTAGAAGAGCAGGCCAAGAGTGCAGGCATTCCGATCATTGCTTATGACCGTCTGCTGATGGATACCGACGCAGTTTCCTACTATGCAACCTTCGACAACAAAGGTGTCGGAACCGCAATCGGTGAATACATAAAAGAAACCAAAGAACTTGACAAAGCAAAAGAAGCAGGCGAATCCTATACCATCGAATTCTTCATGGGATCACCTGATGACAACAACGCATTATTCCTGTACAACGGACTGATGGAAGTTCTGCAGCCATATCTGGATGACGGAACACTGGTATGTAAGTCCGGCCGTACTTCATTCGAAGATACCTGTATCCTCAGATGGTCTCAGGAGACAGCTCAGCAGAACTGTGAGAACTACCTGACCGGATTCTATGCAGATGAAAAACTTGATATCTGTGCAACTGCATTTGACGGATTTGCTTACGGCTGTAAGGCAGCACTTGAAGGTGCCGGCTACAAAGTAGGCGAAGACTGGCCGTTAGTTACCGGACAGGATGCAGAGCTGATGGCAACAAAAAATATTATCTCAGGTTACCAGACCATGTCAATTTACAAAGACACCCGTCTTCTGGCAGAGAAATGTGTAACCATGGTTCAGGCTGTTATGGAAGGCGCAGAACCGGAGATTAATGATACCGAGCAGTACAATAATGGTAAAATTGTAGTTCCGTCTTATCTTTGTACACCGGTTGCAGTTGACCAGAACAATTATAAGGAAATTATAATTGACGGCGGTTACTATACCGAAGATCAGCTGGCACAGTAATGGACCTGTTCAGGCGGCGGCGCAAAGTGCCGCCGCCTGATGTGTATCGTCGAAGGAACACATTCCTTCGAGACAAAGCGGTAAAAAAGCAAAGGAGTTGATAAAATGTCCGATTACATATTGGAGATGGATCACATTACCAAGGAGTTCAGCGGTGTAAAGGCTCTGGATGATGTAAATGTCAAAGTGAAACGCGGTGAGATACATGCCCTTTGCGGTGAAAACGGGGCGGGGAAATCGACACTGATGAATGTACTTTCCGGTGTCTGGCCATATGGTACTTACAATGGTGATATCAAATACAACGGCGAAGTATGTCAGTTCCACAGCATTAAGCAGAGTGAAGCAAAGGGTATTGTTATTATTCATCAGGAACTCGCACTCAGTCCTTACCTGTCAATTGCCGAGAATGTATTCCTGGGCAACGAACAGACATCGGTAAACGGTGTGATTGACTGGACCAAGACCAGAAAACACGCTCAGGAGATGCTTGATAAAGTCGGCCTCGGCGGTGAGAATCTGAATGCGCCGGTGAACAGCCTGGGAGTCGGCAAGCAGCAGCTGATCGAAATTGCCAAAGCAATGGCCAAAAAAGTAGAGCTGCTGATCCTCGATGAGCCAACCGCAGCGCTTAATGATGAAGAGAGCAAACGCCTTCTCGACATCATGCTTGAATTAAAACGTCAGGGAATTACCTGTATCATTATTTCTCATAAATTAAATGAAATCAGTTTTGTTTCCGACTCAATCACCGTGATCAGAGACGGAAAGACCATTGAGACTCTGGAAAAAGGAGTTGATGAATTTACTGAAGACCGGATTATCAAGGGAATGGTAGGACGTGAGCTTACCAATCGTTATCCGGAACGCAGCTGTGACATCGGAGATACAATTTTCGAAGTGCAGAACTGGAATGTCTATCATCCGGAAGACGGTACCCGTCAGGTGATTAATGATGTATCCTTTCATGTCCGGGCCGGTGAAGTAGTAGGGTTTGCCGGACTTATGGGGGCCGGCAGAACAGAACTTGCGATGAGCATATTCGGCCATTCCTACGGACAGAAGATAAACGGTACTACAATAATAAATGGAAAAAAAGTTTCGCTGAAAACAGTGAAAGACGCAATAGAACACAAACTTGCTTATGTATCGGAGGACAGAAAGAATTACGGCCTGGTGCTGATTGATGCCATCAAGGGGAATATGACGCTGGCAGCACTGCGCAAGTTCTTTTCATCAAACGGGATTGTCAATCATAATGATGAAATCCTTGCGGCCGAAGAATACAAAAAGAAAATTAATATCAAATCCAATTCTATTAACCAGACAGTCGGTTCGCTGTCCGGCGGTAACCAGCAGAAGGTAGTTCTTGCAAAATGGATGCTTACACAGCCGGATATACTGATTCTGGATGAACCTACCAGAGGTATTGATGTAGGTGCAAAATATGAGATTTACTGCGTAATCAACGAACTGGCAAAAGAAGGCAAGGCAGTAGTTGTTATCTCTTCTGAAATGCAGGAAGTTATCGGAACCTGCGACCGGGTATATGTTCTCAACGAAGGACAGATCGTCGGTGAGCTGAACAAGGAAGAGGTATCCCAGGAACGGATTATGAAGTGCATTATGGCTCAGAATGGAAAGGATGAATAGTGATGGATAAGAAAAAGACAGTTAATATTGATATGAAGCAATATGGAATGGTTCTTGCACTGATTGTTGTGTTCCTGCTCTTTGCGGCAATGACCGGCGGCAAGAATATGTCACCGGCCAATATCAACAACCTGATCATGCAGAACGGATATGTAGTAATCCTTGCCGTTGGTATGCTGCTCTGTATTCTGACCGGCAACGTCGACCTGGGTGTCGGATCCGTAGTTGCCGTGTGCGGTGCGGTAGTCGGTATTATTATGGTCGATTTAAAAATGAGCATGTGGGTGGCAATTCCGGCCTCTCTTTGCGTCGGTGCATTATTCGGCATGTTCGTAGGTTTGTTTGTTTCAAAACTGGCGATTCCGCCATTTATCGTAACCCTGGCAACCATGCTGATGGGACGCGGTCTTACATATACACTGTTAAAAGCACAGACCAAAGGACCGCTGCCGGCAAGTTATACCTTCATCGGAGCAGGTTTTATCCCGACGGTCAAGATTCCATATGGAACAGGAACCATGGATCTGGTATCGATTGCCGTGGCGGCGATTGCTTCTGTACTGATTATAATGTCAGAGCTGAAAAATATCCGGACCAAAAAGAAATATGGTTTCCCGGTTAATCCGGTCTGGCAGATCGTAATAAAAGAAGCGGTAATTCTTCTGATTGTATGGTTTTTCTTTTATAAACTGTCACGCTATAACGGCATCCCGTTTGTTCTTGTGATTATGGGAGTGCTGGTTGCACTGTATCATTTTATTACCAGCAGAACCGTTGCCGGACGTCAGATTTATGCGCTCGGCGGAAATGCCAAGGCAGCAAAATTATCCGGTATTAATACTGAAAAAGTATTCTTCTGGGTATACACCAATATGGGTATTCTCTGTGCCATCGCCGGTATCGTACTGTCAGCAAGAAATGCATCAGCAACACCGAAGGCAGGCGACGGATTTGAAATGGATGCAATTGCTTCCTGTTATATCGGCGGCGCAGCAACAACCGGTGGTGTCGGTACCATTATCGGTGCGGTAGTAGGGGCGTTTATTATGGGTATTTTAAATAATGGTATGTCTTTGTACGGATGGTCGACTGATATCCAGAAGATCGTCAAAGGTGCCGTATTGTTAGGCGCAGTTACCGTAGATCTGTTATCAAAACGGAAGAAGTAAAAAAGAGCAGAGGCGCGCATGGAGACGACACAGGGACCAAAATATCAGCAGATTGTTCAGTGGCTGTCAGAAAATATGAATAACGGAACTTACCGGCAGGGCGAGCGGATACCGTCGGAGCATGAACTGAGCAGTCAGTTCGGACTGAGCCGGCAGACCGTGCGCCATGCGATTGATATTCTGGAGCAGCAGGGTAAGGTCAAACGGGTCCGTGGCAGCGGAACCTACGTAGATCAAGGCAGCCGTCGGGTACATAGTGAACGGCATATGAATATTGCCGTGATCAGTACCTATGTTGACCGCTATATCTTTCCGGCGGTGATGCGCGGACTGGAAGCCGTGCTGTCACAGAACGGCTATACGATGCAGGTGTCCTTTACAGGGAATCTTGTTGAACAGGAAGGCGATATTCTGCAGAGAATTCTGGAGAAAAAAAAAATTGACGGCCTGATCGCTGAACCAGCCAAAAGCGCGCTGCCAAATCCCAACCTGAATTATTACAGGGAACTGACAGACAAGGGCATTCCAGTACTGTTTTTTAACAGTCATTATCCCCAGCTGGATCTGCCCTACGTTTCACTGAATGATGAAATGGCCGCCGGCAGGGCTGCTGAATATTTGATCCGGTCAGGCCATAAAAAAATTGCCGGTATCTTTAAATGTGATGACGGCCAGGGACATTTAAGGTATACTGGTTATACCAGGGCAATGCAGGAAGCCGGACTGAAAAGTGACGGCAAACGGGTGATCTGGATTGACTCCGAAGACTTAAACAATATGTCAGAATGGTCCGATTATCTGTTCAGACGTCTGGATGGTTATACTGCTGTCGTCTGTTATAATGATGAAGTGGCATACAAACTGGCAAACATCTGTCAGGAAAAAGGCGTATCAGTTCCCGACCAGCTCTCGATTGTCGGAATCGATAATTCTGATCTGTGTCTGATGGGTGACATTCCGATTACATCATTTCGCCATCCAATGAAAGAGCTCGGCGAAAAGACGGCACAGAATATGATGCAGTTAATAGAAAACCCTGATTTTGACGGAAACTATCTGTTTGATGCAGAGTTGGTAGAAAGAAGTTCTGTGAGGAGGAAGCAAAGATGAACAGTCAGGAAAGCAAAAACAAAGAAGTATCAAATCCCGCCCAGATTACGGTGATCCTGCGTCTGGCAGCATCAGGATATCTGCTCTATCTGGCCTGCAGTCTGCTCCCGGAAGTACTGAAATCTACCGGTCAGCGGCAGCTTTTACAGATTGGCTGCATGGTTGTATTTGCGCTGGTGGGAGCAGTCCTTGGAATCTGGTCATTAAAAAAGATGATCAGGGGAGAGTACCGGTTACCAGGTCAGACAGATGATTAATAAATAACACAACAACATAATAAATCAAGCATACGAGGAGGAATTAATCATGAAACAGTACAAATTTTGGTTTGCAACAGGTTCACAGGATCTTTACGGTGATGAATGTCTGCGAAATGTTGCCGAACATTCCCATATTATTGTAGATCAGCTGAACAAGTCCGGTTTACTGCCCTTTGAAGTTGTCTGGAAACCAACCCTGATCGACAACGCAACAATCCGCAAAACGTTCCAGGAAGCCAACATGGATGAAGAATGTGCCGGTGTCATCACCTGGATGCATACATTCTCACCAGCCAAATCCTGGATCCTGGGACTGCAGGAATTCAGAAAACCATTACTGCATTTTCATACCCAGTTCAATCAGGAAATCCCATATGATACCATTGATATGGACTTCATGAATGAAAACCAGGCTGCTCACGGTGACAGAGAATACGGTCATATCGTCAGCCGGATGGGAATTGAGCGCAAGGTGATCATGGGCCACTGGTCCGATGAAAATACCGTAAAACGGGTGGCATCCTGGATGCGTACTGCAATTGGTATCATGGAAAGCAGTCATATCCGTGTCTGCCGTATTGCCGACAATATGAGAAATGTTGCCGTTACCGAAGGCGACAAAGTAGAAGCACAGATCAAATTCGGCTGGGAGATCGATGCTTATCCGGTGAATGAAATCAACGGATATGTAGATGCCGTGTCTGAAGGTGCAGTAAGTGCACTTGTAGAAGAATATTACAGCAAATACCAGATCCTGCTGGAAGGCCGTGACGAAAAAGAATTCCGTCGTCATGTAGCAGTTCAGGCACAGATCGAAATCGGTTTTGAGACCTTCCTGAAAGAGAAGAACTATCATGCCATTGTGACTCACTTTGGCGATCTGGGCGGATTAAAACAGCTTCCCGGCCTGGCAATCCAGCGTCTGATGGAAAAAGGTTACGGTTTCGGTGGTGAAGGTGACTGGAAGACCGCAGCAATGGTACGTCTGATGAAGATTATGGCGACCGGAGTAAAAGATGCGAAAGGCACTTCCTTTATGGAAGATTATACTTATAACCTGGTTCCCGGCAAAGAAGGAATCCTGCAGTCCCACATGCTGGAAGTATGTCCGACGGTAGCTGACGGCGAGATTGGCATCAAGGTTAATCCGTTGTCAATGGGTGACCGCGAAGATCCAGCCCGTCTGGTATTCACCTCCAAGACCGGTCCGGCGATTGCCACTTCACTGATCGACCTGGGCGATCGTTTCCGCCTGATTATTAATGAAGTAGATTGTAAAAAGACTGAAAAACCAATGCCTAAACTGCCGGTTGCTACCGCATTCTGGACACCTAAACCAAACCTGGTTACCGGTGCCGAGAGCTGGATCTTATGCGGCGGTGCACATCATACCGCATTCAGTTATGATCTGACCGCTGATCAGATGGGCGACTGGGCGGCAGCAATGGGAATCGAGGCTGTTTATATTGATCAGGACACCACCATCCGTGGTCTTAAGCAGGAACTGATGTGGAACAATTTTGCATACCGGAAATAAGCAGGCGGAGGAAAAATCATGCTGGAACAATTGAAACAGGAAGTATATGAAGCCAATATGATGCTGCCCCGGTATGGTCTGGTGACTTTTACATGGGGAAATGTCAGTGCTATTGACCGGGAACAGGGACTGTTTGTTATCAAACCCAGCGGAGTGGAATATGATCTCCTGAAACCGGAAGATATGGTCGTAATGGATCTTTTGGGCAACCGGGTGGAGGGGAAGTATAACCCCTCCTCCGATACTGCCACTCATCTGGAACTGTACAAGGCATTTACTGAAATTGGCGGAATTGTCCATACCCATTCGCCGATGGCAACGGCCTGGGCTCAGGCCGGACGCGCCCTGCCGTGTTATGGCACCACCCATGCGGATTACTTTTACGGCGAGATTCCCTGTGCCAGAAACCTGACGCCGGAGGAAATCGATGCCGGATATGAAACCAATACGGGTATTCTCATTATCGAGACATTTAAAGGTAAGAACCCGGTTCATGTACCGGGCGTACTGTGCAAAAACCATGGCCCGTTTACCTGGGGCAAAAATGCCGCTGATGCGGTGCACAATGCTGTAGTAGTAGAAGAAGTGGCAAAGATGAATGCCTGGACAGAGCTGATCAATCCGCAGGCAGAGCAGACTCCGGCTTGTATGCAGGATAAGCATTTTCTGCGTAAACACGGCCCGAATGCCTATTATGGGCAGTCGGAATAATAAGTAAACACCATACTCAATGTCGCACAAAAAACGTGCTCGTTTCGTAGGTGTGCTTGATTACTAAGCTCGAAAACACCTCGCTAAGCACTCAAAGCAGGAGGATCATATGATGGATATAAAACAGATGATCGGGCAGGGGAAAACTGCGCTCGGAATCGAATTTGGTTCAACCCGGATCAAAGCACAGCTTGCTGCACCGGATGGTACACCGCTGGCAGCCGGTGCCCATGAATGGGAAAATGCTCTGGTTGACGGGATCTGGACCTACAGCCTTGATGATATCACTGCCGGAATGCAGTCTTGCTATCAGGATCTGGTGCGTGATGTAAAAGAACGATATGATATTATGCTGACCCGCACCGGTGCAATCGGTGTCAGTGCGATGATGCATGGTTATATGGTCTTTGACGATAAAGGAACGCTGCTGGTACCGTTTCGGACCTGGCGCAACAGCATTACCGGAGAAGCGGCAGAGAAGCTGACCGACTTATTCCAGTTTAATATTCCGGAACGGTGGAGTATTGCTCACCTGTATCAGGCAGTATTAAATAAGGAAGAACATGTCAAAGATATTTCTTATCTGACGACACTGGCCGGTTATATCCATTGGCAGCTGACCGGCGAAAAGGTGCTGGGAATCGGCGATGCATCCGGCATGTTCCCGATCGACTCAACCACAATGGATTATAATGAAGCAATGGCGGCACAGTTCGATTCCTGTATGACAGACTCGGACTGTTCCTGGAAGCTGATGGATATTCTGCCAAAAGTACTGACAGCCGGATCACCGGCCGGAAGTCTGACGGAAGCCGGAGCCAGATTACTGGATCCGGCCGGCAGCCTGGAAGCCGGAATCCCGCTTTGTCCGCCGGAAGGCGATGCCGGAACCGGAATGGCAGCCACCAACAGTGTAGCCAGACGAACCGGCAACGTATCAGCCGGGACCAGTGTCTTTGCGATGCTCGTGTTAGAGCAGGGCCTGAAAGGGCTGCATCGTGAGATTGATATGGTAACGACTCCGAGCGGCCATCCGGTGGCAATGGTTCATGCTAATAACTGTACATCAGATCTGAATGCCTGGGTAGGTTTATTTGGTGAGTTCGCCCGCTTATTTGATCTTAATATCGATCCAAACGACCTGTACGGCAGGCTTTACCGGAATGCAATGACCGGCGCAGCAGACTGCGGCGGACTGATGTCCTACGGATATTTTTCCGGAGAGTATATCACCGGCTGTGAAGAAGGCAGGCCATTGTTTGTAAGAAGACCAGATGCCGATTTCACCCTGGCAAACTTTATGCGCAGTCATCTGTATTCTGCTGTCGGTGCACTCAAGATCGGAATGGATATTCTGACCCGCGAAGAAGGTGTCCAGGTTGACACCCTGCAGGGGCACGGCGGTTTCTTTAAGACACCGCAGGTTGGCCAGCGGGTTATGGCTGCTGCAATGGAGACACCGGTATCGGTGATGAAGACTGCCGGAGAAGGCGGACCATGGGGCATGGCTTTACTGGCATCCTATATGATAAACAAAGGCGAAGATGAGACACTGGAACATTATCTGGAGGAAACAATCTTTGCCGGGCAGACCGGTGAGAAGATGGAGCCGGCCGCCGAAGATATTGCCGGGTTTGAAGCATTTATGAAGCAGTATCGTGCCGGAATAGCAGTAGAACAGGCAGCCATCAAGGCATTTCAGTCTTAAATAACAGAAAATTGAACGAGAAACGGGAGCAGGTAAAAAAACGACTTGCTCTCGTTTTTGATAACGGATATAATAAGACTATTATGAATAAAATACACTATTATATGGCACCGATGGAAGGCATTACCGGATATATCTATCGGAGTGCCCAGCACCAGGTTTTTACCGGTGCAGACAAATACTTCACACCTTTTATTACGCCGAATCAGACCCGCAAGATGACATCACGGGAGTTAAATGATATACTGCCGGAGCACAATCATGAGATGTGTATCGTACCGCAGATTATGACGAATCGAGCCGAAGATTTCATCTGGGCAGCGAAACGTTGCCATGAGCTTGGATATCAGGAGATCAACTTAAATCTCGGTTGTCCTTCGGGTACGGTAGTATCGAAAGGCCGGGGATCCGGTTTCCTCGCCGAACCACTGAAACTGGATCGTTTTCTCGACCAGGTCAGCACTGAGATGGATCAAAACAAGATTGCATTCTCAGTCAAGACAAGAATCGGCAAAGATGCTCCGGAAGAGTTCGAAGATCTGATGACGATATACAATCGATATCCGCTGAAAGAACTGGTCATTCATCCGCGGATCCAGCGGGATTATTATAAGAATCAGGTCAACATGGATGTGTTCAATCAGGCTGTAAGAGACAGCCGGAACCAGGTCTGTTATAACGGCGATCTGTTTAACCGGAAGCGATGCATAAAATTTCAGGAGCAGAATCCGGAAGTAACTTATATAATGTTAGGAAGAGGCGTGATCGCCAATCCGGCCCTGTTTGGGGAACTGAAAAATGGGGAATTACTTAATAAAGAATGTCTGAATGAATTTCACGAACTTGTCCTCGAAGGATATCAGCGTGTTATTCCCGGCGATCGCAACGTACTGTTTAAAATGAAAGAACTTTGGTCATACCTGCGCTGCAGCTTTGCAGACAGTGACAAACATCTTAAAAAAATACGAAAGGCAGCAAATGTAGAGGATTATCGTCTGGCGGTTCAGCGGATATTAGATGAACTGACACTGAAAGAAATTGCCGGATACGATACTCCCCAGGGAAATAATGCAGTTGGATAAAATGTTATCAAATATATATAAATTTTATCATAATGATGAGAATTGTGATTAATGAGTCACCAGCTTTATTATATAATATACTTATGAATAACTTAGTATCAATAGGTAAGGCAGCTAAGATACTCGGGGTGTCAGAAGTGACGTTAAGAAGATGGGATAAGGAAGGGAGATTGCCATCGATAAAAACAGAAGGCGGACACCGGAGATACGATATATCAAAGCTTAAGCCTGAGACTACACACAAATACAATCTTACAGATAATAGGAAAACAATTGCTTATGCAAGAGTGTCAAGTCATGACCAAAAGGCAGATTTAGAGCGTCAGAAACAGGTATTGGAACTATTCTGTTCAAAAAATGGATGGACATTTGATATCATATCAGACTTAGGTTCCGGAATGAATTATCATAAGAAAGGCTTGAAAAAGTTGTTGAATGCAGTTCTTGATGATGGTGTAGGGCGGCTGGTCTTAACGCATAAAGACAGGCTTTTAAGATTTGGAGCGGAACTTGTTTTTTCAATCTGTGAAGCAAAGGATGTTGAGGTAGTGATTATAAACAAGGGTGAGGATACCACATTTGAAGAGGATTTGGCAACGGATGTCCTTGAGATAATCACAGTATTTTCAGCCCGGCTGTATGGGGCAAGGAGTAAGAAAAATAAAAAGCTGCTTGATGGTGTTGCAAAAGCGGTAAGGGAGGCAGGCGATGATACGGGCCCATAAGATCAGGTTGTATCCAAACAATGTTCAGGCCACCTACTTTTCCAAAGCTTGTGGAGTGGCCAGATTTTCATATAATTGGGGACTGGCCGAATGGAAACGCAGATATGAGGCCGGTGAAAAAGTAAATGAGGGAATCCTGCGAAAAGAACTGAATGCGATAAAACGGGAGCAGTTTCCCTGGATGCTTGAGGTGACAAAGTGTGCGGCTCAATTGGCGATCAAAAACAACCTTAATAATGCCTTCAAAAACTTCTTCAGAGGAATAAAAGACGGGAAACAGACCGGTTATCCAAAGTTTCATAAAAAAGGAATCAATGACAGCTTTTCGTTGTCAAATGATCAGTTTGAAGTGAAAGAAAAGCAGATCAGGATTCCTAATTTAGGCTGGGTGAGACTGGCTGAGAAATTAAGATTTGACGGTAAAATCATGGGAGCAGCAGTTAGTAAAAAGGCTGATAAGTGGTATGTTTCTATTCAGGTTGAGCTTTCTGAGCCAATCGTTTGGACTAGCAAACTTCAGGCAGCAGGTGTCGATTTGGGGGTGAAAGCGTTAGCTGTCTTGTCAGATGGCACCGTCATAACGGGAGCAAAGGCCAGCCGCAAATATAAGAACCAGTTAAAACGGTTAAATCAAGCGTTGTCACGTAAAGCAGGTGCCAAAGAGGGCGAAAAGAAGTCAAATAATTTCGTAAAAACCAAGCGAAAAATATCAAGGCTTTATGCCAAAATGGCGAATCTGCGAAATGATGAAACCCATAAGCTGACAGCAATGCTAACCAAAACCTACAATGTAATCGGGATTGAGGATCTGAATGTGAAAGGAATGATGAGTAATCATAAACTGGCCTGTTCAATAGCGGATATGAGTTTCTTTGAATTCAGGAGGCAACTGGAGTACAAATCAGAGGCAACCGGTACAAAGATAGTAGTTGCTGATAAATGGTTTCCATCAAGCAGGTTATGCAGCAGCTGTGGTCACAAAAAGGCAGCATTATTATTAAAAGAAAGGGCTTGGACTTGTGAAAACTGCGGTATCCATCATGACAGAGATGTGAATGCAGCAATAAATCTAAAAAACTATGCGATTCTGAATGCTTAAAAACAAGGCCGTGAGTTACACGGTGTCAGCCTGTGGAGAGTTCTTGCGTTGGCTACTCTGAGAAACAGGAATTGAACTTCAGATTTAATTAGAAATAGTTGGATTTGTATAAGTTTCAAGTAACGGATCATGAGAGTAATAGCAGTAGATAACGCGCCGGAATTATTGGATAAAATAACGGGGATATTTCGCAATATGGAAGGCGTCGAGTTAATAAAGACTTTTGAAGAAGCCGTAGCTGTGGTAGAATATGTAAAAGAGAACCCGGTTGATATTGTCTTTACCGACATTGTCATGCCCGACATCAGCGGCATCAGTCTGGCAACCGAACTTTCCAAGCTTAAGACAGCTCCGGCCGTAGTACTGATGTCCAGCATTCCCGGATTTTCTTTGGAGGCATGGAAGATCCGCGCCTATGGTTTTATTGAAAAACCCTATACCAGAGCACAGGTAGCGGCAGTAATACAACGTTATAAACGAGAACAGGCCTAACAATAAAGGAGGTATCTCTATGAAGATTATCTATGCAATTGTAAGTTCCGATGACGGAAACCGAGTAACCGATATATTAAATGACCATCATTACAGCGTAACAAGACTGGCAACTACCGGCGGCTTTCTAAAAAAAGGCAATGCAACCCTGATGATCGGTACAGATGAGGAGCGGGTAGACGAAGCGATCACCCTGATCAAGGAAGCCTGCGGCAAACGCCAGAAGATATCCTGTGACGTACCGGCCCCCAACATCGGATCAGTATCAGCCGGTTATATGGTAATGCCGGTTTCGGTTGAGATGGGTGGAGCGACTATATTTGTTACTGATGTGGAGCGATTTGAGAAATTTTAGGGCTAAAATAGAATCTGAAACCGGAGTGTAACCTGATCTCTGGAAAATGACGAGTCACTGATTTGATCTTCAGTGTTACTCGTCATTTTTTAGGGATCCGGAAAAAACAGCTTAAAGATAACGTACAACCGAACAGAAATACTTGACAGTATAGGACGCCCGGTGTAGTCTGTATGTGGGCAAGCAGATTGTCAAAAACTTTGAAGGGGAGGATGGATATGATCATGCGTTACAAACAAAAATCAGACAATGCTATCTGTATGGCGCTTTTATTGACTTTACTATTGCTTTGCGGATTTAATTTTTTGGGTGCACACAATCTATCACAGGATATTAGCTATGGCAGTCCTTTGGCTGTTCAACAGAATCCGCTTGCTGATCCACAGCAGTCTGGCTTTGTGCCTCAAGCTGAGGACGGTTTAGCTTTTGTTGAAGTGGAGTATACATTAGCCGAACTGGAGTCAAAAAATATCAAGGGACTTGAAATTGCGGGCCTTACAGCAGAAAACCGAAAGGCGACAGGAATACTTTCCGAGGATGTGATAATTAAAAATGGCGGTGACACCTTAAAGATACAGTATTATCAAAAGTCAAACAATGAATATATGCTTGATGACACAATGACAGACGGGGGCGGAACACGCGGCGTTATCCTGCTCGGACGAACAGCATCATCCCCGTCAACTGAGCCTGAGCGTACAATAGTTGTGACAATACCCGATAATGCCAATATTATCTCGCTAAATGTTTATACAGGCAGCGGCGATGTCACTGTGGATAAACGTGAATACTCGTTATTAGCTGTGAGAACTGAAAGCGGCAATATTTCAATAAATGATTGCACCGTACCATATATTCTTAATTTACAGACAATATCGGGCAATATTGATGTTATCAACCTGACTACAGACAAAACGGCTTACCCTTATTCCCTTGAAGCCAATATACTGTCTGACAGGGGACAAGTTGTATTCCAGCCATCTGACAGTACAGGTAATTATCATTTCATCTGTGCAACTAAATCCACAAATAGCTTGTCCATCAATGGCAAACCTTACAAAACGGGAGCGGCGTTTGCAATAAATGAGAATGTGCCTAAAACGGTATACATTACTGGGTATACAGAAGATGGTGCCGGTCGGGAAGGACTTGGTATTGCTTCATTTATTATAAAAGATAAACAGGGCATTGAGTAGGCCAGTGATCATGGATTGGCATATTTTGTAGATTGTTCCCGTATAAATGAGACACTTGTTTCATTTATACGGGGTTCTTTTATTTAAAATAAATTTATTTTATGATTCTGGCATATGGGAGAGTGGTGGATGGTTCAATGGATTACTTAAGATACTTGTTCGCAAATATGAGCGACATCCAATTATAAAAATATGTCATAGAAAAAAGTTAAATATCGAACATCACTCTGTCAGAAATTGCATTTACCGCCACCGCCTTTTAACGTAAAATAAAATTAACAAGAGATCACTAAAATACATATGGGAGGGTTATTTATGAGATTAGCAAGAATTAGCGCAGTCATGCTTGCAGCACTGTTGTCGGCCGGTATGCTGGCCGGATGTTCCGGTAGTGGTGGGGCGGAAGGAACTCCGGACACATCACAGGCGGGTGGGGCGACGACGGCAGCAGGTTCATCATAGGCAGCTGCACAGTCAGACGGAGAAAAAACAGTGATAACGATCTGGTCAAAGGATCGCCATGATGCTACTTATGTTCAGGAGAAAATTGATGAATATAATGCATCCAATACAGATAATATCCAGCTTGATTATCAGCTGTACACCGACAATTATATTCAGGCCGTTGATATGGCAGTACAGAGCGGAGAACTGCCGGATATCCTGGTTTATCAGGAGCAGGTATTTGACAAGTATGTGAATCAGGGGTACTGGGCTGACTTCTATGAACTGATGGATGACGACATGAAAGCATATTTTCAGGACGTTATTTATCCGGGTTATAATGAACTGGACGGAAAGCTTTACTTCATTGCGACCAACGGTACGACCTGCAGGCTCTTTTACAACAAAGAGATCTTTGAACGGGTAGGAATCACGGCTCCTCCGGAAACAATGGAAGAAATGGTGGAATATGCCAGACTGATTACTACGGAATTATCCGGTGAGGGTGTTTATGGTTTTGCGGAAAATATGAAGAGTGCCAATTCCGGTCTGAACCGTTCACTGATGGTCGGCCTGGAACGCGAGACCGGTCTGGTTAAAGGTTATGACTTTGTTAAAGGCGAATACGATTTCTCCGCCTGGGCCGATGCGCTTAAGTTATGGACGGAACTGCTGTCTGATGACTGTGCTTTCCCGGGATGTGAATCCCTTGATATTGACCCGCTCAGAACCCAGTTTGCAGCCGGCAAGATCGGTATGTATATGTCATATTCCCATGCGGAACCGGGAGTTTATCAAAACCAGTTCCCGATGGATTCTGAGAAATGGGATTGTGCGCCGATTCCGACAGTTGGCGGAAAAGCAGCTGGAAAGCAGTACTTTACAGGGACTGGCGGTTATATGATAAACGCCAACAGCCCGAATGTGGAAAAAGCGTTCCAGATCTATAAAGAATTATTTGCCAATGAAGATTACCTGGTTGGTTACTATGAAGGAGGATTTGGTGTAAGTATTCTTCCAAGTGTTATTGAAAAAGCAAAACCGGGTATCGATTTCCAGAATAAAAAATGGCTGTTGATCAGTGATATTGACGCCTTATTCCCGAAACCACCTCATACTGCATTTTCAGCAGGAATGATCGTTGAAGGGGAAGACATGTATAAGACCTGTGAAAGCATCTATTATGGAAATGCAGATATTGATTCAACCCTTGCGGATTTGTCGGCACGGTATAATAAAGCTTATCAGGAAGCGATTCAAAACGGTACCGGCTTTGAAGTGAAGATAGACGGATATGATCCGATGAATCCGGTTTTACAATAAGAACCTTGCGAGGGGGCTGCTTTTTTGGCACCCCTCCTTTTTAAGAAAGGAGTGCCGAAATGAAGGCGAAAACAGTACGCAGCTCCCTGCAAAAGAAGAAGGACCGGAAACGAAACCTGCAGGCATATTCTTTTATGCTGCCGAACCTGATTCTGTTTATCACATGTTCTCTGTATCCGGTGGCATGGACACTCAAATATGTATTTTACCAATATGGCGGTTACGGAACCGGCACGCCGCGGTTTGTCGGCCTGGCAAACCTGGCCCGTGTGTTCCGTGATAAGGTTTATTGGGAAAGTGTATTACATACGTTTACTTACGGTTTTGGCAAAGTCATTATTATTATTCCGCTGGCATTTTTTCTGGCTTTTTTACTGAACCAGCAGAAGCGCGGCAACGGTGTGGCTCAGAGTATTATGTTTTTACCGACAATTATGAGTTCGGCAGTTATGGGGCTGGTGTTTTACCTGCTGTTTAATGCTTATAACGGCGAGGTCAATAAATATCTGATGTCAGTAGGGCTGATCAGCCGTCCGATTAACTGGCTGGGTAAGGATCACGCAATGAAAACCCTGATTCTTACGGCTGTCTGGGGCGGTGTCGGAAATTATATGGTTTATTTTATCGCCGGAATCCAGCAGGTATCAGAGGACGCTATTGAGAGTGCACACATAGACGGTGCCGGAAGGCTGCAGACGATCTGGTACATTATTATTCCGATGCTCGGTCCGATTTTGAAGATTATCCTGATGCTGGCTATTACCTCGGCATTTAATGATATTACCAACGTAATGGTACTGACCGAAGGCGGCCCGAACAACTCAACGATGGTAATGTCGCTGTACGGATACCGTTACTTCTTCCCGATCTCGGCGGCCGATGTAACGGTTCCCCAGTACGGGTATGGTGCTGCAATCAGTGTGGTATCGGCGGTTATTGCCGGTATGGTAACCGTTGCGTATTTAAAAATTTCCAAAAAACTGGACGATATTTATTAAGAAGGAGGCAGAGCATGGCACAGGCGAAAGCGCAGGCTATTAAAGTAAATAAAAAATATCTGTCAAATACAGCCCGGGCAGCCCTCGCAGGAAAGTGGATATTTCTAGGGATCATGATTGTGTTTACCCTGTATCCGGTTATTTATACTGTACTGGGTTCACTAAAGTCCAATGCAGAACTGACTCAGGGCGGCGATTTCCTTCCGGAAGTATGGCGATTTGAAAACTATTATCAGGCCTTTGTTCAGGCTGATTTTACGAAGTATACATTAAACAGCCTGATTGTCAGCGGATCAGTTACCCTTTTGGCGGTAATAACCTGCTCACTGGCCGGATTTATCCTGGCAAGGCGGGATTTTGCCGGCAAAAAATTACTGCTGGCACTGTATATGTCAATGATGTTCGTTTCCCTCGGGTCCGTTACCTTATATCCGATCTACGAACTGCTGAGGGCATTAAAACTTAATAAGACTATTTTTGCCCTGATCATCGCCCTGACCGGCGGACAGGCGACGAATGTATTTCTGGTCATGGGCTTTACCAAAGGAATTCCCCGGGAACTGGATGAGGCGGCAATTATCGACGGCTGCAGCCTCTACGGTGTATACACCCGGATTATCCTGCCGCTGAGCAAACCGATATTGGCAGTAGTAGCGCTGTTTTCATTTAGAAATGCCTGGAATGATTATATCACGGGCCTGATTATGACGATTTCAACACCAAAGCTTCAGACTCTGACGGTTGCAGTAGTACAGTTGAAATATTCGGTTAATGCCGCAGCGGAGTGGCACATTATGCTGGCCGGAGCTTCCATTGCCATTATTCCGATCCTGATTGTTTATCTGTTTGCCAATAAACAGTTTATTGCCGGACTGACAGCGGGTGCAGTAAAAGGTTAGGTGTGATACAATTGCTTAGAAAAGTATCACAATCAGAGCAGTTGAAAAGAGCAGCTCTGGA
>DAMAMW010000035.1:0-70687 GCA_032073745.1 Lachnospiraceae bacterium | reverse complement strand
GTTAGAGGATGGGAGGATTTGTCCTTTTGAGGATAATTACCTTTGTACCGTATCAACAATTTTTCAAACAAATAACATAAAAAAAGAGGCATGCAGCAGTGAGGTGGTATGCCTCTTTTTTATGTTGTTATATTATTTTAGTAGTCACTTATCTGTTCGATTAAAACAGTATTTACTGTTCTATTTTATCAATACTTATATCAGGAATCGTGATTGTTGATCCCATGGTTGATTGATAGCTCTTCAGCCCTTTTGATATACCATAGATGGTAATCTTATCATTTTCGAGCACGCGGGATGCAACAATATCTTTGCTGTATGTTGCATAGACAATAGTATCATAATTATTGTTTACTGCCATACGAATATGTACAGAATTGCCGCTTTCAAGTACCTGAACAACCTTTCCTCTAAATTTAACCTTTTGTCCCTTGAAATCATCAGGAGTTCTGGCTAATTGGTCATATGTAATGCCGGTTTCATATCCTCTTGCCTCTTCGGCAGCAATAGATGCAGCAATGGCAGCTTCTTCGGCAGCCTTTGCTTCTTCTGCCGCTATGCTGGCAGCTTCTGCGGCAGCAGCTTCTGCGGCGGCTAATGATTCAGCTTCGATTAGTCTGGCAGTAGCTTCGGCTTCTGCTAATCCTTCATAGGATTGCATAGACTCCTTGTAGGCGTCATATTCAGAACTCATGCTTTCATGGGAGGATATAAGATCACTATATTCAGAACTCATACTTTCATGCATCGATGAAAGGTTGCTATTTTCGGAACTTAAGGATTCATAATTGGCTTCGGCCTCAGATTGCTTTGATTGAGCTTCGCTTAACTGCGCATCTAACTGGTCATATTGTTCTTGAGATACACCGGTGCTGCAACCTGCAGTTAAAAGCATAGTAGCGGTGAATAGTAATAATTTTCTTTTCATAATCATCCCTCTTTCTTGTTTGTTTTATTAAATACTTATAGCATTTAATTTTAGATAATTTACTTAAAGAATCCATCAATAAGAATGTAATTATCTAAGTTTCATATTTATTTTACATTAATAAGTGACAAAAGTAAACAAAATTTGACATTGTAACTATGTGGTGTTGAAATTAAAAAGTGCGTAATCCCACTACCTAAAAGGGACTGCGCACTTTTTTATAAAGGCTTAAATTCTTATTACATTGCTGTCAAAAATTCTTCTCCTCCACGCCCCATTTCTCCCCCGGTACCCATTCCTGCAGCACCCGGACAATCTCGGCGGTCTCCATCGGTTTTGACAAAAAATCATTCATTCCGCTGCGGAGAAACATATCTTTGACATCGCCGACAACATTAGCGGTAAGGGCTACGATCGGCAGCTTCTGGTATTTTTCGCCTTCGAGGCTGCGGATCATCTTTGTTGTATCGACTCCGTCCATTTCAGGCATCATGTGATCCATGAAGACAATGTCGTAATCATTTTCCTGAACCATTTCTATAGCTTCGTAACCGGACATGGCAGTGCTGACGGTGCCGCCGTACATCATCATAACGTTCTCAGCAATGATCAGGTTTATCTCGTTGTCATCTACGATCAGGATCTCGGTATTACGCAGGCGCAGCATTTCCGGTTCTGTATTTTCGCTGTCGGAAGACCAGCCGGTTTTCACCTGGTCATCAAGCAAACGGGCGACAAGAGTACTTGTCAGTGGTGAGAAGACGACTTTCATATTGGCCGCCAGAACCTGATCATCTGAGAGCCCCCGTGATATGGCTATAAGTTTTGTAGAAGGATAATTATCGGCGTTCAGTTCACCATGTTTTTCATAGTTGAAAAACAGATGAGTATACTGACCGATGTTTTGCTGGCCGGAGATAATATCACAGTCTACGCCGAGTTTAATTAACTTTTGAGAGAGGATATCAGCCTGATAATTGTTGTCAAGCCAGATGGCAACTTTTTGCCCCTGATCCGGGGGCAGCATTGCAGCCGGTCGGTTATTATCTACCCGCTGAGGCACATAAAAGGAAAAACATGATCCTTCGCGATGTTTACTTTCGACTTTGATTTCTCCGCCCATCAGCTCTATGAGATTTTTTGCAATTGCCAGTCCGAGGCCGGTGCCCTCAACGCTTCTGTTTTTTCGGGTGTCAAGCTGAGAGAAGTTGCCGAAGAGCAGCGGCATGTCTTCCCGGCGGATGCCGATACCGGTATCGGTTACGGATACGTGCAGGTTATATATTGATGCATCCTCCGTTGGTTCTGCACGGACTGATAAGATGATATGGCCGGAATCAGTAAACTTTACTGCATTTGTCAGCAGATTGATGGCAATCTGTTTTAGTCTTGTGATATCTCCGATCATTTCTGTCGGCATATCAGGTGCATCATCAATAATAAATTCCAGTGGTTTGTCTCCGATACGAACATGTATCATTGTCACAATGTCGTTAACCAGTGACTGCATATTATATGCTTCGGGCACCACTTCAAGTGCGCCGGCCTCGATCTTGGAGAAGTCGAGGATGTCATTGATAATTGATAACAGTGATTTTCCAGCCGTCTTGATATTTTCAAGGCTGTTTAGGACTGACTCCTGCGGAAAGTTTCGCAGTGCCATATCGGTCATGCCGAGGATTGCGTTCATCGGTGTGCGTATCTCATGACTCATATTGGCGAGAAACTCACTTTTGGCACGATTGGCAAGTTCAGCAGCTTCCAGCCGGCGCTGTTCTGTGATATCGGTATAGAAACCTTCCAGCAGATGGGGCGTACCGTCGGGATTCTTCTCAACAACGCGGCTGCGCTCCCAGATCCACTTTTCACTGCCATCTTTCAGAATCATCCGGAATGTAGTCTCAAGTGGAAGTCCGATGGAGAGTGTTTCTGCATTCAGACGTTCAAGCGGGCCGACATCATCAGGATGGACCATGTCAAAAAATTTAACTGCGTTGTTGCCCATCAGTTCCTCGGATGTATATCCGATCAGGTTGAAACAACCCTCGCTGACGAAGGTAAAGGTGAATTCCGGTGGGTCATTGAGACATTGGTAGACCATGCCGGGCAGATTTTTCATGAGGTTTTCTGTGCGGCGCATGACGAGACGTCGTTCATAGCTCTCAAGTGCCAGGGCAACGAAGTCAGCCAATGAAGAAGCAAAGTTCTGTTCCTCAATGGTCCATTCGCGTTGGTCAGGATATTCTTCACAGCGATCCTGTTCAATACATACGACACCGGCTAATATGCCGCCGGTGCGGATCGGGGCATCAAGCAACGAACAGATGTTTGGTCCGTAGGTATCGGTCAGATTGGGGAGGACAGTTGTGTTGTGTGCGTCATTAATGACGATCAGACGCTCGGAAGCGAGCATACTGACGTACTGCGGCCGGTCACCTAAAGGAAAACTCTCCTGAACGACAATTTCATCCGTGATACTGTTATAACTGGAGATGCTGCAAAGTTCCTGGGAGTTGATATCCTTGTCCATCCGCCAGATTCCTACCCGGTGAGTGTTAAGCGCGAGACAGCCTTCTCTTGCGATGACACCGGCAGCGGCCTCGATGATACCTGAGGTCAGGGCGGAAGTTTTTGTGATCATGGCTAATGCATTGCTTAGCTTACTGGCATATTCATTTTTGTTAAAATCCATATGTACCATCTTTCTTGCCATTGCTGAAAATGGCGGAATATTTAGGAATTTGGCTATTAAAGCTATTGTAGCAATATTTCAAATAAACTACAATAATAATGTGGAAATATCGTAAAACTATTATAATAGTAAGAAAGGCATTGCCTTTGCAATTGCTGACCATATGCCGGGAGGGGTTAAACTGATAGTGGTTTAATATATCCTGTTCGAGGGTTCTGAAATAGCTGTTCTTCTGATTGAGGATAAAATGATCATCCCTAAGTAAATGAAAATCCACTCCGCCTGTCCGGATACCATGAAGGAGAGGGCTGTTATGGCCAGTCCGGTTAATATTGTGTCGAATGAGATGTGTCCAATGCAGATTTTTCATGGTGATAATGACCCGATTGTGCCGATGGAAGTTATTATTTCGTTACGAAAATCAGTCAAATAAAACATATTTTTAAAATGATCGATGATACGAAATCCTTTCGTGCCCCGTGGCAAGGTAATATCTATCAACTTTCTATCTGCTAAGTGGAACAACTTCTGCTTACCTTTCCAACTGCCAGACTGAAATACCGGTGTCAGAATTATGTATTTGCCAGATGTGGAAAAACAGCTTCGAATGCCATGTTTTCCAGATAAGTCCATCAGATCAGATTCCTCAAATAACTTTTCAACCATATTACCGTTGTGGTCTATCTTAACAAGACTGTAGTAATCCATTCCATAGCGGTTTACACTGGCACTGTCGGATCCCTCGACGAAGACATAGCAGGAATCTGTGATGGTTTTTAGACTCCCGACAATAGGTGCACGGTATTCATGTTCGACCGGAAGGTCGGAGCCAAAACGATTTTGGGGAAATTGAGTGTAGTCTAAATGATAAAAATCCCTCCAGGTATAACAATCATCATCAAACTCCAGTTTGCCAATATAACGTGGATCCTGAGAAAGAATACTTTCAGAAAAGATAACCTGCCAGTATCCCAAACAATAATCTGCCCTTACCGGGTAAACCCGGGGAATGCCATGCCTGTCTTTCAGAATATCATTGTTTGTGACAGGTAAGGCAACCGGCATAGTATCCAGATCTTTATAGATAGAAAGAGCAGGTTCGTGATCCAGATCAAGAAGAGCAAAACGACCATCATTTATAGGAAGAAGCAATGGCATGTGATGGCGGCCAACAGTTCCTTTTCTGTCCGACAGGTTAATTGTACTGAAAGTCTGGTTCCTTATCATGGATATGGAAAAATGCTTTCCTCCTTCATATATGCCGATCCATACGATAGAACCATCATCCAGAATAATGTTCGCTCGCTCAAAATACATATAGGCCGAATCAGGTATTTCATAACGGTTAGTCACAGTCAATTTCATGCAGTTTCCCTCTTAGTTAGTATTTATTATTTCATGTGTCAGTTCTCATACATTTAATATATCAGAGTAATGTCCAAAATAATAGTACCATATATTAATCCGGTCTCTAAGATGATATTAAAATAAATACCGAACCAGAGTATCAGAGCTGCCGACTCTGAATATTTCTGTCATTTCTGCACATAACTAGATTGTAAAATACACAATGTCATTTAAAACATGGGATGGGAAAGAAGGAGTTTAAAATGGATAATTTAATGTTTTGTTATCAGTGTGAGCAGACAGCAGGCGGGAAGGGCTGTACAAAACGAGGCGTATGCGGGAAATCACCGGAAGTTGCCAATATGCAGGACCTGCTTATTTACCAGTTGAAGGGCATTGCTATCTACGCCAAAGGATATCTGAAGAACGGTAAACATGTACCGGTGGAATACGCATCATTTATTGAAGATTCATTATTTCAGACACTGACCAATGTTAACTTTGATGAGGCGGATCATATCCGGATGCTGGTAAAGTCACAGGAATTAAAAGATAAAATAAAGAAAGAGCAGCCCGGTGTAAAAACGGACCGTGAAGAAGCATTGTTTATTCTGAATCCGGATCGGGAAGCGATCCTAAGCGATGCAGTTAAAGCAGGAATTATGTATGATCAGACATTGGATGCTGATATCCGTTCCCTGCGAGAGACCATTAAATTCGGCCTGAAGGGAATCGCTGCATATTCTCATCAGTGCAGGTTTATCGGTTATCATAATGAACTTGTAGATGATTTTTTCTGTACCGCTTTGGCTGCGATTACAGATGATAATCTGACAACGAATGATCTGGTGGCGCTGGCTCTGGAAACAGGCGAAAAAGCCGTACTTATTATGGCGTTACTGGACAAGGCCAACAATGAGAAGTTTGGTTCTCCTTCACCGCAGCGGGTTAAC
Organism: Lachnospiraceae bacterium; assembly: GCA_032073745.1. Taxonomy (GTDB): domain Bacteria; phylum Bacillota; class Clostridia; order Lachnospirales; family Lachnospiraceae; genus Brotaphodocola. The sequence goes on along the minus strand of DAMAMW010000035.1, from coordinate 64,767 downwards.
CGTAAGTTGAAAAAAGGTCCCTTTATCGTTATTTCCGGTCATGATCTGCATGATCTCGAGATGCTGCTGGATCAGACAAAAGATAAAGGCATTTCAATTTATACGCATGGCGAGATGCTCCCTTCCCATGGTTATGAGAAGTTGAAAGCCTGTCCTCATCTGGCTGGGAACTTTGGCGGCGCGTGGCAGGATCAGCAGAAAGAATTTGACAATCTGCCGGGAGCAATTCTGATGACCACCAATTGCCTGATGCTGCCGAAGGATTCCTATAAGGACCGTATTTTCACCACCAGTGTGGTCGGTCAGGAAGACCTTGTCCATATTAAAAAAGATAAAAACGGACATAAAGATTTCTCACCAGTAATTGATAAAGCACTGGAACTGGGCGGATATGAGGAAGATCAGATACCAAAAGAAATCACGGTTGGATTCGGCCATGATGCGGTACTGGCTAACGCCGGAACCATCATCGATGCTGTCAAGAAAGGTGATATCAAACGTTTCTTCCTGATCGGAGGCTGTGACGGTGCCCGTAAGGAACGAAGCTATTATACAGAATTTGCCAAAATGGTTCCCCGGGATTGTATCATTATGACCCTGGCTTGTGGCAAATACCGTTTTAATGATCTGGAGTTTGGAGAGATTGGCGGCATTCCGCGGCTTCTGGATATCGGTCAGTGCAATGATGCATATTCCGCAGTTGTTGTGGCACAGGCGCTGGCAGAGGCATTCGACTGCGATGTCAATGAACTCCCGCTATCGCTGGTCATTACCTGGTATGAACAGAAGGCAGTAGCAGTATTGCTGGCCCTGCTTCACCTAAATATAAAAAATATTTTATTGGGTCCGATTCTTCCGGCATTTTTCAGTCCCAATGTACTGCAGCTGCTGGTTGACACCTTTGATATTAAGCATATCACAACACCGGAATCTGACTTAAAAGATATTCTGGAGTCAGCCTAACAGAAGTCAAATTATATGCATGAATAAATGGGACATTAAAAAAGTCTAAGTCTAACAACGTATCTGCTTTTTACCTTATGGCGGCGAATATTATGGCAGGGAAAGGGGGCTGGTTGGGCAGGAATCGGCGACATTGAGAGAGCTGTCGGCAGTCCTTAGATTCTAACCCGGGTTTTGCCGCGGAGGATTTCTGTACTCCAATCAGAAATCCAGGTGAGGGGCGCGAGAAGTCTTCAGAGTTCTCGTGCCTTCGAGCCGGTGCCGCGGCAAAACCCGGGTTAGAATCTTAGGAATGCCCCAGTGAACGAACGGAGTCGATTCCTGCCCAACCAGGCCCCTTTCCCCTCGCGACAATGTACGCCCCCTATCTATTTGATCTCAGCATCCGAGGTGTAATACCAAATTTCTTCTTAAACATCCGATCAAAATAACTGCAGCTTTCAAAACCCGTCTGAAGTGAAATATCGGTAATTGAATCAGTTGTTGAAAGGATCAGTTCTCTGGCCCGGAACAGGCGGTAATCACTTAGGCTGCTCATCGGTGATGTCTGCAGCCCCGTCTGGAAACAGCGGATTGCTTCGCTTTTACTGATATTTGCAGCTTGAGCCAAATCCGCGAGAGTGATACATTCAGCATAGTGCTGTTCAATATATTGCATCATTAAAATGAGCCGTGTCTGTGAGCGGATTGAAACACCGGTCTGTTCGGTCATGATGAGTTCCTGTTTATGTTCAAACAGCAGTTTCCAAAGCTGACAGACGCTGATGTGAATATCCAGTTCCTGCCCGGATACATCCGGCGTGCTCAGGCTGTAAATGCTATCCAGCAATTGCAGCATTCTGGCCTGCCATTCAATTTCCTGCGATAAAATTATATGGGAGATTCCGGATTGAAAAAAGCAGCTGATATAATCTTCATAAACCTTTGTATGTTCTGCCGCGATGAAGGTTCCGGAAAATAATATATTCGGGATGATACCTGCTTCCTCTGCGATCAGTTCGTGAACCACGCCGGAATTGATAAAGATACCATCACCGGCCCGGACCAGATAACTGAGGCTGCCCGCTTTGAACGTGACGGTGCCGTGCCGGACGGTAATGAATTCAAATTCTTTATGCCAGTGATAACTCATTTTGTTGTTGGTAAACTGACTGATGTCTTCATAATAGTATTGAAACGGAAACTGGCTGGTTCCATGATTCACCAGCTCTCTCAGGGATGGATCGGTGATGATTTCTGCTTTTTGCATTGGTACCTCCGGGGATATTCATCTGTAAATCAGGAAGCATTTTTTTATATCATAACGGGAAATAAGACAAAAAGCAAACACTGGGACTATTCTAAGGCTCGTATATGGTGAGAATATCAAAATAGTTATAGTAATCGTCACAATAATAGTAGAAAATATACTTTTTTCTCATTATACTTATTGTATAAATACATATATCAGCTAGCATATGTAAAAGGAGAGTATATAGGCATGAAACAAAAACTGCTGCAAGAGTTTAAAAAGGTCTATGGCGGAGACGGAGAGATCAGGATATTTTTTGCTCCGGGCCGTGTCAATTTGATCGGTGAACATACCGATTACAACGGTGGGCATGTATTTCCCTGTGCCTTAAGTCTGGGAACTTATATGGTGGTCCGCAGACGGTCGGATTCCAAACTCAATTTTTACTCAGAAAATATGAAAGAGCTTGGTGTTATCGTCAGCAATGTGGATGAACTGGTTTATTCGCCGGAAGCCGACTGGACGAATTATCCCAAAGGAGTCATTTGGGCGATGAAGAGAGAGGGGTATGAGATACCGGTTGGGATGGATATTCTGATTTCAGGTAACATTCCAGGCGGTTCGGGGCTATCTTCATCTGCGGCACTGGAGGTTGTAACAGCTGTGGCGATTAAAGAACTGTTTGGGTTGACCGGACTGTCGCTCATTGACATTACGAAGATCTGTCAATATTCGGAAAATCATTTTAATGGCTGCAACTGTGGTATTATGGATCAGTTTGCATCAGCAATGGGGAAGAAGGATCACTGCATTTTCCTGGATACCAATGATCTGAGTTATCAGTATGTACCGCTGAAACTTACCGGATATAAGATTGTGGTCACCAACAGTAAGGTGAAACACAGCCTTGTAGATTCTGAATACAACAAGCGCAGGAGTGAATGTGAATCAGCACTCAGGATGCTGCAGAAAGTAGTGCCGATTACCAGCCTGGGCGGATTGAGTGAAGCAGCATTTGAAGCACAGCAGACAGCGATCAATGATCCGGTCCAGCGAAAACGGGCCCGTCATGCAGTCTATGAAAACCAGCGGACAATCAAAGCGGTTAAAGCATTAAATGACGGTGATATCGCTGAGTTTGGCCGGTTGATGAATGAGTCACACGTTTCCTTGCGGGATGACTATGAAGTGTCCTGTGACGAAATCGACTGCCTGGTCGAACTGGCCTGGGAACTTCCGGGAGTTGTTGGTTCCCGCATTACCGGCGGTGGATTTGGCGGATGTACGGTAAGTATTGTAAAAGAGGCGGATGTTGACGGTTTTATCCGGCATGTCGGAGATAACTATCAAAAGAAAACAGGATTAAAAGCAGAATTTTATGTGATTGATATCGGAGACGGAGCAAGGGAAGTGTAAATTTCTACTAGGAGGAATCATCATGAAAATTTTAGTTGCCGGTGGAGCCGGATATATTGGAAGTCATACCTGCATAGAACTGCTGCAGGCAGGATATGAAGTTGTGGTAGCTGACAATCTGTACAATGCCAGCAAAAAGGCAGTAGAACGTGTTGAAACAATTACTGGCAAGACGGTTCGTTTTTATGAAGTGGATGTTTGTGATAAGGAAGCTTTGGAGCAGATTTTTGCCCGGGAAAAACCCGATGCGGTCATCCATTTTGCAGGACTTAAAGCAGTTGGAGAGTCGGTACATAAACCGATGGAGTATTATCAGAATAATATCGCCGGTACGTTGACGCTGTGTGAGGTGATGCGCAAGTATAATGTAAAGAACATTATTTTCAGCTCATCGGCTACCGTATATGGTGATCCGGCGATGATCCCGATTACGGAGGAATGTCCGAAAGGGATTTGTACCAATCCGTACGGATGGACGAAGTGGATGCTGGAACAGATTCTGACCGACTTCCATACTGCTGATCCGGAGTGGAATGTCATCCTGCTTCGTTATTTTAACCCGATCGGAGCCCATAAAAGTGGCCTGATCGGAGAAGATCCCAAGGGAATTCCGAACAATCTGCTGCCTTATGCAGCTCAGGTGGCGATCGGAAAGCTTGACTGCCTTGGTGTATTTGGTGATGATTATGATACTCCGGACGGAACCGGAGTACGTGACTATATTCATGTCGTGGATCTGGCTGTCGGCCATGTGAAAGCCGTACAGAAACTGGCAGAAAAACCGGATGTCAGAATCTATAATCTGGGAACGGGTAAAGGATACAGCGTATTGGATGTTGTGCATGCATTCGAACGTGCCAGCGAAAAACAAATTCCATATGAGATAAAACCGCGCCGTGTCGGTGATATTGCTACCTGCTACTGTGATCCCGGCAAGGCCAAGGCTGAGCTTGGATGGGAAGCGAGTTATGATCTGGATGATATGTGCAAAGATTCGTGGCGGTGGCAGAGCCAGAATCCGGATGGTTACGGTGTGTAAGGGCGATAGAATAATTGCCATGCAGTGATTCAAATCACATCTGAAAATGGAATACCCCTGAGTGAATTTTGCTGTCTGCAGTAAAAAATTCACCGGGGGTATTTTGTTTGTTTCAGTTTGTTTTGGCTATTTTGTGCTATTTTCTGGGTCAATACAGCAAGTAATTACCAGGCAATGAGCATACAATACAATAGTCAATGTCACTGGGGGCTGTCTGTGGCAGCAGACCAGGTATTAAAATATTGAAAAGGCTGTAGAGGAGAAACTGACAATATGAAACAATCATACAAACAGACAATGTACGCATGCTTTATCGGATATATTGTGCAGGCAATCGTGAACAACTTTGTACCACTGCTATTTATCACATTCCAATCAACTTATGGAATACCGATTACTAAAATCACCTTTTTGGTAACCTTCAATTTTGGTCTGCAGCTGGTCATAGATTTTCTGTCAGCAGGGTTGATAGATAAAATTGGCTATCGGATATCAGTCATAGCGGCACACCTGTTTGCGGCAGCAGGCCTGGCTTCGCTGGTGATTCTGCCGGAGTTATTTGCGGATCCGTTTATAGGGCTGTTATTAGCTGTTATGATTTATGCTCTTGGCGGTGGATTAATTGAAGTATTGATCAGTCCGATTGTTGAAGCATGTCCGAGTGATAATAAAGAGACTGCGATGAGTCTGCTGCATTCGTTTTATTGTTGGGGGCATGTTGGTGTTGTTCTTTTATCAACGGTGTATTTTGCTGTATTTGGTATTTCTAACTGGAAGATTCTGGCGCTATTTTGGGCAGTCATTCCGTTACTGAATGCATTGTTTTTCACTAAGGTTCCGATTGTAAGTCTGGCGGAGGAAGGGCATAGCCATTCTGTGAAAGGTCTTTTGTCAAATAAAATCTTCTGGATCATGGTTATTTTAATGGTCTGTGCCGGTGCCAGTGAGCAGGCTGTCAGCCAGTGGGCATCGACTTTTGCTGAAAAAGGATTGGGAGTCAGCAAGACGATCGGTGATCTGACCGGTCCGATGTTCTTTGCTGTTATGATGGGATTATCAAGAATCTGGTACAGCAAAGTTGGAGAAAAGATTGATCTGCAGATTGTTATTTTATTCAGCGGTATTCTCTGTGTGACCAGCTATCTGTTTATTTCATTATCACCCTGGCCGATGCTGAGCCTGATCGGGTGTGGAATGTGCGGTTTGTCTGTGGGTATCTTCTGGCCGGGGACACTCAGTATGTCTTCGGCTCAGATTAAAAGTGGGACCGCTATGTTTGCGTTCCTGGCTCTGGCAGGAGATCTGGGATGTTCTATGGGCCCTACCGTTGTCGGCCGGGTCGCCGGAATCGCAGGAGATAATTTGAAATCGGGAATCCTGGCCGCAATTATATTCCCAACATTATTGGTGTGTGCAATCCTGATCAATATGGGATTTACGAAGCGTGAAAAGACATAAAAAAGCATAAAGAAGAACTTTTGTATTTTAGCACGTTAAACTTTTGAAGTTTAAACTTGACACGTGTATTTCCTCATGATATGATTTTAGAAATGAACGCAACAGACCAGGGCGGCGGGAAATAGTGAATAAAAGCAGCTGTCAAGCTTGCTTGTAAAGCTGCTTTTATTCACTATTTCACATCGGATGGACATCCGATGCTTCTTGAATGGCATTTTTTCGGCCATTCAAGAAGAGAGCCGCCCGGCGCCGTTGCATAAAAATTTATGGAGGAATACAAATGCAGCCAAACAGTAATCAGGGAGTACAATTCTTCTCAGGCGAACAGGTACCATTGGAGATGCATAAGGCACGAATGGTTCAGAAGATCAATCTGCGTCCGGTACAGGCGCGTTTTGAAGCAATGAAGGAGGCAGGCAGCAATACCTTCCTGCTCCGTAATGAGGATGTTTTTCTTGACATGCTGACAGACAGCGGTGTCAATGCGATGAGCGATGCACAATATGCAGCAATGATGATGGCAGATGACAGTTATGCCGGGTCACGTACCTACTATCGTTTGCAGGAAGCCCTGGAGACATTTTTTGGCACCCGTCATTTTCTGCCGGCTCATCAGGGCCGTGCCTGTGAGAATATTCTGGCCAATACCTTTGTAAAACCGGGCAGTGTAGCGATTATGAACTACCATTTTACCACAACCAAATCCCATATCACCCGTCTGGGCGGTACGGTAGAAGAGGTGGTCGGTGATGTTGGTGCTCAGGTTGAAAGTGATTGTCTGTTTAAGGGCAATTTTGACATGGATAAGCTACGTGGCACCGTAAACCGTGTGGGGTCAGGACGGGTATCGTTTGTCCGCGTGGAAGCCGGCACCAATCTGATTGGCGGACAGCCGGTATCTCTGGAGAATATGAGAGAGGTCACAACTTATTGTAAGGAGCAGGGGATCATGAGTGTATTGGATGCCAGCCTGCTTGCAGACAACCTGTACTTTATCAAAACAAGAGAAGAGTCATGCATGGATCGCCCATTGAATGAAATTGTTCTTGAGATGGGATCAATGTTTGACATCATATATTTCTCCGGCAGAAAGCTGGGCTGTGCCCGCGGCGGCGGTATCTGTACCAATAACGATACATATCTTTCAGCAATGAGAGAGCTGATCCCGTTATATGAAGGATTTTTAACATACGGAGGAATGTCCGTCAGAGAAATGGAAGCGATTGCTGTAGGCCTGATGGAGACACTTGACCTGGATGTAATCAGCCAGACCCCATTGTTTGTAAAAGCCCTCAGCGATGAGCTGCAGGCGAAAGGCGTCCCGGTTGTAACACCCAGTGGCGGTCTGGGATGTCACATTGATGCAATGCGTTTTGTCGATCACATTCCTCAGAATGAGTATCCGGCAGGTGCTCTGGCAGCAGCTATCTATCTGGCCGGAGGTATCCGCGGAATGGAACGCGGCACCTTATCCGAGCAGCGTAATCCGGATGGTACGGAACATCTCTCAGAGATGGAACTGGTACGTCTGGCAGTTCCGAAGCGGGTATATACACTGTCGCACATGAAGTTTGTAGCTGACCGTATTGGCTGGCTGTATGAGAACAGACATCTGATTGGCGGACTTGAGTTTGTAGATGAGCCTAGTACACTTAGATTTTTCCTTGGAAAGTTAAGGCCTGTATCTGACTGGCAGGAGAAACTTGTGGCGAAATTTGAGGCAGATATGCCTGGTGGAGTGTAAGGGGGAATTTCGCTCATAGTGGTGGGGAGAACGCAGGGCGTTTGATTGGGTGAGAATCGGTTCCGTTCTCTCGGTGGGGTGCTTCTAAGGCTGCAGCAAGCGATTTTCAGCGGCACCGGGGCCAGTTGCGCTAAACTCTTGATGACTTTAACGCGCCGGGCCCCTGGAATCACGCTTTGGAGAGCATGATTCCTCCGCTGAAAATCACTTGCTGAAGCCTGAGAATCACCGACACCTCGTTCAATGTCACCGATTCCCACCCAATCAAACGCCCTGCGTTCTCCCAGCAACTATGTGGGCTCCATCTAGGTAAAAAAAGCAAAACCATGTTCAATATGGTTTACTTGGCGTAGTCATATTTGAAAATTTTATGCAAGTTTAAGGGGATGCTGCATCTACGATTAATCTAACTTAATCATTAGTGCAGCATCCCCCTCTTAACATATATTAGAATTAACAAAAAGAGAAACGGGTAGGCCGCTTAAGCAATAAGCTGTACGGTAAGAAACTCACTTCTCTTTTTCTGTTTTATCTTGAAATCAAGAAACTGTCAATGAAAAAATGAAAGTAGTGGTGTTAACGTAAATTAAGATAAGCATAAATAAAAAGATATGGTAGAATATAACATATATTTGTTGGTCCGTGCAAATATTAGAATAATATGATGGGAAGAGTAATTATATAGGTATATAAGAAATTTTGAGAGGTGATAGAATGACTGAAAAAGTTACGGAAAAATTTTTGCGGTATATAAAAATTGATACTGAATCAAAAGAAGATCAGGAGAGGGTACCCAGCACTGAAAAACAGCGTGTTCTTGCAGAGTTGCTGGTGAGAGAATTACAGGCAATGGGGGCTTCGGAAGTAACGGTTGATGAGCATTGTTATGTTATGGCAGTTATCCCTGCAACATCTGATAAAGAGATCCCGGCCCTGGGCCTGATTGCCCATATGGATACCGCACCGGCTTTTTCCGGAAAAGGTGTAAATCCGCAAATTATTAAGAACTATGATGGCGGAGATATCCTGCTGCATCAGGAATCCGGGCTTAAGTTATCGCCTCAGGTATTTCCTGAACTGCTAAGATATGTCGGTGATGACCTGATCACAACCGACGGGACAACCCTGCTTGGTGCAGATGACAAAGCAGGAATCGCAGAGATCATGACAATGGCAGAGTACCTGCTGGCACACCCCGAGATCCCCCATGGCAGAATCTGCATCGGTTTCACACCCGACGAAGAAGTAGGCAGGGGGGCAGACTTCTTCGATGTAAAGAAGTTTGGTGCAGATGTAGCTTATACCGTAGATGGCGGTGCATTAGGTGAGTTGGAATATGAAAATTTTAACGCCGCTTCCGCCCGAGTGGCAATTCAGGGCCTCAGTGTCCACCCCGGCTCAGCTAAAGGCATGATGACAAATGCCCTGCTGATCGGCATGGAGCTGCAGGGCATGCTGCCTGCAGCAGAAGACCCAATGTACACAGACGGTTATGAAGGTTTCTATCATTTGCATGGAATGAACGGTGACGTAGACAAAGCAGAACTAAACTATATCATTCGTGATCATGATCGCAAAAAGTTCGAAAGCCGAAAACAGCTGATACAAAATGCAGCAGATTACCTGAATAACAAATATGGCACCGGTACAGTTACAATACAACTAACCGATTCCTATTATAATATGAAGGAAGTAGTAGAACCCCATCGCTATCTGATAACACTTGCAGAAAAAGCAATGAGAGCGCTTGGCATTGATCCGTTAATATCACCAATCCGGGGCGGCACCGATGGAGCCAGGCTATCCTTTATGGGCCTTCCCTGTCCGAATCTTTGTGCCGGAGGACATAACTTTCATGGAAGATATGAGTTTGTCAGTATTCAATCTATGGAACGCATTGTTTTGCTTTTAATAAAGTTGGTGGAGAAATTCGCTGATAATAAATAAAAAAACTATTGCAATTGACTTTTCGCTGTATTATACTTTCTACTGAAAGTGCATTCTTTTATATTTATAACTTATAAATCAGAAAAAGGACAGGTGGATACCATGGTGAAATGTGAATTACTGTATGAAGGCAAGGCAAAGAAAGTGTTCAAAACGGAAGATCCGGAGGTTTTAATTGTATCTTACAAAGACGATGCAACTGCTTTTGATGGTACCAAAAAAGGTACAATCGTAGGAAAAGGTGCAATTAATAACCGAATGACCAATCACATCTTCAAGTTGTTTGAAGCAAAGGGCGTGCCGACGCATCTGGTCGAGGAACTGAATGACCGGGAGACAGCAGTAAAGAAAGTGGATATTGTTCCGCTGGAAGTTATTATCCGCAACTACTCCGCAGGAAGCTTTGCAAAGAAGCTGGGAATGGAAGAAGGCATCAAACTTGCTTGTCCGACACTGGAGTTCAGCTACAAAGATGATGAACTTCATGATCCTTTCATCAATGACTATTATGCACTTGCATTGAATCTGGCTACCCGTGAAGAGATTGACCTGATTTCCAAATATGCATTCATTGTTAATGAAGTAATGCAGGAGTATTTTGCCGGCCTTGGTATTGACCTGATTGATTTTAAGATAGAATTCGGCCGTCTGTCAGACGGTACGATTATCCTGGCTGATGAGGTGTCCCCTGATACCTGTCGTCTGTGGGATAAGGAAACACATGAGAAATTAGATAAAGATCGATTCCGCAGAGATATGGGAAATGTAGAAGATGCTTACAATGAAGTATTCCGTCGTTTGGGCATTGAATAAAGGAAGGGATCGGCAATTCCATGAATAATTATAAAAATGAAATGTTTACTGCAGATGAATTGCATGAGGAATGTGGCGTCTTTGGGATGTATGACTTTGATGGAAATGATGTTGCCTCTGAAATTTATTATGGACTGTTTGCCCTGCAGCATCGTGGTCAGGAAAGCTGCGGTATCGCCGTCAGCGATACAGAAGGACCAAAAGGCAAGGTAAATGCTTATAAAGGCATGGGATTGTGCAATGAAGTCTTTACGCCCGAGATTGTTGAAGGACTGCATGGCAATATCGGTGTAGGACATGTAAGATATTCTACCGCCGGCGGCAGTACCAGGGAAAATGCCCAGCCGCTGGTACTTAATTATGTCAAGGGGACTCTGGCTCTGGCCCATAACGGCAATCTGGTCAATGCTCCGGAGCTGCGCCGTGAACTGGAATATACCGGAGCTATATTCCAGACAACGATAGATTCAGAGGTTATCGCTTATCATATTGCCCGCCAGCGAATACATACGAATACGGTTGAGGATGCGGTAGCAAACGCTATGAAGAAGATTAAGGGAGCTTATGCCCTAGTGATTATGAGTCCGCGAAAGCTGATCGGTGCCCGTGATCCGTATGGTTTCAAACCACTTTGTATCGGCCGTAAGGATAATGCCTATATTCTGGTATCAGAAAGCTGTGCCCTTGACACACTGGATGCGGAGTTTGTCCGTGATGTTGAGCCGGGCGAGATCGTTACGATTACCAAAGACGGAATCAAGTCTGATAAGAGTATGATGCTTGAGGATCCGTCAAAGCAGGCACGATGTATCTTTGAATATATTTATTTTGCCAGACCGGACAGTGTGTTTGACGGGGTGAGTGTATATCATTCACGGATTTTTGCCGGCCGTTGCCTGGCTAAGGATTCACCGGTAGAAGCTGACCTTGTCGTGGGCGTTCCGGAATCAGGGAATGCGGCAGCACTTGGTTATTCTATGGAATCAGGTATCCCATATGGAACGGCTTTTGTCAAAAACTCTTATGTTGGCCGTACATTTATCAAACCAAAGCAGAGCAGCCGGGTCTCCAGCGTTAAGATCAAGCTGAATGTACTGAAAGAAGCGGTAGCAGGCAAACGGGTGGTTATGATTGACGACTCGATTGTACGCGGCACGACCAGCCATCTGATTGTCAAGATGCTGCGGGAAGCGGGAGCGACTGAGGTGCATGTCAAAGTCAGTGCGCCGCCGTTTTTGCATCCCTGTTACTTTGGAACAGATATTCCTTCTGAAAAACAGCTGATTGCACATGGCCGTACGGTAGAAGAGATCAGTGAATTGATTGGTGCGGACAGTCTGTCCTACCTGAAGATGGAACGGCTAAGTGAAATGTCGGAGGGGCTGCCGATCTGTACCGCATGTTTTAGTGCCGACTATCCGATCGAACCGCCGACCGAAGATATCCGCGGCGAATATGTTAAGTAAACCAATTTGAGGAGATTATTATGTACGATAAATACCAGAGTCCTTTATCTGAACGTTATGCAAGTAAGGAAATGCAGTATATCTTTTCCCCGGACAAGAAGTTTAAAACCTGGAGACGGTTGTGGATCGCTCTGGCCGAGACCGAAATGGAACTGGGACTGCCGATCACTCAGGAGCAGATCGATGAGTTGAAAAGCCATGCGGAAGATATCAACTACGAAGTGGCAAAGGAACGGGAACGTCTGGTTCGTCATGATGTTATGTCTCATGTATATGCTTACGGTGAGCAGTGTCCGAAGGCAAAAGGCATTATTCATCTGGGGGCGACTTCCTGTTACGTCGGTGACAACACCGATATTATAATTATGACTGAGGGATTGAAGCTGGTTCGCAGTAAGCTGATCAATGTGATGGCGGAACTGGCAAAGTTCTCTGATGAATATAAGAATCAGCCGACACTGGCATTTACCCATTTCCAGCCGGCCCAGCCGACGACCGTCGGAAAACGTGCAACCCTGTGGCTGCAGGAACTGTGCCTGGATCTTGAAGATCTGGATCATGCGCTTGAAACGATGAAGCTGCTGGGATCAAAAGGTACAACCGGAACTCAGGCCAGTTTCCTGGAACTGTTTGACGGTGATCATGCGATGTGCCGCAAGGCTGATCAGCTGATTGCTGAAAAAATGGGCTTTGACAGCTGCTATCCGGTTTCCGGACAGACTTACTCCCGCAAGATTGATACCCGGGTGCTGAATGTTCTTGCCGGAATTGCCCAGAGTGCTCATAAATTTTCTAATGATATTCGCCTGTTACAGCATTTAAAAGAGATCGAAGAACCGTTTGAGAAGAACCAGATCGGATCCTCTGCAATGGCATACAAGCGTAATCCGATGAGAAGCGAACGAATTGCATCTCTGGCAAATTACGTGATGGCAGATGTGATGAATCCGATGCTGGTGGCTTCAACCCAGTGGTTTGAGCGTACCCTTGATGATTCGGCCAATAAACGTCTGAGTATTCCGGAAGGTTTTCTGGCTGTTGACGGAATCCTTGATCTGTACTTGAATGTCGTAGATGGTCTGGTCGTATATCCAAAAGTGATCGAGAAGCATTTTATGGCTGAACTGCCATTTATGGCAACTGAAAATATAATGATGGATGCAGTAAAAGCAGGCGGTGACCGCCAGGAGCTTCATGAAAGCATCCGGACTCTGTCAATGGAAGCTGGCCGGAATGTCAAAGAAAAAGGACTGGATAATAATCTGCTGGAACTGATTGCTGCAGACCCGGCCTTTGGACTGAGTCTGGAAGACCTGCTAAAGTCTATGGAACCATCGAAATATGTAGGCCGTGCACCGCAGCAGGTAGATGAATTCCTGACAGAAGTCGTGAATCCGATTCTTGAGGAAAACAAAACACTTCTGGGTATGAAAGCAGAAATTAATGTATAATAGTAGTGAGCGAGGCTTATTAATATTGATAAGCATCGCTAATAATAAAACGCAGGTAAATTAGAAATAATTGCCTGTGTTTTATTAATTAATTATTGATTTTAAAAAGGTTATCCTATATACTGTATATTGTTGCGGGAAAGAAGAGAAATTTCCCGTGTTTTACTGCAAGCGGAAGGACCGCTGCTTAATAAGGAGGACAAACACACATGGTAAGAGCAATCGTAGGCGCTAACTGGGGAGATGAAGGCAAGGGTAAAATAACGGATATGCTTGCAAAAGAATCTGACATTATTGTACGGTATCAGGGTGGCAGCAATGCAGGCCACACGATCATCAATAACTACGGCAAATTCGCGCTTCATCTGCTTCCATCTGGTGTATTCTATGACCACACGACCAGCATTATCGGCAACGGAGTTGCACTCAACATTCCATACCTGTTTAATGAAATAAATGACCTGGTTGAAAAAGGTGTACCAAGACCAAAAGTTCTGGTATCTGACCGGGCACAGATTCTGATGCCATACCATGTATTATTCGATACGTACGAGGAAGAACGTCTGGCAGGCAAGTCTTTTGGTTCCACCAAATCAGGAATCGCTCCATTCTATTCTGACAAATACGCAAAAATCGGTTTCCAGGTCAGTGAACTGTTTGACGAAGAAACTTTAAAAGAAAAAGTAGACCGTGTCTGCGAACTCAAGAACGTTATGCTGGAACATCTGTATCATAAACCGGCGATTGATCCGCAGGAACTTCTGAATACACTCCATGAATACAGAGATATGGTAGCACCATATGTATGTGATGTTTCTGTATACCTTCATGATGCGATTAAAGCAGGCAAGACCATTTTGCTGGAAGGTCAGCTGGGATCACTGAAAGATCCTGACCATGGTATATATCCGATGGTAACATCTTCATCAACACTGGCCGCATACGGTGCGATCGGTGCAGGTATTCCGCCATATGAGATCAAACAGATTACCACAGTTGTAAAAGCATATTCCAGTGCTGTTGGTGCCGGTGCTTTTGTCAGTGAGATTTTTGGCGAAGAGGCTGAAGAACTGAGGAAACGCGGCGGTGACGGCGGCGAATACGGTGCAACGACCGGACGTCCAAGAAGAATGGGATGGTTTGATGCAGTAGCTTCCCGTTATGGCTGCCGGATTCAGGGGGCGACAGAAGTGGCTCTGACGGTAATGGATGTGCTGGGTTATCTGGATGAACTTCCGATCTGTGTCGGATATGAGATTGATGGCAAGGTGACCAGAGATTTCCCGACTACGGTGAACCTTGAGAAGGCAAAACCGGTATATGAGGTATTGCCGGGATGGAAGTGCGAGACCAGAGGGATCAGAACTTATGAAGAACTGCCGGAGAATTGCAGAAAGTATATTGAGTTTATAGAGAAAGAACTTGAAACTCCGATTACCATGGTGTCGAATGGGCCGGGGAGAGAAGATATTATCTATCGGAATAAATAAGGTAGGAGCTTTTATTTTAAATAAGCGAAATGCCTGATAATATTATCATAAATAAGACTCTGGGAATTAATACCTTAGGGTCTTTTTTGTTAATTTATTGCTTATAATACCAGAAAATCGTATTATAGATCAGATTAATACAGGAGGAGTATGTTGTGTCAAAACGATATTACTTAGTGCCAGCGAATGGTGAGCTGAGATTAGGTGGAAAAGAGAAAGAACTGATTTTTCATGGTGTGAATACTTACAGTGTGAGGGAATTAAAAAGAATCAAAGGGAATACTGAGATTTATATATTAAAAGATTTAAATGAGGAACTGCTTAAACAGAGTATCATTGAAAAAAAAGCTAAAACAGGAGCGGAAAAAATAAAACAATATTTCGAATTAAAAAAAGCATCTTGGCAGATTTTACCAAAGGGTGTGAAAAGGGGATTGATCACAGTACTATTGTACTTACTTTTAGCATTACCTATCGTTGTTATGGGATCTGAAGAAATCGCTATCAGAACAGCGTTTATTTCATTAGTAATATCATTTTTATTAGGACCAATTCGTCTTTTCGCAGAAGATAAAATTTTTGGTTCAGTTGTAGCTTGTCTATTGTCAATAATGGTGGGGTGGTTTTTGAGTGACGGTTATTTTGGGCTCATAAATAAGGGAATCATTGGTTCTGGTTATTTAGGGAGTCATAACATTGGCAATATTATGACGGTTATAGCATTGCTGATTTCTTTTGTGGGTTATGTTAGAAGATTATTTTATGTTTGTGAGTATGAGGTTCGTAATCAAGAATTAAAAAGCAATAAACCATATAAATAGAGGCTCTTTTTAGGATTGATGTTCTCAATCTTGTTATGAATTGTTTTAGTACATACAATTATTAATAGCATTGTGTACAAAATTAGAAGACTAAGATTGTCATAAGTGACGATTGTTTTGTGAAAATAACTATGTTAATATGACAAAGAAAATATGAAAGCGGTTCCATAAAATGAAGTGAGGTTTCTCTTACATGAGCAAGACAATTTATGACGTGGCAAAAGAAGCCGGAGTAAGCATCTCTACCGTTTCCCGTGTTTTTAACAAGAGTGGTTATGTCAGTGAAAAGACCGTGGAGAAAGTGATGGCAGCAGCCAGGGATTATACGCCTAGCGCAGCAGCACGAGAGATGAATACAAAACGGTCCAATACGATTGGACTGATTGTTGCCCATGATCCGGCTTATTTCTTTATGAACAGTATTTATAACCGGGTTTTGATTGGTATCAGTGATGTGGCGAAAGAACATGGTTATAATTTATTGCTGGACATTCGCGATGAGGAAGATATCGGGATTGATCTCTATGCTAATAAAAAGGTTGACGGTCTTTTGCTGATGGGGGTCAGGGAGAATGACCATTCGATGGCTAAGATGGTCAGGCAGAATATTCCGTTTGTGCTGATCGGTGATTATACTCAAACGCTGGAACATTTGTGTAAAGTGGATGTGGATGATTTTGATGTCGGATACCGGAGTGCGGAGTATCTGATCAGTCTCGGTCATAAAAAGATCGGAATGATAACCGGTCCGATGAATTATGCATCCTGTCTGAAACGGCGGCGGGGCTATCAGGCGGCATTGACGGACCATGGATTGTCTGTGGAAGAAAGTTATGTTGGCATCTGTGAAGCGTTGACCGAGGAGAATATTCTGGCAGAGGTCAGAACGATGCTTGCCGGAAAAGATCGTGTCAGTGCGGTATGCGCGTTTAATGACACGGTTGCAGTCGGTATCTATCAGGTGGCAAAGGAGATGAAGTTATCAATTCCGGATGATCTTTCAGTGATCGGTGTGGATGACAGTGAATTGTCCAGACATGTGATGCCTCCGCTTACAACAGTATGGCAGCCCAGCTATGAAAAAGGATATGAAGCAGCCCGGACGCTGATTGAAGGTTTGTCGAAGCCGGAGATGATGAGACGTTCAATCATGATGCAGGGTCGGCTGATAATCAGAGAATCCTGCAGCAAGCCTGATGCAGCATTGTAATATTTACGCAATGCTGTATCAGTTACTGATAGAAATGTATGTTTTTTTTAATGATTTGTGGAAGCGCTTCCACGTTCAGAAGTTTCAGAAGATTAAACAATGACGTTAAAGAATTGAGCGAAAAGGAAGAGGTGTGGAAATGGAGATTAGGAATTTTACCAATCTGAAGGGGAAAAAAGCAATCGTAACCGGCGCAGCACAGGGACTGAGTCTGGGAATGGCCGAAGGTCTGATGGAGGCCGGAGCCGAAGTGTGTATTATGGATATCAGTTCCCGCGTCCTGCAAAAAGCGATCGAGATGAGCCGGAAAGGTTTTTGCTGTCACGGCGTAATTGCTGATCTTGGCAATGATGACAGTCTGCAGGCCGGATTTCAAAAGGCGCTTGATCAGCTGGGCGGATATCTGGTGCGTTAGTACGGCGGTGTGTAAGTAATGTAAGTAATAATAAATAATAAATATAAAGAGGAGATAAAATCATATGGACAGAAAACAGTCAATTTATCTGCCGCAGTTTACGGCTGGAGCAGGTTCACTTGATCGGTTTGGCAGCGAGATGGGAAAATACGGCACAAGGGTAGTTCTTCTATATGGAGAAAAGGCATGGGCGGCAGCAAAAGATTATATTCTCCCTGCGCTGGAACAATCGGGAGTGGAGATTGTGGCACAAGCGGTATATGGAACAGATGCAACTTTTGAGAATGTTGACAGAATTCAGGAACAGCTAAAGGATTGTGAGTTTAATATGATCATGGCGATCGGCGGCGGAAAATGCATTGATACCGTTAAAGTGGCTGCCGACCGGCTGAATAAACCGGTATTTACCGTACCATCGATTGCTTCCAATTGCGCTGCTGTAACTAAAATCAGCATAATGTATTACCCGGACGGCAGTTTCCGGGAAATTACGGCATTAAGAAGTGTACCGGTGCATTGTTTTATCGATCCCCGTATTGCCGTTAAAGCTCCGCTTAAATATCTGTGGGCCGGAATTGGTGATGCAATGGCCAAACATGTGGAATCAGAGTGGTCGGCAAAGGCCGGTGAGAGTCTCGATTTTGGCAGTGAGTTTGGGATCGCGGCCGGAAGCATGTGTTTTTATCCAATGGTCAGAGACGGGGCACAGGCATTGGCGGATGCAAAAGAGCAGAAGGTGACACCGGTGCTGGCACGTACGATTACCAATATCGTTGTATCACCGGGGGTAACATCCGTATCGGTTCATCCTGATTATAACGGCGGGATCGCCCATGCGCTGTTTTATGGTCTGACGGTTCGTGAAGTGATCGAAAAGAACCATCTTCACGGCGAAGTGGTATCCTATGGTACCCTGGTAAATCTGATGGTTGACAAGAACTGGGAGAAACTGAAAATGGCGTATGACCTGAACATTTCCATCGGCCTGCCGGTCTGTCTGGCAGATCTGGAACTGGAACGAAACGATCCGCTCACCGATGTACTGGCAGTAACAATGGAAAACCAGGAACTCAGGCATACACCATATCCGGTTACGAAGGAGATGATTTATCAGGCGATCCAGGATCTGGAGGATTATCGCCAGAAGGAGATATTGTAATTGCGGCATATTTTTCGTATCTCCCAGACAGCCACAATGACGGAAGTCAGGCCGATGGAGATATTGCTGACGGCCATAACAATGCCGACACTGATATTGCCCAGATCGGTAAACTGCTGCAGCGCCCACAGTACCGGTACCCGGAAGACAAAGACCCGGCTGAAGTTAATAAAGAGGGTGATGCGGGTCTTGCCAAAGCCGTAGAGCAGTGCCATGACAGCGGCATTGATGCCCAGCGGGATTCCCCCCAGCGCCTCCATCCGGTAAATCGTAGCGATCATGGTCTGGAACTGTGGATTTGCCGGGGCAAAAAGGGCGCTGATCTGATTTAACAACAACAGCGAACATGACATCATGACGGCACCGATACCGATGTTAATTACCAGGACCCGCTTAAACGCCTGCAATGCGCGTTTGGGATCGCCGGCTCCGAGACTCTGGCTGATGATTGCTGATCCGCCTTCCTGGAAGCCGTTTTGCGGCGTGGTGGTAAATCCGCCGATATTGTTGGAAATGCCCATTGCACCGACAGTCAGATCACCGTAGACGGTACTCATGGAATTAATCACGACTTTACCAAGTGAAAATGCCATCTTTTCCATGATGACAGGAAAAGACAACTGAAGCATCGGAGCAACAACACAACGTTTAAAGGAAATGCTTGATAAGGAAAATCCGAAAGCATTTCCTTTTTGATTGAGATTAATCAGTGCGGCGGCAAACAGTGCTGTCTGTGAGATAATTGTTGCGACAGACAGCATATTGATGCCGCTGTTTAAACCATATACAAACCATGCGGTCAAAGACAGCTTGATTATAATAACAACGGTGTTCAGATATAATATCCGTTTGGAATTACCTCTGGCGCGTTCAATTGCTATGTAGATATTATTAAAGAAACTAAGGATCATTCCAAACAGCTCCAGAATAAAAAATACGGTTCCGTCAGCAATGAAACTTTCCGGTGTGTTGGCAAGACGCAGGAATTGCGGGGCAAGCGGAATCAGTACAGCCAGCAGCACGATACTCAATAAGGAGCAGAGTGCAAATAAGGTACTGACCTGTTTTTTGACCAGATGAAAATCCCCGGCCCCGTAAGCCTGACTGATCTTGATACTGGCTCCGATCGCCAGTCCGCCGCCCAGAGCGGCCAGGGTCATGTTGATCTGGGACAGGTAAGCGATTGTTGACACTGCTTCGGCGCTGATATGAGCTGCCATCAGGGAATCGAAAATTTTGAATATCTGGTTCAGACTTTGATAGAGAGCCAGGGGAATTCCGACATGAAGGATAACTTTCCACATGTTCTCATTCAGGGCGAATTCCCTGAATTGTTTGTCCTTTTCTGATAATGAAGCCTGTTCCGGCATGATGTTTTTGTCTCCTGTCTCTGCTAGTCACCTTTCGGCAGTATCATATACCATGAAGCCGTGATGCAATAGTATCATACAACAAAAAAATCAAGATTTCCTTCGAAAATTTACCCTGATAAAAGAAAAGTACTGAAAAATTGCTCTTTGTCAGTCAATATGATAAAATGAGTTCATTGAATAAAGGGAGACACCAAGCTTATGCAGGAAGAAAAACAAGATTGCAGCAGAGTATGTGAATCAGGCGGCAGCTTTGTTGTTGAGCGAAGACGCAGAAGAATTGATTTTTCAATGAAAAAAGAGCATTATCACCGCCATTATGAACTATTTTATCTGGTTTCAGGAAAATGCCGGATGTTTCTCAATCATACGCTCTACGATCTGGATCCGGGCAGCTTTCTGGTAATTGAACCGTTTGCCATTCATCGTTCGATGTACGGATTTACTCAGGAGAGTGACCGGGTCACGGTATGTTTTGCCGGCAGATATCTGGAGCGGCTTAAAGAAGTATGCGGTCAGGATGCGATGGAACAGTTGTCCGCGATGTATAAGATCAGTCTGGATCCGGCACGAAAGTCCTATGCTGAGAATCTGCTGCAGAAAATCGCGACCGAACAGGAGGTCAATGACCGTTTTTCTGAATTGATGAAGCAAAATTATCTGATGGAATTACTGATACTGCTGAGCCGGTGCGGCGGGCAGCCGGCCGGGAAGCCGTTGTCCCGGGATACGGAAGCTGAGATTCAGCAGGCGGCGGAGTATATCTTTCATCATTATGGCGAGGCACTCACACTGGAGGCAGTAGCGGCTCTGGTTCATATGAGCCCGTCTCATTTTTCCAGAAAGTTTAAACGCGTAACCGGCTTCGGTTATAAACAATATTTGAGTTATGTCCGTTTAAAGGAGGCCAGCAGAATGCTTCTTGAGACGACGGATTCTGTTACAGAAATTGCCATGAAATGTGGCTTCTCTGACAGTAATTATTTTGGGGATTTTTTCAAGAAGGAAAAAGGGATTTCTCCGGGGATGTACCGGAAAAATCCACAGATATTATGACTTAGACGGAGGTTTATAGCCAAGGTGGATCAGCAGCTGCAGCAAATAAGCACGGACACATTCAGGATCATCGAGACAGACCTGATCAAGCGGTGCATAGACGATCTTATCTTTGGGTTCCAGCTTCATCTCGGGCTGCCACAAAGGTGAAAACTGCGGCACAAAGCAGCCCTGTTGTTTGGTATAGCATGTTTTCGCGGTAGCTTTTTCACGGGCATCCCGGTCAACATATTCACCGATACTTTTATGTATTGCTGTATCTTCGTAGATCAGATAATAGTAATCCCGATAGTTGGGATAAAAATGTTTTAAAGTTCCCTCGTACAAGTCTATCGTAAAAGTGATGGTCCGGCCGGCAGCGGTACAGGCTACCGGCGGATTGCCGATCTCAAAGGGAACCGGAATGGAGTAGCTGCTCTGGCAGGTCAGTTCAAGCATCTGATGGTTATCGCCAAAGATATCAGTCTCGGTTACAATCTGCTGTCTGACAAGCTGAAACGGATGTTCCAGAAAATCCGGATAGTTTAGGATCGGCAGTATCACCGGCATTCCTTTCAGGTCGTCTTCGTTATGCAGCATCAGCATATCATATAGAAACTTCTCGTGAGTAGTCAGATAATCATGGTAAACTTCAATCAGCTGTCCGCCGCTGTACTTATCCTCACGGCTGACACCGAGAAACTGCTCGATCGCTTTCTGTTTTAAACTGTCAAACTGAAGCAGCTTGCGGTAAGGTTTGATCTTTTTATAAATATCCAGACTGATAACATCCGAAAAGTCATAGTCAAGTCCGAAGTGGCGGCAGCGCTTTAACAGATAAGGAATATCAAATCCGTCGCCGTTAAAATGGATCAGGATCCGGTATGACTTCATAAAAGAAAAGAAACTGTGCAGCAGTTCTTCTTCGGCGTCTGCGGTATCGGCAAACCACTGAATCAGATTCCAGCAGTTATCCTGGTAATAGGTGCATCCGATCAGATAGAGATTGGAATAGTCACCGGAGAATCCGGTGGTCTCTATATCAAAAAAAAGCAGGTCTGAAAGTGTGCCGATCCGTTCCAGGGGATAGGTATCGGGGAGATCCAGACGTTTGTTAACTGTAATCATGTCATTCCTCCGGTGATATTTGTAACATCATTATAGCGGAGCCGGTTTAACAAGTCAATGTTACTGTTCACTGGCAAGCCAGCAAACAGTAACGCAGCCCGTCATTTCGAATCGCCTTTGGCGATGGACGGCCTGCTTTCCGACCATAACTTGCATCCTCCGGGCCAATCAGCTAGTGATTGACCCGGGTGTGAACTGTAACAAGTTAATTGCAAACAGAATATTTGTTCGATCTTCGTCTTGCATTGAAACTATGGATATGATATGATGTTTTAAGAAAAAATCAGAGCCAATGAGGAGATATTACGTTGATTTCATACATAAAAGGGCCGTTAATTGCCGTAGAAGAAGATTTGATTATCGTGGAAGCCGCATCAATGGGGTACAATATTCATGTGCCTCTTTCTGTTGTTGAGGCGCTGCCCCGGATCGGTGAAGAGGTATTGATTCATACATATCTGCAGGTAAAAGAAGATGCCATGACACTGTATGGTTTTTTTGGCAGACAGGATCTGAAGATGTTTAAACAGCTTCTCGGCGTCAATGGGGTCGGCCCGAAGGCTGCACTGGGGATATTGTCGACCCTGCGTCCGGATGATCTGCGGATGGCGATTATTGCCGGGGATGCCAAAGCGATTTCAAGAGCACCGGGCATCGGTGCCAAGACCGCACAGCGGGTGATTCTTGATCTGAAAGACAGGATCAGCATGGACGACATTCTGCCTGCCGGTGTGGTACAGCAGGTATCAGCGGCAGCGAAAGCGGGTGCTGCGAATGCTGAAGGTGTGGGCGGAGAGGCAATCGAAGCTCTGGTAGCGCTGGGATACTCGATGACAGAAGCGGTAAAGGCGGTCAGACAGGTAGAGGTGACTCCGGCGATGACGGCCGAAGATGTCCTGAAAGCCTCCCTGAAATTCCTGGCCTTTTAAGGCCGGATAACGGAGTAAAAGATGGAACGAAGAATTATAACAACTGAAATAACCGAAGAAGATATTGTCACAGAACCAAACCTGCGCCCGCAGATGCTGCGGGATTATGTTGGTCAGGAGAAGATCAAGACCAATCTGCAGGTATATATGGATGCAGCTAAGGCCAGGGGGGAATCCCTTGACCATGTATTATTTTACGGACCGCCGGGACTTGGTAAGACAACCCTGTCAGGAATCATTGCCAATGAGATGGGAGTCAGCATGAAGGTGACCTCCGGACCGGCGATTGAAAAACCGGGAGAGATGGCTGCGATTCTTAATAATCTCCAGGAAGGTGATGTTCTGTTTGTCGATGAGATTCATCGACTGAACCGTCAGGTGGAAGAAGTGCTGTATCCGGCGATGGAGGATTATGCTATCGATATCATGTTGGGTAAGGAATCGTCAGCACGCTCGATCCGCCTGGAGCTGCCGCGTTTTACCCTGGTGGGTGCGACGACCAGAGCCGGACTTTTGACGGCACCGCTGCGCGATCGTTTTGGTGTTGTGCAGAAACTGGAATTTTACACACCGGAGGAGCTGACTGTGATAGTTAAGCGTTCGGCCGGAGTTTTGGGAGTTGAGATAGAGGATGACGGCGCTGTCGAGATTGCCCGCCGGTCCAGAGGCACCCCTCGTCTGGCGAACCGTCTGCTGAAACGTGTGCGTGATTTTGCCCAGGTGAAGTATGATGGGGTGATTACGAGAAAAGTTGCAGATTTTGCGCTTGATATTCTGGATGTCGATAAGATCGGGCTGGATCATAATGACCGTCTGCTGCTTCTGACCATGATTGAAAAGTTCGGCGGCGGGCCGGTGGGACTGGAGACACTGGCGGCGGCTCTGGGTGAGGATTCGGGGACACTGGAAGATGTTTATGAGCCTTATTTGCTGATGCAGGGGTTTTTGAACCGGACGCCACGCGGGCGTGTCGCTACGGAACATGCATATCGGCATTTGGATATTCCGTTGACGTAGTTGCCCGGTTTCTGTTATAATGATTCTGTATGTCAACACATGAAGATAAGAGGTCAGGAGATTACAGTATGGACCAGAAACAATATACGGAAGTTTTAATCGATGGAAAGATTTTTATACTGGGCGGAACAGAGCCGGAAGGATATCTTCGCCGGGTTGCGGCTTATATAAATGAGAAGATATCTACCTTAAAGAAACAGGCCGGTTTTACCAAACAGAATGCAGACTACCAGTCTACGATGATTGCACTGAATATTGCCGATGACTATTTTAAAGAACAGGAGCGGGCTGACCGTCTGGCTGAACAGAAGGCCGCTCTGGAGAAAGAAACTTACAGTTTAAAACATGAACTGATCACGCTGCAGATGAAGCTGGAAGAAATTCAAAAAGAGGTTCCGGAAGAGATTGAAAAACCGGCGGAGACTCTGAAAGGAAGATCAAAAGCAGCTGTGGCCGAGAAAAAGTAAGTATATGTATCACCGATCACGGGGTGTCTCAAGGTTAGTGAGACAGCCCTTGTTTGTTGATATATGGGAGGTTTATTTGAAATCAGGTGTGGAAATACTGGCTCCGGCCGGTTCTTATGAAAGTATGGTTGCTGCAATTAATGCAGGTGCCGACGCCATCTATATGGGCGGCGGCCGTTTTGGTGCCCGGGCATATGCCGACAATCCGGATGAAGACCGTTATCTGGAAGCGATTGATGAGGTGCATATGCGTGGCCGAAGACTGTATATGACGGTCAATACGCTGGTGAAGGAAACGGAACTGGATCAGCTGTATGATTATTTGCGGCCCTATTATGAACGGGGACTTGATGCAGTTATTGTACAGGATCTGGGCGTCTTTTCATATATCAGAACACATTTCCCGGATCTGCCGGTGCATGCCAGCACCCAGATGACAATTACCGGAGTCCATGGCGCAAAGATGCTTGCCGAAATGGGGGCTTCGCGGATTGTTACGGCCAGAGAACTGTCTTTGGCGGAAATTACGGCGATTCATGATCAGGTCGATATTGAGATTGAAAGTTTTGTCCATGGTGCACTCTGTTACTGTTATTCCGGGCAATGTCTGATGAGCAGCTTTATCGGCGGCCGCAGCGGCAACCGGGGGCGTTGTGCCCAGCCATGCCGCCTGCCCTATGAAGTGAAGCAGGACGGCAAACGGCTGAATAAAAAAGAAGAAACCTATGTCCTCAGTCCGAAAGATTTGTGTACGCTTGATATTATTCCGGATATTATTGAAGCCGGAGTATTTTCCTTAAAGATCGAAGGGCGGATGAAGAGTCCCCGATATACGGCAGGTGTCGTCAGTATCTACCGGAAATATGTCGACTATTATCTTGAATATGGACGGGACGGCTACCGGGTTGATCCGGCTGATAAGGTGATTCTGTCAGATTTGTTTGACCGCGGCGGGACAAGCAATGGGTATTATCAGCAGCATAATGGCCGCAATATGATGGCATTAAAAGAAAAGCCGGCATTTCGTGAGGGGAATCAATCGTTGTTCGACCGGCTTGACCGGGATTATATTAATAAGAAGTATCAGGAACCGATCCGCGGTGTCGTTACTGTCACCGAGGGACAGCCGTCAAAGCTTGAACTGCAGTGGGGAACCCTGCTGGCTGAAGTGACCGGTGCGACAGCAGATTCGGCACAGAACCAGCCGCTTAACGAAGAGCGTCTGCTGAAACAGATGAAAAAGACCGGCAATACTCCGTTTTGTTTTGAGGATCTGAAGGCCGTTATTACCGGAAACTGTTTTACGCCGGTTCAGGATCTGAATGAGCTCCGGCGAAAAGGATTGGAAGCGTTGGTTGATTTGAAGCTGGGATCTTTCCGGAGAATGTGTTCAGATACAGATGGGAAAGCTGCCAAAACAGCTGCAGCAGCCATGCCGGAGAGCCAGGATCAAAAAGAATCAGGCATCAGTCTTCATGTATTATTGGAAGAATCATCCGGGTTGTCAACAGCTTTATCAAAAGATGATGTAAAGGCAGTATATCTGGATGCCGCAGGATTTGGTGCAGATACCTGGATACAGACAGTCAGTAAGTGCCGGCAGGCCGGAAAACGGTGTGTACTTGCACTGCCGCATATTTTTCGTCAAGATGCAGAACAATACTTCTGTAAGCATAAGGATTTACTGGCAGAAGCAGGATTTGATGCGCTTTTGGTACGGTCTCTGGAAGAAGTGGATTTTTTAAAGGATCAGGGCATAATAATGCCGATGATTTTTGACTATAACATGTATTCGATGAATCAGACTGCAGTACAGGAAATGTATAGGCTGGGAGCGGAAACACTCACGCTGCCGCTGGAACTTAACAGTCATGAATTGGAAGAACTGTCAGGCCGGGGAGCAAAACGAAGTGAACTTATCGTTTATGGGTACCTGCCGGCGATGGTTTCGGCACAGTGCATTACGAAGACAGTCAAAGGCTGCAGCCATACGCCGGAACTTCTATGGCTCAAAGACCGGATGAAGAAAGAACTGCCGGTTAAAAATCACTGCCGGTTCTGTTACAACACAATTTACAATCCGACGCCGCTGTCAATGATTGGACAAAGCCGGCTGGTCAAACGTCTTGATCCCGGTGTGCTGCGGCTGCAGTTTACCATAGAGACTCCAGAGCAGATCGAAACCATTATAGATGCCTATGCAGCAGAATACCTGCATGGGCAAAGTGTGAAAGACCCTCTGGCTGATTTCACAAGAGGCCATTTTAAACGAGGGGTAGAATAGGTGAATTATGATTAATGTCATGATTGAAGTGTCAAAATATCTGATGATACTTCTGATTGCAGTTTACACATACTGGAATTTCAGTTATTTCCGTTTTCATGATGAAGAACGGCAGAACCGGATCTGCGGCAGGCAGAATGCGGCCATGTTTGTGATCCAGGCCCTGGCTTATATTATCATGTATCTGAAAACCGGTGATGAGCGGCTGGTATTGTTTTACCTGGCCCAGGTTATTTTTCTGGCCGGTTACATCTGGATTAACCGTTTGTTTTACCGCAAGGGATCACGGATTCTCATCAATAATATGTGTATTTTACTGTGTATCGGTTTTATTATTCTGACAAGACTAAATCTGGACCGCGCACTGAGACAGTTTGTGATCGTTGCCGTATCGGCACTGGTTACGCTGATCATTCCATATATTATGGACCGGGTCTGGCAGCTGAGCAAGGTGCCCTGGGTCTATGGTACATTGGGTTTGTTTCTGCTGATTGTAGTCTGGATTATCGGCAATAACAGCTTTGGTGCACAGCTATCATTGAATTTTGGCGGTTTTTCATTTCAGCCGTCAGAGTTTGTAAAAATAAGTTTTGTCTTTTTTGTGGCAACGATGTTTTACCGCTCTACCAGTTTTAGGACAATTGCAATAACGACGGCAGTAGCGGCCCTCCATGTACTGATTCTGGTACTTTCCAAGGATCTGGGAAGTGCGCTGATATTTTTCCTGACCTATATTACGATGCTGTTTGTCGCTACGACCAACTGGCTGTATCTGTTGGGGGGGCTGGCAGGCGGATGCGGTGCTTCGGTGCTGGCCTATATGCTGTTTAGCCATGTCCGGACCCGGGTAATGGCCTGGCGTAACCCCTGGGCGGATATTGACAACAAAGGTTATCAGATCACCCAGTCTCTGTTCGCCATAGGAACCGGCGGATGGTTTGGCATGGGGTTATATCAGGGAATGCCTTACAAGATTCCGGTTGTGGAAAAGGATTTTATATTTTCGGCAATATCGGAGGAGCTTGGCGGTATTTTCGCACTCTGCCTGATTTTAATATGCCTTGGCTGTTTTCTGCAGTTTATGATGATTGCCGGAAGTATGCAGGCGATTTTCTACAAACTGATTGCCTTTGGTCTTGGCATGGTGTATCTGGTACAGGTGTTTCTGACCGTTGGCGGAGCGATCAAATTCATTCCATCAACCGGAATTACTTTGCCGCTTGTCAGCTATGGCGGCAGCTCTGTACTTAGTACCTTTATATTGTTTGGTGTAATTCAGGGGCTTTATATCCTGAAGAAAAATGACGAGGAAGACTATGAAGAAGGGGATACCTAATCCGAAAGCAAATAAAAGTATATTATTTACCACCTACCTTATGGTGCTGTTGTTTGTCGGCATGATCGGGTATTTCGGTTTTTTCTTACAGGTTAAAAGTGAAGATACGATAAACAATGCTTATAATGCCAGGCTCGACCGGTTTGCCGACCGGATTGTGCGTGGCGAGATCCTGAGCAGTGACGGGCGGGTTCTGGCCCGGACGGAGATCGATGCAGGGGGCAGTGAACGGCGTAATTACCCATATAACTCCTTGTTCTCTCATGTTGTCGGTTATTCCGATCACGGCAAGACCGGCATTGAATCACTGGCGAATTTCTATCTGCTTAGTTCTAACGTCAATCTGGTTGAAAAGACAATGAATGAACTGGCTGATGTGAAAAATATCGGTGATGATGTAGTTACCACGCTGGATGTGGATCTGCAGCAGGTGGCTTACGATGCCCTGGGAGACCGGCGCGGCGCGGTGATTGTGATGGAGCCGGATACCGGCAAAATACTGGCGATGGTATCGAAGCCGGATTACAATCCGAACACTCTGGCAGAAGACTGGGCAGCATTGATTTCAGAGGACAACACCCAGGCCCAGCTTTTGAACCGGGCAACGCAGGGGCTTTATCCGCCCGGATCTACATTTAAGATTATTACGGCTTTGGAGTATATCCGGCAGAATCCCGGCAGCTGGCAGAATTTTACATTCGATTGTAACGGATCCTTTTCTTATGAGGATTATACGATATCCTGTTATCACGGGAATGCCCACGGCCATCAGAACCTGGAGCAGGCGTTTGCCAATTCATGCAACGGTGCCTTTGCCCGGCTGGGTCTGGATCTGAACAAGGATCAGATGAGGGGACTAACGGAACAGCTGTTGTTTAACACCGAATTACCGCTTTCGATTCCTTACAGTAAAAGCAGTTTTACGATGAGCGGCAGTGCAGCAACCTGGGAGACATTACAGACATCAATCGGTCAGGGGTCAACCCAGATGTCGCCGGTTCATAATGCGCTTCTCACTTCCGCAATCGCTAATGGCGGAACACTGATGAAACCATATCTGATCGATCATGTTGAAAATGCTGCCGGTGAGGAGGTTAAGAAATTTTTGCCTGAAAGCTACGGCCCGCTTCTGAGTGCGGAAGAAGCGGATATGATGGCGACGCTGATGCGCAGCGTTGTAACCGTCGGAACCGGATCGGCGGTACGTACGGATGCCTACAGTGTGGCCGGAAAAACCGGGTCGGCGGAGTTCGAAACCGGGAAAGAAACACATGCGTGGTTTACCGGATATGCTCCGGCAGAACGCCCGGAGATTGTTGTTACTGTATTAGTGGAAGAGAGTGGATCGGGCGGTCAGATTGCGGCACCGATTGCCAGAGCAGTTTTTGATAATTACTTTTCCAGATAACTAAGGAGGAAATGAGTTGTTTCGTGCAAAAGAGTATGTCAGAGTGGAGTCACTGAAAGATGCATATACACTGAACCAGAAGAGGAGCAGTGTGATCATTGGCGGAATGATGTGGCTGAAGATGTCGAATTTTTATAAGATGACAGTTATCGATCTGTCGGCGCTGGGGCTTAATAAGATTGAGGAAGATGAACGGGAGTTCAGGATCGGCTGTATGTGCAGCCTGAGACAGCTGGAGCTGCATCAGGGGTTACATGCATATTTTGACGGAGTATTTAAAGAATGTACCAGGGCGATTGTCGGAACCCAGTTCCGCAATACTGCAACGGTTGGCGGCAGTGTCTTCGGACGGTATGGTTTTTCCGATATCCTGACTTGTTTGATGATGCTTGATACGTATGTGCAGTTGTATCAGGGGGGAATCGTAACGCTTCAGGAATTTGCAGAAATGAAACGGGACCGGGATGTTCTGGTCCGGATTATCATAAAAAAAGACGGCCGCCGCTGTGCTTATACCTCACAGCGGCAAAGCAAAACAGATTTTCCGGTGATTGCCTGTGCGGTGGCAAAAAAAGAAAATACCTGTTATATCTCGGTGGGAGCCAGACCGCATAAGGCTAAGCTGGCTGTAGTTTCGCTTGCCGATGGTCAGGATAGTGGTGAAGCAGCCCGGCTTGCGGCGGAACAGATGGAATTTCAGAGTAATCAACGTGCCAGCGGTGAGTACCGCAGACACCTGGCGGAAGTATACATAAGAAGAATGATTGAACAGCTGACTGTGGAATGTAAGGAAAGTCCCCCTCATGTGCATTCGGCGGAAAGAAAGGAGGAAATTTAAGATGAAGATACAGTTTACCTTAAATGGAAAGATGGTTCGTGCGACTGTGGAAGCTGATACCGTACTCCTTGATACTCTGCGGGCCAAAGGCTGCTACAGCGTGAAGCGTGGCTGTGAGACATCAAACTGCGGTCTCTGTACTGTGTGGATGAATCAAAAGCCGATTCTGTCCTGTTCCACGTTAGCGGTCCGAGCTGATGGAGGTGAGATTACGACTCTTGAGGGAATTCAGGAAGATGCCAGACGGTTTGGCGATTTTCTGGCCGGTGAAGGGGCAGAACAGTGCGGTTTTTGCAACCCCGGACTGATTATGAATGTCATTGCCATGGAACGGGAGCTCGGTTGTCCTTCGGCAGCTGAGATCAAAGAATACCTGTCCGGCAACCTGTGCCGTTGTACCGGTTATGTCGGACAGCTGCGGGCGATTGAGAAGTACCTGAATCAGAGAAAGGGGGCATAACGGAAGATGGAAAAGATAAAACGTTATGTCGGTGCATCGGTTCCGAAAAAAGATGCCGCTGCCCTGGTTACCGGAAAGCCGGTTTATACCGATGATATAGCCCCGAAAGACTGCCTGATTGTAAAAGTACTTAGAAGTCCTCATGCACATGCTCTGATCACCTCGATTGACACAAAAAAGGCGGCAGCGCTGGCCGGAATTGAGACAATTCTGACCTGGCAGGATGTGCCGCAGAAGCGATTTACCATGGCCGGTCAGACTTATCCCGAGCCGAGCCCTTATGACCGTCTGATTTTGGATCAGCGGGTCCGTTTTGTCGGCGATGCGGTTGCAATTGTTGCCGGCGAAGACGAAGAAGTGGTTGACCGGGCATTAAAGATGATCAAAGTAGAATATGAAGTACTGGATGCGGTACTGGACTTCAGAAAAGCCAAAGACAATCCGGTTTTAGTCCATCCGGAGGAAGACTGGAAAAGTCTGTGTCCGGTCGGAGCAGACAACAGGCGCAACCTCTGTGCTTCTGACAACAGCGGCAGTGACAGCAGTGAGGTGGATGATATTCTGGCATCCTGTGATTATGTCATTGATCGTACCTATCATACGAAAGCAAACCAACAGGCGATGATGGAGACATTCCGTACCTATACTACAATGGACACGTATGGCCGTCTGAATATTACCTCATCAACCCAGGTACCATTCCATGTACGCCGGATTCTGGCTCATGCCCTTGATATTCCAAAGGCCAGAGTCAGAGTATTAAAACCACGGATCGGCGGCGGTTTCGGCGCCAAGCAGACGGTGGTATCAGAAGTATATCCGGCCATTGTCACCTGGAAGACTGGGAAACCGGCAAAAATGCTGTATACCCGTTATGAAACCCAGATTGCCTCATCACCCCGTCATGAGATGGAGATCCGGGTCAGGCTGGGAGCGGACAAGAACGGAATTATGCAGGCGATTGATATATATACGCTGTCGAATACCGGGGCATTCGGTGAACATGGACCGACCACGGTCGGATTATCCGGCCACAAGTCGATCCCGCTGTATTCTACACCTAAAGCGTTTCGTTTTAACTTCGATGTAGTTTATACGAATACCATGTCGGCCGGTGCTTATCGTGGTTATGGGGCGACACAGGGGATCTTTGCCCTGGAATCAGCAGTCAATGAACTGGCAATGCAGTTACATATGGATCCGGTGGTTTTAAGAGAAAAGAATATGGTTCACCAGGGCGATGTGATGCCGGCTTACTACGGTGAAACCGCTGACAGCTGTACCCTCGATCAGTGTATGGCCCGGGCTAAGGAAATGATGGACTGGGATAAAAAGTATCCGTGCAGGCAGATGGCAGACGGTAAGATCCGTTCTGTCGGTGTCGCGATGGCGATGCAGGGGTCAGCGATATCCGGAGTTGATGTCGGTTCGGTGACACTTAAGCTTAATGATGACGGCTTTTACAGTCTGATGATCGGAGCAGCCGATATGGGAACCGGCTGTGATACCACCCTGTCCCAGATTGCAGCGGATTGCCTGGGATGTTCTATGGATAATATAATTGTTCATGGTGTGGATACTGATGTTTCTCCTTATGATTCCGGGTCTTATGCGTCCAGCACGGCATATCTGACCGGAATGGCAACTGTGAAAACCAGTGAAGCACTGGTGAAAAAGATTCTGGATAAGGGCGCTTCCTACCTGGAACTTTCCGTTGATGAAGTTGATTTTGACGGCGAAAAGGTGTTTGCCCTTGACGGCAGCAGTGAGATCAGCTTAACCGATATCGGAAACCAGATTATGTGCAACAATGAACAGGCACTTGAGGTGACGGAATCACACTCATCTCCGGTATCTCCGCCGCCGTTTATGGTGGGTATGGCCGAAATCGAGCTGGATCCTGAGACCGGTGCTTATGAACTGATTGACTATGTTGCGGTAGCAGACTGCGGTACGGCGATCAATCCCAACCTGGTCCGGGTACAGACCGAAGGCGGACTGGCCCAGGGCATCGGTATGGCTATGTTTGAAGAAGTAAGCCGTTCCGAAAAAGGCCAGGTCTACGAGAATTCCTTTATGCAGTACAAAATTCCGACGAGAGCCGATGTCGGTGATATCCGGGTGGAAATTATTGGCAGCTATGAGCCGACCGGGCCGTTTGGCGCCAAGTCGATCGGGGAGATTGTTATCAATACCCCATCCCCTGCAATCGCCGGAGCAGTAGCAGCTGCAAGCGGAGCCCACATCCGTGAGCTGCCGATAACGGCAGAAAAAATCTTCCGTGAGATGCAAAATACGGACAAGGCATGAAAAAACTTCATCTTGCAACTTCTATAGAAACGCGGTATACTAAAACCAGTCTAAGATGACACACCATAACAGGTACCTGTCGGTATGGTTTTACGGATACCTGTTCAATCAGGAGGGATTGCAATGATTGAAGCAACGAGCTGTGGCGGTGTGGTTATATTTCGGGGCAAGATTCTGGTCTTATACAAGAATTACAAGAACAAGTATGAGGGCTGGGTATTGCCAAAAGGAACTGTAGAAGCCGGCGAGGAATTCAAAGAGACGGCGCTTCGGGAAGTAAAAGAAGAAACCGGAGTCAGTGCTTCTATCATTAAATATATCGGAAAGAGCTCTTATTCTTTTAATACTCCGCATGATATGGTAGAGAAGGATGTGCATTGGTATTTGATGATGGCTGACAGCTATTACAGCAAACCACAACGGGAGGAACACTTTGTCGATTCCGGATATTACAAGTTTTATGAGGCTTATCACCTGCTGAAGTTCTCGAATGAGAAGCAGATTCTTGAGAAGGCTTATAATGAGTATCTGGATTTGAAGAAGGCGAACCTTTGGGGCAGTAAGAAGTATTTCTAAAGTAGTGGCATGGGAAAGCGGGGAGTTTGGGCAGGTTGCCGCTCCGTTCTCTCGGCAGGACATTTCTAAAATTGTAAAAAGGCATTTGCAGCGGCACCGACGCCAGGCGCACCGAAATCTTGATGATTTCGCAGCTTCGGCGTCTGATTTTCTGATTGGAGTACAGAAAATCTCCGCTGCAAATGCCTTATTATGATTTAAGAACTGTCGATTCCTCATTCAATGTCGCCGCAACCTGCCCAAACTCCCCGCTTTCCCCAGCGACTTCTTTGACTGGCTAAGGTATAAAAGCAAAGAACAGGGCGAAAGCAAAAAACGGAGCAAAAACAAAAAACAAAGCAGAATGAAAAGACGGAAAAAAAAACGGAAAAAAAACAAGAGAGAATATAGGACAAAAGTAGGATGATATGTATGGATAAGATGAGTATGGAGATCAGAGAGATTGATGAATGTGATATGCCGGCACTTAAGGAGCTGGAAGTGGCGGTGTTTCATGGGGAGCAGGGGATTCCGGAGGAATCTGTGATGGCGGGATTGCCGGATGAGGTGTTGTGGTGGGGGTGTTATGATGAGGATGCCCTGATTGGGGCTGTCTGTGCATGGAGGGAAGACGGAATCTTTCACTGGGGGCGTTTCTGTATTCATCCTGAATATCGCGGCCGGGGATTGGCGAAGAAGCTGGCGGCCAGGAGTCTTCATGATATATTTATACGGGATACTGATCTGGTTCTGACTGAAGCGAGGGACAGTACGGTAGCTATTTTGTTAAAGATGGGGGCGGAGATTACCGGACCGGCTGTTGTTTTTTATGGGAGTAATGTGACTCCGATGAGGATTGGTAAAGTTGAATTTTTAAATGCAATGAGTTCAGCAGAATAAAAATAATGAAAGCGGAAACATTAAACATGACGTCTTTTGCGTTAATCTATGCTGCCGTGCGGCAGAGGAGGAAATTATGAATCAGGCATATAAAAAATTACAGCCATATCTGGAACAGGCGATTGCATATCAGACCACACAGATCCTGTATGAATGGGATAATGAAACTCTTGCACCGGAACAGGCGGCTCGATATACTGCCCGGATGGAGGGGACGCTCTCGGCTATGTATCAGGAACTGATGACCAGTAAATCTGTTCAGGAATTATTAGAACAGTGTGAACAGGATAAAGAAATGACGGAAACTGAAGCCGCTATTATCCGTGAGGTAAGGGAAGAGGTAAATGATTTATCCTGTATTCCGCCGGAAGAATACCGGGCTTACAAGGAACTGGTTTCAGAGTCAGGCCGTATCTGGGCGAAAGCGAGAGAGGATAATGATTTTGAAGCTTTTGCACCTACTCTTAAAAAGATTGTTGACTATCAGAAGAAGTTTGCTTCTTATCAGGCAAAAGGTGGTCAGAAACCTTATGATGTGATGCTGGATCACTTTGAGAAGGGGTTTCACATGGAGCAGCTGGATCAGTTTTTCCAGCAGATAAAAAATGAACTGGTTCCGTTTTTGAAATCAGTTAAGGAGAGTAAAACCACAATAGATAGTAAGTTTCTAAAAGGGAATTATCCAAAAAATAAGCAGAACGAGCTCGCTGTGTTTATATCTGATTTTCTGGGATTTGACTTCAGAAAAGGAATCCTCGCAGAAAGTGCACATCCATTTACAACGGCATTGCACAACCATGATGTCAGAATGACCACTCACTATAATGATATTGTAAGCAGTTCTTTGTTTTCTGTGATTCATGAAGCGGGACATGCTATTTATGAGATGGGAATATCTGATGAGCTGACCCAGACCTTTGCCGGGCAGGGGGCGTCGATGGGAATGCATGAGTCACAATCCCGTTTCTTTGAAAATATCATTGGCAGAAACGAAGCTTTCTGGGTTCCGGTATATCCTAAGCTGCAGGAATTATTTCCGGAGCAGCTGTCAGACGTCAGCCGCAGTGACTTCGTAAATGCAGTCAATAAAGTACAGCCCGGCCTGATCAGAACGGAAGCTGATGAACTGACTTACAGTCTTCATATACTCGTTCGGTATGAACTGGAGAAGATGATGATTGAAGAAGATCTTGAAATAGAGGAGCTGCCGCAGATCTGGGCTGACAAATACGAAGAATATCTGGGAATCCGCCCCGAAGATGCCGCGACTGGCGTCCTTCAGGATATTCACTGGTCTCAGGGATCGTTTGGTTATTTTCCTTCCTATGCTCTTGGCAGTGCTTTTGGTGCGCAGATGTATGCTCATATGAAAACGGAAATGGATGTGGAGGGTTTGCTGGAACAGGGCGATATCACGACAATACGTGAATATCTGAACCGTCACATTCATCAGTATGGTAAAATGCGCGACAGCAACCGTCTGTTAAAAGATATGACCGGAGAGGAGTTCGATCCGGGATACTATATTCAATACCTGAAAGACAAA
Source organism: Lachnospiraceae bacterium (assembly GCA_032073745.1). Taxonomy (GTDB): domain Bacteria; phylum Bacillota; class Clostridia; order Lachnospirales; family Lachnospiraceae; genus Brotaphodocola. The sequence continues at coordinate 28,561 of DAMAMW010000035.1, read as the reverse complement.
TTCACCAGATTGTATCAATTGTAGAGACAGGATAAGATCATACAAAAAAGCAGCCGGTCACACCGTGATTGACTGCTTTTTTGTATGGACTAATCAGTCAGCAGGGGCAGTGACCGGCAGCTGGACAATGAATTCCGATCCTTTGCCATACTGACTGGATACTCTGATCTGTCCCCGGCACAAGGTGACTATTTTACGCACCAGAGTAAGACCCAGGCCATTACCTTCCATGCTGTGACCGGAATCTCCCTGGTAAAATTTGTCAAAGATACGCTCCTGCATTTCTTCGTTCATACCAATTCCTGAATCTTTAATGGTTACCTCGACCTGATCCGGAGCTGCAGCCAGTGATACTGTGATCGTACCAAACTCAGGGGTAAATTTGATTGCATTGGAAATCAAATTGATCCAGACCTGATACAGCAGATCTACATCGCCGAAAAACATCACTTCGGGCAGATCCAGATCAATATCAATCTGTTTTTCGCTCCACCAGTGTTCCAGCGTCAGAATCACCTGACGCAGCTGTTCATCCAGAAAGAAATTTTCCTGTTTATCCGGTTCCTGCTGATTTTCCAGTTTTGATAACTTCAGAATATTGCCGCTCAGGCTGGACAGCTGCTGGGCGCTTTTTAATATGCGTCCGGTATAATCATGGAGCTCATCAGACAGTGGTGCGGCATGAAGCAGGGTGGTGTAGCCTTCGATCGATGCCAGCGGCGTCTTGAATTCATGGGAGACATTCTGGATGAAATCAGATTGCAGCATTTCCGTGGAATTTAGCTTCTTTACCATGTTGTTAAAATTTTTATTCATTTCCTGAACCTGTACATAAGATGCCGGATTTTCGTCCAGCCGGACTTTAAAATTACCGGCAGCTACTTCCTGCAATGCATGGATCAGATGACCGATGGGAACCAGAATCCAGCGGGATACGAGGATGGTCAGTGTGGTTGAGATAAGTACAGCGGTAAAAAGAAAAGCGATCAGGGGCATGAAATGAAAGGGCTCAGCCCGGTTTTCAATTTGTGGACGTACCATCATAAAACCAACAAATGCGGTCAGGAAAAAGGTTAAAAAGATAACTATAATAACACTGACTGAGAATGTGATCCACAATTTTAAATGCTTCATGAATGAACCACCGCCTTATAACCCAACCCCCGCACCGTAACAATCTCAAAATCGGGATTGTCCTGAAAATGACGGCGCAGCCGGTTGATGTGAACATCTATGGTCTGGGTGTCAGAGTTGCTGTCTGGCCCCCAGATCTCATCCATAAGCTGCATTCTGGTAAATATCTTGTTGGGATAGGAGATCAGTTTGTATAATAGAAAGAACTCCTTTTGCGGCAGCATCTGTTCTTCGCCATTGCAGGATACTGTCAGTGAATCATAATCCAGACAGGTACTGCCGATTATCTGTTTTTTCTCATTCATAATGTGAGCGCGCCGCAGTAATGCCTGAACCCGAAGTACCATCTCATTGACATCGATAGGTTTCGTCATGTAATCATCGGTTCCAAGCCGGAATCCCCGGTGTTTGGAATCAAAATCATCTTTTGCCGTTATCATCAGGATCGGGATTGTTGTGTTCATCTGGCGAACGCCTTTGACAAACTCATATCCGTCCACCTCCGGCATCATAATATCAGTAATAATCAAATCAATATGTTCTTTTTCCAAGACATCCCATGCTTCCATTCCGTTTGCGGCCAGAACAGTTTCGTATCCGGCTTTTTTCAATACGATGTCATAAAGCTGGGACAGTTTCAGATCGTCTTCGACAATCAGAATTTTCAGCATTAACAACAGGTTCCACCTCCTGGATTCTCCAATATAATGATCCCTATTATAAGCGATGAGTATGAACTGTAAATGAATTGTCTGTCCAATTTATGAAAAAAATGTGAAATCCTGTGAGTTCATGCAGAGTTCATGTTGAGTTCAATTTAAATTTATATTGCTGTAGTAAGATGGCACAAAATAAAAACAGGAAGATATGTTTTTGATCGCAGTTGAAAAAGAAGGCGGAAAGAAAGAGAGGAAATTGTAAATGTGGAAAAAAGTTATCGGGTGGGGTGTGGTGATTATCGTTGCCGCCGCAGTCATACTGCCGAAAGTATTGATTAAACAGCCATTTACGGAAGGGGTAGCGGCTCCGGTCGTAGAAGTAGTCAGTCCGGAACAAAAAGATATTGTCAATCATACTGCTCTGGTGGGAAGCGTTGAGCCGGAATCGATGGTTTATATTTATCCGAAGCAATCGGGTGATGTAACTGAGGTAAAGGTCAAAACCGGAGATATTGTACAGAAAGATCAGGTTTTATATGTAATTGATACAAGACAGATTGAAAGTGCTAAAAATTCTCTGGATTCCGCAGAGCTTTCTTTAAGCCAGGCGCGTGACGAACTGTCCAGACAATCAGTGCTGTATGCCGGCGGCGGTATTTCCGAACAGTCTTATCAGCAGTATCAAAACAGTGTGAAATCAGCACAGATTGCATATGAAAATGCCAAAACCAATTATGAGTATCAGGTTTCATACAGTCAGATCACGGCTCCCATTACCGGTGTGATTGAATCCAGTAATATTGAAGCCTATGATGTGGTATCGACGAATGATGTAGTCTGTGTTATCTCCGGGGAAAACGGCAAAGTTATTTCTTTTTCGGTAACAGAACGGATAAAAAATGTTCTGAAGGAGGGAGATACCATAGTTGTTGAAAAAGACGGCAATGAATTTGATGGGACTATTTATGAAATCAGCAGCATGACCGATGCATCAACCGGCTTGTTTTCTATTAAAGCGCGGATCGATGAGAATCTTGATCAGGAGAGCCTGCCGACCGGATCAAAGGTAAAGCTCGCAGTGATTTCCGAACAGGCGCAGAATGTCATGACGGTTCCGCTCAACAGTGTTTATTACGATGGTGGCTTGTCTTATGTTTATACATATAATCAGGATGCCGGAATTATTCATAAGGTTATGGTGGAAACAGGGCTGTCCGATGATGAATCAATGGAAATTATTTCCGGAATCAGTGCGGCTGACCAGGTGCTGATCACCTGGAGCTCAGAACTGTACGAAGGTGCTGCTGTCCGTATCAAGGGCCAGGAGAGCAGCCAGCCGGCTGAGTAGGGAGGAGCACATAATATGGGAATTACTAAATTAGTCCTGAAGCGACCGGTTACAACGGTCCTGGCTGTATTGTGCCTGATCGTTTTCGGTTATCAGTCGATCACCGGTGCAAAGCTGGAACTGTCACCGGATATGGATATGTCCATGATGATTGTCTATACCTCATATTCCGGCGCCAGTCCGGAGGATATCAATGACCTGATTACAAAACCAATTGAAGATTCGGTCAATACCCTGAGCGGGCTGGATTCGGTCTCATCTACATCGAGCGAAGGCAGCTCGATGATCATGCTGTCTTATGATTATGGTACTGATATGGATGAAGCCTATGATGACCTGAAGAAAAAAGTGGATCAGATTGAGCAGGATCTGCCGGATGATGCAACAACACCGGTAATCATCGAAATGAATTCCAATTCCGGCTCGGATATGACGCTGGTTATCGACAATCCATCCAAAGAAAGCCTTTATAATTATGTAAATAATGATATAGTACCAGAGTTTGAAAAGATTGCCAATGTCGCCGAGGTTTCGATATCGGGCGGATCTGAGGAATATGTCCGGGTTGAATTGAATGAAGAGAAGATGAACCAGTATGGGGTGACCATGTCTTCCATTTCGAGTGACATCAAAGCCGCCAGTCTGGCATATCCGGCCGGTACGGCACTGGTAGGAAGCCAGGAATTGTCCGTTTCGACCAGAATGAAATACGATGAACTGGAAGTACTGCAGGATATTCCGCTGACTACAAGCGACAATGATGTTGTGTATCTGATCGATGTAGCCAGTATCTATAAGACAACAGAAGACAATGCCAGTATCGCCAGATACAATGGCAGCAACACGATATCAATTGAAATAACGAAACAGCAGAGTGCGACAGCGATGGAGCTGTCAGAGGAAGTTCAGAACGTCATTGCATCATTGCAGCGTACAGACTCCGATCTGTCGATTACGATTATTGATGACAGTTCGGATTCGATTAAAAGTTCGTTAATGTCGGTGGTTGAAACATTACTTATGGCAATCGGTATTTCGATGATCATCCTGTTTTTATTCTTTGGTGATATCAAAGCATCGCTGATTGTCGGCAGTTCGATCCCGGTGTCAATCCTGGCAGCGCTGATTTTGATGAACCTGATGGATCTGTCATTAAACGTTATTACGTTATGTGCACTGACATTAGGTGTTGGTATGATGGTGGATAACTCGATTGTAGTACTGGAAAGCTGTTTTCGTGTGACCAGCGGCCGCCCGTCAGGATTTGTTGAATATATGAAAGATGCAATCGAAGGAACCGGATTGGTATATCAGTCGATTATCGGCGGAACGGTAACGACCTGTGTTGTATTTTTGCCGTTGGCCGTACTTACCGGCATGACCGGACAGTTGTTTGGTCCATTGGGATTTACCATTGTGTTCTGTCTGTCAGCTTCACTGCTGTCAGCAATTACAGTAGTTCCGTTGTGTTACGTATTATATCGGCCGACTGAGAAGATCAAGGCGCCGCTTTCCAAACCGGTCAGCCGGCTGCAGGATCAATACCGGTCAGCAATGAGAGTGATCCTGCCCAGAAAAAAAACCGTTATGGGAATTTGCGTGATCCTGCTGCTGGTATCATTCCAGCTGGCAACGCAGCTGGGAGTGGAGTTGATGGCTTCAGATGATGCGGGGCAGGTCTCCATATCCATCGAAACACGGCCCGGTATCGTTAATTCAGAAGTTGATAAGATCCTGCTTGAGGTTGAAGAAATTATATCGCAGCACGAAGATCTGGAGTCGTATATGGCAACTACAGGCGGCGGTGGCATGATGAGGGGCAGCGGATCGGGAAGTACGGTTACGGCATATTTAAAAGATGACAGAAAGATGTCAACAAAGGATGTAGCGGCTCAGTGGAAGAGGGAACTGGCTGATATTACAAACTGCAATATCACCGTTGATGTCAGTGGTTCCATGAGTATGATGTCATCTTTTGGTAACAGTTACGAAACCATAATCCGGGGGGCTGACTATGATGAGGTTGTAGAAGTATCCAATAAAATCGTGGCAGAACTGATGGAACGGGAAGAGGTAACGCAGGTTCATTCCGATGCGGAAAACTCATCTCCGGTAATTGAGATTACGGTGGACGCGATTAAGGCCAGGGCAGCAGGACTGACAGCGTCTGAAATCGGTAATACCGTATATCAGATGGTCAGTGGTGTGGAGGCGACAGAACTGGATATCAATGGTGACAACGTCTCAGTTAAGCTGGAATATCCACAGGGAAGTTATAAAACACTGGATCAGGTAAAAGGTATTGTTCTGACGACGAAAACAAACAGTTCCGTGCAGATAACGGATGTGGCTGAGGTTGGTTTTAAAGACAGCCCGGCGTCCATTCAGCGGGAAGATAAGCAATATCAAATTACTATTTCTGCAGAATATACGGAAGCAGCAACGGAACAGACGGAAGCAATGTTAAACCAGGAGATTGTAAATACAAAACTGACAGAAACCGTGACAACAGGAATAAACTCCATGGATCAGATGATGAACGATGAGTTTTCAGCGTTGTTTGGGGCACTTGCTTTAGCCATATTCCTGGTCTTTGTTGTTATGGCAGCCCAGTTTGAATCACCAAAATTCTCACTCATGGTAATGATTACCATTCCATTCAGCCTGATCGGCTCTTTCGGATTACTGTGGCTGACGGATTGTAAGATCAGTATGGTATCCCTGATTGGATTTCTGATGCTGATCGGTACAGTGGTAAACTCCGGTATTCTGTATGTGGAAACCGTAAACCAGTACCGCCAGACGATGGATCGTGATACGGCACTGATTGAAGCGGGAGCAACCAGGCTCCGGCCGATCCTGATGACGACCATGACCACGGTTATCTCGATGATACCGATGGCACTGGCAATCGGAAATTCCGGTGAAATGACCAGAGGACTGGCGATCGTAAATATCGGTGGTCTGACGGCATCAACGATTCTCAGTTTATTGATGCTGCCGGTATTCTACAGCATTATGAGCCGCAGTCCGGAAGAAGAAAAACGCCGTCAGGAGAAGAAACTGAAAAAGATTCAGGAGCGGGAAAAACACCGCAGAAAGAAAGGAGAACCAGAGGCATGAGAAGATTAACAAAGCCTGTCACCTGGGGCCTGATCGGAATTATGGGGGCATTGTCTTCCGCTCCGGTAATGGCAGCCAGCCCGGAATTTTCCCGGACGGCAGAGGAGTGGGCACGGCTTCAGGATGATAAAATTGAATATGGTGAGCTGGCAGATTTGATCCATGAATACAATGCCACGGTGCAAAACAACCAGTATGAATACCGGAAATTTAGAGAAGATTATGGTGATACCAAGTCGGATGTATCGGATGCCTACAGATCCCTGGCGAATGACTTTTACAATTCCGTTTCCGGAAACAGTGATGCATCATCAATGGTCAGTGACCTGCAGATGGAAACCCAGGCCAAAAATATGCTGAAACAGGCAGATGATAATCTGGAAGACAGCAAGATTTATTATCTGACTTATGAGCAGGTGGAAAAAAGCCTGGTGGTAACAGCGCAGTCAAATATGATTGATTATTACCGGCAGCAATTGGAACTGGAACAGCAGAATATCACACTGGCTTCGTCCCAACTGGATCTGCAGCTGGCAAATGTAAAACAGAGTGCCGGTACCATGACGGCGATTGAAGTCATGCAGTATCAGCAAAATGTCCAGGATACACAGCAGCAGATCAAAAATACCGAATTCCAGATCAGCAGTACCAGAGAAGCCTTCCAGGTTTCTCTGGGCTGGAAACATAATGATAATCCGGAAATTGACACATTGCCGGCAGTGGATACGGATACAGTCAGTCAGCTGAATCCGGATGCCGATCTGGAACAGGCACTGGAAAATAACTACACGCTGCAGATCAATAAACGGAAGCTGGAGAATGCAGCCAGCCAGACCACCAGGGATTCTCTGGCCACTACAATCCAAAACAATGAGCGGAAAATCGGCAACTCGCTGACATCGGCTTATAAAACAGTACAGACAAAACAGATTAATTTAGAGCAGGCCAGGAATACACTGGCGATTGAAAATTCGAACTTAAGTGTAGCCGCGACCAAACACCAGGCCGGTGTGATTACCCAAATGGAGTACCAGCAGCAGGTTTATACGACACAAACCAGTGAAATCAGTGTGAAAATTGCGGAGTTGGATTTGCTGGAAGCATTGGAAACATATGAATGGAATGTGCAGGGGCTGGCAACGGCAGAGTAGAAAGGAGTCTCTGAAATTATGAAAAAGAAAACAGGAAACATCCTGGGCCTGCTGCTGACCGGTATTCTTTCTGCAATGACTGTGATGCCCGCTGCGGCATCCGGCATAGAAGGGATCGCCGGCGGGCCGGGAGCGGCCGAAGATACATCGGCGGCGGATCCCGGAAGTGTCGCTCCGGATTATCTGACCGATCAGGTGCTTGAGTATTCCGAACTGCAGGAGATGATTCATTATTTTAACCCGACCATGCTGAATCAGAACCTGACAAAAGAGGAAAACCGAAAGACCTATTCGGATGCTAATACTTATCTAAGCAATGAGGCGGACAGCGCTAAACGGCAGAAGCAGAATGCCAAAGATGAGGGGGATATGGATGCATATATGGAATATGCCAGCCAGGAAACGGTTTTACGCGGGGCGGCTAAATCTTATAATACGATGCTGAATCGTCTTGACTCTTATTCTTCCAACAAAACCAGTCTGCAGACAGAGCGGCAGCTGACTGTGGCAGCACAATCGCTGATGATATCGTATACGTCGTTGAATAACCAGAAGACAACGCTGGAAAAAACACATCAGCTGTATCAGCAGCTGGCAGCAAGTGCCACAAGCAAATACAGTGCCGGGATGGCTACCCGGCTGGAGGTACTGGAGGCGGAAAACCGGATACTGTCAGCCGAATCGTCATTGTTGGATTTGCAGAACAGCATTGACACTATTTACGAAAGCCTTTGCCTTTTGGTAGGGCAGAGCAGCTCAGACGGACTGCAGATTGCCGCTGTTTCACTGACAGATCTGACGACCGGCGGGGAGAGAAATTTGGAACAAAACATTGACACTGCGATTGGAAACAATTATACTTTGATTCAATACCGGAATTCTCTGGAGACAAATACAACCTCCGCTGCAGAAAAGAAGTTCAGGACTATAGCGGAAGCCGAAGAGAAGCTGACCATACAGATTAAAAATCTATATAACAGTGTGGAACAGACCGGGGATGCATTAGGGGTGGCCCGGCTGGGATATGAGCAGGCTGTGTTGCAGAAGCAGAACGCGGATGCCAGTTATCGCGTCGGATTGATCAGCAAGGATGAATATCTGAATCAGGAACTGAGCTATCTGCAAAAAGAAGCAGCCAAAAAGTCTGCGGAAATGGATTATTTGCAGGCAGTAACTACTTATGACTGGGCGATTACAGGAATCGCGGATATTGAGTAAAGGAGCGGTTGATATGAAAAGAAACATTAGAAATTTTGCAGTTGGAACTATGCTCGCAGCCATGCTGACAGGAAGCTCCATGACAGCATGGGCGGGAGATTGGACTCAGCTTGATAATGGCAGTTGGATGTATGCACAGGAAGACGGGTATGCCTATGGATGGCAGCAGATTGACGGATATTGGAACTATCTGGATGCTGAGACCGGTATCTGGAGTGCAAAGCCGGCTATCACTGATGAGGCAGCAAGTAAACTGCTGTGGAATGCTCTTAAGAAGGCCGATTTGTATCAGCGTGAAGGCGCTGAGCTGGTCTGTAAGGTGGTTTATTCAGATAAAAGCAAGGTGACTCTTTCTGTTGGAACCGAGAGTGGGCCAAATGGTTTTTCTGTATTGAATAACTTTGATGTAAACCGGAAGGACGGCACCGCAAAGTCAAACTATTCAAAAACTATATTTAATTTATGGGATTAGTAAAGGATTTGAACGGGAGTTCTTCAGGGAAACAGTGCTTGAAGTTTCGGATTTTAACTGATATAATATGTTGCAGGAAGCAAAATACAAGAATTCAGGAGAATCCAATATGGCAGCTCTTAAAAAGCAATCCCTGTCAGATCAGTTATATGAGCAGATCCGGATGAATATTATAAACCTTACCTATCCGCTCGGAAGCAAGCTAAATGTCAACGAGCTGCAGGAAGTATTTGAAGTCAGCAGCACCCCGATCCGTGAGGCGATTAACCGTCTGCAGGTCGAGGGGCTGGTTATATATGAGAATAATATTGGTGCCAGGGTACTTTCTCTTCACGAAAAGGATATTTCAGAGATTCAGGATCTGGCACTCGTACTCCATAGTGCGGCGATACGGTTTTCGATGGCCGGCGGCCACCATCAGGAGATGGTAAAGGAGATGAAGGCTTGTCTGCAGGATTATTATGCAGCCAGGTCAGATGAAGAAGAGGTGTCGAGTGTTTTTCATCTGATCGGTGTTTTTTATAAGTACTGCGGCAACGAACGTCTTGATAATAATATGAAAGTGATTCAGGGAGAGCAGCTGCTGTTGCGTTACCTCTACCGTACGCAGACACAAGGTGACAAATCTGCCAATAATTATCTGGAACAGATGGTAAAGGCGGTTGCCGAAGGTGATGCAGAACGGGTCATTGAGGTACTTGGCCAGGAATATCGTGATGTGACTCCGGTGCTGGTCAGAGCGGTAAAGGAAATGGAGAGCGGTCAATAGAAATATTCATACAGAAAGTTATCAGCAGGGGTACAGGATTGTATATACCTGCTGATTTTTTGCGTATAAAGCATGCGATTCTATGCAATTTTCACACAGTTTCCACATTGCTGTCATATGCCTTACACCCGGCTATGTTAAAGTATAGCTATCTTAATAAGGGGGTAGCAAGCAAATGATAATTGGTTTAGCGGGGATTATTGCAGCACTGGTTTTATTGATCTGGATGGTTTATAAGGGGTGGCCGGTTCTGGTCGCGGCAGCAGCAGCGGCAATCATTGTGGCATTGTCCAATCAGATCAGTGCAACGGAAGGTTACAGCAGTATTTATATGAATGGTATCGGCAGTTTTGTAGTCGGTAATCTGCCGATTTATCTCTGGGGTGCTATATTCGGGCAGATGTATAATGCCAGCGGTGCGGCATCATCAATCGCCCAGGGAATTTCACGGCTGTTCAAAGGCAAGAAGGAGACGATCAGTTCTTCAACAGGAATATTGATTATTTTTGCCGCCGGAGTGGTTATGTCTTATGGCGGAATCAGCGGAATCGTACTGATGTTTGTTATGATGCCGTTGGGGCTGGAGATTTTAAAAGAATGTAATGTGCCCAGATATATGGCACCCGGAATATTATTAGGCAGTATGGCAACGGCAGCCCTGTGTATGCCGGGAAGTCCGCAGATTCAAAATGCTTCACCAATGACATTTCTCGGAACATCTTCTACGGCAGCATTGATTCCGGGATTTATCGGCGGTATTGTAGTATTGACATTGAACTATTTCTACCTGACATATTCGGCTAAAAAAGAAATCGCCAAAGGAAATGGGTTTGAAGTTCTGGATAAGGAGAAAGTAACACTGGATACCGTCAGAGAATGTCCCGGCGTCCTGATATCACTGCTCCCATTGATCCTTACATTTGTATTGTTTAATGTTTTTAAAGTATATATCGGGTTTTCGATTATTGCTGGTATTGTAGCAAGCGTTGTGTTATTCTATAACAAAATTGGTTCCATGACAAATGTGTTCAAGGCGATGGAGACCGGGGTTCTAAATGCCTGTTCCCTTTGTTTTGCCAGTGCGGCTTTGTCCGGTTTCGGTGCAATCGTAAAGGAGACTTCGGCATTTGTAACATTAAGTGAAGCGCTCACCTCGATCAATGGTGAACCTTTGTTTATCGCTATGCTGGCCATTATGCTGATCACCGGAATCTGTGGTTCCGGCCCGGCCGGAATCGGTGCATCGCTGCCGATGTTTAAGGATACTTTTGTGGCAATGGGGATCAATATGTCGGCTCTTCACAGAGTAGCAGCATTTTCAGCGACGACATTGGATACACTACCGACAAATGCCGGATTTATTGCTGCGGCAGGTCTGGCAAGTACATCGACAAAGCTGTCTTATAAGTACGTCGGTGTCTGTACGGTACTGAATACAACAATAGCAACATTTGTGGTGGCATTGCTGCTGGTTCTGTTTCCGGGATTGGCGTAATGTTCTCGGGGGAGGGACTTATGGACAAAATACTGATCGTGGATGATGAGGAAGCGATCCGGATTGGAATACGGGAGTTTGCAGAATTTGAAGGATATCAGGTAAGTGAAGCAAAGGATGGCAGCGAAGCTGTCGTCCTTTGTGCAAAAGAAGATTTTGATCTGATTATCATGGATATCATGATGCCGAGAATTGACGGATTTACTGCATACAAAGAGATCAAAAAGAAAAAGAATATTCCGGTACTGATGCTTTCATCCAGGGGTGAGGAGTATGACAAGCTGTATGGATTTGAGCTGGGCATCGAAGATTATGTGGTCAAGCCTTTTTCGTTAAAAGAGTTGATGGCGAGGGTTAAGGTGATTATACGCAGGTATAAAACTTTATCCCAAAAACCGGAACAAAATATTATGGAATTCGAAGGTTTGAGGATGAATGTATCCGGTCGAAAGGTGTGTGTTAACGGAGAGCGTATTGCCATGACACCCAAGGAACTTGATCTGTTATTTTTTCTTGCATCTCATGAAGATATTGTATTTACAAGGGAAGAATTGCTGGACCGGGTGTGGGGATTCGATGCTTTTTGTGATGGCAGAACTGTCGACTCTCATATCAAGATGCTGAGACGTTCGCTTGCAGAATACCGTAAGTTTATTATAACTCACAGGGGAGTAGGGTATAAGTTTGAAGCCGATTAAGTTTAAACGCCGTATGAGCGTGGTGATGTGGCTGAGCATTACGTTTGTGGCAGTGTCGATTGCACTGCTTTTTTGGGGTGTACTTGAAACGTCGCTGCGGGTACGTTACAAGGATGAAAATATGGAAGCGCTGGACCGGGTGGTCTGGTCAGCTTTAAGAAAATACGGAGAACCTGATTTTGAGAGCAATCTCAGATTCCTGTCCGGCAGTGAAGAATATTTTATCCGGATTATTAAGGAAAAAGATTATCAGGTTCAATTGTCACTGGACAATCAGGGGGAAGACAACAATTCCTGGATACCGGAACTTGATTCCGGAGAGATTTTCAATCTTTTGGATGAAAGTGAAGGCTACTATAGTTTTTTTATGGAAGACAGTATCAGAAATGTGGAATGGGCGGTAGAAGCAGTCGTTCTGGCAAACCGGGATGGGTACCGTGAGGTACTTGTTATGACAAAATCCCTGGCCAATGTAGATTATCTGATTCATCTGCTGTATACCAGAATTGTATTTGCACTGATTGTGGCAGTGGTAATGGCGGCAATCGCATCATTTTTCATTACCGGCTGGTTTTCCGGTCCGGTTGTCAAACTGACCAGAATGGCGGAAAAGATGGCTAAAGGGGATTATAACCTGTCCTTTCCCAAAGGCGGCTTTTATGAAGTAAATCAGTTATCGGAAACTCTGAACCTGGCAGCTGATGAATTCAAGGCGACAGAGGAATTGCGCCGGGAATTTGTCGCTAATATTTCTCATGACATGAAAACACCGCTGACGGTGATCAGGATGTACGCAGAGATGATCCAGACCATGTCCGGTGATAACAAAGAGAAACGGGAAGTTCATCTGAAACAGATCATATCAGAAACTGAAAAACTGACCGGATTTATTAATGATACCATGGAACTGGCAAAGTTACAGTCGGGTACAATGATCATAAAGTATGAGCTGTTTGACTTATCTAATCTGCTCCAGACAGTACTGGAATCATTTGAGGTTCACCAGGAACTGGCTGGTTTTGATATTGATCTGGATATGGATGAATCTTTTTATGTGTCAGGAGACCGCGGACTGATCGGACGGGTTCTGGAGAATCTGCTCAGTAATGCTGTCAAGTTTTCCGGAGAAACGAAAAAGATTATGGTCAGTGCCGTCAAGGAGGATGGGATGGCATTGGTATCTGTCCGTGATTATGGAGTAGGAATCGCAGCTGATCAACTGCCATATATCTGGGACCGGTATTATAAAATTGAAACCTATGGTTCCGCTAAAAGCAGCAACGGCGTGGGACTTCATATTGTGAAAGAAATATTGACTCAGCATGATAGCAAATTCGGTGTGGAAAGTGAAGTGGGTAAAGGCAGCCGTTTTTGGTTTCAGATGAAGGTGGTGGAAAAATGAACAAGAGATGGCTTGCAGCCGGAATTGCGGCTCTGATATTATGTGCCGGTGCGGTACTGATTATTGTCCGGCAGCAGAAGTGGTCTGAGAAAATAGAATCTGAGACGATAAAGGAACCGGAGTATGAACTTTTTGTATTATGTCCGGTGACCGGAGATCTTGCTTATATCGGAGAGTATGCAAAGTGGGCAGTGACTTATGCCGGCAATCAGATCAATGAATCAGGTGGAATCGACGGTATACCGGTCAAAATCACTGTGCTGGACACCCAGTTTCAAACTGATCAGGCAAAGAAAATGAAAAAGGATCTGGTGAAGGATCAGCGTATCTTCATCGGTCCATCAGATGTGCCCGGCACCTCAACAGAGGTAGAGCTGATCGTCGCAGAGCAAATTCCCAATATTGCTGCCTATTCGTTTGAATCTTTGCGTAAAATTGCTGCGCCATACGGGATATCATATATGAGTGATACGACAGAAGGGGAAGTCGAAGCGGTAAAACTCTGGAAACAGTTGAATCCGGATATCGAAAAAGTGGCTGTTTTTGCTAGTTCATCGGAAGAATCTCAGATGGAAAGTGCCCAGATGCTAAAGGAGTTCCTTCCCGAACTTGGTATCAAACAGATAGAAATTATTGCTATTGATGATGAAAATCAGGGAATTATGAAAGCCGTAGTAAAAGCATTAAATAAAGATAATGAAGGATATATCTCTCTTGTCAGAGCAGAAGTATATGGCAGTCTGATAACCGAACTGAGAAAAAGAGGGGTAGATGAAGGGCGCAGAATAACGGCGTCATTTGCCGGTTTTGAAACCAGTGTTCTGGATGTATCACCTGAGGTGCTGGATGGAAGTTATATCTGGAATAAATTTGATGTCAGCTATGATGGTGAGGACTGGGAACGATTGCTCACAGAATATAAGCGGGAACACGATGGCAGCATGCCTGACAGTAATGTTGTCCCTGATATGTACAATGCGGTAATGGCTTGGAAGCAATGTATGGAGGAACTGAATTTGAACTGGGAGGTACAGGATCTGATGGCAGAGCGGAGGCAGATAGCAGAATGGTTTTACCATTCACCGGTACTGCAGGGAATTCAGGGGGATTTTCAGTGGGTTGAAGGGAAGAAGGTATCTCCTGTTTATTATTTTCAATTTACAGAAGAAGGTATGAAGAGTGTCAGGTGAGATTATCTGATTCGTATCTTGTGGAGACCGAGGATCCTATGCTACAATTGAAGGTGAAAGTAATTAATATAAATTTACTTAAGGATCATCCTATTTTAGAAATCTGCCGTCCTTTGTATGAGTATTCCTGGTTTATTCAGCGAGTCAAGGACTATCTGGATACCGGAAGAAATCGTGATGAAGCGATTACTCAGGCTATACATGATTGCCTGGAGGCAGAGATTATGAAGGATTTTCTGGTAGAGCATGGATCGGAGGCGATTAATATGATATTTACGGAGTTTAATATGGAAGATGCGTTGGAAGTTCGTTTTGAGGAAGGTATTGAGACCGGAATAGAGAGAGGAATTGATCAGGGCAAAAGGGAATTGTTAATTACTCAGATACAGAAAAAACTTGCAAAGGGAAAGTCATTAGAAATAATTGCTGAAGAGCTGGAAGAGAATATAGAGATAATAAAAGAGCTAATAAAATAAAAATGTAAGCAGAGGAAGCTTCTTTAAATCAGAGGCTTCTTTTTTGTTGCTGAAATTGCAGTTACAGATCAGAGTGTTACCTAGGTTCTGTTCATAATTCACAAAAAATAAAATCCTATTTGATAAAAATTACTATTGAAAAATTTTCTCAATTCGTATATCATGTATAATATATCTTGCAAGATGTAAAATGCAAGAACGATAAGGAGGCGGAACATGGAGTTTTCAAACAGCAATATTACCGGATGCGGGAACTTTGTTTTTATAGGTGAAGCAGGAAGCGGCAAGAGCGAGATTGCAGTCAACTATGCCATTCATTTACGAAATACCAGTGGCAGGCCGGTACATTTCTTCGATATGGATATGACGAAACCATTGTTCCGGTCCCGTGATTTGAGTTCGCAATTAGAGGCACTGGGGATTGAGGTCCATTATGAAGAACAGTTTATGGATGCCCCCACACTGGTCGGTGGTGTGAGACGGCTTTTGAAAGATCAGGACTGTTATGTAGTTATGGACGTCGGTGGTGATTATATCGGAGCCCGGGCAATCGGTAGTTTTGCACCGGAGTTAAATAAGGAAAACTGTATGATCTGTTATGTGTTGAATCCGTATCGGCCATGGTCAATGGACATGGAACATATTGATCAGGTGCTGGGAGCGGTGCTGGGAACTTCTCATATTCATCTGGACCGGCTGTCGCTGATCAGCAATCCGAATATCGGTCATGATACCAGTGCTGATGATGTTGTGCAGGGCCATAAAAAGCTGGAAGCAATGGTTACACCTTATAAACCGATTTCCTTTGCTTGTGTGAAGGAAGATCTCTATGAAACAGTAAAAACGCAAATGACATTGCCGGTTATGCCGCTGCAATTATATATTCATTATCCCTGGAATGCGGATACATTGAGTGCTTAGCGAGGTCTTTTCGAGCTTAGCAATCACATGATGCTAATTATCAAAAAGGAGGAAAAGGAGCATGGCAGAAGTAAAAGTGATTTCAGAACGCTGCAAGAGCTGCGGGTACTGCATTAAGTTTTGTCCCAAAAAAGTTCTGGAAATCGGGTCAAAGGTGAATTCAAAAGGTTATGAGTATGTGGAACCGGTCAATATGGAAGCGTGTATCGGATGCTGTATCTGCGGGCGGATGTGTCCGGATGGAGCGATCGAGATCTACAAATAGAAGGAGGGGTTACAATGTCCAGAGTATTTATGAAAGGCTGTGAAGCCATTGCGGAGGCAGCAGTCAGAGCCGGATGCCGTTTTTTTGCCGGATATCCGATTACACCACAGAATGAGATTCCGGAATACTTTGCCAGAAGAATGCCGGAGGTAAATGGAAACTTTGTTCAGGGAGAGTCCGAAGTGGCATCTGTAAATATGGTTTACGGAGCAGCGTCGGCCGGGGTCAGGTCGATGACCTCCTCATCCAGTCCGGGTATTGCTCTTAAGAGCGAAGGAATATCCTATTGTGCAGCCGCACGGATTCCCATGGTTTATGCCAACATTTCCAGAGGCGGTCCCGGTGTAGGGTCGATTCAGCCGGCTCAGATGGATTATTTTCAGGCAACAAAAGCTTCCGGGAACGGCGGATTTGAGATGATGGTATTTGCTCCCTCGACCGTACAGGAAGCGGTAGATATGACATATGCAGCATTTGATTATGCTGACAGAGACCGGAACCCTGTTCTGATTCTGGCAGATGGTGTGATCGGTACTATGATGGAACCGGTAGAACTTCCTGATATGAAGAGTGATGAAGAGATTAACAGTATCAAAGAAGCGAAAAAAAGCTGGGCCTGTATCGGCCATAAGCTGGATTATAAAAAACGTGCCTGGATTCAGCCGGGACACTGGCAGACCAGTGATATGCAGAGAGCCAATGAAGAAGCAGCGGCACTGTATCAGTCCTGGGAACAGGAAGCACAGGCTGAACTTTATATGACAGAGGATGCCGATGTGATTCTGACTGCTTACGGCATATCTGCACGAATCGCCAAATCGGCGGTCAATGAGTTGAGAAAAGAAGGAATTAAAGCCGGAATGATCCGGGCGATAACAGTACATCCATTCCCCTATGCGGCATTTGATAACATTGGTTACGATCAGCTGAAGGGGATCCTGGATATCGAGATGTCAATCCCTGCCCAGTATGTACAGGATGTGGAGAAGGCAGTACGGGGACGCGGGCGTATTGATACCTGTCTGTGCTCCGGCGGCAACATTATCAGCCGGGATGCAGTGATGGAAGCGGCAAGAGCGATCAGCGGGAGATAGGAGGTCAGACATGGAAAGAGTATATGGAAGAACGAAAACAATTCAGGAAGATAAGGTATCCGGATTCTGTCCCGGCTGCATGCACAGTACGGTGATGAAACTGATCGGAGAAGTACTTGAGGAAATGGATCTGGTGGAACAGGCAGCCTGTGTACTGGGGATTGGCTGCTGCGGCCTGCAGATGGATTATATGGCATATGACAATACCACAGCCCCCCACGGACGCGCCTGTGCAGTAGCGACCGGAATGAAAAAGGCAAGTCCTGACAGTCTGGTATTTACCTATCAGGGTGACGGCGATTTCGCTTCGATCGGACTTGGTGAGTCAATGTCGGCAGCAAATCGGGGAGATAATATCACGGTTATCTTTATCAACAATGGTATTTACGGCATGACCGGAGGCCAGATGGCACCGACCACACTGATCGGCATGCGTGCATCTACGGCACCAAAAGGCAGAAATGCCGAAGAACATGGTTACCCGATGCATATGTGCGAGATTATGAATCAGCTGACAGCACCGGCTTATCTGGAACGGACCAGCTGCAATACTCCGGGTAATGTCATGAAAACTAAAAAAGCAATCAAAAAGGCATTTCAGAATCAGCTGGACGGCAAAGGATTTTCCATGGTTGAGATCGTGACCAGCTGTCCGACCAACTGGGGACTGGATGCACTGCAGTCACTTGATTTCATTGAAGAGAAGATGCTGCCGGAATTCCCGCTTGGCGTGATCAGAGACAGATAGGAGGAGATAAAAATGGAGACCAATTTATGTGTAGCCGGATTCGGCGGACAGGGTGTCATGACACTGGGAAAGTTTCTGGCTTCGGCAACCTGCGATTCAACGGATAAGAACGTGACTTTTTTCCCCTCTTATGGTGCTGAGCAGCGTGGTGGAACTGCCAATTGTTTTGTCGTCATTTCTGATGAAGTGATCGGTGCACCGCTGGGAGATGTAATGGATGATCTGATTGTGATGAATGAACCATCCCTGAAGAAATTTGTACATACGGTAAAACCGGGCGGCAGCCTGTTTATCAACAGTTCCATCGTATCAGACGAGATCGGACGGGATGATGTGAAGCTGATCAAGGCTCCGGTTACCGAGCTGGCATTGGAACTGGGCAACTCAAAGGTATTGAATGTTATTATGCTTGGTGTTTATGTTGGTTACACTGAGGTGGTTTCACCGGAAGTCGTGTGGGATACCATCGAACATAAACTCGGTAAAAAACCAAAGCTGCTGCCCTTAAACCGGCAGGCATTTGAAAAAGGTCTGGAGATTGGACGTTCCCAGCGATAAATCAGGAGGAAAGACAGATGGTATATAAAAGTTTTGACGAACTCGTAGAAAAAGTAAAAGGTTATCCGTCGATGAAGCGGATGGCGGTGGCTGCAGCGGGGGAAGCCCATACTCTGGAGGCAGTTCTGCATGCCAGAAAAGAAGGCGTGGCGAAACCGGTTCTGGTCGGTGATAAAGCAGAAATTCTGCGGATTCTGTCAGAACTGGGGGAAACAGTTCCGGAGGAAGACATCTATCCGGCAGAAACTCCGCAGGAAGCAGCAGAACTGGCCGTGGCTCTGGTCAGAGAAGGAAAAGCGGAATTTCTGATGAAAGGATACCTTGATACCGGTGTCATCTTAAAAGCAGTTGTTAATAAAGAAAAAGGTCTTGGAAAAGGCGGTGTGATGTCCCATTTCACAATGTTTGACATTCCTACCTACCATAAGATTCTGGTGCCGGTAGACGGTGGTATGGTCACTTACCCGACACTCGAACAAAAAAAGGCAATCATTGAAAATACTGTCGGTACACTCAGGGCAATGGGGTATGACTGTCCCAAGGTAGGAGTACTTGCCTGTGTGGAAAAAGTAAATCCCAAAATGCCGGAGACCGTTGAAGCAGCAGAACTTGCCCGGATGAACCGGGAAGGTGAGATTACGGACTGTATCGTAGAAGGACCGATTTCCTATGATTGTGCTGTTGATGCAGAGATTGCGGCCATGAAAGGTTATGAGAGCCGGATTGCCGGTGATGTCGATGTACTTGTGGCACCGAATATTCATGCCGGTAATATTATGGGCAAAATGCTGGCATGTACCTGCAAGGCCAGACTGGCCGGATTTGTTGTCGGTGCAAAGTGCCCGATCGTACTGACATCAAGAGGCTCCTCAGCAGAAGAAAAATTCCTGTCGATCGTAGTTTCAGCTGCGGCAGCAGAATAAGGGAGGAAAATAGTATGGGATATAAAATACTGGCTGTTAATCCTGGTTCCACATCGACCAAGATTGCCGTATATGATGATGAACTGGTTGTGTTCACTGAAAGTGTTACTCATTCAGATGAAGAATTAAAACAGTATGACCGGGTTGCTGATGAATTTCAAATGCGCAAAGACAATATTTTGAAGGCAATGGAAACTTACAAAGTAAAACCGGAAGATCTTTCAGCCGTTGTCGGCCGCGGCGGCCAGCTGACGGCAATTCATGCCGGCGGTTATCAGGTCTCTGAAGATATGAAAAAGCGCCTGACAGCACCGGATACGATTGAGCATGCTTCCAATCTGGGGGCTCTGATTGCTGATGCAATTGCCGCGCCGCTGGGAATTCCGGCTTATATCTATGATGCAGTTGGTGCCGATGAACTTCAGGACATTGCTAAAATTACCGGTTTTCCGGAGATTGTCCGTAAGAGTTTCTGTCATGTGTTAAACTCCAAGGCAATGGCCAGAAAAGCAGCTGAAAAAGGCGGAAAACGATATCAGGACATGAATTTTATTGTTGCCCATCTGGGGGGCGGCATTTCGATCAGTGCCCATGAAAAAGGCCGGATCATTGATGTGATTACAGCTGATGGCGGTCCGTTTTCACCGGAACGTTCCGGCAGTGTACCACTGAATGATATTGTTGATATGTGCTACAGCGGTAAATACGATAAACGTGAAATGAAGCGAAAAATAGCCGGGAACGGCGGTATGAAGGCATATCTGAATACTGCCAGCTGTATCGAAATTGAGAAGCAGATTGTGGCCGGTGACGCTAAAGCGAAGCAGATATTTGAAGCCCAGGCCTATCAGATTGCCAAAGGAATCGGTGAACTGTCACCGGTCTTAAAGGGAAAGATCGATTTAATCATATTAACCGGTGGTGTGGCTTATTCTGAGATGCTGACAAAGATGATTGTACAGTATGTAAAATTTATTGCTCCGGTTAAAATCATGCCGGGTGAGAATGAACTGGAATCCCTGGCGGCCGGAGCCCTTAGAATCCTGAAAGGTGAAGAAACCGCAGAAATATACAGCGAGCCTGGCGTATGAACAGAATGAAGGTTTTTGCAAAACAGATCGTGGTCTATGTGATCGGATTGCTGTTTATTTCATTTGCGGTGGCAATCTCGATTAATTCAAACCTGGGGGTATCACCGGTCAACTCACTGCCTTATGTAGTGAGCCTGATTACCGGACAGGAGATCGGAACCTGTATTGTGGTTATCTATGTTGGATTTATTCTGATTCAGATGTTGCTGCTGAGAAAAGAGTTTCAGCTGATCAATCTGACACAGATAATTTTCTCATTCCTGTTTGGCTATTTTACTGACTTTGCCAAGATGGTAATGGGTGATTTTTCTCTTCCCGGTTATCCGGGAAAGCTCCTCATGCTGGCCGTGAGCATTGTTTTGATTGCTTTTGGCGTAGCCATGTATGTGGATGCGAAACTGATTAATATGCCGATGGAAGGTCTGACTCAGGCAATCTCAAAGAAGATCCTGAAAGGAAAACCATTTCATGAGGCCAAAGCCATAGTAGACTGTGGTGTTGTGATATTATCAGTGCTTTGTTCACTGATTTTTCTGGGACGGTTGGACGGCGTGAGAGAAGGTACGGTAATCAGTGCCCTGGTGGTGGGGAAAGTGATGAAACCGATACAGAAGGTACTGGTGCCAACGATTGATAAATATGTGTTTCATAAATAATTGAGTACTTCGACGGACGGTTTATACAAAATCCAATATGGCATTTGTATAGGCCGTTTTTACTTAAGTGTAACAAATAAGGAGGGGTTGTGAATGAATGATTTACAGATCGAATATTTTCTGGCAGCAGCTGAGAATCTGAGCTTTACAAAAACTGCCAATGAAAAGTATGTATCACAGCCGGCCGTCAGCAAACAGATCTCTGCAATGGAAGAAGAGCTGGGGGTGGAATTGTTCGCGCGGGGATATAAATGTACGAAACTGACACCGGCCGGCCAGATGTTTGCCGATTATTTCAGAAAGCAGCGTGAGGATTTAAAGATTCTGACAAGACAGGCCCGTGATAACCACCAGAATGAGATCCTGACACTGAAAATTGGCTGTGGCAGCGGCTGGACGATGGATGATTTTTTTGCCGAAAGTAAAAAGAAGATGCTGGAACAGGATGATAAGCTGCATCTGCATCTGGAAAGTTATGCATTTCATCAGATCGTTACGGCACTGCATGAAAATGAGATTGATATCGGGATCACTCTGGAATCCAGTATTACGCCAATGCCGACTTTGGAAATGCTGCGGTTTGCCAAAGTACAACAGGGGATTTTATTCTCCCGGAATCACCCGTTTGCCGGAAGGGAAGATCTGGTACCCTATGATTTTAAGAATGAAATCTTTTTTGTGCCGGGTACGGACCGTACCTCATTTATCGTTGATCTGGTCAATGGTTTTTGTGAGCCATACAATTTCACACCACGGATCCAGCTTGTCAGAAATACGGAAGCATTAAAACTCAATGTGCTGAATGGTTTTGGTGTGGCGATTACCGATTACTGGACTTATCAGGCGGACGGCAGCAGATATCTTTATCTGCCGCTGGAGTCCACACATACGATTGTAGCCGCCTGGCGGTGCAACAATGCCAATCCGGCGATTCCTCTTCTGGTAAATGAGCTGCAAAATAAATTTAGTATATAATTCCATTACTTTCTGGTTATGTTATGCATGAGTATATGGATATTGGACAGAAAAAGCCATTTAAACTATTATTATAATATACCAAATAACCAACGGATGCCAGTGCGATCGCGCTGATGAGTATGGGAATCAACTAAACGGGAGAGAGGGAAATTATAATGAAAAGACATAAAAGATTTGGAGTAATGGCTTTAGCAGCAGTAGTGCTGACAGCAACGGCATGCGTGGGCTCAGGAAGCATTGCCATGGCTGAGACAGCAGCAGAGGAAGGACAGCAGAACAGTTTTTCCGGTACAATCCGTATCCTTCATCTTAATGATGTACATAGTTATGTGGAAGAAACTGATACAGCAATCGGTTATGCCAAACTTGCCGCATATATCCGTCAGGTTAAAGCCGAAAACCCCAATACGATTGTACTGGATGCCGGTGATACCATGGCCGGAACCGCTTCATCTGCATTTAACAAAGGGGAAAGCCTGCCGGCCATATTAAACACGATCGGGTTTGATGCGATGGCGCTTGGCAATGCCGATTTCTCTTATGGCAAAGATCCGCTGGATAAGTTCATAAATGCTCTCGATTACCCGGTTTTATGCGGCAATATGCCGTTGGTTGACGGGACTCAGGTATATCAGGGAAGTACGATCCTGGAACTGGATGGCGGACTGAAAGCAGGAATTGTCAGCGTGACTACACCGGAATCGATGCGTAACGTACAGGGCGTTTTTGACTACCAGAATGCATCGGAAGTTTGTAAAACACTTGTTGATGAGATCCGTCCCCAGGTTGATATTGTGATTGCGCTGGTTCATCTTGGCGATGCGGAATCAGAAGAAATGACCAGCGACCGGATCGCAAAAGAAGTTCCCGGTATTGATGTAATCATTGATGGACATAGTCATACTGTATTGGAAGAAGGCAAAAGAGTGAATGGTGTCCTGATCACCCAGGCCGGTGAATACAGCAAGTATCTCGGCGAAATTAATCTGCAGATAGAAAATGGCGTAATAGTTGATGCAGATGCGCACCTGCTGACAAAAGCTCAATTTGCAGAAGCTCCTGAAAAGGAAGATACGAAAGCAGCAGTGTCCGACCTGGTAAAAAAACGTGATGCCTATTTTGCGCAGGTAATCGGGCAGACAACGGTAGAACTGGTAGGAACCAGAGAATTGGTACGTACGCAGGAGACGAATGTGGGTAACCTGTTTGCAGATGCGGTAAAAGCAGCAGCCGGTTCTGATATTGCAATTCTTCCGGCAGGAATTATCGGCGGCGAATTAAAACCTGGAAACATTACCAGAGGTGACGTTTTAAATATTGGCAGAGTAAATTCTGACGTGATCAACAAAGAAATGACAGGCAGTGATATCCTGACACTGGTTAATCATGCATTGGCTTCTTACCCGGAACCGGCAGCGGGGTATATTCAGGTGAGCGGGCTGACGATTGTATTTGATCCGTCATTGCCTGGCGATCGTGTTGTTAGTATTCAGATTAACGGAGCGGAGCTGGAAGCAGAGAGAACCTACGTTGTGGCAATGGTAACCGGCATGAGTACCAATCCCGGAGCTGTCAATGGTAAAACAGTAAAAGAAGTAGGGGAGACAACGGATATTCTGGAAGCATATATAATGCAAAATACTCCGGTTGCTCCGGTCACAGAAGGCCGCATTACAGTAAAATAATATGTTACAGAAGGCTGCGCAGCAATACGCAGCCTTCTTAAGCTGTTGTTAATACGTGTTGTTAACAGACTGTCAAAGACTGGACATGTTTTAAAAGTAGTGTTATCATTATCTGCACATGTGTTGATAAAATATGTCAGATATAAGGAGAATAGGGAGAAGAGATGGTAGATAAGATTCGGGAGGGGATATACCGTATCACAGTCGGATTGCCGGGCAATCCGCTGAGATATCTCAACAGTTATGTTATTATGGAAGAGGGGCGGAATCTGCTGATTGATACCGGTTTCAACCAGCCGGAGTGTCTGGCTGATTTAAAAGCCGGGATTTTGGAATTGCAGCTGGATATGAACCGGACAGATATTTTTTTAACGCACTTTCATGCCGATCACTCCGGCCTGACAGCAAAGATTGCAGCCCCAGGAACAAGGATATTTATGAATGAAACCGATAAATTGCTGCTTGATCTGGTGATCGAAAAACCGGATGATTACTGGCTGCCGACCGAGGCGATTTATCTGAAGGAAGGTTATCCGCCGGAGGAACTGACACGTACCCGCAGTGCTAATCCGAGCAAAAATTTAGTTTCCGACGAGGTGTTTGATTATATCCCGGTTACTGACAATATGATATTACCCTTTGGCAGGGGCAATCTGAAGTGTATTTTTACGCCGGGGCATACACCGGGGAATACCTGTCTGTATGATATGGAACGAAAGATCTTTTTCAGCGGCGATCATATTTTATTTGATATTACACCAAATATTACTACCTGGGAGAGCATGCCGGATGCATTGTCATATTACCTGAATAGTCTTGAGGCAGTTGCTGATATTCCGGTTGAGATGACTTTGACCGGACACAGGGAAAATAACGGGGATTTTAAGAAGCGGATTGAAGAATTATCAGAGCATCATAAAGAACGGCTGAATGACATTGTAGAGATTCTTGCGCTTTTTCCGGGACTGAACGGATATGAAGTAACGGGAAAAATGAAGTGGTCGATCCGGGCAAAGAACTGGGCGGAGTTTCCGCCGGCACAGCGTTGGTTTGCGGTAGGGGAGGCAATCTCCCATTTGAATTATCTGGTTGATGAGAAGCGGATTGTACGGCGGGAAGCAGAGGGGATTAATACTTATTTTCCAATATGAGGAGCGGTTACCACTTTGAAGGTATGAATTATAGATAAGCATAATACAGTTATAATAACCAGAATTATGTAAAGGTGAATGAATCGATATGGATAACCAGAGCCAGAAACTGGAGAATGTTTTAAACTTGTCGCTGAGTGTAACACCGGAGGAACGGGAGCGGTCACCGGAACTTCGGCTGGGTTTTAATCCGGAGGAAAATACCTGGGAATTGATTGTAAAATATTCCGGCAGCCTGGATCCGATCCGGGAGCTGGGAGTTACCGTAGATGAGATGCATAATGAGTATGCAATTATTGTTACACCAGAATCTCTGATCAATACGATCACACAATTTCCGCAGATCGAATTTGTTGAAAAACCAAAACGTTTATTTTTTGCTATTAACAGGGCCAAGGCAGCTTCCTGCATCAATCCGGTACAGGAAGCTCCTTTTGACTTAACCGGGAAAGGGGTTTTGGTTGGCGTTTTGGATTCGGGGTATTGTGTTATTCTGATGTCAAGTTAGTAGAACCCCAGTGATTTCAAGGGATTCCGCTGATTTAGTCCTACGGAAAAATGCCAGATGTATGGTTATTTGGACGGATGGATGGGCCCGTTTCTTCATTCGAAAACTGAATTTGCATCAGTATAACACCAGCTGGGTAGATTGTGCACTGGCAGGGTTGTTCTTAGACCCGTGTAACAAAATATGAAACCTTTAGGTGGGACTAAATCGGTTTATGTCCGGATAATCCGGAGCAGTATTACTGCTTTCATAAGCTGGCTTAGTCCTATTTTTCTTGCCCGGAAAAAATGGGTCAGGCTGTCTTTGAAGATATCCCGATTTAGTAGACCTAAAACAAGTGTGCCAAGGAATTTAAAGTACAGGAGAATAGGAGGATATTATGGGAGAAGTAATAGCAATTGCAAACGAGAAAGGAGGTGTGGGGAAGACAACCACAGCTACGGCCATGTCTGCCAAATTAGCAATGAAAGGTTATAAAGTTGCTCATATAGATTATGACGGACAGGGACATTCAACTTTTTTATTCGGAGTTACAAATCCTAACATGCTGGAGATTACAACGAATACGCTGATCCGGAGAATTATCGAGGAGCAGCCATTGCCGCCGATTGAAGATTACGTTATTAAAACCCCATGTGGAGTGGATTTAATTCCATCCAATTCACAGCTTTATACCTTGGAGCGTAATCTTTGCTTTGTGGATTTTAGGGAAAGAGTTCTGTCACAATACATTGATACGATCAGGGATTTATACGATTACATAATTATTGATTGTATGCCGCAGATTGGTACACCCATGATCAATGCATTTATGTGTGCGGACAGTATTATCATACCCACACAGGCTGAGTTGAGTTCGGCACAAGGATTGACAGAATTGATGAAACACTATCAGACTATTCGTAAATACAGCAACCACAAGCTTAGAATTGATGGAATATTGATTACCATGGATTCACCGAATACGATTTTATCCAAAAAAGTATCCCATCTCATCAGAAAGGGATATGAGAGTTCAATCCCCATATTTAAGACTCACATTCCCCGTTCAATAAAAGTAGGGGAAGCTTACAGCAATCAAATGACGATCTGTGAGTATATGCCAGATAATCCGGCTGCTATAGCTTATGATGCATTTGTGCAGGAGTTTCTAGCACATAGTTCTTCTAAAAAGGAAGAGGCGGTGAGTGTAAATGGGTAAGCCGAAGCTGAATCTTGAAAGTTTTGAAGAAATGATCAAATTTGAAGAACTGAAAGAAGATGTTACTGCACCTGCTGGGATTGCGGAAATGGATTTTGATATTATGGAGTCGTTCCCTAATCATAAATTTAAACTGTACAGTGGGAAGCAGTTCACTGATATGGTTGATAGTATTCAACAATTTGGTGTTTTGATGCCGATAATATTGTGGTACACCACTGATAACAGGTACATTATTCTAAGTGGTCATAATCGCAAGAATTGTGGACAGGCGGCAGGTTTGACAAAAGCTCCGGTAATTATTAAGGAGAACCTTACGATTGATGAAGCAACCCTGATCGTTATTGAAACCAATTTACGCCAGCGTTCTTTTGCTGATATGAGCGAATCAGAGAGAGCATATTGTCTGTTTGAACATTATCGGGCAATGAAGTCTCAAGGCAGAAGAAGTGACCTTATTTTGGAAATTGAAATGCTGATGAACCCTGATAATACAAGCGTTAGTCAAACTTCTGCGGAAATCAGCAGAAGTTCTGGAAGTCGTACTGAATTAGCTGAACAATACAATTTGACAGAGGATAAGGTTGCTAAGTACATTCGTATTGGTGAACATTTCTGTACTGGGTTAATGGTGTTATTTGATGAAGGTCATTTTAAGCTTTCGGTTGCGAATACGTTGTCATTTATAACAGATGAAGACATACAACAGAGTATTGTTGAATGTGTATTAAATAATGACCATACGGTTGATGGAAAGAAAGCTGACCTGCTGAGAGATTATTTTGAAAAGAAGCGTTTGAATAATGAGACTGTATTGATGATTCTTTCAGGTGAAGTCAATAAGAAGCCAAGAAGTAATAAGCCGAAGCCCATACAGATAAAAGCCACGGTAGTATCAAAGTATTTTGCTGCTGGAGAATCGAAGAAAGAGATAGAAGATATTATCGAACAGGCATTAGAACTGTTTTTTCAGAGTCGAGAGCAGAATGCTATTAACTAAAAAGTGTTTTGTTGTATGGCGAACCTGAATGATTTTTACGGCTGGGAAGGGGGAGGAATGCAAGAGAGTGTTTTGGCTAAATACGATAGTCCTTATATTCAAGGATATTTAATGTATTTTAATATAATGTATAAAAATCTAACGAAGGACTATGATCCGCACAAATATTTTGAAAACGATTTAGATAAGCTATGTGATGTTGCCGAACGCAATAAGAATCAGTTATTTGGGATGTTGGAATTATTGGTATGGTGTGAAAAATTAACAAGTGAAGAAGATCAAAATGAAACTGATAGAATCATATCTACATTCTCTACGATTACGCTTTTTCGCTGCTATTATGACAAAGAGCGAACTGTAATGACTTTTGGTCCGGAAGAAGTCGCTGATGATATGGAAGATATTGATGATAACCAAGAAAGATAGTTATGCGGCAGAGCCGGGAGAGGAATACTGATGAAATTTCTAAGTGATAGATATGCTGCGATTTTAGAGCATAAGGGAATTGCAATTTGTGTTTTAAAAGTAGCAGTGCCAGCTGAAGGTGATGAGTTAGGATATACAGTTGATCATGAGCTGTTTCAAAGTAAAGTGTTGCTGCCCATCTAAACCGTCCCAAAACGCATCTGCTTGCATGTCTTTGAATT
>DAMAMW010000034.1:0-71344 GCA_032073745.1 Lachnospiraceae bacterium | reverse complement strand
TCTCAACCTTCTTTCTTGGAAATCCCTATATTTGAATTATACAGGAAGCTCCTTTTTCAATCTTTTTCAATATCATGGATCCCTGTTTTGCAGCAGTATTTTCAGTACACAATATTTACCGTCTCCCTCTAAGGAGAAAAAGCCGTCATAACAGTCTACGACCTTCTGCATATTACCGATGCCAAATCCATGTCCCGGCTTTTGTTTCGTGCTTGCCGGCAGATTGGTACTTCCAAACACCTGACCGCTGTAACTGTTCCTGATGAATAAGGCCAATGATGCCCCATCATAATCAAACCTGATTCTGATTTCACCGCCAGGTATATCCTTTACTGCTTCAATTGCATTGTCAAGGCCATTACCTAATAACGTTACCAGATCAATATCTTTTAATCCCGGCAGGATTGACGGCAGCTTACCTTCTGTCGTAAATACCACACCTTCGGGTATCTGCGGCTGTTTCAAACTGAGAACCGTATCAATGATATAATTCCCTGTTATATTGTGACGAAAATCCAGCTTGTCGTCCAGTTCGTCAATATAAGTATGCTGTGTTTCCGGTGCTGCTTCCTTCAGATAATCCAGATGATTTTTGATATCGTGGATCGTTCCTCTCACCTTTTGCTGTTCACATTCCAGCACCGACATCCGGTCCTGTGTTACACTGACGTATTGTTCGGCCTGCTGTAATTGTTCCCGTATCCGACGTTCCTTTATGATCCAGACGGTTAGTATTGTCATGTAGATGAGAGCAATTACCAGAGCGATGATGCACCACCAGAATAGGACGGAGTTTTCATCTTCTGACAGCAATGCAAATGGGGAATAAAGAAACATTACTGAGCAAAACAAGACTGGCGTTGGGATTACAACTGCCCATATCCATGTATCAATTTTACATTTATATTGATTACGTCTGCTCAGAAACTTTCGCAATCCTAATAACAGAAGAAGCACTATCAATCGAGATATCGTTCCCACAATAAAAATAGACCTTGCATCCGAAAAAGTATTGTCTATTACTGTTGGAGAACATATCTTGAAAAACTGATATGTTGCAGATTCTCCAAGAAACATAACCGTTCCGTAGATAATTAAAATCAATATTTTATAGCGAATTTTTTCTACAAATAGAATATGTATCGTTAAAAACAGTAGCAAAAAAGTAAATAGCAGAAGTGCCTGAGGGCTCATTTGAATAACATTTTTCAAGTACTGGAGTGTCAAAAGTGTTATAAAAATTATAATATTACAAATCCGGTTCCGGAATCGGAAATGAGAAATCATACTACACATTCCCAACAAAATAAGATTATCGACAATATGTAATGCAAGAGAAAGAGCATACCAGATTATCATGGCATTATACCAACCCTTTCTTGTAAGAAAACATCTGCAACGCTCCTTGATTAAGCTTTGAGATTGATATCCTCTCACATCTGACTAAATGTTTCCGATGAGTCTGACAATTGTTTATTATGCATATTTGAATCTTACAGTATAAATACATAAATAAAACATAGTACTCAACATAACAGATATCCCCTGGCAGTTGTATATCATTGAATAACGATAAATCCGCCCCTTGCCTGCGTTGTTCTAGTAAAGTGATCAATTTTTCTACGATTCCCTTTTTATCATCACACACTACCACAACCATCGCAATAACCTCCTGTTTTCTTAATGAAAATATCTATTTTACCGAACAATCGCCCTTTTTTTATTATGCATTCGGTAAAGTACATACGAACGGAGGTCTTAACTCAATGGGGACAGAACAGTTAACAAACATAATATGCAATCAGATTATAAAAGCTGAGGCAGCCAGAACCGAGGACTTAGAGTTATTGCAATATGGAATGTATCAAATATTAACTACCTTGCAGCAATTAGGAGTCTTACTGATTGCCGGTCTGATGCTGAGAATACTACCTGAAATTACTGTTTTCACCGTTTGTTATGCACTCTTACGAAAATATATCGGAGGAGCGCATGCCAAAAATCATACGTCATGTTTATTGATATTCACGGTAGTCGCAATCATGATGCCAATATTATGTATACGATGTCCTCCTGAACTTGTATTTGCACTTGTCATTTTCCTTCTCCATTGTATGCTGATTCTCGTTTATTTTAAAGCTCCAGCAATACACCCAAACAGTCCTAGATCAGAAAAGAGCATATTACACTTTCGTAAAATGGGGATACGGATGTCTTTCATAGAATATGCACTTATAATGGTAGGAATTAACGCAGCTCCATCCTCACAAAAAAGCTTATTACTCTGCGGGGCCTGTGGTTGTTGGATGGCTGCAATAACTTTGGTATTCCCTATTCCAAAACCAGAGAGAGGCAATTGTCAAAAACGAAAAACTGCTCATTAACACATTGACGATAAATTATGACCATGGCTTCAATTGTGGCAATGGCATGTTCACACGGTTGGCTGGATCGCGTATGTCCCCCTTTTTCTACCAACCAAGAATTCCTCAATCTTTGCCAAATATGGATAAGGATCTGTAACCGCATAGCGCTTACTCACTTACACAGCCATGACATTATTTAATGTGTGTACAACAAAACCTTAAGAGAACGGAGGTGACTAATTATGATAAAAAACTGGTTGTTAAAACATTCAAAGAAAATTCTAACCATAACTTCTGCTATGGCAATGGCATGTACCTATAGCTGGATTGGACGTGCATGCACTACTTTCTTCTATCAGCCTAGGGTTCCTCAATCCCTGCTGGACATGGACAAAGAATACTAACAAAAAAGGCACATACATATTATGCAATCACACACAGTATGTGCCTCCCATTATATCCAAAACTATTGCAGTTGGCAATAGCTACCATCCCTATTAGCCTTTTTATAACCATGAGACTGACAGAAAATAACGCAAAAAGGATAAATAACATGGAATATATACCAGATGAAATCCCCGAGTTAGGACGAAAATTAAAAGCATATAGAAAAGCAGCAGAATTAACGCAGGAACAGTTAGCCAGAAAAATCGGGATGGATCCCCTGTATTATGCAACCATCGAACGGGAAGAACGAACTCCCAGTTTAAAAATGTTATATCGGATATGTTATCATTTGGGGATTGCGCCTGGATCTCTTTTAGATGTACCGAATAGTATAAATACGAAGGCTGAAGAACTGCTGGACTCTATTTATATGGAACTTGAACATCTGAGCCCAAAGCAAGTTAAAATGCTTCTGAATTTTATGAAATACGTTCTTCCCCTAATGTAAGTAACTGTATTTCAAATGTATGGATGTGTTATTACCATGGATATGTCCCAGTCCTTTCCCGAAAGAAAGCATCAGCAACATTCTTTATCTTAAGCTTTGACACCGGTATCTTTTCACCACTGGCCAACTGGATTCGATAAGCCTGCCGATCGACCTCTCTTATGTAAGAAATATTAACCAGATAGGAGCGGTGAACACGAAGAAAACCTGATTCACCCAGTTTATCAGATACATTTTTAAGTCGATCATTGATTTTGTACACCTGTGTTCCATAATGTAAATACAAAATCCAATCATAACTTTCAATATAACGGATACCATTAACAGGTAATGTAACACTTTGATATCCGTAAGAAAAAGTAAAACTTGACTGTTGAGAAATACGTCCCCTGACATCATCCAGAACAGCCACGATTTCCTTTTCACTCACAGGCTTTACCAGATAAGTAAAAGGTTTGATGCTATAAGCTTCCAGCGCATATTGCTGGTATTTTGTCAGGATTACAATAACGGCACCCGGAGATAACTCACGGATACTTTTCGCTGTTGCCAGCCCGTTTATTCCCGGCATCTCAATATCCAGAAAAATCAAGTCAAACGGATAGGCCCCTTTGATACTTTCCAACAGCTGTATGCCGCTGGAAAAGGACAAAACCTCTTCCACCCCGTTCCTCTTTAATATGTTGGTTAACTTTTCAACGATTCTGCTATCATCATCACAAACTGCCACAACCATACAAATCCCCCCAGTCTTGTACTTGTTTTTGTTATTTTTCCACTCCATTAAATGCTTATCCATGTAATTAAAACTACAGATATCAATGAAGTAAAACACAAAAAAGGCACATACACAGCATTCCTGTATATATCGTATGTGTTTTTCATTATATCAAAACCATTGCAAATAGCAATAGTAATTATTGCTTGCAGCAACTTATTATGATTCAGATATTACTATAAAATAAAAGGTAAATAATGGTAAGAGGATAAATAAAGTGAAAAATACGGCAGATAATGAGATACCTAATTTAGGCAAGAAACTTAAGACATTTAGAAAAGCAGCAAACTTGACGCAAGAGCAACTGGCAGAGAAAACTGGTATGGATACCCTTTATTACGCATCGATTGAGCGGGAAGAGAGAACACCAAGCCTGAAGATGCTCTACCGGATCTGTCATTCCCTCAGGATATCACCTGGCGATCTCCTGGACATACCAGATGCCATAAATGCGAATGACGAAGATTTGAAGGAAATTATTCATATAGAGCTGGAACGGCTGGATTCGAGGCAAACAAAGGCTCTTTTGGCCTTTATCGAAAATGTCCTGCCGTTAATCTGAATGCGTTTCCCCCATAACAAAGTAATATAGGATCGGCTTACGGCATAGTCTATTGTGGCTATGCCGTTCTGCCTTTATTCAAATCATTCGTTTCCCATTCAAAATAATTCTCTATGCCCTTAGCCCCCTGCACCAGAAGCTCTGCGTCCCCCCTAATGATTCCAGTGATTCAATATCCGTTTCAAGTCTTTTATGCAAGGATCCATCTGATACATCAAATTCATCACTATATAAGCCGATAAATTTGATGTTGTATTTTACAGCATATTGAATTATAATAGAATAATAAATATAAAATATACCAAGGAGGATTATCTATGCCTAATATTAAGCCCATATCAGATTTGCGAAATTATTCCGAAGTCTTGCGTGATGTTGCAGTTGACGCCCCTGTATTTCTTACCAAAAACGGTCGTGGTCTCTATGCTATTGTAGACATTCAGGATTATGAGCGTGCCAACGCTGCCCTTAAATTAATGAATGAACTTTCCCGGGGAAAACATTCAGGAGAGGAGAATGGTTGGCTTTCACCAGATGATGTAAGAGCTCATTTCCAGTCAAAAACTAATGATAAATAAACTATATTACGCCCCGCTTTCTCTTCAGGATCTAGACGACATCCAGGATTACATTACGTTGGAACTATGTAATCCGGATGCCGCGCTAAAAACAGTTATGGATATTATCAATAAAATTGATTCTCTAAAAATCTTTCCCCAAATGGGAACTTCTCTCACTTCCACGATTGGTCTTAAAAACAACTACCGATATTTATATTCTGATAACTATATCATCTTTTACCGTTTCATTGAGTGTTCTGTTTATATTGACCGGATTCTACATAATCATCGTGATTATCTTCATACCCTATTTACCAATTCCCAAATTAATTTTTAGTACTAATTACCACAGATATTTTATGGGGTTGTTTCTGCTACAATTTTTACTACTGAATAAGCGAAAAATATTGATGTATATTTTAATACGTATATCATCATTTCGTATATACTACTGTACACAAAAATACCGGCAGACTATAATCAGTCTGCCGGTATCATATTAATCTTATACAAGCTCTAACAGAACTTCCATCGCGCCGTCACCCTTACGCATTCCGATCTTAACGATACGGGTATAGCCACCATTGCGGCCTACGTATTTAGGTGCTACTTCGTCGAATAATTTCGCCGGAAGATCTACGGACTTTGTATTTCTCTTTCTGCCTGCCGGAGTTGTTGGAACTTCTGTCACATCGTACAGAACTTTCAGCATCTGACGTCTTGCATGCAGTCTGGCTGGATTGTCCTTTTTGATTTCTTTCTGGACTTCATCGTAAACGGTAACTTTCTTGCCATTTACAACTTCTTTCACTCTTTTGCCGTCTTTGTCTTTGCGTGCTACCTTTGCAGTGACAGTAACGGTTTCGAAGTTATCTTTCTCTTTTACAGCTAAAGCAATCAGACCTTCTGCTACTTTACGGATCTCTTTTGCTCTTGCTTCGGTAGTTTTGATCTTGCCATTGTACAGAAGTGCTGTAACCTGGTTACGGATCAAAGCTTTTCTCTGGCTGGAAGTTTTTCCTAATTTTCTATAGCCTGCCATAATTTGTTTTCCTCCATTAAGGTGGAGTGCGGCCACGCAGCATCGGACTTATTGGCTCACATCATCCATGATTTGTGAAATACCGGATTCTGCTGCATAGGACTTACGAATCCGGCACATATTACTAACGTAACAATTCAGGACGGCGAGAAATTTCATGCGAAAACGGGCGTCAAGCTCGCTTGTAAGCCCGTTTTTGTATGAAATTTCACATCGGATGAACATCCGATGCTTCTTGACTGGCTTTATCAGTCAAGAAGATACCCCGCCCGTAGCCTGTTACATCTTTTCAAACGATTTCTACTCTTCGCTTGGATTGAGCTGAAGTCCCAGTTCTTTTAACTTGGCCAGTACTTCTTCCAACGACTTACGGCCCAAGTTACGGACTTTCATCATATCCTCCGGAGTTCTGTTGCACAGTTCTTCTACGGTGTTGATACCTGCTCTCTTCAAGCAGTTGTAGGAACGTACGGACAGTTCCAGTTCGTCGATGTTCATCTCGAGAACTTTTTCTTTTTCATTCTCTTCCTTTTCAACCATAACTTCAGCAGTTCTGGCATTCTCAGAAAGATCAATAAATAAGTTCAAATGTTCGCTCAGGACTTTGGCAGCAAGACTTACTGCTTCGTCAGGAGCCAGAGTACCGTCAGTGAATACGTCCAGAGTCAGCTTATCGTAATCGGTAACCTGACCTACACGGGTATTCTCGATTGACATGTTCACACGCTCAATTGGTGTGTAAACGGAGTCAATCGCGATCACACCGATCGGAAGCTCGTCATTTTTGTTCTTGTCAGCACTTACATAGCCACGGCCTTTAGTGATAGTAAGTTCCATATAGAACTTACTGTCAGCACCGCCGCTCAGAGTAGCAATTACCTGATCCGGATTCATAATTTCAATATCCGGATCAGCCTGAATGTCAGCTGCAGTAATGACGCCTTCGCCCTCAAACTCAATGTAAGCGGTCTTAGTTTCGCTGCTGCTGCTGTTGTTTTTGATTGATAAACTCTTGATGTTCATGATGATTTCAGTTACATCTTCTTTAACGCCGGAGATAGAACTGAACTCATGTAAAACGCCGTCGATTTTCACCTGGCTTACTGCGGCTCCTGGTAATGAAGAAAGCATAATCCTTCTCAGGGAGTTTCCCAATGTTGTTCCATAGCCTCGTTCCAGTGGTTCAACTACAAATTTTCCATACTTCTTATCATCTGAAATTTCAACAATCTCAATGTTTGGTTTTTCGAACTCGAACACGAATAGCGCCCCTCCTTCTGGGTTACTTTATCGAGGGATGTTAGTATTCTAATTATTTAGAATACAACTCGACGATAAGCATTTCATTTACTGGAACATCAATCTCTTCTCTGGTTGGCAATGCTTTCACAGTACCGCGCAGATTTTCCTGGTCAACTTCCAACCATGCCGGAACCATACGTCCGCCGGTCATCTCCAGAACATCTTTATATCTCTGGGAAGATTTAACCTTTTCTTTTACTTCGATGACATCTCCAGCTTTGATCAGGTAAGACGGGATGTTTACACATTTGCCGTTTACCATGATGTGCTTATGGTCAACAATCTGTCTGGTCTCGCGTCTGGTACGTCCGAATCCCATACGGAAAACAACGTTATCCAGTCTTCTCTCCAGCAGAATCATCAGGTTTTCACCTGCAATGCCGTCCATTTTCTCTGCTTTCGCATAGTAGTTTCTGAACGGTTTCTCCAGTACGCCATAGATGAATTTAGCTTTCTGCTTTTCACGCAACTGAGTACCGTACTCGCTCATTTTTCTGTTAGCTCTTCTTAATTCTCTGTTTGATTTTTTATCAATTCCTAAATAGATCGGATCTAAACCAAGGGATCTGCATCTTTTAAGAACAGGAACTCTATCAACTGCCACTTTTAGTACCTCCTATCAGACTCTTCTACGTTTTGGTGGGCGACATCCGTTATGTGGAACCGGAGTCACATCTTTAATACTAGTTACTTCAATACCGCATGCAGATAATGCGCGGATTGCTGCCTCACGGCCTGAACCAGGACCTTTTACCATAACGTCTACGGACTTTAAGCCATGTACTATTGCTGCTTTAGCAGCAGTTTCTGCAGCCATCTGTGCTGCATATGGAGTAGATTTCCTTGAACCTCTAAAGCCCAGACCGCCAGCACTCGCCCATGATAATGCATTACCCTGTGTATCTGTCAGAGTAACGATAGTGTTATTAAAAGATGACTGGATGTGTGCCTGTCCGCGTTCAACGTTTTTCTTTACACGCTTTTTTGTCACTTTTTTAGTGGACATTTTTTTAGCCATTTTAAACTAACCTACTTTCTTTTAGTTTCCATTTGAATCCTGTTTCCTGTTTTTAAAACATGCAACGTGATTCTTTTAACTACAGTTTCCTAATTACTTTTTCTTGTTTGCAACGGTCTTACGAGGACCTTTACGGGTTCTTGCATTTGTCTTGGTCTTCTGACCACGAACCGGCAGACCTTTTCTGTGGCGAATACCACGATAGCAGCCGATCTCCTGAAGTCTCTTGATGTTCATAGCGATTTCTCTACGTAAATCACCTTCCACCTGCTGAGTCTCAGAAATGACATTGGCAATGTTCTTTACTTCATCGTCGGTTAAATCCTTGACACGAGTGTCAGGACTAACGCCCGCTGCTGCAAGAATACGGTTAGAACTTGTTCTACCAATTCCGTAGATGTAAGTCAGACCGATTTCAACACGTTTTTCCCTTGGTAAATCAACACCTGCAATACGAGCCATGTGCGTCGTACACCTCCTTATTGTTTGTTTTTAACCTTGTCTTTGTTTGTGCTTAGGATTTTCACAGATTACTCTGATACTGCCTTTACGCTTGATGATTTTGCATTTTTCGCAAATCGGTTTTACTGATGATCTCACCTTCACGGCAATTCTCCTTTCTTCTTGTGCGTCCTGTCTTACAGAACATCCAATTTATCTGGAATAATCAGACATATTGGTACAAACGGGTCTCCGTTTGGGTAAACTTCACCCCCGTATTTCAACAAAGTCGCCATGACATTATATCAAATACCCCTTGATATTGCAAGCTTTTTTTTAACTTTGTATCTATCTTAACGGTACTTCCGGAAAACCCGAACTCTGGTATCTTATTTATCTCGCCAGATAATTCTTCCTTTGGTCAAATCATATGGGGATAACTCGATCGTTACTTTGTCACCAGGAAGAATCCTGATGTAGTGCATACGCAGCTTTCCGCTGATATGCGCCAGAACCTGGTGACCGTTCTCCAGTTCCACCTGGAACATGGCATTCGGTAATTTCTCTACTACTACGCCTTCAATTTCAATCACATCTGCTTTCGACATGCTTTTTCACCTCCTGATTACCACAATGGCTTCTTAAGTAATTCTTGATACAGTGCTTTATTTGTTCATTGGTCATGTGATCCTGCCGGATCAAGGGTTCTTTGATCAGTTGAATATGTTTTTTCTTCTTTCGCTTGGGTTTTTCTACCGTGCGGTGTTTCCCGTCTGCTAAGTCAACATATTCCCCTTCTTCTTTTAATATGATAAAATACTGGTCTTTGTCGTGTCCGGCCAGGGATCTTGCCATACAGCCCGGTTGATATGTCATCATGGCCCTTTCCTCCGTCACTGTCATAGAGACAGAATCTCCGGCTCGCCATCTGTAATCAGAATTGTATTTTCGTAATGAGCCGACAGCGTACCGTCATCGGTTACTACCGTCCAGTCATCAGAAAGCCATGCCACATCCGGTCTTCCTGCGTTGATCATCGGTTCGATCGCCAGAGTCATACCCGGTACCAGTTTTACGCCTTTACGGCGCTGTGAGAAATTCGGTACTTCCGGTTCTTCATGGAGGTTCGCTCCGATTCCATGTCCTACCAGATCACGGACTACGCCGTATCCGAAACTTTCAGCATAAGCCTGAATCGCAGAAGAAATGTCATTCAGATGATTGCCAGCTTTTGCATATTTTATTCCTTCAAAGAAGGACTGTTTTGTTACATCCATCAGCTTTCTGGCTTCTGCGTCAATTGTTCCGACCGCATGGGTACGTGCAGCGTCCGAATGATACCCCTGATAAATGACCCCGGCATCCAGGCTGACAATGTCGCCATTCTGGAGAATCCGGCTCTTATTCGGGATTCCGTGCACTACTTCATCGTTGACCGATACGCAGATCGATCCGGGGAAACCATTGTAGTTCTTAAAGGATGGAATACATCCAAAACCACGAATCAGCTTCTCTCCCAGCCGGTCCACATCCATCGTTGACATCCCCGGCTTTAACGCCGCTGCCAGCTCTTCATGTACTTTGGCGAGAATTCTTCCGGCTTCACGCATTAGCTCAATTTCTCTTGCTGATTTTATGGATATTGACATAAGTTACGCCTCCAGGACATTAATAATGTCCGCAAATACTTCGTTTAGATTTTTTGTTCCGTCTACGGTGACTAAAATGCCTTTGTTCTTATAATAGTCTATTAAAGGCTGAGTCTGTTCATGATAAACGCTCAGGCGCTTTATCACAGTCTCGGGCTTATCATCATCGCGCAGCACCAGGTGTTCTCCGCATATATCACAGATATCCTCCTGTTTTGGCTGCTTATACTTAATATGGTAGGTTGCGCCGCATCCCAGGCAGGCTCTCCGTCCGGCCATACGGGACACAATATGTTCATCGGCAACATCGACATCGACAGCAAAGTCCACCTGTCCGCCGCGCTGTTCTAACGCTTCTGTCAGGCTTTCTGCCTGCGGTATCGTTCTCGGGAAACCGTCCAGCACGTATCCGTCTGTACAGTCCGATTCACTGATCCGGTCCAGCAGCATACCAATGGTAACATCGTCCGGTACCAACTGTCCCTGATCCATGTAAGATTTAGCTTTCATACCTAATTCAGTGCCATTTTTGATGTTTGCTCGAAAAATATCACCGGTTGAAATATGCGGTATTGTATATTTTTCTGCGATCTGCTTTGCCTGTGTACCTTTCCCGGCTCCCGGGGCTCCTAACATAATAATCTTCATCGACAAACCCTCCCATAGCAGAAAAGACTGCTGCTATTAGCGCAGCAGCCATCTCTATTTATTTAGTCATTCAAAAAACCTTTATAGTTTCGAACTACCAGTTGAGACTCAATAGATTTTATCGTTTCCAGGATAACACTGACAATAATGATCAGTGAAGTACCAAGGAATGACAAACGGCTTACTGTGAATAAACCGGAAATCACAAGCGGAATTGTGCTGATGATGATGAGGGACACCGCACCGATAAAGATAATATAGTTCAGTATCTTGCTCAGGTAATCAGACGTTGGTTTACCTGGTCTGATACCAGGGATAAAACCGCCGGATTTCTTCATGTTGTTAGCTACCTCCAATGGGTTGAAGGTGATTGAAGTATAGAAATAAGCAAACAGTATAATCAGTACTATATGCAGTAAAGCACCGATTGTGTAAATCGGTTCGTCAAGCTTAAACCAGTATGCGGAATTCAGCACCTTAAGAATATGGCCGCCGATCCCCTTCGGGTCTGTCGTGATGAACTGAGCAATTACAACCGGGAATGACATAATGGAGGAAGCAAAGATAACCGGGATAACACCAGCGGTGTTAACTTTCAGCGGTATGTGAGAGGACTGGCCGCCCACCATCTTTCTGCCTACCATCTTTTTGGAATACTGTACCGGTATTCTGCGTTCTCCATCCTGCAGAATAATAACAAAGATAACCATCGCTGCTACTACAGCCAGAATAGCCACTGTATTCAGCACCGAAACAGCAATTACCTGTCCGGCAACGAAACGGGTATAAAGAGTCTGGATATCCTGCGGAATCGAAGAAATAATGTTAAACAACAATACCATAGAGATACCGTTGCCCACACCTTTTTCGGTGATCCGCTCACCGATCCACATCAAAAATGCACTACCGGCCGTCATGGTAGACACTGCCAGAATAACACTCCAGGCGTTATAATCAAGCAGCAGTCCCTGTCTTCCGAACCCAATCGCCATTGCTGACGACTCGATCAGAGCAAGTCCAACTGTAAGATAGCGGGTATACTCCGCAATCTTTTTTCTGCCATCTTCACCTTCCCGCTGCATTTCCTCTAATTTAGGGATTGCAATCGTGAGAAGCTGCATGATGATGGATGATGTGATATACGGGGTAATGCTCAGTGCAAACACTGACATGGAGGTTAGAGAACCACCAGTCAATGAATCCACAAAGTCAAACATACCGCCGCCATGACTCTCAAAGAAACTCTGAATATAAAGCGGGTTTACTCCAGGTATTGGCAGCTCCGAACCAAATCGGATGACCACCAGCATCATGAAAGTAAAGATCAGTTTTCTCCTGATCTCTACTACTTTCCATGCGTTGCGGAGTGTATTAAACATATTAGATCACCTCGCAGGTTCCACCTAAAGCCTCAATTTTAGCTTTTGCACCTTCGCTGTATGCATCAACTTTAACGGTCAGCTTTTTGGTTAATTCTCCATTTCCCAGGATCTTTACGCCATCTCTTGGATTTTTAACGATGCCGATTTCCATTAAGGATTCAACGGTTACTACTGCATCATTTTCGAATCTTTCCAAAACACTAACATTGATACCAACGATAGTCTTGGAATTGCGATTGGTAAAGCCTCTCTTTGGTATACGTCTGTATAAAGGCATCTGACCGCCTTCAAAACCCGGTCTGGTAGCTCCGGAACGTGCCTTCTGGCCTTTATGACCTTTACCGGCAGTCTTTCCGTTGCCTGAACCATGGCCGCGTCCTCTTCTGAAATTATCGCTGTGTTTCGAACCAGCTGCTGGCTGCAAATTAGATAAATCCATTACGCTGCACCTCCTTACTTTTGTTTTTAGATTTCTTCAACTTTTACTAAATGCTTTACGTGCCAAATCATGCCTCTTACAGCATCATTGTCCGGAAGCTCTACTGTCTTATTTAATTTTCTAAGGCCCAGTGCTTCAACAGTTGCTCTATGTTTCGGAATTGCACCGATCGGGGATTTGACTAATGTCACTTTTAATTTTTCTGCCATTTTTCTCTCCTCCTTAGCCTAAGATCTCTTCTACAGATTTGCCGCGAAGTTTTGCAACTTCTTCCGGAGTCTTAATCTGGGTCAGACCTTCGATAACAGCTAATACTACATTAGTTTTGTTATTAGATCCTAAAGACTTAGTACGGACGTTTTTGATACCGGCAAGTTCCAGTACGGAACGGGCCGGACCACCAGCGATAACACCGGTACCTTCAGGAGCTCTCTTCAGTAATACCTGAGCGCTGCCGTATCTTGCGATGTGATCATGGTAGATACTTTTATTCTCATCAACCGGGATTGCTACCAGGTTTTTGATTGCTGCTTCTTTTCCTTTGCGGATTGCTTCCGGAACTTCACCAGCTTTGCCAAGACCTGCTCCTACGTGTCCGTTGCCGTCACCGACTACAACAAGTGCAGAAAATCTCATGGTACGGCCACCTTTTACAGTTTTCGATACACGTTTGATTGCTACTACATTATCATTTAACTCTAACTGACTTGGGTCAATAATTGTACGCTTCATGCTGCGTCTCCTCTCTACTAGAATTTCAGACCAGCTTCGCGAGCTGCGTCTGCCAATGCCTGAACTTTACCGTGGTAGATGAAGCCGCCTCTGTCGAATACAACTTCTTCAATTCCTTTTTCCATTGCTCTCTTAGCGATCAGAGTTCCAACGTATGCTGCTGCGTCAACGTTATTGGTTTTTGAAAGTTCAGCTGCTGCTGCTTTTTCTACTGTTGATGCAGCCACTAAAGTATTGCCGACTGAATCGTCAATAATTTGAGCATACATATGATTATTGCTTCTGAATACAGCCAGACGAGGTCTCTCTGCAGTACCTGCAAAGCGATTACGAATTCTGTTGTGTTTTTTCACGCGAACTTCGCTTCTTGATTTCTTGCTAACCATTTTTGCACCCTCCTTAATTATTTCTTACCAGTCTTACCAACT
The DNA here is from genome assembly GCA_032073745.1 of Lachnospiraceae bacterium. Lineage (GTDB taxonomy): Bacteria > Bacillota > Clostridia > Lachnospirales > Lachnospiraceae > Brotaphodocola. Next base: position 57,102 of record DAMAMW010000034.1, on the reverse strand, counting down.
TTACGTCTGATAACCTCATCAGAATATTTAATACCTTTGCCCTTGTATGGCTCAGGTCTTCTCTTGTCTCTGATTTCAGCAGCGTGCTGGCCTACTTTTTCTTTATCGATACCTATGACCTTGATGATATTCTGACCTTCCAGAACAGTCTCGAGACCTTCCGGATCTTCCATCTCTACCGGATGAGAATATCCCAGGTTAAGGGTTAATTTCTTACCCTGTTTTGCCGCTCTGTAACCAACACCATTTACTTCCAGTGTTTTTACATAACCTTCGCTGACACCAACAACCATGTTGTTGATCAGTGTTCTGGTTAAACCATGTAAGGATTTCATTTTCTTTAAATCACTTGGTCTGGTTACTACGATCTGTCCGTCTTCTTCTTTGATGGACATTTCGATTGGCAGCTCTCTTTCAAGAGTTCCTTTTGGACCTTTTACAGTCACTTTATTATTTTCTGCGATTGTGACAGTAACTCCTGCCGGCACCGCGATAGGCATTCTACCGATACGTGACATGCCATTACCTCCTACTTAAATTTTCGGAAAACACGTTGGTGTCTTCTGTTTTCAGTGTTTTCAGTTTGCTAGTTATCACCAAACAAATGCAAGTACTTCTCCGCCTACACCTAACTGACGTGCTTCTTTATCGGTCACAACGCCCTGGTTTGTAGAAATGATTGCTGTTCCTAAACCACCTAATACTTTAGGAAGATCCTCTCTGTTTGCGTATACACGCAGACCTGGTTTGGAAATTCTCTTGATACCGCTGATGATCTTTTCGTTCTTATCTGCACCATACTTTAAAGTAACGCGGATAGTTTTGAAATTGCCATCTTCTACGATATCATATTTTTTTACATAACCTTCTTTTACCAGGATGTCGGCGATAGCCAGTTTCATCTTGGATGAAGGTACATCTACGGTATCATGTTTTGCAGTGTTCGCATTACGGATTCTTGTAAGCATATCTGCAATCGGATCGCTCATTGTCATGATATATTTTCCTCCTTCTATAAATGGGGGACTGTTTTCCCCTAAGCTGGGTGGGAGGTAGTTTTTCACCACCTCTACAGGTTCACTCAACTAACTCGCAAAAGACGCTCGTAAGGTTCGTGAACGGCTTTCACACTAAGCTCGCGCTCTGCGCGCTTGCTAAGTGCGGGGTGCCTACCAGCTAGCTTTCTTGACGCCAGGGATCTGGCCCTTATATGCTAATTCTCTAAAGCATATACGGCAGATTCCATATTTTCTCAAATAAGCATGCGGACGTCCGCAGATTCTGCAACGGTTATATTCTCTGGTAGAAAATTTAGCCGGACGCTGCTGCTTAATCTTCATTGAAGTCTTAGCCATGGATCATTTCCTCCTGTTATTTTGCAAATGGCATATTGAATAATGTCAAAAGTTCACGGGCTTCTTCGTCTGTTTTGGCAGTGGTTACGAAAATAACATCCATACCTCTTACCTTGTCAACTTTATCGTATTCAATCTCAGGGAAAATCAACTGCTCTTTGATACCCAGTGCGTAGTTTCCTCTGCCGTCAAATGCATTTGCATTGACACCACGGAAGTCACGTACACGTGGCAGCGCCAGGTTGATCAGACGATCAGCGAACTCATACATCTTCTCTCCGCGCAGGGTAACTTTACAACCAATTGCCATACCTTCTCTAAGTTTGAAGTTTGCAATGGATTTCTTTGCTTTGGTGGTAACTGCTTTCTGACCGGCAATAATCTCCATATCTCTTACTGCAGAATCCAGAACCTTAGCATTGTCTTTTGCTTCGCCAATACCCATGTTGATAACAATTTTATCCAACTTCGGTACTTCCATGACATTTTTATATCCAAATTTCTTAATCATAGCTTCTACGATCTCGCTCTGATAAGTTTCTTTTAATCTAGCCACTTCTTTGTTCCTCCTTCCTGCAATTAGTCGATTACTTTACCGGTTGCTCTTGCAACACGAACTTTTTTACCGTCTTTTACTTCAAAACCTACTCTTGTAGCTTTTCCGTCAACAACCAGCATTACATTGGAAACGTCCATAGCAGCTTCCTGATGTACGATGCCGCCCTGTGGATTGCCTGCGTTCGGTTTTGCATGCTTGGTAACCATGTTGCATCCTTCAACGAGGACTTTACCGTCTCTTACGCTGATTACCTTGCCTGTTTTATCTTTATCTTTGCCTGTGATCACTTTCACCAGGTCATCTTTTTTGATTTTATGCACAGTCGACACCTCCCTACAGTACTTCTGGTGCTAAGGAAACAATTTTCATGAACTGCTTCTCTCTTAATTCTCTTGCAACCGGTCCAAAGATACGAGTTCCTCTCGGAGTCTTGTCATCTTTGATAATTACTGCTGCATTCTCATCAAACTTAATATAAGAACCGTCTTTACGGCGTGCGCCCTTTTTGGTACGTACGACAACGGCCTTGATAACGTCGCCCTTCTTTACAACACCACCTGGTGTTGCATCTTTAACGGAAGCAACGATTACATCACCAATATTAGCATATCTTCTTGTAGAACCACCCATAACACGGATACACAAGATTTCTTTTGCGCCGGTGTTATCAGCAACTCTCAATCTGGTTTCCTGCTGAATCATGCCTGTTACTCCTTTCTGCTTAACCCGAACAGATCTTCCGTTCGTGTTCTGACCTTATAATATATTTATTTAGCCTTTTCGATAATCTCAACAAGTCTCCATCTTTTATCTTTCGATATCGGTCTTGTCTCCATAACTTTTACAGTATCACCCTTGCCGCACTCATTATTCTCGTCATGGGCTTTTAATTTTACGGTTCTCTTAACGATCTTACCGTATAAAGGATGTTTGATACGATCTTCAATTGCAACAACAACGGTTTTATCCATCTTGTCACTTACGACTTTACCGACACGGGTTTTTCTTAGATTTCTTTCCACGGTTTTATTCTCCTTTCAAACCTTATGCCAGTTTGGATTTTTCTGTAATAACAGTCTGAATTCTAGCAATATTCTTGCGAACTTCCTTAATTCTACTGGTATTATCCAACTGGTTGGTTGCATTCTGGAATCTCAAATTGAACAGTTCTTTCTTAGCAGCTACTAATTCCTCGTTCAATTCTGCAGTCTTTTTCGCCTTCAAATCCTCTACGTATTTATTAGTTTTCACTGTTATCACCGCCTTCTAAATCTGCCTTAGCAGCAATCTTACACTTGCATGGTAACTTGTGCATAGCGAGACGTAATGCTTCACGAGCGGTTTCTTCCGGCACGCCGGCGATCTCAAACATTACTCTGCCCGGTTTAACAACTGCTACCCAGTATTCCAGGGAACCTTTACCGGAACCCATACGAGTCTCAGCTGGTTTTGCAGTTACAGGTTTGTCTGGGAAGATTTTGATCCAAACTTTACCGCCACGTTTGATATAACGAGTCATAGCAACACGGGCTGCTTCGATCTGATTGGACTTAATCCAGCATGGCTCGGTAGCCACAAGACCGAATTCACCGTAGCTGATTTTATTTCCTCTTAAAGCTTTACCTTTCATAGAACCGCGGAACTGCTTACGGCGCTTTACTCTCTTAGGCATTAACATTATTTATCGCTCCCTTCCCTGTTTCCTTTAGTAGGAAGTACTTCGCCTTTGTAGATCCAAACCTTAACGCCAACTTTGCCGTAAGTGGTATCTGCTTCAGCAAATCCATAGTCAATATCTGCTCTTAATGTCTGTAACGGGATGGTTCCTTCGCTGTAGAACTCGGTACGAGCCATGTCAGCACCGCCAAGACGGCCTGCAACTGCGGTCTTAATACCTTTAACGCCAGCTCTCATGGAACGGCCCATGGTGGATTTCATCGCACGTCTGAAAGAAACACGGTTCTCCAGCTGCTGTGCAATGTTTTCAGCTACAAGCTGAGCATCACGGTCTGGTCTTTTGATTTCTTTGATGTCGATGAACAGTTTTTTGTCTGTCAGTTTCTGAACCTGAACTTTGAGTTTTTCGATTTCAGAACCACCTTTACCGATAACCACACCTGGTTTTGCGGTATAAATGATAACTTTAACTCTGTCAGAAGCTCTTTCGATTTCAATTTTGGATACTCCGGCGCTGTACAGTCTCTTCTTAAGGAAAGTACGGATATTGTAATCCTCTACCAGGCAATCTGCAAAGTCGCTCTCTGCATACCATCTGGAGTCCCAGTCTTTAATAACACCGACTCTTAAGCCGTGTGGATTAACTTTCTGTCCCATATTTGCCTCCTATCTTTCATTAAGCACGATTGTGATGTGGCTCATTCTCTTTTCGATTCTGTAAGCTCTACCCTGTGCTCTCGGTTTTACTCTCTTCATAGTTGGTCCTTTGTTTGCAAAACATTCCTCTACGTACAGGTTTGCAGGATCCATACTGTTGTTGTTCTCAGCATTCGCAATTGCTGATTCCAATACTTTCTTTATTAAAGAAGAAGCATATCTGGGATTGTAAGTTACAATACCAAGTGCAGTCTGCACATCTTTGCCTCTGATGGCGTCTAATACGAAACATGCTTTCTGAACAGATACTCTAGCATAAGACAGCTTTGCTGACGGTCTGGTATCTTTCTGAGCATTTCTTTCTCTCTTGATTTGACTTCTATGTCCTTTAGCCATTGCTATAACCTCCTTTCAAATCTGACGACTAACGTCTGGATTTCTTCTCGTCTTTTCCATGTCCTCTGTAAGTTCTGGTAGCTACGAACTCACCCAGTTTGTGTCCTACCATATCTTCAGTCACATATACCGGAACGTGTTTTCTGCCATCATGAACTGCAATTGTATGTCCAACCATCTGTGGGAAGATAGTAGAACGGCGGGACCAGGTTTTGATTACCTGATGCTGTCCTGCTGCGTTCATCGCATCTACTTTTTTCAGTAAGTGCGCATCTGCAAATGGTCCTTTTTTTAATGAACGTGCCATAGGTTTCGTCCTCCTTTAATTATTTCTTGCCGTCGCGTCTTCTGACAATCATCTTGTTAGACTGTTTGTTTTTCTTACGGGTCTTAAGTCCCAGAGCAGGTTTGCCCCATGGAGTACTTGGGCCCGGACGACCGATACCGGTCTTACCTTCACCACCACCGTGCGGATGGTCATTCGGGTTCATAACAGAACCACGTACGGTAGGACGGAATCCCATGTGACGTTTTCTACCGGCTTTACCGATGTTGATCAGGTTGTGATCACCGTTTCCGACAACACCAACGGTTGCGCGGCAAACGATCGGAACCATTCTCATCTCGCCTGAAGGAAGTCTCAGAGTTGCATACTTGCCTTCTTTTGCCATCAGCTGTGCGCTGTTTCCTGCGGAACGAACCAGCTGTCCGCCTTTGCCCGGATACATTTCAATATTGTGTACCTGAGTACCAACCGGAATGTTCTGCAGCGGCATGCAGTTTCCTACTTTAGGCTCTGCCGTAGGACCGCTCATAACTTTCATTCCGTCAGTCAGGCCTGCCGGAGCCAGGATATATGCTTTCTCACCGTCTGCATAGCAGATCAGGGCGATGTTTGCTGTTCTGTTCGGATCGTATTCAATACCGATAACTTTTGCAGGGATGCCATCCTTGCTGTTTCTCTTGAAGTCGATCATTCTGTATTTTCTTCTGCTGCCGCCTCCGCGGTGTCTGACGGTAATCTTACCCTGGTTGTTACGCCCAGCACTCTTTTTAATAGTGGAACTAACCAGTGACTTTTCCGGGGTTGACTTGGTGATTTCACTAAAGTCAGAACCGGTCATGTGTCTTCTGGAAGGTGTATATGGGTTATATGTTTTAATTCCCATGATTGAAACTCCTTTCGGTTCAATTTCAACGCGTTCGTGCGTATCGTTTTATCACGGCGCAGTATAGTGTTCACTGACTGCCGTATAATCTCAGCTTCTCTTACAGACCCGTGAAGATCTCGATATCCTTGCTGCCTTCTGTCAGCTGGACAATCGCTTTCTTAGTCTTGGAAGTCTTGCCAAAAGTAGTACCTCTTCTTTTGGTCTTACCATCTAAGTTCATGGTATTTACACTTGCTACTTTGGTTCCCGGGAACATCTTCTCAACTGCTTCTTTGATCATGATCTTGTTCGCTTCGGTATGAACCAGGAAAGTGTATTTTTTCTCGGACATTGCATTCATGCTCTTCTCAGTTACTACTGGTTTGAGGATGACATCAAAATATTGAATGTTTGCCATTATGCGTACACCTCCTCGATATTTGCAACAGCAGTCTTGGTTGCCACTACAGTGTTGTATTTCAGAATGTCATATACATTGATTGTATTAACAAAAGCAGTCTTTACATTCTCAATGTTTCTTGCAGATAATACTACGTTAGTGCTGTCATCACCTACAACCACCAGCGCCTTGGATACTTTGAGGTTATCCATAACAGCCTGGAACTTTTTGGTTTTGATCTCATCTAACTTCAGTTCATCAACTACGATGAATTTGTTATCCTGAACCCTGCTGGTTAAAGCGGATTTCAGAGCTGCTCTTTTTTCTTTTTTGTTCAGTTTAATGGTGTAATCTCTTGGAGTCGGTGCAAATACCACACCACCGCCGGTCCACTGCGGAGAACGGGTTGAACCCTGTCTTGCATGTCCGGTTCCTTTCTGTCTCCATGGTTTTTTTCCACCACCAGATACTTCAGCGCGGGTTTTAGCTTTCTGTGTCCCCTGACGCTTGTTAGCAAGCTGTGCAACGACTGCCATGTGTACGAGATGTTCGTTAACCTCAACACCGAATACAGCATCGTTCAAATCCATCTTGCCTACTTCATTACCTTCCATATTGTAAACAGATACGTTAGCCATCTGTGTGTTCCTCCTTTCTACGTCAAAGCTTAGCAAGCTTTTACTGTTTCTTTAATTGTTACCATTGCTTTTTTCGGTCCTGGTACTGCGCCCTTAACCAAAAGCAGATTGTTTTCTACGTCAACCTGAACAATCTCCAGATTCTGGATGGTAATACGTTTGCTTCCCATGTGGCCCGGCATCTTTTTGCCTTTGAATACTTTACTTGGATCAGAAGCCGCACCGTTGGAACCTGCATGACGATGGAATTTAGAACCATGAGCCATTGGTCCTCTGGACTGATTGTGTCTCTTGATCGCGCCCTGGAAACCTTTACCTTTAGAAACAGCAGTTGCATCGATCTTGTCGCCTGCAGCGAAGATGTCAGCTTTGATTTCGTCTTTTACAGAATATTCTTCTGCATTATCGAAACGGAATTCTCTTACAAATCTCTTATAAGTTACGCCAGCTTTATCAAAGTGGCCTTTCTGAGGTTTGTTAACCAGTTTTTCTCTCTTATCTACAAAACCAACCTGTACTGCTTTGTAGCCGTCGTTCTCTACCGACTTAACCTGTGTTACCACACAAGGTCCGGCCTGAAGAACGGTAACCGGAACTAACACGCCTTCTTCGTTGAAGATTTGAGTCATTCCGACTTTGGTAGCTAAAATAGCTTTCTTCATTTCTTTTCCTCCTTACAGCGGATTACCCTTAATGGCAATCATACTAAAGTTTTATTTCTGTTTCATTTTGATGTCGATATAAACACCGGCCGGCATTTCCAGTTTGGATAATGCATCAACTGTCTTCTGGTTTGGTGTTGTGATATCGATCAGTCTCTTGTGAGTTCTCTGCTCGAACTGCTCTCTGGAATCTTTGTACTTGTGTACCGCTCTTAAGATCGTAACGATCTCTTTCTTTGTTGGTAACGGTACGGGTCCGCTCACCTGAGCACCTGTTTTCTTAACGGTCTCGATGATTTTTCCGGCGGACTGATCAACTAACTGATGATCGTAAGCTTTTAATGTGATTCTCATTACTTGACTTGCCATAAAAAAAGTCGCCTCCTTTTCGCACTTTTGGGTTAAGTACGACAAGCGGTGACTGTACACTTCTCCGTGTGTGTCATATAAGACCCCACACTGCGTTACTGTAGTTTTATTACAGCTGTTCAATTGGTACAGTGACTTGTCGTCAGTTTCCTAACTTGACATTCGCTCCACGGAAAACCTGCCACTCGGGCAGCAACCTCACGTTTCATCGCTATCATGTCACAGCCTTGCTATCATACCATATGTTTCCGTAGATTGCAAGTAATTTTTCAATAAATAAAAATTCCCGATACACCGGTCAGTACCAGCATTAAAACAGGATTCATCTTCCACTTTCTCAGCAGCAGCATTGCTGCGGCAAAAACAGCTACAGCAGTAATATTTATTCCGCCGGTATTCCCCGTCACTTCACTGCCGGCAAGTGCCATTCCCAGGATCACAGCGGCGGCGGCACCTATCAACCCCACCGACGCCGCCTGCAGGGTCCGCAGTACATTTGCCACCACCGGATTTTCCTTTTGCCAGCGAAAAAACCGGTACAGTGAGAGCGAAATCAGTACTCCCGATATAATACAGCCAAATGTTGCCGCCACCGCCCCCGGCAGCCCTGCAACACGCAGTCCAACAAATGTCGACGCATTGACAGCGAGCGGCCCCGGCGTCATTTGTGAAACTGTAATAATGTCGGTCAGTTCCTGCATCGTCAGCCATTTCATCTGCTCTACAATCTGCTGCCGGATCAGCGGTATCGTCGCATATCCGCCGCCGATACTCAACAAACCGATCAACAGAAAACTTTTCCAAACCTCAATGATTAACACCACAGCAGTCCCTCCCTTTCTGTATATAACCGTCAGCCAAAGATACAAACACACAGATTACAAGAATCAATGCTACATTTACGTTTAATAAGTAAGAACCCGCAAAAGCCAGAATGATCAGTATCGTGTTAAGCCACTTTTTCTGTTTAAAAATGACAGCAAACATATCCAGCACAAAATCTACGATTAATGCCGCCACACCCGCTTCCATGCCTTTCAGAACTGCCGAAATCGTTTCATTTTGCCTGAATTCCTGATAAGCCATACAAACCACCGACAAAATCACAAGCGGCGGCAGGACCGCAGCAACACAGCTGATCACCGCACCGGCCAGTCCGGCAGTCCGATACCCGGCCAGCATCGAAAGGTTAACCGCTATCGCTCCGGGAGATGATTGGGCGATTGCAGCCATATCCATCAGCTCTTCTTCAGAAAACATCTGTTTCTTTTCCACAAAATACTTTCTGATCATCGGTATCACCACATATCCGCCGCCAAACGTAAAACTGCTGATATACAGATTAACCCGAAATAACCATAAATACTTCTTTATATGTTCCATTATTCGCCTCCATGACCTGTTTCATATTATTATAGCGCTTGCTTTTACATAAATAAAATAATATAATTCTATAATATAATAAGTAATTACTAATGCGAGGTGAAAGCTATTATGAATATCCGATTACTGCGAATCTTTCAGCTTGTCTGCGAGACCGGAAGCATTACCAGGACAGCCGGGCTCCTGTATATGACACAGCCGGCAGTATCCCTGGCAATCAAGGAGCTGGAGACAGAGACTGGCCTGGTATTGTTCGACCGGCTGGCAAAACGCCTTGAAATAACCGAAAGCGGAAAGTTGTATCTGGAAAAAGCAGCACAGCTGCTGGAACTCTGCGACGAATTGGAACAAAGCCCGGCACAGATCAAAAAACAGACCACTCTGCGGATTGGCTGCTGTATTACAATCGCCTGCAACTGGCTGCCGGAAATAGTTGACAAATTCAACCACAATACCCCCGGCATACCGCTTCGTATTACCGTCTGCAGTGCAGCCCAGGTCATGACACTGCTGCAGGACAACAAGATTGACCTGGCATTGTATGAGGGCATTGCACCTGCCGATCCCTGGATCTCTGCCCCGGTCTCCCACTATACATTAGTTCCGGTCTGTGCCAACTCACATCCGCTGGCGCAAAAAAAGGATGTCAGTCTCGACACCCTTATGAATCAGCCGCTATTATTAAGAGAACCCGGAAGCGCCATCCGTGATACCTTCGACAGCTTCCTTCACCTTAATCACCTGATTGCACAGCCTGTTATGACCAGCACGAACACTCAGGCACTGATCGCTGCTGTTACCGGAGGTTTAGGTATCAGCATTTTACCCGATGCTGCAATTACTGCCATTCTGAATAAAAAACAGCTGCATTCCTTCACCGTAAAAGGAATGCAGCTGACCAACCAAAACTCTGTCGTCTTTCATCGTAATAAAGTTCAGACTGCTGCCATGAAAGCGTTTATTGAATGCGCAGTACAGACTCCGTTACCAATCAAACCTCAGTAAAAACTCCTACTCCAGTACAACCGCCGCGGCTGCCTGCTGCAGCGATGCTGCCACATCTTCATCCATACCGCCCAGGAATGAATTCCCGACCGGTGTCTCCTGGAACAGCACCGCATAGGCGGAACATGCCGCCATATAGGCGCCCGCTTCGGACATATGCTGGCCATCTTCATCCCACAGTTCCAGCTCCGGATTCTGCTCCAATACTGTCATCAGAACCTCACCGCCCGGAATCAAAAGAGCATCCAGTTCTTCGGCAATTTTTCTATATCCTTCCGAAAGCATTTCATAGATTGTTTTCCGGCTGAAGCTGCCGGCCCCGTCTTTCATCGGCCAGGTCATCATAAACGCCGTCTGACCGCCGGCTGCCTTAATCCGGCCATCCAGATCTCTCGCCGCACCATACATCTCGTCTTCCGCATAAACAGACAATGCTGATGCTGTCTTCTCCTGAAGGATGACCACATCCCACTGCTCTTCGGTCAACGCAGCGTTAAGAATCTCACCCATCTCATCTTCCGGATCAGCAAACTCCTTTAAACTGTACATGCCCTGTGAGATCTCATAAATTTCCACATTATGTCCGCCGGCCTCTGCCAGCTGCTGAACCAGGCCCGGTACATCGCATACATAAGTATGGCTGTTTCCTACAAACAAGATCCTGCTTCCGTCTGCAATTACCGGATCCGGAACCTTTTTATATGTCTCCCAGCCGGCTGCAGCTTCCGTCTCCGGCTCCGTTTCTGCTTCCGTCTCCGGCTCCGCGGCTTCTGTTACCTTCTCTTTTGCTTCTGTTTTTGCCGGACTTCCCACACTGACCTGTGCTCCGCATCCGGAAGCCACCGCCATCACCATTCCAAGCGCCAGGCATGTTGTTACAATTTTCTTCATCATTACTCTCCCTTGTTTTACATTTTTAATACCCCTTTATCAGGGCATAGAAAAGGGCAGAAATGCATATCTTTTTTCTGCCCTTTCTTTTACTCAATTAATCAAACGCAGACCAATCCGGTTCTTCCGGACTTCTGAAATGACCGTCAATTCCATCGGTCTCATCATCAATCTTGAGCAGCACACCGCTGCTGCTGGTCTTGTACTTCACGCTGTCGCTGTCTTTTACCGTAGTGTTCTTGGCAATCTTTCCTGAAGTATTTACCACATAGTTCTTATATGTATTGCCGCTTGGAATACTGAACACCTCATACTTGCTTCCGGAGTCAGCCCTCTGCAGCTTGCCCATATAATACAGGTAGTTATCATACACGCCGGTATAACCGCGTCCGGTACTGGTAAAGTAATACTGTATCGTAGATCCGCCTTCGTCTATTCTCTGTTTCCCGGTCAGCATCGAACTCTGACTTTTGCTGCCGAAATAGTAGGCGGTATATTCACCTTCACTACTGTTTATATATACCTGCTGCAAACCGTACACCGGATTGCCCTTTTCGTTAAACAGGTAAGAATTCCCGTTAATCTTCTTGATATCGCTGCTCTTTGCATTGCCTTTTTCCGGTCCGGTCTGCGGTACGCCTTTATTGTTAAAATAAAACCATTCCACATCGTAGTCATACTGACCCAGAATATCTTCCGGCGGTTCGATCGAATACCAGCCTACCCGGACGTTACCATTGGAGTCTACATAACGGTAATCTTCAATATTGTCAGAATCATCTCCGGTCACACATACCCAGCCGGTCTGCATCGCACCGTCTTCAGCCAGACAATAGTAGACACCGTTTATCTTCTTCTGCTTGAAGTTGTCCCCGTCACTGTCAGGCACTACCTTCTTGCCATTTGTTCCGAAGTAATACCAGCGTTTGCCGTCGTCTTCTTCTTCAAACGGGGCCGAATAATCATTATCATCAATCTCTTCAGCCGGAACGAGCTTCTGCCAGCCGGTCAGCATCACGCCATTGGCATCACAGTAATACATGTCATCCAGCACCCAGCCGGTCAGCATCACACCGGTATCATCAAAATAATACCACTTTTCGGCGATCTTCTCCCATTTGTTCTTAACTGCCTTGCCTGTATTCGTAAAGTAGTACCAGTCATAATCCTTATCCGCGTCACGGGTATTCGTAACCTGCAGCCACTTTCCTGATACCATGATACCATTCGAGTCCACATAATAGTTATCATCATCTACCCAGGCATTGATTGTCATATATCCGTTGCTGCCAATATATCTCCAAAGTCCGTCAGCTCCCTGGCGCCATACATTGCTCATCCGGTTTCCCGCGGCATTGTAATATGTCCAGTTACTGCCGTCCTGCACCCAGCCTTCCGCTGCCATGGCCGTAATCCCGGCTGTCCCCAGGGCCATTACAGCAGCCAGAGCCAGTATCGCCAAACCACTTTTCTTCATATAGTATCTCCTTCATTTCATTCCATTGTATACCCAATTTTTATTTTAACAAGTTATAATGGAAAATTCAACCTTTATCTCTAACGATTCTATTACAATTTTACAATTTTTGTTGTATACTGGAACGAAACAGAGCGCAACAGACCAGGACGGCGGAAAATTGTAACAGAAAACAGACGTCAAGCTTGCTTGTAATTCTGTTTTCTGTTACAATTTTACATCGGATGTCTGGAACAAGGAAACCCCAAACCAATAGAAAGGTTGGAACTATAAAGATGTGGATTGCAGATGGCTGGAATGATTATCAGGTAATTGACTGTTCAAAAGGAGAAAAGCTGGAGCGCTGGGGAGAATACCTCCTGGTCCGTCCCGACCCTCAGGTTATCTGGGACACGCCCAAAACCCATGCCGGATGGCGCAAAAAGAACGGCCACTATCACCGCAGTGCCAAAGGCGGCGGCGAGTGGGAATTCTTCAATCTCCCCGAACAGTGGAGTATTAATTACAAAAACTTAACCTTTAACTTAAAACCATTCAGTTTCAAACACACCGGCCTCTTTCCCGAGCAGGCCGTCAACTGGGACTGGTTCGGCAATAAGATCAAAAACGCCGGCCGTCCCGTTAAAGTACTAAACCTCTTCGCCTACACCGGCGGGGCAACCTTAGCTGCCGCTGCTGCCGGGGCACAGGTAACCCACGTCGATGCCTCCAAAGGCATGGTTGCCTGGGCCAAAGAAAACGCAGCATCTTCCGGCCTGCCCGAGAACAAGATCCGCTGGCTCGTCGACGACTGTGTCAAATTCGTCGAGCGGGAGATCCGCCGCGGCAATCACTATGACGGCATTATCATGGATCCGCCTTCATACGGACGCGGTCCCAAAGGTGAGATCTGGAAGATTGAAGAGTCCATTCACAGTCTGATCAAATTATGTGCTCAGCTGTTATCGGACAAGCCCCTCTTCTTCCTCGTCAACTCCTACACCACCGGCCTGGCACCTGCAGTGCTGACCTACATGCTTTCCACCGAGATCAAGGCCACTCGCGGCGGTCATGTAGATTCTCAGGAAATCGGCCTCCCTGTCTCCGAAAACGGACTGGTTCTTCCTTGCGGAGCTTCCGGGCGGTGGGAAATTTAGCGCTGCTGTTTGGATGGGTGGACGCTGGAGTAAGAACGTCTGAGGTGCGATTGAGAGGGGCGGGCGGCCGGGTGGAGATCTGCTGCCGTTTCGCGATCTAAGAAAATCTAAAAGAAAAGCCATGCAACTAAAAGCATAACAGAAATCACCAAACTCGCTGCCGCTCAGACAGATGCTGATTTCTGTTATAACGTTGCATGGCTTTTCTTTAAGATTTTCTAAGATCACTGCAAATGCAGCAGATCTCCACCCGGCCGCCCGCCCCTCTCAATCGCACCTCAGACATTCTTACTCCGGCAAACTATTTATCAAGCTTTAGTTTTGCAAAAGCATCTGCAAAAGGTGAGTTAATTGGCTCATCGGCGGCTTTCTTCTGCTGATTCATGTATTTTGCTACGTCTTTTTTGGATACACCTGCACCTTCTTTTTCGCGCCTGGTTTTAAATGCTGTCAACTTCTCTTTATGTCCACAGCGGCAAACGAAAATCTGAGCGTCACCTTTCCCTCGTAATTCCATCTTTTTGTGGCAGGATGGGCATCTGGCGTTACTTGTACGGGACAGGGTTTCGCGGTGTCCGCATTCGCGGTCCTGACATACCAGCATTTCGCTGTTTTTTCCTTTTACTGCCAGCATTCGTTTGCCGCATTCAGGACATTTTGTGTTGGTCAGGTTGTCGTGGCGGAATTTGCCTTCTGCGGTTTTGATCTCCTGGATCAGGTTCTGGGAATAGTGTCTGATATCTTTCATAAAGGCCGAACGTTTGCGTTTGCCGGCTGCTATTTCTGACAGTTTCATCTCCCAGTCTGCGGTTAACTCTGGTTTTTTCAGATCTTCGGGCACCAGTTCCAACAGTTGCCGGGCTTTGGATGTGGTGTAAATGTCCTTGCCGCGTTTCTCCAGCAGAAAGCTGTTAAATAGTTTTTCAATGATATCCGCCCGGGTTGCTACCGTTCCCAGGCCGCCGGTTTCACCGATCGTCTTAACCATATTGCGGTCTTTGGAATCCATGTATGCTACAGGGTTTTCCATGGCAGATAACAGGGTGGCTTCGTTAAATGGCGCAGGTGGTTTTGTCTTTCCTTCGGTCATTGAAATCGACAGATCGCCAAGCTCTGTTCCCTTTTTCAGATCGGGAAGATTCTGTTCTTTTAAATCCTGATCATCACTTTCTTCCTCTTCGTTTTCATATATCTCTTTCCATCCGGAACTCTTGACTACTTTTCCTTTCGCGACAAAGTTCTCACCATTAACTGACAGCTTCAGATCGGTCTGTTCATATTCGAATGGCGGATATAGAACTGCCAGGAACCGCCTTACAACCAGGTCGTAAATTTTACGTTCTTCATTGGTCATATGATCCAGCTGGACATACTGTTCTGTCGGAATGATGGCATGGTGATCTGATACTTTTTTATCGTCTACAAACGATGGTTTTGCTGTGATTTTCTGATTGCGCAGTTTTCCTGCCAGCTTTTTGTAGGGGCCGGTACCGCATGCCTCAAGCCGTTCTTTGATTGACGGAACAATATCTGAGCTCAGGTAGCGGGAGTCTGTCCGGGGATAGGTCAGTACTTTATGGTTCTCGTAGAGACGCTGCATAATATTCAGCGTTTCTTTTGCTGAAAACTGGAATCTCCGGTTTGCATCCCGCTGCAGTTCTGTCAGATCATACAGTTGGGGAGCATATGTTTTTTTCGGTGTCCGCTTCACCTCGGTAATAATCCCTTTACCGGCATCATTCAGCTTCCGGCTCAATTGTTCTACCCGCTCCCGGTTGAAAGAACGGAAACTTTTCGTCTGCTCCTCCTGCCAGGTGAATACGATCGGAACTGTTTTGCTTTTGGCAGTTAAACCGTAGTAGCTTTTGGGGACAAAATTCTTTATTTCCTGTTCACGACGGGCTATCATGGCAATTGTCGGTGTCTGTACACGGCCGCAGCTGAGCTGGGCATTGTACTTGCAGGTGAGGGCTCTGGTGGCATTGATACCTACCAGCCAGTCCGCTTCGGCACGGCACATTGCTGCGTCATACAGATTCTCATAGGCACGGCCGTCTTTTAAATTCGCAAAACCGTCACGGATGGCCTTGTCAGTAACCGACGAGATCCATAAGCGCTTGATCGGCTTCTGATTTCCGGCTTTTTTCAGAATCAGTCTTGCTACCAGTTCGCCTTCACGCCCGGCATCGGTAGCAATAATAATCTCACCTACGTCAGAGCGGTGAAGCTGTTTTTTGACTACCTGATATTGCTTGCCGGTCTGTTTAATTACTTCCAGTTTGAAATTATCCGGCAGCATCGGCAGATGTTCGAGCTTCCACTCTTTGTATTTCGCATCATAGTCTTCCGGATCAGCCAGGGTGACCAGATGCCCCAGCCCCCAGGTAATAATATAGTTTTTCCCTTCCAGTACCCCGTTGTGGTTGTTTCCGCATTTCAGGACGCGGGCAATATCACGGGCTACGGATGGTTTTTCTGCTATGATCAATGATTTCACTCTTTTTACCTCCATGATATATCTGAATATCTGCAAAATCCGAAAAACCTCCAGACTGTCGTAATTATCTTAAATCAGTTCGAAGGTTTTCACAAGGAATAAAGAGTCCGGTTTGCCGGACTCCCGCGCCGGAGCGCGGTTGCTTCAGCAACCATCTTCCTTAGCGCGCAGTGCGCATCCATAGCGGAGCGTTTTTATTTAATAGGGCACTTTCCTATCAAATAAAAAAGCCCCCGGACTCAGGTCTGATACCTGAATCACAGGGTGCTCCGGCTTCATCTCTATACTTCCGGCTTTTCTACCTGAACAATCGCCTGCTTCTGCATCGGGATACGGCAGTTTTTATTATTGCCGAATTCGACAATTACAGTATCATCTGTCATATCTATGATTACACCATAGAAACCACTGGTGGTCAGTACGCTGTCACCGATTGCCACGCTGGAAAGGAGCTCCTGCAACTTTTTCTTCTCTTTCTGCTGGGGGCGGATCGCCATAAAATACATTAAACCACAGAAAAAAATGATATAACCGACTAAAAATACCGGGGACATTCCCCCTGTTGCTGTCATCATAACTGTTGTCCTCCTTGTACCGGTCCGGATCGACCGGATGTTTTCTTTTACTTGCCTGTACTGCCTGCCGCCATGCGTGCAAGCTTCTCTTCCTTATAAGATGCATAGCAATGATTATCTATTGCCTCACGAATCTCTTCCATCATTGTATTATAAAAGTATAAATTATGCAAGACACATAATCGCATTCCCAACATTTCTTTCGCCTTCAGCAGATGGCGGATGTACGCCCTGCTGTACGACCTGCACGCCGGACACCCGCATCCTTCTTCAATCGGTTTGTCATCCAGCTCATACTTCTGGTTAAACAGATTCCGTTTGCCTTCATTGGTATATACATGACCATGACGGCCGTTGCGGGACGGATACACACAGTCGAAAAAGTCCACACCTCGCTCCACTCCTTCCAGAATGTTGGCCGGTGTTCCCACTCCCATGAGGTAAGTTGGCTTATTCTGCGGCAGATGAGGTACTGTCACATCAAGGGTATGATACATCTCTTCATGACTTTCACCAACTGCCAGACCGCCTACAGCATATCCATCCAGATCCATATCAGCAATCGTTTTGGCATGACTGATACGAATCTCATCCACAACACCGCCCTGATTAATGCCAAACAATAACTGTTCCTTATTAATCGTATCCGGCAGGGAATTCAAACGGTTCATCTCAGTCCGGCAGCGTTCCAGCCATCTGGTTGTCCGGTCAACAGAATTCTGAATATACTGAAACTCTGCATGACTGGGCGGACATTCATCAAAAGCCATAGCTATCGTAGAGGCCAGATTGGACTGAATCTGCATACTCTCCTCCGGACCCATAAAAATCCTTCGCCCATCAATATGAGACCGGAAGTATACGCCTTCTTCTTTGATCTTTCTCAGTCCCGACAGCGAAAACACCTGAAACCCGCCTGAATCTGTCAGAATCGGCTGATCCCAGTGCATAAAACGGTGCAGGCCGCCAAACTGTCTGATCAGCTTGTCCCCGGTTCTGACATGGAGATGGTAGGTATTCGATAACTGCACCTGGGTCTTGATACCCTTAAGGTCATCGGTTGATACAGCGCCTTTGATTGCCGCTACCGTACCCACATTCATGAATACCGGAGTCTGGATCGTTCCGTGGACGGTTTCCAGTGATGCCCGCTTCGCTTTTCCATCTGTTGTAATAATCTGATATTTCATTGCTTATCCTATCTGCGCTTTATTCTTCATCTGCAAGCGCTGCTTTGATCATGATCGCACATTCGATTCGTTTTTTCTGCATTTCGCAGCCGATATCGTATACGTCGGTAATCGATCCATGGAAATTGTATGAATTCGCCGCACATCCGCCGCTGCAATAGAATCTGGCAAAACATTCCCGGCACTTGTCCTTCGCATATACGTTGCAAAGTTTGAATTCATCCCGGATATCGGTTTTCACAATTCCGGTATCGACGTCTCCCATCAAAAACTCTTCCTGGCCCACAAACTGATGGCAGGGATAAAAATCCCCCCAGGGGGTAACAGCCAGATACTCGGTTCCTGAACCACAGCCGGACAACCGCTTCGCTACACATGGCCCCTGATCTAAGTCTATCATAAAATGAAAGAAGTTAAACCCGTTCCCTTCCTTTTTTCGTTTGATATATTCCAATGCCAGTTTGTCGTACTCTTCCATAATTCCCGGCAGATCTGATTCCTGAATGGAATACGGCTCTTCCGGCGGAGCTACTACCGGCTCAATCGACATCTGGTCAAATCCCAGATCGGCAAAATGTTTGACATCTTCGGAAAAATCCTGATTGTGATGGGTGAAAGTACCGCGGACATAATAATCTTTATCGCCCCGGCTTTGAGCAAACTGCTGAAACTTCGGTACGATCACATCGTAGCTGCTTCCTTTTCCGTTACGGGTCGGGCGCATAAAATCATTGACTTCCTTTCGGCCATCCAGACTAAGTACAACGTTGCTCATTTCCTTGTTGCAAAAGTCCATGATCTCATCGTTCAGCAGCATACCATTAGTGGTCAGGGTAAAGCGAAACTTCTTATGATGCGGCTCTTCCAGGGACCGGCCATACTCTACCAGCTGTTTTACCACCTTCCAGTTCATCAACGGTTCACCGCCAAAAAAATCCACCTCCAGATTCCGCCGGTTTCCGGAATTCTCAATCAGGAAATCAAGTGCTTTCTTCCCCACCTCAAAACTCATCAGGGCGCGCCGGCCATGATATTCGCCTTCTTCGGCAAAACAATACTTACAGCCCAGGTTACAGTCATGGGCTATATGCAGGCACAATGCTTTTACCACCGTCTCGCGTTTTTTGAAATCTGTAATATAGTCCTGATAAACATCTTTTGCATACAATTCTTCTGCATCAATAAGCTGCTGTACTTCAGCCAACGCTTCCGCTGCATCTGCATCCCCATAAACAGCAGCCAGCTTCTGACAGGCATCGGTCTTTGCAGATTCCGGAATCTGTTCCGGCTTTTCCAGTTCGCCCATAACCGGTTCCAGTAATGCCACCGCATCATAGACTACATCATCCACCACATGGACTGACCCGCTGTTGACATCCATGATAATGTTGTATCCGTTGTTTTTGTATTGATGAATCACTCATTCTCTCCTTAATATACGTTTAGGCAGACAAGAAAACCCCTACAATCCAGGACCATAGGGGTCGTTACTCGTCTGCCTTATCTCTCTGATACGGTCTATCTGTTTGCGTTTTCGCAGCTCTGGTTTCCTACCGTACAGGAAGTCTTGCATGCGGACTGACAGGAAGTCTGACACTCTCCGCATCCGCCCTTTTTCATCGATTCTTTTAATGTCTTATTGTTTAAAGTCTTTACATGTTTCATAAGTTCGCCTCCTAAGTTCACAATTCCCTGAGATTATATCATATGTCCCAACCTCATGCAAGCAAATTCAGTAATACTCAGCGCCGAAAGGCGCATTTAATTATTAGGTCTTGATTTATGGAATTTCGATAAAAAATTATATTATCCACATTTCACTGTCTAATGCGCTAAATTTCGGGTGGTTTTCCACATCCGACAGGCCCACTTTGACCCCATTCTCTCTTTTTGTGGATTTTTTTGTTTTTTATCTTCCCATTTACCACTTCCTTTGGTATACTTAATTCAGTTGTCTGATATGCTATGCATATCAACTGAAGATATATCTTCTACTGTTAGTTGCCGTCCAAAGCTTGCTAACAATTCAGAGGATATATTTTTTTCCGTTTTTTTCACCTGGTTCTTCTTTTTTCCCTCATGGACATACAATTGACGGAAAATATCTGCGATCTGAGTAATCAGATAATGATTCTTTATCGCATTCCAATTTTGACTATTCGCATGCTCCAGTTCATAACGATGGTTTTTCTGCATATTAAACCCTTCATTTTCTATTTTCCAGCGTTTTCTCCCTGCCTCTGCTATCCGCAGCGCATTCCTCTCCGTTATCTTCAGATTACTTAACCACTGAAACCTTACGGTTACAATTTCTTTCCTTCGTACCTGATTTTCCTTTAACTTCAGCATATTTACTTCATGCTTACCATACCCGATTTCATTCACAAACTCCGCCGCTCCGTTTTTACTATATCCTTTTTCCGGAATTGCCTCATACTCCTTTGCAATACTTGGGATACTTCCTTCTTTGTATCGGATGATATAATCCCAGTGATTTTTCTTACACAGATCAAAAACAGGCTCCCCTGCGTAAAGACTGTCACATAGCAATACCATCGGCAGTCTCGGAAAGTCCTTCTTCATTCGATTCGCAAGTCGTTTAAACGCCTTACTTTCACAGTCTTGTTTTATTTGCTCTGCATTCATCTTTTTTTGTCTTTTTTCATCTTCTGCACTGTTTTCTATGAATTCCGTATCAAAACTTACTACCAGATCATCTCCCAGGACTATCTTTGCCTCCAATGCCATTCGATACCATAGACTCCTTTTCGTACCGTCCTCCTGCGTATATTCCCTGCGCATACAGAATTCATCTTGCTTTTCTTTGTAGGTCTGGAGCCAGGTTCCATCTACAATAATCAGCCATTTCTTTTGAAACCTGGCTTCATCAAAACTCTTCATCCGAATCAGGTGGTAGAGCAGATCTTTCCTTACCTTCTGAAGCTCCTTTGGATCGAGTTTTTTTAGATAATCATTCAACGTTACATAATGTGGTAGTTCTTCGTTTTCATTTCCGATAAAGTCTGAAATATTCCGAATACAATGGTCAGTATTAAATGCTGATGTCATCTGCTGCATTGTTGGAATTCCACAGATGTTTTTGACCATTCCAGTTCCGATAAGCGTTGCATTGCTGTAGGTCGTATAGCGATTATCCCGGGGATCGGCTACTTCATTCAGCCGCTCTTTCAGTTTGGCATAATAGTGCTTTTGAACTTTGTGCAGCCCCTTTACAGGTTCCATTTCTAACTGCTTTAATAGTCTTTGTTCTTTTCTCTTCACGTTAATCTCCATTGCGAATATCTTTTTTCTTGATTTTACCATGAAGTGCACTAAGATGTCGCCTACAGCGACAATTTAGTGCGAATTGATTTCACTTTTCAGAGCTGAGTAATACTGTATGCCAGTCATCAATCCGGCCGGAATTCTTTGTAGCTGACCCCCGGTAGCATTCCGCCCCGGTACGAAGCAAGCTCACTGACCGTCACCAGCTGATATCCCTGGGCAATCAGTTCCGGAATAATCACTTCACTGGCATCTGCAGTTGTACTGTACAGATCATGCATCAGGATGATATCGCCATCCCGGACATTCTCCCGGATGACCTGGATGGTACTTTCCGCATCCCTTGTCTTCCAGTCCCGTGTATCGACCGACCACATAATCGCCGGCATCGAAAGCAGTCCAATCTGCGCCATTCCATCCGGGGTTTTGAAACCGCCGCACGGCCGCATCAGGATCGGCGACTGCCCGCAGGCATCTGAAACGATCTGATTTGTCAGTTCCAGCTGGTGTTTTAATTCGGCGGGAGCAATCTTGTTCATCATCTTGTGGTTATATGTATGATTAGCAACTTCACAGCCCTGTTCGTTCATTTGCTTTACAATCCCCATGCTTTTCGCGACCTGGGAACCTACCATGAAGAATGTTGCTTTCGCGTTATTTGCTTTCAGTAACTCCAGAATCCGCGGTGTAACCGCACCGGCAGGTCCATCATCGTATGTAAGAGCAACCATGGGTTTGTTCGGATCGATACCGCCTGCATACGAAGGTTGTCCTGCTACTTTTTTGACAATTGATACGCGGAGACCGTCGACCCGTTTTCCGGCGCCGGAGATGCCTGCTTCTGCACCGTTTTGTACAAAGTCGCTCCATGCATTGTCCTGCAGTACGCTGTAGTGTATGTCGTAGTACGTTTCGAGATCACCGGTCAGCCGCATTGAAACAGCTTCCAAAGGTGCTTCCGTATTCTCGAGTCCTGCCGTCTGGCTGTTTTCGGTCCAGTCCAGCCAGCCAGAACCGCTTAAATTTACTGTGTATTCAATCGTTCCGGTCATATCGGCCGGTTGGTTGTTAATGGTTGCACGGATAGCTGTCACGTAGTTGCCGGCCGGAGCCATACAGTAGGTATTATCCGCATAGTTACGACTCCAGTCGATGCCTTGAACGTAAATGCCGTAAATAGCACCGATATCCGGAATATCCTCACGCTGCCTGATGAAGGCTGCTGTTTCTTCTTCTGTTGACGGTGCCGGTGTTTGTTCCGGCACTGTAGTTACATCCACTGCGGCCTGAACACTCTGCATCTTCCTGGTGCTTCGTCCCAGACTGCCGACCATGACTCCGATCCCGGCGCACAGCACCAGTATTCCGGCGACAAATGCCCACCGCATGATCCGCACCTGTTGATTCCGTTTCTTTTTTAAATCTTTCCGACGCTTTTCGCGTTCTTTTGCCTCTTTCTCAGCCATCTTGCCCTTTTCCTCATTTCGCCCCTGTTTCACATTGCTGTAATGTATAAATATAGTATAGCAGACCTCCCGATTAAGTCAACATAACTCATACAAGTTATATTAGTGACATTTATCCCTGGAATCGCAGCCGGAACAACCGCCGCAGCCACAGCCGCCTTTGCCGGATTTGGAGTCTTTGATTTTTTTGTATATGACAGCGATTACTGCAGCTGCTATTGTGATGCCGATAATCCAATCGATCATGATATTTTGCCTTCTTTCTTGATTTGGTTAGTTCTTTGAGTCCGTTCAGGGCGGCTCTCCCGGCCCTCCCGGCTCTCTTCTTGAATGATAAAGCTATTCAAGAAGCATCGGATTGTCATCCGATGGGAAAGTGCGGGAGGAAACAGCTGTCAAGCTGGCTTGACAGCTGTTTCCTCCCGCACTTTCCCGCCGTCCTGAACTGTTACGTTCCATTTTACTCCCTCACTCCCCCATTGTCAAGAATTTGAGATCCATTCTCGTTTACAAATATATCCAAAAAGAACCAGCCGCTTGGGATAATCTCCAATGCAGGCTGGTTCTTTATTTTAATCGTTAAATTTAGAAATCTACGCCGCCAATCTCTTCTTCGATATCAAACACTTCCGGAGCTTCGTCCAGAATGTCATCATCATCGTCTTCATCATCTACGGACAGCAGAATCTCATCGTCGTCATCAAACAAAATATCATCGTCCATCGCCACATCAGTATCCAGCTGTACGGAACGATACCGCTTCATACCGGTTCCGGCCGGGATCAGCTTACCGATAATAACGTTTTCTTTCAGACCGATCAGGTTATCGACTTTGCCGTTAATTGCAGCTTCCGTAAGAACCTTGGTGGTCTCCTGGAAGGACGCTGCCGACAGGAAGGAATCGGTTGCCAGGGACGCTTTGGTGATACCAAGCATAACCTGCTTGCCATCTGCCGGCTCCTTGCCTTCTTCGATCAGTGCTTCGTTCATTTCGTTGTAATCCAGAACATCCATGGACACACCCGGAAGCACATTGCTGTCGCCGCTTTCTTCGATCTTGATCTTCTTCAGCATCTGACGAACAATCATCTCGATATGCTTGTCATTGATCTCAACCCCCTGCAGACGGTATACTCGCTGAACTTCCTGGATCATGTAATCCTGTACGGCACGAACCCCCTTGATCTTCAGGATATCATGCGGATTTACACTACCTTCGGTCAGCTCATCACCGGCTTCGATCGACTGCTCATTCGCAACCTTGATTCTGGATCCGTAAGGAATCAGATAAGTCTTGGAATTGCCGTCTTCGGTATTGGTTACTACAATCTCACGTTTTTTCTTGGTGTCCTTGATCTCTACAACACCGGCAAATTCAGAAATAATCGCAAGACCTTTTGGTTTTCTCGCCTCAAACAACTCCTCGACACGAGGAAGACCCTGGGTAATATCGCCGCCCGCAACACCACCGGTATGGAAGGTACGCATGGTCAGCTGTGTTCCCGGTTCACCGATTGACTGTGCTGCGATGATACCAACTGCTTCACCAACCTGTACCGGCTGGCCGGTAGCCATGTTGGCGCCGTAACACTTGGCACAGACACCGATATGGGACTTACAGGTCAGGACTGTACGGATCTTAACTGCATCCAGCCCGCGTTTCTCCAGCGCCTGCATAACAGCTCCGGAACGTTTTGGTGTTACCATATGATTTTCTTTTACAATCACTTCTCCGGTATCCGGATCGGTGATGGTCTCAGCAATAAAACGGCCGGTAATACGTTCCTGCAGACTTTCGATCGTCTCTTTACCATCTGCAAAGGCTTTGATCTTCATATGAGGAATTGCTTTGCCCTCACAGCAGTCTACCTCACGGACAATCATATCCTGAGATACGTCAACCAGACGACGGGTCAGGTAACCCGAGTCAGCGGTACGAAGCGCTGTATCGGAAAGACCTTTACGGGCACCATGAGCAGAGATGAAGTACTCCAGTACGTCAAGACCTTCACGGAAGTTGGACTTGATCGGAAGTTCGATGGTATGACCGGTTGTATCGGCCATAAGTCCACGCATACCTGCCAGCTGTTTGATCTGTTTGTCAGAACCACGGGCTCCGGAATCTGCCATCATAAAGATGTTGTTGTACTGGTCCAGCCCGGTCAGCAGGTCATGAGTCAACTGCTCATCAGTATTTTTCCAGGTTTCAATAACTTCTTTATAACGCTCTTCTTCCGTGATCAGACCACGGCGGAAGTTCTTGGCGATTCTGTCAACCGTATCCTGGGCTTCAGCAATCAGCTTCGGCTTGGAATCCGGTACTGTCATGTCGGAAATGGATACTGTCATGGCTGCTTTGGTTGAATATTTATAACCAATTGCCTTGATGGCATCTAATGTTACCGCTGTCTGGGTTGCCCCATGTACATTGATAACTTTCTCAAGGATCTGCTTGCACTGTTTCTTGCCGACATGGAAGTCGACCTCCAGAAGCAGTTCGTTTCCTTCAACACTGCGGTCTACGAAACCGAGATCCTGAGGAATAATTTCATTAAAGATGAAGCGGCCTACGGTCGATTCTACAATACCCTTCTTAACCGTGCCGTCCGGCATGGTCTTGGTCATTCTCGCTTTTACCCTGGAATGCAGGGTAACCGCACCATTCTCATATGCCAGAATCGCTTCATTCGGGTCGCGGAAAATCATGCCTTCGCCCTTATATCCAGGTCTCTCCTGAGTCAGATAGTAGATACCAAGTACCATATCCTGTGAAGGAACTGCCACCGGGCCACCATCAGACGGTTTTAACAGGTTGTTTGGCGAGAGCAGCAGGAAGCGGCACTCTGCCTGGGCTTCTACCGACAGAGGCAGATGGACAGCCATCTGATCACCATCGAAGTCAGCGTTGAATGCGGTACATACAAGCGGATGCAGCTTAATTGCCTTACCTTCAACCAGAATCGGCTCAAATGCCTGAATACCAAGTCTGTGCAGGGTAGGAGCACGGTTTAACATAACCGGATGCTCTTTGATAACTTCTTCCAGAACGTCCCATACTTCCGGCTGCAGACGCTCTACCATCTTTTTGGCGCTCTTGATATTGTGAGCAGCACCGTTTTGTACCAGTTCTTTCATAACGAACGGCTTAAACAGCTCGATCGCCATCTCTTTCGGCAGACCGCACTGATAGATCTTCAGCTCCGGTCCGACTACGATAACGGAACGTCCTGAGTAGTCAACACGCTTGCCCAGAAGGTTCTGACGGAAACGTCCCTGCTTACCTTTCAGCATATCGGAAAGGGATTTCAGCGCCCGGTTGCCTGGTCCGGTAACCGGACGGCCGCGGCGGCCATTATCAATCAGGGCATCAACCGCTTCCTGAAGCATACGCTTCTCATTACGAACGATGATATCTGGGGCACCAAGCTCTAACAGTCTTGCCAGACGGTTGTTGCGGTTGATAATTCTACGATATAAATCATTCAGGTCAGATGTAGCAAAACGTCCGCCGTCCAGCTGTACCATCGGACGGATATCCGGCGGAATAACCGGAACCACGTTCATAATCATCCATTCCGGTTTATTGCCAGAATTACGGAATGCTTCCACAACTTCCAGACGTTTGATAATTCTGGCCCGTTTCTGACCGGTTGCATCTTTTAATTCTTTTCTTAAACTCTCGGAATCTTTCTCCAGATCAATATTCTGGAGCAGTTCCTGAACTGCCTCTGCTCCCATCCCTACGCGGAATGTACCATAGCCGTTCTTTTCGATCTCTTCGCGGTATTCTTTCTCAGAAAGAACCTGCTTATACTGCAGAGCGGTCTGCATTGGATCAAGAACAACATAGGAAGCAAAATACAGAACTTTCTCCAAGGTTCTTGGAGAAATATCCAGAATCAATCCCATCCGGCTCGGAATCCCCTTAAAATACCAGATGTGTGAAACCGGAGCCGCCAGTGCGATATGACCCACCCGCTCTCTTCTGACGCTGGATTTGGTTACTTCAACACCACAGCGGTCGCAGATGACACCTTTGTAGCGGATCTTCTTATATTTTCCACAATGACATTCCCAGTCTTTACTTGGTCCGAAAATCTTCTCACAGAACAAACCGTCACGTTCCGGTTTTAAGGTTCTGTAGTTAATTGTCTCCGGCTTTTTTACTTCGCCGTGTGACCACTCCAGAATCTTTTCCGGAGAGGCCAGACCAATTTTGATAGCATCAAATGTCAATGGCTGATAAGTTTCGTTTGTCTCAGGCATGAGCGATACTCCCTTCTACTCTTCCCCGGCTGTGCCGGGGACTTTCAGCTGCTTTCCCCGACACAGCCGGGGGCTTTCCAAATTATTCTTCATCCAGAGATTCTTCCAAATCATCATCCGCAATCTCTTCCGTGATGTCGTCTTCAATGTCAACCAGTTCTCCGCCCTTAAACTCCTGTTCCTGGTAACCCAGATTGGCAAGAGGCTCTTCCTGATTGAACTGACGATCACCTTCAATGATAGAACGCAAATCAGTTTCGCCATAATCAATGGTTTCGCCGATTTCTACTTCTGTATTATCATCACGAAGTACTCTGACATCCAGTCCCAGAGACTGAAGCTCTTTCAAAAGTACCTTGAAGGACTCCGGAATACCCGGTTCCGGAATATTCTCGCCCTTAATAATGGCTTCATAAGTCTTAACACGGCCTACAACATCATCGGACTTCACGGTCAGAATCTCCTGAAGGGTATAGGATGCACCATATGCCTCCAGAGCCCAAACCTCCATCTCACCGAAACGCTGTCCGCCGAACTGCGCTTTACCGCCGAGAGGCTGCTGGGTAACCAGTGAGTAAGGACCGGTGGAACGGGCATGAATCTTGTCATCAACCAGATGATGAAGCTTCAGGTAATGCATGTGGCCGATAGTAACTTTGCTGTCGAAGTATTCGCCGCTGCGTCCGTCACGAAGTCTTACTTTTCCGTCACGGCTCAAAGGAACACCCTTCCACAGACTTCTGTGCTCCAGGTTGCTGCCGAGGTATTCCATAACCCCCGGATCCAGCATATCATTATATTTATTCTGGAACTCTTCCCATGAAGTATTGACATAATCATTTGCCACATCGAGAGTATCCATAATATCATCTTCATTTGCACCATCAAATACCGGAGTCGCAATATTAAAGCCAAGGGCTTTTGCTGCCAGGCTCAGATGGATCTCAAGAACCTGACCGATATTCATACGCGAAGGTACGCCAAGCGGATTCAGTACGATATCCAGCGGCCGGCCATTCGGCAGGAACGGCATATCTTCAACCGGCAGTACACGGGAAACAACACCCTTGTTACCATGACGTCCCGCCATCTTATCACCTACAGAGATCTTACGTTTCTGGGCAATATAAATACGTACGGTCTGGTTCACGCCAGGTGCCAGTTCATCACCGTTTTCTCTGGTGAAAACTTTCGCATCAACGATAATACCATAAGCACCATGAGGTACTTTCAGGGAAGTATCACGTACTTCTCTGGCTTTCTCGCCGAAGATTGCACGGAGCAGACGCTCTTCAGCGGTCAGTTCTGTCTCACCCTTAGGCGTAACCTTTCCAACCAGGATATCACCGGCACGAACTTCAGCACCGATACGGATAATTCCACGCTCATCAAGATCCTTGAGCGCATCATCACCGACACCAGGCACGTCACGGGTAATCTCTTCCGGTCCCAGCTTGGTATCACGGGCTTCCGCTTCATACTCTTCAATATGAACCGATGTATAAACATCCTCCTGAACCAGTCTTTCGCTCAGAAGTACAGCATCCTCATAGTTGTAACCTTCCCAGGTCATAAATCCGATCAGCGGATTCTTACCTAAGGCGATCTCACCATCCTGAGTAGACGGTCCGTCAGCAATCACTTGTCCGGCCTCTACATGATCACCTTTTTTGATGATCGGTTTCTGGTTGTAGCAGTTGGACTGGTTGCTTCGTTTGAATTTGATCAGGTGATAAACATCTTTGCCGCCGTCAGCATCACGTTTGATAATGATCTCATTGGAAGCGGAACGTTCAATCACCCCCGGATTCTTCGCTACCACACAAACACCGGAATCGACTGCGGTCTTGCCTTCCATACCGGTACCGACAGCAGGACTCTCGGTAATCAGCAGCGGAACGGCCTGACGCTGCATGTTGGACCCCATCAGCGCACGGTTAGCATCATCATTCTCCAGGAACGGAATCATCGAAGTCGCTACTGAGAATACCATCTTCGGCGAAACGTCCATCAGGTCGATCGCTTTCTTCTGGAACTCAGAAGTCTCCTCACGGAAACGTCCGGATACGTTGTTATGAACAAAATGGCCATCGTCATCCAATGATTCATTCGCCTGAGCAACAACGAAATTGTCTTCTTCATCAGCTGTCAGATAAACAACTGCATCGGTAACAATCGGATTCATCGGATCGGTCTTGTCTACCACGCGGTACGGCGCTTCGATAAAACCATACTGATTCACTCTTGCATAGGTAGCCAGCGAGTTGATCAGACCGATATTCGGACCTTCTGGTGTCTCAATCGGACACATCCGGCCATAGTGTGTATAGTGAACATCTCGCACCTCGAAACCGGCACGGTCTCTGGACAGACCACCTGGTCCAAGTGCGGAAAGTCTTCTCTTATGAGTAAGCTCTGCCAGCGGGTTGTTCTGATCCATAAACTGGGACAGCTGGGAACTTCCGAAGAACTCCTTAACAGCTGCTGTCACCGGCTTGATATTGATCAGGGACTGCGGCGTAATGCCATCCATATCCTGTGTTGTCATACGCTCTCTGACCACACGTTCCATACGGGACAGACCGATCCGGTACTGGTTCTGCAGAAGCTCACCAACGGCGCGGATACGACGGTTGCCCAGATGATCGATATCATCAGCATTGCCGATCTCGCCTTCCAGATGCATATTGTAGTTGATGGAAGCAATAATATCTTCCTTCGTGATATGTTTCGGTACCAGTTCGCTGATATTTCTGCGGATCAGGTTCTTCTGGGTATCGACATCACCGCCAGCTTCTTCCAGAATAGATTTCAGCACCGGGTAATATACTAATTCTGTAATACCAACCTCATTCGATTCGAAATCCACATAAGATGACAGATCAACCATCATATTGGATAACACTTTATAATTACGTTCGATTCCCTGCACGTAAACAGACGGAACTGCTGCGTTCTGAATCTGTTCAGCCAGTTCCTTGGTCACCCGGGTGCCTGCTTGTGCAAGAACTTCCCCGGTGGTCATATCTACCACATCTTCTGTCAGGGTATGAGCTGTTATACGATTTTTGAAATGAAGCTTCTTATTGAACTTATATCTGCCGACTTTTGCAAGATCATAACGTCTTGCGTCAAAGAACATGCTGTTTAACAGGCTTTCTGCACTATCAACGGATAAAGGTTCGCCCGGACGAATCTTCTTGTATAATTCGAGCAGACCTTCCTGGTAATTCTCAGAGGTATCCTTGCCGAAACTGGCCAGGAGCTTTGGTTCTTCACCAAACAGGTCAATAATCTCTGCATTGGTGCCGAATCCCAGGGCACGAACCAACACCGTCACCGGTACTTTTCTGGTTCTGTCCACGCGGACATAGAAAATGTCATTGGAATCCGTCTCATACTCCAGCCACGCGCCGCGGTTTGGAATGACGGTGCAGGAATACAGTTCTTTTCCGATCTTATCATGGGCCACACCATAATAAATACCCGGAGAACGAACCAGCTGGCTTACAATAACACGCTCCGCTCCATTGATAACAAAGGAACCGGTATCAGTCATAAGCGGAAGATCACCCATGAAAATCTCATGTTCGTTAATCTCTTCTTTATCTTTATTGTAGAGTCTTACCTTTACCTTTAAAGGTGCTGCGTAAGTTGCATCCCTTTCTTTGCATTCCTCGATGGTGTATTTGATATCGTCTTTACATAATGTAAAGTCCACAAATTCCAGACTCAGATGGCCTGCAAAATCTGCGATCGGAGAGATATCGTTAAATACTTCTTTCATGCCTTCACTGAGGAACCATTGATAGGAGTCTTTTTGAATCTCGATCAGGTTTGGCATCTCAAGTACTTCTTTCTGTCTTGAGAAGCTCATTCTTACGCTTTCCCCGGCAGGTACCGGACGCATTCTGCATTTCTCCATTGACGTTTCACCCCTGTTTTCTTTCTGATTTTGGGCGTCATTTGGGCGCAAAAAGCCCATGATGCCACAATAGTGCACATTCCATCTTAGCATAGCGCCCCTAAGGTGTCAAGTTTTTTATCTTGCATTTTTGTACAAAAAATGCTATACTATTCAGGCAATTGAGTAGGTGTTACATAAAAGAACTTATTGGAGGTATTCCCCATGCAGACAGTTTTAAACATATTGCTGGTAATTCTTGTAATTGCTGCAATCGTATTAGTTGTTTTATATTTCCTGGGTCGGAAGCTCGAAACCAGGCAGGTCGAACAGCAGGCAATGCTTGATGCGGCCAAACAGACTGTATCGATGCTGGTCATTGACAAGAAGAAGATGAAGATTAAGGAAGCGGGACTGCCGAAGATGGTTTATGAACAGACACCAAAGTATATGCGGTGGGCCAAGGTTCCGGTTGTAAAGGCAAAGGTCGGACCGAAGGTGATGACTTTGATGGCGGACGAGCGTGTGTTTGCATCTCTTCCTATTAAGACTGAAGTAAAAGTTGTTGTCAGCGGTATTTATATTACTGATATCAAGAGTGTCCGGGGAGGCGCGATTCCTCCGGCCCCTAAGAAAAAAGGGCTGCTGGCACGTTTCAGAAAAAATCAATAGACATACAAACATAAAATCACGGATTTGCCGGTTGAGCAGCGGCTTCCGTGATTTTTTCATCTAATACGGGAGGTAATGAGATATGGTATCCAGATATTCTGTAACAGCAAAAGGCAGAGTCCAGGGCGTCGGCTTCCGTTTTTTTGTAACCAGTCAGGCAATCCGTTACGGACTGACCGGCTGGGTTAAAAACCTGGACGATGGTTCGGTCCGGTTCGAAGTCCAGGGCCCTGAATCGAAAATATCCCTGTTCCTTGACGAGATCACGGAAGGAAATCGTTTTATCCGGGTCGATACACTGGATCGAGAAGCAATCTCTGCCCGCCTGGGGGAGCATGACTTTCGCACCCTTTACTGATCAGCGATCCCGGCCGGTTCCTTACAGCCGCAGTTCTGCTTTATGCTTGGAACATACATTCAGTGTAATGTTGCAGTTTGAGACATGCTCATAGTTAATGTCGAGGGAGTAATCCACTTTGACTTTGAGAGTATCTTCGGCCTCCTCCAGAGTCACCTGATTGGTGTTAATACCAATCAGCATCTCTCCCAGGGGTGTGGCGTATCGGGTGGTGCTTTTTTTGTCTTGTTCAAACAGCATATGGGCGTTAGCTACGCCGTGTTTGCGGACATCCAGGGTTCCGGGGGCAATTTTTATAGTATTGCGGGTATTGCCCTCGAATCCCTCCAGGACTTCGTCGTAGATGATGTAGTGCTTTCCGTTTTTCTGGAAGTAGTCGCCTGCGGTGATCACTTCTATTGTGTCATCATCTTGATCCATCATCTGGAGGCCGCTGATTCTGATCAGGACTTCTTTGGTCATCTTAATACTCCTCTATGTTAATCTTTCTGGTCTCTTTGACTTCATTTGGTAAAATCGAGGTGGCAAAGCTGGTGAATTTCTCAGCAAGGTCACTGACATAAAACTGGTATTTTTCACCTTCAGCGGGCTGAGACTTATCGTAGCTTAAGTTTTGGGCTTCCAGCAGCTCTTTCAGTTCTATAGCTGTTTCATAGGCCGGATTGACCAGCGTCACATCGTCTCCCATCAGGCGCCGCATCGTCGAACGCAGCAATGGATAGTGGGTACAGCCAAGTACCAGGGTATCAATGTATTTACTCTTCAGGACACTGAGATAGCGGGATGAGATTTCATCGGTTACACTGTCGTGCAGAAGACCTTCCTCTACCAGCGATACCAGCAGCGGGCATGATTTTGGAATAACTTCAATCCCCGGATGCATCTGCTGCATCACCGAAGTATAGATGCCGGTGCTGATTGTGGCTTCCGTACCAATGACTCCGATCTTACCGTTCCTTGTTGCTTTGACTGCGGTTCTGGCTCCGGCATTGATCACTCCGATAATCGGAATATCCAGATGCTTCTGCACTTCTTCCAGGGCATAAGCACTGGCGGTGTTACAGGCAATGACTATGGCTTTTACCTCCTGGGTTCTCAGAAAACGGATAATCTGTTCCGAGTAACGGATCACTGTGTCCTTTGATTTCGTGCCATAAGGAAGGCGGGCGGTGTCACCGAAATATATGATTCGTTCATCCGGAATCTGGCGCATGATTTCTCTTGCTACAGTCAGACCGCCGATTCCGGAATCGAAAACACCAACCGGCGCATTCCGGGATATTATTTTGTTTGTTGGTATATTTTGCTCCATAATATTCTTCCTGTTATGTTATCGTTCGAATGCTAATGTGATCAGACGGTCAATCAACTGACTCTTGGACAGGCCGGCCGCTTCCCACAGCATCGGGTACATACTGATCGCGGTAAAGCCCGGCAGGGTGTTGATTTCGTTGAAGATCACTTCACCGGTTTCCGTTACGAAAAAGTCAACCCGGGCAAGACCATAGCCGTCGACAGCATTGAAGATCTGAGAAGCTGCCTGGCGGACACGCTCAGCGGAATCACCGGGGAGCGGCGGGTTGATGACCGTTTTGGATTCTTCATTAAAATATTTGGCTTCAAAATCGTAGAAATCTGCCGCTGCCATAATCTCACCGACGCCGGATGCCTGCACAGGATTCTGGCCGCCGCCCAAAACAGCACATTCGATCTCGTGACCGCAGATCATTTCTTCTACGAGGATTTTGCGGTCGTGTTCTGCTGCTTCCTTAAGTCCGCTGATCAACTCAGTACGGTCTTCGGCTTTGCTGACACCTTTTGAGGAACCGGCATTGGATGGTTTGATGAAAACCGGATAGGTGAATCGGGATTCAATCTCGGCAATAACAGGATCAATGTCCTTCAGCTGCCATTTCATAACCGGGACGTATGCGGCCTGGCGGATACCCAGGTCGGCAACGATGATTTTGGTGTATAACTTATCCATGGATACTGCGGACGAAAGAACATTGCAGCCTACATAGGGAATCATCGCCAGTTCGAGCAGTCCCTGAATGGTTCCGTCTTCGCCATACAGACCATGGAGTACCGGGAATACAACATCAACCGGTTGGTGTGTGGTCTTTCCGCCTTCGGTTATCATAATGCCTTTTTTGGTTGCATCCGGTGAAATAACCGCTTCTGTTTTGCTGTCTCTCCATGCACCGGACTGGATATCTTCTGTCGTATCTGCCTTCAGCCAATGTCCGTCTTCTGTGATACCGATCAGCAGCACGTCGTATTTTTGTCTGTCAATCTGGTTGATTACATTGACTGCAGACATACAGGAAACGATGTGCTCCGAGGACTGGCCGCCGAATAATACTGCTATTTTCTTCTTTTCCATACCTGAATCCTCACTTCTATCTCTCATTTATTATTTTTCGCTTAAAGATCTGATTAATTATATCATATCTGTCAATAATCTAAAACGTGAAATAATAAAAAAGGGAGTTTTATAATGAAGAACAATATTTCGATGATTTCAACTAAAAAATATATATTTCTGTGCTGTTCGTTTCTGCTGCTTTCCATCCTCTGTTTTTTTACTCATATAAGGCAGGAGCAGGAAACATTGGCCGGTCATCTGGCACCCTCTATTCTGCGTTTTCATATTCTGGCTGAAAGTGACGAAACTGAGGATCAGGCCGTCAAACTGGAAGTACGCAGTCTGATTATGGATTATCTGAGAGGGGAACTGGGCAGCGAATCAGGTAAAGCAGAGACCGTCCGGTATCTTAGTGTACATACGGAAGAGATTGAACAGATTGCCAGTGATTATCTGGCTGATAAGGGGTTTACCTACGGGGCCAGGCTGGAGCTGACCAATTGTTACTTTCCGGTGAAGTCTTACGGACCGCTTACGTTTCCTGCCGGTTATTATGATGCGGCAAGGATTGTGCTTGGCAGCGGGGAGGGACGAAACTGGTGGTGTGTGTTATATCCGCGTTTTTGTTTTGTTGATGCGACCTGTACGGAAGTTCCTGATGAGACCCTTAATCAGCTTAAGAACGGATTAGAAAAGGACGACTATCTTGCATTGCAAGACAGCCGTCCGGAAATAAAAATCCGTTTTTTCCTCTTCCCTGTGTTAAATCCGTAAAATGTTTTAGTCGTCAATGGTCAAAAATCCTCTGACCGCCCATTCGTATGTTTCAATTGAAAGGCGTAATGCCGTATCAGCTGATTCATACGCTGCCTCTTTTTGATAATATGTAATCTGAACACCCAGATACTCGGATTTACTGAGCATTCCCAGAGAGTACATCCGGTCATTGCCGGCTTTGCTCTGCTGGGCACTCTGGTAACCGATCGTTGCTGCATCTAACGCCGCCTTTTTAGCATTTACGTCATCATACAGCGCTTTCAGGGCAATTGTCACCTTCTGTTCGCCTTCTTCAATCTTCGCCAGACGGGCTGCGACTCCGTCTGTAGTCTTGCCGGCTTCGGAACGGCGAAGTTCCATCATGGTCGTATTGTTGCCGATTGCCTTTACGGTATCAGCTTCCAGATTCATGTTATCAATCCTGCTTACATCTACTGCCGGTATGGCAGCAATTACCGGGTCGGCATCAGCTGCCCAGCCGGTCAGGCTGCAGATCGTCGGTTTCATTTTAAGCAGACCGCCTTCAATACTGGCGATATTACTCTGGGCCGACAGTTGGTTTGCCTGAGCCGTCAACACATCCGCATCGGTAGCCAGTCCCAGGCTGCGCTTATTAACCGCCAGCTGATACTGCTCCCCATACAGGCTCTGAAGATGCTCAAGCGTAGTTTTCTGCTGACGCAGTGTATCATAGGATATCATCAGCGACTGTGCGGCCTGAACAATCTGATCTTCACCGCGCTGAATATTGGCCAGTGTTGAGCGGCTGTTCAACGAAGCCAGACCACTGTTTTTCATCGCTTTGGATGTTCCATCCAGGATCGCCTCCTGAGTTGCATAGTGAACCGCGTCATCAACCTCACCCTGCGCCATATCTGCATCTTTCAAATCAGCCATTTTGCGCTTTTGACTTTCCAACTCTTCAACGTTAGCCAGAATATCTCTCTTGGCCTTTTCCAGATCATCCCATATTTCCCTGATTGAACTGTTGCATTCATGCACCAGAAGCGGTACTTCATCATATTCCAGTACATCATCCAGCAAACGGTTCCAGGTATCCTCGTCGTATCCCGAATTAACTCTGTCCGCAACCGGTCCTGCTGCATATGCAACACCTGACATCAGGCTGCCGGCCGCCATCACTACGGCCAGACTGGCTGCAAAAATTCTTTTTTTCATACTTTCACCGCCTTAAGATGTACTTGCCAGACCGTTGATATCCCACTGATAAGCTTCTATTGCCTGGAGCAGATTAAGCTCTTCAATCTGTACGTCAATCTGGGCTACATCAGCCGCATTTTTCTGCGTCAGATACTGAATTCTGGATATCGTCCCCAGCTGGTAATTGCGGGTTGAGGTTCCTAAGTTATGCTGTTCCAGGCTTGATTTGGCAACGGCCAGATCATAAGCTGTTTTGGCAGCTAAAACAGCCTGGTAATCAGCATTCAGTGCCGCACCGATGTTCTGTTCATTCTCCCGGATTGTCTTTTCTAAAGATTCCTTAGTATCAGCACTTTTTGCATTTTCATATTTTCGTTTATTGATTTTCAAAGTATAGTTATTTTCCACTGCCAGTGCTTTATCAGCAGTCGGATTCATCGCGGCAAGCCGCTCCATATCCGGTGCAGGCAGACTACTGATCTGCGGATTCGCATCATGGGTCCAACCAAGCATAACAAATAATTTCTGACTGGCATTTTCGATACCGGCCTGATTTTCTAAAATTGTCTGCTCTGTAGTTCGCAGGCTTTCCTGCGCATTCAGCACATCAATCTCCGTGGCTGTTCCGGCAGACTTCCTGGCTACTGCTGACTGGTAATTCTCCTGCTGGAGTTCCTGCTGCAGCTGTGCCTTCTGCAATTGCCACTGAAACTGGTAATAAGAAATCATGTTAGTTTGAGCTACCGATACCAGCAGATCTTCTGCCATCTTATTAGTCAGATAATGAACTGTACTGTCATCGACTGCCTCATCAGCCTGTTCTCTATAAGTATCGATCTGAGATTCTCTGCTGATAATACTTGCCATCTTTGCAGCATAGTCATCATCACCATTACCGGGATAGACAATATTACGTTTAATTTCATCTGCCAGCTCGCGATAACGCTTCGCCACCTTTTCATTTGAATCCCCATATTCTTTGCGGAATTCATTATAATCAATCTGATTCTTCTGAACCGTGGCATTATACTCATGAATCAAATCCGCCAGTTCACCATATTCAATCACATCATCCTGCAGCCTTGCCCACTCCTCGGCAGTACGGGCGAACTCAGGGCTTTTAGCCGCTGCCTGAAACGGCACAGCCGCAACAAGCAGGGAAGCAAGACCCAATGACAGGGTTCGTCTCATAGTTTTCATGTTAATCCTCCTAAATCTGCGCCATCCGAAAAGTTATCAATCGTAATGCGGTTCCGGTTTCCGTTTCCAGTTCATAACTGAATAATACACCGGCAGCATCAATAATGCAAGTACTGTAGATGCAACCAAACCGCCAACATCTACCAATGCCAGACCCTGCATCGACTGTCCGCTGTCTCCGTAAGCCATTGCCATCGGGATCATAGCCACAACCGTGGTCAGGGTGGTCATAAGAATCGGCCGCAGACGGGTTGCCCCGGCCTCAATCAAAGCCGTATCCAGATCCATTTCCTGACGATACTGGTTGACCGTATCGACATATAGAATACCGTTATTAACTACGGCACCTGCCAGCATCAAAAAGCCCAGCAGCGATGTCATACTGATTGATACATCACATAAATACAGCAATCCAAACGAACCAATCAAAGAGAATGGTATGGTTGTCATAACCATGATCGAGAACTTCGGTGACTCGAACTGTGCAGCCATTACAACGAATACCAGGAATACCGCAAGTCCGATTGCCCCAAACAGCGCCTGGAACTCTTCCTGCATACTCTGATCCATAGAGTTAATACCACGGCTCATTGACGGGGAAATATATTTGCTCACCACTTCGTCGTACAGGGTATCCTCAATCGCCTTCCGCTCTCTCGGATCTTCGGTCAGCACTTCACCTGTGATGGTAACGGTATATTGTTTGTCTTCTCTTGCAATACTGGTTGGACTGTCTTTAAAAGTAATATCAGCCACATCGGTAAGAGCTACCGACCCACCGGCATTATTGGTCAGAACAATCCCCTTCAGCTTGTCAATGGTATCAAACTCCTCCTCCGGATATTCCACCATAACACTGATTTCTTCACCATTCACTTCCAGTGTGGTTGCTTCCTTACCGTCCAGCATATCGCCCAATGTCGTTGCAATCTGAATTGGTGTTATATTCTCTGCATTTGCCTTCACCGCATCAATATCAAGCTTTACAACCGGCGCAGCATTATCCAGTGTTGAACTAACCCGGCTGACCTCCGGACGGCCCAGCAGCTCATTGGCAATTGCATCAGAAGCTGCCTTGACTTCATCGTACTGGGTTCCCTGCAGAATATACTCAACACCACTGACCGTACTGCCCATACTCATGTTGGACTGTGCCTCAACGGTAATATTGGCACCGGTAATCTTATTAAGCAATGGCTTCCATTCACGCATTACCTGATCTGTCTCACGTGACTGTTCATCGACCAGGTATGCAGTCAGGGTGGCTGCACTGCCGCCGGTAAAGCTCAGTCCGCTGCCGCCGTAATCCAGCATATATGCATCCAGATCCGGATCAGCCACAACAATCGCTTCTACCTGCTGAAGAATATTGTCAACCTCTTCCAGCTTCATTCCGGGCCGGGTCTCAACACTGACAGTGATCGTTCCGGTATCATCAGACGGCATCAGCTCCATTCTCAGTTTTGTTGCCGCAAATATTGAAATAACCAGCAATAAAATTGAGGTTCCCATTACTGTCTTTTTCTTTGGCAGCAACACTCTCATTAATCCGCGGTAACCATCCTGCATTGTTCTGATCAGTCCTCCGACCGGAGCGTTTTCTTTTTCATGCGGGCGGTACATACAATAGCACAATGGGACAATGGTCATTGCACTGATCAATGATGCTGCCATACAGAATACGATCGTAAATCCAAGTGGTTTGAACATCTGACCGGTCAGACCGCTTAAGAATGCCAGCGGCAGGAATACAACACAGGTTGTTATTGTCGAACCGATAATAGATTCAATAACCAGCCTGCTTCCCTCCAGAGCCGCCTCCCTGTAACCGACGATTCCTTTTCCCTTAGTGGCCTGGAAACAACTGTCGATAACAACGATTGAGTTATCTACCATCATACCAACACCAAGAACCATACTGCTCAGGGTAATAACGTTTAACGAAAATCCCATCAGACGGATCATGATAAGTGCCACCAGAATCGAAATCGGTATCGAAGTACCAACGATCAATGATGCCTTGATCTCACCGAAAAATAAGAAGATGATGATCATCGAAACAGCAACCGCCATAATCATAGTCTGCATAACACTTTTCAGCGATGACTGAATATACTCACTGGCATCATCTACAACCACTACTTCAAGATTCGGATCCATGGCAGTCATCGTATCAATTGCCTTTGTCACAGCCTCGGTTACTTCCATGGCACTTGCACTCTGCTGCTTTTTAATCGAAATAGAAACCGTATCTTCACCATCATAACGGGCAATACTGTTATCCTTCTCCAGTGTTTCATGGATATTAGCCACATCTTCAAGGTAAATAATATTATTGCCGCCCAGTGAAATCGGAATCTGTTTGAGCAAATCTGTAGTATCGAATTCAGTTCCGGCACTGACCGACAACTGCTGTCCGCCGACAATCGTATCTCCAAGCGGATATGTAAAGCTGGCACCGCTGATCGACGAAATAACTGAACTCATCGTCAGCTTATACTGCTCCAGTTTCTCCGGAATCAACTCAATCTGAACATAGTTTTTCCGGCCGCCGCTGACTGCTACGTCGGTTACGGTAGAAATCTTTTCGAATTCCGGTACGACGGTGTTGTCTACATAATTTCGCAGATTTGATTCTGTCTTGTGATTGACCGCCAGATAAACCGTTGCCTGATCATTCATATTCAATTCATATATCGTGGGCGAATTGACGTCATCCGGCAGATCACCTTCGACAACATCCAGTTTCTTTTTCAGGTCGTCATATGCTTCATTCATGTCGCGGCCGTACTCATACTGGATCATGACCATGGAAGCATTTTCCATTGATGTTGAATTTATTTTCTTAATTCCGCTCAGGGAACCAATTTCTTTTTCTATTTCCTTTGTTACCAGATCATTGACATCTTCCGGACTGGCACCGGGATATACCGTACTGACAATCAACATCGGCATTTCCATCTCCGGCATCAGTTCCAGCTTTGAAGATGTAATGGACTGATAACCAAATACAATCAGACACAGAACCATCAGAACAGTGGTAACCGGTCGTTTGAGGACTAGTCTTGTTAATCCCATGTTGTCTCCTCCTACCCTTCGATTATCTCTGCTTCGCTTTCAGTTTCCGGCGTCTCTGCCGCCACGGTACTTCCTGCAAGGTCTACTTTTGAGCCTTCAAAAAGTTCTGATGTCCATGTGGTAATAACTTTATCATCCATCGAAATGCCTGACAGGATCTCGATCCGTTCTGAATCGTAAATACCGACTTCTACCGGCACCCTATGTACACTGCCATTATCATATGTATAAATAAACGCCTCACCGCCGGCATAATAAACAGTATCAACCGGAAGTGTCATTACATTTTCCACCTTATCAGATGTAACATAAAGCTTGACCGTCGAGCCTGTTGCCAGTGCATCGCCTTCTTCTACTGATGCTTTGACTTTGAAAAGTCCGGTACTTGCATCGATCATACTGCTGATCTCATTGATCGAACCTTCATATTCCATGCCGTTCTTTTCCAGAGTAATAATATCACCTACCCGGAGCTGGTTAACGATCTTCTCCGGAACGGAAAAAGATACGGCCTTGCTGCCCTCGCCGGAAATAACACAGATCAGGTTCTGGGATGAAACATTATCATGTACCTCGATATCACAGCTTTCAATCTTGCCTGCAATCGTAGCGGTAATATTGCTGTATTCAATCTGGTTGTCATAGTTGATTTTGGCTGTCTCATATTGAATCTGAGCAGTTCTTAATCCTGTCTGCGCCTGCTCATATACTGCTGCTGAGATATCCCCTGCCGAATAAAGCGCCTGCTGGCGGGAAAGATTCGTCTGGGCATCATTTCTGCTGATCTCCGCTGACTGCAGTGTCAGGCGGGCACTCTCAACCTGTTTCGTATCAATCTTGCAGATCGGCTGTCCCTGCGTTACCACATCACCGGCCTTTACAAATATCTCAGTAACTTCCCCGGCCATCTTCGGATAGATATAGACTACATCCGAAGGCTCCACTTTGCCGACCAGGTTCCGGTAAAGTTCGATCCCGCCGATCTCGGCCGATGTTGCCTCAACTACCGGTATCTGCTCTGCCAGCTCGACCGGAGGTTTTTTAAGAACCCTGGGTACTACAATTGCTGCTACTATCACTACCGCCGCAACACCTGCGATAATTACACCTTTTTTCATTCCGTTCTGTCTCCCTTTGTTAGTTTATATAATTCATGATTTATAACAATCCCCGGTGTGCAGGACCGCTTTGGGGTTACCATTGTACACACCATACTGGATTAAATAAAGTTTTTTGTCCAGACGTCTGCGGATCACATCAATCTGGTCAGGGTTCTGGTAAAACTGTGATAACGCCAGAATCAGTGCTGAGCCTCCTACCATCATCAGGGCTACCCAGTCATCCGGTTCACCAAGCCACCAGTCATCCAGATTCACATGTTTGAAGATCTCAACAAAATGATTCTCGTCTTCTTTTTTGCAGATCCAGTCACCGGGCTGATCCAGGCCAAATATGGCGGCGCTATTCTGATAGGTAAAGACATTGCGAACCATCTTCATCATCTCTTGAGCTTCGCGGCTTTTATCCGCCAGATACTCAAATAATTCCCGGAGCATCCCGAAATAATCTCCGCCGTTTTGTTTCAAAACGTTCAGGCATTGCTCCTGCATCTGTACATGGCTGTCTTCGAAAATAAAACTGACGACGTCCTGCTTATCCGCAAAATATGTATAAAAACTTCCTCTTGATATGTCGGCGTTCTGGATAATCTGGTTAATCGACGCTTTTTCAAACGGTACGCGGGCAAACTCTTTAATCGCAGCTTCCCGGATGATCTTTTTCTTCTCGTCAGACAACCGGTTAAACCGGTCTGTTGGCATAGCTGACTCCCCCTTTTTCAATGCTGCCGCTTTATCCAGTGACAAGTTGTCACTTTTTGGCAGCGACAATGTGTTTATTATAATGACAGTCTGTCACATTGTCAAGTGATCATATACTTAAATAATAGAATTTATACATTTTTAAGAATTACTGGCAGTGAGGTTAATTATATCCAACTATTATGTGCATCTTGTTGATAATTTGTTTCAATAATATTTTTATCAATATTATAATATAGATTCATCGTACAATATTATTCATCAAGCCATATTATACATTGTATAGTATTATATGTCAACATAATATTTTACAACATATAAAAGTGCTGCACATAATAAAACCCATGAAATCCCTGCATCGCAGAAAGTTCATGGGTTTTTATATATGATAATCGGTTATTTTTTATTACTTATCTATTCTGAAACCGGCATAAGCGCCCATACCGTGTTCATGCATATCAAGACCATCCAGCTCTTCCTGCTCAGTAACACGCAGCCCAAGAGTTTTATCAATAATAGTGAAGATAATAAATGCCATAACTAACACATAGGCAACGACACTGGCAACACCGATCAGCTGTGTCACAAAATCACACCCTTCACCAAACACTCCGGTCAGCAGCGTTCCCAGCAGACCACATCCGCCATGAACCCCAACAGCACCTACGGGATCATCAATTTTCAGTTTTTTATCTACAAATTCAATAATGACTACAACTGCAATACCGGCTATTACACCAATTATCATTGCCGCATACGGGCTGACAACATCGCACCCGGCAGTTATCGCCACCAGTCCGGCCAGAGTTCCATTCAGAGTCATGGAAACATCGGGTTTGCCGTATTTGACCCAGGTAAAAATTAAAGTAGTTAACGTTGCCGCAGCTGCCGCAAGGTTGGTAGTGATCGCGATATCACCTACCGATACATCTGCTGCCGTAGTTGATCCGCAGTTAAAGCCAAACCAGCAGAACCATAAGATAAATACTCCCAATGCACCCAACGGAATATTGTGGCCCGGAATTGCGTTTGGAGTTCCGTCAGCCTTATATTTTCCGCGTCTTGCCCCTAATATCTTAGCACCAACCAGCGCACAGACACCACCCAGCATATGAACCGCCGTCGATCCTGCAAAATCATGAAATCCCATTTCTGACAGCCAACCACCGCCCCAGATCCAATGTCCGGTAATCGGGTAAATGAAAACGCTGATTGCAGCAGAATAAACCAGATAAGAAGCAAACTTAGTCCGCTCTGCCATCGCTCCGGAAACAATTGTTGCTGCCGTAGCGCAAAATACCGTATGGAAAATCATAAACACACCAATCGGCAGACCATTCAGCATGCCGCTCGCGTCAGCCAGCGAATAAGGATTCAAAAATCCGGTCGTGCCAATAATCGGCCCGTCACCGCCAAACATAATGGCAAATCCAAAGACAAAGAAAAACAATGAACCAAGTACAAAATCCATCAGATTTTTCATAATAATATTTCCGGCATTCTTGGCCCGGCAAAAACCCGCTTCCAGACAGGCAAAACCCGCCTGCATAAAATATACCAGGAATGCTCCCAGCATCGTCCATACAACATTCAATAATAAAGTCATATCTTCCATAATTGTGTCCTCCTCTATTTTGGTTGGGGATAGTTTGGTTGGGGATAACCACTTAGCAATACAATAAAAAAAGAGACCCGCGTTATTTTTAAAACGCTTATCTCCATCGATAATCAAATACATTACATATTAAATTATAAAGCTTCCTCGCCGCGTTCACCGGTACGGATTCTGACCGCATCCTGCACGTCATAAATAAAAATCTTGCCATCTCCATAATTGCCTGTTGTAATCTGATTGACCACCTCATCAACAATGGCTTCCGCTGTCTTTTCACAGACAACCGTCTCAACCTTAACCTTTGGCAGCAGATTGACCGTGTATTCCGTCCCCCGATAAATCTGTTTGTAGCCCTTCTGATTTCCATAGCCCATTATGTTGCTGATCATAATACCGTTCGCATGGCACTTCTCCAGAATGCCTTTCAAGTCTTCCAGCTTCTCCGGCTTGATAATAATCTCCAACTTTTTCATACAGCACTTCCTCCTTTTTTTGTTAATCAAAATAAAATAAGGGCGTTCCTCCGTTTAAGAGAAACGCCCTCGTTTTCTTGATATGATACATTATATCCGATTTCATTCATTTGTCAACCACTTAAGAAAAAAAAGTGCTTGCGTTATTGTGCTGCACCTCGTATAATATATTGTATACAAAATAATGCAAAAATACAATGAAAAATTTAAAGGAGAGCCGCGTA
This sequence comes from Lachnospiraceae bacterium, assembly GCA_032073745.1. Taxonomy (GTDB): domain Bacteria; phylum Bacillota; class Clostridia; order Lachnospirales; family Lachnospiraceae; genus Brotaphodocola. Next base: position 12,417 of record DAMAMW010000034.1, on the reverse strand, counting down.
TGATTAAGCATCTCGGATTGAAGGCCTATGGTAAGATTAACCTCGGGCTCGATGTTCTGCGCAGACGGGAAGACGGCTACCACGATGTACGGATGATCATGCAGACGGTCGGACTGTTCGACCGTCTGGATCTCACCAGAGAACCAGAACCCGGTATCCGGGTGGAAACAAATCTGTACTATCTTCCAAACAATGAAAATAACCTGGTATATAAGGCAGCCTGGCTGTTAATGAACGAATTCCAGATTCAGGAAGGACTCCATATCCAGTTAAAAAAGTTTATCCCGGTATCGGCCGGTATGGCCGGAGGCAGCAGTGATGCCGCCGCAGTGCTCTTTGGTGTAAATAAAATGTTTAACCTGGGCCTGTCCATGAACGAGTTGATGAAACGTGGTGTAACGATCGGAGCAGATGTACCTTACTGCCTGCTGCGCGGAACTGCTTTATCGGAAGGAATTGGCGAAGTATTGACACCGCTGTCTCCGATTCCGCAATGCCAGGTATTGATCGCCAAGCCGGGAATCAGTGTTTCGACCAAATTTGTCTACGAGAATCTTCATGTTAATGACCTGCCGGCTGACAGACATCCTGATATCGACCGGATTCTGGGTGCGCTTGACCGCAAGGATATCTACGGAGTTGCCCACAGCCTCGGCAATATTCTGGAGAGCGTTACCATTAAAGAATATCCGGTGATTCAGACAATCAAGGATAAGATGATGGAATATGGCGCCATCGGCTCCCTGATGAGCGGCAGCGGACCAACCGTATTCGGTTTGTTCACCAATCCCAAGGCTGCCGAACTGGCATATGAAGAGCTGCGGTTCGGCAATTCATCGGATTTAACCAAACAAGTATATCTTACTAATTTTTACAATAAGAAGGAGAATATCCATGGCACATGAACTGAAAGTAAATATGAATGAATATCTGCCATTGCGCGATGTTGTATTCAACACCCTGCGTCAGGCGATTTTAAAAGGAGAACTGGAACCGGGCGAACGTCTGATGGAGATACAGCTGGCCGACCGGCTGGGCGTCAGCCGTACACCGATCCGCGAAGCCATCCGTAAGCTGGAACTCGAGGGACTTGTCCTGATGATACCGCGAAAGGGCGCTGAAGTTGCCAAAATTTCTGAGAAAAGCCTTCGCGATGTCCTGGAAGTACGCCGTTCCCTGGAAGAACTGGCGATTGAACTGGCCTGCGAGCGTATGGATGACGAAGATATCGAAAAACTGGAAGCCGCTCAGGAAAATTTCCGGGAAGCCGTTAAGAACGGCGATTCGATGACTATCGCAGAAACTGACGAAGCTTATCATGATATTATCTACAACGGTACCGGCAACAACCGCCTCGTTCAGATTTTGAATAACCTGCGCGAGCAGATGTACCGCTATCGTCTGGAATACATTAAAGATGAGGACAAACGTCAGGTACTGTTAATTGAACACACCCAGATCCTGAATGCCGTCAAAGGCCGTCATGTCGCCGAAGCCAAAAAGGCCATCCGCGAACACATTGACAATCAGGAAATTACCGTTTCCCGTAATATAAAAGAAAAACAGGCCTGAACCGGCCTGTTTTTCTTTTATTCCTGGTCTTCATCTGCAAACAACGGCCGCAGTTCTTCCTCTTCTGTCCGCTCTTCCTTTGGCATATACTTAGCAAAGATACTGGCAAAAACATAGGAATTGACAAACGCCAGCAGCGGCAGTCCAAACAACATCAATAACGGAAACAGCATCGGTACCGACATCACCAAAACAACAATTCCGACATCAATTGCAATAATTCCGATGGTCTGGAGCAGATGGCGGATAGACATAAAAAACGCGTTGAATAAGGTCTTTTTAATCGGATTATAAAAACGGGCCTGGATTGGAAACACATACAGAAAAATAGCCATATAGATAATCGCAAGCGCCCCGAATAAAACAACCATAAACGTCCTGAAGTGGGATACCGTCGTATACAATTTTATAAAGAAATACAGATCAAATCCAATTATCGCTCCCACCGCCAGCATAATCAACCAGATAATCGTTGACTGCCTGAAATTCTCTTTAAAAGATTTAAAAAAGGATTTCACGGTTGCGCCGTCTTCATCTCTCACCAGTTTTAAGGTCACATAATAAACGGCTGTCGTTGATGCTCCTATCGTAAATATCGGTATACTGCAGATCAGCCACAAAACATTCAAAATCATCAAATCAAAAAACTTACCGATAAAACGCCAGACAGGATTGTCATAGTTAAATAATGATGTCAGCATAGTAATCCCTCTTTCCCTTTGCGATTGTACAAACTCTTCTCATTATAACGAATTATGACTGAAAAAAAAAGCAATTTTATAATTATTTAATAGATGAAACGAAAATAACTGTGCTATACTATTTCAAGATGTAAAATAAATACCGGACAGGAAAGGAAATTCATGAAAATTACAGAAGAATCCAATCTCCCCCCTGAAGATTCAGTCAAGCCGGCCGAACCGGATACCAGGACTGAAATGGAAAAATTAAAAAGTATGTCACGGAAAGACCGTGTGTGGTATATTGCTGAATATTACAAGTTCCATATTTTTGGTGCGGCAATCCTGATCTTTCTCGCTGCTGCTATTGGCACTACCGTTTACCAGGGCAGCTTTCCGACAGTGTATCACAGTATGTATATGAACAGCAGTGCTTCTATGGATATTAATACCGAACCGCTGGAACAGGACTTTAGCGTCTATCTGGAGCTGGCTCCCAAAGAACGGATTATCACGGAATCAATCTCAATTCCTTTTGGCGACGGTGCCAGCAGCGAAATGGACTATGGTTCCATGGCCAAAGTGTCGGCTACAATTGCAGCCAAGAGCCTGGATTCTATTATCGGCGACCGCGGCAGCCTGGAGTATTTTGCCGCCATGTCCGGTTGTGTTGATCTGGAAGAGGTTCTGTCTTCACAAACCCTTGATCAGGTAAAAGACAATCTGGTTTATGCCAAAGGCGAAGATGGTGTTTCCCGGGCTTATGGTCTTGACTTGTCCGGCACCGCTTTTGCTGAAGAATCAAATCTGGCGATGGAGCAGCCGATTTTATACATGATCAGCAATTCCACACATATTGATACCAGCCTGGCTCTGGTGGATTATATTTTCCTTCCATAAGGACAAAACCCAGCTTTTTAAGTACCCTGACAGAGGCCTGATTACCGGTCTCTGTTTTTGCATTTACCGGTGCCGCCAGTTCCGTTTTCACATAGGAAAGAATCGACCGGCAAGCTTCTGTCGCATATCCGCATCCGCGGTATGGGCTGAAAATATGATATCCCAGTTCCAGACCGCTCTCACCATCTGTAATACCTGCTTTTCCGATCAGTATGTTGTCTTCTTTCCGTATTAAAGCCCAAATGCCATATTCAAAAAAACGATATTGCGAATGGATATAGGCGTCCAGAGTTTCTGCATTTGTAAAAATACGGTCGGCTTCGCTGTCCGTATACTCCGGCAGAATCTTCGGCAAATCTTCGATACCGAATTCTCTGATCTGCAGTCGTTCTGTCTCTGTAATCTGCCAGGGTAAACCATACCGGCGCCTTACAACACGTTCCAGATAAATATCGTCTGCCGCATCCGGATGTTCCACCAGATACTCTGCCGGAGACAGATCCTGATCCCCTTCCGGGTGCAGATAACCGACAATAACCCTTCCGGCCTGTTTGGCGGCCAGAAGGGTCATCTTCTCATCTGATATAACTACAAGGTATTCGATATTGTTAACCTTTATATACCGTTCCTGAGTCATAGTTGTTTAGCACTTAGCTGCTTTTGGATATTCCTCACCAAACGTATCAACCGTTACAGACTCAATCTTCTGTTCTTTCATCGGGCGGTCGCTATGATCGGTTCTGGTCTCAGCAATGGCATTAACCACGTCCATGCCGTCCACTACTTTGCCAAATGCTGCATAGGCACCATCCAGATGCGGTGAATTCTTATGCATGATAAAGAACTGGGATCCTGCGGAATCAGGCATCATCGATCTTGCCATTGAAAGTACACCTTCGGTATGCTTCAGATCGTTAGTAAACCCGTTCTGTGAGAACTCGCCTTTGATGGAATATCCCGGGCCACCGGTTCCGGTTCCCTGCGGGCATCCGCCCTGAATCATAAAACCATTAATAACACGATGGAAAATCAGGCCGTCATAATAGCCCTTTTTTACCAGTTCGATAAAGTTTGCTACGGTATTTGGTGCAATCTCAGGATATAATTCGGCACGGATCTTGCTTCCGTTTGTCATTGTAATTGTAATCTCAGGATTTTTCATTTTAATAAATTCCTCCATATCGGTTATTTTTATTAACTATATCATTGTGCGATTAAAATTACAATACGCAGAATTTTTATTTTGGAACAACACTGGTCACCTTAATTGCGCTAAAGCCATCCGCTGCAGTAAATACTTCGCCGGTTACCACGCATTCTGTAAAGTCCTCCTCATAGATTACCCACTCTGGTTTATTTTCTCTGGTATATCTGACAGTCCCGGTAGGATCATAAAATTCATAGAATATGTCGTTGTTAAAAAGCTGAGCAGCATAATAATCTGTCAGCTCCGGATCCCATCTGTCGCCAGCCCCCATCAGCCAAATCGTACAAGTATAAGACTGAGCAATACCAGGCGTCAGTGTTCTTGTCTGCACCAATCCGTTCACAACCCATGCACCATTCTGATCTACAGTATAGCCATCAGGAGTGGTAGAATCTTTCAGGCTATAACCATTCTCATCAAAATAGTAGCATTCTTCCATCCCGTCATTATCTCCATCAATCCATTTCCAGACGTTCACCGGATAAGAACCATCATCTTCCTGATACCAGGAACCATTACTATCCTGATGCCACTGTGCTGCAAGTACTGTCGCACTGCCGCCAATCACCATAGTTGCTGCTAACGCCAGCATTACAATTCGTTTTACATTCTTTTTCATATTAGTCTCCTTCCTGATTGTTTCATAAATTCTATTATAGTTGATTTTCCAGTAAATACAACAAATACATAATTTCTAATTGGAACAGAAAAATAAGTAAAGAAAGAGTAAGAACTGTAACAGATTATTAATAGTAATAATTCCTGTTATGTAGTATGATACCTATATAAAATTCCTAAAAATACCAAAAGGAGCTAACACTCATGAAAAAGAAATTATTGATGATTACCTTTACTGCTGCTCTTACCGCCTGTTCACCTGTATCCGGACAGAATGCGGCAGCTGCCTCCATAGATATCCCCCATACTCAGGCCTCTCCGGTGGTGACGATCGGTCAGACACGTGAGGCCACACCGGAATCAATTACACAGACAGAAGAGACAGCGCAGGAAACTATCGTGCAGACTACTGCTGCAGCAGTAACAATTGATGAAGCGAGACAGATCTTTACCCGGCAACATCCCGGTGTTCCGATTGAGATTGCCAAACAGGAAGGTGATGTTTACTACATCCAGGGTTATTCAGGCAATAACATTTATAAAATGAAAATTGACATTATGTCAGGGGAGATTTATTTGAACAAAACAATTCAAACCGGCCGCAGATAACTGTCATTCATATTATGTTCATATTAAATTCAAAAACCATTTACACAAATAACACGATTTCTTCATGGTTTCAATCTATACTATAAACATGAAACGCTTATAAGATTTTTTTCATAATACTCGGGCAGGTAATCCTAATCAGATCACCTGCCCTCCTCCCTTTTATCACCTCGTTAAATCAACCGCGCTCCGGCGCGAGAGTCCGGCTTGCCGGACTCTTTATTCGTTACCGATCATTCTATTTTCGTATCTTCCTGCGGTAAACTGCTGCCACAAATCCAAAAGCTGACAACATCAATACCACGGGTAACACCCCGTTTCCATTATCGCCGGTCTTTACCAGGCCGGATAAAGGAATGACCGTTTCCTCAATAAATTCCGTCAGCTTACCCAGAGGAGTATTGTATTCATCAATGGTTGTTGACGAATCCGAATGATTGCTGTCCGGTCCTCCCGGAGATGTCGGCGGCGACGGGATCACAGGATCCGGCTGATTGGTTCCACCACCGCTGCCACTGGTATGGTTCTTTACGGTAATACCCCTGCCATCATCAGTCAACACCACATATCCGCTGGTTCCGGTATGGATCATGTCATCGATCCGGCCGCTTTGCTCAATGATGACAAAGGTGATGATACCGACTCGCGATTTGCTGTAGCCCGTTGGTGCCTCAGTCTCTTCCAGCTTATACTCATACGTCCAATAGTGATCAGGCAGTTCTATCAGGACGCTTCCATCCATTCCTGCCGTTACCAGTTCACCGGCAAGCAACTGCCAGTCATCACTGCTGCCTGCTTCCCGATAGTGCAGCGTGAATCTGGCTCCCCGCAATGCTGTTCCGGCTGAAGCCGATACCTTTCTGATTATGATCGACACCTTGTTTATCAGCGGTACCTCGCTGCGCTGATTTTTGATTATCAACCCTTTTTGGTCTCCGGTCAGGCTGACATGCCCCGGAGTCCCATCATTGGACAGACCTGTGATGAGGCCTCCTTTAGAAACTGTAAATGTGATGCTTCCGGCACTATCAGTATGACCGTCAGGAACGTGGCGTTCGCTCAGGCGGTACTCATACTCCCAATAGTTTTCCGGCAGTTCAGTTGACACGCTGCCATCAGCACCTGCCGTATAAATTGTTTCACCATAAGCAATCCATTCCTCATCACTATTTTGCCGCCGGAAGGACAGGTCGAATCCGGCTCCGGGCAGAATCCGGTCATTCTCTGTTGATATCTTGTATATCCTCAGCCGCTCTATTTCCTGATTGACGAATACAGCTTCATTCTGACCGTCGGAAGTATTTCTGACCGTCCGGGTCTGCTCATCATATTCATCGCCATAAACAACTGATACATTCAAGGCCCCGCTGTCAGCATCCATTAACACTGTAAACTGAGCATAGTATACGGTATCATCATATAAAACTGTTTCATCGTCTGATACCACCTCAGCCAATTTAAAGATATAAGTTCCCGCCCGCTTAAAACGAATGTCGCCAAAGATAATCTCACCACCCTGATGATTCGCTGCCGTAATCACATCCCCCTTTGACAGCTGGACATAATCGCCGGATCCCTGGCGGTACATTATATCACCTGCAATAAAGTCAACCGATGAACTGATAAACTCTGCTCCAAAGGTGAACTCATTACCTTTCAGCGGCCTGCCGATCATCTGTTTCTCTGCCTGCAAAGTTTCCGCCTGTGGCCTGATCTCATTTATGAACAATATAACATTTGACGGCTGTTCACTGCTGCCTGCATAAATCAGAACCTCCGGCTCCAGCGGCAGACCAGTCTTTTCATCCGTACCGACCGTTACCGCAATGCGGTAGACAACATCACTGTAATTGATATAGTCTTTATTACCGGCAATTTCTTTAAGCAGGAATGTGTACTCACCGGTTTTGTTAAACCTCATTAACGGAAACCTGAGTACCCCCTGGCTGTCATGGGTAATCGTCAGCTCTTCCGATGCCGACAACAATGTATTGCTGCCACCATCTTCATTAACGATTACCAGCTGATGATCGCCTGTATCATAGGTCAGTTTAAATTCGAACTGATCTTCTTTGAGCGTTCCCCGAAGCAATTCTTTTTTTCCCTCCAGCCGCAGTTCCCCGGGCTCCAGCTTATTAACAAAACCAGGAACGTATTCTTTGAGCGGTGTCTCGGTTTTCAGCGTATCGGCAGAGATGTTTTCCAGATCCTTTTCATATGGCCCGTAGTATGTAGTAACCGGTTTGTATTCACCGGTTGTCATGTCCTGATACACATTAAAATGGACATAGTAAACGGTTTTATCATAGGTAACTGCAGCTTTTTCGTCATTTACCTCAACCAGTTTAAAGATATAATCACCAGTTCTGTTGACTGTAACGACCGGAAATTTTATGTTTCCATCAGCTGTATTTGCCGCTGCAACAACGTCCCCAATCGTCACCGGTTCACCTTCCATAGTTATATCTGCCTGTTCAGCCGCCAGCAAAACCGCCTCAAAGGTAAACTCATCTGCCCGCAGCTTCCGCTCGCTGCCATCCGTATCGATAAATTTTTTCTCTGCATTCATCATCAAACGGGCTCTTTTTTCAAAATTATTCACCCGCAGCTCGATATTACCGGTCACTTTATTTAATAACAGCGAATAAAACATCGTGTTGGGTGCAAAGGCACTTACACTATATGTCCCATCATTTGCTGTACTTGGTATGATCTTAATCTTCATCACATACTTATTGTCCGGCTGCTCATAGGTTCCGCCCAGATCATAGAAACCGGCCGGTGCCTGAAGCTCTTTGACATACAGCATATAGTAATTGTTCTGACCGTCATTACGGATTTTATAAGGATCAAGGACAAAAGCCGCATCTCCGTTTCCCGTAACACCTGTGGAAAATTCCACTGCATTGTCCTGATCATCAAGAACCGGCTCAGGATTCACGGTATTATCATAATAAACCCCGAACACAGCCGGGTTGCCGGTGATCAGTTCACCATTGTCATCAAGTTTGAACAGATTCAGGTTCACTCTGATATCAACCCGGTCAATCAGATCTGTCATTACCGGATTGGATGTCAGCCCGGTAAGCTGGCCGGTGCCGTTTCCGGCTGCATCCATCTGCTCCCACTCGGTCCAAAAGCTGTTTTTGGCATAATCGGGATAATATTCAGCCGGTGCATTCATCTCAATATCGATCCAGAGCTCGGTATCCGGCTCAAGTTTGGCCGGCTGACCGTTCTTATCCATGCGCAGATCAAAGGCGACTGATTTAATGTCTGACTTGTCAACAGAATCATTATATTCTTTCCAAACATTCGGTTCATCTGTCAACGAAGGCGGGTTATCTCCTGCCGGAAGTTCCTGATCGTAATACCAGATCTTCGGTTCAAACCCAAGTTCAGCTGCCCGCCTGGTATCAAAACTGTTCACGGTGCCATACCAGTCACTAATAAGCGTATTCTGATCCGCATCAACCGCCCATTCAATCTTATCATAAAAGATAAGACTGCCAAGGTAATTCCTGCCGTTCGTGACCCACAGACGATAAGTATATACTTCTCCTACTCCGGCCGTGGCATACGGCGAAACAAACTGACCATTAGTATATGAGGTTCTCACATATTTCTTCAATGTCTGAATGGATGACGTCGGAAATGACTTCGTATACACGGAAGGATAATAAGATAACATCTCATCCTCCGTAACGCCATTTTTGTTGATATCCTCTGCAGCTGATTCATAATGGCCGGTATCTGCTACCGGATTACCAACAATAATCCCATTTTCCAGATCACTGAGAGCCTCGCCATAAACATAATTTCTGATTTTTCCGCCAGCCCGCATCATATCTTCATCACTGATTTCGGTATATATCTTTGCCCCCAGCCACCTTATATTTGATGTATTTGTTGTCATCTGCGAAGTTCTTGCCAAAAGCGCAGGGTTATCTGTCAGATCCAGAGTTATCGTCATTTTCATTCTTCCGGTATTCTGATAATTATGTTCTACATCAATCAAAGTACGTTCGGTCAGGTACGTGTATCTCGCCGCTCCTGACAATATTCTTCCATCTTTTAATACAATGTATGTCGGCAGTTTGTCATAATCAAGCTGGATTGGAGAAGCGACGTCCTCGCGCAGTGTCACACCCTCCGGGAAAATATCATGTAAAACAATCCGGTTTAAGCGATTTGCCGCCGCACCGTCGACGCTTCTTGATATCGTATCGTAAACCTGCCAGGTTACATAAGACTTTCCCTCAGGCGCAGATTTGTCAACACTATGGGTTTTATAAACATAGTTAACCGGATTTTCAAATTTATTAATTTTAATACTGGATGTTGCCCGCTGCAGATAAGTTTTATATACCTCCTGATCGAAAGATGCAATTTCCTCTTTAGTTATGAAATTAGAGTAGTTATCATAAGACACCCGATTCTTAAGGATACCATCAACATACACTTTCAGATAATCAAAATTATGCAGATACCCGGCATCCACGTTTCTGCCAAATACATCAAGATGTACCATCATCGTTCCCGTTGCCAGGCTTTTATCAACGTCATGTAAGGTAAGCTGCCAGGCCACAACATTGTCGTTAATATTAAAGGTGATATTCTGCTCTCTGTCGGTTAATACCCCCTCTTGAAATACTACATACTCCCCATCACCCATGCCGGATTTGCATATCTCAAGAGTATACCGGAAGCCTGACAGGACTTGTCCGGTATCCGTCTTGAATGACGGTATCAGCAGCTGTGTAAAACGGTATTCATCATCCGCCAGCCTGGTAGTAGTTCCATCCGTACGGGAGATATACAATAAGTCATCACCAAATACCACATCCATCGGTTTACCCGTGTAGTATGCAGTACCTTCTATCAGGAAATAACCATTGGATGAGTCCACATTAGCGTTTTCATCACGAGACGCCTCATAAACACTCGTTGAACGCTGACTGGTCTTATTTATGGAATATAGTTTTCCGTCATAGTTAAAATCGAAATCCACCAACTGAAGGGAAGCTGTCGCCTTTTTTACCGACCAGCTATCCGGATCCTCGGGATCCATATCTTCATAACGTGCCGAATACACCACCTCATTACTTACGATATCTCCAGTCTCATATCCATCCGGGTATTTTTCTGACTTTTTGGGATAACCGACATTAAGATGTGTCATTCCGTTCGGTGCCCCTGTAATGCTTGTGGTACCATTTGTTCTTATCACACCGCTCTGCACATACTCCCGGTTCTCGTTCAGTGTTACCTCATTAAAACTGGCATCAAGTACCAGGCAGCTCTCATCGGCAAACTGATCCGTAATATTATATTCTGCAAACAGGATTGCCTGACTGTATGTAATAGCGTTTAAAGAATATCTTACCCAAAAATACTCCTCATAATTTTCCGGCAGCCATACTATATCTGATTTAGGCACTGATATCACTGACTTCCTGACTGCATTCGTGGATTTTTCCGTCTTTTCTACCGTTAACGTACAAACATTCGAATCCATAATCAGTTCACCGGTTTCCAGTGATGCCTGAAATTCCATGTCAATATCCTGTACCGAACCAAAAAAGCTCCATTGCACCTCAAAATAACCCTGGTAAGCCTGATCTGCTTTCAGATCCTGAGAATTGGAGAAAATAATTTCACCATTTTCCGTGTCGTGGAAATAATCCCAACCATCAGAACTCACCCTGCAGATTGGTGTATGGGTATTAACCGTAAGTTCGGAAGCCTTTGCGGTTGCTTCACTTAAAACAGCCTCAAGATCATTCAGACTGATCTTAAAATCACCAGCATCATACTCCTGGTGATTTTCAATTGTATACGTAATTCTCAGCGTAACTACATGCTGTGTGCTGAATTTTTCTGAAATCAAACCAGCCTCTTCTTTATACTCCTTATCGGTCGATGTCCCGGTTGCAATCGAAAGCCTCATTGACAAACCATCGGTGTTTGAATTCATTGGTAACATCTCCGGCGGTTCTGACGCTGTGATCTCACAGTCCTGATTCGTCTGATTCAGCATCAATGTCATTGCCTTTGGCGCTGAAAACGAAATCACAAATGTATCATCGGTCAGTTCGGCTGCCTCCGGATCAGGATTCAACCTTAACTCTTCACAAAAGCGGAAGCTGAGTTTCTTTATATCTGTGTCTGCATCCGCAGATGAGGCCTTACTGTTCGCAGCCGTGGCCACTCTTGAATCAGCGTCGCTGGCCTTTTCTGCAACATATTCAAGAATCGGAAACCAGGTATCCGGATCCCCATTCTCAGCCTCCAATGCCTGGTATATATCAGTTGGCATGGTAATTGTAAAAACATCATGAAACCGCTTTTCCGTCTGCCCGTCCGTATCCAAAAGCTGCATCGTAAAATAAACCGTTTCATCTTCTTCTGTAAAAAAGATAATCCTGCCTGTCTCATCTCCGATAAGCAATTCTCCGGCATTTGATGCCGTACTTAAAGAATACGCCACATCCCAGTTGCTGGAATTTTTACCCCAGATCAAAGCCAAACCAGTAACATCTGCACTTGTCAGTAATATTACGGAAATCAAAAGCCATGCTGTAAAACGGTTAACAGCACACTTTTTTTCATATTTATTTCCCATCATTATATTCCTCTCCCAATCCCCATTTGAAGTAATCCTTTACTCCGCTCCTGTTACATATCCTGCGCCTTTCCCGTTCGCGGATATCACTCATCGGCATAACGCCAGATATCGTATTATTACGTTCTCCTCACATAGAGCAGAGATAATAAAAACATAATATGTATTATGTTTACCTCGAGAAGCAACACTTACATATAAATATT
>DAMAMW010000033.1:0-71581 GCA_032073745.1 Lachnospiraceae bacterium | reverse complement strand
TTTTGCACAAAGAACACTCATACCCTGTGAGGGGGTTCTGAATAGTTACAATATAGTTTATAATTGTAAAAGCGGTATTAATGTGAAATATATTCACACCTTCCGGATTGTCCGCCTGAAAACAGGCGATCGGGAAGATGCAGGAGAGGGGTAACATATGACAGAAAAAACACTTGCTAAATTGATGGCATTTTTAAGGTTTTTATTGTTGGCCATCGGGATTGTCATCATATATGTCTGGCACAAACATTTGCGGGAATCATTCTGGCTGCTGAAAAATGAAAACCATCCGGTTCGCATCGTTCTGATGTATTTATTTATGCTGTTTGTCTGCATTATTCTTCCGAATATATTGATTAGTTTTGCAAAGCTTAAGCTGGGGACTGACCTGAAGCAGAAAAAGGAACGTGAATTATCAGTTTTGCAATCCCAGATCAGGGATCAGAGCAAAACATTTGATGCCGAAACATTAATAAAATTATTTGAGAATGCCAAAATTGAGAAACCCAGATTAAAGGAATTGATGGATGAAGCAATCAGGCAGTTTGAAATCTTCTATGACGACAAAAAGACGATTAATGTTGTGATAAATCTGCAGGAGATCAGGTACGACGTGATTGACAACGGGATCAGGCTTTCGGAAGAAAAGCTGCTCAAGACCATGAAGAGTATTTTAGTTGATGTATCGGTATGGAATCCCAAACAACTTGCGGATGAGGCAAGAAAGGATTCTTTCGATGAAATATATCGGGAAATACAGGAGAAACTGAGAACGAACAAAACAAATCTGGACTATTTTCATCAGCTGCTCATGAGGGTCAGAGACATTAATGCAGATGAAATCAGCGAAGACAGAGACATCAAATTGTTACTGGATGCACTTGACAAGGAATAGGGGAGGGGAAATCTATGAAAAGAAAAATATCAATTGCTTTAGCAATAATCATGGCTGTGACGGCGGGCTGCGGCGGCAGTTCAGGCTCGACCAGTAATGGCGTTAAAAAGTCAATTACCAAAGAAGAAGCAGAGATCAAATTACATAATAAGTTAGAGAAGTTATCAAGCAATGTCGAAACAGTCAACTATCTGGATCACAGAGATCTGGGCGACGGCAAGGAAGTATTTGACAATCTGTTCAATGAACTGCCTGATGCAGCAACCGAATATCCCAACACGGTAAACGGAAATGGTCAGATCAACATAGAGGTTGCATCATCGACAGAAAAATCAACAAATAAGGACAATGACGATGCATTAAATGAAATCGCCGAGAAGTTCAACAGCCAGGGATTTGAAGTAGATGGCAAAACCATATCGGTATCGATCACGCCGATTTCTTCCGGTGACGCGGTCGATTACATCAAAACCGGTAAAAAAGTATGGGATGTCTATGCTCCGTCGAATCAATACTGGGGCAGAGTACTGGAGTCAGAAGGGGTAACTGTTAACTTAGAGACTGACCGGATGGCCGGCAATACCGCCGGGCTGGTATTTGAGAAGAATGCGTATAAGACATTTACGGATGAGTACGGAGAAGCGACGATCGGAACGGTTGTACAGGCGGTAAAAGACGGTAAATTATCGTTTGGTTATACGAACCCCTATCCCAGCAGTACCGGATTAAACTTTTTGATTGAACTGCTGTACAGTTCTGATCCGGCTAATCTTTTATCGGAAACGGCCAGGCAGAGCCTGATCAGTTTTTCCAAGAATATCGACCTGATTGCCTATAGCACCATACAGATGACGCAGTCCGCGAGAAACGGCAGTGTCAAAGCGTTTGTGTATGAGCATCAGAAATTTGTCAATACGCCGGAGTTAAAGGACTATGTTTTTATTCCATTCGGGATCAGGCATGATAATCCGGTTTATACAATCGGGAACCTGGATGAATCAAAAAAGCAGGCGGTTGATAAATTCCTTGAATATTGCCTGTCAGATGAAAGTCAGAAAATCTTCACGAAAAAGGGATTTAATCAGGCGGATTTTGAATCCTTTACCGGCGAGGCGCATGATATTGACGGAATGACCATTCTGTCGGCACAGAGACTGTGGAAAAGTGAAAAGAACCAAAGTGAGATTATGCTGATTCCGATTATTGATATCTCCGGTTCGATGGAGGGGGATATTAACATTATCAGGGAGACCTTGTACAGCCTGACTGAGAGTATCGGCGAGCAGCATCATGTTGGTCTGGTGTCATACGATACGGATGTTTATGTTAACCTGCCGGTAGGCAGATTTGATATGAAGTGGAAATCTTACTACAGAGGCGCATTAAACACCCTGCGTCCGGGTTCTGCAACGGCGACAAACAATGCCCTTCTGGTAGCTCTGGATATGGCACTGGAATATAAAGAGAGTAATCCGGAGGTAAGACCGGTTCTGATTCTGATGTCGGATGGTGCACAAAATGAAGGCTATGACCTCAAGGAAATACAGGATATTATCAGCGGGCTGGGCATTACTATCCATACGATCGGATACAACCAGGACCTGGATACCTTAAAAACAATAGCTAATATCAATGAATCCGTTTACATCAGTGCGCAGACGGATAATGTATTATACAAACTCAAATCATTCTTTAATGCCGAATTATAGAGAGAACGACATGATTAAAAAACCTTCGGAATTATTGGATTTTAATGAATTAAGTACTATTTACAGTTATGGATATGAGATTCAGGATAAGGTCTCTAAATTATCGGATCGTGCGATGAAGGTTATTATCAACACAGATTTAGAAAGCGTCAGTGCCTTGATCGTGGATATCCTGCAACAACTGGAGACATTCACGATCGAGGATAAGAAGACAATTTTCGACAAGTTCCGGTCAGGTAAAAAAACTTCTAACAGTGTGAAAGAGAACTACAATGTCATCGAAACGCTTATTAAGGAGCTGGAACAGATACTGACGAATCAGAAGATCAAACTGCGTATGAGCCTGTCCTCCTATGAGACCTGTATAAAGGAGGGCCGGCAGTATGTGGAAGAACTGGAAGCGTATCTGAATTACGGTAACAAACAGCTGGTGATTGAGAAGGACCGGAAGCCTGAAGGCAACAAAGACTACATCAATATGTTAGAAGAACGTTTGCGCAGCCTGGGAATCACTCAGATCATCATCTATCAATTAATCAGTCAACTGGAGCTGGTGATCAGCAGCAG
Organism: Lachnospiraceae bacterium; assembly: GCA_032073745.1. Taxonomy (GTDB): domain Bacteria; phylum Bacillota; class Clostridia; order Lachnospirales; family Lachnospiraceae; genus Brotaphodocola. The sequence continues at coordinate 68,410 of DAMAMW010000033.1, read as the reverse complement.
TACGTCTATGGTTAACAAGATTAATGATTTGCTGAAAAGCGTTATCCCTCTGTGGCGGAGCGGACTGGTGGTTATGCACGGGATGAAGGCGTTGGATCACCGGATGAAAGAGATGACGGATATGAAGGAAGGCGCTTACCGAACCAAAGAAATTCAACTGGAAATGTTAAGACTGCAGACAATTGTTGAGGAGTTTGGTTCGATTGACAGTCATGTGAAGGAAAATGAAGTATAATAAACCGGAGGCAATCAGATGAAAAATTTTGATGATAAAATATCTCTTTTGCTGACTACAACGGATGGGATTAAATTCATAAATACCATCAACAATATTAAAAAAAATATTGCCGGTCTTGATTCAGATCAATACATGATATTTGTACAAACTTTAATTGAGTATTCAATAAATGGTTCTATTACCTTTCATAGAGGTTATACGTTAGCAACAGCGGTTAATTTAATTGAAAGCGGAGACCGGCGATATGCTGATACATTTTTACAATTAATGAATAGTGGTGACAACCAAACTGAATACTGGGCAGTAGAAGGATATGCTAAATCTATGGGCAAAGACTGTTATGATGAACTGGTTGCATTTATTGTATCACCAAAACACCAACTGGAAAGCCGCAGCAATGCGGTTAAGCAGCTTGCCCGTGTCAGCAGACAATGTTTTGACATGAATAAGCCAGTATCTGTATCTGCCTGGAAAGAATCGCAATTAGATATTGAACAAATATTAGAATGGCAAAGTGATGGCTATAAAGATGGCAATGGATATCCTGCACCGCCTCAGCACAGTTCACTGGAAAATCCTAAAACTGCATTTGAAAAACAGATGTCAAAACTGGAGAAGCAATTAAAGCTGAAGAGAGAAAAGGCACAGGATCCTGCAAATCCAAGCAACTGGTTATCTATTGGAGCGCAGAGTGACATTGATAAGATCAAAGATTTCATATTGCCACATGAATTACCAGGAGAATATGAACTTTTCCTAAAGCAATATTCTCCGATCCGATGCTGCTTCAAGCTCAAGGGCAAAGGTTCTGTAGACGTTTATTCTGCTGCTGATTTAATTGAAGGGCAGCAGGGATATTCCTGGTACAAAGACGAAAAGCTGTCAGAATGGCCTGAATCGTATTTAGTTATTGCTGATAGTCATGCAGACCCTTTTTGCATTGATTTATCACAGGATAATTCCCCGGTTTATTTTGCAAATCATGGTTATGGCAGTTGGGAATTTGATGAATTTGCTTCGGATTTTTTTCGATTTGTAAAAAATCTAAAGGTCTGATTTTACATTTCTCACTAAAAACGGGAGTGGTGCAAAAATAACTGAGAAATCAGTTGCTCTGCGTCACTCCTGTTTGAATCTATACTACGCTTTATCGAAATCGGAGCCGGTATGATATAAAGGCAGCTGAATTGTAAAAGTAGTCCCAACCGAAACTTTCGACTGAACCGTCAGTTTCCCGCGATGCTCAGTCACGATTGTTTTTGTGATAGCCAGCCCCAGCCCTTGTCCGCCCTCATCTGGGCGTGTAGTATAAAAGCGGTCAAATATCTTGTTAATATCAGACTCTGCAATTCCGCAGCCGGTGTCAGCGACACGAATATGTGCATACCGGTCAACCCGTTCCAGTGACAGATGAATATTCCCCTCCGGCGGGGTGAAATAGGAGGCATTAAACACAAGATTTTCCAGGGCCCGCTGCATTTTGTCGGGATTAGCAAGTACTATACAGGGAAGCCTGGTCAGATTGCAGGTGAAATCAGGGCCGGACATCTCCACCACCGGCTGGCTGTCTCTGTAGAATTCTGCCAGAAACTGATTGAGGGAAAGTTCCTGCATCTCTCCCGACCCGCCGGTTTCAGAATTCAGTGTTTGAATAGAACGGAGCCGCTCCGACAGATCATCACACCGCTCCTCTATGATGCGAATGCTGTCCCGGGTATCCTGATCCATCATCATGTTGTTCATCCTGAGAATCTGCACCATATTGGACAGAGAGGTGACCGGTGATTTCATATCGTGGCTGAGTTCCTGCATGAGCTGTTCACGCTCCTTTAAAAGCAACGACAAATGTTGTGTTTTATCCGCCACCTCCTCAGACAATTTCTCAGTGAGACGCAGATTTTCTGCCGCCATCTCATGACTGCGCCGAACCATAATCCCGCCAAATAAAAGTACTAAAAGGAACGATGCATATTCGTCCGGCCACCCGCCGCGGATTGGTTCCCAGTGATTGATTGTGAGTACGCTGGCAAACAGACAGATAGCATATGCTGTGATGCCGGCCAGACTGATCACGGCATGGGGCTGGCCTGACGCAATGCCATAGACTGCAATATAGCCCAGGAAACCGGCCGCAATCAGCTTATACCACGAGATTAACATCCCGTACCAGGCAGTAAAACCGGGGAAGATCGGCAGGATCAGCAGCGGGATCACAATACCAACAGCAACCATACCCAATGAGACGGAGGAAGCAGCTGTCTGCACCTGACTTTTAATATCAGGAGCAAAGAGGCGCAGTGAGATACGCACGACGCAGTAAAGACAAAGCATTGCCGTCATGTCCTCTGCCGCATATAATGTACGGACCAGCGGAACACCGGCCAGCCGCAGGAACGGGTAACAGACCCGGATTGCAAATGACAGGGAAAGCAGTCCGAAATAGAATGCAGTTGCATCCCGTTGTTTTTTTCGGCTAAGCCATAATGCTGCACAGAACAGGGCCAGGGTCAGAGCCGAGAAGCAAAGCAGTGCATAAAAGATCATTCTTCCGGCGATCATCCGGCTGATACTGCCGGTATCCCCAATTGCAGGCGGGTAATAAAGGCCGCCATAATAATGGGAATAATTGGCAGTCTGGATAATGATCTCTGTATCGCCATCGATAGAAAATGAATAGATGCCGTCCCGGATCAGCGGGCGGTAATGTTCCGGGGAGACATCACCGTTGCTGCCAACAAGGCATCCGCCAATGTAGACGCTGACAGCACAGAGCGGTTCCGGCAGATACATGCTGTACAGACCATTGCCCCGCAGTCTTAATCGATAAGTAGATACGCCATAAGGGTTGCCATCCTTGTGAAACGGTACAAGACTGGGATAATCTCCCAGCCTGATCCGGTAACCATCACCTGGGGACATAGTGCCCTCCAGGTCCCCAGGTGATAACAGCCGGTCAGGATAATAATCCCAGCCGTCAGCCAGGAAACGGATGCCGCGCTCCGGTGCCAGACATATGCCGACTTGTGTCATGCCGGTTTTTGCAGTATACTTATTATCATATTGATATAAAAAACTCAGTAATAATATGGTTACTGCAGCAACAACAGTGACTGTCAAAACCATAGTCATATTTACTTTATAGATTAAGCTTTGTTTCATAGTAAAATACCTCACTTGAAAGGTGGAGACCGAAGGATGCCTCCTGTAAAAAGAATAACGGCAATTTTTTTAATCGTCAGTCTGCTGTTCTCATTATGTACAGTACTGACTGTTTTTGCAACCGACAGCGCTCCGCTTGCGAGGTTCTCCCGGTATACGGAAAAAGAATATGTTACTGCGTCACCGTCTGCGGCAAATGATACAGTCAACAAGGCCAGTGCCAGCCAGGTACAGTTATTGACGGCAGCATCACCATCAAATCCGGGATCGGACACAGTTATGACCGGAGATGAGCTTCTGGACTGGATGGACAGACATGCATCGTCTGGCGGGACCGTTACTCTCGCTGCGGATCTGACTATCAATGGAACGATCGAATGGGCACAGCCATATCGGGCCAGGCCGATGGTGATTGATCTTGCGGCACACAGCATTACTGTTACCGGTGAGTTTGCATTGCTTGGTGCGAGTCTTACGATCCGTGCAGACGGCAGTGAAAATTCCCGGGTGATTGTTGCAGAAGGGGGATGGCTCTCACTGGATGCCATTCTGGAAGGCGGGGTGGAACCTGTTGTATGGCAGAATGAGGGGAGCGTGTTATATACACAATACATGGTTACTCAGCGGGAATATATTCACTATGCCCGAATGCCGGTTGCCGATTGTACATATGAAAGGCCAATGCTGGCAATCGTGGAGGCCGGAGATTCTGCTGCAGAATCCCTTCCTGACAGTATTGAAGCAAAAGTATGCAGAGACGGAGTCGCAAGCTGGGAAGAATGCGCAATTACATGGCAGCTGGATGATAAAGAGACGGCTGATATGCTGAATGAACGTATTCGTACCTCGGTCCAGGGTATATTTTCTGACATGGATGCTGTTGGCTCACGGCTCTGTGATGTTGTGTTTCATGATCAGGCGATTACATTCCTGCAGGTACAAACCAGTGAAAATAGTATCATGAGGAAGATTCTAATGGATTTTACGGTGCCTGTCGAAGATGCAGCTGTTATGGTACAGTATTCGTTTGATGGCGAAATTTGGAATAGTTATGATCCGGGCAGGGACATACCAGGGGTTGCCGCTCTCAGTCTTTTTTTACCCGAGTATGCTGCGGATGATGATCCTGTCTGGGATGTGACGGACAATCCGCAGATATACGTGCGTATCTTCTGGCCGGATGCCGGGCAGGCGGCAGATGTCTATTCCGATATTATTGTCATCTTAAGTGAGAATATGAAGGTATATGGCGATATTGGCGGGAACCGCGGCGGAGGTACTGAACTCCCCGGTCTGCCGCAGCTTCCATCAGAATCCCCCGGTCCTTCGGAGCAGCCGTCATCGGAACAGCCATCACCGGAACAGCCATCGTCAGAGCAGCCATCATCAGAACAACCATCATCAGAACAACCAACACCGGAAGAGTCGACGTCAGGAAAACCAACCGGTTCGCAGCAGACATCTGGACGAACGTCCGGAAGCAATAAACACACGGAACAGCTGCCTGAAACTCAGCCAGCGTTGGAACTGTCTTCTGATCCGGACCAGACACAGGTTAGCCAGGGGCATAGTGCTGAATTGTCTGAGCCGCATTTGCCCCTGAATCAGGAAGACACCTCCATCGAATCGGAGCGGCCGGCAGACACATCGCCAGAATTGCTCCGGCCAGCAGCGGATACAACGGAACCATTGGCCCTCAGTCAGCCAGAGACTGACGTCGGGCCATTGGAATCAACATTAGCTTCGGCGGCAGACATTGATCAGCACCCTGCCGGGGTGGTGTCAGCGCTGCCTCAGTCTGAAGCAGCGGAAAGGTCTCTGCTGGATCGGGCAATTCCACTGATCGCCGGTAGTTCTGCAACTGCATTACTGATAAGTATGGCCGGCATTTACCATAGTGTATATTTACGGGAACAGTTGCTGAAAGTAATAAAATATCTCTTCAGGATGAAAAAATAAATTGTTGGAAAACCGACTGTTGCTTTATGGTGACAGCCGGTTTACCGGACTCTTTGTTATGGAACAAACAGATATCCTTTGCGGCGAACTGTTTGAATGTAATCATGGGCGGGAGACAGATTGAGCAGTTTCTGGCGGATCCGGACAATGATCATCTGCAGTGATTTTACCCCTCTGTTAACCGGAGCATGCCAAATATGGTCATAAATCTGTTCATATGAGAATACCTGTTCCGGATTCTGCGCCAGGAAATATAGCACATCAAACTCATAGGTAGAAAGGTCTGCGGAAACATTTTTATAGGTAACCGTACGATTTCCCGGATTTATAACCAGATCACCGTACTGCAGGTTCCGGGGGGGATATGCAGTTCGTCCGGCTTTTATACGGGCGCGAACCCGAAGCTCCAGTTCTTCCAGGCTGTATGGTTTGCAGACATAATCATCACCGCCGATCAGTAGTCCGCGGATCCGGCTTTCTTCCTCTGTATAGCCTGACAGAAATACAATCGGGATGTTGGTATTCTGACGTATCCGGATACAAAGGTCAAAACCGCTCTCATCCGGCAGGTCTATATCGAGAATGATACAGTCTAAGGCGGCGGAAGAGATGAGTTTCCAGGCATCTCCTGCCTTCTTAACACAAATCACATCATATCCCTTGGCTGTAAAATACTGCCGGTTGCTGTCCAGGATCATGACATCATCATCTACCATCAATAGTTTGTTCATCTGAGCCCTCCTTTTTTCTTATTAAGTATACCATACAATTTTATTAAAAAAAATTTCTGAAAGTAAACGGCTGGTAACATTTTTTGGAAAACTTCTTTAGGGAGGGGATTTGATTTTGATAGGAAAGATTCCCATCTTCTGATATAATTCTCAGTAGAAAGGTACCAAACTGTAAATCCGGCATGACAGACAAAGATTGGAGGATTGTATGAAAATAAAAATTCCCGTATTGCTTATGCTGTTCCTGGCGACATTCTTACTGACCGGTTTTGTCAGAACACAGAATGAAAATATCCCTGCAGAAGGGGCCGCAATTGAGGCAACCGACTACAGCCTTGATTCTAACTGGATTACGATACCGGAGCCGGTCAAACCGGCAGATATTTTTGTACTGTACCCGACAACCTACCGGCCGGCAGCAGACGAGCCGGTCATTGCCCCTATTGATCATGAAGGTATGCGGGCCGGGGCCAGAGAGTTTGTTGAGACAAAAGCATCGGCCTTTGAAACAGCCGGGAACGTGTATGCACCTTATTACCGGCAGTTGGATGCCTCCTGGCTGCTGTCTCAGAGTCTTCAGGATCAGATGTTATATACCAACGGTGTTCCCGCGACAGATGTTATTGCCGCGTTCGACTATTACATTAAAAATTACAACCAGGGTCGCCCGTTTATTTTAGTATCACATTCGCAGGGGTCTGCGACGGTTAAAACAATATTATTTGATTACCTGAAATCTAATCCGGAAGTCAATGAACGCCTGATCGCGGCATATGTCATTGGTTATTCGGTGACCCGGCAGGAGCTTGAGGAAAATCCACACCTGAAATTCGCACAGGGGGCAGATGATACCGGAGTTATTATATCGTATAATACTGTATCAGCAGATTTTGAAGGGGAGCTGACGACTTCTCTTCCGGAAGCTGTAACAATCAATCCCATTTCCTGGACACAGGAAGAGATAACTGCAGAAGCAGGGGAAAATGCCGGATCTTTTATTAATACCGGCGAAGGATATGAAGCTGTTTCGGGACTTGCAGATGCGACAGTTGATGCTGAGCGTGGTTTGATTATCTGTTCTACAGCCGATCCCGATTTATATGGAATGCCGGAAGCTTTACGAAAGATCTTTCCAAAAGGTTCCTTCCATACTAATGACATTTCATTCTATTATTTTAATCTCAGAGAAAATGCTGAAAACAGAGTAATGAAGTATTTTGAGTCACATCCGGATTAAACAGAAAACGTACTCAAATCGTTTTATCATTACATGGAGAAATATGAGATTTATAACGGCAGACATTGGCAGAGGAGAACTGGCAAACGGTTCAGCAGCAGGCAGAGGACATTGCAGCGAAAATAATGACAGAATAATTGTACAATTGGAGAGACAAGCAAATGGAAAACAGAAAATTAATGATTGAAAAGATCCCGGCGGTTCTCTATGGAACAGAGTCAGAGAAATGCTTTCTATTTATTCATGGAAAGATGGGATATAAAGAAGAGGCGGAAGCTTTTGCGGAGATTGCCGGGGAAAAAGGCTGGCAGGTTCTGAGTATTGATCTGCCGGAACATGGTGAGCGGAAGGCGGAAGCTGACACCTTTAATCCATGGAACGTGGTGCCGGAGCTGAATATAGTATTAACTTATATGCAGCAGCAGTTTACTACACTCGGATTAAGGGCAAATAGTATCGGCGCATGGTTTGCCATGCAGAGCTTTAGCGGTTCGGAATTTGATAAATGCCTGTTTGTTTCGCCGGTGTTGGATATGGAGAAGCTGATCGGGAATATGATGTTGTGGGCAGCCGTATCTGAAGAACGGTTGAAAGACGAAAAGCTGATTCCAACGGAGTTTGGTGAGACCTTATCATGGCAGTATTATGAATATGTAAAAGCACATCCGATCAAATCGTGGCAATGCCAAACTGATATTCTGTATGCAGATCAGGATAATATGACATCCCGGGATATAGTAGATGATTTTGTGCGGCGGTTTGATTCATCGCTTACCGTGATGGAAGATGGTGAGCATTGGTTTCATACGCCAAAACAGTTGGATGTATTGAATCGATGGGTAAGGGAGCATGTAACCTGATAAGGAGAAAACGGATGCTTTTTGAGTTTCACGGGAATAGTGAAATTGGTGCCGGAAGGAGATTAGAAAAGATGAAAAAATGTTTTATAATTGCAGGTATGATATGTATGGCGATGCTTGCCGGATGTGCTGAAGAACCCATTCCCGAAACAGTCGCTTCAACAGTTGCAGAGCAGCAGCCTGACGATACTCAGATTGGGAATCATGATACTATGGTGACACACACAATACCGGCTACGCCGGAAACGGTAATTATCCATGAGCAGATTTATAATTACGGACTTCTGACAGATGAGTCTGCAGATACCGGCATGATTCCCCGTATTGCTCTTTCCAGTGACGGAACTTATGGATTTACATACGATGTAATCAGTTCTTATGTTGATGGCGGAACTTATAAAGTTGACGGAGACTTGTTAAAAGCGGTTACTGCAGACGGTGATAAAGAATTTAATTTCCGTATAGACCAAACGGGAAATCTGGTTTTTCTAAAACAGGAATCTGCAGATATATCGTTGACAGATGATGGAACAGGAGTGCCGGTGGTGGATGGTTCTGTATTCAGTTTGAATGCTGCAGATGATGATTTTTCAACGATGACAGCTACGGTAAAAGAGATAATGGAACTTTCTGTCCTGGTCACATCGCACGAAGACTCCCAGCCGGGGGCGTTCTATGTGGAGGTTCCTCCGACTGTGGATTTGTCAGCTTTTGAAGGTGGAGAGACTGTCACAATTGTTTGGTATGGATTGATCTGGGAGACTTATCCGGCACAGATAACCGCAATGTATATGTATCAGTAGTAATTGAATAGGAAAGTTCTGATCGAACTAAAAATCAGCATCCACAGAATTTAACAGCTTTAAATAACAATCGATATCAGACCGGACATACATCATATACAGGATATCAATGACATTGAGCATGGCAATTCTTGATGATGTGGCAAAGTTATCCGACATGGTATCGGTTGCATTTATATATAGGTTATAATCGGATATTTCAGCTAACGGATTGCTGGCATTGGCAGTGATAGAAATACAGGCAGTGCCTCTTTTTTTGAGAATGTCAGCAATTTTCAACAGGTTTCTGGCCTGGCCGGAATAAGAAAGCAGGATTGCTGCATCTGATTTCCTGGCAAATTGCGCCTGAACCATCATTTCTGCCGGGGTAGCATACGTGACTACCGGAAGTCCCAATTTCAGGAAGCGCAGAGTGGCATCCTGAGCAACCATATGGGAGGAATTTGCACCAAAAAACATCAGATTTCCGGCAGACTTCATCAGATTTACGATGTCTTCCAGGATCTCCGGTTTGTTGGCTTTGCTTGTTTCCATTAAAGAATAAATGCTGTTGGAGGTCATCCGGTCGATAATATCCCGTGGTTTATCCTGGGATTCGATCGGGAAGATCAGACCATCAGCATTTTCTTTCAGAAAAAGATTCATTTCTATTGCCAGCTGTGTTTTAAAGTCATGATAGCCGTTAAAACCGTTCTTCTCACAAAAACGCGCTATTGTAGAACGAGAAATAAACGTAGCTTTTGCCAGCTCAGTCATAGACATCTCCATCACATCGTTTGAGTTAATCATAATAAAATCTACCAGATGCCTTTCTGACGGAGTCAGATTATGGTTTTTTTTCAATCTTGAAAATAAGCTCATGGCGCCTCATCTTTCTGGTATCCCACATTAAAACCTTCATAGAAATCATATCACACTCTATTTCTGATGGGAAGAATCAGGAAAATAATTTATTGGTAAAGTATGGATTTATTCATTTTTTGCGACAACTGTATCAGAATCGGGCCGGAGTGTTTAAAAGCAATTTTGTTGTGATATAATCGAATTAGGCCAATAAAATTGTTCACAGTGAATAAAAACAGAGGGGGATTGCTAAATGAAGTTGTTAATAATTTGCCAGTGGGCGGTTACGAGCAAGGGAATGGTTAACAAAATTGTTCAGCTGGCACAAGAAGGAAATGAAGGTATTGAAGTGGAATCTGAATCGGTTGCAGCAATTAAAGAGATTGATTTTTCAAAGTATGATGTGGTTTTGCTGGCACCCCAGGTTCGTAATTACATGGCTTCTGTTACAGAGAAATGCTCCGCCTGGAATGTTCCTGCCGCATCGATTGATGTAGTGGCTTATGGGCTGGGAGACGCAAATAAGGTATTGGAACAAGCAAAGAAATTATGCCAGAGTAAATAAGGAGGATTTATATGCGTGGCTTAATGAATTTTGTGGAAAACAAACTGCTGCCGCCGCTGATGAAGGTTGCGGCAAACAAGTATCTGTTAGCTGTCCGGGATGCATTTACATCAACAATTACAATTATTCTGATTGGCAGTATTTTTTTATTAGTTGCTTATTTTCCAAGCCAGACATGGGCCAATTTTATCGGGCCGTATGCAGACCAGATTGCCATACCGTTCCAGCTGACAATGGGTATTATCGCAGTCTATGTGGCATTTTCCATGGGATATTCGCTGTCAAAGACGGTTGGGCTGGAACCGCTGATTAACGGACTTATATCGGTCGTGGTGTTCTTAATCGCCGCAAATCCACTTAAGGACGGGATGATCTCAACCCAGTATCTGGGCGGCGAAGGAATCTTTCTGGCACTGCTGACAAGTGCTTTTTCCGTTTCAGTATCTTATTTTTTCAAGAAAAAGGGTCTGGTCATAAAAATGCCGCTGGGAATACCGGCGATGGTCTCGGCATCTTTTGAATCTTTATTTTCATTCGCATCGATTGTTATTGTCATCTGGCTGATCCGTATTGTTCTTGGTATTGATATTCCGATGCTGATTACAGGTATTTTCAAACCGCTTGTGATTGCCGCTGATTCGCTGATTGCAATTATTGTTGAATCAACGATTAACATGTTATTGTGGTTTGCCGGGATTCACGGTCATTCGATTGTTAGTTTTAACGTCGGGATTTTATCACCGTTTGCACTCAAAAATCTGGAAGTAAATGCTGCTGCCCATGCCGCCGGACAGGTACTTCCGCATATTATTACACCGTCCTTTGAGGGCTTTTTCCAGCAGGGATCGACAGCAACTACGGCACTGTGTATATTAATGATCTTAAGATGCCGTTCTTCCCATATGAAGCAGGTCGGCAAACTGGCAGCAATACCCGGTTTCTTCGGCGTAACGGAGCCGCTGTGGTTTGGTCTCCCGATTGTACTCAATCCGGTATTCCTGATTCCATTTATTTTTGCACAGGTAATTAATCTTTCACTGACTTATATTGTCATGGCAATCGGCCTGGTCGGAAAGACCTATATCGGCCTGCACTGGGCACTGCCGGGATTGTTTGGTTCATTCCTGAGTACCGGTGATTTTAAAGCGGTGCTGTGGTGGCTCTTTTTGCTGGTCCTGGATTGTGCTTTATACTATCCATTCCTGATGGCTTATGACAGGCAGAAGTCCAGAGAAGAAGGAACCCTTGCAACCAAATAAATTCTGATATGGAGGGGAAGTTTATTTTGACTGATCAAGAAAGAGAAGTTCTGATACTGACAATGGTTGCCAACAGCGGTGAAGCCAATGCCAAAACTTATGATGCCATGGATGCCTGGCTGGCGGAGGACCCGGAACAGATGGAAGCTTTATTCGCAGAAGCTGAGGATCTGATCTTGTCTGCCCATCAAAACCAGACTCAGCTGCTGCAGTTCTACTGCAGTGGTGAAGAGGTTCCGATGGATGTGCTTCTGACCCATGCCATGGACATCTGTGCCAATGCAGCAAATCAGCTGCAGTACACAAAAAAGATCATCACATTAATGGAGAAGAAATTTAAATGACCGGAATAAGAGAGGGGGAGTGAATTTGGCCTTCAAAAGAATGGATGCACACGTACACTTGGGGAACCGTAACGGCAGGAAAATGTCAGCCGAGGACCTGTTGAATGAAATGGACCGGTGTCAGATTGAAAAGGCCTTTGTCTTTGCAATGACATCAAAGCAGGGATTGAATCAGCAGTTATTCGAAGACATTCGCGGCCACCGTGAGCGGCTGATCCCGTTTGCTTACATTAATCCCCGGCATGAGGATGCCAGGGAACAGCTGATCCGGTGTGTCAAAGATTTTGGTTTCAGGGGTTTAAAGCTTCATCCGGTGACAGATGAATTCCCGGGGGATAATGCCGGACTGCTGGATCCGCTGCTGGAAATCTGTGATAAATACAATATGCATGTAATCATTCATTGTACTTCCGAGGCGCCCTACAGTTCTCCGCAGCAGGTGGAGAAAACGGCTCAGCGGTGGCCGGGAGTATCGATACAGATGGCTCATATGGGCGGCTGCTGGCTGTCAAATGAGGCAATTGCAATTGCACTGAGAAACGCTAATATTTATCTGGACAGCGCCACAGTTTCAGCAACGGCAGTCACAAGAGCGGCACAACGGTGTGGTGACAAGTTACTGATGGGAACCGATATTCCGTTTTATTATTTTGAAATGGAAACCCTTAAAATGGAGTTGGTTGCCGGTGGCGACGGAGAACTGCTGGGGCGTATTTCCGGTGGTAATATGGCACGGATTATTGAAGAACGGGGGTTGCTGTTATGATCTCTGATGCGGCCGGGAGTACATTAACATGCTGTAAATGCCAAAATAAACTGGGGCCGGCATCTGTTTCGGTGAGGGGATTCGGGATGATGGAATTACTCGGTTTGCGGTGCCGCAAATGCGGTCTCCTCCACCCGGTCCGGCATCATAGAAATCAAAGTCAGGGCTATGTGGATGTGATCGGCAAATTCATTTTTCTGATGTTTGCCGTTTACTGTATGATCAGCCGGCTCTATGTGGCGGCAGCCTGTCTGATATCGGCAATTTTTATTATTAATATTTTTATGTACTTTATCTTAATCAAACTGGGATTATTGATGATCATTGATCCTGTGACCAGGAGAGAACTGTAAGGAGATTGATAATTAATGAGCTTAAAATTAACCGTTATCGGTGGCGGCAGCAGTTATACACCGGAGTTGATTGAGGGTGTGATAGTTAGACATCATAAATTTCCATTGACGGAATTATGTCTGGTGGATGTGGAAGAAGGGCAGGAGAAGCTTCAGATTATACATGATCTGGCGGTCAGGATGATCCGTAAAGCCGGACTTGAAATTATGGTGACACAGACGCTGGACAGAAAGGAAGCGCTGCGGAATGCAAACTATGTGATCACTCAGTTCCGGGTCGGATTTCTGGATGCCCGGGCAAAGGATGAAAGCATCCCGCTGAAATATGGGGTGATCGGACAGGAGACTAACGGACCAGGCGGTATGTTCAAGGCCCTCAGAACTATCCCGGTTATCCTTGATATTATCCGTGATTGTGAAGAATTATGTCCGGATGCATGGATTATAAACTTCACAAATCCGGCCGGGATCATCACCCAGGCAGTTGCCAGACATGCAAAGTGGCCCCGTTTTATCGGCCTGTGTAATTCTCCGATCGGGATCAAAAAAAATGTCAGCCTGCTTTTAGATGCTGATATCTCCAGGGTGCAGATGGACTTTGCCGGGCTGAATCATATGGTCTTTGGCCTTCGTACCTATCTGGATGGTATCGATGTGTCGGCGCTGGTTATTGAAAAGCTGGCGCAGCAGAATCAGGATCCTGACCATTATCCGATGGTTAACCTGCCTTATTCACCGGAATTTGTGCGGGCCCTGAATGTCATTCCCGGTCCGTATCTGAGATATTATTATAAATATGATGAGATGTTGAAAAAGGCGCAGGCGGATGCACGTGACGGGAAGACAAGGGCCCAGGTGGTTAAGCAGGTGGAAGCGGAGCTATTTGAAAAATACAAAGATCCCATGCTGGCGGTGAAACCGGCGGAGTTAGAACAGCGGGGCGGTGCCTTTTACAGTGATGCAGCCTGTGATCTGCTGTCCAGTCTGTACAATGACACCAGGGACATACAGATTGTCAATACGCTGAATAAAGGCGCTGTTTCAGGTTTGCCGGACGATGCAGTGGTTGAAATTAGTGCTGTAATTACAAAAGAAGGCCCGCGCCCGCTTACGATGGGTGAGCTGCCGTACCAGATTGAAGGAACTATCAGACAGATCAAGGCGTTTGAGCTGGCAGCATGTGATGCCGCTGTGAGCGGAGATTATGCCAAAGCATTACTGGCTATGACGATCAATCCATTTGTACGTGATGAGACAAAAGCCAGAGCAATACTTGATGAGATGTTAATTGCACATAAAGACTATCTGCCTCGTTTTAATAAGTAAATGAATCCCGGCTGCAGCAATTCGTAAATAGAATTGCTGTGGCCGGGATTTTGCAATTGCGGGTGGAGCGGCCAGATGAAAGATATTGAATAGCCCATTGAGATATGTTAAAATCCAACTTATTAACATATTTTGCTATCTGAAGGAGGCAAACATGATTTTAGAAACCGAACGGTTAATGCTACGGAAAATGACGCAGGCTGATTTTTCGGATCTCTGCAAAATTTTACAGGATGAAGAAGTGATGTATGCCTACGAAGGCGCTTTTAATGATAAAGAGGTTCAGGACTGGCTGGATAATCAACTCAGGCGCTATCGTGAAGATGGTTTTGGCCTGTGGGCTGTTATTCTGAAGCAGACCGGTGAAATGATCGGACAGTGCGGGCTGACGATGCAGGATTATAATGGAGAGAAAGTTCTCGAAGTTGGATATCTGTTTCAAAAGAAGTTCTGGCATCAGGGGTATGCGAGTGAGGCAGCAATTGCCTGTAAACAGTATGCGTTTGATGAACTGGGAGCCAATGAAGTTTTTTCAATTATCCGCGATACGAATACGGCGTCGCAGCAGGTGGCGGTAAGAAACGGAATGATATGTACAGATACGTTTATTAAACATTACAGGGGAATTGATATGCCGCATTACTTATTTTCTGTGAGAAAAGGAGAAGAAACATGCCAAAGTTTACAGTAGTAAGCCGATATAAATGGAAATGTGCAGCGGTTATATTCGGTGCATTAACATTACTGAGCGGCTGTGCGGGACAGGCAATGACCAATACACCGGAACTTAAAGGTATAACAGGAAGTGAACCATATTTATTAACCGGAGGGAAAGGCATGGAGGCGTTGAAACCGACAGATGCAGACTATAAAGTTGACGATTACGAACAATGGAATCAATTACTGAAGGAGAATGAGATTTCTGGTTCCTTTAAGGTAGCCTTGAATCAGTTTGCATTTCAGAGCGGCAGCCAAATGCTGGCGGATAGTGAGGGGAATGTTAATTTCAGTCCGCTGAGCCTTTATTATGCAATGGCACTGGCCGGATGCGGGGCAGAAGGTGATACTGCAAAGGAGATTACGGATATTCTGGGCATTCAGGATCAAGGCCAGCTGGCCGATGAATGCAAAAAGCTGTATCAATCGTTTTATTACTCCACCATGTGGGAGAAAGCCCGTAATGAAGCGTACGGCGAAGGGGAATTTGACAGCACCATACAGTTGGGCAATTCACTTTGGGTTTCGGATCAGCTGAGTGTGAAAGAAGAATTTGAGCAGACGGCAGCTTTGCAGTTTTTTGCATCATCCTATCAGGTGGATTTTACCGGAGAGGAGGCCGGGAAACAGATTGGCAGCTGGATCGCCGAACAGACAAAGGGGGTCCTGAAGCCCGAGATCAAACTGCCGGAAGAAACGATGATGACGATCATTAATACATTATATTTTTATGGCGGCTGGCGAGACACTTTTTCAGCAGCAGAGACAGCGGATGACAGTTTTACGAAGGCAGATGGAAGCAGGGTGACCGTACCGTTTATGAATCGTGTTAACAGCATGGGGAGTTTCAGGACCGGTGAGGGTTATACAGTTTCCTCCTTAAGCACAGACAATAGCTGCAGTATGGTATTTCTGCTTCCGGACGAGGGACGAAGTGTTGATGATTTCCTGAGTCAGCCGGAACAGCTGCAGGCGGCTCTGGCTGGAGACGAAGATCAGTGGCAGAATGGTGAAGTGACCTGGAAGGTACCGAAATTTTCTTTTGGCAGCAGTTTTAAGCTGGCTGACCTTTTAAAAAGCTTGGGCGTTGAAAAAATGTTTATACCGGAAGTCGCTGATTTTAGCGGGATTTCGGAGCTTCCTCTATATGTAGACGAGGTGATACAGGAAACCCACATTGGTATTGATGAAGATGGTGTGGAAGGAGCCGCTTATACGATGATAATAATGGAGGGAGGGGCCGCTATGCCTGATGATAAAAAGCAGGTGGATATGATACTGGACCGTCCGTTTATTTATGGGATACAGGATGATGATACCGGGACATGGCTGTTTTTGGGAGTATGTCGTGATCCTTCGATTGTGGATTGATGACGAAGGATCAGAAAGGGGAACAAGATATGATAGAAGCAGTTATTTTTGATCTGGATGGCCTGTTAATCGATAGTGAGGTTGTATCCTACCAGCTGTTCCGGGATTTGATAGAGCCGTATGGCCATTCTTTTACCGTTGAAGATTATGCTCAGAATTTTAGCGGCAAGATGGCTGTCAGGAATATGGAAGTTATGATAGAGAGGTATCAGCTGCCCATTTCGGTGCAGGAAGGATTGGATTTTGCCGTATCACAGGAGCAGGTATATTTTAAAGAGGGCGTAAAATTAAAGACAGGGGCCAGGGAGCTGCTCGATTATTTAAAGCAGAATGACTACAAAATCGTCCTTGCTTCATCCAGTACCAGACAGAGGGCTGTGGATGCACTGGCACAGAATAATGTTAATCATTACTTTGACGAGATGGTATTTGGGGCAGAGGTGGAGAATGGTAAACCCAGCCCGGATATATTCCTCAAAGCCAGTAAAAAGGTGAATGTCAGTCCTGAAAACTGCCTGGTGCTGGAGGACAGTGAGGCGGGAATTCAGGCAGCTTTTTCCGCTCATATTCCGGTGATCTGTGTGCTGGATATGAAAGCGCCGGAGGCAGCATTTCAGGAAATGACAGCAGCAGTTATGTCATCTTTATTGGAAGTAATACCTTATCTCAAAAAAAAATAAAAAAACTATTGACAACAGATCAGTAGTGTTGTATTATAAACACATAAACAGACCGATGGTCGGTCTAGAGGAGGAAGAAAGGAGGTAAAGATGAGAACAGTCAAAGATCATGACGCAAGAAAAGATGAGATCCTTGATACAGCCGAACGTTTTTTCCTCTCCCAGGGTTATGAGAAGACAACGATCAATGATATCCTCAAGTCAATCGGAATTGCGAAAGGGACCTTCTATCATTACTTTAAATCAAAGGAAGAAGTGATGGATGCGATCATCATGCGGATTGTTGCAGCGGATGTGATACTGGCGAAAGAGATATTGGCAGAGAAGCAGCTGAGTGCACTGGACAGAATTTTTAAATTTCTGTTTGCACAGTCGGCAGACAGCAATGAACAGAAAGGAGAGATGTTGGAGCAGTTTCCCAAAGTAGAGAATGCATTAATGAAGCAGAGGGCCATGGAAGCAACACTAAAGCATGTATGTCCGGTTCTGAAAGAGATCATCGCCGAAGGAAACCGGAGTAAAGAATTTGATACACCTTATCCGTTAGAAGCAATCCAGTTCCTGATAGCAGGGATCCAGGCCATGATGGATGAAGGGATGAAGGCGTCAGAAGAAGAGATGAACCATCGTTATCAGGCATTTATTGATATTACGATCAGGGTTCTGGGAATTGCCGGAGATGAGAAAAGCAGGCAGGAAGTTTTTGCATCATTTACACGATTATTTGCAAATTAAACTCAACCAGGTTGGGTTTAAATATTAAAACAAAAATGACCGACGGTCGGTCTATAAAAGGAGAATAATGTGAATAAAACAATGAATAAAACAAATACAGTTCAGGCAGTAGCAGATCAGAGTCAGGTAGATTTCAATATTTGTCAGGAAGTTATCAAAAGTTACGAGCGATATTGCGAAAGAAATATAACCAGGTGTTCACAGAAGCATATCGACAAGATCATCGAATTTACCGCTGTGGAAACAGGTGTTGAACAAGGGATCTGCAAACAGGTAATGACAACCTTTTTTACTGTTGTCGGCACCGAGATTAAAAGAAAAATTCCATTTGTAAAATAAAGATTACAGTTCAGAACAATATAAAAATCAATATAACAATAAAATCAAATTTAAAATTAAGAAGGAGAATAATAACATGAAAAAGAATAAATTAATGGTAGTTTTAGGAGCAGTTGTATGTATGGGTATCGTATCACAGGTAGTAGAGCGCAATATAGATGAAGAGGCAGTTAAAAGTTATGTTACAGCTAATTTTCAGGAAAATGATGAACCCGGGGGGCATATCGATTTTGAAATAGGAGACCGGGAAGAGGAAACAATATTAGAAAAAATTGGATTTTAACTGAAGATTTATAGCATATTGTAAGAGAATTGTAAGACAATTATTGTAATTATTTGTAGACAATGGAATAGCTTATGATATAATAAAAAAGCAAAAAAATATATAGAGGAATGGTGATAGTATGATTAAAGAAAGAAACATCGCAGTTTGTATCATTTTGTCGATCATTACCTGTGGAATCTATGGAATCTACTGGATGATCTGTATCGTAGATGAGTCGAATGCAGCCGCGGGAACGGCTGACCGGTCCGGTGGCATGGTATTCCTGTTATCGATCGTGACCTGCAGCATCTACATGTACTTCTGGGCTTACAAACAGGGCGAGAAGCTTGATGAAGCCAAGACAAAACGCGGACTGCCGACCACCAACAGTGGTGTAGCATACCTGCTGTTATCGATCTTTGGACTTTCCATTGTATCTTTAGCATTAATGCAGAGCGAACTGAACAAAATGGTATCGAACAAAATGGTATACTAGTCATGAAACAGCGTACCAGGAAGATAGGAACCGGTTTTGCGATTGCGGCGGCAGCCGGATGTGCATATGCAGTGTTTGTGAAGTATACAGGACTGGCAATACCTTGTATGATTCACCTGATCACCGGGCTGAAATGCCCGGGCTGTGGTGTGACCAGGATGTGCCTGTCGATTATGCAGTTGGATTTTAAGAATGCATATCACAGCAATCAGATGTTGTTTGTATTATTACCGGTATTATCTTATCTTTTTGGGAGCTATGTTTTAAGCTATATAAGGACGGGACGCTGGGTGATGTCAAAGGCACAGACGTTATTGACTTATATCTGTATCGGATTGCTGCTTTTGTTTACCGTGTATCGTAATTTATATGGAATATGACGAATGGCCGGAATGAGTGATGGATGTCACTTGTTCTGGTCTTTTGCTTTTGCGTATTGTAAAATGTTAATATGGAACATAATAATGAGGAATACAACATGATCAGCATTTATTACATTGAAGATGACAACAGTATAGCCGAAACCGTCAAACAATATCTGGAAGGACGCTCCTGCCGGGTCTCTTTGTTTGCGTCTGTTGATGCGGCCAAAGCAGCTCTGATCCGGAGTACACCTGCACTTGTATTGTTAGACTGGAATATGCCGGGGGACGGTGGCGATAACCTGTGCCGCTGGATCCGTGAACGCTGGCGCGATCTGCCGGTAATCTTCCTGACTGTCAGGAAAGATACGCATGATGTTGTGTCCGGGTTTGACACCGGAGCCGATGATTATGTGACCAAACCGTTTGAACTGGAGATCCTGTATTCCCGTATCAGTGCCCTGCTGCGCAGGTCAACGCCGGCAGCCGGACAGAAGCTTAGCTGTGATAAGATAACAATTGACCAGGAGCGGATGATGGTTTTTGATGGCGAGAATGAGGTATCACTGAGTCAGATGGAATATCAGCTGCTGGTCATACTGATGACAAATAAAGGCAAAACCGTTACCCGCAGCCGGCTGCTGGAACAGGTCTGGGATCAGAACGGCTGCTATGTCAACGATAATACGCTGACTGTGGCGATGAAACGTCTGCGGGAGAAGCTGCATCAGCCGGCGTGCATAAAGACGGTCCGCAGCTTTGGTTACCGTATGGAGGAACGTGTATGACATCACATAAAACCATCTCAATATCACCATCAGCTGCGGTTATGATAATTCTGGCGGCAAGCCTGATATCCTCAGCTCTTACCGCGTCTGGTATTACCCGGTATTATAATCAAAACCAATTTCATGTATTTGCATCCATATATCAGGATCTGATCGATCAGCAGCCGCAAATGGAGCAGACTGTATTAAAAACAATAAAATCATATAAACAACAGCCGGCCGGTATTTCGGAAGATAATGTCCTGCTTCGTTATGGATATACCTGGGAGGATTTTTTCAGCATTCCCCAGCAGTATAGTATGATCTTTATTGCTGCCGGATTTCTGGCAGGCAGTTTTCTAGTTATTGCCACTCTGAATTTACGAAAAAAAAATTATGAAAAACGAATTCGTTCACTGACCGCATATCTTGAACAGGTAAATACCGGCCGGCCGGGACTTTTGACTGACAATAAGGATGACAGCTTTTCCGGACTTCAGGATGAAATTTATAAGACTGTCACGTATCTCTGCCAGACCAGAGATAATGCCGTCAGGGCCAGGGAAAGCTTTGCAGAAAATCTTGCCAACATTGCCCATCAGCTGAAGACACCGATCACCGCCATATCGCTCTCACTGCAGATGGTGACAGCAGGCCGGCAGCCGGAACTGCCGGGACAGATTAAAAAACAACTGGACCGTCTGACATATTTAGAAGAGGTGCTTTTGCTGCTGGCCCGCATTGACAACGGAACGCTTCCGTTTGAACAGACGGAGGTGGATATATTCACTGCACTGACACTTGCTGCGGATAATCTGGAGGAACTGCTGGCCCAAAAAAATGTATCGGTTGAAATACCGGAGGCGGAAGCAGTCACTATTACCGGTGATCCCGGATGGACGATGGAGGCATTTATGAATCTGTTAAAAAACTGTATGGAGCACGCCCCGGCCGGCAGCACAATTCACTGCAGTTATGAACAAAATCCGCTCTGCAGTACAATCCTGATCCGGGATGAAGGCGAAGGATTTGCGGCGAGGGATCTGCCTCATCTGTTTGAGCGTTTTTACCGGGGCGAATACAGCACACCTGACGGAATCGGGATTGGCCTGGCACTTTCAAAGGCAATTTTTGAAAAAGAACAGGGAATTATTACGGCTGCAAATCACCCTGGCGGCGGAGCCTGTTTTGAAATTCGTATCTACAGTCACTGAGATGTCATTTTACTTTGATATAATCAGCAGAAAGAAAAACATTCAGGAGGCTGTATGGAGATTTTAACATGTAGTGGAGTTGAAAAGATATTCGGTGCAGGAGATACCAGGGTGACAGCGCTGCGGGGAATCGATCTGAAGATTGAAAAGGGTGAATTCGCTGCAATTACAGGCGCATCCGGTTCAGGAAAATCCACACTGCTGCACATCATCGGAGGAATTGATACACCGACTAAGGGAACCGTTATCGTTGACGGGGCAGACATTTCCCGTTTTAATGCCACGCAGGCAGCATTATTCCGCAGAAGGAAGGTCGGCCTGATTTATCAGTTTTATAATCTGATCCCGACATTAACAGTAGAAAAGAATATCCTGATTCCGCTTCTGCTCGACAAACGCAGGCCGGATCAGGCATTTTTTGATCAGGTGATAGATTCGCTTGGTATCCGGGATAAACTGGACATGCTGCCGCATCAATTGTCCGGCGGCCAGCAGCAGCGGGCGGCGATTGCCCGGGCGCTGATTTACCGTCCGGCAATTCTGCTTGCCGATGAGCCAACCGGCAATCTGGATCAGAAGAACTCACGGGAAATTGTTGACCTGCTGAAGCTTTCCAACCGTAATTTCAACCAGACGGTTCTGCTGATTACGCATGATGAAAGAATAGCGGTCCGGGCTGACAGCGTTATCACCATTGAAGATGGCCGTATCTTAAGCCACCGGCAGAGGAGGTGACGGCAATGTGGAAAGACTATTCACGAGCTTCAATCAGGAGCAATAAAGCAGCCAGTATTTCTATCGCTGCCGCCACGTTGATTGCCGCACTGTTTCTTTCATTGATCTGCAGTTTGTTTTATAACATCTGGTATGATGATGTGGAACGGATTGTGGCGGATGAAGGGGACTGGCACGGGCGTATTGTCGGGGAATTTCAGGAAAAAGATCTGGAGTTGCTGAATCATTTTGCAAATGTATCAAAAATCAACGTCGTGGACCCGGCGGTTTCGAATCCGGACAGCAATACTGCCGGTTTAGAGGTCCGGACGATCGAGATTTATTTTGAAAACAAACGGGACACTTTTCGGGATATGCAAAAGATTGCTGCTGAGCTGGGAGTCCCGGATACGGCAGTCAGCTGTAATGTCCGGCTGCTTTCCCAGTATCTGATTTATGATCCGCAGGATGACGAACCGCCGTTACTGTTCCGGTTTCATCTGGCGGTTGTTTTAGTAACCTGTATTGCGCTGATTCTGATTATTCATAATGCCTTTGCTGTCTCAATGACGGCCCGCATTCATCAGCTGGGTATATTGTCAAGCATCGGAGCAACTCCCGGGCAGATTAGATTATGCCTGATGCAGGAAGCGGCCGCATTGTGCCTGGTTCCGGTATCAGCCGGCATTGCCGGAGGAACCGGTCTGTGTGTGCTGTTAATCCGTGGTGCCAATCAGATCAGCCGTAATTTTCAACCGAAGCCGATGGTTTTCCATTATCATCTGTTGGTTTTCGTTGTCACGGCCGCCGCCGCCGGCCTGACCGTGCTCGTTTCAGCATGGCTGCCGGCCAGATCGATCAGCCGGATGACACCGCTTGAGGCAATCCGGTCGATACCTGATCATCAGCTGAAGCGGAAGAAACGGTTCAGTCTGCTTGCAGTCTGCTTCGGAATGGAAGGTGAACTGGCCCGGAACGCGCTGCTGGCGAGAAAGAAGGCATTGCGGACATCTTCGATCTCACTGACTCTTTCCTTGCTGGCATTTACCGTGTTTCTATGTTTCTGGACGCTCTCAGGCATCAGCACCAGGTATACGTACTTTGAGCGTTACAAGGATTCCTGGGATATTATGGCTGATATAAAAGATACTTCGCCGGAGGATATTTCCCGATTTACGGAACTGGCTGCGATTGAGGGGATCAGCAGCTGTGTGATGTATCAAAAAGCAGCTGCATATACTCCGCTGAGCGAAGACCTGCTGGCGCCGGAGCTTAAAGCGCTTGGCGGACTTGCGGCAGTGGCTGGTCCGGATGTGCGGCAGGAGGGCGGGCTTTGGATGGTCAGGGTACCGATTATTATTCTTGACGATGCCGGTTACCGGGCTTACTGTGAACAGACAGGCATGGAGTGCGGTGATCTGACCGCGGAAGGGATTGTGATTAATCGCATCTGGGACCGGCTAAACAGTGTGTTCCGGTATCCGGAATATATTCCTTTTATTAATGAGCAGATGAAATCACTGCAGTTGACCAATGCGGACGGCAGTCAGGTGTTTTCAGATACTCCGGTCAGCCGCTATACGGACAGGCTGCCGCTGCTGCGTGAGGAGTATGATGATTTTACGCTGGTTCAGGTTCTGCCCTGGTCGACATGGACGGGGCTGGCCGAACAGACGCATGATATCGGGCCTGACACCCGGCTGCGCGTTCTGGTTGCTGATAAAACCCGGGTTGATGAGGTTGAGAAAGAGATTAAGAATATTCTGGACGGTACATTTGAATACGAAATTGAGAACCGGATCCGGGAAGCACAAACGGAAGCGGAGATACGAAACGCGTTTAAACTGTTTGTCGGAATTCTTTGCGGGATACTGGCGTTGATAGGTATTACCAATATTGTCGCCGGCACCCTGGGGTTTTTGTACCAGAGAAAACGTGAGTTTGCCCGTTATCTTTCGGTCGGAATGACTCCGGACGGGATTCGTAAGATGCTTTGGATTGAGGCGTTTGCCATTACCGGCCGGCCGGTCCTGATTACGATTCCGCTGGCGGTGGGATTTGTCCTGTTCGCGGTAAAGGCCAGCTATCTGGATCTTTCGGAATTTATCGCGGAATTTTCAGTGATGCCGGTTGCTGTGTTTATACTGGTAATGGCGACGTCAGTCGGTCTGGCTTATTATCTGGGGATCAGACGGATTATGAGCGGCAGCCTGAGTGAAGCGCTGAGGAATGATGCTATGATTTAGTCAAAAAGCAACAGAGCAAAAATAGTCGAGAACTTAAAGGGCTCTTTGAACTATAATGAGCATGTCAGGAGGAAAGAACAGTGACGGATAAAACGGTTACAGAAAAAGCAGAAGCGGTCCAGCGCATGCAGGATTATATTGAGGCACATCTCACAGAAGAAATATCATTTGCCGCATTGGCAGAAGCAGCGCACTTCTCCCCGTGGTACTCGGCAAGAATTTTCAAGGAGCTGACAGAACTGTCTCCGGCTGATTATATCAGACGGCTGCGGTTGTCAAAGTCCGCATTGCGGCTGCGGGATGAAAATGTCAGGATTATTGATGTGGCCTTTGATGTTGGTTTTGCAAGTGTAGACGGATATCAGCGTGCTTTTCGCCGGGAGTTTGGATGTAATCCCCGGGAATATGCCCGAAATCCGGTTCCGATCCTGCTGTTCAAAGCTTACGGTGTAAAATTCAGAGAACTGTGGAAAAAGGAGAGTGCGACTATGGAAAACACAAAAAACGTATTTATTCAGGTGATCGAAAAACCGGCCCGGAAGGTTATCATCAAACGCGGGAAAGCAGCTAATGAATATTGGTCATATTGTCAGGAAGTTGGCTGTGATGTATGGGGGATTCTGACCAGTATAAAGTCGATCAGCGGCGAACCGGTATGTCTGTGGCTGCCCCCGAAATATCGCAAACCTGATACATCGGAGTATGTTCAGGGTGTGGAAGCAGCAGTTGATTTTAATGGCGAAATTCCGGAAGGATTTGATCTGATCGAGCTTCCGGCGGCGAAATATCTGATGTTCCAGGGCGAACCGTTTGCCGAGGAAGATTATTGTGAAGCGATCCAGGCGGTAGAAGCAGCTTTGGACAAATATGACCCGGCGGTTATCGGATATACCTGGGATGATGAAAATCCCCGCATTCAGCTGGAGCCGATTGGAACGAGAGGATATATTGAACTGAAGGCAGTTAAGTAAGAATTGAACTGAGAATTTATAATATGTGGCGGTATCAGACTGGTGTGAACTGACTGATGCCGTCACGTAATTTTGCGTGAAAGTTATTTATTAATTTAAAGAGGTTACAACTGCGATAAAGATAGACGCTGCCCTCGAGTGTATGCTATACTCATTTGATCTATATATAAAGGACACAGAGGAATGCAGAGAATATTATTTTTAAACACGGAAACACTGATCGGCGCCCTGTTCTGGTGTAATCTGACAGCTGTCGGTCTGTTGTTTATCTACTACAGAAAGTGTCAGAATTCACATGAAAAGAAAACTATAAATTATCTGGTTTTAAATAAATTACTGCATGCAATAGCGTATTTTATGTTTTTCGGCAGAGGTATTCTTCCTCAGTTTCTTTCGGTTAATATTGGTAATTCCGCTTTTTTTGTCGGTTTCTACCTTGAGGCGCAGGTCATTTTGCTGATTATCCGGGAAAGAACCGTTAAAACAACCCGGATATTATTTGCCATGCTGATTTTTTCTTTATGCGCTTTTAATATCATGGATTACCTGGCTCCGCTTAGCGGTTCCCGGGTGACGATGGCTTCGCTGGGTGTTATTTTCATCATGGTACTGCCCAACATAATGATGATCCGTTCACGGGATTCCAGTTCATTTGCAAAAATTACGGCAGCGATGTATCTGGCTTTTATGATATTGCTGCTGCCCAGAGCCTGGTACAGCCTGGTCAATCAGGATGTCGGGATTCTGACAAGTACGGCGCTGCAGTCTCTGACTTTTGAATCACTTCTGATGCTGTTGTTTTTCAGTATTCCTGCGTATATTATTATTGAAAAAGAATATACAGACAGTGCCCTGCGTTTAATGGCAACTACCGATAAACTGACCGGAGCAACAAACCGGCATGCGTTTACAGAAGCGGTTACGGCAGTATATAAGGACTATATCCGGCTTAAAAACCCGATGTCAATACTCTTTATTGACATTGATTATTTCAAAAAAGTAAATGATCAGTACGGGCATGCATTTGGTGATGAAGTGCTGGCCAGACTTTCCGAATTGATTGACCGGTGTCTGCGAAACAGTGATCTGAGCTGCCGTTATGGCGGGGAGGAATTTGTCATTATGCTGACCCGGGCAGACCACAATACGGCGGAGCGGGTTGCTCAGCGTATAATGGAGGAGGTCAGACAAACGGTATTTGAAAGTAATAAAGACTTCCGGTTTACAGTCAGCATTGGTGTTTATAGCGGTATACCGACAAAAGAACAGTCGGTAGATACGTTTATCGGTTTTGCTGATGAAGCAATGTATGAAGCAAAACGTAACGGCCGAAATAAGATGGTCAGCAGATTCTAAGATCTGCTGGCTTTTTTTGTTATTTCCCTCTGAAATGGGCATACTGTTCATATCAAAATACAGGAGGGAAAAAAATGGTCGAAAAACCAGACAGGCCGGAATCTGTACTTGCAGATGCAGCGCCAGAAGACGTCTGCGGACTTTTGAATACGCATGAAAGCGGACTGACTCCGGAGGAATCCATAAAGGCAAAAGAACTTTATGGTGAAAATAAAATAGCGGAAGCCAAAGGGAAGCCTGTAATTCTGATCTTTCTCGGTAATTTCACCAGCCTGATGTCTCTGCTGCTATGGGCCGGTGGTGCGGTGGCGTTGTTTTTTACCGATACCCCGCAGCTTGGTATTGCCATCTGGATGGTCAATCTGATCAACGGAGTTTTTAGTTTTGTCCAGGAATTCCGCGCCGGAAAAGCAACCGATGCCCTGAAGAAGATGCTTGCTTCCTATTCAAGGGTTATTCGCAACGGCAAAGAACAGCAGATACTTGCAGAAGAACTGCTGCCCGGTGATATTATGCTGATTGAAGAAGGCGACAAAATATCAGCCGATGCCAGGCTGATTGCCGCCACTGATCTGCAGGTCAACCAGTCAGCACTTACCGGAGAATCGAATCCGATCAGAAAACGTTTTGAGGCGATCAGCAGCAAAAATCTGTCGGCTTTTGAATATATGAACATGGTATACGCCGGAACGACCGTTTCAAGCGGAAGCGGTAAGGCTGTAGTTTCGGCCATTGGTATGAAGACCGAGTTCGGTAAGATTGCCGGTCTGACCCAGTCGATGAAGGAAGTCAAAAGTCCGCTTCAGAAGGAACTTGACAAACTCACCAGGCAGATTTCCGTGATTGCTGTTACAATCGGAATATTTTTCTTTCTGGCCGCTGTTTTTTTTTTGTACAGGATCCGGTAGCCACTTGGCATGATCGTTGCATTTATTCCGGAAGGATTGCTGCCAACGGTTACGCTGTCACTTGCCATGGCTGTCCAGCGAATGGCCAAAGAGCACGCTCTGGTTAAAAAACTGTCTTCAGTGGAAACTCTTGGTTCTACTACTGTTATTTGCTCTGACAAGACCGGAACCCTGACGCAGAATGAAATGACGGTCAATCATCTCTGGCTGCTGAAGGACGAAATGGAAGTAACCGGACTCGGATACGCTCCCGAGGGAGAAGTGTTAAAGAATGGAGCGGCCATCCGGGCTGCTGAATATGAAGA
This sequence comes from Lachnospiraceae bacterium, assembly GCA_032073745.1. Classification (GTDB taxonomy): domain Bacteria; phylum Bacillota; class Clostridia; order Lachnospirales; family Lachnospiraceae; genus Brotaphodocola. The sequence continues at coordinate 40,521 of DAMAMW010000033.1, read as the reverse complement.
CCTGCAGCTTCTGCTGAGCGGCGCTGCATTGTGCAGCAATGCGAAGATAGTCCCTCCCGATCAGGACAATCCCAAATATACCGTTCTTGGAGACCCCACCGAGGCATGTCTTGGCGTGGCAGCAAAAAAAGCCGGGTTAAATCCCGAAGATTTAGCTCAGCAAAGGCCGCGTCTCAGAGAGCTGCCTTTTGATTCGTCAAGAAAACGGATGACAACGGTTCATCGGTTAAAAGAACCGTTTGAAGGGGCTGCGGTATTTGCCTATATCAAAGGTGCACCAAAAGAGATCATGGAACTGTGTAATTATGTTCGGGAAGATAATAAAACCAGGGCGATTAATGAAAATGACCGTATCCGGATCATGGAAGCCAATGACCGCTATGCCCGTGATGGTCTGCGGGTGCTGGCAGTTTCATACCGTATCCTTGATCAGGCCGAAAACCTGCCCCGGGCGATGAGCGCATATACTCCTGAACTGATTGAGCAGGATATGGTATTTGTCGGACTGGTTGTCATGGCAGATCCGCCCCGCCCTGAAATTGCCGAAGCTGTGGCAAAATGTCATCGGGCGAGTATCCGGATTATTATGATTACCGGGGATTATGGGCTTACCGCCGAAAGTATTGCCAAACGAATCGGCATTGTCACCGGTGCCCATCCCCGGGTAGTGACCGGTGTGGAACTGTCCGCAATGAGCGATGAAAATCTGAAAGAAGTATTAAAGGATGAGGTGATCTTCGCCCGTGTGGCTCCGGAACAGAAGTACCGGGTTGTTTCCAGTCTGCAGGACATTGGCAATGTCGTAGCGGTAACCGGCGATGGAGTAAATGATGCCCCGGCGCTGAAGAAAGCGGATATCGGTATTGCAATGGGGATTACCGGAACGGATGTCGCCAAAGAGTCGGCGGATATGATTCTGACTGACGATAACTTTGCTTCCATCGTAAGAGCAGTGGAAGAAGGCCGCGCAGTATACAGCAACATCCAAAAGTTCCTGCTCTACATCTTTAACAGTAATATGGCAGAAGCGGTGCCATCAGCAGCTTTTTTACTGTCCCGCGGCGGTATTCCGCTGCCGCTGACGGTTATGCAGATTCTTGGAATTGACCTGGGAACGGATATGGTACCGGCACTTGGCCTTGGAATAGAACTGCCGGAAGAGGGCATTATGGATAAACCGCCAAGGTCGGAAAAAGACACCTTACTGAACCGGCGGATTCTGATCACTGCTTTCTGCTGGTATGGGCTGATTGAGGCGACAGTGGCAATGGGCGCATATTTTTTCAGTGCTTACCTGAACGGCTGGCCGAATACTCCGTTTGCGGATTCCGGTGTGTTTTACCGCGAAGCCACCACCATGGTACTCGGCGCAATCATCTTCTGTCAGATCGGAGCGGCCTTAAACTGCCGGACCGAAAAGCAGTCTGTATTTCAGGTTGGAGCATTTAAAAATAAACTGATAAATTTTGGTTTTATCAGTGAGATACTGCTGTTCTGTTTTCTGATGTATGTGCCGTTTTGTCAGTCTTTGTTTAATACTGCCCCGATTAAGTGGCAGGAATGGATCTACCTGCTTCTGTGCCCATTTCCCTGCCTGATCTTAGAAGAAATGAGAAAAAAATGGCTGCGTAAACAGGCGGCGGTAAATTGATAGGAAAGGAAGGATAAGACCATGAAAATTATTATAGTCGGATGCGGCAAGCTGGGATCTTCCCTGGCGCTTGAACTGGAAAAGGAAGGGCATGAAATCACGGTGATCAGCGATGATCCCGGTCAGTTTGCTCATCTTGGAACGGATTTTAGCGGACGTAAAATTGAAGGATATGGTATCGACCGGGATACTCTTGAGGATGCCGGAATCAACCGGGTTGACGGTATTATCGCATGTACTGAGAGTGATGAAAAAAATGCTGTTGTCGCGCGGATCGCCCGTTCTTATTATCATGTGCCAAAGGTGATTTCGCGGTTGTTTGACAGCCGGAAAGCTTCTATATATAATGCCCTGGGAATTCAGGTAATCGCCTCTACCAATTGGGCAATCGCACGCACGAAAGAAATATTGACGGCAAGCGGACTTGAGACGGTGCTTTCGATTGGCAACGGGCCGATCGAGATTGTCCGGGCCGAGGTGCCGGAACTGCTGATCGGGCGCTCCGTCATTGATGTAACCAGGATGGGAGAAATCCGGGTTGCAGCAATCAGCAGAGGTAATAAATCAATGTTTCCGGTTCATGGAACCGTATTTGAGAAAAATGATATTATCTATTTTGCAGTTATCTCACAGTCGATGGAAACCCTCAGACACATTCTGGGACTTTAAGCCGGCAATTTAAATATGAAACAGAGAAACGGAGGGAAACTATGAAAATCGTAATTGCGGGCGGCGGAAAGGTCGGTGCTTATGTCGCCAAACTTATGCTGGAAGCCGGTAATGCAGTAACCGTGATCGAAAACCGTGAGCGCCATAGTGCGATACTCAGGAAAGAGATTCCGGCAGAATGTGTGATCGATGGAAACGGAGCTGAACCGGCAGTGCTTGAGAAAGCCGGGATATTGACCGCGGATGTGGTCGCAGCCGTCACAGGATCTGATGAAACCAACCTGGTTATCTCTACAATTTGCAAGTTCGAATATGGTGTACCAAAGATTATCGCCCGGGTCAATAATCCCAAAAATGAGTGGTTATATAACAATGAGATGGGAGTTGATATCAAAGTCAGTCAGGCCAGTCTGATCTCCCATATTATCGCAGACCAGATTGATCTTCATAATATGATCACTTTGCTGCGGCTGAACCGTGGTGATAACTCGATTATTAATGCGACGGTAAATAAAGGTTCCAAAGCAGACGGGAAGACACTGAAAGAGCTGGCATTGCCGGCGCATACCGTTGTGATTGCAATTGAACGGGATGATACCTCTTATGTGGCACGGGGGGATACCCGGCTGTCCGGGGGGGATCATATTTTGGCTTATACCAGTGTTGGGGAAGAAGAGGAATTCCATAAGCTGATTCGGTGAGGTTGGATGTTTTCCGGGGATGGAGCAAAGCGGGCAGCCCACGCCTCTGGCTCCGGGTCCGGTCACTGCCACGGTCTTGAATCGATCGCTGTTTCAGAGCAATAAGAAGTTCTAAAATCTCAGGAAAATGTAAAAAGCATGCCCGTAATCCGCGAAACTCGCGGCAAGTGCGGCCGCTCAAACATCGTCTCCTTACGGGCATAAAACATTTGCCTGAGATCTAAGAACTTCTAATTACTCTTCAAATGCAATCGATTCAAGACCGTGGCAGTGACCGGACCCGGAGCCAGAGGCGTGGGCTGCCCGCTTTGCTCCATCCCTGCTAATATTCATCCTCACCTGGGGGTAAGAGATAGGGCGTTAGATATTGACTGGTTAGTTTATTTTTGGTAAGGGGTGCCCCATTTGCACATTGCTTCCATGATTGGAAGGAGGGATTTGCCTTTTTCGGAGAGGCTGTATTCTACTTTGGGCGGGATTTGGGGGTATTTGGTTCGGATGATGAGGCCGTCGGCTTCCATTTCTTTTAGTTGGGTGCTTAGGGTGCGGAAGGTGATGGTGCTGGGGAATTTGCTGGGGGAAGGTGATTTGGAGTTTGCAGCTGAGGTGAAATGTCAGGTGAAGCCTGAGTATGTTATGTACGGCGGCCTTAAGGAGATGACTGGGAAAGAAAATGAGATTGTTAACCGCTTAAGGATTCGACAGGCGGGAGCTGAGGAACTGGCGCAGAGCAGTGGATTGATATTGGATTGGATAAAGGAGAAAGAAATTAAATATCTGGCGATTCATCTGGATCTTGATGTGCTTGATCCGGGGCTGTTTCGGTCTTTGTTGTTTGCGAATCCTGATGGTGAGAAGATTGATTCTTCGCAGGGCAGTATGACTCTGGGGCAAATCGGAAGGGTCATTCAGGATGTTTCTGAAGCGGCGGATGTTGTGGGACTCTCATTCGCGGAATATCTGCCGTGGGATGCGATTAATATGCGTGAGTTCTTGACAAAACTGCCGGTGTTCCATTAGTATTGGAGTGGTAACCTGGAAATTGTTTTTATGGAGATGTCATAAATGAGCCAATACATATATACCTGCAACTCGTTTTCTAAGACGGAACATGGCGGAAATCAGGCGGGGGTGATGTTTGATTCCGATCATATGACGGAACCGGAGATGATAAGAATTGCCGCGGCTTTGGGATTCAGCGAGACGGCATTTGTGCAAAAGTCAGATAAGGCTGATTTTAAGGTACGTTTTTTTACACCGGTTGAGGAGGTTGACCTGTGCGGTCATGCAACAATCGGAACTTTTAATGTTATGGCGGATTTGAAGATGCTGAAGCCGGGGCATTATACGCAGGAGACTCGGGCGGGGGTGCTGGGAATTGAGATTCTGGATGATAATACGGTGATGATGAATCAGCCGGTTGCTGAATATAGTGAAGTTTTGGACCGGAAAGAGATTGCGGATTCTCTTAATATGGATGAGTCTCTGCTTATTCCGGAGCTGCCGGTACAGATTGTATCAACTGGTCTGAGGGATATTTTGATACCGGTGAAAAGTATGAAGGCATTGGATGATATCAGGCCTGATTTTGAAAAGATTACCGATATCAGCCGCCGTAATAATGTTGTCGGATATCATGCGTTTACTCTGGAGACTCTGAAGCAGGCGACCGCATACTGCCGGAATTTTGCTCCATTATATGATATTCCTGAAGAGGGGGCGACCGGGACATCGAATGGCGCCCTGAGTTGTTATTTGTATGATTATGGTGAGCTGAGTCGTGAGCAGGCTTCTGATATTGTGATTGAACAGGGATATGCTATGGGACGTCCGTCGGAAATCTTGGCGTCGCTTGGTTTTTCCGGTGATAAGATCAGTGAAGTAAAGGTTGGCGGCAGTGCCGGAAATATCAAAAGGATTCCGCTGGCGGAGCTTATTACCATTGGCTGAGGATTAAATGAATTATGGCCAATAGCCCGGCGGCATTAATGAGAATCTTAGAAAGAGGATTGCCGAGGTTGTTGGCGGGGTGGTTTTTAAAGCCGCGGTGTACAAACATGTGGCCAATCAGAAACAGATCGATGACAAAAACTGCCGATTTTTGGTGATTGGAAAATAACAGAAATAGAACAAGGGCATACAGTGGAACGTGCAGCAGCATGAAAAACTGATATGCCTTTTTTTCATGCATATCTTTAAGGATAATGAACATATTCCATTCTTTATGACGGATGGCATCCATTTCATGAGTAAATAGAAGGGCAAGTTCAAGAGATAATATTATTTGTAAAAACAGTTCCATATGAGCACCTCTGTCTGTGTTATTATTTTCCTGATTATATCACAATGTTACGAGCAATTATAGACTTTTGTATTTATTATCCTGCATAAAACTTTACTTAACAGAATACATGTTCCCTTTTTCCTGAAACGGTGCTATAATACGAGTACTTTAGCATTTTAAGGAGGGAATATGAATAAGAAAGGCATCTTTTCGAGATTTTTAGAGTATTACAAACCCCAGCGGAAAGTTTTCATCACTGACCTGGCCTGCGCGTTTGTTGCATCCATGGTGGCCCTGATGTATCCGATGCTGGTACGGTATGTAACATCAACCGCTCAGTCGACTGGTGGTTTGGAGATAAACATTATCCTGATGATCGGCCTTGGTTTTGTTGGTCTGGCAGTGGTGGAGTATTTCTGTAACTATTACATTGGCTATATCGGGCATGTAATGGGAGCGAAGATGGAATATAATATGCGTTCGGATCTGTTCCATCATTTTCAGAAGCTGTCATTCAGTTATTATGATGATGCCAAGACCGGTCAGCTGATGAGCCGTATTACCAATGACCTGTTTGATGTTACGGAACTTGCGCATCATGGTCCGGAGGATATTATTATTTCTTCTGTGAAGATTATCGGATCATTTATCATCCTGATGAACATCAATATACCGCTGACCCTGGTGATATTCATTATTTTACCGGTCATGGTGGTTTTTACCGTCTATTATAACAAAAGGATGAAACGGGCGTTTAAGCGCAACCGTCAGCGCATTGCTGATATCAACGCTCAGATCGAAGACAGTATCTCCGGTGTCCGGGTAGTAAAAAGCTTTGCCAACGAAGATGTTGAGATCCATAAATTTGCGGAAAACAACGACAACTTTGTTGCCAGCAAGACCCTGAGCTACCAGGCGATGGGCCGGTTCCAGAGCGGGCTGGCATTTTTTATGAATATGATCCAGATACTGACGATTGTAGCCGGGGCCTATTTTATATCCCGGAGTCTGATCGATGTATCAGATCTGATCACCTATCTGCTTTATATCGGACTGCTGATTGATCCGATTAAAAAGCTGATCAACTTCACCGAGCAGTTCCAGAATGGTGCGACCGGTTTTGAGCGATTTATCGAAATTATGGACATTGAACCTGATATCAAGGACAGTCCGTCGGCGAAAGAAATGAATGATGTGGAAGGCCAGATTGAGTTTAAGGATGTTTCCTTTGCTTACAATCATGATGATAATTCCAGAGTTTTAAACCATATTAATGTTAAAATTGATACGGGAGACTATGTGGCGATTGTTGGTCCGTCGGGAGTAGGGAAGACAACACTTTGTTCTCTGATTCCCAGATTCTATGAAGCGGACTCCGGTGAGATTTTGATCGACAACAAAAATATTAAGGACTTTAAAATGAAGTCCCTGCGTAAGAATATCGGTATCGTTCAGCAGGATATTTACCTCTTTACCGGAACGGTAAAAGAAAATATTGCATATGGGAAACCGGGGGCCTCTGATGAGGAGATCATTAAGGCCGCAAAAGAAGCAAATGCTCATGAGTTTATTATGGAGTTGCCTGAAGGGTATGATACGAATATCGGGCAGAGAGGCGTCAAGCTGTCGGGCGGACAGAAGCAGCGATTGTCTATAGCCCGCGTATTCCTGAAGAATCCTCCGATTTTGATTTTTGATGAGGCGACCTCGGCTTTGGATAATGAATCAGAGCGGATTGTCCAGCAGAGTCTGGAGCGGCTGGCTAAGAACAGGACAACCTTCTGTATAGCACATAGGCTGTCGACGATCCGGAATGCCAAGACGATTCTGGTTCTGACGGAAGATGGAATTGCGGAGAGAGGCAATCATGAGGAATTGATGGCCCGAGGCGGGGTTTATGCGAGGTATTATAGTCTTTCCGGGGCTGGTTGAAATGGATTCTGAGAGTATTCGTTACTGAGCTATCTAAATAACAATCAAAATTTGACTTTACCAGTTACGCTCTGCTGAGCGCGCCTATCCTGTTGGTTGCAGGGTAGGCTGTTTTTTTTGCTCTCAGCAATAATCCAATCAACAAGCTTAATACAAAAATTATAAGGTATATACAATAAAAATGAGTTGACTTAAATTTTGGCTTCTATTATGCTGTAAGTAAGGTTAAAACAGTAAAAAGATGAACTATAAAATCAGTTCATAAAAAGGAGTCATCAGTGGAAAACAGTGAACAGGGACACAAGCGGAGAGTTCGGTATAAAGGGACGCATCCGCGGAATTTTAAAGAGAAATATAAGGAGCACCAGCCGGACAAGTACCCGGACACGGTAGAGCGGGTGATTCAGAAGGGGAGTACCCCGGCGGGGATGCATATTTCCATATGTGTAAATGAGATTCTGGAGTTTTTGCAGATTCAGCCGGGGCAGACCGGACTGGACGCGACACTGGGCTATGGCGGCCATACAGAGCAGATGCTAAAGTGCCTTGAAGGCCGGGGACATATGTATGCTCTGGATGTTGATTCGGTCGAGATTGTCAAGACGACAAAGCGGCTGAGGGATTTGGGGTATGGAGAAGATATTCTGACAGTCAGGAAGCAGAATTTTGCTGATATTGATCAGGTGGCTGCGGAAGTGGGAACTTTTGATTTTATGATGGCTGATCTGGGAGTATCTTCAATGCAGATTGATAATCCGGAACGGGGATTTTCTTATAAGACCGATGGACCGTTGGATCTGAGGCTGAATCCGGAGCAAGGGATTTCAGCTGCTGAGAGGTTGCGGGATATTGACCAGGATGAATTGCAGGGGATGCTTCTGGAGAATGCAGATGAGCCATATGCGGAAGAGATCGCACGGGCAGTGGTCACTGCGCGAAGGCAGGGGAGGAAGATAGAGACGACCGCGCAGCTGCGGGAACTTGTGGAACAGACACTGGCTTTTTTGCCGGAAAAGGAACGGGCAGAAACGGTCAAAAAGACCTGCCAGAGGACGTTTCAGGCTCTGCGGATTGATGTGAATCAGGAGTTTGAAGTGCTGTACACATTTCTGGAGAAGCTGCCGCAGGTACTGAGTCCGGGCGGCCGGGTGGCGATTCTTACCTTTCATTCGGGGGAAGACCGGATTGTTAAGAAGATCTTTAAACAGATGCATAAGACGGGGATTTACCGGGAGATTTCAAAGGATGTGATCCGTCCCTCGGCAGAGGAATGTAACCGCAACAGCAGGGCCAGGTCAACGAAGATGAGATGGGCGATTAAAGCGTGACGGGAGGCAATTACGATGGAACTAAAGATGGAAGATCTGTATTTATCAATTATAAATAACCTTTGTGACGGAGTTTATTTTGTTGATACTGACCGCAGGATTATTATGTGGAACAAGGCAGCGGAAGAAATAACCGGATACAGTGAAGAAGAAATAGTAGGAACCCAGTGTCAGGACAGTATGCTGCATCATATTGACGGTGAAGGACGGCCGCTTTGCAGCATTGGCTGCCCGTTGTTTGCAACTATAATTGACGGAAAACAACGGAAAGAAAACGTATACGTACGACATAAAAAAGGATACCGGATCCCGATTCTGGTTAATATCTTTCCGATCGAAAAGGGTGGTGAGATTGTCGGGGCGATTGAGATATTTACCCAGAATTCACCGACAGTATATGAGGATGACCTGATTGAACAGCTGGCCGGATTTGCGATGCATGACAATCTGACGGGACTGCCCAACCGGCGTTATCTGGAAAGTTTTCTGGATTATAAATTGGGTGAGTATAAGCGGTTTGGCCGTTCGTTTGCGGTAATGTTTGCTGACATTGATGATTTCAGCCGGTTTAATAATGAGTATGGACATGATATCGGAGACAGAGTACTGATTAATGTGGGTGAAAGTATATCGCATAATATCAGAAAAAATGATCTGGTCGGAAGATGGGGGGGCGAGGAGTTTGTCGGCATTTATTCCATTTCCCAGTCATATGACACACCGATCATTGGAGAGAAGTTCCGCCGGCTGATCGGTAGCACCGGTGTGGCTTTCAGGGATCAGGAGTTAAGTATCTCTGCATCGGTGGGGGTTACGGCGGTCCGGCCGACTGACACGGCAGAATCAATCATAGAACGGGCTGACCGCTATATGTACCAGAGTAAAAAAGACGGGAAGAACCGGGTAGTATCGGACTAATAACAGACTAAAATCAGGAGGAATCAGGTATGAGCAGCCAAACAGGGCGGATTGATATTCATAATTTTGAGGATTTTCTCAGAGGTCTTGACGCAGCCGGGTTTAGCATGGGCGGAGAAAATGGTGAGGGGATCTTTACACTATGTGACCATTTTGGCCCGGAAATCCAATGGCATGTGGAACAGCCGGATACGGATCCGTGGGAATGGCGGATGCGGGTTTTGAATGAGCGTGATGACATTGTATACGGCAAATTCTTTTTCAAAAAGAGCGGCTATATTACAAAAGAATGGTACCCTTATTTCTATGCGGTGAGAAGAGGACAGCGTCAACTGCAGGAGGAATATGAGAATGGAAATGTGAGTCAGACCGCCAGACATATTTATGAATTGATTGAGGAGCATAAGGAACTGCCGTTGAACCTGATCAAACAATACGGCGGGTTTGGAAAAGAAGATAAGTCTAAGTTTGACCGGGCATTGGTTGAGCTGCAGACGGGCTGTTATGTTACGATGTGCGGACGAGCCAGAAAGCAGTCAAAGTCAGGGGCTGAATATGGCTGGCATGCTACGGTCTTTTGTCTGGCGGATGAGTTTTTCGACCCATCCGTTGTGACAAAAGCGCAGCAGATTCCGTACGAGGAAGCCTATAAGGCGATTGAAGAACAGGTCAGACGGCTTAATCCACAGGCAGAAGCAAAAAAGATCAGGCGGTTTATCACGGGTTAGCCGGCAAACGGATCTCGATCATGCCGCCTTTCTGATCGAAGCCCGTGTCCCACAGTTCTTTTAAAGAGAATACAAAACGGGTTCCGTAAGTGGCAATAATGACCGAGAAGTCATCGTCTGTCTGTTCGAAGCCGGTGATGATAAACCAGTGCCAGACAAAGTCTTTTAATTTAGGATTTTGATGTTTCAGCAGCAGGTAGGGGATTGGAACTCCCCTGTCTATTTGCTTTTTGATAAAGTCTGCGGCATCTTCCGGAGAATGTTCACCGGCAAAACCGTGCAGGGTTATCTCAGATCCGCTGTCTTTCAGATATTTGCCGAAACCTTCTTCATAGATGCTTAATTTATTGACACCGCTCATTCTTGGTTTGAGATAGGGTTTCATGCTGCTGCCAAAAGAGATAAAATCTTCCCTGGTTAATTTTGTATGGTCGTATGGGTAGAGGTGTGTCATACCGGCATTTTGGGCCAGATAGATACAGCTGTCACAGGCAGTTACGGCTGCACAGCCGCCCATATGCATTAAGAAGTTGGGGAACCAGTCCTGGCTGCTGCCGTAGGCTCCGTCTATGGTAAAATAGTTAAGTTCTTTGATCATATTTCAAGGCCTTTCTGTTTATTCTACTATTACTTTATTTCGATGATCAGGTTTTGTCAAGGAAACTTGACAAAGCAATTTCAGGTCATTATAATAAAATTCAGGTATATTATGTAATATAATGTTGTTATACCGGGGAAAGGGGTAACCATTGGATGATAATAAGCAATCCGCCAGGCAGCGACTGCATGCATTGATTATGGGGCGTGTGCCGGAGGTTTACCAGGAGAGGTACCGCCAGGAACGGATCAAGACAAATATTTCACGGATGTATGGATTGTCAATATACCTGATTATAATACAAATTGTTCTGAATGTTATTAATATATTAAAGCCGGCCAGTACAAAGGATACTAATATTAACATCTACATTTATCTGTCGATGGCAGTACTGATGACCGGCATTGTTTTTTTGATTATCAGTATTTTATGCAGAAAGAATATAATCAAAAGTGAACTGCTGCACAAAATATTGCCGCTTCTTTTGATTTATCTGTATGTAATCTTCCAGATGATATTCTTTTCCTTGAATATTCAGGCTGATACCGGCGGTGTGAACAGCTTTGTAATTGCAGTTATTCTGATGTGCTTTTGTATGATTATTAAGCCGATTCATAATATTATCAATGTTGTGGTCTGCATGTTTTATGCTTTTGGCATGATGTATTCCCTGCGGGATCAGAGTGATGCATGGAATTCGGTGATGATTACGGATACATGGGCGAATCTGATCATTATTTCCGTACTGATTTTATTCATGTCCACGCTTACGTATCATATGTATATGGATAATTTTATCAGCAAGGTAAAGCTGGAAGAGGCTGTAATTAAGTCAAAGCTTCTGGCCAGAACAGACAGCCTGACCGGCATTATGAACCGGCGCGGTTTCTTTGAAGAACTGGATGAACGATGGGAGGAACTGAAGCAGTCTGATCAGATCGTGGCTGTCGCCATGTTTGATATTGATTTCTTTAAAGCTTATAATGATTACTACGGTCATCTGGCCGGTGATAACTGTTTGTACATGGTGTCAGAGGCACTTCAGAATCATTTCCGGAAGCATGACGGTATTTTATGCCGGTTTGGCGGTGAGGAGTTCCTCGCATTCTTTATTCCGCGAAGCCCTGAACATGCATGCCAGGTAGTGGAGGAGATCAGGGTTCATATCGAACAGATACAGATTGTCGGTTCGCCGGAGGTGACAGAATCACCTTATGTTACGATTAGTGCCGGATTTGTCGTCGGGCAGGTAACATCAGTCAGCCATGAGGAACTGATCAACCAGGCCGATATTGCCCTTTACCAATCAAAGCGCAATGGCCGGAATATGGTAACGGAATATCATACTCCGGTTGAAGAAAACGCCAGACATGTCCGGATTCCTCAGATAGAAAATGAAGAATATCAGGGTGCAGAAAAGCGAAACCAAAAAATCCTTGATTAATTATACGAAAAAGAAAATGAGGTTAAGAGATGGCCTTGGATAAAAATTCACAGTATCCGTTATACCGCCAGTTGATGGACGAAATTAAAAGCCTGATTAATACAGGCAAATACAAAGCCGGCGATCAGATTCCAACAGAACCTGAACTGGCCAGACAGTACGATGTCAGCCGCATTACAGTACGTAAGACCATTGATGAACTGTGCATGAGAGGTTATCTGATCAAATGCCAGGGCAAGGGGACGTTCGTGGAGGCACCGAAGATTTATCGAAAAGTCGAGCAGGAAAGCAATATGAGTTTCAATGACGCCTGCCGGATGAATGGCAGGAAACCTTCTTCGCATGTTCTTTACTGCCGGTTAGTAGAACCGCAGTCATGGAATAATGATTTTCTCCAGCTGCCGAAAGGGGAGATGCTTTACCATATTCAGCGGGTATTATCGGCGGATGATCTTCCTATTATTTATGAAAATATATTTCTGCCATACCGGAATTTTCCGGACTTTCAGGCTGAAAAACTGGAAAATGGATCACTGTTCCGCTTATTGCAGGAGGAATATCAGGTGACCGATGCCTATAAAAACAGAAGTACGATCGAAGTCGCAACTGCAGATCAGGATATTTGCGAACATCTTCAGATTTTGAGCGGAGAGCCGGTTATGCTTCTCTGTAATTATCTGTGGGATGAAGAAAATCAGCCGGTATATATGAGCAGTGAAATTATTGTGGGAAGCCGGTACCGGATATCGATATAAAAAGGTTATGTTAATGCTTGTGAGACAGGCAGAAAAACAGGGGATTTGCTGTTTTTGAACAGAAAATTCCCTGTTTTTTTGCCTTTTTTTGTTTTCTATTCACAAAAAACTGTGGGAAAAATCATAGATTGTGCTGAAAATCCGACTCTTTCAAATCATCATGTTGATACATGATGAAGCATGATGTTACAATGATTGCAGGAAGGAGATGGAATGATGAACAGACGATTTTCTATGGTTATTGCGGCGAAAAATCTGTTTGATGGTTTGTCTGAAAGACCGGAAGAAGGTTATTTGTGTATCAGCGGCAATACCATTGTAATAAGAGCAGCAGGATCGCCGGACGCAGAAGTTCTTGCGCAGGCAGAGCGGGTCTTGTGGTTTGATGAAGAGCTGGTTATGCCGGGAATTGTGGATACCCATACTTTTTTTACCGGATATGCGGTCTTTCATCTGGGCGCGGATGTTTCCGAAGTTGCAGACAATGAAGCCGGAGCAAGGATTTTGAAGGAATATGAAGACCGCCGAAAGCCAACCGGAGCCCTGCTGGGGCATGGGTGGGATCCGCAGCGTTGGGACCGGACTGAAGGTGAACGTATGCTTGAGCAGGAGTATCCCGATAAAGCAGTGATCTTGTTTTCGGCTGACCGTTCCGGCTGTATCATGAATCAGTGTGCCAGAGACACGTACCATTTCACAACGGAGAGCTGTTATCCGGAAAGTTATTACCGGATCATGCCGGAATATCTGAATGACCGGGAATTTATTGAACAGGAATTCCGTGACTATATGGATCTGATGAATTCCAAAGGGGTAACGACGGTAAAAGAGATGGGGTTTGATGACTTTTACGGATTTACAGATTATCTCAAAGAACTCGAGCATTCGAATGATCTTCATCTGCGGACATTTTTTATGTCACAGCCGGTCGGTGAAAAGATGAATCTGGATTATGCCCGGACAATGCGAGCACAGTTTACCGGCGATACCATTCGATTCAGCGGTTTTAACTGCATGACTGATGGTACAATTGCAGATTACCGGGGAGATTTAAAACAGGCTTATGAGGGCCGGGATCTGACCTGTGGGATAAAGGTTCCGTATCAGCAGATTGAAGCCGATGTTCTGGCGGCTGACCGTGAAGGCTTTCGTTATTCGCTTCATGCCCAGGGGGACGGGGCAGTCGGACAGATCACAAAGATTTATGACAAGTGTCAGAAGACAGGCGGAAAGCTTAAGCATAAGCATGCAATCACTGATATGGAGTTTACCGATCCGGCAGATCTTGAAAAACTGGGGCAGATGGGCGTGTGTGCCGAACTGTATTTTCAGATCATGTCTCTGGATCCGGGAGAAGTACTGCAGGATAATATCCGGCGGACAATCGGAACAGAACGGGGGAAAAACTACTGGAATCGCAGAAAAATGGCAGATTCCGGAATGATATTAAGCGGGGCAACAGACCTGCCGCTGATGATTACGGATGTACCGGACTCCATCTATTATTCCGGTGGTGGTTATATGGATGGCCTGGAAGAACCGTTTCAGCCGGAAAATACCATTACGGCTGCTGAGATTCTGAAAGCCTGGACCATTGGCGGGCAGAGTAACCTGGGAATGGAACAGGTACTGGGGACATTGGAAGAAGGAAAACTTGCCGACATTGCTGTGTTTGATCGGAATCTGACGGAAACGGATATCAGGCAGATCAGGCCGGCAGAAGTGGTGATGACCATTATGGATGGCAGAATTGTATACGAAAAGGGGAGGGAATAACATGGAGGAAACAAAGGAAAAGAAACGGCGATTCCATATGCCGCATGCATATACACTGATTTTTATACTAATTGTGGTAGTAGCGGTTCTGACCTGGATTTTACCAAGCGGAGAATTTGAACGTACTATCGTAGATACATCAGCCGGGGAACGAAGCATTGCAGTAGCCGGCACCTATCAGCCGGTTGCGAAGACGGATGCAGACGGAAACGATTTGCGTCAGGGAATTGCTGAGGTGCTGATGGCACCGGGGCGGGGAATTCAGTCTGCGGTTGAGGTGGTTGCCTTTGTGTTGATAATTGGCGGGGTATTCCAGATCATGGCCAGGACCAATGCCTTAAACCTTGGCATCCGCAAGATCATTGCCAGGCTGGGGAAGAAGGAAGTTATGATAATTCCCATACTGATGCTGTTGTTTGGCCTTGGCGGGACAAGCTTCGGGATGTCGGATGAACTGGTTCCGTTTTACCTGCTGCTGATGCCGGTGATGTTCGCGATGGGGTATGATTCGCTGACAACATTTATGGTCGTTTTCCTGGGTGCATCCACCGGATATGCAGCATCTACCATTAATCCGTTCAATGTACTGATTGCACAGGGAATCGCCGGAATCCAGGGGAATCCACAACTGGTCTTCCGTATGGTACAATGGAGTATTATGATGGCAATTGTAATCGCCTTTGTGACCTTGCGGGCATTAAAGATCAGAAATCATCCGGAGAGCTCCATTACCTGGCAGGATGATGTGCAGAAGCGGATTGAATTCAGCAACCAGGAGGATAACCTGGAAGAATTTAATACCAGACATAAACTGGTGCTGATGGTATTTATTCTGGGAATGGTTCTGGTTGTGATCGGTCTGATTAAATATGGCTGGTACATGAATGAATTATCGATGTGTTTCCTGGGAATGGGCCTTCTGATGGGCATCGCCGGCGGAATGGGTGAAACGGAGATAGCCGAAGAGTTTGTGATTGGAGTAAAAGATATCGTATTTGCGGCAGTATTAATCGGATTCTGCAGCGGTATCCTGGTAATCGCGGAAGACGGAAAGATCATAGATACGGTCCTCAATGCCTTAACCAATGCAGTTGCTGATGCCAACAATGTAATGTTCGTATCGGTAATGTACCTGGTTCAGTCAATCCTGACGTTTCTGGTACCATCCTCATCAGGACTGGCAGCGCTGACAACACCGGTTATGTCATCTCTGTGTGACCTTCATGGAGTGAATCCGGAGGCGGCGGTTACCGTTTTACAGTATGCCAACCAGTTTACGAACATGATGAGTCCGGTAGCCGGTTCGACAGTGGCAGGGCTGGCGATCTGCAGAATATCTTTTGCCCAGTGGTGGAAAACGTTCTGGAAGTTGTTTTTGGTGCTGACAGCGGCAGCATTGGTATTCTGCTCACTTTCAGCCGGAATGTAAAAAAATAAACAGATAAAAGTAAAGGAAAATAAAATGAACAGACCTGAAGAATTAGCTAAAAATATTTATGAGAAACAAGGACAGATCAACGATATATTTTTTACTGCCTGCGGAGGTTCGCTGGTAGATTTGTATCCGGGATATTACTTTATCAATGCGGAGTCAGAAACCATGCATGCCCATTGGCTGACGGCAAAAGAACTGGAAGTGTCGCCATCGCGGTTTTTGAAAAAGGGTGCTCTGGTAATTCTTTGTTCTCATGGCGGGAATACTGCCGAGACAGTGGCAGCGGCAGCATTTGCCCGCGAAAGAGGCGCGGAAATCATCACGATGACGCATAATCCGGAATCAGTCTGTGCCCGTGAGGAGATGAACCCGATTGTCTACAACTGGGAAGACGAGACTGATGAAAAAGACCGGCCGCAAGGAATTGTAATGCGCATATTAAATGAGCTGATGAAGCTTCAGGAGCCAGCTTATACCAAATATGAAGCGATCTGTGACGGGCTTGAAAAGGCCGACCGGATCGTCCGTGCCGCAGTTAAAAAAGTGAAAAACCGCACCTGGGTGTTTGCTGAGAAATATGCTGACGAGCCGTTCTTATACATTATGGGTTCCGGTGCATCTTATTCCCAGGCATATGGTTTTTCGATCTGTTCACTCCAGGAGATGCAGTGGATGGACTGCTGTTATCTGCATACCGGTGAGTATTTCCACGGCCCGTTTGAATGTACGGATGAAGACCATCTGTATATCCTGCTGATGGGAACCGGGGCAGCCAGAACAATGGATGAGAGAGCCCTGACTTTCCTTGAGAAATATGGCAAGAAGTACGAGGTTATTGATGCTGTGGAGCTGGGAATAACCGAAATTGATGACAGTGTAAATGAATATTTCTGTCCCATTCTCTTTTATGCAATGAGTGTGGCTTATCGCACCGGCTTACAGGATAAAAGAAGGCATCCATTGGATATGAGAAGATATATGGGCGTTGTTGAATATTAAATATGATGAAAAACCAGGAGGTAACGGTGATGGCAAAACACGATGTGAAAATACTGGGCTTTGGCGACAATGTGGTTGATCAGTATGAGCATACTGCAACGATGTATCCGGGCGGCAACTGTGTCAATCTGTGTGCTTATGCAACGATGTTCGGTGTTGAGAAATCAGCCTATATGGGATATTTCGGCAATGATGAAAATGCCGAATATGTTATCGGGGTGTTAAACGAAATGAAGATTGAGACCGTTAAATGCAAACAGCTGGCAGGAGAAAACGGCTGGGCACGGGTGACGCTGATTGATGGTGACCGCACGTTTCTGGGATGCAACGAAGGCGGGATTCGCGGAGAAACCCCTTATGTGTTAGATCGTTTTGATCTGGAATATATCAGACAGTTTGATCTGGTGCATACCGGAAACTACTGCTTCACGGAAACGGAATTAAAGAAGATCAGGGCGGCGGGAGTACCGGTTTCATTCGACTTTTCTGATGATTCTACCGAAGAGTATTACCGTAAGGTGGTTCCGGATATTGATTATGCATTCTGTTCCTTCGACGGAAGTGATGAAGAAGCAAGAGCTCATTTGAAAATGATTGTTGACCTTGGTGCCAGACTTGCGACTGCTTCCCGTGGTGCGAAAGGCTGTATTTTATACGATGGCAAAGACTTCTACGAGCAGCCGGCAGCTCTGCTGAAAAAGGTAGTGGATACCATGGGAGCCGGTGATTCACTGATTACCTCTTTTCTGATCGGATACACAGACAGAATTAAAAAGGGAATGGACCATCAGCCGGCAATTCGTGAGAGTTTATCAGAAGCAGCAAATTTTGCGGCAGGTGTCTGCGGACTGGAAGGTGCTTTCGGGTACGGCACTCACTATGAGGTTTGATAAGAAAGGATAAAAATGATATATCAAGGGGATGCATGTTCCTACATACAGGAAACTCCGGGGATACTGATGGAGATTCTGAAGTGGCAGGATGATATTCTGGCACCGGCGATGACGGTTCTTGGCCGGAAGAAAACGGATGAGATATTCCTGGCCGGTTCCGGATCTTCCTTTCACAGTGCGGCAGCAGCAGCCGGAATACTGCAGAAATTACTGGGTATACGTGTTTTTAGCGTATATCCTGTGCCGTTTTTATCGGAACTTAATATGATCCGGGATCATGCACTTATGGTGGGTATCTCTCAGCAGGGAACCAGTACGGCAGTTATCCGGGCAATTGATCAGATGAGAGCATCGGGCAGGACGGCAATTTCCATGACCGGAGAATATGATACAGAGATTACCAGACACGGTGATGCCAATATTTATGTGGAGTGCGGATATGAGGATGCCGGAGCGACGACAAAAGGGTATACCGCTACGGTACTGACCCTGATCCTGTTCGGACTGCACCTGGCCGTAAATACCGGTAAACTGCAGCCGGAGGAATACCGGGAATATCAGCAGCGGATACGAAATGTCATCACCAATATGCCGGCCGTTCTGGATCAAAGTGCGGACTGGTGTAAGGAGACCGCAGAGCAGTTGAAAAAGACCCGGGAACTGATTATCATAGCCGGAGGGAATCAAAAAGCAGCATTGCTGGAAGGTGTGCTCAAGTTTTCTGAGACCTGCCGGTTTCCGGTGCGCGGATATGAAGCTGAGGAATTTATGCATGGTATGTATAATGCGGTAAACCGTGAGACTGAATTTTTATATTTGTTTCCTTCTGGTACTGAGGAGAAGCAGAGCATGATGCGGCTGTATCAGTATTATCATAAACAGGGAAATCTTCAATACGGCATCAATACTGACAGTCAGTTTGCCGGGGGACTTCAGACATGTTTTATCAATGATCCCGATTTTTCTTCTTTAGAATATATTCTCCCGCTGCAGATGCTGTTTGTAATGACATCCAGGGCGCGGGGAATTGACCTTAATATTCCGCGGGATCCTGATTTTCATAAATGTATGGGAAGTAAACTGGAAGAAACGCCGATGATGGCAGAACGGATAAAATGATGAGAGTGGAAAGACAATGGAAACGATATGCAGGATGGTGGTTCCTGCTGATGGCAGTGCTGTTTGTTCAATCTGGTATGATTGTTTCAAATGCCGCACAGCCGCAGGAAATTGTAGTCGGGACAAATGCTGAATATGCACCGTTTGAATACCGGGACAGTGACGGGGCTCTGACCGGTTTTGATTATGATTTAATGGAGGCAATTGCCAGTGCTGAAGGGGTTACACTGGTCTGGCGGGATCTGCCCTTTGATTCCCTGATCGGTTCTATGGAAGCCGGGGATATCCAGGTGATCGCTGCCGGAATCGGGCCGACCAAAGAACGGGAAAAAAGTGTGGATTTTTCTGACGTTTATTACACCGGTTCCCAAAGCATTATCTGCGGTGAGGCAGATGAGATCAGTACCTTTCAGGAGTTGAGCGATAAAAGCGTCGCGGTGCTGGAAGGTTCGATGAGTGATCTGATTGCATCGGGAGAGAATGCTGATTATGGTGTGGTGGAAGGCGCTAAAGTAAAACGGTTTAAGACCGCATCCAGTGCCGTAATGGAGCTGAAAAACGGCGGTGTGGAAGCCGTGGTGATCGACACGATTATGGCCGAGATTTATTGCCGGCAGACAGACGGACTGAAGTATTTCCCGGTGGCAGGAACGGAAGAGGATACCGTATTCTGTATCGAAAAAGGAAATGCAGAACTGGTGAAGCTGATCAATTCCGGCCTGCAAAAAGTCAAAGAAGACGGTACTTATGACAGGCTGTATACCATGTATTTTTCCAATGAGGAAGGTGCGGACGGGCAACTGCCGGAAACATCGGAAGCAGATGGATTGATAGACAGTCTGAAATTCATTTTTGTAAATGAAAACCGCTGGCAGTATTATGTGAATGGATTAGGGGTTACGATTATTGTCTCACTGCTGTCGGTGCTGGCAGGAATGGTGATCGGCCTGGTTGTTGCATTTATGCGTCTGGGTGCAGAGCGCAAAGGGAAGCAGACCGTCTGGTCGGTAATTGCATCGGTTTATGTTGATGTGATCAGGGGAACGCCTTCGGTCTTACAGCTGATGATCGTATACTTTGCGGTGTTCCACAGCCGTTTGGGATATGTGGCGGCGGTAGTCAGCTTTGGGATCAACAGCGGTGCCTATGTCTCGGAGGTGATCCGGGGCGGAATTCTGGCTGTAGATCCGGGGCAGATGGAAGCAGGACGTTCTCTGGGGCTGGGATACAAAGATACGATGCGCTTTGTCATTATTCCGCAGGCAGTTAAAAACATTCTGCCGGCGATGGGCAATGAGTTTATTCAGCTGATTAAAGAAACATCGATTCTGGGGTATGTTGGCATTATTGACCTGACCAAAGCGGCCAGTTATGTGTCATCACGGACCTACCAGATGTTTATCCCACTGGTAGCTGCGGGAGTGATTTACTATTTGCTTGTGAAGCTGCTGACGGTGATGCTGCGCAGATTTGAGAGGAGGCTGAGAGAAAGTGATTAAAGTTGTTGATCTGAAGAAATCATTTGGTGCAGTCAAAGTGCTGCAGGGGGTCAATACTCAGGTGAAAAAGGGGGAATGCATCTGCGTCATCGGCCCCTCAGGATCAGGAAAATCGACATTTCTCCGATGCATCAATTTGATGGAAAAGCCTGATGCCGGCGAAATCTATGTCGGCGGTGAACGGATTCCTGATAACGAAAATGATGTAAATGAGTATCGGGCAAAAGTCGGAATGGTTTTTCAGCAGTTTAATTTATTCCCTCATATGACCGTGCAGCAGAATATAACACTGGCTCCGATACGGCTGGGGAAATGGACAAAAGAACAGGCTGACGGCGAGGCTTTGAAGCTGCTTAAACGGGTGGGGATGGAGAACAAGGCATTGTCATATCCCAACAAATTATCCGGTGGGCAGAAACAGCGGGTGGCGATCGCGCGGGCGTTGGCGATGAATCCTGAGGTGATGCTTTTTGATGAACCGACATCGGCTCTTGATCCGGAGATGGTCGGTGAGGTTCTGGATGTAATGAAGCAGCTGGCGGCGGAAGGAATGACCATGATTGTGGTAACTCATGAGATGGGATTTGCAAAAGAGGTCAGTGACCGGGTATTGTTTATGGACCAGGGAATTATTCTGGAAGACTGTGCACCGGAGCAGTTTTTTGATAATCCGGAACATGAGCGGACAAGGACGTTTTTGTCCAAGGTTTTGAGTTGATGGCAGAACAAAGTTAAAGGAGGGGATTTCTTATGCGGAAATTATTGAATCGGGAACAGATTGCGGGAATGAATATTCATTATTTGTTTTATTCTCTGGATTATTTTTTAGATGCGCAAAAAAGCGTGGGGATAAAGACCATTGAACTCTGGGCTGGGGCACCGCATTTTTACCTGGACTGCATGACTTATCAGGACTGCAAAGAGGTGAAAAAGAAGATATATGACCGGGGGCTTGAAGTGAAGGTAATTACTCCGGAAAACTGTACATATCAATATCAGGTGGCTGCCCAGACACCGGAGCTTTTTGAAAAAAGCTATCAGTATTTTACTAATGGGCTGCGTGCTGCAGCGGAGCTGGGATGCCCGATGATGCAGATCAATTCCGGATGGGGATATTGGAATGAAGACCGGGAAGAAGCATGGAAACGTTCGCGTGAAATGCTGAGCCGTCTCGCCGACCGGGCCGGTGAATATGGCATTCATCTGGTGATGGAATCGCTGCGTCCGGAAGAATCCAAGCTGGTGGTCACCCTTCAGGATGCAAAACGGATGTATGATGAGATCAACAGCCCTAACCTGAAGATTCTCATTGATACAACGGCAATGAGTGTTCAGGGGGAGACGATTGATGATTGGTTTGGTGTCTTTGGCAAAGATGTGTGGCATACCCATTTTATCGACAGCAACCCATATGGTCATCTCGCCTGGGGCTTGGGGAACCGCAATCTGAAAGATTATCTGGAGGCGCTGGAACGCAATCACTACAGCGGATATCTGGGGCAGGAACTGACGGAGTTTGATTATTTTGCAGATCCGTTATTGGTTGATCAGAAAAATATGGCGCAGTATGAGCCGTTTATCAGGGACTAGTTGGTATTGAGCAACGGCAGACAAAAGACCCTGAAACATATTCCTGTTTCAGGGCCTTTTGTCTGCTGCTAATTACTCTTTTTATACTTGGCAATCAGATAGATATCATAAATTAAATAAAGAACACCGACTGCAATCAAAAGGCCGCTGCTGTTAGTGCCTCTGAGTACCAGCTGGCCGCTCAAACCGCCGATAATCAGGCCGATGCTGATGATTAAGTTAATGATGAGTCTTGTCATTTCAACTCTCCCCTCTTTCTGTATGTAAATTCCATATTAGTATAACAAATACAGATAATAATAGCAATTCCTGTTTTAGTTATTAATAATCAAAAAAATAGGCTAAAGGGTCTTGCAAAGATTAATATCATATGATAGAATAAAAAACGTTGATGCTGGTGATTTAAATATCAGTATGATATGCGCGAGTGGCTCAGTGGTGGAGCACAACCTTGCCAAGGTTGGGGTCGCGGGTTCGAGTCCCGTCTCGCGCTTTTTTGATACATCAATTCTCATTTCAGTTTCATCATTTTTACCATCCCAAAGACCAACAATTAAATATAATATATTTACCCGAGCAGTCGGGGACGTGCTCCCACCCAATTTTCGATCTGGAGAAAGGGGTGGTGTTTATGGTTACATATATGGATTTGTTTACATTTGTAATCATGCTTTGTGCAGTTATCACACTTGTGAATGCATTAAAAAAATAGCCGTCCTGCCCTGAGAAGCTAACGGCTATTTGTCCTAAACTTACCAGAGCGGGTGA
The DNA here is from genome assembly GCA_032073745.1 of Lachnospiraceae bacterium. GTDB lineage: Bacteria > Bacillota > Clostridia > Lachnospirales > Lachnospiraceae > Brotaphodocola. The sequence continues at coordinate 17,434 of DAMAMW010000033.1, read as the reverse complement.
AGTGCACTCACCCTCCGGCTGTTCTGTTAAGTATATTATAGGCGGGATGAAACTGTTTGTCAATTGAAAACTCCATGAAAGGTATGGCAGAAATTTTGTTTCTTATTGATTAAATCAACTACTATATAGTATGCTCTTATTTGAATATATATCATCGGAGGTACCACATGGATCTTCAATATACAATTACAGAAAAAGGAATAAAAATAGATAAGGTACCAGAACAGACATCAATCGTTCTGATACCGGAAACAATCGATGATATCCCCGTTATCGAACTGGGTGCCTATGCACTGGCAGAGAGCGAAACCGAGGAACTTCATCTTCCCCGCAGCATCGAAAAAATCGGTGCCTATGCCTGCTATAACTGCGAACAGCTGAAGCGAATCTTCTGCCACAGCCGGATCAGTGACATTGGCACCGGTGTTTTCACCGGAATCAAACAGGTAGAAGTACTGGACTTTACGATCTGGAATGAAGAACGGTCGTGCCTGCAGGAACTTTTAAATGAATTGCGTCAGACTCTGCGGGTACGCATCCATGGTGATGAGGAAGCCCGGTTGATCTTTCCTGATTATTATGAAGAGATGGTTGAAAATACCCCTGCCCGAATTCTATATATAGAAACACATGGCTGCGGTCATCGTTATCGCTACTGTTTTGAGAAACGTAAGTTTCAGTATCGGGAGTATGATCAGCTGTTTTACCATGCCCAGGTGCAGACACCGGAACTGCTGGTTATTGAACTGGCAATCGGGCGGCTGGTGTATCCGTACGGATTGACAAAAGAGCATGAATTGATGTATCGTACTTATATTGCCAGCCACTGGCAAGCGGCCGGTACACTGATTTTACGAACCGATTGTAAGCCGGCATACCGCTGGAACAACCTGGATCGCGGGCTGATGCCATGGTTTGCCGGGCAGTTTATCACTGATCCGGGGCAGGTGATAACGCTTGCTGAAATTGCACAGCAGGAGGGCCATGCCGAGGCAGTCAGCTGGCTGATGAATTTTAAACATGAAACGTTTGCTGCGGCAGAGACACGCCGGCGGCGATTTGAACTATAGAGAGTATTACCGATAGAAGGGACAAAGATATGATCGATCCGATCAGGCACAGACAGCTGGAAGAACTGAATATGGTGGAAACCTGTGTCAGGATATTTCACAATGCAAGAAATGAATTGTATCTGAATATGAGATATCTGGACGTATCTTTACACAGCCTTGGTTTTGCAGCCGATATGGGGGTGCGTGGGACAGGCACCGATGGTTTCACCATTTATTATCATCCGGAATATCTGATCTCTTTGCATCAGAGCGGCAGAGTGCATGTGAACCGTACCTATCTTCATATCATTTATCACTGTTTGTTCTGTCATCTGGACAGGCGCGGGGAACGGACGGAAGATTACTGGAATCTGGCATGTGATATTGCCGTGGAATCCATGATTGATGAATTATATTATAAATGTGTGCATGTTCCGGTGGCACCATACCGTCTGGAATTATATCAACGGCTCCGAAGAAACATCCGGGTCCTGAATGCCGAAGGGATTTACCGTGAACTTCAGGCATTTCAGCTGACCGAACAGCAGTATCACCGGCTGAAGGCTGAGTTTACGGTTGATGACCACAGCTTCTGGCGGACAGATGACCAGCCTCCGGAGACCGCGGCAATACGGCAAAACAAATGGAATGACAACCGTGAAAAGATGCAGACTGAGATCGAGACTATGGGCAGTCAGGAGGACCGGCAGGAGAACAGCTTTTTAGAACAGGTGCAGGTGGAGAACCGGGAACGTTATGACTATAAGAAGTTCCTCCGCAAGTTTGCCGTTCAGAAAGAAGAAATGCAGGTGGATGAGGATTCGTTTGACTATAGCTTTTATGCTTACGGTCTGGAACTGTATGGCAATATGCCGCTGATCGAACCGCTCGAAACAAAAGAGGTAAATAAGATTGAGGACTTTGTCATTGTTATTGATACCTCGATGTCCTGTTCCGGCGAACTGGTGCGTCGTTTTCTTGAAGAAACATACGATATTTTGTGTCAGACAGAAAGCTATTTTAAGAAAGTTAATATCCGGATCATTCAGTGTGATGAGCAGATTCAGGCGGATCAGGTCATTCACAGCCGGGAAGAGATGGAAAACTATATGAGCCACTTTCAGCTGAACGGAAAGGGCGGGACGGATTTTCGCCCGGCTTTTGAACATGTGAACCAGCTGCTCGTGACAGGCGCTTTTAAGAAGCTAAAAGGACTGCTTTATTTTACCGATGGCGAGGGCATTTATCCGGTCAGGCGGCCGGTATATGATACGGTGTTTGTATTTATGAAAGATCAGTATACAGATATATCCGTACCACCATGGGCGATGAAATTGATAATAGAACCGGAGGAAGTACAACATGAATATTAAACAGGCCAAGCAGGAGATCAAGGACACGATCCAGGCCTATCTCAGCAAAAATGAGTATGGAGAGTATACAATTCCTTATATCCGTCAGCGTCCGCTGATGCTGATCGGAGCGCCGGGGATCGGCAAGACACAGATAATGGAACAGATCTCTCAGGAGTGCCGGATTGGACTGGTTTCCTATACGATCACTCATCATACGAGACAAAGTGCCATCGGCCTGCCGTATATAAACAAGAAAATGTATGACGGCAGGGAATACTCCATTACTGAATATACGATGAGTGAGATTGTGGCAGCAGTATATGACAAGATTGAACAGACCGGTCTGGCTGAAGGTATTTTGTTCATTGATGAAATAAACTGTGTTTCGGAGACGCTTGCGCCAATGATGCTGCAGTTTCTGCAGTGTAAGAGTTTTGGTAACCATAAGATTCCTGAGGGATGGATTATCACTGCTGCGGGAAATCCGGCTGAGTATAACAAATCCGTTCGTGAATTCGATGTTGTGACCCTGGACCGGATCCGGATGATTACGGTTGAGCCTGACCTGTTGGCATGGAAAGAATATGCGGAGGTGGTGGGGATTCATCCGGCGGTGAGGTCTTATGTACAGATAAAACCAGCTAATTTTTGCCGGATTGAGACCACTGTTGACGGAAAGCTGTTTGCCACGCCACGGGGCTGGGAAGATCTGTCTGAGCTGATTACCGTGTATGAGTCACTGGAGCGGCCGATGACCAGGGATGTTGTTATGGAATATATCCAGTATCCCAAAATTGCCAGAGACTTTGCCAACTATCTGGATTTGTATGTGAAGTACCAGAGCGACTACCAGACGGAGGAGATTCTGTCGGGAGCGGTCAGCGCGAATGTTTTTGACAAGCTCAATCAGGCAGCCTTTGATGAACGTATCAGTGTTGTAGGACTGTTGTCGGCGGCACTGAATAATCACTTCCGCAAGGTCTGGGAACAGGCTCAGGTGATGGAACTGATACAGAAACAACTGCGGACATTTCAGGAATCACCGGATATCTCCTTTGCTGATTTTACGCATGGCCTCAAGCTGGAATGGGAAAAGAACTGGGAGGATGGCCTGATGTCGCGGGCTGATTATCATATAACCAGGCGTGCGGCGAAGTATTTTGGCCGGTACCTGGAAGCTGTCTCAAAGAGCCGTGAGAAGGTCTGGGAGCAGCTGAAAGAGCTGTTTGGAAAAGACAGTGACAGCTATGAGGAGCTGATCCTTCGTACCGGACAGAAGCTGGAGGCAGCGTTTGATTTTATGGAACAGGCTTTTGCTGACAGTCAGGAGCTGATTATGTTTTTGACCAACTTAAATACCGGATTTTACAGTGTACATTTTTTGGAGGAATATTCCTGCAAGCGATATTATGAATACAATAAGAATCTGCTGTTTGATGAGCTGGAGGCGAAGGATGGAAGATAAGGCGAAGATTTCAAAGTATGCATTTAATGAGAAAGGCAGAAGTGATTTTTACAGCCATCCGGAAAAATACATGGTTAAGCCGTTTCGGATTTATGGAAACCTGTATTTTGTCGGCAATCAAAGTGTCGGGGCCCATTTGATCGATACCGGTGAGGGATTGATTCTGATTGATACAACATACCCGACAACGGCTGCCATGCTGGTGCAGTCGATCTGGGAACTCGGGTTTAATCCCCGGGATATCCGTTATATTATCCATACACACGGACATTTTGATCATTTTGGCGGGACGGCGTTGATTCAGGCATTGTCAGGAGCAGAGACGTTTCTGGGAGAAGGCGACGTGAAGATGTTTAAAGAACGGCCGGAGCTTACCTTGTCGGCTAATTGCGGCCACACATATTTTGGCCCCTTTGTTCCAGACCATGCGATGAAGGACGGCGATGAGATCACGCTTGGCAATACCAGCATCAGAATAGTCTCCACGCCGGGGCATTCTGATGGAGTGATTTCATTTTTTACTGAAATAGAAGAAAATGGTGTCCGGCAGATTGCCGGAATGCATGGCGGCGCAGGTATGAATACCATGTGCCGGCCATTTATCGAACGGTATCAGAATCACCACAGCCGGAAGGAGTTCCTGGAGGGACTTGCGCGGGTGTATGACGAACCGGTGGATATCATGCTGGGAAATCATGCCGGACATAATCGAACCGTTGAGAAACGGCAATATATGATCGAACATCCGGAAGCGGAGAACCCGTTTATTGATCCAACCGAATGGAAGCGATATCTGGATGCGGTCAGACTCAGATATGATACGATGATAAAAGATGAAGCAGAGGGAACTGATTTATACTAAGATGGGGGAGAATAATGTCCGGAATCGCTTTATTTGTACCTAGTGATGAGATGTATGAGCAGGCAAATGCCATCGTAAAAGAAAAAGATAACCATGTGGTAATTGTCAAGAAAATAAAAACCGAAGATGCCGTAACCGAAGCGCAGATGGCGATCTCTCAGGGGGTCAACATTATTATAGCCAGAGGCCGCCATGCCGTGGAGATCAAAAAGCATACTAATGTGGCTGTCGCAGAGATTGTAATGACGGCGCAGGAACTGGGGCTTTTGGTCAACCAGGCCAAGAGTATTGTTGATAAAGAATGCCCGCGGATCGGGATATTTGGCTGGGGCGACATGCTCAGTGACACAACCTATTTCAATCAGCTGTACCATATTGAATTAAAACGGTATATTCTGAATGAGTGGGAAGAGTGGCGCAATACACTGTCAAAAGCAAAGCAGGATAACCTTGATATTATTATCGGCGGCGATGCTGCATTAGACGGGGCTTACCAGATGGGAATCCCCGGACTATATATTGCCTCAACCGGAGAAGCGATCCGGGTAGCACTTAAAAATGCAGAATCACTTTATTATATGTCGGAAATCGAACAGCATAATTATGCCCAGTTCTCAACGGTTCTGGACAGCGCATTTAACGGCATTATGAAGGTCGGGATAGCCGGAAAGATTCTGGTTGTCAACCGGGCGATGGAACAGATTGTCGGACATACCTCCGGCAGTATTCTGGGTAAGCTGGCGACACAGGTACTGGTCGGACTGGATGAAAAGGCGCTGGGGAAGATCCTGAGTGGTGAGAGTGAGAACTATTCCACCTTTTTGACGATTCAGCAGCAGTCGGTTGTGGTTTCGATTGAACCGATTGTTGTGGGTGACCGTACCGATGGTGCGATCATATCCTGCAACCGTCTGAAACGTCTGGATATTGATGACAAAGATGTAATGAAGGAGCAGTATCTGAAAGGCCATGTGGCTCACGGGACGTTTGAAGATATAAGCAACAACTTAAAAGATATGCGTAAGGTCGTGGAACTGGCCAAACTTTACGCCCAGTCATCCAGTCCGATGCTGATTGAAGCGATCTCCGGGCCGGAGCTGGAATCGATCACCCAGGGGATCCACAACTACAGTATGCGGAAAAACGGGCCCTTTATCATGATTAACATGGCAGGGCTTTCGCAGGATCAGCAGATGCGGACTCTTTTCGGAATTCAGGGTGACAGACAGGAAATGCAGGAGCCGGGAGCCCTTGCCGATGCCCATCACGGCACCCTGGTGATCCAGAGTATCGACAAGCTGACATTGCCGACACAGTATAATCTGGCACGGGTGATCCGCAGCAAACGGCTGGTCCGCAGCGGCCGGATTGAAGATACCCAGATGATCGACACCAGAATTATTGCCTGTACGGCAAAGAACCTGACTGATCTGCGGCGTCAGTTTCTGTTCCGGTCCGATCTGTACTTTACCTTAAAGTCATTGCGGCTGAAGATTCCGAACCTGAAAGACCGGCGCGATGATGTGGAATATCTGCTGAATGTATTTACAAAGAAGTACATGGAGCAGTATTCCCGTTACCACGTAATGACGGCAGGAGCCAGGCGGACGCTGTTGGAGTATCCGTGGGAAGGCAACAACATTCAGCTGGAGGCATTCTGCGAACGAATGATTCTGACCGTCGGCAAACGTACAATTACCGAAGAATACGTACGCGATTTGCTGGATGAACTCTATCATCGCGATACCAGTATCTATGCCGCAACGATTCAGGAAGAGGTCAAACTGCATGATGAATATACGACCGGGGAAGCAGAAACGAATCCGGAACTGAAGCGAATCCGGGAAGTGCTTAAGAAGTATAACGGCAACCGGACACTCTCGGCGAAAGAGCTCGATATCAGTACCACAACCCTGTGGCGGAAGATGAAAAAATATGGAATAGATGAAAAATAAACGTGTGTATTCTTTCATGATGAAAAGAATTTGCAATAAAAATCAGTCATATGAAATGATTTTATTATGAAGTGAAATGGCTGACGAAAATGTAAAAACTGAATAAAATATCTAGGTGATTCTGTCAATTGAACGGATCGAAATATGCAGTTATACTCTGAGTAACTTAACTTCAAGGCAAGTGAAGAAATGACGGAGGAGTATATGAAAAACATATTTGACTTTCCGGATGAGATACGATTTGTAAAAGCTGTTTTTTACAATTTTCGTCCGATTCCTTTACCCAAACCATTCAAGGACGGTACCGGCGGCATGGGAAAATATGCACCGGAACAGGGCTGCATCGAATTGTATGATTCGGAAGGCGCCTGTGCACACCTGACAGTGGGGAGGAGTTTTGTAAAAAACATCCTCCCTCTTATATTAAACGGGGAAACCCACAGCTACAACTGCTGGCGTGATACTCTGTACTGGCGGATCCGCAACGCCGGATTCCAGAGCAGTCAGGCCGTGGAAGTCGGCCAGCTTGACCTGATGATGCTGGACATTCTGGCACAACGGGCCGGACAGCCCCTGCATCGTTTCCTGGGAGCTGAAAAGGACTGGGCAGCTGCATATAAAGGCGGCGGGTCATTGCTTCTGGAGGACGATGAACTGGTTGAAGACATGACCCGTTATGTAGAAGAAGGATACAAAACAGTTAAGTTCAAAGTTGGCAGTGACAACGGCACTAATATGGAACGTGATATCCGCAGGATAGAGAAAGTACGCAGTGCGGTCGGCGCTGATATCGGAGTGGCAGTAGATGCAAATCAACGGTGGGATGTGGAAGATGCTTATAAATTTGCCGGGTTGGCAGCACCTTACAATCTGGCCTGGCTGGAAGAACCGATTCATGCACATGATATGAATGGAATCAAACGTCTGAAAGAAATGGGTGTGGCGATGCCGGTCGCATTTGGTGAATCGATGAGAACATTCTATGCATATGAAACCTATGTTGAAAAAGGCGTTGACCATCTGCAGCCATCGATTGGCCGGATGACCCGTATTGATGATATATTGAAGATTCGTGATCTGGCCAGAGAGACTAAAGTGAAGTTCTCCTCCGGCGGAAGAATCTATCTCAATGCTATCTTTGGCTGTCTGTATGGAGAAGATGAAGAGATTGAATATCATGAGCCGATCAGCAAGCCGGTAGGAGAGTATACGCTGTTCCAGCCGGAAGAAAGAGACGGCAGGTTCTATTGTCAGACGGATTTACCGGGCAATCCCCAGCGGATGGACGTTGAAAAGCTGGAAAAAGACGGACTGCTTGAGAGCCGGAAGATATTTAATGTCAACACTTAAACAGGAAATAGGGGGAATCTAAAATGGGATCAAATAATAAATCGATAAAAGCAGCCCGGATACCCAGATACAAAAACCCACGGGATTTTATGAAAAAGAATTTTGGATTTATCTTCATACTACCCTGGTGGATCGGATTTGCAATCTTTAAGCTGTACCCGTTTATTGCATCATTCGTATACAGCTTTCACGATTATAATCTGTTTCGTAATGCAATGTTTGTGGGACTGCAAAACTATGCGGATATCCTCAGTGATAAACTGATGGTAAAGGCTTTTGTCCAGACCTTTAAGTATGCATTTATCACCGTTCCGCTGGAGCTCACGTTTGCATTATTTATTGCATACATACTTAATTTTAAGATTAAAGGCGTTAATTTCTTCCGTACGGCCTATTACATTCCGTCGATACTGGGCGGGTCCGTATCAATCGCAGTCATGTGGAAGTTCCTGTTTAAAACAGAAGGTCTGATCAATATGATTGCCGCTAAATTCGGCATGGCACCGTTTAACTGGCTGGGCAACCCGGATGGGGCATTCTTTGTTATTGTTTTACTCCGGATCTGGCAGTTCGGATCGCCGATGGTTATCTTTCTGGCAGCACTGAAAGGCGTATCCACAGAGTTATATGAAGCGGCTTCGATTGACGGTGCAGGGAAATGGAGACAGTTTTTCAGCATCACCGTACCGCTGATTACACCGGTTATTTTCTACAACTTCGTAACGCAGCTGTGTCACAAGTTCCAGGAATTCAACGGTCCGTTCATTATTACACAGGGTGGTCCGCTCAGATCGACAACACTGGTGTCACTCCTGGTATATAACAATGCGTTTAAGAGCTACGAAATGGGTGTGGCAAGTGCGATTGCCTGGCTGCTGTTCCTGATTATCATGACCTTTACAGCGATCTCCTTTATGAGTCAGAAGTATTGGGTATATTACGGAGATGAGGATGGGAGGTAATTAAGATGACTAGAGAAACGAGAAATATGATCAATACATTCCTGCGTTATACAGTCCTCATTGTAATTGGAATTATTATGGTCTATCCGCTGATCTGGATGGTCGGTGCATCATTTAAAACGAATCCTGAGATATTCTCCAGTATCGGTTTTATCCCGAAAGAACCGACTACCGCCGGATATGTCCGCGGATTCAAGGGATATGAAGGGATGACTCTGCTGTACTTTATGGGCAATACCTATAAGTTTGTAATCCCGAAAGTGATTGTTACAGTAGTTTCGGCAGTAATTACTGCTTACGGATTTGCCAGATTTGATTTCCTTGGCAAGAAGTTTTCTTTTGCAATATTATTATCGACGCTGTTTTTACCGCAGGTAGTACTGAATGTACCGCAGTACATCCTGTATAATCAGCTGAACTGGCTGGACTCCTACAAACCACTGGTGATTCCGTCCATGCTGGCAGGTGATACCTACTTTGTTTACATGTTGATTCAGTTTTTACGCGGTATTCCGAAAGAATTGGAAGAAGCAGCAAAGATCGACGGCTGTAACGTGATGCAGACGCTTTGGTATGTGATCGTACCGATGCTTAAGCCGTCACTCGTATCCTGTGCATTATTCCAGTTCATGTGGGCATCCAACGATTTTATGGGTCCTCTCATTTACGTCAACACGGTTGCAAAATATCCTGTTTCGATCTTCCTGCGGATGTCTATGGACGCGGATGTCGGATTCGAATGGAACCGGGTGCTGGCAATGTCACTGATCGCGATTATTCCGTCATTGGTGGTATTCTTTGCAGCCCAGAATTCCTTTGTGGATGGTATTGCGGCAGGCGGTGTGAAAGGGTAAACATAAATATATAATTAAAGGGAGGTTTTATCAATGAAAAACAAGAAGATTATGGCACTCGTTTTAGCTGGAGCAATGCTCTCCATGGCAGGATGTATGCCAACAGCAAACAATGAAACAACGGCAGCACCGGCGGCGGATACAACAGCGGCAGCTGCGGCAGAAAGCACCGAAGCACCGGCACCGGCGGAAGCGTCCGGGCTGGAAGTGAACACCACCGATCCGATCACTCTGCGGATGAACTGGTGGGGCGGTGACAGCAGACATCAGGCAACACTGGATGCAATCAAAGCATTTGAAGCTAAATATCCGAACATTAAGGTTGAGGCTGAGTATGAGGCATTTACCGGTCATGAAGAAAAAGTGGCTCTGGCTCTGAGATCTGATGCGGCAGCTGATGTAATCCAGCTGAACATGGACTGGGTATTCAACTACTCACCGGATGGAACGATGTTTGTTGATATGAATACATTATCTGACATCATTGATTTGAGTGCATATGATCAGTCGGATTTAGATTTCTTTACTACAAATGGTGTGCTTCAGGCGCTGCCGGTCAGCAATACCGGACGTACATTCTACTGGAATACCACAGTGCTTGAGCAGGTGGGCGTAGAGATACCGACTACGCTGGATGAGTTATATGCAGCCGGTGAAGCATTTGCTGCTTATGAAGACGGAACTTACTATCCGCTGATCTTAAATGAGCTGGATCGTATGACCGCAATGGTATATTACTTACAGTGTGTATATGGTAAACCATGGGTAGAGAACTATGAACTTCAGTATACTCAGGAAGAGATCCAGGAGGGTCTGGAATGGCTGAATACCATGGAAGAAAAACATGTTATTCCTTCTATTGAAACATTAAAAGGTGACGGCTCCCAGCTGATCGATACCAATGAAAGATGGATCAACGGACATTATGCCGGTATCTACATGTGGGACAGCAACTTAAAGAAACATAAAGAAGCAGCAGCCGGATTCGAGTTTGCAGTTGGCGATTTCATCAAAATGGGTGATCACAACGGCGGTATGATGAAAGCTTCGATGGTATTTGCAATTCCTCAGAGCTCCAAACATCCGGCAGAAGCAGCAGCCCTGATTCAGTTCCTGTTCGGTGATGCAGAAGGCGCAGCAATCCTTGGCGATTCCCGTGGTGTACCGGCTAACAAAAATGGCCTGGCAGCTCTGGATCTGTCCACAAGTATCGCAGCAGAAGCAAATGCCAAGATGGTTGAATGGACCCAGTTCAAGTTTGACCCGGTATTCGAAAGAGCAGCACTGAAAAATGAAGATGGTACTTACTTCCTGGCTATGCAGATGCTGAGTTATGGCGAAGATGATGCAGCAGGTGTCAGTGAATATTTGATTACCGATATTAATAAGCAGTTGGAAGCAGCAAAATAAGGTGATTTTGTGGTAATTAAACTCCGGCAGAGATGGTTTTATGTCTCTGCCGGAGTTTTTTGTATTTAATAATGAACTTGTTTCTGATAAACTAATAGATGTAGATGAAACGGCGGAGGAAATAATCAAATGGAAAACTGTATTTGCTGCGATAAGAAATTAGGGTTTTTAAGCGGTTCCAACAAATTGGCTGAAAACGATATTAACTTAATCTGTGATAAGTGTTTCTATAAATTCAAAACAAAACTCAACATTTTTGAGCGGACAGTAAGCATGAAGCAGTTAGAATTAAACAAAAAGGATCTGGTCGATGCTGTTTTGGCAGCACAGTTTAACCGTAGTGCGACAAAACATATTCTGTCCTTCATTGATAAACAGGAGAAGAGCATAACGGAAATGCTCGCAGACAAAAATTTTCTGCAGCTGGAATCACGTGACTGGGTGGAACCCAAAATGCCGAAGTTTGAAGACCGGCAGAACCATATGGTTACAACCGGTCATGGATTTCATGGTTATGATATTATTAAGTATTGCGGCATCGTAAGTGCAAGTGTCTTTTTCAGTACAGGTCTTACAGATGCAAGCGCGTTATTTGGTGATCTGTTTGAGACCCAGGCAGCGGGGCTTTCTGAACGGCTGGAAGGAGCACGCCGTAAGACCTTGAACACGCTGATTGCCAGATCAGTTAAACTGGGCGGGAACGCGGTAGTCAATATAAAATATGAATCGGTTGTTTTGGATAATAATATGATGGGGGTAGTGGCTGACGGGAATTCTGTTATAATTGAAAAGACAGATTAGGAATATGAGTGTCGTCATGTGATAATAAACGGAGGAGTCAGATGAAAAAGGAGAAGTGGTTGGCATGTGGGCTGGTTATCACCGGCGCAGGTATATTAATCGGACTCGGCTGCAAAAATGCGGTCAGCAACAAGAAAGTGTTGCCTGAGTATGTATTAACATACGCAGAAAACCAGCCTGAAGGTTATCCGACGACGCTGGCAGCCGAGCGGTTTAGTGAACTGGTCTATGATAGAACCGGCGGCAGAATAAAAGTTGATATTCATGCCGGCGGTGCACTGGGAGATGAGGTTGCGGTGGTCGAACAGCTTCAATACGGTGGGATCGACTTCGCCAGAGCTTCGATTATGACGGTTGGTCAGTTTGAACCAAAAGTCAACGTTCTGCAGCTTCCTTACCTTTATAGAAACGCAGATCATATGTGGTCGGTTCTGGATGGCGAAATCGGCGCAGAATTTATGCGAAGTCTGGAAGACAACCAGCTGAAGGCATTATCCTGGTACGATGCCGGGGCCAGGAACATTTATACCAGTGAACTGATAGACTCTTTAGATGACTTAAAAGGAAAACGGATCCGGGTAGCAGAATCTGATCTGATGAAATCAGTGATCAGTGCTTTGGGGGCAATTCCGGTAACGATTGGCTACAGTGATGTTTATTCCGCTTTGGAAAGAGGTGATATCATCGGGGCGGAGAATAACTGGCCGTCATATATATTCACCAATCATTATAATGTTGCCAGGTATATGTTTTTAGATGAACATAACCGGATTCCGGAACTGCAGCTCATCTCTCAGTCGACCTGGGACCAGCTTTCCGAACCGGATCGTCAGATTATCCAGGAATGTGCGAGAGAATCTGCCAAATACGAACGGACGCTCTGGGCAAAACAGGAGCGGGAATCGCGAGAACAGGCGGAACGATCAGGCGTGGTGATAACGGAACTTCCGGAATCAGAGCGGCTGCGTTTTCAGGAAGCGGTCAGGGATATTTACACAGAATACGGTGAGGAATATCAGGAAGAGATTGAAAAGATCATTACTTTAGGAAAGGAGCATTCTTGACAAAAGTTTCCCATTGTAGTATACCTGAAAGAAAAAAACGAGGTAGACAAATATGTTATGGTTCTCAGCAGAGGAAACAATGGCTTCGCTGGCCGAGACTCAGCCGCTTGCGTTGGAGGTACAGTCGGATCTTGCCGCATTAAAGCCGAATGTTATCCTGCAGACGATTGAAAGCTGGATTCCGGGGTTGATGTCATTAGCTTACAGAGTCTTTGTTGCATTGATTATTATTCTGATCGGGTTGCGGGTTGCCGGACTGATCAGATCATTTTTAAAAAGAACATTCCAAAAAATGGAGATGGATCTGAGTTTAAGCAAATTCCTGCTTTCTCTGGCAAATGCGGTGATCTATGTGCTGATCTCATTTATGGCACTGGAGCGTATCGGTGTACCGTCAGCTTCGATTATTGCGTTGTTAGGTTCAGCGACTCTGGCAGTCGGCCTGTCTTTACAGGGCAGCCTTGCTAACTTTGCCGGCGGTATCCTGATTCTGGTGATGCGGCCTTTTACAGTCGGTGATTATATTGTGACCCAGGGCATGGAAGGTACAGTCCGCAATATCGGACTGGTTTATACCACCCTTCAGACCGGAGATAATAAGTCAATCACCATACCAAACGGCGGTCTGGCCAATGCAGTGATTACCAATGTTACGGCAGTAGAAAAACGCCGGGTTGATATTCTGGTTGGGATCGGATATCAGTCTGACCTTCAGCAAGCCAAAACGATTCTGAACCGCATCTTTGAAGCGAATGAACGGATTCTTCAGGAAGAAGGAATCTCTGTGTTTGTTGATTCTCTGGCAGACAGCGCGGTGATGCTGGGGGCCAGAGGCTGGGCGGCGACAGGGGATTACTGGAGTGCCAAATGTGAGATCACGGAAGCTGTTAAGATGGCATTTGATGAGGCCGGGATCGAGATTCCTTACAACCAGCTTGAAATAAAGATCAAATCCTAAGACTCCGTTTGATAATACTGTATGGTAAAGTCGATGAATTCCTGCAGTGCCGGTGGCAGATGCCGTGACTTCAGGTGGGAAATATAAAATTTACGCTTAATATTACTTTCCAGGGGATAGGCAATGACCTGCCCCCGCCGCTCAAGATCAGCGATGGCAAAGCGGGACAGGATTGATATACCCATACCGCCGATGACCATCTGTTTGATGGATTCCAGATCATTGATCTGTGCGACTACGTTCAGCTGCTGCTGATCGATTGCTAATTCACTTAGCAGCCGGTCAGCAGCTTTTTGTGTTCCGGATCCCTGTTCACGGATGATGATGGGTTCTTTTAATAAGGTCAGCAGATCGGGAGCGCGTTTGCGCAGGGACAGATAATGTTTGGTTGCAGGCGTAACCAGAACCAGTTCGTCGGTGCAGAATGGAGTATTGATGCATTTACCGGAATGGTTTGGCTCACCGATCAATCCTATTTCTACCGTACCGTCCAGAATCCGGTCCTGGATCTCGGCACTGTCACCTTGCTTTACATTAAAATAGGTATCCGGATGAATCTGACGAAAGCTGTTGAGCAGGTCAGGCAGCAGGTAGCCGGACGGGATGGTGGAAGCACCAAGGAGCAGGACAGATTCACTTGTACTATTGATCGCATCGACCGCAGCGTCTTTGGTTTCAAGGATTCGTATGGCATATCGCAGAAATGTTTCGCCGGCTGCTGTCAGCTGCAGTGATTTTGTGGTACGCTGCATTAAATTTTTTTGCAGTTCTACTTCAAGATTTTTGATATGGGAGCTTACTGTGGATTGCGAGAGACAGAGATATTCTGCCGCCTTTGAAAAACTCTTCAGCTCAGCCACAACCGTAAATGCTTCCAGTTGTCTAAATTCCATCGCAGATCTCCTTCAATGCCCGCAGGCAGTTATTAACTTCCTGTTCCGTATTCCAATGTCCGAATGAAAAACGGATGGTGCCTTCCGGATAGGTTTCCAGAGTCTGATGTGCGGCCGGCGAACAATGAAGTCCCACCCGCGTCTGAATATGGTAATCATGATCAAGGGTAAATGCAGCTTTTGCCTGGTCATAGTTTTTGATCTGAATTGATACGACCGGAGCGCGGTTGATTATATTGCGGCTGCCAATAATCCGTATTTTCTTTTGCTGCTGCAGTCCGTCCAGAAACATCCGTGTCAGACGCAGCTCATGGGTCAGAATATTTGCAATGCCGGTTTCACTCAAATAAGAAAGGGCAGCTGACAGGCCATAAATACCCGGCAGGTTAGGTGTTCCGGCTTCAAAACGGTCCGGCATAAAATCAGGCGTCATCTCGGTATGTGAAAGACTTCCGGTTCCGCCGGTGATCAATGGTTCAAGGCGCTCCACCATATGTTCTTTCAGCAGAAAACCACCGATTCCCTGCGGTCCGAGAAGGCTCTTGTGGCCGGTAAAGGCCAGTGCATCAATATGCATCTGCTTCATATCAATCGGAAAAAGTCCAGCGGTCTGGGCACTGTCAACAATATAATACAGACCGTTATCATGGCAGAAATCACCGATTGCCTGAATCGGCAGCAGTGTTCCGCAAACATTGGAAGCATGAGTGGTAATGACTGCTTTGGTATTAGTTCTTAATAGTGACGGCAGAACAGCCGGATCCATGGTGCCGGTACGGTCACAGGGAATCCGGTCAAAGGTAATGCCTTTGGTTGTCAGCTGCTGCAGCGGCCGCATTACGGCATTGTGTTCCATTCCGGAGACCAGCACATGGTCTCCGCTGTGAAGAAGGCCTTTCAGTAAAACATTCAGGCTTTCGGTTATATTTGAGGTAAAGACCGTGTTTCGGCAGTTATCACCGTGAAACTGATCGGTCAGTGCCTGTCTGGTTTCGAACAGTACTTCTTCCGCCGAATAGGCTGAGGAATAGGTTCCGCGGTTCACATTACAGCCGACTTCTTTCATATAAAAAGTCATGGCATCGATGACGGCAGGGGGTTTGGGGAACGAGGTGGCGGCCTGGTCAAAATAAATGAGTAGTGATGTGTTTTTTTGTTGTATCATATCATTCGTATCCTTCGTTTTTGAGAAATTTTGTAAGATATGGTCATTATAACTTTATCTATCGATAAAATCAATAAAAGCTATCGAGTTAGCAGATAAATGTATGACCTAAAAGTTTTTTATGTGGTATAATTTTTATTAAGATTATAGAACGGAGGATATGAACTATGAGGAATGAAAAAGCAGTAATAGGTTTAGCCGGTATCGTAATTGGTTTCATTGCGGTAGCTCTGGTCTTTTTTGGCAATCCTGCCAACATGGGTTTTTGTATTGCCTGTTTTATCCGTGATACGGCCGGAGGTCTTGGCCTTCACCGGGCGGAAGCGGTGCAGTACATCCGGCCTGAGATCAGCGGTCTGGTGCTGGGGGCGTTTATTGTGTCGTTTTCCCGAAAGGAATTTTCTGTAAAGGGAGGATCTTCAGCGGCGACCCGTCTGATTCTGGGTTTTTTTGTAATGATCGGCTGTCTGATGTTTTTAGGCTGCCCATTCAGGATGATTCTGCGTCTGGCCGGCGGTGACCTGAATGCTGTTTTCGGTCTGGCGGGGTTTACTGCCGGGATTGCTGTTGGAATCTTCTTTCTGAACCGCGGTTATTCATTAAAGAGAACCTATAAACAGTCAGCAGCAGAGGGATTCATATTTCCCGCTATCCAGATAGTGCTGTTGATTCTGCTTGCCATATCGCCTGCATTTATATTATTTACCCAGCCGGACGGCGGTCCTGGCGGCAAGCATGCAGCGGTTCTGATTTCCTTACTGGCCGGTCTGCTGGTCGGAGGTGCGGCACAGGTGACCAGGCTTTGTATGGTCGGCGGCATCAGAGATTTTATTCTCTTCCGTGAAAAGAAACTTTTGACCGGGTTTGTGGCAATCTTTATTGCAGCACTGGCAGGAAACCTCGTTCTGGGATATTTTAAACTTGGGATGGAAGGCCAGCCGGTAGCACATACCGATATGCTCTGGAACTTTTTAGGAATGGCTCTGGTGGGGCTTGGTTGTACACTTTTAGGCGGCTGCCCGCTGAGACAACTGGTTCTCTCCGGAGAAGGAAATACCGATTCTGTGATTACATTTATCGGATTGTTCCTGGGCGCAGCCTTTGCCCACAACTTTGGTTTGGCATCATCCGGAAACGGGCCGACAATGAATGGAAAAGTCGCTGTTATCATTGGCCTTGTTGTCGTTGTCCTGATCGCAGCAGTCAATACATATCAAAAAGACAGAAGTTAAATGGAGCTTCCTGTATAATTCAAATATAGGGATATCCAAGAAAGAAGGTTGAGAGA
>DAMAMW010000032.1:0-72276 GCA_032073745.1 Lachnospiraceae bacterium | reverse complement strand
TCCTTGGGCAATCACCAGAAGTCCGGCAATTGCAAACGGAATCAAGATAAATGGCAAGCCGGTGCTGATAACCATCTGAGCCAGACTGTCACCGGCTCCGGAAACCTTAAGTATTTCTCCCAGTGCGCCGCCGGCTGCGGTGATAAAGACAATTGGTCCGGCCTCCTTAAGTGCACCGTCAGCGACCTTCACAATATCCGACTGACTGATGTGCTTCCCCAGTAATATGATTGCCAGAATTGCTCCAACTGCCAGAGCAATGTTGGCATTGCCCAGAAAACTAATAACTGCCAGCACCATACTGCTACCATCAAAAAGCATGTCACAAGTAGTCTTAAGTACAATCAACAGGATCGGAACCAGAAGCGGTATCAGGGAAGCTATGGTTCCCGGCAGATTAACCCGGTCAATCTCCGTATCATCCGACTCCTGATAATCTTCCTGGTAAGTATAAAAACTGTCCGTTTTTTTCTTAAAGTACCATTCAGCAAACAGCCAGCCAAACAAAGTCATCAATACTGCACCGAATAAACCGTATAAGATCGAACGTCCGATATCAATTCCCAACATACCGGCCGCCGCCAGCGGGCCCGGAGTCGGTGCAACATAAACATGGGTTGCCAGCAAACCGGCTGATAAAGATACCGCCAAAATCGCCGGAGATTTTTTGGCCTTTTTAGCAATTGCCTTAACCAGCGGAGCCAGGATAATAAAACCGGTATCACTAAACACCGGTATCGAAACCAGAAATCCTGTGATTGCCATAGCAAGACCTGATTTCTTCTCCCCAACCAGTCCAACCATATCATATGCAAGCTTCGTCGTTGCCCGGGATGCCTCCAGCAGATTTCCCAGAATAATGCCAAAGATTATGATAATCCCAATACTTTTAGTTGTTGATGAAAAACCACCCAATATTGCCCCGATAACACTGTCAGAATCCATTCCGGAAAGCATTCCTATCGCCAATGCTGAAGTGATAAGTGCAATAAATGCATTTGCCTTAACTTTTAATGCTAAAAACAGTAAAATCCCCATTCCAATTATAAATGCTATTTCAACTGGCATATTTCCCCCTCCTCACAGCCTGTTAACATGTATCATAACTCCCGTAAACGCCGGTAAAGTTCCGGTTTATCCTCAACGCCAATTCCCGGCGCGGACGGCAGTGTCGCCATTCCCTGCTGCAGATGTACCTGACGGTTAAATCCGCCAAAAGGCTGAAAAACTCCCGGATAACATTCACTGCCGCCAAGCTGCAGCGCAGCCGCCGCATGCAGGCATAACAGATGTCCGCCATGAAGGTAGACGGAACGGCTGCTCCATCCCATCCCATTCATCATTTTCAGAATCTCCATTGCCCCCGTTAATCCGTAGGCCAGATTTACATCGGTCTGGATAATATCCGTACCCGGACGCAAGCGCCCATACAGCAGCATATTTTTGGTATCCTGAACAGAAAACAGATTTTCTGCTGTAGCAACAGATCCTTGGTAACTTTCCGCCACCGCTGCATGTAACAGATAATCATTAGGATCCCCCGGTTCCTCATACCACATAATCTGATATGGCTCCAAAGCTCTGGCATATGCAAGGGCCTCTTTTAACTGAAACTTGCCGTTTGCATCAACAGCCACCTTTTTGCTGTCACCGGTTACTGCGATTGCTGCCTCCAGGCGCTTCATATCCTCACTCAGTGAAGCCCCGCCTATTTTTATCTTAATGCACTCAAACCCTGCATCAAGATACGATTTAAGCTCTTCCTTCAATTGACTGCTGCCCTGATCCGGATAATAGTATCCGCCTGCTCCATAGCAGAATACTGCGTTATCATACTTTCCCTGATTGTAGATCTCACTAAGATATTGCCACAATGGTTTTCTCTCGATTTTGGCAATGATATCCCAAATCGCCATATCAATCGCACCCGCTGCAAAGGCTCGGTCTCCATGCCCGCCCGGTTTTTCATTTTTCATCATCACCGCCATAACCTTCTGTGCCGAAAAGTTTGACCGTCCTTCATTCAGCAATTCATGATCCTGGGCTGCCAGAATCCGTGGTACAAATCGTGAACGGATAATTCCGCTTTGGCCATAACGTCCCATGGAATTAAAGCCGTATCCCACCACCGGCTTCCCGTCGATTTCAACATCAGTCATAATTGCCACCACACTGGTTGTCATCTGACTGAAATCAATCACAGCATTCCGCATATTGCCGCTAAATCCCATATTCTGATCTTTGATTTCGATAATTCGCATTTTTCTCCTCTTTCTTATTTGTTAATGTAGTTTAAGTATAGAGAATAGAGGAAGTATTGTGAAATACACTTTTTTTATTTGCATATCAATTTTATTTATTATAAAATTGATTTAAGTCATATCATTTTGGAGGGATCTATGAAGCTGCTTCAACTGCAATATTTCCAGGCTGTCTGTAAATACAACAATATAACAAAAGCGGCTGAGAGCCTGAATGTCTCTCAGCCGTCTGTCACGATGTCGATAAAAGAGCTGGAATCAGAATTAGGAGTCAACCTGTTCCACCGCTCAGCCAACAAAAAGCTGACATTGTCCCAGGAAGGCCATTACTTTCTGAGTCGTATCGGCAGCTTGCTAAATGAAGTTGATTTAATTACTGAAGAAATGCGGGATTTGGGTGGCAGACGCAACCGCATTAAACTGGGACTGCCGATTCAGGTCGGAGCTTTTTTCCTTCCGCTGCTGCTTAATCAATTTCATATTGTTAATCCGGAAATAAAACTTGAAGTAGTAGAATGTGATTCATCAACTATTATGGATCTGCTGCTGAAAGAGCAGATTGATATGTCCATCAGTGCTGCTGATTTTGATGATTTGAATATAGAAACCGCAGTCTTATATCAGACTGAGGTATGTTTCTGTGTTCATCGCTCTCATCCGTTAGCCGGTCTTGATACAGTTGATCTGGAAACAGCAGCAAAAGCGCCTTTGGTATTGCTTGAAAACCATTTTTTCACCAGCCAAAAGATGCAGGAGCAGTTCCGGATGAAGGGCCTCAACCTTGATGTAAGACTATATACCAGTCAGCTCCACACCATCAAAAACCTGGTTTGCAATGCTGGTCTGGGAACTTTCCTGTTAAGCGATGCTGTCTATTATGATGACATGATAATACCGGTTCCACTGAAAGAACCGGTAATTGTTTCCGTAGGAATGGCAACCAAAAAAGGTCGCCAGATCTATCAGGACTCACAGAAAATGATGCGCTTTATCCTAAACGAGTACAATATCCGCAATCCCAGAATATCCAGGATTAAACTCTAGGATCTGCATGTAAGAAAAAGATGAAACTGTCAGAAAAGGACGATAGGTACACTTATATCCCTGGCCTTCTCAATCAACTTATTATATAGGTAAACATCAGCCGACTTAAAATTCGCCTCATTAACAAACTCCGTATCAAACCATGCCACATCTGAATTCTCTGCGAGCCGCGGACGCACCTGCTCCCTCTCATCACAAATAAGTATATAGGCCACTGACAGATGCAGATGCGTATTTACAAATTGCCCTTTACGCCAATGACTGAAAACCGGGAGAATATCCAGCGAAACAATGCTGTGCGTCAGCGGCTTCACCGTAACAATACCGGTTTCCTCCTTTGCTTCTTTGATGGCCACATGCAGCAAATCATCGTCACCATCAGCATGACCGCCAGTCCATCCCCAGACACCACGGATGTTGTGATGAACCAGCAGTATCCTGTTCAAATCTTTATTCATCAGAAATCCCGAGCTTGTAATATGTCCGATCTTATTATCCCGCAGAAGGACATTGTCGGGATAGTCCTGTATGTATGACAGAATGACCTTTTGATCCGTTACCTCCTGATCATTTGACGGTGCGAAATTCTGAATGCTTTTCATGTAATCCATAAAACCCTCCGGGCAGATTTTTCTATTTATCATTGCAGGCAATGCAGCCAAAACAAGACAACAATATGTTATGTTTTCCACAACATGGGTAGCCGTTATTTATTGGTTCACTTTCTTCGGTATCCTCATACCATTGCAAAATCCGTTTCATTTGAATGCTTTCTTTATCCATCGCCTCAATTAAACGGCGAAAATGCTGCAAACGTGGTATTATAATATCTATATTTGGTTTATAGGTGAGTGTTTCATAGCCCAAACCATCTATAGCATGGTCGATAACCTTTATCATAAACGCTTTATCCTGCTCTAAAGATTCTTCTTCCCACGGCATTTCCCCTATATCGAAACCAACCATACCACCTCCGACGATCCCCTGGTCCCGTTCTGCCAGAAAAATAATCAAGTCTTTTTCATGTTCCGTAACAGCAAGTCTTGACCCGCTTAAACAGATTGTTGTAAGCAGCACACTGGTTGTTCCGTTAGACATTCTTAATTTATCACCACAATTTCCAATTATCGAGTTTGCCATACAACTCCTCCTTTCAAATCCATTTTTATTTCCCTGCAGCGTAATCCTTATCTTAAATATATTTCGTCCAGCAATCGCTCCAAGGAATCTATAAAATGCTGATTATCTTCTTCTGTACGTTTTTGTGGCCCTTTCATATGGTTCTTCTTACCTGATCGTCTGATTTTTCGGGCCATATGACGTTCCATCAGCATCTGATCAATATTCTCATTGGTATACCACTTTCCGCTTTGATGAATCCCGTATGCCCCTTTTCCAAGTATCATCGCTGCTACTCCATAATCCTGTGTCACCACCACATCCCCCCGTTCACAGATATTAAGCAGTGCAAAATCAACCGCATCTGCTCCGGCCCCAATGATACGAATTTCACTATAATCAGACTGCAGCACATGATTTGTATCACACAGCAATATAACAGGAATATTGCGCCTTTTTGCAATTGCCTCAACAATTTTGGTTACCGGACATGCATCCGCATCTACTAAAATTTTCATTCTACTCCTTCACACACCGGGATTTCTGAAATTTCTTCAAATAATTCTGAATCAATTTTGAAATTCTCCATTGTATGTCCTCCAGAATCTTCTTACATCCACCAACATTTCACCTTAATATCTAAAGAAAAACTATTATCTACAAAAGCAGACACATCATGATCAAGCTTCTTGCGGAACGCTTTTGGATCCTCTTCGATCTCCATCCGAATTAACTCCGCCATCTCACTATGATCCACTATTTCAATCAGCCTCCCCTCATCAAAAACAAATTCCAGCAGGATCCCGTAAGACCACGCCCGCTGATAACCCATGTGAATATAATATTTCTTCAAAAAATCCCGTCCGGCTACAATCCGACCGGTGTATGACAAAGGCAAATTCACCTCTTTATATAAATGCGCTCCCATAATGCTTAAACGCTTCATCTCAATCCGGCTGCCATTAAACGGGCTTATCCCATTAATCGGCGGATAATTGTCATCTTCTGTATTAATATATAAATTTTTCAGAAATAAGCCTGTGTCTGTAATTTCGTATTCACACCAATAGCCATTATAACAGGCAGTACTCAACCCCTGGGGTACTAAACCATAGTCCTGCGGACGGAAGGTAAGCGGTTCACTAAAAGCCACAATATTATATTTTTCCTCTTTGTAGAGATATGTATCTGATATTTGTGCTGTCATTCGTTCTCCTTCATATAAAAAGATGCCATTTTACTTGATCGCATATATCCCCATCTGCATATAGCTATACCAGAACACATTGGTGTTGCATTATCCGTTAGCATTGTCACCTCCAATCAACAGGCACATCTTTAGCATTCCATTTCTTTAAGCGCCAAACTTCATTTTCAAAATTAAAAATAATACTAAATTGATTGTTTTCCAAATCACTCCAATAATCCAAAACAACGCTGTTATCTTCAATATACAATACTGACAGACTATGAGGAAAGTCTGTATCTGTACTAATTGTTTCATAATAATCCTGCGTTTCGTTATCAAACTTTGGAATCTCTCGGATTACCTTCATTATAAAAATTTGCAATTCCTCAAAGTTTTCAACTTGTTCAGGTTCCAAAGCGATTACAATATCATATTCCTTCGATACTAATATCTCACCTTGAATAAGTTCCAATTCCTGCGGTGAACGAATAAACCCGCTATCTCTATACCTGTTTTGCCGTAACATACATCTCACCTCTCATGCAGCACTATACGGCTTGTCCTCTTCCTATTCTTCTGCCAGCTCCCGAAGCGCCAGTACTGCAGCATCTACCTCCGCTTCCGTATTAAACCACGAAAATGAAAACCGCACCATTCCCTGTTCCTTCGTCCCCAATGCCTCATGCATCAATGGAGCGCAGTGGGCACCTGGCCTGGTGGCAATCTTATACGTGCAGGAAAGTTCATCACTGATCCGGGACGAATCGTAGTCACCAAGATTTAATGAAACGATTGCCGCACGGTAGTCAGTATCAAAATCACCGTAACATGTGATCCCGGGAATCTCCCTTACAGCAGAATAAAACCGGCGCATCAGCCCGATTTCTTTTTTATGGATATTTGAAATTCCGGTCTCACGCAGGAATTCCAGCGCCGCATGCAGTCCCGCAATCCCGTGCCCGTTCATAGTCCCGGCTTCCAGTGCTGTCGGCATCTCTGACGGATGATGTTTCAGATAGGTATGGACTCCGCTTCCCCCCATCTTCAGGGGCCGCACCGCTACCCCTTCCCTGACACAGATTCCGCCGATTCCCTGCGGGCCATAAAGCCCCTTATGGCCGGTAAAACAAAGAACATCAATATTCATTTCCTGCATGTTTATGGGTAATACACCTGCCGTTTGTGATGCATCTACGACAAACAGAAGATCATTTTCCCGGCAAAATCTTCCCAGCAGTTTCAAATCGTTCGCATTCCCGGTTAGATTGGAAGCATGAGTACAGACCAGTGCCCTGGTATTTGTTTTTAAAAGACTATCCAGTAAACCCACGCGCAATCGCCCTTTTTCATCACAGGGTAAAAATGACAGTTCAGTTCCCTGTTCTTCAAGATAATAGAGCGGGCGCAGCACAGAATTATGTTCCATTACCGTTGTAATAATATGATCACCGCTGCCGAGTAATCCCAGAATCGCCGTATTTAATGCTTCTGTCGAATTGGCAGTGAATGCCGCCTGCATCGGATTGCCCAGATGAAACAGCTCTGAAATCTGCGCTCTCGTTTCATAAATCAAACGGGACGTATCAAGTGATATATCATGAGCGCCGCGACCGGAGTTCCCCATATTCTGCAATGCCCGGATCATTGATTCAATAACACAGTCAGGCTTTTTTAAAGTAGTCGCCGCATTATCCAGATATATCTCCATCTGCGCTCCTATCCCTGATTCCATTGACTGAACAAAACAATCTGTGACTGAGTATTTTTGCTGATCTCAATCCGGTCACTGTCATAACGGCAGACCGGTATACTGTCATCATACATTTCAAGAAAATGATCAACAGTATCCAGAACATCAAAACCAAACTGTTCACTGCGGTAATGCATTGGAATGATTATCCTGGCCCCGGTCCGGTCAGCTGTCATCTTTGCCGTCTCGGCATCAATCGTATAAAAACCGCCAACAGGAATCATAATGACATCCGGGCGTCCGATCACTTCCAGTTGTTCATCTGTCAGCATACAGCCCAAATCACCAAAATGTACTGCGCGTATTCCATTGCATTCCAGGATATGAATCTTATTGTTGCCGCGAAGTGTACCTTCCTGGTCATCATGCCAGGAATCCAAAGTCCTGATCTGCCATGGATTGTCCTGCTTCCGGGGCTCCACCGTCACGCCTTCACGAAAGCCATGATCATTGTGTTCATGGCTGCACAATACCTGATTGGCCGTTGTCCTTATCCTGTCTAAACCCGGAATATATCCATCTGCATAAGGATCAATGACAATTGAATCATTATTTGCGGTTAATTTAAAGCATGCATGTCCTAACCATTGTATCTGAATCATAGCATCCTCCTCCTTTTTAATGATATTGTAACTGTATCCGTTCATCTTATGCAACCGTTTCTTTTGATTTTATCATGTTTCTCCGCCAGCCGCACCGCTGCTGCGATATTTTCCCGGAGTAATTCCTTCTGACTGCTTGAAAATACGGATAAAATACCTGGCACTGCCCCATCCGACCCGCTCTGCAATAGCTTCCAGCTTCATATCGGTGGTCTTTAAGTAAATCCTGGCCTGTTCCAGCCGCATCTGATTCAGGGTTTCAACATAATTCGTTCCGGTAACGCTTTTGATCACCCGTGATAAATGCTCGGGTGATACCTGCAGTTCCTCTGCTACCATACTCAAGCTGAAATTGTGGTCGCTATAGTGTTTTTTCATATATTCCAGTGCCCGCTTCGCTACCAGTTCTTTCGTATCAAGCTTATTAGCATTAATCATGTAACTGATGTGTTCCATAATTCTTCCGGCCGCCGGCAGCAGTGTTTCTTTTTGCTCTGCGGCCAGCAGATCGTCAAACAACGGCTGCTGATCTTCAAAGATCCGGTTAATATCAATCCCGGAATCGTCGAGTGAAATCAGAACCATATCGATAATATACAGATAAAGGCGGTGTACTGCCTGTACCGGCAATTCTTCACAGTGGTTTGACTCATATACTTCACGCAAAATTTCTTCACAGCCCAACCGTGCATCCGTCCACACAAAGTTAACCAGCTTACGCCGCTGTTCTGAGGAAAAGTTCAGGGAATGCTTGCGGAACAAACGCCACATTGCACTCTTGCTGCTGTCTTCTTCCAGATCGTGATAATTGTTTACGACGTTTTGATAAGCTGCCTCCAGCTCCTTTTGCTTTTCAAGAATCCGGCACAGCGATGTCTCAAGATAGTCCATATCCGTTTCACTCTGCTGGCCGGTAAATCCTGAATCAAACAAAATTCCGATCAACCGCTGGATCGGAATATAACTTCTTCTGGCCCAGTAAAAACACAGCGGACTGCCAAGCAGCATCAACAGCAGAATCCCGGTCATCAGAAGACGATTCATCCAACCGGCATTTTCCGTCACGTACCGCATTGGCACATAGGACGTGTAGACCCAGCCGGTTCGCTCGGAACGAATGCCATTGACCAGCATCTGCTCACCGCCAAGCTTCATGATCTGCCAGTCATCACCGGCATAAACCGGCAGCTCGCCGCTGATCTCATCAGCAGTCTGGCAATAAAGGATCTCTTCTCCCGAGGCATTTGTTACTGCTATGGCACCATGTTTGATTCCCGCGCTTAAGTTATCCATAATGTTGTCTTTATCAAGCAACAGCACAATCTTGATACCGCTGCCGGACCGGTTCTTCTCCGGCTGATATATGTAAGTCAGCAGCTCTTTCTTCGTGCTGTCCCGCTGCATCCGCTGTTCTCCGGCATAGATCCCGCCTGACGCCTGCCCCAGTACCTGCTGCTCCCAGTCAGCCCGTGTCATACCTTCATAAGACCAGACCAGCTGATAGAAATCTTCTTTCTTATAAAAACTGTTGGCATTGGCAATGCGGCCGCTGCGCTCAAAATACACGTAATAATCAACGATCATCGGGTTGGCTTCATAAAATGTCTTCAGACTGTTTACCAGTTTGATCGTATAAAACCGTTCCCTGGCATCAAATGGTTCTTCAATATAATAAAACCACTGGACATACTGATCTTCCGATATCGTAATCGCTTTTCTTACCACCGCTTCAAGCTCAGTATCCGCCGCCCGCATTGCCTGTTTCATAATCAGATTTTGTTTATCCGCCATTTCTGCTGCAACAAAGGTTCTCACCCGCCAGGCTATTCCCCAAAAAACCAGAACAGCCAGCAACAACACGGTAAAATGGGAAACAATAAATAAAATTCTACCAGAAAAGCGTTTCATCAAAACCTCCTGTAATCTTACTGTACAGCCTGAAGCCGTGCCTGCAGCCTGTCGTATGCATTCTGCTTGATCTCAATTGCCCGTTCAATATCCATATTTTTTATTGTCTCGACAAACCGGTCATAATTGTCAATCGATTCCGTACCCAGAATAAATTTGATGACATTTTCATCACGGTAAGTGGTAATATCACTTAAAATCGCAGCCAGTTCAGCGCCTTCTTCTGCCGTTAACGTCACCGTCGGCGGATAACGGTAGCTGAAGTCCGTAGCATTCCAGATCTTGGATGCTTCTTCCTGAGACGGCCAGTTCCACATTCTGAGCGCTTCAACCCTGTCATCGCGGGCCAGTGCCTCAAGCTGGGAAACCATCGCATACTGCCCCAGTGCCACGTCTGCCGACAGACCATCAGGATTTTTTACAATCAGATCAGTCAGCTGTTCTTTGCCGTCTTCATCAATAAAATAACTTTCTCCTTCGATGCCCCAGTTCAGTAACCGGCTGCCTTCTTCGCTGTAATGATAATCAAGCCATTTACAGGCTGCTTCGATATCTTTACAATTAGAAGTAATCGCTACGCCAAGTCCGACGAACGGATAGTTATCTGCTCCATTATACTTTGGAACACTGCCGGCTTCAAGTACCGGAAACGGAATTCCGGCAATTTTATCATCGGTTCCGCCAAGTGCTGTTATATAAACACCCATCCCGGCACCAAGTCCGGACAACCAGGCACCGGCCTGACCGGTTGTGATCGGTGCATTATGTTCTTTGCCGCCATAGGTAGAAAACTCAGGAGCAATCAACCCTTCTGCATACCATTTGCTCATAGTCTGCAGATATTCCTTATAATCTTCTTCCAGCGGGCCATATTTTACCACACCGTTATCAACATAGAAATCATAATCAAGTCCATCCCAGGCATTGGCAAAGGTACGGATCATACTGGTTTTCTCCGATAACTTACGGGATACCAGTGGAATGATCGGATTGCCGTCATCCGTCGTTCCCTTCTCCTTAAATGCAGTCAAAACGGTATACCATTCATCAATTGTCTCCGGTGCCTCCAGTCCCAGTTCGGCCAGCCAGTCTTTACGGATCTGGACGCCACGATTGCACATGATCGCCACATCATCCTGGAAATACGGATGAATATTCGGGAAGCAGTAGATATTTCCGTTATCAGTTGTAATCATCGCCCTGATCTCCGGATGCTCATCCAGAAATGCCGTCAGATTCGGGCAATGCTCGGCAATCAGATCCTTCAGATCAAGTATCACACCGTCTTCAATCGCCTTATCCGGTCCGCCGGAAACGGCATTACCCCAGTCATAATGAACCATATCGGGATACTCTCCGCCGGATATCATCAGGCTGAATGCATCCGTCTCCTGCCCTACCGGCGGATGGATAAACTCGACATCAATACCGGTTATCTTCATCAGTTCCTGATAGCTTTTAATGGTTCCGTAATTATCTGTTGTCGGGCCGATTTTATTGGAATCCATATAGACCCAATGGGTCAGTTTTGGTCTGGTGCTTTCCGCTGCTGCTGTTGTTTTCGTATCGCTTTCGCCTGAGCTGCTGCTCCCGGCACCGCCGCCATTACTGCTGCCGCAGCCGGCCAGGCTGACCGCCAGAATTGCCGCTGCTGTCAATACACTGATGCCTCGTTTCATACCTGTTCTTTTTCTCATCTTACTCTCCTTTCACTACCCCTTGACGGCTCCCACCATCATTCCCTTGACAAAATATTTTTGTAATAACGGATAAATCACTAATATCGGCAGTGTTGATACAATGATAGTCGCGTATTTAATGACCTCACCAATCACCGCACTTTCCCCGGAAGAGTCGACGCTTCCGGCCATCATCGAATCGGTCGAATTCCCGATTAATATTTCTCTGAGAACCAGCTGCAGCGGATACTTATCCCGGCTCTGAATATACATCAGTGCCTGATACCACTGATTCCAATGTGCGACACCATAGTACAGAACCAATACCGCTATCGTCGGTTTAATCAGCGGTGTCACGATCCGCACCAGAATATCAAAGTCATTGGCTCCTTCCAGCACCGCGGCCTCTTCCAGACTGTCCGGCAGTGCTTCAATAGCCGTCCGCATAATAATCAGATTAAATACATTAATCGCCGTCGGCAGCACCATTGACCATCTTGTGTTATATAATCTGAGCGACTTCACCACCAGAAACCGGGGAATAATCCCGTTGTTAAAAAACATCGTAAACACTATCAGTATAATAATCGGTTTCTTCAGCAGATAGTTTTTTCGCGATATGGCATACGCCGCAAGCAGCGTCAGCACAATATTCAGAAAAGTTCCGCCAAATAAATTAATCAGTGTGGTCAGGTAACCGGTAATAATTGACCGGTTTTTAAGCACCGCCTGATAACCGCTGACCGAAAATCCCAGCGGACGCCAGAGCAGCCCCTTATGCTTCACCAGTTCCCACGGTTCACTGAGCGAAGCAAAAATCACATACAGAAACGGATACAGACACAGCAGCATCAGCAAGGTCAGAATCACACCGTTTACCACATCAAAAACTTTTATATTTCGCTTCATCCTGCCTCCTTACCACAGCCCGTTGCCGTTAATTTTTTTACATAATTTATTCGTAATCACCAGCAGCACACAGTTCACCACTGAGTTAACCAGATCGACCGCTGCCGAATAACTGTAGTTTTGTTCGAGCAGTCCCTTCCGGTAAACAAATGTTGAGATAATATCGGCTGTGCTGTAGGTACTCTCGCTGTACATCAGCAACACCTTATCCGCACCAAGCGTCATCATCCGGCCCACCCGCATGATAAACATAACAGTAATGGTAGCTGCAATACACGGAATCGTTATATAGAGAATCTTTTGGAACCGCCCTGCGCCGTCGATCTCAGCCGCCTCATATAGGGCACTGTCAATTCCGGTAATGGCCGACAGATACACGATCGAACCCCAGCCGATCTCCTGCCAGATGCCGGAACCGACGTACAGCGGACGAAACCACTCTTCACGCATGAAAAAGTTGATACTGGTGCCAAACAGCTGATTGATTACACCATCGGCAGAAAAGAAATCCCGCAGCAGAGCACATACGATAACAACTGAAATAAAATGCGGCAGATAAGTAACTGTCTGCACAACCCGTTTGAATTTGCCGCTGCGCACTTCATTGATCAAAATCGCCAGCAATATCGGAGTCGGAAAACCGAAAATAATATTGTATGCACTTAGCAGCACCGTGTTTTTGATCAGCCGGACAAAATAATAACTGTTAAAATACGTTTTGAAATGTTTGAATCCTACCCATGGACTGTCAAGAATACCTTTTGCAATACTGAAATCCTTAAATGCAATCTGAACTCCAAACATCGGTACGTAGTGAAAGATCATAAAATAGATCACCACCGGAATCAGCATTATGTAGATATATCGATTCCTGATCAAATCACGTTTCAGGACAGCCCCCCATCCTTTGTCGGCAGCCAGCCCCACCTGCACATTTTTTTGGCTTTTCACCAGTATACCATCCCCTTCCCGTTTTACACTAACAGATCTTTAACAATGGACTTTGTGCACAAGTTTGTGTCAACATCGTTTCTCTTACTATACATTTTAAACAAATATGGGTAAACGACAGAATTTTGATCGGGATGGTACTTTTCTGATAAAGGGGCGGTTTTACATGGTCGCGAGGAAAAGGTGGAGCGTTTGGTTGGACCGGAATCGCTTCCGTTCTCTCGGTGGGGTGGTTCTAAGGCTGCAGCAAGCAATTTTCAGGGGCACCAGGGCCAGTCGCTGGAGAATATTTGATATATTCTCCGCTCCGGCCCTTGAAATCATGCTTTGGAGAGCATGATTTCTCCCCTGCAAATCACTTGCGACAGCCTAAGAACCACCGTCACCTCGTTCAATGTCACCGATCCCGGTCCAACCAAACGCTCCACCTTCTCCCAGCAACTATGTTGGCTCCGCTGGATAAAAACAAAATCATATGCGCTAGTGTGTATCGATACGTAGTAATATGTAAGTATATTTGGTTAAAAATAAATGGACTTTCAGAAGTAAAATAGACCAAAATGAGGCTGCCGCAGTTTGATGCGACAGCCCCATTCTTTTGAGGATAATACTTTAATGCTCAATTACCTTAATCATAAGATTGGAGGGGTTCCAACCGCTGATCCTTAGATACCAAGTTCCCGCATTACCGATTTTAGGTACTTCATGGAAGAAGGAAAATCTTCCTCCAGTTGTGGCTCACATTTTGCTTCAAGGATAATCGTCCTAGTATAACCATCATTCTTTAATGCCGCTATCTGCCCTTTAATATCGGTTACGCCTTTCCCCAGATGCTGCCAGTGCATACGACCATCGATAAAACGGCCATCTTTCAAATGTACATTTTTTATGTAAGGTTTCAGCTTTTCATAACCGGCACTAAAATGAGTCTGTTCCGCCTCATAGAGATTCCCGGTATCCCAGATATATCCGAAGTTCGGATGATTAACTGCCTGTAAAAGCTTTAAGCAGTTATCACTGGTATCAGCCCAGGTTCCCGGCAGATTTTCCAGCTGAAGATCAAATCCACGGTTTGCCGCCTGCTCGGCGGTATAAGCAAACAGTTCAACTACCCGGTTAAAATCATCATCCCGGTCATCGGGGGAGCGCAATACACCAAATGTTACCAGTGTTTTTACGCCAATCTGATCGGCCAGATCCATGCTCATCGGCAGCAGATAATTTTTGTGCAGTGCCATAAAATCATGGTCCAGTCCGGCTTTGTAAAGTCCCGGTGAAACGGCTGAAAAGGTGATTCCGTAATCTCTGCCATAAGTTTTCAGCCGGTCCCAGGCCTGTGCCTCCGCAACCGGATAGCGTTTTGCCTCGACCATTCGGATTTCAAAATTTGTCACACCATCCCTGATCGCTGTTTCAAATATCCGCGGCAGCGCTGCCTCTGACCGGTCCGGCAATACCTCGTCTGTAACTGTTGATAATATCATAGCTGTATCCCTCCCTATCCGTTCTCCAACTGTCTTCTGCAACATAATGTTCTGACACTATTATAGGCTTTTTCGACAATGGCTGTAAATTCACGGATTTTGACCAGAGGGATACTTTTATGATTTACTGCTATTATTGTTCATCAGTACTCAATTTCCAGCTGTTCGCCTTCCGCCGGTTCAGCACGAAGTCTGCATAGATACCGGGCTGCTTTATCAGATTTTCATGTTTGCCGCGCTGGACAATCCGTCCATCATCCAGTACCAGGATCTGGTCGGCATTACGAACCTTCTTCAATCCAGATTTCCTTTGCCATCCTGAATACTGCCCAGGCCTTTGGCCAACCGGCATAAAATGCAGCGTGGGTCACCATCTCCGCAATCTCTTCGCGGGTAATACCATTGGCTTTTGCTGTCTGCAAATGATGGTTCAGGGAACTGTCCAGAATTCCGCTGGCCATCAGAGCCGTTACTGTGATCATACTGCGGTCTCTGGGAGACAACTGCTCCTCTCTGGACCATACCTGGCCGAATAATACATCATCATTCAGTTCTGCAAATTTAGGTGCAAAATCTCCCAGCGCATCCCGTCCTGCTGTAACTTTTTTCATATTCTACGTCTCCTTTTCTATTATACTTTTTGCGCATTAAAAACTACTATTTCAGCCTTCTATATTCCTCTTCCGCAACCGCTTCCAACCATTCGTTGGATGCCCCCTCAGCAGGAACTTCAACTGCCAGGTGAGCGAACCAGCTGTCCGGTGCCGCACCATGCCAGTGCTTAACCTCAGGAGCAATATTGATGACATCTCCCGGTCTCAGTTCCTGAGCGTCTTTACCCCATTCCTGATAATAACCGCGACCGGCCGTGCATAGTAAAATCTGGCCGCCTTTATGATGGATATGCCAATTGTTACGACAGCCCGGTTCAAAAGTTACATTGCCGATACCGACACCTGTGGCAGAGAGCATATTCAAATAACTCTGACCGACGAAATAATCCGCAAACGCGTCATTCTTTTCTCCTCTCGGAAAAATACTGTCAAATTCCTTTTGATTCATATGTTATTTCTCCTTTCCGATCTTCATACAAGGTCCGATCACATCACCGGTACGAAGATATTCATAAGTTGGCATTTCAAATAATACCGGTTTAAATCTGCGATAATCTACCTTTCCCCTATCATTCAAAATCGTTTCCTCAGCATAAGTATTTTCTATCTTCAAAATAAAATCTTCAAATACACCGGTTTCATAGACATCAGTCACACTGCATTCCATAACCAATGCCGCACTATCCATCGACCACTGCACCTATTACAGTCAATGGTGTGGGATAAAGTGATAATACTGATCCAATATTTTTTTGCATGTTATCATGCCTCTCTTTCGATTACTTTATTTCCTCCATAGTTTACAGTCCTGATTCGCTTTTTGAATCTCATGTCTCAGATAATCAAGGTGGTTCAGCGATTTCTGTCTCAGATGAATTTCATCAAGTGTGCTGCTGCGTTTTTTATTTAGCAGCCGCAGCCGTTCTGCGTCCGTTGGTGTATCTGACACCAACAGACGCATATAAGTTTCCACTTCTTCATTGGTAAAACCGATCTCATTAAGCGTCATAATCATGCTCATCCGTTCCAGATCCCGGTCATCATACTGCCACGCCGTTCTGACCGCACTGCATAAACTCAGTTTTTCATATTCCTGCAAAACAGACATTGGAATGTTATAGCATTCATTTGCCTCTTTGCCGGTAATCTTCTTCACGTCCTCACCTCCTGTGGTGTAAAGTCGGTAAATTAAAAATAGATGCCCCACCTGGGAACACCTATTATTATACCGACACGATTCAGAGATGTAAAATACTCATAATGTATCTTCAGATATTTGTTTAATGCATTTCTTTGCATATTCAATAAATGCAGTTGTTGTCGCTGATGAGATCTGATTACGCTTCCATGCCAATACCGACCCGGCCTCCAGTTTTGGTGAAAATGGAATAAAACACAGATCTTCATATGTTGAATCAAGGTCAAGGCAGATAACTGCACCGAATTTATCCTTCGCCAATATTGCTGCATTATAAGTAAGGTTATAGGTTGCCGCGATGTTAATCTTCTCGTAATACCTGCCAAACCAGTTCGCCAGTTCATTCAGTACCAGCGTACGTTTTGTCATCAGCAATGGAATCTCTGTCAGATCTTCAGGCCCGACACTTTGCTTCTTTGATAAAGCAAAATCCTTGTGTATCAATATTCCCCACTGCTCTTTTAAGGGGATTCGGGCAAAATCATATTTACTGATATCAACCGGTTCGACAAGCAGGCCCAGATCAACGGTTCCCTTTTCAATATTGTCTTTAATATGATCTGCATTGCCGCTATATAATTCGTATCGGACAGCAGGGTGCTGCTGCTGAAATGAAGTGATTAAACCGGATAAAAAACCGACACTGCGCAGCTCACCACATCCAAAAACAATCTCACCGGACAGCTGCTCATCTTCGCGCGACAGCTCCTGTTTCGTCTTTTCCGCAAGAGAAACCAGTTCCTGGGCCCTCCGTTTCAACAGCATTCCCTCATCAGTGAGAATAATGCTGTGATTGCTCCTCGTAAAAAGCTTCACCCCGAGTTCTTCTTCCAGCTGCATCAGCTGGCGCGACAGGGTCGGTTGTGATACGTGCAGCAGTTTCGCCGCCTTTGTGATGTTCTCCTCCATTGCTACTGTTAAAAAATAGTTCAAAACACGAAGTTCCATATACAAACTCCTTTCAGTAGATGGTTTTCACTAATACAAGCTAATAAGATCCTTCACAAATATTTCTTCATGTGTAAATTGAATTTTAATGTTAGTTAAAAATCCGTCCATGGATTGGATTGTTTTCTCAGTAATAGAAATCTTCCATTTTTTGCTTAAATCTTTTTTTAAGCTTATATAAATTTCATTTGTTGATGGTTCATATACGATTGAACTCAGAGTATTCGCCTGACTGGTTTTACTTAAAACTTCAAAGGCTTCATCTACTCCAAAGTCATCAATATTATTGTGAATATATTCATGAGCACAAATATATCGATCCGCCCCTCTGCCTTGTACCTCATTATAATTGGCTTCCTTAAAATCCCCATTTGGAAAATTCGTCATAACAATAAAATTATTATGAATAGGAGTTATTATATTTGTATCATCTCCTTCTTCCAGAATAATTGCATCACCAGTTTTATCAGCGATCATAGTATGCAGCCCTAATTCCGGGTATAATGGATTTCCAGGATACGAGATTACTCTTTTATCAAGAACGTTAAAAAATTCAGAAGTATTTCTTGTTTTCTTTAGCACTTCATCAAAAATATCAAAAGCAAACCAATCATTCTCGTCACAACTTGATTTAAAACCCGGATTATATTTTACTGCCTGAGTACAGATAAAAAGCCCCTCACTATTAAACCCGGCGATATCCGTGTATTTGCTGCCTGTTAAGGCTGTAAAGCAAAACACATTCATATCATTATAACTTTTGACTTTTAGTTTTAAATCAATATCATCTGTATCAAAATTCATACCATAAATAACTTTTTCTTGACCATATACTGCAAAACTTGTACACATTTTGGAATCTCCCATTCATATATAATTTTGTCATATATCACTCGTCTGCAACTTATTGTCATTGAAATCTTATCACATAGCAAGCGATAAGTAAATAAGTCCCTTGTCAGTGCTTCCCAGCTCCTTAATGTCAAATTGACTCTTGTTTATTTTCGTGTTAACATCATTGTAGAACCTACTTAGGAGGCAATCAAAGACGGCAATGAAGACCGGCTGAGTACTATGCTGCCAGACCAGTTACCGGATGAAATCAGAGAACATTACAGAAATGCCCACTCTGAATAACCAAATAGCTATGGAGAGTGAATAATATGAACAGTACCGACAAGAATGCAAATTTTCCTTACCTTATACGAGATTTAACAACAAATGATATAGATCAGTACAATGCATTACTCCGCTATGCGTTTCAGGTAACGGAGCAGGATTTGATAAATGCCGGCTGGCAGGGGGATGATATTAAGCAGTCAAAATTTCCGGTCTTAGAGCGTGCCGATATCCTTGGCTGTTTTGACGGTGAAACCCTTGTTTCGCAATTTGCCGTATATCCCCTTAATATGAATATTTATAGCAAAATCTACCCCATTGGATTTGTCACCAGCGTTTCCACCTATCCTGAATATACCGGGAAAGGTATTATGTCAAGACTGATGAAGAAAAGCCTGCTGCGCATGAGAGAAAAGGGACAGTCTCTGGCATTGTTATACCCGTATTCCATTCCGCTGTATCGAAAATATGGGTGGGAAATTATATCTAATAAGATTTCCTACAGTGTTAAGGACAGGCAAATCCCTGCAAAATCAAAAGCCCCGGGAGGCGTTCACCGTGTAAGCTGGGAAAATGATGACTTTATGAATCTGCATGCACAATTTGCAAAGCAGACACATGGCTGCCTGTTCCGTAATGCTTTGGCCTGGGAAGAATATTGGCGGTGGGATTACGACGATACGATGGTCGCGATTTATTACAGTGTAGAAAACAAACCGCTTGGATATATGGTGTACCTGATCCGGAATGATATTATGCATATCAAAGAGATGATTTATCTCAACCTGGAAGCTCAAAAGGGATTGTGGGAGTATATACACGCTCATGACTCCATGATTGACGAAGTGCGCGGAAATACCTATTTCAATGAACCCGTCGCCTTCGATATGGACGACGGGGATATTAAAGAAACCATCCGCCCTTACATTATGGGACGCATCGTAGATGTTGAGGAGTTTTTCTCTCATTATCGCTGCGATCCTTTGGAACAGAATGTATGTATTTCTTTTGAGATTACTGATCATATATTGGATTGGAATAACCGCACATTAAATATTCTGTTTAACGAAGGACGTTGTTCACTGACAGACCAGAAAGCCGACAGCCACGTTTCCATGTCGATTGCCACTCTGACGACCTTGCTGCTCGGATACAAAACCGTGATGCAGCTTCATCGTACAGAACGGATACAAGGGGACGAACATTCCGTGCAAAGATTGGACGATGTTATTATGCACGAAACCCCATATATATCAGATTATATTTAGACGTTGAATCCTGGAGCTGAGACTGCCGCTGCTGTTAAACTGCATCAGAGGAAGTACAGCTCCACATACAAATTGACCGTATAGTAAAACATAATTAATACTGCTGCCAGCAATAATCCGCCAACAATATCAGTAAACCAGTGTACCCCTGATATGATCCGCCCGAAAACTGTAATAACCATAACCAATATCGAGACAGCATCAACAAGGCCCCTGACAACCTTCCTCCCCGTCAATCTGCGGCACTGCATCATTGCTGTTGCCATAATCACCACCACAACCATTGAATGGGAAGACGGATAGGAAGCCTCCAGCCCTCCCCCAATTATGACCGGCCTATAGTTAACAATACAAACTTCAAAAAACACATATGCAGCAACCGTCATTGCATATGAAGCTCCCAGTACAAGAATCCCGCGATCCACCCGTTTGATGGATCTATGCTTAATAAGCTGCCGCACTCCCAGGGCTGCGAAACCAAGTGCCGCCAAAATCGCAATTATCCCTAACCAGTCAGTCAGTTCGTACCAGAACAAATCCACACCGATCCATCCGGCAACCGCTCCGTTTATCGCCGCAAACCCAACCGCCGACTGCTCCGGTCCAATCGGTTTTACATCGATCATTTGGACTGCCGCTGTAAAGAGGCAAAACAGGATAAATAAAACTCCGGTTACATAAAAATTGATCCTTACTCTCTTGTTCATTTCTTAATTCTCCTTCTGATATTTTGTGGTGCCAAAGTCCACCAACAGCCTATCACGGAGATCAAAAAAACATAAGAATCGCGCTGTCACACGAGTGATACGTTTCGTGTCATCAGGTTTTAATCAGCAAACTTCCCTTTATTACCAATAACAGAAAGATAAATACCGCCGCATATGGCTGACGGCTAATGATAAACCAAACAGTTCCGGATATACTCAATAAAAGTGAAAATCCGGCTTTATTTTTGATCCACAAATGATGCTGAAAGTTTTGCAGGGCCAGCTCCGTTATCCCAAATACTATAGTAACCAGCACCAGAACAAAATAAACCACTCTCATAATGTCAGGAATATCCGTCAGTGCAAACAATGATACTGCATATATCATATCCTCTCCCTGCTGCCCAAACATCGGAATAATAAACAGCAGTGCCGTCATGCAATCCAGAATTCCAAAAACCATGCCACGAAGACCTCTGACATTTTTCTGATTTTCTGTCTCTGCAAGCGTTATAAGCTCTGCCCCCGACAGCAGATCATCTATCGACACCGCGAACAGTTTTGAAATAGCCTTTAGCGACTCAATATTCGGATAACCACGTCCCGATTCCCATTTGGATATAGCAGTTCGCGAAACATACAGAAGCTCTGCCAGTTCCTCCTGCGTCCAGTTTTTTTGTTTTCTTAATTGCTGCAATTTCTCATTGAATTCCATTCTGTTATTCTCCTGCCTCATCATAATCCCATATGCATAATCTTATATTATATCACAACTTCCCACCAGAATCACCTTGCATCAGGCACAAAAAATTCTATTAACTGTCGAAAAACCTTGTTTCTCCGGTAAGTTGCAGGCAAATCAGCGGTAATCTATACTAAATATACATTAGTTGATCAACTAATCTGCCTGAAATACTCAATATGAGGAAGGAGATGTGTTTTATTGAATTATGTTCATGAAACTTTAGAGACAAAAGTATACGGTTCTTATGACGTCATTGTTGTCGGCGGCGGTATCGCCGGAATGAGTGCTGCATTAGCATCAGGACGTAACGGGATGAGAACCCTGCTTATAGAAAAAGCAGCCTATCTGGGGGGGCTTGCAACCCTTGGTCACGTGTGCCTATATCTCCCGCTGTGCGACGGCAAAGGACGTAAAGTAGTTGGCGGTATTGCAGAGGAACTGCTTCACCTCTCGATAAAATACGGTTATTCCGATCTGCCGGATGGATGGACCATGGGGATCGACCGTCATCCAGGTCCAACCGGACGCTATAAAACCTGGTTTAATATTCCCGCCTTTGTTCTTGCCGGTGATGAACTGATGGAAAATGAAGGGATCGAAATTCTATATGATACAGCCTTCTGCGAGCCCATCATTGAAACCGGCTGTGCTGTTGGCATAATCGTTGAAAATAAATCCGGACGCTGTGCTTATCACAGTAAAGTTGTAATTGACTGTACCGGAGATGCCGACGTGTTCTACCGGGCCGGTGCCGTCTGCTTTGACCGTCCCACCATGCTGTCATACTGGTGCTATGAAACAGATCTTGAACGGATGCGCAGGGCAATCGAATCCAACAATATCATGAAAGCAGTCAATGTACCAATGCTTGGCCTGCTGCCAAAATCAGAACCCGAAGAGTTTACCGGCGAACGTTTTGATCAGCCTGATAAGCGAAATGAACTGCGGGAATATTATGGAACAGACGGCCAGGAGGTCAGTCAGTATCTGCAGGTCAGCCGTAAATTTGCACTAGAAAGGCTGAAAGAAAAACAGGGACCGGATTATACCATGTTGTCGGTTGCCGGAATGGGCGCATTCAGAACAACAAGACGAATCGTTGGCTGTTATGAACTGACGCCGGATGATGCCAACCAGACATTTTCTGATTCCATCGGCTGTACAGGAGACTGGCGAAAAGCAGGCCCCGTATATGAGATTCCCTATCGCTGCCTGATTGATCCTAAAGTTAACAATCTGCTGGCTGCTGGGAGAATCATAGCATCTGCCGATGATGCCTGGGAAGTCACCAGGGTTATTCCTCCCGCTGCTTTGACCGGACAAGCCGCAGGTACTGCCGCCGCATTATCAGTCAAATATGGAAAAAGCACTTCTGAACTTGATGTCTCACACCTGCAAAATGTTCTTGAAGCAAATGGGGTTATTATCCATCGTTAATACGATAATAAATTAAATACAAGGAGATCGATAAGATGGCAGATAAAGAAAAAATGTTTGATGCTTTATGCAAAATAATGCATGATGATATGGCTCCTACCATGGGTTGTACCGGTCCGATCAGTTTTATTTACAGTTCTGCTGCTGCCCGTGAGGTGATTGGCGGAAATGAAATTCTCAGTATCGAATGCATTGCAAACGGAAAATTCTGTGCCCGTATGGGAGAAGTTGTAACGCCTGCCCTGCCCGAGGATACTCTGGAAATGGCCTGTGCCGCTGGTGCCGTCGCCGGTATCACGGAGATGAAATATGAAGTAATCCGTGATATCACGCAGCAGCAGATTGAAACAGCCAAAAGTATTCTTCCTTCTGTAAAAGTAATTCCTGACTGGACAGCACCGGAGCTGGTTTATATCGACACAACGGTAACCACTGAGCTTGGTACCGGACGGGCATTGATTCGCGGGGGAATGATAAATGTGATTCTTCTGGAGAAAAACGGGCAGACTGTCTTTACATCAGATTACAAAGAATCATCCGCTGATTCTGGACACGAAATAGCCGGATACAGCCTAGCTGAGTTATACGACTTTACCCGGGAAGTGCCTATTGAACGGCTGGCTTTCCTGAAAGAAGCAATGGAGGCCAATGATACCATCGGTCAGTTTGGCCTGGAACACAATCTCGGCGCCGGCTTAGGATATCACTATGGACAGCTGGCCGATGATCCTATTTCCAGAGTCAAAGCATTAAGCTGCGCCGCCTGTGAAGCACGTATGGTAGGCATTGGAATGAAAGTTTTAAGCATTTCAGGCAAGGGCAACCTTGGAATTGCCACGGTTCTGCCTACATATGCACTGGCCAGAGAACTGGATGTAAGTGAGGATGAAGCAATCCGGGCGGTTGCGCTGGCTTGTTTGATCAGCATCCGCATCTCCGTTCGTATCGGCGGTTCGACGCCAATCTTCTGTTCCTGTCTGGTTGCGGCCTGTCAGGCTGCCGCTGCAGGTTATGTGGCACTTCATAAAGGAGGTGCCGATATCATTGAAAAAGCCATTCAAAACACCATGCCCGCAACTTTTGGTGCCTGTTGTGACGGTCCCCGGAATGCATGTGCGATGAGAATGATTTCAGCTATTGGCACCGGTTATGATGCGGCAAAGCTGGCAATGGCCGGTGTACAGATTCCTGTTAACGAAGGGATGATTGGCGTAACCAGTGAAGACACTGTTGACATTCTTGCCTACATGAGTGACCATTTAGATGAAATGAATACTGCCCTGATGAAAAAAATGGTTGAAAAGAGACCCCTGACTCCCCCTGCCGAGAAGAAACCCCTGCCGAAATACTAAAGTTTTTGCTGGCCATTATCATATACACTAAGAAAGGATGGTTTATCTATGTTAGCATTCGACGGCATTATGTCACTGGCGGTTATCGCGGTAATCTTCGCCATCGGTGATTTTATATCAACCAAAACCAAAGCGATTATTTCAATGCTTTTTGTCGCTGTCGTTTTGTTTATGATCGGCTTTTGGTCCGGCATCATTCCCACCGATGTATTTGTGACCTCCGGAATCTCCGGAATCGCAACGATGCTTGTTTATGTTATTCTAATTAACAACGGTTCGCTGATGAATACAAGAGAATTTCTGATGCAGTGGAAAACGGTTATTCTGGGTCTTGCAATTGTAGTGATTGGCGGCTTTTTGATATTTTTCCTTTCCCGGATATGGATTGGAAACAATCTGGCAGTTGCTGTTGTCGGCCCCATCACCGGTGGTTTCGTCTCCGGCCTGGTTGTCAGTGAAGCAGCCACACCGCTGGGTTTAACTGATGTCAGCCTTCTTGCCACTATAATTTGCGCTATTCAGGGCGTTGTCGGATATCCGCTGGGTTCCTTTTTCCTTCGTCTCGATGCAAATCGTCTGCTAAAAGAATATCGCAGCGGAACACTTTCCTGGAAACCAGAGAATGTAAAAAAGGA
This sequence comes from Lachnospiraceae bacterium, assembly GCA_032073745.1. Classification (GTDB taxonomy): domain Bacteria; phylum Bacillota; class Clostridia; order Lachnospirales; family Lachnospiraceae; genus Brotaphodocola. The sequence continues at coordinate 47,357 of DAMAMW010000032.1, read as the reverse complement.
CGACCAGTCAGCAGTGACAAAAAAGCCATGGCATCTCCCTTCTTTGCCTGAAAAGTACAGCAGCTCTTACATCCTGCTTGCTAAGATCCTGGTCATCGCGCTGGTCGCCAGCCGACTCTCTATGCTGACCGGTATCAACGCTTTTGTCATGTGCCTGATTGTAGGTGTCATTGCCAAAGAGATCAACCTGATCGAATATAATATCCTTGGAAAGGCCGGAGCTTACGGATTTGGTATTCTGGCGGTATTCTCCTATGTGGTTTCGATGCTGGCTAACGTTACTCCCGAAATGATGCTGCGTATGATTTTCCCGATTGTCATTGCATTTGTCTGTGGGTGTGCCGGTCTTTTTATAGTCGCCCTTATTGTCGGCAGGCTTCTTGGTTTCAGCTGGCAGATGAGCCTGGCTGTGGCAACCACCTGCCTGTATGGATTTCCCGGAACCATGATATTAAGTAACGAGATCTCTGAAAAGGTCGGTACTACAACAGATGAACAGCAGATGCTGAAGGATCACATCCTGCCAACTATGCTGGTCGCCGGATTTGTGACACTGACCATTGTTTCGGTTATTATCAGTGGTGTTTTCATCAAGTTCCTGATCGTCTAAAACAGAATGCCGGTTTTCCGGGGCAATAATTGCTGCTCCTGAAACCGGCATTTTTATATTGAATCTGTTTCTGCTGAGATAAGAAGAATAGATAACCGGACAAAAAATCTGACATTAGCATCTGATAGCTTGCAGTCGAGAATCTGTTCAATCTTTTCGATCCGATACTGAAGTGAATTTCTGTGAATAAACAATTCTGCGGCGGCGGTATTCTGTGCGAACTGATTCTTTGCCAGGCAGCATAATGTCTGATAATAATCCGTCTTTTTCCGTGTATCATATTCAATCAGCTTCTTCAGCCCCTTATGAACCCATATATCCAAATCCAACTTTGACGTTATCTCACGGATCAGGCAGCTTTCTGCATGGTCTTCATAAAACATAAATCTGGTTGGCAAGTCCGGAAAATCCGTTCGCAGCCGGTTGGTCTGGTTGATACATTCATGAATCTTTTTCAAGTCACTACAGGCGTTGCTGATCAGGCAGATGTAGTCCATTTCATCCAACATTGATGATAGATTTTGCTGCAGCAGCGTTCTTGTATCCGAACTACACGGAATAAGAAGGATAATACTGTTGTCGTAAAGATATGGCACAATATTAATATTCTTATTGTTCAATTGTCCGTAGATCCAATACAGTCCAATGTAATTTTCACTGTTAGCAACCGGTGTGATCTGGCAAAGGTAAAATTCGTTCGTTCCAATCATATTGGAAATCTTGCTGTTTAGCGGGTTGTTGCATAACATAGGCTGCCCGTTTTTCTCAACGAAAGGATCTGTTGCTGCTTTATCATAAAAGTATTGTGATGACAACTCCGGCGAGATCTGTTCTATGAAAGTACCAATGTATGCTGCCATATCTATAAAACCCCTGCCCGGCATCTCGTTCTCGGAAGCAGAGATGACCAGTCTGCATTTAGCTTCATTTTCATAAAAACAGTTAACGCGTAAAAATGCTTTCCAGTTGCAAAAGGACGGCAGTTTTTTGTATAACGGCCTGTCTCCTGTCATGTAAGTATGAAACCGGCTTGCATGAGTAAAATAGCTGACATATGCCGGCGGACTGAATCGATGCGTCTTTGAATATTCCCACGGAATACCGGTATCCGCTCCCGCAATTCCGATCACACGAAAAATGTTTGATGTGATCATCAACGGCTGCCCCAGCATCTGGTAGGCGATCTCGGCTACTTTCTGAAATGGATCATCAGATGCAACGGCATAGTGAAGCTGCTCATCATATCTCTTAAATTGCTCCATTGCTGTCATAACAATGTTAATTGCATGATTCCAGGGAGCATCAACAACTATATATCCGTTTTGATGCTGTATTACAGCTTTAGACGGATCATTCTCATTCGATCTCACATATACATAGTCACTGTTGAGGATCTGCTCTCCGTCATATGCGCGTACTCCACAAATACAGTATTCATCATTTTCAATAAATGCTTCGTCGGATAATTGCTTGTTTAACAGATCAAATAATATAGACAGACTCATATATGCCTTTTTCATATGTTCGTCATTCCCTTCTTTTTGCACCACAATAAAAGGCACGGAAAACCGAAAAAGCGCTTGGTGTCTCTTGATTTTAGTAACTCTATTATACTGTTTGTGGGAGTAAATATCAATAAATAAGATAGTAAAATCCAGATGATCATAAGAATGCTGAGAAACTAATATTAGAAGGTATTGACATACTTGAATTTTCCATTGACTAATCAACTTGCCTGAGTTATACTTAATGTAAGAAATGGGTTTTCACCACACTTATTGTTGTGGCTTGCTCGTTTCTTTTTTTATCGCTAAAATATCGTACAAATATTTTTTCCATTTTCAGCGTGATTTACAAGCAATCGTGCTTTGAAAACATTATACCTATCTAGTATTTCATCTTCGTATATTGGCAATGCAAATCGTACATCGTAATTATACCAACCATTCTTAGCCTTTTTGCTATGCTTTTCTTTTCGATTCTCCTCATAAAATGGATTGGCTGCAATCTGAATTAATTCAGGAATTGCTGTTGCTGCGTTAGCTTTGGCTTTCGCATTAGCACCCATAAGAGCCTTTCTACTCTCCGATTCCGTAAATTCTTCAGGTAATTCATTACCAATATAAATTTTTTCTGAGTTTACTGCAATCTCATAATAATCTCCAACATATTCTTGGAGATATAGTTTTACACTTTTCCAGTCTATCTTTCTTTTACCTTTGAAGCGTATGTCATTAATAAGAACAAGTTTATTTCCATCTGCATCAACAATAGTATTTATATTTCTGTCTTTAATCAAAAGCATTTCCTCCTTGGAATAAAATATAATAAATTATATCATATGAACAACTAAAAAACAGTATTGAATATTTATGATTTCATATTCAATACTGTTTCATATAATTGACTTTAATTGTACTCAAGGGTGATGCACATACAGTGCACCACCCCTATTAAGTCATATATCAAATCTATTCTGTCACAACCGGATATCCGGCGCCAAGCCAGCCAGCTCCGCCTTCAGCTCCCATACCGCCGCTCAGTGAATATGCTTCATAACCAAGCAGACGAAGGATTGCTGTTGTCTGAGAAGAGGTCTGTCCTGAGTAACAGTAAACCACTACCGGTTTGTCGGTAGGAATCTCAGTAAACTGCTCCTGCATACCCTTTGCAAAAGGAATATTGATTGCACCGGCGATATGACCTTTGTCATAATCTTCTGCCTGACGAATCGATAAGATGGTATAGTCTTCGCTCTCAGCATCAACCAGCTCCATCAGATCTTCTGCTTTGAAGTTAAAGGATGTAATCGCACCGCCGGTTGCTTCTTTATAATAATCTGCAATCGCTGCTGCAATTTCAGGATCTACATCATAGGTCTCATCCGGAAGAACTGCTTCTTCGGTGTCAATGTAAGCTTCATAACCATCTGCTTTGGAGATTCCGTTGTTCCATCCGCTCTGGATATTGGTTGCGAATTTGCCAGCTACATTAAGCAGAGCCACGGTCTGGGATGAAGTCTGACCGGTGTAGCAGTTTACATATACAGGAACATCATCCGGAATCTTGTCCAGGTTCTCAGCTACAGCAGATCCATAAGGAATGTTCACGGCACCTTTTATATGTCCCTGAGCATAATCTTCTGCTTTTCTGATATCAATAATCAGCATATCTTCGCCGGCATCGATCTTGGCAAACAGGTCAGCCACAACGATCATATGTTTATCATCCGGAAATTCTGCAAAATAAGCCATTGCAGCTGCTTTTACCACATCATCGGAAGCTGCTTCAGCCGCTTCGGTTGCTGCCTCAGTAGTTGCCTCGGTCGCAGCCGGTGCTGCTGTTGTTGTCTCGGTTACAGTCTTGCTTGCACATGCGCTTAAGCTGACAGCCATAGCAGTGCCTAATAAAACAGGTATAAGTTTTTTCATAATTTACCCTTTCTGAGATTTCCTCAAAAACCAATTGTTATGACGCGTTTTTCTTCACCGGAGCTGCTCCGCCGGCCGGCATTTCCACAGGATTGTCGCTGTGGGATGTCCATTCCAGGTAAGCTCCGTCGTAAATACGGATATTGCGGTAACCGGCCTCATATAACTGGACAAATACCGGTGTTGCCCGCATCGATGTCTGACAGAAGATAATAATCTCATCTTCCGGATATATCTTTTCCTCCAGATAGTTGATTCTGGTAATCTGAGTGGTCTTAAATGTTCCGTCTGAGAAGAAATTCGTCTCATAAGGAATCATAATCGATCCCGGAATCCGGCCCGACTCAGCAAACTCATCCGGCCGCCGTACATCAAGCAGAATGACTTTCGGATCCGGCTGTTCTGCCAAAGCCCTTACCTCATCCATCTTCGCCGACCAGTTGCGCGTCGGTTCCTTTGCTGTAAATACAGCCGGTTCCGGTGTTGGTACATCGGTGGTCATTGCTGCCCCTGACTGCCGGAGCGCTTCAAACCCGCCGTCGATTACCTTTACATTCTGGTGCCCATACATGAATAAGGACCATAACAGACGGGATGCTCCCATCTTGTTAGCATCATAAGCAAGTACGAGTGTGTCATTGGAAATGCCGCCGGCACCCATCACCTTTTCAATCTTCTTTGTACTGGTGAGCATATTCTTCACCGGAACATTGATGACAATATCATCGGTGGGAATATTCACCGCTCCTTCCACATGTCCTGCCGCATATTCTTCAGCAGTACGGGTATCCACGATTACCACCTTGTCCTGTCCGCTGTATGCAGACAAATCACCGGCAGATACAATCAGAGATTCACCCTGAACAAATGTGTGGGAACTGCAGCCGGTTATCCCGACTGCGAGCATAACCAAGAAGGAAAAGATTGTTATTTTTTTAGCAATCGAACCCATAAAAACCTCCCTCTTTTAACGGTTAGTTCTAAGTATTAGTTGTAGTTAGCATTCTCTATCAGTACAAAATGAGGGCCTCAATCTCATTTCGTACGAATTTCACCTTTTATTATACTGTATTTTCAGAATAAAGTGGCATAAGAGTTCTTTATATTGTATCATTTAATTTGATAGTGACTTTTTTATAGCGTTTCATTATGGTAAAATAATAACAATCATACGGGGAGGAATTTACATGAATCGCAAAACTAAGTCATTGACTGGAGAAATTCTACTGATATTTGTATATCTTGTTATTTACGCTCTTATTTCCGGTTCATTTCTGACCCGTTTTCCGTTCGTACACTCTGATGAGGCATGGCTTGCCGGTCTGACCCGTGATATGCAGAGCGCTAAAAGTTTTGGCGTCACTGAGAGTTTCTTTGACCTCAAACCACGGGTGGCACATGCGATCAAACTGTTGTTTCATGCACTTCAAATGGGATATACTGAAATCTTTGGTTTTAATATTCAGGCCGTCCGGCTGCTGTCTCTCACCGCTGCACTGATTTGCCTGATTTTGCTGTATCGGATCGGCAAAGAGCTGGGGGGTATGATCGCCGGTGCCGGACTTATGATCCTGGTCAGTCTGGATACACAGTTTGTCTATGCCTCCCACTTTGCGCGCCAGGAAATCATCCTTTGTGTTACCATGCTCTCCTGCCTTCTTATCCTGATTAAAAGCTGTGGCTGCCCATCCGTCAGGCAGGCTCTTTTATTAGCGCTACTTACCGGTCTTTCCGTGGGAATCCATCCTAACAGCTTTCTGCTTGCAGCGGTCTGCGGTTGTGTTCTGATTATCTGCGGTATTATAAACAAGAAACAATCGCAGCATTTTGCTGCTCCGCTGCTGGTCTATACAGCAGTTACCGGAGCAATTGCAGCGGTATTTGTCGGCATCAGCTTTTTGTTCAGCCCTGCATTTATTCCTGATTATTTTCGTTACGGTGAGCAGGAATTCGAACTGAACAGCAGTGCAACCGGCAGAATTGCCGAATTTATATATTATTTTAAAAGTATTTTTCATCGCGAAAGCGGAACCTATTATCTTCCCGATGAGCGTCTGATCTTAATTTTGTCCGCTGCCTCTGTCATCCTGCTGATTCTTGCTTATCTGTTTTTAAGCGGCAGTGATGAAACAGACGCCGGAATCTGGTCATGCCATACCCTGGTGCTCCTGGCTGCTGCTGCCGGACTGACTCTGGGCATGATTATCATCGGCCGGTACAATCAGACTACCATTATCTTTTTTCTGTTATTAGGTTGGATCACTATTTTACAGATAATCCTGCTCTTTGAACGGGCCGGACGTATCATGGCAATCACAACGGCGGCTGTTTTTCTGATCTGGAACAGCCACACAGCGATCCGGCCCTATATAGAGGCACCGGCTTACACCGAATACCTTAAACAGCTCGGTGATCTGGTTCCTGCCGATGCCAGAGTGATTGCCAACTTAAATACCGGATTTTACTTTGACCAGGGCACACTGCTTGATTACCGCAACCTGCCCTGCCTGAACGGAAGTGATGAACTGGCACATTATATTGAGAAAAATAAAATCCAGTACATCTGCCTGACAGATGAACTGGACTATATCTACGAAAACCGGCCTTATTATAATGTAATCTACGGCAATGCCGCCTTTATAAAAGATTTAAAAAACTACTGCGAAACCAACGGGACCAGGGTTGGGAGTTTTGAATCTCCGCTGTATGGCACCAGAATCATTAGTTTAATGGACAATCCGGATTATTTCACTGTTACCGTATACAAAGTCAGCCAAGACACGCCTTAAGCTGCTCACGTACTCCTTCATCAAATCCATCTGATCTTTGAAAAACAGCGGAAAACTTTCCGGTCTCTTTTGACAGCACAGCGATGGAGGTGCCCAGGATCAGCGCCTCCTCGATATCATGAGTCACCATCACCACTGTGGCTTTGGTCTGTCCGGTCATTTCCCGGACACTCTGATACAATCCCTGCTTGGTAAGGTAGTCAAGACTGGAAAACGGTTCATCCATCAGCAGCACCCCGGGCTTTAAGCATAGTGCCCGGGCCAGTGCCCCCCGCTGCTTCATTCCCCCGGAAAGCTGATAGGGATAACTGTTCTGAAACTCCTCCAACCCGGCCATTTTCAGATAACTGACGGCATAACCATCCAGATCCCGGTCCGACACGTTAGGCCCGGTCTTCCTGATTGCATAGGTCAGATTCCGTTTCAGGGTAAACCATGGAAACAGCTGATCAAAGGTTTGAAATACCATCATCACATCTTTAGACGGACGTTTTACTGCATTACCGTTCAGTGAAACCACACCTCCGTCAGGCTCTGCAAATCCCCCCATCATACGAAGCAGCGTACTCTTGCCGCAGCCGCTCTGACCGACAATCACATAGAATTCGCCGTCTTGAACCGTAAAATTCAAGTCCGCAATAACTCTGTGACTGCCGCCCGGTACTTCAAAGGATTTTCTAAGATCTCTCACTTCCAGCATATATCCGTACTCCTTTTACACTGCCTTCATTCCCCACTTTTCAAGGGTATGTTTTTCAAGTGATGCAAACAGCACATCTTCCACCAGCAAACCGATCATAATCACCAGAATAATGCCGGCAAACAATCCGGCCGTATTCATAAAGGTCCGCTGGGTCAGAATATACCAGCCGATTCCGCCTTTTGATCCCGCCGCACCAAACACCATCTCGGCACTGATAAAAGCCCGCCAGCCCCTGGCCCAGCCAATCTTCAGACCGGAGATAAAGTACGCCAGGGAAGCCTTAAGGCGAATCTCAAGAGTAATGGAAGCCGCAGACATTGACAGACTTCTGCCGATATCTTCATATACGGCCGGCATCGCCTTAAACCCACTGGTCAGATTGACAAGGACCGGCCAGAGTGCAGAATGCACCACAATTGCCATGACTGCCCCGCTGCCGGTGCCAAACCACATAATAATCAGCGGCAGCAGCGCCAGGCCGGGAAGCGGATGGGCCAGTGCGGTCAGGGTATCAATCAGACTGTCCAAAATCCGGGAGCAGGTCGCCAGCAGTGCCATAAACACTGCCAATACCGCGCTGACTACCAGAGCCGCAGCAATCATTCCCACGGAATAAACACTCTGCCAGATCAGGTCGCCTGCGACAATTCCACGGCAGAACGTAACAGCAACGTCTTCCAGCGGCGGAAACAGCAGCGGGGATACGTGAAACAGTTTCACGCTCCCCTCCCACAAAATCAGAAACAGAACAATCCATCCCAGACGTTCTTTCCATTTCTTTTTCATGCTCATTGGTAAACTCCTCTTTTCCGCTTCGTCACCTGTAAACTACATTATCAAATACCAGATCGCTCATCGGCCGGTCCTTACCTGTAAAGCCCATCTCAGACATCCGTCGGCTGAAGGTCTCGATTCCGCTCAGTTCTGTGGAATATATCGTTCCGTTATAGTCCATCTGCGCTGCCAGCTCAGCCTCTGTGATCCCATAAACGGGTGCCAGAAGAGCAATAGCTTCACTGCGATTTTCATTAATATAGTCCACCGATTCCTGCAGTGCTGCCAGAAATGCATCGTAATATTCTCTGTTATTCTGATAGAAATCCTCCATTGCGACACAGGTAATAAAAGTAAATGGTTCCCCCATAATATCCTCACCGGTCGCCAGAACTTTTGCTCCGCCGTCTGCTTCCATCGATATATAAGGCGGTGTGGCTACATGAGCGGTGATCTCTGTCCCGGAAAGCAGGGCATTTACCGAGTCGGGATGACTCATTGACACCAGCTGATTGTCCAGAATCCGGGCATCTCCCAACTGCTCCTCAGCCAGCATACACAACAGCACATGCTGGGTACAGGCCGGTGACAGAATGGCAATCCGGTCCTTTTCGGTCACATCTTTAAGACTCTCCATATCATCTCTGATTGTGACAATCGCCACCTCATTTGAACTGAGGCCTGCCGCATAGCGCCATTTCATGCCATTATCAATTCCGACTAAAACCGGTGCCACGCCCATAAATCCGAAGTCAATTTCACCGTTTAACATGCCTTCCCGGATTGCGGTCGGGCCGCCAAACTGCTTCCATTCGATCTTTACTCCCGGAAGTTTTTCCTCCAGAAACTGCTTCTCTTTCATAATCTGAAGCGGCGCATAAGCTACCCCGAACTGTTGGGCGATCGAAACCGTATCCGACTCCTTCTTTCCGCAACCGGGTATCGCTAACATGACAGCCGCCAGACAACCGGCCAATAATATCCTGTATTTTTTCAATGATGTTCTCCCTTTTAGCAAATTGGAACTATTATCCTTCTTACGGATAAAACCGCCTGACCATCTCCGCTCCGGAATCCGACCGTACCGACAGATGCAGGTAAAAATCATCCACCCGTTTTGCAATATCCTGCCTGGACCCGCAGATAACCGCATGACCGAATCTGGCAGTGGCATTCTCCATCACCGGAATCTCCTGCCCTTCTCTGTAATTATAACCGGCATCAAGGATATACGGCAGATCCAATATCTCTTCAAGCGGAGTTATACTGCCGATTCGGCCCGGTTCACAAAACAGCAGCTGGACAGCCACGCACCGGTCGGAATCGTCCGGACTGTAACCGGTTAAGACACTGGTATCCACCGGCCTGCCCAAAGCACTGTCAATCACCGCACCCAGAATGTCAAAACCGCTGACCATGGGAATAAACACATCTTCAAATGCCCCGCCGATTCTGGCAGCCAGTTCGTTTACCTTAATTCCTTCATCGCCAATCAGCAGCTGCAGATAAAACGGGCCGCCCGTCAGGCCAAAAGCCTGAACTACCCGCCGGCTGATATCCGCAATCTCCGGATACCGATCCATATAAACAGACGGAAACCGATGTCCGGTACAGACTCCGATATGTGTCTTGTCCGGATACAGCAGACGGTCTGTCACTGTTAAGACTGAAAGAACTCCATTTTCAATCCACCCGCTGACCGTCATCTCATCACTGTCATAATATTCTTCCACAAGCGCTTCCTCACACCGTGAAAAACTCAGCGTATCATCCAGATGATGCAGGATTTCTTCCGGCGAATCCAGCTTGTAAATACCTCTCTGTCCCTGCGAATCAAGCGGTTTTAATACTAACGGCAGGTGCAGGTCTGCCAGTTCTCCGGCGCCTGTCCCTCTCCCGATCATCCGGTAACTTACTGTTGGAATTCCGGCTTCTGTCAGAATCTGTTTCATTCGTTTTTTATTCGTCACGGCAAACGCCTGATCCATCGTCAGCTGCCGCGGAAGGGCCAGAGCATGGCCGACACAAGCTGCCGTATAAACCGGCTGATCCGTTCCCATCGTCATCACACCGGTGATCCGGTGCCGTTTTGCCGCTTCCATGCAGGCCTCTGTATCAAACGTGCTGATCTGCTCGTGAACACTGCAGACTGCAGCAGCCGGCGGTTCCCGGTTATAATCAACCAGAATTGTATCCACCCCCATAGCCTCTGCCCGCTGCACACCGTGAAGCTGGCAATTCGATCCGCCCAGTATCATCAGTTTCTGCCGATTACTGATCTCCCGGATCCTGTAACTGTGTTTTGCCGGTCCGGGAGTCGGCAGCCCCAAACCATAATGCCACAGGATGTTTCCGTACAGCCGCAAAAGGCGGCTGAAGCTGTAGCCGCTGGCCCCCTTATATCGCTGCCGGGGTTTATAGCTGATGTTTGTTATCTTCAGCTTTTTCCCGTTTTTCCTGGTGCTCTTAAGTGCCGCTGCCGAGAAGTAAAAGAACCGGTCTGTCTGATCCCTTTTTTCATATTTAACGGCTGCTTTTGCCACTTCTGCCGTCATGACACGAAGACTGCTGACCCTGATCCGGCCCGGCACTCCGATCAGCCGGGAAAACATCACATCACGCATCCGGCTGCCCCATCTGCGGTAGTCCGGACGTTCTTTATTATAAACAGGTATTCCATAGGCCAGATCATATCCCCGGATCACACGCTGATACAGCATATACAGCATCTGCGGCGGCTGTTCCAGGTCATCATCGATCGTAGCATAAAACCGGCAGGCTTTCATATGTTTCAGTCCGCAAAGAATTGCTGACTGCTGTCCGTAATTGCCGTCCAGAACGATGAGAGTTACTGACGGCAGCAGACAGTATTGTTTTAAGTATCCTGCCACTGCTTCATCATTGCTGTCATCGACCAGGCAGATCCTGATACTGATATCCGGCAGAAAGATCCGCTCCAACTCATGGACCAATTCTTTTACCGATTCCATTGACCGGTAAACCGGCACAACAATTCCCAAATCATATTTCATTACTAAGCCTCATTTCTGCCGTCAATATCCTGCGCTGCATTGAGCCGTATCATACTAGTTATTCCGGCATGCTTTCAGTACATGTTCAGCCACATACTCTATCTGTTCATCCGTCATCTGCCCGTGAATCGGCAGGCGCAGAAGCGTCTGGTAACATCTGGCCGACTCTTTTAAATCGTCCTTATGATATCCCATCTTTTGTCCCTGCGGTGACATATGAAGAGGCACATAATGAGTCTTGCAGTCAATCTCATGACGCAGCAGATCGTCCCTGATCCCGTCACGCTGACGTTTTGTTTCAAACCGCAGATAATAAATATGTCCGTTCGGTTCTGCATATGCAGGTACCTTCATCCGTCTGGCAATCCCCTGTTCCTCCAATATACAGAAACGGGCACTGTATTCATCTGCCACGGCCAGACGACTTTTTGTCACCTGCGAAAGGATCTCCATCTGTGACGCCAGCAATGCTGCCTGCAGTTCACTCATAGGACTGCAGGACCCGGGCATATTCCATGTATAACGGTCAACCTCTCCGGCCAGATACATTGACCGGTTTGTACCGTGAAGCCGGTACTGCGCAGCCTGCCGGAAATCTGCCACACTTCCCGTAAGCATCACACCACCTTCACCGCAGGTAATATTCTTGGTATGATGAAAACTCAGGGCACCAAAACGCCCCATTGTTCCCAGCGGAAGGAGGCTGTTCTCACTATTCCGATACCTTGCCCCGATTCCCTGCGCTGCATCCTCGATCAGTTCAATCCCGGCCGCTTCAGCTGCACCGGTCAGTTCTGTCATCGGACACGATACTCCGGCATAATGAACCGCAATCACGGCCCTGGTCCGGGGTCCGATTTTCGACAGCATATCCGCTGTCGAAATATTTTGGGTATCGCTGTTTATGTCACACAGCACAGGAACTCCGCCATGTAAAAGCACAGCATTTGCCGCCGATGGAAAGTTAAACGAAGGAAGTATCACTTCATCTCCGGGACTCAGCTGCAATCCGGCCACCGCCATCTCCAGCGCAGTCGTACAGCTGGTGGTAAAAAGAGCATGAGCACCAGGAAAAAAATTCTGCCACATACTGGAAAGCTGCTCCATCCACAGACCATCCGTCTCCAGGCCTGTGGCCAGACAATCCGTTATGTATCTGTGCTCTGATTCGCCATAATTTCTTCCATAGAATGGTACCTTCATGCCAATGCCCCTTTCCCCCTTCGACAAAATGTGATAAACTGTTAACGACAAGTCTTATTCACCTGTCATACACGAAGGAGGTTACCTTGATGTACGAACTGGACTGCCTGGGTGATATGTGTCCCATACCGATTATGAAACTGATGCAGTGCCGGCAGATCAAAGAAAAAGGCGGACAGCTGAAACTGATCACCGACCACAGCTGTGTGGTTGAATCAATCTCCGGCTACTGCGAAAAGATGAAGCTCCTCATAGACATTGTCGAACCGATGAATGGTATCTGGGAGCTACATATTGAAAAACCATAGATTGTCAGCAGATTGTCTTGCTGACAATCGAAATGAAATACTTAACAATCTCTTCCATATTCTGATTCTCCCTGGCCTCACGATTGTGATAGATCGAGTAAACATCGTAGGTCAGGTCAAAATCTGTCACGGTGATCATTTTTATCTGTTTCTGATATACTTCCTTTTTAATTGTAATATAAGGCAGGAAAGCCACCCCATGTCCGGCCATCACAGTACTTTTGACCGATTCTGTAGAGTCCATCTGAAACATCACCTTAAACTTCTCCACCGGATGCCCCTGCTGATCCAGATAACGGCGCAGCAGACGATAGGAACTGAACTGTTCATTCAGCATAATCATCGGAATCCGTTTCAGTTCATCCAGGGTGATCCGTTCCGGAATATGAAAACCGCTGCTGGCCACCAGGCATATCTTATCACAAAATGCCTGTGTACACACCAGCTTCTCTGACTCGATTTTGCCCACAACAAATCCCAGATCTGCCTGTCCCCGTTCGATCCGGTGAATCACTTCACTCGACGGACTGGAATTCAGGCTGAAGCTGTAGTTTGGATATTTGTGGTTTACCTTATACAGACAGCACGGCAGCGCATAGTTGCACGCCACCGGCGTCGCCACAATCCTGAATGTTCCGCTGTGCGTCTGCAGATTCTCCAGCTCTTCTTTCAGATTGGCATATGTTTCCAGAAACTGTTCGGAATACTTCTGCATCACTTCACCTGCCGGAGTCAGCATAATCCCTCTGTTGGAACGCTCCAACAGCTTAACGCCTAACTCCTCTTCCAGCCGCTGCATCTGCTGGCTTACGGCCGGCTGTGAGATATGGCTGGCGACTGCCGCTTTCGAGATACTCTTCTCTTTGGCAATCCGGTCAAACATAAATATCTGCTCTATTAACATTCCAATTCCCCCAATTGAACCGCAGTTAACTTACTTGTCATCTATCATTATATCCAAATGTCAAAAAAAACACAATATTTGGTATTGGGTCTGCTTATAGCAAAGTCTTATACAACATAAGTATTTGAAATAGTGAAAATTTTATCAATGTGTTATAATGAATACGTAGTTAAGCGTTCTAATCCTCAACTCTAAACAAAAAGGAGGTGCATTGAATGCAGAATAATGCAGCTGAGACCACCGGAGGAAGTATCCGGCGCAGTTCAGGCAGTTCCAGACCACGGAAGAAAAAGAAAAACCAGCTTCCGATCGGTTTTGGCTTATTGCTGCTTGTGATTATCATCGGCATCCTTCTGGGTCTTAAAAGTGGCACACTTGCACTCTACTGGGCATTTGGCTGTTGTTTCGGTTTTATCCTGCAGAAGTCCCGTTTTTGTTTTACCGCCTCACTCCGGGACCCCTGTATTACCGGATCCACGTCAGTCACCAGAGCTGTGCTGATTGCATTTGCCATTACCACGATCGGTTTTACCGCCATTAAATACGGTGCTTTTGTCAATGGACAGGAAATTCCGGGACAGAGTTATATCATGCCGATCAGTATCGCTACTGCGGTAGGAGGCATCATATTTGGTATTGGCATGGTTATTGCCGGCGGCTGTGCATCCGGAACACTGATGCGCGTCGGAGAAGGTTTTGCGATGCAGATGCTGAGTCTTCTGTTTTTTGTAATCGGTTCCCTGATCGGCGCAGGCCATATGGGATGGTGGACCGAAAACTTCACCGCCACCGCACCAAGAATTTTTCTTCCCGATATATTCGGATGGGCGGGTGCAGTAATTTTACAGCTTGTTATCATCGGACTGCTCTATATTGCAGCCGATTTATTTGAAAAGAAAAAGATGGGGAACACTGATTAATTCCCTCATAATCGAAAGGAGAATATTATTATGGCAGAATTTACACTTGATTGTTTAGGCGAGGCTTGTCCGGTACCGTTAATGAAAGTTCAGAAACAGATGGAAAAAATGGCAGTAAGCGACGTTCTTATCGTTCAGATCGACCATAGCTGTGCAATGAAAAATGTACCTGAGTGGGCAAGAAACCAGGGACATAATGTAGAAATCGAAGAAGTAGATGACGGCGAATGGGAGATCGTAATCGAAAAGACAAAATAGAAAGGCACAGGTGGTACTTTGAAAGCTTTTTGGGATAAACTTAGCGCTAACCCATATTACAAACAAATTTTCAAAAATCCATTTACGTATGTAACCGGTGCTGTTCTGTTATCCATATTCCAGATTGCCATGTTTGCATCAACCGGCTCCCCCTGGGGAGTATCCGGAACCTTTGCAAACTGGGGCGCATGGCTCTACCGTCTGGTCGGCGGCAATGTCGACAAATGGTATTACTTTTCATCTGAGGGAGCTCAGAACACACTGAACGCCGGAATCCTGAATCATGCCGGTTCCTGGCAGAACTTTGGAATCATTGCGGGCGCATTACTGGCTGCTCTGCTTGCTTCCCAGTTTAAATTCAAGAAGATTAAGTCTTTGAAACAGGTAGTCGCTGCTACACTTGGCGGACTGCTGATGGGATATGGTGCGAGACTTGCCGGCGGCTGTAATATTGGGGCGTTGTTTTCATCGATAGCTTCGCTCTCGCTGTCGGGGTGGGTTTTTGCTATCTTCCTGTTTGTTGGGGCGTTTGTCGGCAGTAAATTACTTGCGAGGTTCTTCATGTAACGAAAAAGCCAGGCCGGCGAGAAATGATAAATGAAAACAGCTGTCAAGCTTGCTTGTAAAGCTGTTTTCATTTATCATTTCACATCGGATGGCAATCCGATGCTTCTTGAATGGCTTTATCATTCAAGAAGATAGCGGCCGGAACAGCACCAGTACTTAACTCAGCCATCCAACACCTAACCAGACACAGATATAGCATAACCCCTATATTATGTGTCTTTATTTTACTATATAATTACACCATCTCCAGAAAGGCAGGATACAAACATTGGAAAAAAGAACCGAACAATATGACGTCGTCATCATCGGCGGCGGATCAGCCGGCCTCACCGCAGCCATCTACTGCGGCCGCGCCCGCTTAAAGACCCTCGTCATCGAAAAAGCCCTCGTAGGCGGCCTTGCCACCTACACCAACGAAATCGAGAACTACCCCGGTTTCCCCGAAGGCAGCACCGGACTGGGCCTGATGGATCTCTTCCACAAACAGGCCAAAAAATTCGGCGTAAAATTCAAACTCACCGACGTTCGCGCCGTACAACTCGAAGGCGAAACCAAAATAGTAGAAACCTTCCGTACCAACTACGAATGCAAGAGCGTCATCATCGCCAGCGGCGGCAAGCCCCGCCTGACCGGAGCCCCCGGCGAAGACAAATTCCTCTACGACAAAGGCATCTCCTTCTGCGCCACCTGTGACGCCGCAGCCAATACCGACAAAACCGTCATGGTCATCGGCTCCGGCGACGCAGCCATCGAAGAAGGCATGTTCCTGACCAAATTTGCCAGCAAAGTAATCGTCAGCGTCATGCACGAAGAAGGCAAGATGGACTGTAACGAAATCGCCAAAGAAGAAGCCCTTGCCAATCCAAAGATGGAATTCATCTGGAACACTGTAGTAGCCGAGTACCGCGGCGACGACGAACACCTGCGCAGCGTAGCTCTCAGAGACGTCAGAACAAACGAAATCATCGACGTCCCTGTCGACACCTGCTTCCTCTTCATCGGTTACGTTCCAAACACCGAAATCTTCAAAGACATCATTGACATGAGCGGCGCCGGTTACATCTACACAAACGAAAAAATGGAAACCAACAAACCCGGCGTATTCGCCGCCGGCGACGTCCGCGAAAAATGGTTAAAACAAGTCGCCACCGCTGTCGGTGACGGTGCCATCGCAGGATATGCCGCAGAAAAATATCTGGCCGAAAGTGAAATCTTCGAAAACCAGATCATGGACGAATCCATTCCCGGAATCGTCTACATCTGGAATGCCGTCGAACCAGCCAGCCGCGACCTTCTCCCTGTCATCGAACAGTTCGAGCAGGATCACGCAGACAGCGTAAAAGTAACCAAAGTAGACATCTACAAATCCGCCGGAATAGCCACCCGCCTGGGCATCACAACCGTTCCCAGTGTAGCATTCATAAAAGACGGCAAAATTTCCGGCATTCTGACTGAAGACATTACAAAAGAATCCTTATCAACCGGTATCCTGTAAAAATTTGAAAGAAAAAATATCCGTGAATCATGCGCAGACATATTTGCTGCACCATTCACGGATATTTTCATTTCATAAATATAACAACATTCAAATAATTAACTTACTCGATATAATGAACACCTTCAACACGCACCGTGGCACTTCCGCCGAAATGAACCATATCATTCATATAAGATAAATAAACATCATTAAACACACGGTTATTCCCGCCCTGCTCGATACAACAGTCACTTCCATCCCACAGCTCATTTTTCAGCATATAGTACCCAAACGCGCTGTTTCCGGATCCCGTTGCAGGATCTTCCAGATAACCGAATCTGGGGGCAAATACTCTGGTATGGGCGATGTGCCCCGCCAGATCAACTTCCTGTGAAAATATCAGGATAATATCAATATCGTTTTGCATGCAGAATTGTTTTAAATCCTGCTCATTCGGATAAGTTGATATTTCCGTTTCTAAATATCTGAGCGGCACGATCAAAGTACGCAATCCAGCATCGATGATATCTATGGGATAGTTAGTATCAACAGCATTATCATCTACACCAAGCACAGCAGAAACCGTATTATAATCCAACTGTGTCCCGATGTAAACAGGCTTTGGTGCTGCAATCAGCACTGTGTCGTGCTCTGCAATTCTGTTATAAACAACAAGTGGTCCTTTTTTATTGGTCATAACAGGGATTTCTGCCTGTTCTAATAACTCCGGATTATCTTTAATCAATCCATACATGCAGGCAACCGTTCCATGTCCGCAAAAATCCACCTCACATTCTGATGAATAATATGTAAGATGAATCCCCTCATCATTGTTCTGACAATAAATCACTTCCGATACATATCCTTTATGCTGTTTTGCAATATCAAGCATCTGCTGCTCATTTAGTGACTGATCCGGCTTCAGATAAAGACAGGCAGCCGGGTTGCCCAGCGAATTATTCGCGGTAAAAGCATCTGTCTTTTTATAACAATATGGAGTCTGCATATCGTAATATATCCTTTCTGTTTCCCGGTCGATAGCTAAACGGGCTGACGTTTTCATCTTATCACAGGATTAATTGTGTGTAAATCGAAAGAACTGGAAATATTTGGCCATCCTTTGAGATTACTTAGAGATTTATCTGTTATGATTAATCTGATATACTAAACGTAACAATTACATACTGCCAGTCAGATAGGATGAACATATGAGAATACTTATAATTGAAGATGACAAAGAATTAAGTGATATTATCACCGCACAGCTTATCCAAAATGGTTATCAGACCGATCAATGTTTTAACGGTGGTGATGCCTTGTTTTATTGTACTGAACAGATCTATGACCTGATTATTCTGGACCGAATGCTTCCCGAACTGGACGGACTCAGCCTGTTATCATCCATAAGAAGAAAGGGGATTCACACCCCGGTTATTATGGCAACAGCCTTAAACGGATTAGGTGACCTGATCGACGGACTGGATGCCGGCGCCGACGATTACATCGTAAAACCATTTGATATACAGGAGCTTCTTGCCAGAATCCGGGCTATCGCCAGACGTCCCGGCCGATTTGAGAATTCACGTACACTGACATTCTCGGATCTGACCTTAAATGCCAGTACCCGCGAACTAACATCCGGCGGTCAGACTGTCTCACTCTCCAAAAAAGAATCTGCCCTGCTGGAATACCTGATTAAGAATACCGGACAGATCCTGACCCGGGCACAGATTCTGGCCTATATATGGGGCCCGGATTCCGAAGTCGAGGAAGGTAATCTGGATAACTATATTTATTTTTTACGCCGTCGTCTGAAAACAGCAGGCAGCAAAGCCGGTATTAAAACAATTCATTCTGTCGGTTACCGCCTGGAGGAAATCAATGATTAGATAATTACCGGATCCAAAAAGAGTGGCACATATATTTCTATATGAACCACTCGGTGATCTGTCCCTAAGGCCGCTTAATACTGACATTGTTAGTGCTGCAGCCTCTTACTGCTGTTTCCTTACTATATTAATGTAAAATCTTATTGTTCCGTCTCTTTCCTTCTTCGCAGATAAAGAACAACACCAAATATTCCGGCTGCTCCGGCCATCATCAGAAGCATCGGCCATACGTTATTTCCATCGTCACCGGTTTTTGGCAGATATCCCTGCGGAGCCGGAACATCTAAAATGTAGCTAAGTGGTACACCATCTTCACCAATAATTGTCACCAGATACCTGCCCGGCGGCAAATCGCCCGGATTGTTTGGATCTACTCCCGGCGGCAGCGGGATAACTCCCGGTTCTGTCGTCACCGGCACGGTTGTCTCTTCGGTTGGCGTCGTTGGATCGGTCGGTTTCGTCGGATCGGTTGGAGTCGGTTTGGTCGGATCAGTTCCGCCGCCACCGCCGCCACCAGTTGTATGATTCTTAGCGATAATGGTGGTCCGGTCATCTGAAACTTCCACATAACCTGCTGTTCCGCTGCTGCTTATCGTTTTCACGGTACCGTCTTCAGATAAAGTGAATACTATGGTACCAACCCTTGCTTTGCTATAACCGGCCGGAGCTTTTGTTTCAATCAGCTGATATTCGTACTTCCAGTGTTCATCCGGCAGTTTTACACTGACCAGACCATCCGTACCGGCTGATATCAGAGTACCGCCATAGGCGAGCCAGCCATCATTACTTCCGGTAATGCGATATGATAAGGTAAACTCTGCTCCAACCAGCGGTGCGTTTGAAGCCTTTGACACTTTTTTAATATTCAGATACTTCGGCTGCGGTACGATTGGCTCAAGTGCATTTTCAAAGACCGGAATCGTGCCACTTGCAAGTACTCCTGTTACTTTGTGAGTTGTCGTATCATGACCGGTGCCGTATATTACCTCACTGCTTCCATTTTCGTTTACGGTAACCTGTGCATAATACTTTTTCGTCGTATAGCTGACCGTAGTATCACCGCCCCGCACCTCACTTAACGCAAATATGTAACTTCCGGCTTGCGGGAGATAATAACCAGAGAATCTTATGTTTCCTTTCTGGTCATTCTTTACCTCTTTTACTGCCACCGCCGTACTGTTTGATTCATAAACAAGCTCGGAACGGAACGTAAATTCCTGATCTTTCAGTTCTCTTCCATTTAAGATTTTATGTGCCTTTAATTCGACTCCGGCATCCATATTTCTGACCTTAACGGTGATCGTATTTGTGTTTTGGTTCACGGAAATATCGTATTCGGCATATAATCCGTCAATCTTTATTTCATTCACTTTAAGTTTTTTGGCTGCTGCCGCATCGGCAAGCGAACTTGGAATGTTGTCATATTCGACTTTCCAGCTGTTATCTTTTGTCAGGGTTACTGTTTGCAGCAGATAATCATTTCCACCGGATTCCAGGGACAGATCAATCACAACATCCGTTTTCTTCTCTTCGGCAACATTATCAGCCCACTCTTTTTCAACAACAAGATTGTATTCAGCGGCACTGCTGTCACCGAAAATAATAACACCATTATTGGCAATACCACCACCACGGCCAGAATGATTGTTCGTGATCTCCACCTCTGCCAGCGACTTTGCCAAGGCAGCAGCATCTTCAGTGTATACTGCCTTCAGCAACAATTCCTTTCTAATATTACGCAGCTCAGAACCAGAAACACGAGGTGAAGTATTGATATCAAAACGTACTGAATCAGGCGCAAGATCCCCATTACCATTTTCATTATCATTGGGAATCATAGTACCGTCTTCATACCACTCTACATATCCGCCGCCAAGCATTCGTTCGATCAGGTATGTTTCTACCACAGAATCTTCTACCTTGGTAATCTGGGTGAAGTCATCGCCGCCACTTGCTGTTCCTGAGCCGGCAGTATTGCCGATAATCGCAGTTCCTTCATTGACATGAGCACCGGAATATCCCCGCGGGCAGTTCCATAGACCGCCGCCAAGGTGGTCAGCCATATTTGCAGTAACCAGTGCTTTTTCAATATACAGGGTACTGCCGGTAGTAATATAGATGCCGCCGCCATGTGTATAGGAGTCGTTACCGCTGATCATGCCGCCTGTGATTCTGCCCATACTGCCGGCAAAGTTGAGACCACCGCCAGTGCCGCCAAGTTCATAAAAACTCCCGCCCCAGTATGGATTGTCAACAATATTATTTGTAATCTCACCGCCGGTCATGGTGAAATGGCCATCACCTTTAATGTAATTGATACCGCCGCCAAGCCTGGTCGCAAAATTGCTGTCTATAGATCCGCCGGACATCGTTACTGATACAGCACCTTCAACTTCAATTCCACCGCCAAAACCTGTTGAGCGGTCATTTTCTGCGGTCCCGATTGCAGAGTTTCCTATTATACTGCCGCCACTTAATTGAAAGGATATCGGCGCATTTCCCTCAATGTCACGTTCAACTTTAGTGGAAAATAAAATCCCGCCCCCATTCTTTCCGGTATTCCCCTGGATCGTACCGTCAGTCATAATAACTTCAGCGTAATTATTAATATCCGCAGAAACATACACTCCACCACCGACACCAGAAGCCGTGTTTTCTTTGATTTCACCGCCATCCATCTTAAAATAAGCAACTGATTTACCTGTGTCACTTCCTGAGATACTGATCCCCCCACCATTACCGGCAGTAACCTTATTTCCGGAGATCTCTGCTGTATTGTCGATATTCAGGATCAAACTCTCATAAGAATAAATACCACCGCCGTAATTAACAGCTGTATTATTAGAGATTTTTCCACCATTGAGGTCAATTCTAACATTTCTCCATGAGGTAATACCGCCACCTCTGACAGCAGTATTTTCTTTAATCTCACCGCCATTCATCTCTAAAATAGCAGATGGCTGTCCTGTGCTGTTACCATAGATATTGACACCACCGCCATACTTGCCGGTATTATTGCGGATCATTCCATCCTCCATCCGAAACAGAGCTGATCCCCTATTTCCGCGAATTGTTACCGCCCCACAATAATTATGATTTGTTGTATTGCCATAAATTTCACCACCAAGCATATGAAAGCTGCCAGCCTCTGCAAAAACAGCAGCAGAATGTACAGCTTCGGCCGCTGCCTGGTAATGGGCACCAGTTATATCTCCATCTTTAAGAGTAAATTTACCACCTTTTTCAATGTCAACGACAGTTTCTGCCTGATTCATTCCATTAAAAGTCAGACTGCCATCAAGGGTAAAATCAGCTTCCTCTTTAACAATGAACATCGATTCTTTTGTCCCTTTGTTTAAGATCGTCCAGTCACCCCCACGGGAATTAATAACCACCGGCTTACCTGACGGAACCGTTATTGCCGTTGAAACAGCAACATCGTTTTCAATGAAGATTTCCGTACGGCTGCCTTGTGCCATTTCATTAACAGCATCCTGTAAGGTATCGGTACTGTTTATCTTGTCATCTATACCGGCTGCATCAAGATATATAATATCTGCTTCCGTGATACTGCTGTTATACAGAACATAAGAGCCTAATGATACCATTTCCTTCCAGTTATTGATCCGAAACTCTTCTAACGCTCCATTATACTGAAATGATTGATTAGCTAATGATGTTGTATGGTGTCCCAGTTCAACCTTTGTCAAATTTGCATTTGCCTGAAACGCATAAGGTCCTATGGTCTTAATAGATGGCAGAGATACCATTTCCAACTTCCTGGCTGTATGGAAAGCTGACTGGCCAATCGTTTCAACCACCGGCATATAAATGCCGGCTAATTCGTAATTCCGGTCAAATCCCTTTTTATCTATAGCTGTAGCTTTAGGAATCGAAACGGTTCTTAATGACTGACAGTCCTGAAATGTTTCTTCACTGACTTTGGTCAATTCCGGCAGATCCAATTCCGTAAGTGCGATACAGTTGTTAAAGGCCCGGATGCCAATTGTTTCTACTTGTGGAAGCGAAACCGTTTTTAAATTTTTACAACCTTCAAAAGCCTTATCGCCAATGGTTGTCAGCTTTGGAAAGTCAATATGTTCCACTTTCGGATACCATCCATCCGCCACACCAAACGCAGACTTGCCGATTTCTGTTACATTTGGAAAACGGACTCTTTCCAAGTCCACACAGCGTGCAAAAGCAGAGTCACCAATTTTTTTGACACCATTCCCGCTTATTTCTTTCAGCGAGTAACCATATTCAAACATACTCTTCGAAATCTCAGTAATATTGTCAGAAATTTGAACATGCTGTAAATTTGTGCAAGCGTAGAATGTTGCACTACCTACTGATACGTTACTGGCCGCGTTAATCTGTATATCCGTCAGTTTGCCGCACCATTGGAACGCACCATCTCCGATAGCTTTCAAGGACTCTCCGGTCACAATCTTAGTAAGTCCTGCCGCCTCGGAAAATGCATAACCATCAATCGAAACAATCGCCGGCAGCAATAGTTCTCCGGTAAGGTTTCTACAGGGGCTAAATGCCGAGTAACCTATTTCGGTCACATTCGTAAAATCAAATTCCACCAGCTTTTCGCATCCATGAAATCCGTTTCTTCCGACAAAAGATACCTTCGATCCGGTAAATGCCGTAAGTTCGGGACAATCCAGAAAAGCCGAGTGACCAACCTTAACCACCCCCGGGCCGTTTACCGTGGTCAGTGCCGGACAATTTTTAAAACCTTCATCCGGGATTTCGGTGATTCCTTCCGGCAGCGTCACCGTCTGCAGCGAGCTATTCCTCTCCTGCTTATCGATTCCGACAACCTGATAGATCTCATTATATGTATCTGTCACCTGCTCCGGAACATTCAGCTCTGTAATTCCGCTATCCAAACCAGTCAGCTTTGCAGTGCCGTCAGAATACAAGGTAAACTTCATACCATCCTGATCATGAGTGCCTGTTACTGTTGGTTTTGCCGAGGCAACCAGCACATAGACTGAAAAACTCTCAGCTTCAAACTCCACCGTACCGTTTTCCGATACAATGGCAGGGAGTATCTCCGTATCACCATCATCAGAGATATGGTAAGCTGTAACTGCATCCATATCTGTCACCTCTACTCCGGTAATTGCAACATTGACTGATTCCGGCACAGCATACTTATATCCCTTTAACTCCAGATGGATATCCAGCGCTATCAGTGCTTGCACCGCATCCTCAAGTCCCAGTTCTTCCAGGTAATCTTCAGCCGGAACCACCTCGGCCACCAAGGCAACTTCCCGCGGTAAAACACCAGTAACGGTAACCATATACTCCAGCACCTGTGCCTGCAGCGTTGTCTCTTCCATCTCACCACCAAAAACAGCTGATAAAGTACAATCATTTCCCTGCTGTACACAGGTAAGCAAAGCATCTCCCGATAATACAAATTCCAGTTCCCACTCACCTGTTTCAATTTCTGTTTCTGCCGTATCAATACCACGTCCATTCCTTACATCTTTGTTAAACTGATAGGTCAGTGTGACTGTATCTTCGTACCGGTCATCCTCTGCGTCACTCGCACTATGGGTATCCGTTGCATTCGAACCGGTTGCATTCGAATCAGTCGCTTTGCGATCCACCAATTCCAATCCATATCCCGTCTCGGCGTTCGCCTCCGAGAACCACTCATTTGCATCTCCGTTCCATTCTGCCAGCGACTCATAAATCATTGCCGGCATGGAAATTTCAAACTTTTCTTTAAAGGTCTGTGTACCGGGATCACCGGTTGGAATCATCTGCATACGCAAAAATACGTGTTGACCGCCTTCTGCCGTCAGCACTATCTCACCATTTTCATCCCCCAACTCAATTCCATCTGTATCTCCCAAACTAATCGAATACGACACATCCCAATCGCCGAACTTCTCTTTAGCCATTACCGGGCCAGCCGGATTGATGCCGCCGCTCACAATTGCGGCAATCAGCAGACAAGATAGAAAGCGCGGAAACACGTTCCGCTGCATGTTTCTTAATAAGCGTTTCATTTTTTCTCCTCCTCAGCAGCAGACAGTGCACTCCAGATCTCCTGAATCCGCCGCTCATTGCGGTTTCTTCCTTTCAGGACATCACAAAGTGTGGATTCCTTATAATTAAGCTGTCTGGCCAGTTCTTTGTTTGAAATCCCCAACGCAACCATTGCAATTTTGATTTGTTTTCCCAGCTCCAGCTGCTGAAATGTTTCCCGTTTCATACTTGACCTCCTCTTTTTCTTGCAGGTTCTGCGTTAGTTCCGGCTGGCCTTCCGGGAATCTGATACCGAAATACCACAACCAGAAACAAGTACCACATAATATTTATTATGTTGTATTCTTTATAACAGCAGACCCAGACTGGCCAGCATTTTTTTATGTTCTCTGCCGCTGCTGATCGTGTAAATTCTTGTCGTATTGATACTGCTGTGTCCCAGAATATCCGCCAGATAAACAATATCTTTTTTCATCTGATAACATACCCGGGCAAAAAGATGACGCAGATTATGCGGGAATACTTTTTGCGGATCCACGCCGGCCGCTTCACATACCCGTTTCATATCTGACCAGATATTACTTCTGTCCACCGGTCTGCCGCTGCTGGTAACAAACACCGATCCCGATTTAATCTGATTTTTCCGACAGTACTTTAACAGATAAGTCTTCAGTTTTGAAGTAATAAAGACAACTCTGTGTTTTCCCTTCCCCAAAACCCGTGCTTCCCCACGAACAACGGCTTCTACCGTAATGTAAGGCAGTTCCCCGATCCTGATACCGGTCCCGCAAATGGTCTGCATGATCATTTCCAGGCGGAACTTCCCCTGCCCTCTGGCAGTTGAAATCAGACGCTTATATTCCTTGCGGTCCAGTTCCCTGGACTGGTCACTAAATATCTGTTTCTGGGTTTTAAAGCTTCTTACCTGACACTCACTCCGCCCCGACCACCCCAAAAATTTATTCAGCGCGGTCAGCATGGAATTCGCACTGCTGATTTTAAAATGTCCGCTCAGGTATTCTTTATACGCGATAACCTGCTCCTTTGTGATTACTTGTTCACCGCCCGTAAATACATAAAAAACCGTCAGATCGTGTACATACTTTGTAATGGTAGCTTTGCTGCACTCTTCTTTTCTCAGATAATCAGCAAACGCCCCGATCTGGCTATGCTCAAAACATTGCTCCATAACGATTCCCCCTGTTCTAAATTACCTGTTATTATTCCCATTTATTCAAAAAAAACTCCAAATTCCTTTCAATCATCTGCTGACTCGAAAATTGCAAGTCATCTGGAATCATTTTCTGACAATCGGCAAAAAATACAATCTTTTCCTATCAACTACTGTTTAGTATATCATATTGTTCTGATAATAGTTCAGGTATTCTCCACACTGCAAGTCATACTGAACACCAATATGGCGGTCTGACTATTTCATTGTCCTAAAAGGAGGCTGACCTGCTTAGCAGGGGATTTATTTTTAATGTGACACAATCAAAAAAGAAGATTCCGGAATAATTCCAGAACCTCCTTCTATTGATGACAACACAACTACCGGCGTACCGGTTTAGGTCAACTGAACAATTGACACCGAACCGGCCGGTGAACTTGCGGTCGCTGATGCCGTATAAAGAAAATCAAGCGAAACATTTGCCGCAGTGGCATTTACCAGAAACGTACCTGACACACTGGGACTCAGTGCACCCAGTACTGCTGTTGCACTTCCGGCCACATTGGGTTGATTGACAGCGTTAAACCGGGGTGTTACTCCGACAGAACCTGCAAGGGTAATAGTTGCAGATAAGATATAACTCACCTCATAAATATGTCCTGCTGTGAGCGTAAATGCTGTCGTAGATGCTTTCACAATGTTTGAGCCATTGATAAATGATGTTGCATATGGGATTGCCGTATTGTTTGTGATACTTGCTGCATTTACGGTAAAAAAGCCGTTCTGAGCTGTTGCTGTGGCGCCGGTCGCACCGGTCGCGCCAGTCGCTCCTGTAGCTCCGGTCGCTCCCGTGGCGCCAGTCGCTCCCGTGGCGCCATTAGCCCCCGTCGGACCGGTTGGCCCTATACTTCCAGCGGCTCCGTCAGCTCCGGTTGCGCCAGTCGCTCCGGTTGCTCCGGCGACACCATCAGCTCCCGTGGCTCCGGCTGCTCCGGTCGGACCGGTCGCGCCATTGGCACCAGTAGCTCCGGTTGCGCCAACAGCTCCAGTCGCACCGGTCGCTCCGGTTGCTCCGATTGCGCCGGTCGGGCCAGTCGCTCCATCGGCTCCGGTTGCTCCGGCTGCGCCGGTTGGCCCGGTGATTCCATTCGCTCCGGTTGGCCCGGTCGGACCGATACTGCCGGCATCTCCGGTGGCTCCGGTAGCTCCGGTTGCCCCGGTGGCTCCGGTGCTTCCATCTGCCCCGGTAGCTCCGGTGGCCCCGGTTGGACCGGCTTCGCCATCGGCACCGGTGGCTCCGGTTGGACCAATCGCGCCATCTGTTCCGGTCGGGCCGGTAGCCCCGATTGCCCCGGTCGGCCCGGTAACTCCATCTGCACCGGTATTTCCGGTTGCTCCGGTTGGACCTGCTTCGCCATCAGCGCCAGTGGCCCCGGTCGGACCGATCGCGCCATCTGCGCCAGTAGCTCCAGCCGGTCCCTGCGCCCCCGTCGGGCCGGTACTTCCATCGGCTCCGGTGGCTCCGGTACCTCCAGTTGCACCTGTCGCTCCGGCCGCACCATCTGCACCGGTATTTCCGGTCGCTCCGGTCGGGCCGGTAGCTCCGGTAACTCCATCTGATCCTGTCGGACCGGTTGCTCCATTTGCTCCGGTCGCACCGGTACTTCCGGTCGGTCCGGTCGCTCCGGCTGCACCGTCGGCACCGGTATTTCCGGTGGCACCGGTTGCCCCGGCTGCACCGGTACTTCCCGTTGCACCTGTTGGTCCGGTCGTTCCATTTGCGCCGGTCGGGCCGGTATTTCCGATTGGACCGGTCGCTCCGGTTGCTCCATTCTGACCGGTATTTCCGGTTGGGCCGGTGGCTCCTGTGGCACCGGTTAATCCGGTCGGACCGGTTGGCCCGGTGGTGCCGTTAGCTCCGGTCGGACCGGTATTGCCCATCGGGCCGGTCGATCCTGTCGTTCCATTGGCTCCGGTGTTTCCTCTTGCGCCAGTCGGCCCGGTAGCTCCATTTGCCCCGGTTGCTCCGGTCGGTCCGGTGATGCCATTCGCTCCGGTCGGACCGGTATTGCCCATCGGGCCGGTTCCGCCGGTTGCACCATTAGGTCCGGTATTTCCTCTCGGGCCAGTCGGGCCTGTGGGCCCTGTTGGGCCTGTCGGGCCGGTCGGGCCGGTCACATCCATTGCCGATACAATTTCATCCAGGTATAAATCATCCAAGCTCATATCATTCCTCCTCCGATTCCGCTGTATAAAAACACAGAATCTATTTAGTCATACATGATACTATATGATCCTGTCAGGAAGAATGTCCACAGCCTTCGCCTGCGTCCATTTGTACCAGTTATGTTATTTTACTCTCTGATTTCAGCGGTAACATCACCCGCAACGTTCACATCCATACTCCCGGAGCGAAATCCCTCCAGGTCGACTGTGATATAACAAAATCCCAGCTTTTTCAAAAATCCAACAATACTCTGTCTTTTTTCAACCAATTTTGCAATATCTGCAGAATCCACTTCAATCCTGACAATGTCGTCATGAACCCGCAGCCGGACATTATAAAAACCTTCATTTCTGATAAACTCTTCTGCTGTCTCAATTTTCTTCATCATCTCAAATGACAATGCCGTCCCATAAGGAAACCGGGTTGCCAGACATGGGGCCGACGGGCGTTTGGCCACTGATATGCCATACTCCTGTGCCAGCCTTCTCACATCGTCTTTTGTAAACATAGCATCAGCCAGCGGGCTGGTAATATTCAGTTCCTTTAATGCCCTGATTCCCGGACGATACTGATGCATATCGTCTTCATTAGTACCTTCCAGAATGGTCCGGACACCCAGTTCTTTTGCCAGGTCACAAAGCTTCCTGAACAGATGTTTTTTGCAGCGGTAACAGCGATCCGGCGGATTGTTGCCGATTCCTGCGTCATTCA
The DNA here is from genome assembly GCA_032073745.1 of Lachnospiraceae bacterium. Classification (GTDB taxonomy): domain Bacteria; phylum Bacillota; class Clostridia; order Lachnospirales; family Lachnospiraceae; genus Brotaphodocola. The sequence continues at coordinate 18,368 of DAMAMW010000032.1, read as the reverse complement.
GTTCGTCAATCGTAATGACACGATGATCAGCCCCCATCTCTGCAGCGACCTGTGCGGCCACCGCCAAATCATTCATCGGATGCAGGCTGGTGTGTACGGTTACGGCATATACCTTCGATCCATTCTGTACTGCCATCTCACAGGCCAGTTTCAAGATCAGGCTGCTGTCAACACCACCGGAAAATGCAACGATGCAATCCCTCTCTGAGTACGACTTCATATCGGCCAGCAGACGGCGGCTTTTATTTTTGTAATTGTTCATAACTCTCCCTCATCACTTGCTGATATACTTCCTGCCATGCCATCCCTGACTGCTTACACAGGGCAGATATGCTGTCGTATTCCGGATATACTCTCAAGGTTTTGTCTGCATCCGTCAGACGGCATAATTTAACCTTTACACTACCCAGAGATGTCTTAAGTTTCCTGACTTCCCGCTTCAGTATTGTGCGTTCCATCTTACACTTACGTATACCGATTGTAGTCGTTTCTCTAAAAATAATATTTTCTAAAACCGCAACGTCATCTTCACTGCAGATCACATTCAGCTGATAAGCCGGACGATTTTTCTTCATATAGATCGGGACGAAACTGACATCTTTCGCACCATGTTTCAAAAGGTCATCCATTACATGCCCTAATGCCTCTCCGCTGCAGTCGTCAATATTGCTTTCCAGAACATAAACCGTATCCTGCAGTTTTTCCTCTGTTGCAGCCGTCTCTATCAGCATCGCCCGCAAAAAGCCGGGACACTCATATTTTCTTTTCCCGCCGCCAAGTCCGACTCCTTTTACTGTGAATTGTGCAGGCAGGTCTTTGCCGGTGCGAATCGCTGCCGCAATCGCCGCTCCGGTTGGTGTAACGAGTTCTCCAGAACAATCGGTTATATGCAGCTGCAGATCATGTGCTGATACAATATTCGTTACTGCCGGAACCGGTATCGGCAAGATACCGTGCTGGCAGCGGACTGTTCCCCGGCCTTCATACAACACGGGAATAATGACTTCTTCTACGGCAAGGTTATCCAGACAAACTGCTGCTGCAATAATGTCAACGATCGAATCAATCGCCCCAACTTCATGAAAATGCACTTCGTCCAGAGTGGTTCCATGTGCCTTGGCTTCTGCCATGCCCAGAACTTCAAAAATGCGCATTGCTGTCTTTTTTGCTTTTTCACTTATGTCTGTATTCGTGATAATCTCAGCTACTTCTTTCATACCGCGATGCTCATGATCGTGGTGATGATGTGTATTTTCATGATGTGCAGCCTCGTGATGACTGTGTTCATGATGGTCATGCTCATGGTGGTCGTGATCATGATGATCGTGATGGTCATGACCATGTTCACCATCATGATGTACATGCTTTTCGCAATGTGAATGTCCATGGTCACCTGCCTTCTTCGCCTGCCCGCTGCCATGTAAAAACTCCATATCATGATCATGATTTTCATGAACATGATCAAGCCGGACATTAAAATCGCAGACATCCAGACTGCTTTTTTTTACCCTGGATATCTCAATCTCAAAACCCTGCACCGGAATACTTTTTAATGCCGCCTTCAGCATGTCCTGATCTGCGCCCAGATCAATGAGTGCTGCTACAAACATGTCACCGCTAATTCCCGAATTACATTCCAGATATAATTTTCTCATTCTTTTCCTGCCCTCTCTTATTGTCCTGCACCCAGCCGGTTGATCTGGGCCGCGATATAACCGGCACCATAGCCATTATCAATATTTACTACTGCAATGCCGTTAGCACAGGAATTGATCATCGTCAGCAGCGCTGACAGTCCCTGCAGATTCGCACCGTAACCAACCGAAGTCGGAACCGCAATCACCGGCTTGTCCACCAGACCGCCAATCACACTGCCCAGTGCCCCTTCCATTCCGGCAACCGTTATCACACAGTTGGCACTCTGAATGATATCCAGTTTAGACAGCAGCCGGTGAATCCCGCTGACCCCGACATCATAGATCCGCTCAACATAATTGCCGAAGTATTCCGCTGTCTGAGCCGCCTCTTCCGCTACCGGAATATCAGCGGTACCGGCTGTACATACCACAATCCTGCCGACTTTCTTTTTCTCTTTTTGCTCTATTTTAATGATTCTGGATAACGGATCGTAAACCACCTGCGGATACTCCTTTTTAATCATCTCATACTGCTGCTGGCTGGCTCTGGTTCCCAGCACTTCTCCATCTGCCTGATACAGATGCCCGAAAATATCCAGCAGGTGTTCATCCGCCTTACCGCTGCAAAAGATCACTTCCGCAAAGCCGGTTCTTGTCTTACGGTGGGTATCAAGTTTGGCATATCCGAGTTCCTCAAACGGTGCCCGGCGCAGATACTGTTCTGCTTCTTCCAATGTCAGTTCACCTGACCTGACCTGCTCCAAAATAGTTCTTGTATCCATATACTTCTCCTTTTGCTGTATGTGTCCAGCTCTTTTTCTCTATATACCGTTCTTCTGTAATACACCCGCCATCCATTACAATCACCCGGTCACAGAAGTACCGGATCAATGCCGGGTCATGGCTGATTACCAGATATGACATATCGTATTCCACCTTCAGCTGCTGCAGCAATGTCAGTATCTGCTTTTGGATTGTTACATCCAGAGACGAAGTCGCTTCATCACAGATCAGAATCTTCGGTCTTATCGCAAGTGCCCTGGCAATCGCCGCCCGCTGGCACTCACCGCCGCTGAGCTGGTGCGGAAAACGGTTCCTATATTCGATCGGCAGACCACACTGCGAAAGCAGCAGCCCGCCTTCGGCCAATGCAGCCTTTTTATCCATCCCATTATTGATGAGGCTTTCAGCCACACTGCTGCCGATCGTCTTTCTGGGATTAAAAGAGTCTGCCGGTGACTGAAAAACCATCTGAACTTTTTTGTAAATATCTCTTAACTGACGACCGGACAAACGGGTGACAGGATTTCCATCCAGCAATATCTCACCTTCATCCGCATCCAGCAGTCTGGTGATAATATTGACCAGTGTACTCTTTCCGCAGCCGCTTGGCCCCATAATGCCTAATATCTCACCGCGGTTGAGGAAAAAACTGACATTGTTAACCGCCGGAACGGCTTGCCCGCCCCGCCTGTATCGTTTGCTGATATTTCTGACTTCCAGTATTTTATCCATTTAATGCTGCTCCATCACTTCACAATGCTGCCGCTAACAGTTGTCTGGTATATTCCGCCTGCGGATGACGGATGATCTGCTGTGTCTCACCGGCTTCCGCCACACGGCCATGATGCATGATAACGATCCGGCCGGCAATGCGGGAAACCAGTTCAATATTATGAGTAACCATAACGACAGCGGTGCCGTGTCTGACACACATTCCGGCCATCTCCTTCACTACCTGCTCCTGCACAGCCGCATCGAGAGCCGATGTCGGTTCGTCTGCCAGCAGTACTCCGGGCGATAAGATCATTGCCATCAGGATACCGATCCGCTGGTTCATCCCACCCGACATTTCAAACGGATAACTGTTTAAAATCCGTTGCCCGTCTGTCAGGTTCATCTGATTCATCAACTCCAGTGCCCGATCAAAAACTTCCCGGCGGGAAATCCTCTGATGAGCTCTGACTGCTTCATATATCTGGTCCTTGATTTTTCTTACCGGACACAGGGCCGCCCCGCTGTTTTGAAAGATCATTCCGATTTGCCGGCCCCTGATGTTTCGCTGAGCTTCACCGGAAATATGTGTGATTTCTCTGCCTTTATATAAAATCTCACCGTTTTCTACCGTCCCCTCATTCCCCAGCAGGCCCAGGATCGCTTTTAATATCGTGCTTTTCCCGCTTCCGCTCTCACCGATGACAGCCAGAATCTCGCCCGGATTAACCGAAAATGAAACATCTTTTACCATAGGAATCCCGTCATATCTGACACTTAAATGTTTTATTTCTAATATCGGATCACTCATTGCCTGCTTCACCTCATGCTCAATTTACTTCCAGATCCTTGGTAATTTCATAATAGTCCGACGGATGTGCTGTTAATCCGTCGATATTTGCCTTCATAACAAAGGACATTCTCAGGTGTGAAGCAAACAGATAGGCATGGTCATCCAATAATAACTGCTGCATCTCTACGGCAAGTTCTGATCGTTTCTGTCCGTCGAACTCTGTCTTGAGGTGCTGCGCCAACTGCTCCAGTTTCTCATTGTAATAACCGCCCCGGTTTTTAGCCGAGTCTGCCAGACAATGAGCGGAAAAAAAATATTCCGGATCTCCTGTCGGTGCGGTGACCAGTGCGCTGACATAGATATCCCAGTCACTGCCGGATACCTCTTCAAAATGATTCGGTGTGGAATTGACCTGTACATCGATGCCGATTTCTTTGAGTGATGCCTGTGCTGCTTCTGCCAGCAGCGGCAGCTCCTGGCGGCCCGGATAAGTAAGCCACCTGATTGTCAGTTTTTCTCCGTTCTTATCAGCATAACCGTCACCATCCGTATCCATGTATCCGGCATCAGCCAGCAGTGCTTTCGCTTCCTCCGGATTAAACTCCGGTGCCGTAACCTGATCACTGCCAAAGGTAAAATTCGCCGGAAATACGCCGGCTGCCGGTGTTCCATTGCCGCCCAGCAGGACCGAAGTAAAACCGGCCTTGTCAATCCCCATACAGATCGCCTGCCTCACACGGATATCTTCCAGCACCGGTGAACTTAAGTTCATTGCACCAAAGAAAACCCGTGAAGTATCGGCCGAACTGATCTTAAAATCCGGATTCTGTTCAAACAGCGGAATACTGGCATAAGGCAGCCCCTGCGCTGCATCAATCTGCCCCGACTGAAGTGCCATTGTCATCGTATCACCATCCGTTATTGCATATACATTTATCTGATCCGTTTTCACCTGACCACCCCAGTAGTGATCATTTTTTCGCAGATAAATATGATCGTCAGAAACTTCAAAAGCAATAAACGGACCGGTTCCGGCGATATTCCGGTCATCTGCCACACCATCTTTGCCGTATGACATATCCATCACAACACCATAAGGATCACTTAAGAAATGAAGCAGAGCCGGAGTCTTATCCTCCGTCACTATCGTTATCGAATAACCATCAGCCGTAATTTCCCTGATCTTTAAATCAACCGGTGCCCGGTCATGAACAGCAAGCAGATGATCAAAACACTCTTTGACTGCCTGACCGTCCATAACCCTGCCGCTGGAGAAGACCACATCATCCCTCAGTTCTATTTTCATAGTATAATCGTCAATCTGTTCATAGCCGGCAGCAAGCCACGGCCTTATCTCCATTGCTTCATTAAACCGAAACAGGGTTTCGCCCACCCCATACCGGATTGCCGACCAGCCCGAATAATTATCATGAGGATTCAGCCCGGCATTTCCCATCTCCGGTCCATATGCCGTTGTTCCGTAATTAAATACACGCGCTTTTGTTGCATCACCTTCTTCTGCTGCTGATGCCGGAGGCCGGGCCGTTGTATCAGGACTTACCGCACATCCATTCAGCATAAGACAAATCAATCCTGCTGAAACATATCCTGCTGCCAGTTTTATATATTTCATTCATCAATCTCCTGACCTTATATTATTTCGGATCCAGCATGTCCCGAAGGGCATCTCCGAACAGGTTAAAAATCGCCACAGTAATAAAAACAGCCGCTCCCGGTGCTAAAATCACCCATGGTGAAGTCTGAATCATGCTGCGGCCATTACTCATCATCGATCCCCATTCTGCTGCCGGAGGCCTCGCCCCCAGTCCTAAAAAAGACAGTCCGGCAATCTCCATCATCATGGTCCCGATATCAAGCATCGCTGTGACCAGCACCGGTCCGGCAATATTCGGTACAATATGGCTGACCAGAATCTTACCCGGACTGCTGCCCGCCAGTCTGGCGGCTTTAATATAAGGCATTTCCTTTATGGAAAGCACCTGACTTCTTGTTAGTCTGGCATATTTGGGCCATGATATTACCGCCAGTGCCAGCACCGCATTGGCCATCCCGCCGCCCAGCACACTGGCAACCGCAACAGCAAACACAATACCGGGAAACGCCAGGAACAGATCGGCAATCCGCATAATCAGCCCGTCAATACGCCCGCCGATATATCCGGCGGTCATCCCCGCCGTCATCCCGGTAATACTGATAACCAGCACCAGAACGACCGTCGAAAACACACTCATTCTTGCTCCTGCTATCACACGCGAAAGCATATCCCGGCCATACCGGTCTGTCCCCAGAAGATGAGTCATGTCAGGCGCTCTCAATGCCTTTGACAGATTCTGCTGATCAGGGTCACATGGTGTCAGGTAATCAGCAAATAATGCGACAAATAAAATCACCGCAACCAGAAATAACAAAATCATAAATCGAATATTCACAGACTTTTGCTGATTCATGATCCGGCCTCCTGTTCTGCCAAACTCCTCGGGTCAAGATAATGGCAGACGATATCTGCGATCAGATTAATCATCACATATATCACTGCCATCCATACCACATAAGCCTGGATCACCGGATAATCACGCATCGCAGCTGCCTCTACCGCCATCCTGCCCACTCCATCCCACATAAAAATAGTTTCAACAATAGCTGCACCGCCAAGCAGTGATCCGGCAGACAAAGCGATCAGTGTGACAATCGCCGGCAGCGATACCCGCAGGATACTTCCGGTAATGATCTGCCGCTCACTGACACCTCTGGCCCGCGCTCCCATAACATAATCTTTATTAAATTCTTCAAGGACCAGAGCCCTTATCTGTCTGATATATTTCGCTGACATCGCAATCGTCAGAGTCACCACCGGCAGAATCATGCCTCTGATCCCACTGTTGCTTCCCATCACCGGAAACAACGGAATCCTGACCGCAAAAACAAGCAGCAGGATCAGCGATACAAAAAAGCCCGGCATGGAGTTGCCGATGAAAGCAAATATCCGTATCAGATAATCAGTAAATCGATTCCTTTTTACCGCTGCCAGGACTCCCAACGGCAAAGACAGACAAATGGTCAGAACCATACTTGCCAATGTCAGCCGGACAGTCTCCGGCAGCTTCTGCCCCAACAGTTCAAGAACCGGCCGGCCTGATACATAAGAAACACCCAGATCTCCGGACAAAGCACCTTTCAGCCAGTTCAGATACTGAACCACAAATGGCTGATCGAGTCCCAATTCCCTTCGCCTCTGCTCCAGAACCTGCGGTGAGACAGTCATCCCGGCATTTTCTGCGATCATTGAAACGGCATCACCGGAAGCAATACACATCAGTGCAAACGCAAGTACCGTAATGCCAAATAATATCGGAATAGTCTGAAGCAACCGTTTTATAAGATAATTTCTACTCATATGATTTAACTGCCCGGACGGAAAACATCGGATTAGGATTATAAAATTTATCCGTCCTGGTATAGATCCGTTTACTCAGTGCCGTATCAATCTGTATTTCCGAACAACCGAGTGCCTGCAGGATTTCTCTGTCCCACAACGGCCGTTTTCCGCCCAGCGGAAGCTGCTTATTGATTGCACTCCATTCCGCTGCCAGCTCACTGCTGATATCACGGTGGGCATGTTCTTCCGGTAATTTTTCCCTGCCGGTCGCTTCTTCACTGTAATCAGCATCAAAGTTCAGCAGAATTCCCCCCGGTTTTAACACTCTCAGCCAGTGGCGATAAGCATGTTCAGGATTCGGCAGTGTCCAGATCACATTGCGGGAAATCACTATGTCAAACTGCTGATCGGGAAATTCAAGATTCTCCGCATCCATCACCTGAAAATCCGCATTTACCCGGTGAATCGCCGCCAGTTTTTTTGCCTCTTTTATCATCTCGGCAGAAAGATCCACGCCGGTGACATGGTGACCCAATCGCGATAACAGGATCGTAAAATATCCTGATCCGGTCCCGGCATCCAGTATTGTCAGCGGCCGGTCCATCGGAATATGTTTTTTTATCTCATCAAGCCACCGCCCGGACAGATCATCTTCCAGTTCCTCTTTTCTCAGACTGGCGAACTGGGAGCTTCTCCTGCTCCAGTACCGTAAGACCCGTTCTTTTTCCAGTTTAGTCTCTGTGTCCATTATTTCCTCCCCCAGACCAGAAACATCGGCGTTGAGGCACAGTTGATCTTTTCAACATCCATCCAGACTCGTTTCCATACATCCGGATCACTGTGTATTTCCGACGCGCCGTATTCTGTCAGTATCTCTTCATCCCATCCGGGGCGTTTAATACTGCTGAGCGGAACCTGTCTGGCAATCCGCTCCATCGCGTCAATATCTGTGCCGTCGTAATAGTCTTCGACTTCCATTTGCTCTGTTCTTTTCCGGTCTGCTTCATAAGCCTGTTTTAAGTCCTTACGGTACAGATAGCCATACCAGTTGGCATCAAAATTCAGCAGTACACCACCCGGCTTTAATACTCTCAGCCACTCCCGGTATGCCTGATCCGGATGCTCCAGATTCCAGGTCAGATTTCGGGAAATCACCACATCAAAGGTTTCATCCGCAAAATCCAGCTTCTGCGCATCCATTTGACGGAAATCTATCGATTCGGACAGCTGCCCGGCATTTATCCGGGCGGTATTTAACATCTCCTGAGTACAGTCAATCGCTGTAACCAGGTAACCTTGCTCTGCTAACAGTTTTGTAAAAAATCCCGGTCCGCAGCCGATATCAAGAATCGTCAGATCATTCCGTTCCGGGATATGTGCTTTGATCTCGTTCAGCCAGATCTCATCCTGCCCGGCCGCCAGCTCCTGCTGGTTTACGGAATTATATCCACTTGCTCTGGTGGTCCAATATTGTCTGATATCATCAATTAGTGCGTTCATATGCTCCTTTCCGAAAAACAAAAAAAGGCTGGAAAGGTCTATAAAAAATCAAGACCTTCTTAGCCTTATAAATGCTTTGTGCCATATATAACTTGTAATTCAGGTGATATAAGATTCTTCTCTTTGAATCAGCTTCGTGCTGAAATTATTTATTATTATAGGCAATCTGGATATTAATGTCAATCTCTTTTTTACGATCCGAAATACAGGATCTGATTCCCTACTGTTCCCATCGTATTATATTCTTCCACTCTGTGCCACTTCCCAAGAAATGATGCAGCATTTTCCCCTGCTGCCCCCTGAGCCGAGATGGTTTTACTTGACTCTTCTTTAATCTGAACAACACCATCTACAATAAAATTCATTGCCAGTCACATACCAGATCCAGGTACCAGGGCAGTGTAAAGGTATCGCTGTTTTCATCAAGCAGCAGGTTATAAAGCTGATCTCTGCCTGAAATGTTATCTTCCCGCCCATTGGCATTAGCCCAGCTGTGATAAGCATTCATGTATGAATCATTAAAATCCTGCCAGGAATAAAATGACGACTGAATCCTGGGGGCAATGGTCAATTGCATATTCACTTTTTCTTCATTTGTAATATACCCGGCACGGGCAAGAGAGTCACACAGCAGCATTGCCCGGCTGTAATCCCATGCTTTTGTATTCTTGTCCGACGCAGACGTATTCGCCAGAGCATTTATTTGCGCGATCCCGTCATCCCTGCCTTCAATTCCCCAATCACGAATCAGAAGTTCTTTGATATCATAGCCGTCTCCAAACAACTCTTCAATTAATGCTTCCCGGCTATAAATTGCATATGTCTCTGCCATCCATTTTACAACATCACTCTGACGGATCTTCTCGTCCGTTGTCATGTCGGTCAGAACTCCTTTTCCATCTGCACCAAAGGTGTACTTCTTTTTTTGATAAAAATCCGTGTCATACGTAATCATATGACCTGATTTATCAAACTTGTAAAGCTCGCCGTCTATCATATGTATTCCTATACTGGGATATCCGTTAATATCCAGGTAGTACCATATATCTCCATCCTGCAGCCATTCCCGCTTTATGCATTCGCCATTTCGTAAAAAATACCGCTGACCGTCAACCTCTGTCCAACCGGTGTTATCACCACCTGTTACTAAATCACCGCTATATCCAAGTTCAGAATACGGCATTGCCACTCCGTCGCTTCCAATGGTATACATTTGACCATAACGCTCTACATTACCACTGGTCCACATGTAATGATATGTCGGGTCAAAATACTGCATTCCATACCAGCCTGATACTGCTCCCCGCTCAGTCATATAGTACTTATAACCATCTACTTCAATCAATTTATCTATAACCAGACTCCCCTCCCCATAATAATACCAGGCATTATAAGAGTATTTTCCATCAAAAAACACATCCATATTTATCCAGGTATCACTAACGGGCCGGGTTTCTCCTTCCCGGAAAAATACCCGGGGATACGACTCCGTTCCAAGCATCGAAATACGCCCTGATATTGCTGCACCTCTGTTGCCCGGAGTCCCGTCGTAACAATCATAAGAGTAGTATGAATTACCCTTTATTGCTGCATTGACAGTCACAGAATTCATAACAACTAATAATAATGCGGCCAATATACTGTAAAATGATTTCTTTATCTTCATATTCATCCCCCATTCTGCCGCCAGATGACCGGCAGCAGTGCTTTTCTTCCCTATCCCAATGCCTCTTTATAAGCTATACCTGTTGCTATATGGACTACTTTGTTGGATTTACAGAAATCGATAAAGCTCTCCTGCTCCTGCCTCGGTCCGATATCTTTCTTCCGTATCGAAAAATATAATTGTTTTCTTTCATTTAAAAAGAACAGCCAGCAGTCTGTTTCCGCCATATAGATTAATTGATTCCACTGATAAAAGTACTGCTCCTGCTGTGTTCTGACATCAATACCATGATCAGCAACCACACAGGTAAACGGCCCCAGCAGATTCCGTTAAAAGAGACTTTTTTCAAAAAGGCTTTTTTGCCGCTTTGACCTACGCTGCATTTTCGCAAAAAAATGAAATAAACATAAAACTACAGCAGTCGCAATCATTTTCGCTATCAGGGGAGTGCTGTTATGATACAAAATCCAGTTAACAATATCACCCGCCATCATAAAAAAAGATACAATCAAAATAAGACCATAAGAAATAATATTTAAAGTAGTTTTTATTCCATGATTAGAATTTTGAAACAAATCCACTTCTTCTGCCAGTTGCTTGATATCTGCTTGCGTAATATTCGAGCAAATCGCAAACCGCCCATCAACGTTTTGCTGCATTTCAATCAATAAATCTTCTGCTTCCGGCTCATCCGGCACAGAAACTGCCGCCTCTTTTTGGTGATATAGTAAATCTTTAAAGGCCCGTCTGCTCTCTGACGAATCAAAGACTCTCTCAGGAATAAAAATAAAATGTTCCCTAAAATCATCACTACGAAAAACAACACATAACAGACCACCAAATGATATTAATTTATAGAGCATACTGCAATGAATCCGCTGCTTTATATTACCATTAATATTAAAATATCCATCACCGAATGTGATCGTTATCTCCTGCTTTGTATCAAATCGCTTCCGAAGCAAAAAACCAACGATTAACATACTCAGCAAGAAAAAAATAATGACTGAAATTATCAAATCGATTACCCAGTAAAAAACCGGACTGGATCTGGTAACACCTGCTAATATCAGGCAAAATATTGATACTCCCAGCACTATTTTTCGTACCACACTATTGAAATAAAGGGAATACAGCATTGACAATATCAAACATAATATCTTATTCGTTTTAGTATATTTGAATTTAATATTCACATCATCTCCCCTGCAGAAAATAATTCAGGTTTTCTCTGTTTTCATATTTTTATTATATATAATTTATCACATATTTGATCATCAGACAATAAAAATAAGGGGGATGTCGGAAAATAGCGGGTTTTGATCCGGCTCCCCTCAAAAAAGAGCATCCCTGCATGAACCCAGGCTTTATAAGCATCCGGGTTTTCATGCAGGGATATTTTTACTGATTTTTCACGGGCCTGTCTTTATTTTTGGTTTAATTCTGGTATAATTTAATCAATTGGAGTTTACAGATGAACAACGGAGGTGCTGTATGAAAAAAGCAAAAAAATCCACTAAAATTTTACTGCTGATATTGATTACACCCATTTTTTTATTTATTTTAGTTCGGGGGTGGCCTTTTGTTCCCTCAGATGAGCCATGGCTTGAAAGATACGATGGGATGGGATTTTCAATGAGGTTTACTTCAGATAGGATTCCGGTTGAAGAACAAAGAACGATTTTGGCTGATTTGAATTACACCATCAATCCAGAGGTATCAGAGATATATTATGAGTGGCTTCACACAGATGGGTGGGACGATAGTATATTAGAAAGATATCCTTTTTGGTTGCTCTTTACTTCTCTTGGACGTGAAATAACAGATGAGAATGGGCAGGTAATCTATTTTTCCGATAGTACATATTGTTTGGAAAAATATCCTGAATCACCACAACCTGCTGAATCAATTTATGTTTTGATGTTTGAGCAGATCAACAGAATAAGCGGCGGAGAACTAAATATAGACAATGTTGATGTGAAATATTCTTCTCTTGGTGGTCGCATTATTCTATCATATGAGCTAAATGGCGAGCCATACAAATGGAGTATCAAGGGCAGTCGAGACTATAATCCGAATATACTAAAAGAAATAAGTGAGTGCTCGAAAAATGATATGCATGATAAAAATTTATACTGGCAGGATGATGAACAGGGCATACATATCGTTTACCGTACTGATGATGAGATAAAGCAACTGTATGAGGTAACAGGCATTAATTTTTTGGGGGCAGATAGCAGCCAATTAGTAATACCCTGAGGGAGTATCCCAAAGATTGTGTAAACCTCCAAACTGATGTAAACTGCCAGCAGGTATCACCTACTGGCAGAGTTATATTTTTTTGATTATCTACTTGACAGAGAGCAATTCAATTTATCCGATTGCCCCCTCATTTCTATTTGATCTGTATCCATTACCCCCGCTTTAACAGCGGCTTGCCAACCGGAAGCATAACTCTTCCAAAATGAGGATTGAGTACTGCTGCACCTGCCCCGTAAAAAGACAGGAGGGCGATAGCCAGCTCTGAATAAGCGGCCAGTGTATGTGAAAACTCATATACAATATGAAATGAGCTTAATGTCAACCCTAAAAACAGAAAATCAATCAGCACAAAAATACCAAACAACACCTTATGAGTTGCCGCTGCACCTACGGTCATGATCAAAGTGAAAATCAGATAACCGAGATACAAAAAGCCCATCTGCCGCGGATCAGCCGCCGCCTGCAAAGATGCACCAAACACACCATGCTTAATCAGCCATGTGGCAGCTACCACCAGCCAGAAAAACCCGTACGCGCCAAATGCCGTACTGCCAAATGTATTGCAGTGCTTCGCATCATTAATTGATGCATAAAGCTGAGCCAAACCCCCTAAAAAGATGGCCACCGGCAGCACATATGATACTTCTGAAGTGATGCCGAGCTTCTGGCTGGACGCCAGCAGTGTTACCATAGCCAAACCAAATAATCCAATCGCTGACGGATCCGCCACCGCAATCTTAACCGGTTCAACTACAATCTTATTACTTTCCATTTTACTAAAATCCCTTCTTGTCGAATTTTGCAGCTTTACAAATATATCACAAGAGGATCTTACTGGCAAGCAAATAATTCATTAATCAATTTTATAGTCTATCAATTGATAGACATCAGATAAATCGCTTTCGCTATAGATATCGATTTTAAGCGAAGTCAGCTTACTGCCATTGATTGGAGCATTTGAAAAATCTCGTTTTAATTCATCAGCTATATCAAGTTCCAAAACCCCCTGCTTATTCCTTTCATTGAAATGAAAAGCTATCGCAAAAAAACCATCCTCTGCCGCTCCCCAAAATATTGTCTTCTTCTTTCGTGTGCCCTTTGCAAGCCAGCCACCATCTTTATAAAAGCGCCATTCCAGACCAACTTCAAAATCTGACAACTTTTCTGACAGTGCCTTATACGCCGAAAAACTTTTTCCTAAAACAATGCTTAAGTTTTCATCAATCGGTTCTGTACTTCTATCTTTTTTGAAATCTATCATAGTATTTCAGCCTCACTTTTACTCACTTTTTGATTGGTACCCAATACTCAAGAATAGTTCCCGCTGAACCATCTATAGCATGGACAGAAATATCAGGACCATTGTCATATTCGTATCCGCTTGCCGGCAGCCACTCTGAAATCACACGATTTCCCAAATCACGGGTTTCTTCAATTGTTTTTCCTTCATATAAAAAAATAGCCCAGGTATAAGCATCAACTATATATTCCTCCAAAGATTCTTCTATAGGGGCATCAGTGGCAACTGAAATCATATATCGCCAACTTTCAGTATTTTCATCTGGCATCATCACTTCAAGCAATCCTGACGGCCCTTTTCCCATTAACCGCTTTAACTTCTCGATCGTACCATTATTCCCGGCAATCTTCCAAATCTGTTCAACCGGCTCAGCCATACCTTCAAAATCACCATAAAGTGGAATGGAAATACCTGCAACGCGAAACGATTCTTTTGTCTCAATCCTAAAATCCAGACTTTCCACTCCTTTTATCACCATCTGAAAACTAAGAGGTGAATACGATTTTACCGTCACGCCGTCTAGCTTAACAAGTGAAGGTGCTATTCCATGTACACTTTGAAATGCACGATTAAACGCAGTGGGTGAGCGATAGCCATACTTTAATGCCACATCTATGATCTTCATATCATTGCTTTTCAAATCAGCCACTGCCAGAGACATTCTCCTGCGCCGGATATATTCCGATAGGGGAATTCCCGTCATATAAGCAAACATTCTCTGAAAATGATAAGGGGAACAATCCACTATTTTTGCAATATCCGCTGTATTCAACGTATCAGTAATGTGTTGTTCAATGTAGATAATTGCTGCATTCATTTTTTCAATCCAATCCATATCAACCATCTCCAAAATTCTTTATTTCCTTAATTGTACAGCTTTGCAAAAGTTTTGTCCTCTCCTCTTACATAATAATTAGAGAGCTCTCTCATCTGTTGGTTTCACTCGATATTCAAAAACTGCACCTTCATGCAAAACAATTACTCATGATATGTTTTTGGATAAAATGCTTACTTCGTCTATTAAATTTCTCAACAACATACAGGCATTTTGATTATCAACCCCAATTGAGGCAAAGATTGCATCAATTCTGTTTTTATAGTCACTTGGCTTAACAGCAAATCCGTCAATCATTTTTACGGCCTTCTTTTCGTTCAGGCAATATTCCTGATTGACTGCAAAAAGCACCTGATTGAGTGCCGAAACTGACCGCACAATATGTGCAGCCGTATAGTAAGTATCATCCTTATTTATACTGTTTTCTGCGAACATCAATGAAAATCCCGCTTCAAAAGAGAAAAAATCAATAAGCGAATTTTTAAGTTCATCCGGGTATTTTCCTGTTGCCTGCTTCAATGCTGACACGCTGCCACCTTTCTCCCACAGTATTTTGCCAATAGCAGCTTCCCCCATATACATTGCATTGATGTAAGCGTGGGGATGTCCTGTTTGATAATGTGCAGTAACATTTCCATTGCTGCATTCCTCAATTTCCTTTTTCACCCGTACCATATCACGCAAAATGAAATCCACATGATATCCATCGATAATAAGCCAGCCACCGCCGTTAACCCATTGCCCCCATCCGCCAGGAGGCGAAATGATATTTGCCCGGTGCTCATCATCAACCGCTTGTGCAGCATTATTCAGTTCAATAATATCAAGAGTGTCATTGTCATAATAAATCCCGATATCAATGTCAGAATCGTGTGTATGTGTTCCTCTGGCACGGGAGCCGCCTAACACAATGCCCTTAATGCCGGATACTGCCGCAAGGGAAGATACTATTTTTGCTGATATTTCTTTTACTATATCCATATTGGTCCCTCCTTCTTTTTCCAAAAGTTCCAGATTCCCAAGATCAATATGGTCCACTTCCCGAAGTTCATAACCCGAATGAAACAATTTCTGTGCCTTTTGGGAGATACAATTTATATACCGATTTTTATAAGCTACTTTGGTAAAATAATCCGCATCAAAATTATAAAAACCACCTTCTAAATCAGCTTGCTTTGCGGAACCATCCAATTCTAAAATAAGCGGATGGATATCAAGATATCCATAATCTTTATGCCATAGTTCCATTCTGCAAGGCATCCAATCAACAACAATCTCATACCCTATATTGATTAGTTTTTGTACCAGTTCCTTCTGGAAATCAGCATCAAAATCAATATCGATATCCCGGTGTTCACGATTTTGTTTTCCAGTTAACACATCAACACCCCAACCGCCGTCAAGCCAATAATCCATGCCGATAAGATCAAGCAAATCTAAAACCGTAAATAAATCTTTCTCTGTAACTATTTCTTTTTTCATCGCTTCCCCTTCATAAATACTTTTCATCCAAATAATCAGGTATTTACACTGCCGTTATATTCCACCCCACGCCAAACCGATCCATCAGGGCCGCATGAAAAGCACTATAAAATGTTTCGACTGGCGGCAAGGTGATATATGCTTCCCTATTTAAGGCGTCAAAGATTCTTTGTGCCTCTTCTGCTCCTGGAACCTGAACGGTCAGTTTCACCATAGTCTTCCCCGACTGAAGCCAAGGGCTTTCCGTATTGCCCGCATTCACAGGTTCAGCAACTTCATCAGCGAACCAAAAATTCGTACCACATATCTCCATTTCCGCATGAAGAATCCATGTATCTAAATCATCTGGTGGTTCAACAATTCCTTCTGGCACATAATCACCATAGGATTGTACCATCTTAATTGTGCTGTTAAATACCTCTTTATAAAATTCGATTGCTTCCTGGCAATTCCCTGCAAAAGTAATGTATGGTGTAACCATATACCCGCCTCCTTAATCACATGTTTTTATTGTATCCACTTCCGAATGATTTCCTTCTGCTATCTCCCGTTCAATCAAACTTACCGCAATATTAAATGCCTCTATCCGCCTTTTTGCCAATGTAATCTGAGATCGATAACGTTCCGGATCGTCCTTCCCCTCAAACGTTTTTACCGTTTCTTTCAGCTTATGCAATGTAGAATCAATCTGCCGTTTTGCCTCTTTCAGTTCACTCTCTGTAATCATCATACAATCTCCTTTCCGTAAGCAAGCTTTCTTGAAACCTATTATACTGCATAGCTTTTCATTTGCAGCATTTTCAAAATCTTGAAGACGATCAAACTCACCACTTGCTGCTTTAAGAGGATTAAAATCAAAGGTTGCGCTCATATGAGTTCTATCCCCACTAACATTTACAGTAATTCCACCCAAGCTTTTTAACAATCTATCTGCAAGATCAAAACAAATATAGCTCTCCTGAGATAACAACTCCTTCCAAAGAGAAATGTCATATTCTCTAATTGAGTACCACCCACGTTCTTTAAGTATGTTTAAAGTATAACTGTCAACTTTGGAAACATCTATCATTTTTTTCCTCTATTTAGAATTGTATATATAACTTGCCATAATATAAAATCAATGACGCACATTAAGCGCTAATGTTTCAAGGGTATCCTCCAATTTTACAATTGGAAAGATACCCTTATCTTAAAGATTAATTTGAAAAAATAATTTCTTACATTATTCTAATCCCCTTCATATCGGATACAAAATTTCTTTAAATTTTTTCATTATCACACAGCAGTTTATAGTCTTCATACAATCTATAAAAGTTTTCAAAAGCTGCCTCTTCACTAGTCGCAAAAAACCTTATTATATCCTCCCATCCTTTAGTCGTTCTTAATATTGTAGTGATTTTGAAGATATTCTTGAAAACCATAATATATATCTCTTCTTGTACTCGACTCAATCATAGATTGCCCCATTAAAAATCCGTCTATAAAAGGTCTAAGATAATTCAAAGAAACTTCCTTTATATAGAGTTCTGGTCTTCTTTTAATTATGTTAACTAACTCGTATACAGTCACGATAACCTCCTTAATCTTCTGTATAGTTTATCGCCATAACCGTTCTCAGACCTCTCTTTCCTTAGGTCTATTATAACGCATTTTGGCGTTTTTAGCGAATCCGCCAGGATCGTTAATTCGTCATTATGCCTGGATTTATTGTATCCATCATATATACAATTACTTTGTTCGGGTATTTTTCACTTTTAAGCTCTAGTCCATCTACATTTGCATCAAGAGACCTGCCATTCTCATTTACTTTTCCCCACTTTCTTTCAAAGCTTCAATATACGCAGCCCTGCGCTCCATTTTTAACAACATTCAACGGGTTCGCCCAGTGTCCACTCGGATCCGTATAATTTGGCGGACTGCTCTTCACATAGTTATACCGGTTCAGACTGTAGCCCAGCATTTTATAACAAACTTTTTCGTCCTAAATCATTCAAAATAAATA
>DAMAMW010000031.1:0-73783 GCA_032073745.1 Lachnospiraceae bacterium | reverse complement strand
GTAGAACATTTATGTATTTGGGGCTGGCCGTCGCGCTAGCGACTTGGTACAATTGATGCATGAAATAATATAATTATGACAGAAAGCCAGGGAGTATGCTATATGGATTTCCAAGAAAAAAAGATAAATAACGGTCTTATTCATACCAATAAAGATTGCCGTGGCTGCAATAAATGTCTCAATACCTGTCCTGTTGATGATGCTAATATTGCCAGAGATGAACAGGGTCAGAATAAGATTTTAGTTGATCAGGATTATTGTATTTTATGCGGAAGATGTATCAGGCATTGTCCTCATGAAGCTCGTTCGTATACCGATGATACCGGCCGTTTTTTTGCTGCACTGCCGGCATCGCTGCGAACGGGCAGCAGGAGGATTTCACTTGTTGTTGCCCCGTCATTTGCCATCAATTATCCCAGCCGTTACCGGCATATTCTGGGATATCTGAAGCATCTTGGCATCAATCATATCTACAATGTCGGGTTTGGTGCTGATATCTCGGTCTGGGGGTATTTGCAGTACCTGACAGAGACAAAACGGCGCGGGATGATTGCACAGCCGTGTCCGGCCATTGTCCGTTACATAGAGACATATCGTCCGCAGCTGCTTGACCGTCTGATGCCGATTCACAGCCCGGTTATGTGTACGGCGATTTATTTAAAGAAATATATGAATCTGGACGATGAGATTGCTTTTCTCGGCCCGTGCATCGCCAAGAAAAGCGAATTTGAGCGGCCGGAAAATGCAGGCATTGTCCAGTATAATATCACCTATGAACAGTTAATGCAGCACATCGCAAAGACAGATATATCAGCATACGATTCTGATGATTCAGAACTTGATTTTGGTCTTGGTGCAGTATTTCCGATGCATGGCGGCATGCGGGAAAATATCGAATTTTATATGGGCCTGGATAAAGAAGCATATATCAATCAGAAAGAAGGCGAAGATCAGAGTTATTCCTATCTGGACTTTTATGCCAACCGGATTGATTACGATGATCCATGCCGCGGACGGCTGATTGATATTGTCAATTGTGAACGCGGCTGCAACTATGGAACGGCTACAGAATTTAAATCATCGCCGTCAAATCATATTCCGTATTCAATGAATCAGATGCGGGTAGAGAAGCGGTTGATGGAATCACTGGATTTCATTACGCCGGCAGAGCGAATGGAATGGTTAAATGAACGTTTCCGGGATTTGAATCTGGCTGATTTTATTGCCGAATACAATGACCGGTCAACTTCCCGGAAGCCGGTGTCCCAGCAGCAGATTAATGAAGTTTTCAAAGAGATGCTGAAATGGACGGCTTCAGAGCAGACGGTCGATTGTTCTGCCTGCGGCATGCACTCCTGTCATCATATGGCTGAAGCGATTGCGAAAGGATATAACTACAAGGAGAACTGTGTCCAATACATAAAAAAACGCTTGATCATGGAAGAAAGCGAAGCCCTGATTCAGCGGCAGAAGTATGAACTGCTGCAGGAGTTTCATCGTGAATCGGCATCGGTTAATGCCGATCAGCTGACAGGCCTTGGCAACCGCTACGAATTTGAACGCCGGATGGAGGCAAGCATGAGCATCGCCAATATGTCCGGAATAAACGGATATGTTGTATTGATGGATATTGATGATTTCAAAGTCATCAACGACTGTTACGGAAGTGAGATAGGGAATGCCCTGCTCAGCCATTTTGCCATGTATTTACGGGAGCATTTTGAAGGAAAAGCAGATCTGTTCCGCATCGGCGGCGATGAATTTCTGCTGCTGATGTCGAACTGTACTTACACCGATGTCCGGGCTGTCACAGACCAGGTTCTGAGACGGGCTCAGGAAGTATGGGAGATACTTGGCCAGAGTTTTTACTGTACCTTCAGCATTGGTACCGCACGGTTCCCTGAACTGGACAAGAGCAGCAATGACATTATGCAGCAGGCAGAACTTGCCATGTATATGGCAAAACGGGAAGGCAAAAACACCTGCTGCTTTTACTCACAGGAACTGGCCAGCGGTTCCCACGACCAATTGGATGTGATCCGGGGGATGCGTGATGCTGTCGCTGACGATTTCAAAGATTTTCATCTGCATTTTCAGCCATGGGTTACTTTGGACGGAGATATTATCGGGTGTGAAGCTTTGCTGCGGTGGAATTATCATGGCACGCCATTATCGCCGGGGATTTTCATTCCGATTGCAGAGGAGATCGGTTACATTGTTGCGCTTGGAGACTTTGTTTTGCGCGAGGCGGCAAAAGCCTGCCGTGAGTTTAATCAGATCAACCCTGATTTTACCATCAGTGTAAATGTCTCACCGCTGCAGCTAAAGCAAAAAGGTGTCCTTGAGCGGTTTATAAATATCCTGGACGCGAGCGGTGTTAACCACAAAAATATTATTCTGGAGATTACGGAGAGTGTCCAGCTGGAAGACGAAGAGGGGGGCGGAGCATTATTGCGTCAGTTTGATGCAAACGGCCTTAAAGTGGCCCTTGATGATTTTGGTACCGGATATTCCTCTTTGAGTTACCTGAATCAGTTTCCTTTTGAAATTGTCAAAATGGACCGGTCTTTTATCAAAGATATATCCGACCGGTACTCCGGTTATATGCTTGAGGTAATGTCTGATCTGATGCACAAGATGAATCGGCGTATCTGTGTGGAAGGGGTTGAGACGGTTGAACAGCTGGATTTCTGCAAAAAGCATGCGGTTGATATTATTCAGGGATTCTACTTCTATAAACCGATGCCGGCTGGAGATCTGATTTCCTTAATCCATTAATTGAGGTAAATTGCGATTGCTAAGATAACCAAACTGCAATATAATGGATGCATTGAATAAATGAAAAAAGAGGTATCAATTGATGAATTATCAGGAGCTACTGAGCAAACGTAATGCTTCCAATAAGTTTATGGACCTGGTAGGAATTAAAATTACAGAAATGGAGCCGGGTTATGCAGCAGGTGAGATCACCCTGACGGAACATCACCGCAATGTGATTGGTTCCGTTCACGGCGGATGTATCTTTACTCTGGCGGATACCGTCTCCGGAGCAGCAGCTATCTCGATGGGGTATCGGGCTACCACAATATCCAGTGATTTTCACTTCCTGTCACCGGCACTGACCTGTCAGAAGCTGATCTCATCTGCCAGACTGATCAAAGACGGCAAGACCATTGGCGTTTATGATGTGGACGTCAGGGATGAAAATGGGAAATTACTGTCTAAAGGTACATTTTCCTATTTTAATCTGGAAAAGATAGATTTGAACAACTGAAAAGAAGCAAACAATTAAGAATGTAACTTTTAAGTGAAAATTCTGGTGTGATACACTCCGAAAGAGGTGGTCAAACCGGAATTTTTTTGTTTTTTTGTGAATAATCATGATGGTGCGATGAAAAAAAATACAATATAATAAAATCATAGAATTATTAAATATGGGGACCTGAGTATAGTAATTGCTAAAAACTGGAATACTGCAAGTAATAGTAGGAGGGGACTTATATGGAAAGAAGAGAAAGAACAGAACGGGATTATACAGAATTCGGTAAAGCAGTAAAAATGGACATGATTGCGCTTGGACTAAAAAATAAAGATCTGGCAAAAGCACTCGGATATACAGAATCAACAGTTTGTGATCTGTTGCGGGGCCGGAATAAAAATGAAGAACGGCGCAGAGAGATTCTCAAGCTGATAGAGGAACTGAAAACAAAGGCGCAGGACACAGACTAAAGACAAACAGGGAGCAGAGGCTGCTGACGCAGCATCCGTTCCTTGTTTTTTTGTGGTTGCAGCATCCGGTCAGCAGTATTAAAAGTTACGAAAATATATTCTTTTTATTAAATATATAAAATTAATTGACAAAATTCATCTGGCGATTTAGGATGATAATAAATATTGGAAAAACTAAAAGAAGAAGGGGACATGTTCGTGAATATGGATAACTGGTTTCAAAATATCAATATTCCTGTCATTATTTGCAGACCAGATAGTAATATGCATGTGGAGTATGAGAATAAGAGTGCAATCAGGCTTTTGAATCCGCTGCAGCAGACCGAAAATGCTAAAAAAAAGGTTGGACTGAAAGAATTAATTCATATGGATGATACCAGATGGAAGGAACTTATCGAATCGCTTGACAGACCGGGAGATATACCGGCTTTTTCTGTGTTGCTGACATTGTATTCCGGTGAAAAAAGCTATGCGGATCTATCTGTCGGACGTATCCTGTATGAAGGAGAAGTTTTTCTGCAGATCTGTATTACCGCTTTAAACCCCGTCAGCGGACAGCGGTCATTAGCCGAGGCGAATGATATGCTGCTGCAGCTGGTCTACAAAGCAAGGACAAGTGAAGATGCCATTCAGGATCTGCTGCAGTATGCCGGTGAGTGGACCGGCTCCAGCCGCAGTTATATATTTGAATCGGTCAGTGAGACGAACACTTCCAATACTTATGAGTGGTGTGCTGCCGGTATCCGTTCGGAGATGGAGCATTTAAGGGATCTGCCCAAAGATGAGTATTCTTATGATGCCATTATTGACCGCGGACTGGCAGTGACTGATGATATCAGAAAACTGTCACCAGAGGACCGGGCGATTCTGGAAGCTCAGGGAATTAAGGCTCTGGCGGTCATTCCGATGATTGTTCAGGACGGGCCTTTGGGATATGTCGGATTTGATGACTGTAAGAACTACCGGATATGGACCCGGGATGAGGTTCACTTTCTGAAGAATCTGGCTGACCTGCTGGCATCACTGATTGTCAGAAGAAATACTGAACGAAGCCTGCAGTACAGCCTGCAGGTGCTTAATTCGGTTACCAACAGCCAGGAGAGCCTGATCCTGGTCATTGATGTATATTCAGGGCGGCTGTTATTTACTAATTACGCCTTTTCTGCCATGACACAATATAATCAGGAAGAATTAAAAGGCCGGAAGCTGATGGATATTTTGCAGGAAGACGGTGTTGAAGGAAATTACAAGAATCCTCTGGATAAGATGATCGGTACCGACGGACAGATTGAGAAACGGGATCTGCAGTGGGAATACTATGTTGCAGAGACCGGGAAGTGGTACCTGGTCCGTGATTCTATTATCACATGGATTGACGGCCGTGATGCTATGATTGAGACAGCAACTGAAATTACCAACCAGAAAAATTATGAAGCGGAGCTGGAGTATCAGGCCTCCCGGGATATGATGACAGATACCTATAACCGTGAATGGAGCCAGAAACTGCTTGAAAACATACTCGAAGATTCGCGGATCCGGCCAAACAACGTGCTCGTTTTCATTGATCTGGATCGGCTGAAAATTACTAATGATAAATATGGCCATGCAGCAGGTGATGAGATGATCTTAAATATAGTGGGTCATATTCGGGCATGTATCAGAAAAAGTGATGTATTATGCCGCTGGGGCGGTGACGAATTCCTTATGGTTCTGCGTGCGACAAAGGAACAGGCAGAAGGAATAATCGCAAAAGTATGGAAACGCATGGAACTGCACAACCGCGATGTCAGAAATAAGGTGAAACTCAGTTTCAGTTATGGCGTCGTTGAAATCGATGCAAATCAGTATTCAACGGTGGAGGCACTTGTGAAAGCGGCTGATGAGAAGATGTATCTTAATAAACAGCGCCTGAAGCAGTGACAGCCACACCAACCGTAATGCTGAGTCATTTATCAGACAGTTCTGGTTTTTTTTGCCTTTTCAAATCTGGCCGGATGTGGTATGATAAAGCCATCGATTTACGACATGAAGGAGATACTTGAATGAAGATGAAACGGGTTTTGCTCAAACTGAGCGGCGAAGCTTTAGCTGGGCCAAAGAAAACCGGATATGACGAAGATACGGTGAAGGAAGTGGCCAGACAGGTCAGGCTTTCGGTAGATGCCGGTATAGAGCTCGGTGTTGTGACCGGCGGCGGAAACTTCTGGCGCGGACGTACCAGCAACGCGATGGACCGGACCAAGGCCGATCAGATCGGGATGCTGGCGACGATTATGAATTGTATTTATGTATCGGAGATATTCCGCAGTGCCGGAATGGAGACCGAGATTCTGACTCCGTTTGCCTGTGGTTCGATGACGCAGCTGTTTTCCAAAGATCTGGCGAATCAGTATATGAAGCAGGGCAAGGTAGTGTTTTTTGCCGGCGGAACCGGACATCCGTATTTTTCTACCGACACCGGAATTGTATTACGGGCAATTGAGATGGAAGCCGACTGTATCTTGCTGGCGAAGTCCATTGATGGTGTCTATGACAGCGATCCGGCGAAGAATCCGGAGGCAAAACGTTACGATACAATCAGCATTGAAGAAGTAATTAAACAGCAGCTGGCAGTTGTGGATCTGACCGCATCAATCATGTGCATGGAGAACCGGATGCCGATGGCTGTGTTTGATTTAAATGAGAAAGACAGCATTGCAAGTGCGATGCAGGGAAACATAAATGGTACAGTAGTTACCGTATGACAGGAGGGCATTATGCAGGAAAAAATCAAAGTATATGACGCAAAGATGAACAAATCACTGGATTCCCTGATGGGAGAGCTGGCAACAATCCGTGCCGGACGTGCCAATCCGCACGTGCTGGATCGAATCAAAATCGACTATTACGGTACACCGACCCCGCTTCAGCAGGTAGGTAACATTTCAGTTCCGGAAGCACGTATGATCGTGATTCAGCCATGGGAGAAGAACCTGTTAAAAGAAATTGAGAAGGCATTGCAGACGTCAGATCTGGGGATCAATCCGACCAATGACGGTAATGTGATCCGCCTTGTATTTCCGGAACTCACCGAAGACCGCAGAAAAGAACTGGCAAAAGAAGTCAAGAAAAAAGGCGAGAATGCCAAAGTAGCAGTCCGCAACATCCGTCGTGATGCCAATGACGCTATTAAAAAGATGGAAAAAGCGAATGAGATTTCCGAAGACGAGTTAAAGACAGGCGAAGATAAGATTCAGAAGATGACGGACAAGATGATCGAAAAGATTGATTCCGTTGTAGAGAATAAAACAAAAGAAATTATGACAGTATAAAGAACAGGAACAATACGGGGGCGGGGGATATTCCTGTCCCATTATTGTGTACGGAGGTAATTATGGAACCAACCCAGAATGATTTGGTGATCCCGCGCCATGTAGCAATAATTCTTGACGGCAACGGCCGGTGGGCAAAACGCCGCGGCCTGCCGCGGACAATGGGACATAAAGAAGGCTGCATTACAGTAGAAAAAACAGTAGAAATCGCTGCCCGGACCGGAATTGATTATCTGACGGTATATGGTTTTTCCACCGAGAACTGGAAGCGCTCTACGGAAGAGGTCGGCGCACTGATGCAGCTGTTCCGTTACTATATGGTACGACTTTTGAAAATCGCATCAGCCAATAATGTCCGGGTACGGATGATCGGCGACAAAAGCCGGTTTGCCCAGGATATTATCGATGGTATTACCCGCCTCGAAACAGAAACAAAGGATAATACCGGACTGACATTTGTGATTGCGGTAAATTATGGTTCCCGTGACGAGATCACCCGTGCTGTCAGAGCCATAACCCAGGCAGAAAAAGATGGAAAATTAAAAACTGAGGATATAACCGAAGATCTGGTGGCATCCTATCTGGATACAGCCGGGATTCCGGATCCGGATCTGCTGATCCGGACCAGCGGCGAGATTCGTCTGTCCAATTATCTGTTATGGCAGCTTGCCTACACAGAGATCTATGTAACAGACTGTTTATGGCCTGATTTTAATCAGGATGAACTGAATGAAGCGATCGCAGCTTACAACAAAAGAGACCGGCGGTACGGCGGAGCAAAATAAAACAGGGGGGCATTCCATGTTCACAACGAGATTAATCAGCGGTATTATTCTTGTGTTACTGGCTTTTTTTATCGTGGGCACCGGCGGCAGCCTTCTGTTTGTGGTAACGGGACTGATTTCCCTGATCGGATTGTTTGAGCTTTACCGGGTATTGAAGGTAGAGAAAAGCATTCTTGGAATGATCGGATATCTGGCCACCATATTCTATTATTGGATGCTGTGGACCGACGAACAACAATATGTTACGCTGATGGCCATTACTATGCTGATGATACTGATGAGCCTGTATGTGTTTACATTTCCAAAATATAAGACCGAAGAAGTCACAGCAGTCTTCTTTGGTGTGTATTATATTGCAGTGATGTTATCATACTTATACCAGGTACGTGTCATGTCTGACGGTAAATACCTGGTCTGGCTGATTTTTATCAGTTCCTGGGGATGTGATACCTGTGCATACTGCGTGGGCATGCTGCTGGGAAAACATAAGCTGGCACCGGTTTTAAGTCCTAAAAAATCGATAGAGGGAGCCATTGGCGGTGTCGTGGGCGCGGCACTTCTGGGATTTCTTTACGCTGTTATTTTTGGCCGCCATATGTATGAGGTGACCAATCCGCAGGCGGCCTGTGCCATTGCCTGCGCTATTGCTGCCGTTATTTCACAGATCGGAGATCTGGCGGCTTCAGCAATCAAACGTAATCATGATATCAAAGACTACGGTCATTTGATACCCGGTCACGGTGGTATATTAGACCGGTTTGACAGCATGCTGTTTACAGCTCCTGCAATTTATTTTGCAGTGACATTCTTAAGATAAACGGAGGAGTTGCAGATGAAACATATTGCAATTCTCGGGTCAACCGGCTCGATCGGAACCCAGACCCTTGAGGTTGTGGAACACCAGAAGGATATTCAGGTAACAGCACTTGCAGCGGGCACCAATATCACCCTGCTGGAAGAACAAATCAGAAAATTCCATCCCGGTCTTGTCTGCGTATGGGATGATAAAAAAGCAAAAGAACTGGCAGCCTCCGTGGCTGACCTGAATGTCCGGGTAACATCCGGAATGGATGGTCTGCTGGAAGTGGCAACAGAAACGTCAGCCGAACTGGTTGTGACGGCACTTGTCGGCATGATTGGAATACGGCCGACAATCGCTGCAATGGAAGCCGGTAAAGACATTGCGCTGGCCAACAAAGAGACACTGGTAACGGCCGGCCATATTATTATGCCGCTGGCAAAAGAGCGCGGAGTACGGATTCTTCCGGTAGACAGTGAACACAGTGCGATATTTCAGTGTTTAAACGGAGAAGATACGCGTCAGATTCACAAACTGCTGCTGACAGCATCCGGCGGCCCGTTCCGTGGATGGACGAAAGAACAGCTGAAAACAGTCCGGCTGGAAGATGCCCTGAAGCATCCGAACTGGTCGATGGGACAAAAGATCACCATTGATTCTTCTACGATGGTGAATAAAGGGCTTGAAGTTATGGAAGCCAGATGGCTGTTTGATGTGGAACTGGATCAGATTCAGGTCGTGGTACAGCCGCAGAGCATTATTCATTCGATGGTTGAGTTTGAGGATGGTGCAGTGATTGCGCAGCTTGGAACTCCGGATATGAAGCTGCCGATCCAGTATGCATTATACTACCCCGAACGGAGATTTTTGCCGGGGGAACGGCTTGATTTTACGAAATTACAAAACATATCATTTGAAACACCGGATCCGGAGGTATTTACCGGGCTGAAACTGGCTTTTGAAGCAGGCCGGCGCGGCGGTTCGCTTCCGACCGTATATAATGCGGCCAATGAATATGCCGTCAGCCGATTTTTACAGAAGAAGATTACTTATCCGGATATTACGGAGATGATCGGTCAGGCAATGGCTCATCATCAGGTTGTAAAAGATCCTTCGATAAGTCAGATTTTAGATGCAGAACAGGAAACTTATGACTTTATAGAAAGCAGGTGGTAGATTGCTGAATATTGTAGCAGCAATTTTGTTATTTGGATTCATTGTGTTTATTCATGAACTGGGGCATTTTCTGTTTGCCAAACTGAATGGTATTTGTGTGGTCGAGTTTTCTATCGGAATGGGACCAAAGCTGATCAGTTTCAAAAAAGGAGAAACCCGGTATGCATTAAAGATTCTGCCGTTTGGCGGATCGTGTATGATGCTTGGTGAGGACGAATCACAGGCAGATCCGCGGGCGTTTAACAATAAGCCGGTTCTGGCCAGAATTGCAGTGATCGCTGCAGGGCCGATTTTTAACTTTATCCTGGCATTTCTGTTTGCTATGGTTATCGTATCCAATGTCGGGCATGATTCAGCTGTTCTTCAGGATGTGATGGACGGTTATCCGGCAGCGGAAGCAGGTCTGCAGGCCGGCGACAAGGTAGTCAGAATCGACAATCGTAAAGTGACGGCAAACCGTGATATTTCCCTTTATTTGTTTTCTCATCCGGGGAAATCCGTTGAGCTGCAGTACGAACGCGAGGGAAGCGGCCGGAATACCGTTACAATTCAGCCGAAATATGCGGAAGAATATGGTTCTTACATGGTGGGACTGCAGTTTGTTCCCTATGAAAAAGTCACCTCACCGATAAAACTTATGTATTACAGTGCCTATGAAGTGAAATACTGTATCGTTTCCACCTTTGACAGTCTGGGCATGATGTTCAGACAGCAGGTGCAGGTAGATGAAGCAGTAGCCGGTCCGGTGCGGATCGTTACCATGGTTGGAGAAACTGTGGGCGAGGGCCGTGAAGCCGGTGCCAGTGCCGTTATCATGATTATTTCATACTGGATTCTGATTCTGAGTGCCAGTCTGGGAATTATGAACCTGCTGCCGATCCCGGCACTCGATGGCGGCCGCCTCGTATTTCTGATTCTGGAACTGCTGCGGGGCAAACCGATTGATCAGCAGAAAGAAGGCATGGTTCATCTGGCCGGAATGATGCTTCTGATGACATTAATGGTTCTGATCCTGTTTAACGATATCAGAAACCTGTTTTAAAATGGAAGGGTTAGTACTATGAGTATCCGCATGAAAACGAAAGAAGTATCTATTGGCGACAGAGTGATAGGCGGCAGTCATCCGATTCTGATTCAGTCGATGTGCAATACAAAAACCGAGGATATCAATGCAACAGTCCGGCAGATTCTCCGCCTGGAAGCAGCCGGCTGCGATATTATCCGGGTAGCTGTGCCAACGACAGCTGCTGCTGATGCCATAAAAGGGATTAAAAAACAGATTCATATACCATTGGTAGCCGATATCCATTTCGATTACCGGCTGGCGATTGCAGCGATCGAAAACGGTGCTGACAAAATCAGAATCAACCCCGGCAATATCGGCAGCACCGAACGGGTGCAGGCAGTGGTTGATAAAGCAAAAGAATATCACATTCCGATCCGGGTCGGTGTCAACAGCGGTTCCCTGGAACGTCATCTGATTGAAAAATACGGTGGTGTAACCGCTCAGGGGATTGTCGAAAGTGCTCTGGATAAAACGAAACTGATTGAAGCGATGGGATATGACAATCTGGTGATCAGCATTAAATCATCGGATGTTATGATGTGTGTAAAAGCACACGAACTGATGCGCGACAAAACAGAATACCCGCTCCATGTCGGTATTACCGAGTCAGGCACATTGACTTCCGGAAATATCAAGTCTTCTGTAGGTCTGGGTATTATTCTAAACCAGGGGATCGGTGACACGATCAGAGTATCGCTTACAGGCGATCCGGTGGAAGAGATCAAAACTGCCAAACTGATATTAAAAACACTGGGAATCAGGACCGGCGGTGTCGAAGTGGTATCATGTCCGACCTGCGGCAGAACCCAGCTTGACCTGATTGGCCTGGCAAACCAGGTGGAAGCAATGGTAAGTGAATTTGACATGCTTGATATCAAGGTCGCCGTAATGGGCTGTGTGGTAAACGGCCCGGGGGAAGCCCGAGAGGCTGATCTGGGGGTAGCCGGCGGCTGCGGCGAAGGTTTATTATTCCGTAAAGGTACAGTGATTCGCAAAGTACCGGAAGCTGAACTTCTGGATGCTTTGCGGCAGGAACTTAAAGTGATGGAAGAGGCGTTATAAGGGGAACACATGAAACAGTTTTTGGAAGTATTTCCGGATCTACATATGACGGATCAGATGCAGGAGCTTTTAAACCTGGTAGAAGTAGAGAAAGTCTCTATGAGCAGGAATAGAAGCTCTATTCGCATTAATATCATCAGTCCCAGACTGATTCATAAAAAGAATATTCTGGATCTGGAAGCAGGTATTAAAAAGCAGCTTTTTCCCAGGAAACAGGTGACCATTAAGGTGATGGAGAAGTTTCGCCTGTCGGATCAGTATACCCCGGAAAAGCTGCTGAAGGTATACAAAGAAAGCCTGCTTCTGGAACTTAAAAATTACAGCATTGTCGAGTACAGTATTATGAGAAAAGCAACCTGTACATTTCCCAAACCGGATGTCTTACATATGACCGTTGAAGATACGATGGTCAACAGGGAAATGGTTGGTGAACTAAAGCGTATTCTGGAAAAGATTTTTCATGAACGCTGCGGTCTGCCGATCGAGGTTGAGTTTGAGTATGTTGAGATGGTTCGGGATAAGGCCCTCGTACAACGGGAGCAGTTTGCCAAAATGGAGATCGAGCGTAAGCAGGCTGCTGCTTTTCTGCTGGTTAATCCGGAAGCGAAAGAGGAAGCCGCTCCGGCGGAAGAGAAAAAGGCTCCTGCGGCTGCGAAAAAGAATGACTGGAGCAGCGGCGGATATCGTAAAAAAGCCGACAATCCGGATGTTTTATACGGAAAAGATTTTGAGGACAATTTCACTGAAATCGATAAGATCGAAGGTGAAATCGGCGAACTGGTCATCCGCGGTAAAATTCTCAAAAAAGAGAGCCGGCTGCTCAGAAGCGGTAAAACACTGATTATTTTTGATATTTCTGATTTTACAGATACGATTACGGTTAAATTGTTTGCCAATGAAGAACTGGTCGCGGAACTGGAAGCTGCGACAAAACCGGGCTCTTTTATCCGTCTTCACGGCATGCCCACCGTTGACCGTTTTGACGGTGAACTGACCATCGGAGCTGTCCGCGGAATCAAGCGGGCAGAAGACTTCTCCAGTAAACGGGTGGACAACAGTCCGCTCAAACGGGTCGAACTTCACTGTCATACCAAGATGAGTGATATGGATGGCGTTACCGATGCCAAGTCGCTTGTAAAACGGGCGAAAGAGTGGGGGATGCCGGCTCTGGCCATCACCGACCACGGTTGCGTACAGGCATTCCCGGAAGCCAGCCATGCCCTTTCCCATGATGATGACTTTAAGGTAATATATGGGGTGGAGGGGTATCTGGCTGATGATATGAAAGACCTGGTTGACAACCCCAGAGGACAGAGCTTTTCTGATTCCTATGTCGTTTTTGATATTGAGACAACGGGTTTCAGCCCCGAAAAAAACAGGATTATTGAGATCGGCGCGGTTAAGGTTGTAGATGGACAGATCACTGACAAATTCAGCAGCTTTGTCAATCCCGATGTACCGATTCCATTTGAAATTGAGCAGCTGACCGGAATTAATGACAATATGGTACTTCCCGCCCCCAGAATTGATGCTGCACTTCCTGATTTTCTGGAATTCTGCGGTGACAGTGTACTGGTCGCGCATAACGCAGCTTTTGACATCAGCTTTATTTCCCATAATGCCATCCGGTTGAATCTGGAATTTTCGCCGACTGTACTGGATACGGTTGCACTGGCCCGCCACTTGCTGCCAAGCCTTAACCGTTTTAAACTGGATACGGTTGCCAAGGCGTTAAATATCCGGCTGGAGAGTCATCACCGGGCAGTCGATGATGCCGGTGCAACAGCCGAGATATTCGCAAAGTTTGTTTCCATGCTGCGGGAGCGTGGTGTCGAAAACCTGAAACAGCTCAATGATATGAGTACGATGTCACCGGACATGATCAAGAAGCTGCCGACCTACCATATAATCATTCTGGCCAAGAATGAAGTCGGCCGTACCAACTTGTACCGGCTGGTATCATGGTCCCACATCGACTATTATCAGCGGCGTCCGCGGATACCGAAGAGCGTATTGAGTAAATACCGGGAAGGTTTGATTATCGGTTCTGCCTGTGAGGCGGGGGAACTGTATCAGGCCGTACTGCGCGGTGCTTCTCAGACCGATTTGATTAAAATAGGTAAATTTTATGATTTCCTGGAGATTCAGCCGCTTGAAAACAATGAATTTATGCTGCGTGATCCGAAAAGTGTTGTAAAAAGCTGGGATGATTTGAAAGATATCAGTAAAAAGATTATTGAACTTGGGGACACAATCGGAAGACCCACCTGCGCCACCTGTGACGTTCATTTTATGAATCCGGAAGATGAGGTTTACCGGCGGATTATTATGGCTGGAAAAGGATTTTCCGACAGCGACATGCAGGCCCCGTTATACTTAAGAACAACAGAAGAGATGTTAAAGGAGTTTGAATACCTGGGACCGGACCGGGCGGAGGAAGTGGTGATAACCAATACCCGTAAAATAGCCGATATGTGTGAACCGATATCTCCGGTGCGCCCGGATAAATGTCCTCCGGTTATTGAGAACTCAGATGAGACCCTGCGGTCAATCTGTTATGATAAAGCCCGTGAGATGTATGGCGAAAACCTGCCGGAGATCGTTGTGGAACGCCTCGAACGTGAGCTGGGATCAATTATTTCCAATGGTTTTGCCGTTATGTATATCATCTCGCAGAAACTGGTGTGGAAGTCGAATGAAGACGGTTATCTGGTAGGTTCCCGTGGTTCGGTCGGATCTTCATTTGTTGCGACAATGTCAGGTATCACTGAGGTAAATCCGCTCAGTCCGCATTATTATTGTACAAAGTGTCATTTTAATGATTTTGATTCCGAAGAGGTAAGGAAATTCTCCGGCATGTCCGGCTGTGATATGCCGGACCGCGTGTGTCCGGTTTGCGGCACTGCTCTGACCAAGGATGGTCATGACATTCCATTTGAGACGTTTCTTGGCTTTAAAGGTGATAAAGAGCCTGATATCGATTTGAACTTTTCGGGTGAGTATCAGAGTAAGGCTCATGACTATACGGAGGTTATCTTTGGTAAGGGACAGACTTACCGTGCGGGAACGATTGGTACTCTGGCGGACAAAACGGCATTTGGTTATGTCAAAAAATATTACGAGGAACGCGGTGTACACAAACGAAATTGTGAAATCGACCGGATTGTACAGGGGTGTGTCGGCATCCGACGAACCACCGGGCAGCATCCGGGAGGTATTATTGTTCTTCCCCTCGGAGAAGAAATCTACTCTTTTACTCCTGTGCAGCGTCCCGCCAATGATATGACGACAAAAACAATAACCACACACTTTGATTACCATTCGATCGATCATAACCTGTTAAAGCTTGATATACTCGGACACGACGACCCGACCATGATCAGAATGCTGCAGGATCTGACGGGGCTGGATCCGGTTAACGACATTCCGCTTGACAGCCCGGAGGTTATGTCGCTGTTTCAAAATACCTCGGCACTTAAAATTTCACCGGACGATATCGGCGGATGTAAACTTGGCGCTTTGGGTATTCCGGAATTTGGTACTGACTTTGCCATGCAGATGCTTATCGATGCCAAGCCCAAATACTTTTCCGATCTGGTCAGAATATCCGGTCTGTCACATGGTACGGACGTATGGCTTGGCAATGCCAAGGATTTGATTTTGAGTGGCCAGGCGACGATTCAGACAGCAATCTGCTGCCGTGATGATATTATGGTATATCTTATTAATAAAGGTCTGGATGAGGGGCTTTCCTTTACAATCATGGAATCGGTAAGAAAAGGAAAGGGATTGAAACCGGAATGGATCGATGCAATGAAAGAACATGATGTCCCGGACTGGTATATCGAGTCATGTGAGAAAATCAAGTACATGTTCCCCAAGGCACATGCTGCTGCTTACGTAATGATGGCATGGCGTGTGGCCTATTGCAAAGTGTTTTATCCCCTTGCATACTATGCTTCCTACTTCAGTATCCGGGCCAGTGGTTTTTCTTATGAATTAATGTGTCAGGGACGTGACAAACTGGAATTCTACCTTGAAGATTACAAGAAACGCCAGGATGAACTATCCAAAAAAGAACAAGACACCTATCGCGACATGAGAATTGTTCAGGAGATGTACGCCCGTGGCTTCGAATTCTGCCCGCTTGACATCTACAAAGCAAAAGCCAATCACTTCCAGATCATTGACGGAAAACTAATGCCGTCACTGAGCAGTATCGACGGCATGGGAGAAAAAGCGGCAGAAGGCGTAGTAGAAGCAGCCAAACAAGGTGTCTTCCTATCACGCGAGGACTTCCGAAACCGTTCCAAAGTAAGTAAAACTTTATGCGATCTTATGGGCGATATGGGACTTATGTACAACCTACCCGAGTCAAACCAGCTTTCTTTGTTTGACTTCTAAATGATTGGAAGATTGTTGGCGGAGGTCACAAAAAGAGGGGCACAGATCCTGGTCCGGAGTCAGCAGCGGCCTTGAATTGCTTGCATTTGAAGAGTATTTAGAGGTGCTAGGATTTCAGAACAATGTGTTATATCCACACGCAACGTCTGTTTGAGCGGCTGCTTTTGCCGTGAGTTAAGTGGAGTGTGGATATGCTTTTAACATTTTTCTGAAATCCCAGCACCTCTTAATGCTCTGAAACAGCGAGTAATTCAAGGCCGCTGCTGACTCCGGACCAGGATCTGTGCCCCTCTTTTTGTGACCTCCCTCGCGACAACCCCAACAAACATTAATAAAACAAAAAAAAACTATCTTGACATCTCCCGCTATATTTTATATAATCGAGATACCCCTTGGGGGTATATGAAAGAGGTGAAGAGATGAAAACTGAAGTTTATAATATTACCGGCATGTCGTGTGCAGCATGTTCCAGTGCTGTAGAACGGGTGACCCGGAAGATGGCTGGTGTAGAGGAGAGCAGCGTCAATCTTACAACAGCCAAGATGACAATAACCTACGATGAAGCTGCCGTTACACCTGATTTGATTATTCAAAAGATCGACAAGGCTGGTTTTGGTGCCGCTCTGATAGAAGAGAATAAGAGCCTGAGAGAGCAGGATGAAGAGATATTCCAGGAGCAGGAGGAGCAGCTTGAGGTGGCCAAGAAACGGCTGATTATTGCAGCATGTTTTGCCATTCCGTTGTTTTACATTTCGATGGGGCATATGCTGCCGTTCACACTGCCATTGCCTGGTTTTCTCGATATGCATACCCATCCGTTCAATTTTTCGATTGCCCAGCTGCTGCTGACCATTCCGGTTTTGATCTGCGGGAAAAAGTTTTATATCGGCGGATTAAAGGCTTTGTTTAAAGGGAACCCCAATATGGATTCGCTGGTTGCAATCGGTACCGGCAGTGCATTTTTATACAGTCTGGTCATGACATTTACGGGTAATGCCCATCAGCTATATTATGAATCAGCAGCCGTTGTAGTCACTCTGGTAATGCTTGGCAAATATATGGAGAGCAGGAGTAAGGGTAAAACCTCCGAAGCAATCCGCAAGCTGATGGAACTGGCGCCGGATACGGCGATATTGCTGGAAGACGGTGTTGAGCGTGAAATCGCCACAAATGAAGTACGGACCGGACAGCATATTATTATTAAACCGGGCAGCCGTATCCCCCTGGATGGTACCATTATAGAAGGGATCAGCAGTATTGATGAGTCAATGCTTACCGGTGAAAGCATTCCGGTCGAGAAAAAGCCGGGGGATCACGTGATCGGCGGCAGCATGAATTTTAACGGTGCCTTGGAAGTTGAAGTCACCCACACCGGAGAGGATACCACGCTGGCGAAGATTATCAAACTGATCGAGGATGCCCAGGGCAAAAAAGCCCCGATTTCGAAGCTGGCTGACCGGGTGGCGGGAGTTTTTGTACCGGTAGTAATGGTGATCGCCCTTGGGGCGGCCCTGCTGTGGTGGATTGCCGGCGGCAAAGAACTGGCCTTTGTGCTGACGATATTTGTTGCGGTACTGGTTATTGCCTGTCCATGTGCGCTTGGGCTTGCCACGCCAACTGCGATCATGGTCGGAACCGGTGTCGGCGCAAGCCACGGAATCCTGATCAAGAGCGGGGAAGCGCTGGAAATCTGTCATAAAGTGGATGCGGTGATTTTTGATAAAACGGGCACTATTACAGAAGGTAAACCGCAAGTTACAGATATTTTAGTCTTTAATCCGGATTATCAGGACACTGATATTTTACGCATAGCTGCCAGTTGTGAACAGATGTCGGAACACCCTCTGGGGCAGGCAATTGTCAGCGAAGCTAAAAGCCGCAATCTGGAACTGGAACGTCCCCGTGAATTTCAGAGTCTGACCGGTGCCGGTATTCTTGCCACTTATCAGGATATGAAGGCGGGAATCGGTAACAGCCGTCTGCTTAAGCAGCTGGAACTGCAGTTGGATGAGCAGGTGAAGGAGCAGGCAGACAGCCTGGCCCGTCAGGGAAAAACACCGATGTATCTGGTTCTTGACCAGAGTATTGCCGGAATCATCAGTGTTGCCGACACAATCAAAGAGACCAGTATTGCTGCTGTAGAACAGCTGAAAAGTATGGGAATTGATGTCTATATGCTGACCGGTGACAACCGTCAGACGGCAGAATACATTGGCAGGCAGGCTCATATTGACCATGTGGTAGCTCAGGTCCTTCCGGAAGACAAAGCCAGAGTAGTGGCTGACTTGCAAAAAGACGGCAAAACAGTTATGATGGTAGGTGATGGTATTAATGATGCACCGGCCCTGGTTCAGGCTGATGTCGGCTGTGCGATTGGCAGCGGCAGTGACATCGCTCTGGAATCCGGAGATGTGGTTCTGATGAAGTCTGATCTGATGGATGTATACCGGGCGATACGCCTCAGCCGTGCGACGATCCGCAACATCAAACAGAATCTGTTCTGGGCATTTTTCTACAATACCCTGGGCATTCCGGTTGCAGCCGGAGTCCTGTATCTGTTCGGCGGTCCGCTGCTGAGCCCGATGATTGGCGGTTTTGCCATGTCTCTGAGCTCGGTATGTGTAGTCAGCAATGCACTGCGTTTGCGCACGATACGGTTGTAAAACCGCAGTTTGGAACAGCCAGATTAAGTAAAGCGGGGGATATTTATGGCAGAAGATAACAATTGCTGCAGACATAAAGTCAGGGATGAAAAAGAAGAACGAAATCTTCTTAATCGCCTGAACCGGATCGAGGGTCAGATCCGCGGCATCAAAACCATGGTCGAAGAGGACCGGTACTGTGTCGATATTCTGACCCAGGTGTCCGCCGTCCAGGCGGCACTCAACAGCTTCAACAAGCTGCTGCTGTCTGAACACATTAAAACATGTGTGGTGGAGGACATCAAAGCGGAGAATGAGGACGCGGTCGATGAATTGTGCGGCATTATTCAAAAATTAATGAAATAGAAAAGAGGACATGGACATGAAAGTTTTTAAATGTGAAGAAATGATGTGTGACCATTGTGTATCAAGAATTACAACGGCATTAACTGAAGCCGGTCTGGATCATAAAGTGAATCTGGCTGACAAGACAGTTGCGATTGAAGGAGATGAAGCAAATTTTAAAACTGCTGCTGAAATCCTTGATGATCTTGGGTTTGAGCCGGTTGCCATCGATTGATCAGAAAATTACTGGAAAAATTTCTGAAAATATTGTTGACAACTTTAATAATTCGTATTATACTGTCAGAGGTGTCGAGGCGTGGCTCAGTTTGGTAGAGCGCTGCGTTCGGGACGCAGAGGTCGCAAGTTCGAATCTTGTCGCCTCGATTCATACTCGATACCTAGTAAGGCCTCATGGTCAAGCGGTTAAGACGACGCCCTCTCACGGCGTAATCCGGGGTTCGATTCCCCGTGAGGTCATTAAAAAATGCGTTGGAGCCTAATCCAGCGCATTTTTAATCAGAAATTACATAAGATAAACTATGCCGCTGTAGCTCAGTTGGCAGAGCGCTTCCCTCGTAAGGAAGAGGTCATCGGTTCGAGCCCGACCAGCGGCTTGCATAGTATTGTGAGTAAAAAACCGGATAACAGTTTTCGTTGCTGTCATCCGGTTTGTTTTCTTTATATTTTAAATATTTTTAAAATCGCAGTCCCGATAACTGTGTTTTTCCATAGTGATATTATAACATTGAAAAAAACCACAATAAAAGGGGGCGGATATCGTGGGGGATGTGTTTATGAAAATCAAGGAGCAATACAACAAGTATTCAATTACTATCTTTCTGGTTTTTTCCATTGCAGTACTGCTGATTGTCGGCGCAATGGAGATCAAGAGTACGCATGACCAGCAGGTGATTCTTGAAGACAGTGTCGAATCACAGCTTATTTCGATTTCGATCGCGGCAAGGGAACTGATCGATGTGGATGAGTTTATGAAATACAATACAACGGAAGATATGATTGCTAATCAGGATGCTTATATGAAGACCCGGATGGATCTGCGTATCCTGGCCGCTGAAACCGGTGCAAAATATATCTACGTATTAAAGCAGGCGCCGGATGGCAGCGGCATCTTTATTTTTGACACAGACGTAGAAGATGATGAGGTGTTTATTGAATACGAGCTGGCCGAAGTTCACAAACAGGCATTCAAAGGACAGAAGAGTGCCGGTACATTGAATCTGGTTGATGAATACGGCAGCTATAACACCGGTGCCGTGCCGATCAACAAGAATGGTCATGTTGTCGGTATTGTCAGTGCGGATATCGAGGATACACACATCCGCAGAAGCCGTCAGCAGTCGATCCAGAATATTGCCATCCTGCTGATTCTGCTGGTTTCTGTTATGGGACTGATGCTGTACCGGCTCCGGGTACTGATGAATGACATTAAGAAGATGCACCAAAAACTGGAGCATGATGCAAAGTATGATGCCGTAACCGGCCTGCCAAACAGAAAATATCTGATGGAATATCTGGAGACAATTACCGGCGATAATCCCGAAGCACCATTTGCCTTGCTGTTTGTAGATCTTGACAACTTTAAACGGGTTAATGATACTGCCGGTCATGATGCCGGAGATGCATTGCTGCGAGATATTGCCTCCTACCTTGAACGTTCAACCAAACACGCAAAGTCATTCCGTCCGACTGCCGGCCCGCTTAATATTGCA
Source organism: Lachnospiraceae bacterium (assembly GCA_032073745.1). Classification (GTDB taxonomy): domain Bacteria; phylum Bacillota; class Clostridia; order Lachnospirales; family Lachnospiraceae; genus Brotaphodocola. The sequence goes on along the minus strand of DAMAMW010000031.1, from coordinate 52,734 downwards.
GCCCGTGTCGGCGGTGATGAATTCATCCAGGTTATCCAGGGCGTGGAGAGCGAGCAGGAGATTATGGAGATTGCCAATCATCTGCTGGCAGGATTCCAGAGTCCGGAATTTGATCATTATGTCAAGAAGTTCCAGGTTGGAATGAGTATTGGTATTGCCCTTTACCCGTATCATACAAAGAACTTCCATGTACTGATCAAGTATGCGGATATTGCGATGTACCACTCGAAGAGAGCCGGCAAGAATATGAGCAGCTTTTATGACGAGGATATGGAAGCAATCCCTGAAAAGTAATCTTCACAGCCCTGGCATTGTAGCAGCAACAATTCATTGACTTTAAGTCAGGCACATGATAAACTGTATAAAGTGATCGGCAACGGTCGAAACTCAAAGAAGGGGACGATTTTTTTAAGTTGCCCTTCTTTACATTTAAGGAGGATTTAATTATGAAAAAGAGTCTGTTAACCGTAACAACAGCGATTTTAGCTGCAGCACTACTGACCGCATGCGGCGGAGCCAAAGAACAGCCGGGGCAGTCAGCCGCTGCAGAAGGTTCGAAAGTATATAAAATTGCTACAGATACAACATTCGCTCCATTTGAATTTGAGAATGAAAGCGGAGAGATGGTCGGTATCGATCTTGACCTGTTAAAGGCAATTGCCGCTGACCAGGGTTTTGAATATGAACTGATCGTAGCAGGATTTTCAGCAGCAGTAACCGGACTGGAAGCAGGCGAGTATGACGGTGTGATTGCCGGTATGTCAATTAATGCGGAGCGTGAGAAAAAATATGATTTCTCTGCACCTTATTATGATTCCGGTGTCGGCATGGCAGTAGCGGCAGATTCTGATATTGCAGCATATGAAGACTTAAACGGCAAAACTGTAGCGGCTAAGATTGGTACGGAAGGATGTACATTTGCTGAAAGTATTGCTGACCAGTATGGTTTTACCGTTACCCAGTTTGAGGATTCATCAAGCATGTATCAGGACGTACTGGCCGGGAATTCGGTTGCCTGCTTTGAAGATTATCCGGTACTGGGATATGAGATTTCCCGCGGAACCGGCCTGAAGCTGCCGCTGGATATGGAACGTGGTTCCTCCTATGGTTTTGCTGTTTTAAAAGGTCAGAATGCAGAACTGAAAGAAATGTTTGATGCAGGACTTAAAAACTTAAAAGAAAACGGAACCTACGATGAGATTTTAAATACTTATATCTCAAAATAGAAGTTAAGGTGAATACAGATGCAAATATACAACGTACTGGTACAATACTTTCCCTCCTTCTGCCTTGCACTGGGAGAGACTTTGAAACTTACTGTGATATCGCTTCTCTGCGCAACGGTGCTGGGTGTCATCTTCGGTTTATTTAAGGTGTCAGGCTTAAAACCACTGACTGTGATTGCCAATATTTATATTGACATTATCAGAGGAACCCCGCTGATGGTTCAGACGATGATCGTTTTTTACGGCCTGAGTCAGGTGCTGAGGCCGATGGGATTCTCCTGGGGCAGTATCGGCGGTGCTTTTACCGCAGGAGCGGTAACTTTAAGCCTGAATGCCGGTGCTTATATGGCAGAGATTATCCGCGGCGGTATCGAAGCCGTGGATAAAGGTCAGATGGAAGCAGCCAGAAGCCTGGGCATGCCATACAGCAATGCGATGCGCAAGATCATTCTGCCGCAGGCATTCCGTACGATGCTGCCCTCGATCATCAATCAGTTTATTATCTCACTGAAGGACACCTCGCTGATATCCATTATCGGTATCCGCGAACTGACACAGAACGGCAAGATCATTGCGGCCAATTCGGCATCAATGGTAATGGCCATCTGGATTGTGGTAGCCCTGTTCTATCTGGTGATCTGTACCACCTTATCCAAGGTGGCGCTGGTGGTAGAGAGGAAGGTGTCTTATGGCAGATAACAGAGAAAAGAAAATCACCGTAAGGAATCTCAAGAAAAACTTCGGCAGTCTGGAAGTGCTCAGAGAGATCAGCCTGGATATCGCAGAAGGAGAGGTCGTTTGTGTAATCGGACCTTCCGGATCAGGAAAAAGTACATTTTTACGTTGTTTAAATCGTCTGGAAAGCATCACCGCCGGTGAGGTGATCGTTGATAATTATCCGATCTCCGATCCGAATGTTAATATCAATAAAGTCCGCGAGAATATCGGAATGGTATTCCAGCATTTCAATCTGTTTCCACATTTGACAGTACTGGAGAATATTACCCTGGCTCCAATCGACAGAAAACTGATGGACAAAACAGCCGCCGCTGAAAAAGCCAGACAGCTGCTGGCACAGGTGGGACTGTCGGACAAGGCAGATTCATATCCGGGACAGCTCTCCGGCGGTCAGAAGCAGCGCGTGGCGATTGCCCGCTCACTGGCGATGAATCCGGATATCATGCTCTTTGACGAACCAACCAGCGCCCTCGACCCGGAGATGGTCGGGGAGGTACTGGAAGTTATGAAGAACCTGGCAGCCGACGGCATGACCATGGTGGTTGTCACTCATGAAATGGGCTTCGCCCGGGAGGTGGCAGACCGGGTCATCTTTATGGATGAGGGGTATATTATTGAAGAAAATACTCCTGAAGAAATTTTTTCACACCCACGGGAAGAACGGACAATCAGCTTTTTAAATAAAGTTTTATAAAAAAAGTGCCTGTAGGAAGCAAAGTGGAACAAAAACCTTGCTTTTTACAGGACTTTTTGTATATAATAGCTTGGGAATATGTAATGAAGTACTAAATATGGAGGAATGAAATGGCGAAAGCACAGTATAATGCGGACAGTATAACCGTTTTAGAAGGTTTGGAGGCTGTTCGTAAACGCCCTGGTATGTATATCGGCGGAGTCGGTAAAAAGGGGCTGAATCATCTGATCTATGAAATCGTAGACAACGCGGTTGATGAACATCTGGCCGGGTTCTGCAATCATATAAAGGTAACTCTGGAAGCGGACGGTTCCTGTACAGTGCGGGATGACGGCAGAGGAATTCCGGTGGAGCTTCATAAAAAGGGCGTATCCGCAGAACGTGTGGTATTTTCCACACTTCATGCCGGCGGTAAGTTTGACAACGATGCCTACAAGACCAGCGGCGGTCTTCACGGCGTTGGTTCATCGGTTGTTAATGCATTGTCGGAACGGATGGATGTACGGGTCTATAAGAGCGGCGCGATTCATCATGATGCCTATGAACGGGGAGTCCCGGTGATCAAACTGGATCAGGGTCTGCTGCCGATTGTCGGCAAAACCAGAGAGACCGGAACTGAGATCCGCTTTAAACCGGACGGTGAGATATTTGAAAAAACTAAGTTTCAGGCCGACTGGCTGATCAGCCGTCTGCATGAAACTGCTTACTTAAACCCCAGTCTGACCATTGAATACATCAACAAACGGCCGGGCGAAGAGGTTACAATGGTTTTCCATGAGCCGGAAGGAATCATAGCTTATGTAAAAGAACTGAACCGCGGGAAAACGCCGGTTCATGAACCGATCTATTTTCAGGGCAATCAGGATAATATCGAAGTTGAGGTTGCAATTCAGTTTGTCGACACATTTGAAGAAAATGTCCATGGATTCTGTAATAATATCTTTACCCAGGAAGGCGGAACCCATCTGGTTGGTTTTAAGACCCGTTTTACCCAGATGATCAATACTTATGCGAAAGAAATCGGCATCTTAAAAGAAAAAGATCCGAACTTCACCGGCGCCGATACCAGAAACGGTATGACCGCAATTGTGGCGGTCAAGCATCCCGATCCGATTTTTGAAGGCCAGACCAAAACCAAGCTGGCCAGTGCCGATGCCACCAAAGCAGTATTTACCGTCAGCGGTGATATGCTGCAGCTTTTCTTTGACCGGAACCTGGAGGTCTTAAAAGGAATTATTTCCTGTGCGGAAAAATCAGCCAAGATCCGCAAGGCTGAAGAAAAAGCAAAGACCAACATGCTGACCAAATCCAGATTTTCCTTTGACAGCAACGGAAAACTGGCCAACTGTGAAAGCAGGGAAGCAGAAAAATGTGAGATTTTTATTGTCGAAGGTGATTCGGCAGGCGGCTCTGCGAAAACGGCCAGAAACCGTAAATATCAGGCGATTCTGCCGATCCGCGGCAAGATATTAAATGTTGAAAAGGCTTCCATGGACAAGGTCCTGGCGAATGCCGAAATCAAAACGATGATCAATACATTTGGCTGTGGCTTTTCGGAAGGATACGGCAATGACTTTGATATCAGCAAACTGCGATACCATAAGATCATTCTGATGACCGATGCCGATGTCGACGGCAGCCATATTGATACGTTATTGCTGACCTTTTTATACCGGTTTATGCCGGAACTGATCTATAACGGCCATGTTTATATTGCAATGCCGCCACTGTATAAGGTGATTCCGTCCCGCGGCAATGAACAGTATCTGTATGATGACAAGGAACTTGAGCGTTATCGCAAGAGCCATACCGGCAGCTTCCGGCTGCAGCGGTATAAAGGTCTGGGTGAGATGGATGCCGAGCAGCTGTGGGAGACCACACTGGATCCCGAGAACCGTGTTCTCAAACTGGTTGAGATCGAAGATGCCAGAATGGCTTCCGAGGTTACGGAGATGCTGATGGGCAGTGATGTACCGCCGCGCCGGAGATTCATATATGATCATGCAGACGAAGCAGAAATTGACGCATAAGACTAGGAGAAATCGACATGGCTGAAAAAATATTAAGAACCGAATATTCAGAAGAGATGCAGCGCAGCTATATGAACTACTCCATGAGTGTCATTACTGCACGGGCCATTCCCGATGCCAGGGATGGATTAAAACCGGTACAGCGGCGAGTGCTGTATGATATGGCAGAATTAAAACTGACTCACGATAAACCGCACCGTAAATGCGCCCGTATTGTCGGCGATACCATGGGTAAGTACCATCCTCACGGTGACAGTTCCATTTATGAGACCCTGGTAGTTATGTCGCAGGCATTTAAAAAAGGAATGCCTTTGGTAGACGGGCACGGCAACTTCGGATCGATTGAAGGTGACGGCGCTGCGGCGATGCGTTATACGGAAGCAAGGCTGCAGAAGTTTGCTGAAGAAGTGTACTTACGGGATCTGGATAAGACAGTTAAGTTTGTTCCTAACTATGATGAATCCGAACAGGAGCCGGAAGTACTGCCGGTCCGTGTCCCCAATCTCCTGATCAACGGAGCCGAGGGCATTGCTGTTGGTATGAGCACCAGCATTCCGACCCACAACCTGGGCGAAGTGATTGATGCAACTCTGGCATTTATGGAGAATCCCGATATCAATACTGCAGAACTGATGGAATATATTCCCGGCCCCGATTTTCCGACCGGCGGAATTATTGCCAATAAAAAAGACCTGCAGCAAATCTATGAAACCGGAACCGGCAAGATTAAGCTGCGCGGAAAACTGGAAGTGGAACTCGGCAAACGGAAAAGTGATAAGGATAAACTTGTCATCAGCGAAATCCCATATACAATGATTGGCGCCGGTATTAATAAAATGCTTGTGGATATCGCCGATCTGGTTGAAAGCAAAAAACTGCCGGATGTAGTTGACATATCCAACCAGTCTAATAAGGATGGCATCCGTATTGTTCTGGAGCTCAAAAAAGATGCGGATATTGAACGTATACGCAACCTGCTGTACAAGAAAACAAAGCTGGAAGATACCTTTGGTGTCAATATGCTGGCTATTGCCGCCGGACGCCCCGAGACTTTAAGCCTGAAAGCGATCCTTAACTATTACCTGAATTTCCAGTATGAAAATACAACGACAAAATATCAGGCGCTGCTGGAAAAAGAACTGGAACGCAAGGAAATCAGAGAAGGTTTGATCAAGGCCTGTGATGTCATTGACCTGATTATCGCAATTCTGCGCGGTTCCCGTAATTTAAAAGATGCAAAAGCCTGTCTGATGTCAGGTGATATATCAAACATTAATTTCAAAACTCCGGGTTTTGCCGAAGATGCCAGGAAACTGTGCTTCACCGAAAAACAGGCCGGTGCCATTCTGGAAATGCGGCTGTACCGGTTAATCGGCCTGGAGATTCTGGCTCTGGAAAAGGAATATAAAGACAGTCTGAAAAAGATTGCCCATTATGAAAAGGTCCTGAAAAACAGAACCAATATGAACCAGGTCATCCGGGATGATCTGCTGAAAATCAAAGAAGAGTTTGCCGTACCGCGCAAGACGACAATCGAAGACGGCAAAGAAGCGGTATTTGAAGAAGCACCGCTGGAAGTTCAGGAAGTGGTCTTTGTCATGGACAAATTCGGTTATTGTAAATTGTACGACAAAGCAACTTATGAACGGAATCAGGAGTCCGTGGACAGCGAATATCCGCACGTGATCCGCTGCATGAATACGGATAAAATGTGTATCTTCACTAATGCCGGCTTCCTGCATCAGATTAAGCTGCTGGATGTGCCGCTGTGCAAGCTCCGTGACAAAGGCGTTCCGGTAGACAATATCAGTAAATATGACGGCAGCAGGGAAGAGATTATCTATCTTTCCAATCTGGAAGCGATGATGGGTGAACAGTTGTTGTTTGCGACCCGGATGGCTTCCGTTAAGCGGGTACCGGCGGAAGAATTTATTACCAATAACCGCACTGTCGTATCCACCAAGTTTCAGGAAGGAGACAGTCTGGCAGTGGTCCGGCCGGTCGGTGATGAAACCGAGATCGTCATTCAGACTGACAGCGGAGTATTTTTACGCTTTGCAGTAGAAGAAATTCCGGAAATGAAGAAGAATTCCCGTGGTGTCAGAGGAATCAAACTGGCGGGCGGGGAACAGCTGGAGCAGGTCTATTTTATTTCCCGTGAACCGGTGATCCGGTACAAAAAGAAAGAAGTTCATCTCAATCGTTTAAAAATCGGCAAACGGGATGGAAAAGGAAATAAAGTGCGCCTTTAGTTTCCGTCACCCGCGTTCAAAACAGAATCATAGACATGAAATGTCCTTGCCACAAATACAAATGTGTTTTTGTGGCGAATAATTGTTGCATTTTCCGATAAGATGGTATAGGATAAACAAGAATATTTTTTGATGAGGAGAAAACAATTATGGAAAAGAAGTTAAAAGTTGGCGTACTTGGAGCCACCGGTATGGTAGGGCAGAGATTTATCTCATTGCTGAATGAACATCCCTGGTATGAGGTAGTCACCGTAGCGGCAAGCCCGCGTTCCGCCGGCAAAACATATGCCGAAGCAGTTGGTGACCGCTGGAAAATGACGACTCCGATGCCGGAAGCGGTTAAAAATCTGGTAGTTATGAATGTAAATGAAGTAGAAGCAGTTGCTGCCGGCGTAGACTTTGTCTTCAGTGCGGTCGACATGAGCAAGGATGAGATCAAAGCAATCGAAGAAGCTTATGCAAAGACTGAGACCCCGGTAGTATCCAACAACAGCGCTCATCGCTGGACACCGGATGTACCGATGGTAATTCCTGAGATCAATCCGGAACACTTCGATGTCATTGCATCACAGAAAAAACGTCTGGGCACAGAAAAAGGATTTATCGCAGTAAAACCAAACTGTTCCATCCAGAGTTATGCTCCGGTGCTGACTGCATGGAAAGAGTTTGAACCATATGAAGTGGTTGCCACAACCTATCAGGCTATTTCAGGTGCCGGCAAGACCTTCCAGGACTGGCCGGAGATGGTAGAAAATATCATTCCGTTTATCGGCGGCGAAGAAGAGAAGAGCGAGCAGGAACCGCTGCGTCTCTGGGGTACCGTAACAGACGGCGAGATCGTAAAAGCACAGGAGCCGGTAATCACCTGTCAGTGTATCCGGGTACCGGTACTGAACGGACATACCGCTGCGGTATTCGTGAAATTCCGCAGGAAACCAACCAAAGAAGAACTGATCGACCGGATGAGAGCATTCTCAGGTCTGCCGCAGGAACTGAAGCTTCCGAGTGCACCGGCACAGTTTATTCAGTACTTAGAAGAAGACAATCGTCCGCAGGTTACAGCAGATGTGGATTTTGAAAACGGAATGGGTATTTCCGTCGGACGTTTGCGCGAAGACAATGTATATGACTACAAATTTGTTGGATTATCACACAATACGGTAAGAGGAGCAGCCGGCGGCGCCGTACTTTGCGCAGAACTGCTGACCGCACAGGGATATATCCAGGCAAAATAAAAAATCGGAGGATTTTGTTATGGCATGGAAGAAAGAGGTATTCGGCACATTGCCGGACGGAAGAACAGCATCAAAGTATATTCTGACTAATGAAAATGGTGTATCGGCTTCATTTACAGATCTGGGCGGCGCCTGGCTGACCATGATGGTGCCGGATAAAAGCGGTGTGCTGGCGGATGTTGTACTGGCTTATGACAGCGTGGATGGCTGTCTGAATTACCCCGGCCATTTAGGTTCTGTAGTTGGCCGAAGTGCAAACCGGATTAAGGGGGCATCGTTTGAAATTAATGGTGTGACATACCAGCTGGCAGCCAATGCCCTGGGCAAAAACAATCTGCACAGCGGACCGGATTATATTAAAAACCGCCTGCTTGATGTTGACGTGGAGGAAGCAGCGCTTGGTACCAGAATCACTTTTTCACTGTTCAGTCCTGATGGCGATCAGGGATATCCCGGTAATGCTGATATTGTATTCAGCTATACCTTAACTCCTGACAACAGTATCCAGATTGATTACCGGATGACGGCTGATGCCGATACCATTGCCAACTTTACCCACCATTCATACTTTAACCTTGCCGGCCATAACAGCGGCCCGGCTATGGATCAGCAAGTCTGGATTGATGCCGATCACTATACCGTGGCTGATGAGGAATCAATACCGACCGGCGAAATTGCTCCGGTTAAGGGAACACCAATGGACTTTACTGAGATGAAGGCAATCGGCAGGGATATTGATAATGATTTTAAAGCACTGAATCTGGGCAAAGGTTATGACCATAACTGGGTTCTTAATCATGCAGAAGGAGAACTCTCTCTTTGTGCCAAAGCGCTGGATGCAAAAAGCGGCCGGCTGATGGAGGTTTATACCGATCTGCCGGGGATTCAGTTCTATACGGCGAATTTTCTGTCTGGCGAGTATCCGGGCAAGGAAGGCAAAGCTTATGGACGCCGTGAAGGATATTGTTTCGAATCCCAGTACTTTCCGGATGCGATTCACAAACCGCAGTTTGCTTCTCCGATATTGAAGGCCGGTGAAGAATATAAAACGACAACAGTGTATCATTTCACTGTAGCCGAGTAATAAAACGGGCAGTTGATGTATCATAATCAACTGCCCGTCTTTGTTTTAATTGCCGGAAAAGCCTTTATTTACGGCGCAAAATAAGGGTAACATAAAAATAGTAAATTTATGACAAAAGTAACATAACCTTCTAGTTTATTATTTTCGGTTGGACATATAATAACAACGTACCACAAAACAAGTCGGCGCGAAAGAGAAAAACAAAAAAGAAAAACAACGCGTACGACCAACAGAAAAAGGAGGCTTTCATTATGGCAAGCACATCTTCAAACAGAGTAGAAGTACCAGAGGCAAAAGAAGCACTGAATCGTTTTAAAATGGAAGTAGCAAACGAAATCGGCGTTCCGTTATCTAATGGATACAACGGAAACCTGACTTCCGCTCAGAATGGTTCTGTAGGTGGTTATATGGTTAAGAAAATGATCGAAGCACAGGAAAGACAGATGGCAGGTAAATAATTACCGGCAATCGAAAGAGGGAGTAATGTAAACGATACGGAGTAATCCGGACCGGGAGCATTGCTCCCTTCTTTTTTGTATTTATGAAAAAAATATGTTTTAGAACCATTAAACTTATGTTATAATTGCAAAAGAATGCTTACTGGATGAGGGGACACTATGAGAGTTATTGCCGGCAGTGCCAGGCGGATGCCGCTTAAAACAATAGAAGGGCCGGATACAAGACCCACAACAGACCGGATCAAGGAAACATTATTTAACATGCTTCAGTATGATCTGGCAGACTGCAATTTTCTGGATTTATTTGGCGGCAGCGGCGGAATCGGTATTGAGGCATTAAGCCGCGGTGCCGGATTTTGTGTTTTTGTTGAGCAGAATCAAAAAGCATCTGCATGTATTCTGGACAACTTAGAGACGACACAGCTCAAAGACCGTGCGGTTGTCATGCAATGTGATGCACTGACTGCCCTGCAGCGGCTGGAAGGCAAGTACCGGTTTGATTATATTTTCATGGACCCGCCTTATGACAGGCAGCTGGAAATGCAGATGCTTACTTATCTCAGAACGTCCCAGCTGATTGATAAACAAAGCACAATTATTATTGAGGCATCTGCCGGTACCACATTTGATGATCTGGAATCCATTGGATTTATAATAGAAAAAACGAAAAAATACAAAACAAATCAGCATGTATTTGTTTACAGAGGAGATTGATTATGGCTACAGCAATATATCCGGGCAGCTTTGATCCGGTTACACTTGGACATTGCGATATTATCGAACGAATTTCCAAGATGATGGATCATGTTATTATCGGAGTTTTAATCAACAGCTCCAAGACACCGTTGTTTTCTATTGAAGAGCGGGTAGAGATGCTTAAATCCGTTGTTGCACACCTGCCGAATGTAGAAGTGAAATCATTCGAAGGTTTGCTGGTTGATTTTGCCAGGCAGAATGATGCCCGGGTGATTGTCCGGGGATTGCGGGCGGTAACCGATTTTGATTATGAATTACAGCTTTCACAGACGAATCGCGTGATTGCGCCTCATATAGATACGGTTTTTTTGACAACGAATTTAAAGTATTCCTATCTGAGTTCCAGTATCGTGAAAGAAATCGCGGCATATCAGGGCGATATCAGTGCATTCCTGCAACCTGAAATTGCAGAAAAAGTAACTGCAAAAATTATGTCAGTAAATGAGATGAAACCGTTGTGTTCTACGGAGGAACATGATAAGATTATGAAAGAATGAAGTGAGGAGAACAGGCCATGAGCAGAATTGAACAGTTGATTAGTGAAATTGAAGAATATATTGACAGTTGTAAATACCAGCCGCTGTCAAGCACCAAGATCCTTGTGAATAAAGAAGAAATCGAAGAATTACTGGTCGAACTTCGTTTACGTATACCGGATGAAATCAAAAAATATCAGAAGATCATCAGCAATCAGGATATGATTTTAAATGAGGCACGTTCTCAGGCTGACAGTATGCTGGCGGAAGCAACCGCCCAGACCAATGAACTGGTCAACGAACACGAGATTATGCAAAAGGCTTATGCCAGTGCCAATCAGGTGATTGAAGACGCTCAGATGCAGGCCCAGGCAATTGTAGACAGCGCCGTAGAAGATGCCAATCAGATTCGTCAGAGTTCGATCAACTATACCGATGATATGCTGAAAAGCCTTCAGACTATTATCACCCATTCCATGGAAGGTGCCCAGAATCGTTTTGATGCATTCATGTCTTCCATGCAGTCGAGTCATGACATCGTGTCTTCCAATCGCAATGAGCTCTCTTCCGGTGTTTCTATGTCCGGAGAGGAAGCAGTAGCGACAGAAGAATAAAGATTATACAGGAAAAGCACGTATGTATGGTTTTCCAGCTGATATAGTGCCGGATAGATAATCCGGCATTTTTTATTACGCTCCGTGTCTGGAAGATTCCGGATAATCCGCCAAAGGCAACAACACCGATTACCATTGGGACTGCCTGTGCGGGCGGCAGCGTCTGACAAATCTGGTTGACACCGGTTGTGATTTCGGCAATTCCGGTAAGCAGCGCCTTCAGCTGCGGTGTCAGCATGGTAATCTGCCGGATCCAGACGGCCAGAATCGAAAACAGCATAATATATCCGCCGATCACTACCATTGTTTCGCAGGTAGACAAAAGAACTTCTTCCAGTGATACCCGGTTAGGTTCGGATTCCATTTCAGGTTCACCGGTACTGCAGATTCCCAGCATTAACTGTCTCGCAGTATTTCTGCCACGGGAGCGGTTATAATAGCGGCGGGACAGCAGCGAGACCGGAATGATGGGCAGATACATGCAGATCAGGATAAAGGCCGGATGAACTGCAACCGGCAGCTGGTTTATGACAAAACCAAGCAGGAACATCGGACTGGGGTGATTGCAGACCGACAGCAGATAATCCGCCTCCTGACGGCTGATCTTGCCATAGTTCATAAAATCACCGCACAATTTTGCCCCCAGCGGATATCCGCACAGAAGCCCGCAGATGAGAACATAGGTACCGTTGTCTGACAGGCCAAAGACCGCCCGGAAGAGTTTTCTGAATGGACGTACCAGCAGATCCACACCGTCAAGTGCCACGACCATCTGGGTACATATGATAAAAGGTGCCAGCGTAGGCAGCACTACCTGGAACCAGAGCAGGATTCCGTTTGCCGCACCCTGAATGGAATACGCAGGGAATAGAAGCAGGAGTCCCAACAGGACAATTGGTATAATACGAAGTTTTGGCATAGTTAATCCATGATTTTTGTTATTTAAGTATATGAATCAGAATGAAAAACATACATGTGATCAGTGAGAAAGTGAGGAGAATGATGAACCGGATCAACCATATCACCATAATCGGCATGGGGGCATTAGGAATCATGTACGGTGAATATTTCAGCAGAAAGATGGGCCGTGATGCAGTTACTTTTGTAGCAGACCAGGAACGGATCCGCAGGTATCAGAAGGATACGGTATATTGTAACGGCAAAATCACTGACTTTCAGTTTCAGTCTCCGGGGCAGATGACTGAGGCGGCCGAGCTGCTCATTTTTGCAGTAAAAGCAACTGCACTAAACGATGCAATTGAACTGGCCAGGCCATATGTCAACCGAGATACCATACTGTTATCGGTATTAAACGGCATTTCCAGTGAGGAAATTATCCGGCAGAAACTTGGTACCGGCACGGTTATTTATAGTGTGGCCCAGGGTATGGATGCGGTAAAACTTGGCAATAAGCTGACCTATTCCCACCTGGGAAAGCTGTGTGTCGGACTTCCGCCGCAGGATCAGGATAAGCTTCCGGCATTAAACCGCCTGATACAATTATTTAACCGTATCGAACTGCCGCATGTGCGCGAGACAGATATCCTTCACCGGTTATGGAGCAAATGGATGCTGAATGTGGGCGTGAATCAGGTCGTTATGGTGACGAAAGGTAATTACGGTACCGTACAGCAGCCGGGAGCAGCGAGAGAGCAGATGATTGCCGCCATGCAGGAAGTGATTCTGCTGGCACAGGCAGAGCAGGTTGCCGTAACACAGCAGGATCTGGAAGAATATGTGGCACTGGTGGATACGCTGAATCCTGACGGAATGCCTTCCATGCGCCAGGATGGACTGGCCCGCCGCTATTCAGAGGTGGAACTGTTTGCCGGAACGGTGATTAAGAAGGCCGGGCCGGCTCATATAGCGGTTCCGGTAAACGAATATCTCTACCGGACGATATGCGAGATTGAAAACAGCTATTAATTTGTGGTATAATATAATGTTATAGAATGAAATTACCGGAATAGGAAAAATGATGAGACTACCAGAAGCATTTCTTGAAAATATGAAAGATTTACTGGGCGACGAATATGATGTATGGCTGGCCAGCTATGAAGAAACTCCTCTGCCGGGACTGCGGATCAACCGCTTAAAGTGTGATCCGGCGGCATGGGAGAGTCAACTGAGTCCATGGGAACCGGTACCGATTCCCTGGACCGCCAACGGTTATTATTATCCGCCGGACGAAAAACCTTCCAGACATCCATATTATTTTGCCGGACTTTACTATTTACAGGAACCGAGTGCCATGATACCGGCGCAGCTTTTGCCGGTGACTCCGGGAAACCGGGTGTTGGATCTTTGCGCTGCCCCGGGCGGCAAAAGCACCGAACTGGCCGCAAAACTTAACGGGCAGGGCCTTCTGGTTGCCAATGATATCAGCAATTCCAGAGCTCAGGCATTACTTAAGAATCTGGAACTGTTTGGAACGAAAAACATGCTGGTGACCAGCGAATCTCCCGATAAGCTGGCAGATACTTTCGGGCCGTTTTTTGACTGTGTTCTGGTGGATGCGCCCTGTTCCGGAGAAGGTATGTTCCGCAAGGATCCGGCTCTGATTAAAAGCTGGGAGGAGCGCGGGCCGGAGTATTATGTGCCGGTTCAGCGGGAGATTTTAAAGGCTGCCGTTCGTATGCTGGCACCGGGCGGGTATCTGCTTTACTCCACCTGTACGTTTGCCCGGATCGAAGATGAAGATAACATCCGCTGGCTGCTGGAGCAGGAAACCGATCTTGAGTTATGTTCCCTCCCCCTCTTTGAAGGTGCGGTATCCGGCCTTGACGGGTCACCGGTGATCCGCTTGTTTCCTCACAAAGCAAAGGGCGAAGGGCATTTTGCTGCCTTACTGCAGAAAAAAGATACGGATACCGCAGTCCGGCCTGACCAGAAAAGACCTGATCAGATAACTGATAAGGAAGTGCGGCGGCTGGAAAAGGAGACTGATTGTTTTGATTTCTTCAAACAAATCAACCAGACTATGGATCACAAGCGGTTGATGGTAAAAAATGACCAGATCTATTATCTGCCGGAGATTTATGATTCCCGCTGGAAGCTGCGTTACCTGCGAACCGGATTATTGCTTGGTGAATGCCGCAAGGGCCGTTTCCAGCCATCACAGGCATTGGCAATGGCACTTTCACAAACGGAGTATACAAATACACTATCGTTTTCGGCTGATGACCAGCGGGCGGTACGCTACCTGAAAGGCGAGACAGTCTCACTGGCTGAAGATGAAGCAACAGGCAGCGGCTGGTGCCTGATCTGTGTGGATGGTTATCCGCTTGGATGGGCCAAATCAAATGGCCGGACATTAAAGAATAAATATTATCCCGGATGGCGGTGGTTATAATGGCAAAGGCAATCAGACTTGACAAATTCCTTGTTGAAATGGGCAAAGGCAGCCGGACTCAGATCAGGGACGCTGCAAAAAAGGGCCGTATCCAGGTAAACGGAACGGTTGAAAAGAAAACAGAACGAAAGATTGACCCGGAAAACGATCAGGTGCTGTTCGACCAGATCCCGGTTTCTTATCAGAAGTTTGAATATATTATGCTGAACAAACCGCAGGGAGTGGTTTCAGCAACCAGGGACAACCTGCACCAGACTGTTTTGGATCTGCTTCATGACACGGTTCGCCAGGATCTGTTCCCGGTCGGACGCCTTGATATTGATACAGAAGGGTTATTGCTGATTACTAACGACGGAAATCTGGCCCATCGGCTGTTATCGCCGAACAGACATGTCGATAAACAGTACTATGCCGTTGTCAGCGGAACTCTTCCGGCTGACTGTGAAGCACAGATGGCAAAAGGGCTGACACTTAAGGACGGAACAAATGTAAAACCGGCAGTTCTTACGGTCATTGACAGAGGGAAAGAAAGCACAGTTTTGCTGACGATTCAGGAGGGCAAGTTCCATCAGGTAAAACGGATGTTTGAGGTGATGGATTGTCAGGTGACATATTTGAAGCGGCTGTCAATGGGGACTCTGCATTTGGATGAGACGCTGAGTCCCGGAGAATACCGCAGACTGACAGATAAAGAGATAGGTGAATTATGAAGAATCTAAATTCAGTATTAAAGAAATCAAAAGCTGTTATTTTTGACCTGGATGGAACCCTGGTTGATTCGATGTGGATGTGGCATGCGATTGATGTTGAGTATCTGGCTCGTTTTGGATATGAATGTCCGGATGATCTGTCAGAGAAACTTGAGGGGATGAGTTTTACGGAAACGGCAAACTATTTTAAACAGCGTTTCCAGCTGCAGGATTCTATTGAAGTAATTAAGCAGGCCTGGGTAGAAATGAGCATTGAGAAATACCGCAATGAAGTTCCGCTGAAAAAGGGCGCAAGACGTTTTCTGGATTATCTGAAGGGATCAGGAATCAAAGCCGGAATTGCTACCAGCAACGGCCGGGAAATGGTTGATACGGTTCTGGAATCACTGGAACTCAAACCTTATTTTCAGTCCGTAGTAACCGCCTGCGAAGTGGCGGCCGGCAAACCGGAACCGGATATCTATTTAAAGGTGGCCGGTAATTTAAATGTGCTGCCGGAAGAATGTGTGGTATTTGAAGACATTCCGGCCGGAATTATGGCAGGTAAATCAGCAGGCATGTTGGTTTGTGCCGTAGAAGACGATTATTCAGGTTCACTGAAAGCAGAAAAGATAGAAATGGCAGATTATTTCATTTTGGATTATGATGAATTGCTGTCGGATGAGGAATAGAAAACATGTATGATTATTTACCTGTCAGCCGTCAGGATATGAGTGTCCGCGGCTGGAATCAGTGCGACTTTGTGTATGTGACCGGAGATGCTTATGTCGATCACCCTTCTTTTGGTACGGCGATTATCAGCCGTTTGCTGGAGGCTCATGGATATAAGGTCGGTATTATCGCCCAGCCGGACTGGAAAGATTCAAAAAGTATTGCAGTTCTGGGCAAACCGCGTCTTGGATTTCTGGTGTCGGCAGGGAATATGGATTCCATGGTGAATCATTACTCCGTGTCAAAACGACGCCGGAATCAGGATTCCTATACTCCCGGCGGTGAGATGGGCAAACGCCCTGATTATGCCACCATTGTATACTGCAATCTGATTCGTTCGGTCTATAAGGACAGCCCCGTTATTATCGGCGGAATCGAAGCCAGTCTGCGGCGCCTTGCCCATTACGATTACTGGTCGAATAAGTTAAAACGTTCAATCCTGCTGGATTCTCAGGCCGATATTATTTCTTATGGAATGGGAGAACATTCCATTGTTGAGATTGCCGATGCTTTAAGCAGCGGAATTGATATTAAGGATATAACCTTTATTGAAGGCACCGTCTATAAGACCCGGAATCTGGAATCGGTCTATGACTATGAACTGCTGCCGGATTTTCATGAGTTGAAGCAGAATAAAGAAAATTATGCCAGAAGTTTCCTGATTCAGAATAATAATACAGATCCTTTTATCGGAAAACGTTTAGTAGAGCCATATCATGGAAAAGATTTTATTGTTCAGAATCCACCTTCAAAGCCGCTTTCGCAGGAAGAAATGGATCATGTTTATGCGCTTCCTTATATGCGTGATTTCCATCCGTCTTACGCTGAAGCCGGCGGGGTACCGGCGATCCGGGAGATCAAATTCAGCCTGATCAGTAACCGCGGCTGCTTTGGTGCCTGCAGTTTCTGTGCACTGACATTTCATCAGGGCCGGATCATTCAGGCCCGAAGCCATGAATCACTGGTAGAGGAAGCCAGAGCGCTGACAGAAGAGCCGGATTTTAAAGGTTATATTCATGATGTCGGCGGCCCGACTGCCGACTTTCGTTTTCCGGCCTGTGAAAAGCAGCTCACTCACGGAGCCTGCAAAAACAGACAATGCCTGTTTCCGACACCGTGTAAAAATCTGCGGGCAGATCACAGTGATTACCGGAAACTGCTGAAAAAACTGCGTTCCTTACCTAAAGTAAAAAAGGTTTTTATCCGTTCCGGCCTGCGTTTTGACTATGTACTGGCAGATGCAAACCGCGAATTTATGAAAGAACTCTGTGAACACCACGTCAGCGGTCAGCTGAAAGTAGCTCCGGAACATGTATCGGATGCTGTTCTTTCTAAAATGGGCAAACCGGGCAATGCTGTATATCAGCAGTTTGTCAAAGAGTTTAAAGAGATGAACGGAAGGCTGAAAAAGGAACAGTATCTTGTTCCTTACCTGATGTCTTCACACCCCGGATCGACCATGAAAGCCGCAGTGGAACTGGCTGAATATCTGAGAGACTTAGGATATATGCCGGAGCAGGTGCAGGATTTTTATCCGACCCCGTCAACGATTTCCACCTGTATGTATTATACCGGCCTGGATCCCCGTACAATGGAGCCGGTATATGTACCGAAAAATCCACACGAAAAAGCGATGCAGCGTGCCCTGATTCAATACCGCAATCCAAAGAACTATGAGCTTGTTGCTGAAGCCTTAAAGATTGCCGGGAGAATGGATCTGATCGGATATGAGAAATGCTGCCTGCTTCGTCCCCGGTATGGTACATCCCCCGGCGGCAGCCGTCCTTTAAAAAACAAAAAATCACCAAAACCCAAAAAAACAATCCGCAATGTCCATAAGAAAAAATCAGTTAAACACTAGATATATCTATGAAATCAGAAAGGTGACCACAATATGAAAATAGCATTGATTACAGGTGCATCATCAGGAATGGGAAGAGAGGCAGTACTCCAGATTGCCGATCGTTTCAGCGGCCTTGACGAGATCTGGGCCATTGCCAGGAGAAGAGACCGGCTGGAAGAACTGGCTCAGGAGCTGCCGGTTCCGCTGCGGATCCTGGCATTGGATCTGATGGACGAAGAAGCGCTGATTATATTATCCGACAAACTGGAGCAGATGCAGCCGGAGGTTAAGATTCTGGTCAATTCAGCCGGTTATGGAAAGATCGGCCAAGCAGGAACCCTGTCACTTGACGATGAAACCGGAATGGTACGGCTTAACTGTGAAACCTTATGTGCGGTGACTCATCTGGTTATGCCGTTTATGTCATCAAACAGCCGGATTATTCAGCTGGCATCATCTGCTGCCTTTCTGCCGCAGCCGGGTTTTGCGATCTATGCGGCAACAAAGGCCTTTGTGCTGAGCTACAGCAGGGCACTCCATATCGAGTTGATGCCGCGTAAGATTGCTGTAACCGCAGTCTGTCCCGGGCCGGTCAAGACCGAATTCTTCGATATTGCAGAAACAACAGGTAAAATTCCGCTTTATAAAAAACTGACC
Source organism: Lachnospiraceae bacterium (assembly GCA_032073745.1). Taxonomy (GTDB): domain Bacteria; phylum Bacillota; class Clostridia; order Lachnospirales; family Lachnospiraceae; genus Brotaphodocola. The sequence goes on along the minus strand of DAMAMW010000031.1, from coordinate 33,898 downwards.
ATGGCTGATCCGAAAAAAGTTGTTTCCCTGGCACTCAGGGAAAGCATGATGGGGAAAACCGTCTCGGTCTATGGTTTCTGGATGAAGGCATTTTGGCTGCTGGCCAAAGTCGTTCCTCATGATATTCTGCTGAACATTATGACAAAAATATAGGAGCCCCATAACTAATGAAAAAAAACAAAGGACAATATGGATACCGCAACAGCAGCCGAAATACCAGATTATTACTGATCGTAATATTTATCGTGGCAATTCTGCTGCAGCTGTTGGTTCGACAATTTACAGATAACCCGGCAACACGAAACATTCTGACCGTTATGGCAATCCTGACCGTTTTGCCGATGGCCAATACCGCATCACCGATGCTTGCTTCCTGGAAATACAAAACGGCATCTCCGGAATTTTATCAGGCGGTTCATCCATATGAAGAAAAGTTCACAATCCTTTATGATCTGGTACTGACTTCAAAGGATTTTGTTATGCCAATGGACGCGATTGCCATTCATCCCAATGCGGTTATTGCTTACTGCACCAATCCGAAGGTCGATACGCCTCTGGCAGAAAAGTTTCTCAACGAGATGCTGCGCGGCCAGAAGCTGGAGGCCAATGCCAAAGTGATCAAAGATGAACGCACATTCCTGCGGCGTCTCGACACACTGAAACCAGCCTCCGAATATGAGGATGACGGCAGTGAACCATATGTCGCTGCACTGATGAAAAGTCTGTCAATGTAGACGGGAGGATGTAACATGCAAACAATCATTGTAAACTCCAATGAGGCAGGGCAGCGGCTTGATAAGCTGTTGTTTAAGCATTTTAACGAAGCACCTAAGAGTTTTGTCTACCGGATGCTGAGAAAGAAAAATATTGTCCTGAATGGTAAAAAGAGTACCGGTGCCGACAAACTGGTGATTGGTGATGAGATCTGTCTGTATCTGTCAGAAGAGACGATCGCTAAGTTTTCGCAGACGGTTATTCAAAAGACAGCGCACCAGAATCTGGATATTATATATGAAGATGACCATATTCTGCTGATCAATAAACCGGTTGGAATGCTGTCGCAGAAAGCAAAGAGTACCGATGAATCGCTGGTAGAATATCTGATTTCATATCTTCTTGACTCAGGGCAAATCACCGAAGCAGAGCTTGGCCGCTTCCGGCCGGCTGTCTGTAATCGTCTTGACCGCAATACCAGCGGCCTGGTTGCCGCAGGCAAATCACTGACCGGACTGCAGACTCTGTCAGAAGCATTTAAAAATCGTACGCTCCACAAGTATTACCAGTGTGTCGTGGCCGGGACCGTAAAAAAGAGCCGGCACATCGCCGGGTACATCAAAAAAAATGAGCAAACCAATCAGGTAACGGTCTGTCAGGAACCGGTGGCCGACAGTGTACCGATTCAGACCGCTTATGAACCGCTTGCCGCCGTCAATGGTTATACACTGCTGAAAGTTACCCTGATCACCGGCAAGACGCATCAGATCCGGGCGCATCTGGCCTCGATCGGACATCCCATTATCGGTGATTACAAATATGGCCGCAGGGCGGTTAATGATGCAGCAAAAAAAGAATTCGGCATTTCCTCGCAGTTGCTTCATGCCTGGAAACTGGTGATGCCGGAACAGTTGCCGGCACCACTTACGTATTTAAGCGGAAAAGAGTTTACGGCACCGCTGCCGGAGACATTTAAGTTTTACTTTAAGGAGAATTAAATGGGTACATGGAAGACCAGGGGACTTCGCGGGTCAACCCTGGAAGAACTGATTAATCACAGCAATGAAAGCTACCGGGAGAAACGGCTGGCCCTGATTCAGAAGATTCCCACGCCGATCACACCGATTCAGATAGACAAGACCAGCAGGCATATTACACTGGCTTATTTTGAACAAAAGAGTACGGTCGACTATATTGGAACCGTTCAGGGCATACCGGTTTGTTTTGACGCCAAGGAATGTGCCACGAAGACATTTCCGCTGCAGAATGTCCACCCGCATCAGGTCGAGTTCATGAAAGAATTTGAAGAACAAAATGGTGTTGCTTTTCTTGTCCTGCATTTTACAAGGCTGGATGAAATATATTATCTGCCGTTTCGGTCATTGTATAAATTCTGGCAGCGGATGGAGCAGGGCGGCAGAAAAAGCTTTACATATGAAGAATTGGATCGTTCCTGGAAGATTGGCCATTACCGTGACATTTATGTCCATTACCTGGAACAGATTCAGCGTGATCTGACCGGGCGTGATGAAACTGATTGACAAGCGGAGGGTATTGCTCTATAATCAAGAAATACGTCATCATGCTACCACTTTACTACAAGAAAGTGCCGGGCAAAAATATGGGAGGTATTATGAAAAATCAGTTATTACATACACCGGAAGGTGTCCGGGATATTTATGCCGGTGAATGCGCCAGAAAACGGACGATACAGAACCGGATTCAGGATGTATTTCATTTATATGGTTACCAGAATATTGAAACACCCACATTGGAATACTTCGATATTTTTAAAAAAGAACGTGGAAGTGTCAGTTCCGGCGAAATGTATAAATTATTTGACCGGGATAACAATACTCTGGTCTTACGGCCTGACATGACGCCATCGATTGCCCGTTGTGTAGCTAAATATTATATGGATGAAACCCTGCCGCTCAGACTTTGTTATCTTGAGCCGACATTCTTAAACGGGACCAGTTATCAGGGACGTTTAAAAGAAACAACACAGACCGGTGTGGAACTGATCGGTGATTCCTCCAGTGATGCTGATGCCGAAATGATTGTGATGGTCATTGATGCATTAAAATCCAGCGGCCTGAAAGCATTTCAGGTAGATGTGGGCCAGGTGGAGTTCTACCGCGGTCTGGTAGAAGAATCCGGCATGGATGAAGATACCCAGGAGCAGCTGCGTGAACTGGTAGAGAATAAAAACTATTTTGGTGTTGAGACCTTATTGTCAAAACTGGATATCAATTCCGATCTGAAACAGGTATTTTTAAAGCTGCCGGAGTTGTTTGGTGATATTGATCAGATACGTCTGGCGAAATCGATGACTACGAATACACGGGCTTTGGGGGCAATTGAACGCCTTGAGCATATTCAGGAGATTCTGGACAGTTATGGTGTGAGTGACTATGTTTCTTATGACCTGTCGATGCTGAGCAAATATTCTTATTATACCGGCATTATTTTTAAAGCTTATACCTATGGAACCGGTGAATATGTGGTGAACGGAGGCCGCTATGACAAGCTTTTGATCCAGTTTGGCAAAGAAGCACCGGCCGTCGGATTTGCCATTGTCATTGACCAGCTGATGCTGGCACTGTCAAGACAGAACATCGATATTCAGGCAGATATGGTTCATACCATTATATTGTATGGACAGCAGGACCGGATGTCAGCGATCTATCTGGCCCGGCACTTCAGGAACAATCAGGTTGCGGTGCAGCTGATTCGCAAACCGTCAGCAAAAACAGTCGAAGAATATATTGCCTACGCCGAACGGCACCAGATCCGTAATCTGCTGTATCTGATTGACGGCGGTGACCGGGTGCAGGTATGGGATGCCGCAAAGGGCACAGCCGAGGTTCTGGACTATACTGACTATATTAACTAAGCATTGTTTTGGGAGGATCCTGATTATGAAATATCTTACTTTTGCCCTGGCGAAGGGCCGCCTGGCAAATCAGACGCTGGAACTGTTTGAACAGATTGGAATTACCTGCGAAGAGATGAAAGACAAGAATTCCAGAAAACTTATATTTGTAAATGAAGAGCTGGGATATCGTTTTTTCCTGGCCAAGGCAAGTGATGTCCCGACCTATGTGGAATACGGCGCAGCCGATATCGGAATCGTCGGCAAGGATACCATCCTGGAAGAGGGCCGCAAGCTGTACGAGGTTCTTGATCTGGGTCTGGGAAAATGCCGCATGTGTGTGTGCGGACCGGAATCAGCACGCGAGTACCTGCAGAATCATGCCCTGATCCGGGTTGCCACAAAGTATCCGGCAATTGCCAAAGAATATTTTTATAATAAGAAAAATCAGACGGTTGAAATCATTAAGCTGAACGGATCGATTGAACTGGCACCGATTGTTGGATTGTCCGAAGTGATTGTTGACATCGTCGAGACCGGTTCAACGCTTAAAGAAAACGGCTTAACGGTACTGGAAGATGTCTGTCCGTTATCAGCCCGGATGGTTGTCAACCATGTCAGCATGAAACGTGAAAATGACCGGATAAAAAAAATAACTCAGGACTTAAGAACCCTGATCCAGTGACAGGAGGCAGATAAATGAGAATCGTAACCTTAGACCAACAGACGAAACAGAACATTCTGGCGGATTTGCTGAAACGTGATCCGAACAATTATGGCGAATATGAAGAAGCTGTTAAAAAAATCGTTGATGATGTCCGCGATCAGAAAGATGCGGCAGTATTTCGATATACCAGAGAGTTTGACAAAGCTGATATCAATAAAGATAATGTCAGAGTAACCGATAAGGAGATTCAGGAAGCGCTCGCTCAGGTCGATCCGTCACTGGTAACGGTGATGAAGCGTTCGATGAAGAACATCCGTGAGTATCATGAAAAACAGCGTCAGTACAGCTGGTTTGACAGCAAACCAAACGGAACCATTCTGGGCCAGAAGGTAACGGCCTTATCCAGTGTGGGCGTATATGTTCCCGGCGGTAAAGCCGCTTATCCTTCATCAGTACTGATGAATATCATTCCGGCTGAAGTTGCCGGCGTGGAACGTATTGTCATGGTTACTCCTCCCGGCAAAAACGGCAAGGTTAATCCGGTTACCCTGATTGCTGCACATCTGGCCGGAGCAACCGAAGTATACAAAGCCGGCGGCGCACAGGCAGTTGCGGCGCTTGCCTTTGGAACAGAATCCATTCCGCGGGTCAATAAGATTGTCGGTCCCGGTAATATTTTCGTTGCCCTGGCTAAGAAAGCTGTCTATGGTCATGTCAGTATCGACAGTATTGCCGGCCCCAGTGAGATCCTGGTGCTGGCAGATGACAGTGCCAATCCCCGTTTTGTCGCGGCTGATTTATTGTCACAGGCCGAACACGACGAACTGGCTTCAGCGATTCTGGTGACTACCAGTATGGAACTGGCAGAGAAGGTATCTGATGAAGTGGACTGTTTTGTACAGGAACTTTCCCGTAAAGACATCCTGGAAAAATCACTTTCTAATTATGGATATATATTGGTAACGGATACTATGGAAGATGCGATTGCCACAGCAAATGAAATCGCGTCCGAACATCTTGAGATTGTCACCCGCAACCCGTTTGAGGTGATGACAAAGATCCAGAATGCCGGAGCCATCTTCCTCGGCGAATACAGTTCAGAGCCGTTAGGAGACTACTTTGCCGGACCAAACCACGTCTTACCGACAAACGGAACCGCAAAATTCTTCTCACCGCTCAGTGTTGATGATTTTGTTAAAAAATCCAGTATTATCTATTATTCCAAAGAAGCACTTGAGCCGGTACACAAGGATATTGAGCAGTTTGCCGAAGCAGAGCAGCTGACAGCCCATGCAAACTCGATCCGTGTCAGATTTGAGTAAGAATTGTTTGAAAGGGGATGTGACAATGAACAGAACCGCATCTGTTAATCGAAAAACAAAAGAAACTGATATTACACTGGAACTCAATCTGGACGGGACCGGAATTGCATCGGTCAGTACCGGTATCGGATTTTTTGACCATATGTTAAACAGCTTTGCCCGTCATGGTATGATTGATCTGAATCTGCAGGTCAGCGGCGATCTGGAAGTGGATACCCACCATACCATCGAGGATACCGGAATCGTCCTGGGACAGGCAATCAGACAGGCCGTCGGAGACAAAAGGGGGATGGTACGGTTCGGTACTGTGATCCTGCCGATGGATGAAGCTTTGCTGCTTTGTTCCCTCGATCTGAGCGGAAGACCTTATCTGAATTATCAGCTGACACTGGACCGCGAAAAGGTGGGCGATCTGGAGACGGAGATGATCCGTGAATTCTTTTACGCAGTATCATACAGCAGTGAGATGAATCTGCATATCAAACAGCTCGACGGGATCAACAACCACCATATTATCGAAGGCGCATTCAAAGCTTTTGCCAAAGCCCTTGATGCCGCAACCAGCCTGGACCCGCGAATCAAAGACGTGCTTTCGACAAAGGGAAGCCTGTAAGTAAAGAGAGAGGAAAGTCCCCCTCACATGCGTTCGGCGAAAAGAAAGGAGTATGAAACTATGCAGTTATATCCGGCAATTGATATGAAAGGCGGAAAGTGTGTCCGTTTAACCCAGGGGATGTTCGACCAGATGAAGGTTTATTCTGATTCTCCGGCTGATATGGCAAAGCTTTGGGTTTCAAAAGGGGCAAGCTTTCTCCATATTGTAGATCTGGATGGTGCTCTGGCCGGATATTCGGTCAATGAAGCAGCGATCAAAGCGATTACAGAATGTGTGGATATTCCGGTTCAACTGGGCGGCGGTATCAGGACCAGAGAAGCAGTGGCCCATATGCTTGATCTGGGAATCACCCGTTGTATTATCGGAACGAAGGCAGTGGAACGCCCGGAATTTATCAAAGAACTGGTAGAAGAGTTCGGCACGGATGCCATTGTTGTCGGTGTCGATGCCAAGGATGGCATGGTCGCAGTTGAAGGCTGGGAAAAGGTCAGTGAACTATCGGCGATTGATCTTTGCATGCAGATGAAGTCTTTTGGCGTCAGCCATATCGTTTATACAGATATCTCCAGAGACGGAACACTGACCGGTCCCAATGTTACATATACTCAGGAACTGACGGAACGGACCGGCCTTAATGTGATTGCTTCAGGCGGAGTTTCCGGAATGGACGATCTGATCCGGCTAAGTGATGCCGGAATAAAAGGGGCTATTATCGGGAAAGCCCTTTATGAAAACCGGATCGACCTTGCCGAAGCTGCTGCAAGGTTTGAACGGTAAAAGGAGGATACATGACTATGTATAAAAAGCTGATTCCGGACCTGAATTGCAGGAATGGTCAGACAACAAACGGAACTGATATTCTGGAACTGGCGTTATATTACAGCAATAATGGAGCTGATGAGTTGTTTCTTCGTGATCTGTCGGAATCAGACCCGGATCACGAGAAAACGATCGCAATGATAAAAGAAATTGTCAGACAGACGGATATCCCGGTGATTACAGGCGGTAATATCAGACGGCTGGAGGATGTAAAGAAATATCTGTATGCCGGAGCCAAAGCTGTTTACTTTCAGGTCGGAGATGAAGACCAGATCGATTTAATCAAAGAAGCGGCTGACCGTTTCGGAAGTGAAAAGATATACGCATATCTTGATCAGGAAACGCAGTTTGCACGGATTCCCGAGCTGGAACAGTTAGGGGCCTCGATTATGGTTGTAGCCTCCTGCAAACAGGCTTTGCCGCAGACAGAGGCAGAATACTTCTGTATCAGCGGCAGTGATTCTAATGATGATATCCAGGAATGTCTGCAGTCTGAAGATGTCAGTGCAGTGATCTTTTCCGGAGATCTTGAAGTTCCTGCAGACTGCATGGCAATGAAGCAGCAGTTTAAAGCTGCCGGGATCGAGGTGTCAACCTTTGAAAGCGCTGTATCCTGGGATCAGTTTAAGCTTAACAGTGACGGAATGGTTCCCGTTATTGTACAGGACTATAAGACGTCAGAAGTATTAATGCTTGCTTATATGAATGAAGAATCGTTTCAGGCGACATTGCGGTCAGGGAAGATGACTTACTTTAGCCGCAGCCGTCAGTCTCTCTGGCTGAAGGGAGAGACCTCCGGACATTACCAGTATGTAAAATCTCTGGCTCTGGACTGTGATAATGATACATTGCTGGCCCAGGTTCATCAGATCGGCGCGGCTTGCCATACCGGTGCCCGTAACTGCTTTTATCAGAATCTGGTGAAAAAAGAATACAAAGAGACCAACCCTCTGAAGGTATTTGAAGATGTCTTTCATGTGATTCAGGACCGAAAAGAGCATCCAAAAGAGGGATCCTATACCAATTATCTTTTTGATAAGGGAATTGATAAGATCCTGAAGAAGCTGGGAGAGGAAGCAACGGAAATCGTAATTGCAGCCAAAAATCCTGATGCTGAGGAAATTAAATATGAGATTTCGGATTTTCTGTATCATATGATGGTACTGATGGCAGAGAAGAAGATTACATGGGAAGATATAACAGGAGAACTGGCGAACCGCTGATGCGGCCGCCAGTTCTTTTATATGTTATAATTATTCATTTAAACTGAGTGATAGCTGACTGTACTGGCCTTCGGGTTCAGGATTGGCCATGGTCTGGATATCTGATTTATGCAGGATCTCTGACTGGGTCTGATAATACTCGGTTTTGGCCCGGTTCATGATCACCGCTTTTCCTTCCTGATAGGAATTCTGGTAGTAGTACAGCAGTAAGGATTCATCCGGATTGAGCAGCTTTTCAACGGATGCACCGGCCTCCTCGGGTCTCACGGCAGTTGACAACGGCATATCAAGAGGAATGTCGAAAATAGAGTATATCGTGGTTCCAAGTGCATCTGCAATCGCTTCCATCTGTACCATCTTTACTTTCTGGATTTCACCATTAATAATCCGGTTCAGGGTCGATGGTGAGATGTTCGCCTGCACGGACAGCTGTTTCCTGCCAATTCCTTTTAAATTCATAAATGTGAGCAACTTATCATTGGTCATAATATGAAACTTCTCCTTGGTATTATTTTCCACAATTTTATTTTGGTACTGTAGCCAGCCATTCGTCGACTGCTTTATCACCGGCTTTCGTCCGCCAGTCATCATAAACGGGTTGGACTGCTTCGATATATGCAGCTACTTCTTCATCGGTCAGTTCCTCAACAACAGATCCTTCATTTCTAAAACGATCCAGGTATTCATTCTCTTTCATCCGTTCTTCGTCACGCTGCTGCCTTGCCATTTCGTGGACACCTTCTTCCAATATCTTGCGCATATCGGAGGGCAGAGACTCAATCCACTCAAGAGAAGTGATAATCGGAAATGGTGAGCTGGCATGATTCGTCAGGGTGATGTAAGGTGCCAGATCGTGAATATCAAAATCATTAAAGACACCAAGCGAATGATCCAGTGCATCGATCTGGCCCTTTTCCAGGGCAGGGATGACTTCACTCCATGGCATTGGTGTCGGATTGGCACCCATGGCCTGCCACAGTGTTACATTCAGTTCGTTCTGGGCTACCCGTATTTTATGTCCGTCTAATTGCTCTGAATTATGATAAATAGCCCTTCGGCTGATCACCTGACGCATACCATTGTAGTACATATCAATGCAGTAGTAGCCGTAATCTTCTAGGTTTTTGTTAAACAGTTTAAGACCGCCGTTTTCAAAAGTACCGGCAACCCAGGCTTCATAAGTCGGGTAGAGGTAGGGAAGGTCGATACAGGCCGCTTCCGGACCGGCAACGGCGGCAACAGCAGCGGAGAGATCAAATACCATTGTTACATCACCCTGCCTGACTCCTTCGATTAAGTCGGGGGTATCACCGAGCTGGCCTTCGGGGTAAACTTCTACGATAAACCGGCCGGGAGCCTTTTCCTCCAGGTAATCGCCCAGCCACAGACTCCATTTGTGAGTCGAACGGTCAGCGGAATCCGTATGTCCGATTTTAATTACAATCGGTTCATCGCTTTTTTTATTACCGCAGCCTGCCAGGGTGGAAAATACAGTAGTTATCAGTGTGAGTGCAATTATCTTTTTAAATGTCATTTTTTCCTCCCTAAATATTTTTGCATTATTTCAAGTACATTATGGAAGTCCAGAGGTTTTCCGATATGGTCATTCATACCGATTTCCAGACACCGTTCAATATCTTCACGGAAGACATTGGCTGTCATTGCTACGATCGGTATTTCTTTTGCGTATGGATGATCGAGAGCACGAATTTTGATCGTTGCCGTGCTGCCATCCATCTCCGGCATATGGATATCCATGAAGATCATATCATAATATTCCGGATTCTCAGTAAATTTATTGAGTGCAACTTCACCGTTTTCAGCAGTAGTGATAGTGACGCCGGTTGGCTCAAGCAGTGCAATTACAATCTCGCGGTTAATCTCCACATCTTCGGCCAGCAGGATATGATAGCCGCTAAAGTCAGGCATCTCATCAGCCGAGGTCTGCTCCGTGCATTTTTCAGTTCCCAGGCATTCGTTGATCATATCAATAATAGTTGACATAAACAGCGGCTTGGGTATGAATTTATCAACGCCGGCGGAATGTGCTTCCTGTTCGATCTCAGACCATTCCGTAGATGATATCATAATAATGACGGCATTTTCAATTCCTTTCTGACGTATTTTCCTGGCCAGTTCTATACCGTTTAGATCCGGCATTTTCCAGTCGATAAAGAAAATATCATAGTGCGGAGAAGCTTCTACTTTTTCAAAAGCTTCGGTTGCATTGGCAGCCACATCGCAGTTAAAGCTATAACGCGCTGAGATATTCAGGAAATACTCACGAATGGCAGCATCGTCATCTGCAGCAAGAATATGGAGATCTTCCCACTTCAAACCACTCAGCAGAGCCTTTTGTTCTTCTGACTGAAGACTGCGTCCGACCGTAATTTCAAATGCGAACCGGGAACCTTTTCCTTCGGTTGAATCTACCCAGATACGGCCATCCATTTTTTCAACAATACTTTTAGAGATGGCGAGTCCCAGTCCGGTGCCGCCAAAACGGCGGGATATGCCGGAATCAGCCTGTGTAAAGGAGGAAAACAATTTTCTTTGCTGTTCCTCTGAGATACCGATGCCGCTGTCAGTAACCGCAATATGCAGGCGGTAACTGTCCTCATCTTTATCCAGCAAATAGATCTCAATATTGATCTGGCCTTCTTCGGGGGTGAACTTCACCGCATTTGAAAGCAGGTTTGTGATTACCTGAGACAGGCGCTGATCATCACCAATCATAAAAGTGGGAACCTCAGGGTCGAGGTGGACGGTCAGGGTCTGATGTTTTTCATCGACGCGGAACGTAATCATATTAACAACACGGATCATCATCTTCTCAAAGTTAAATTCACTTGGAGAGAGTTCAAACTTACCAGAATCAATCTTTGACATGTCAAGAATATCATTGATTACGCCCAACAGGTGATGGGAAGCGTCGTTAATCTTATGCAGGCAGTAAATCTGCCGCTCAGGGTCATCACTGGCCAGTGCAATATTTGTCATCCCAAGAATCGCATTCATCGGAGTACGGATCTCATGAGACATATTGGCAAGGAAGTTGCTCTTAGCCCGGTTGGCAGCATTGGCCCCTTCATAAGCAGACTGCAGTTCTTCGCGGCGAAGCGCATCCCGTTCCCGCTGCTCGGCCAGAATTCGTGAGATCTCATTGATGGATGTTTTAATTTCCATGAAATCACCCGGATAGTCAGATGTAATGACAGCAGTATTGTCGCCGTGGGCAATCGCAGTCAGTTTATCGGAGATCTCATATATGTAGCTGCTCAATTCATTTTTCGTAGCCTGCATGGAACCAATCAGCATGCCCATCTCAGATGTATCAGGTATGGCATTGAAGTCGGAGCGGAGATTGCCCTGTTCGATCTCAAGCATCTCATCCCGTACCATTACCAGCGGACGGATCAGCTTGCTCCGCACCAGGATAGCAGTAATCACCTGAATACCGGCAGTAAGTATCAGACACAGAAGGCTGATATTGATCCAACGCTGACTGGTTTTATGTTCGGCAGCCAGATGCTCCTCTGTGCGAATATCCAGTTTCTCGATGAATTTTGCCTGCGCGATACTGATGCGTGAGATCCAGTCTTCATAGGACCAGCCGTATACAATCGCCAGTGCACCGTCAATATCACCGGCAGCAGCAAGTGCCATTGCTTCCTCTTCTAAAGGAATCATATTGTTGGAAAGCGCATACATCTCAGTAACCAGTGCCCCCTCATGATAAGTGATGCCAATCCTGCGCATGTTCTCTACGGCAATATCACGATTTTTTTCGACATTAACTTCGTTCCAGTAATTATTATAAAATTGTATATCTCCGGTAGCAGCATATGCCCTTACCTCAGTATTGAGATAAGAGGAAGCTTCCAGAAACCGTTTGGCATTGTGGTATAGTTCATATCGATCGGATGCGGCCTCATTGACACGTTTGTTTGATTGAATAATAAAGTAAAAGGAGATGCAGCATAAAATAATCAGCAGAATGGATGTTGCCATGAGAAAAAATGTCATCGTTGACTGCTTGATGGCCTTTTTTACTGTCCTTGTTTCGTTCATTCATTAGTTCCTCCGAACTCATTAAGTGGTACTAGTATATCATACAAATATTTGCAGAACAAGAATCAGGGCGGAAATGCCTGAAATATTATCTGCTGTAACCAGATTAAATCTTATCATCCAATTCACTGCTTACAAATTCTTTGAACTGGCAGGCAGTTTTTTTATTGGAGCTATTATTAAACAGAAACAGGCGATACAATTCCGGCACAAAATCGATACATTCCCTGAGCAGTACATTTTCATGCGAAATCAGAAAATTCTGGTCAATAACACTGACTCCCTGGTTCATATGAACCGCCGCCAGGCAGGTCTGGATATTGTCAACCGGAGATATAACCGGTCTGACATTGATAGCGGCAAACTGCTGGATGAGGTTCTGGATACATTTTGAATTGGTATCTTCTGAGATACAGAAAAAAGTCTCATACTTCAAATCTTTCATATATAATTCCGCTTTATGTGCAAGGGGATTCTCAGCAGCAATGGCAATGTAGACTTTCATTTCACTGACAATCATCTGTTCGCTGCCGGGCAGGTATCCTTCTTCCAGGTTCGAGGTAAGAACAAAATCCATGTCTGCGGCCCGCTGCTTTAATTCATGGAAATTATAAATATGAATATGGGTGGAGATATTGGGGTGGATCGTCCGGAAGCGGTTGATATGATTAAACAGAAAATTGTCATAATCGAGACCGTACATAACCCCGAAGTGCAGTGCTTCATTTTCCGGTTCCTGAATTTTATGGGCTTTGTTCAGGGTGGCGGTAAACTGTTCTGAAAGAACACTCCACTCCTGGTAAAGAAAAGTCCCTGCCGGAGTCAGGCGGACAGTCTTGTTGTTGCGGATAAACAGTTCGATCCCCAGTTCCTGTTCCAGGTGCTTGATCCATTTGGTTATTGCCGGCTGGGAAACGAACAGACGGCGGGAAGCTTCCGTAAAGTTGAGACATTCGGCAACTGTCAGAAAGTATTTGATTTCTTCAGATGTAATCTTTGCCATATTATCACCCCGCTTTTTAATTGATATTATAACATTAATAATCACGATTTGGAATAGAAGAAAGGCGGAAACATGATTGGACAGCAGCGCGGGAAAAACATAAAATATAGTTAAAAAGATAACGATTTTTACACATGGAAAGGAGAAGGGGAAATGACAAAATTCACACATTTGTTCAGTGAAACAACGGTAAGGGGGTATACATACAGAAATCGTATTATCAGTGCGCCGACTTTATTTGCCCATTCGGTTTTCTTCATACCGGAGATCAAAGAAAATGTCTACCGGATGGTTGAAAACCGGGCCAAAGGAGGTTCGGCTGCAGTTTCAACCGGAGAGATTTCCGTCAATGCTGAGGAGGCGAGATGTCTTTTTCTGGACCGTCCGATCGATTTTACGAGATATGAAGGCAGTGACTTTGAGGACATTAAAGAATATGCCGACCGGATAAAAAAACATGGTGCAATTGCATATCTGGAATTTTGCCATGAAGGAGCCAGATCCGAGGCTCAGCCGCCTTATCAGCCGTGGGGACCGGATTCTTATGTCCGGGAAGACGGTGTGGCAGTAAAAGGGATGGACAGAGCGATGATGGAAAAGGTCTGTCAGGATTACTATAATATTTCCCGCTATGCCAGAGAAGCCGGATTTGACGGAGTTCTGGTTCACGGCGGCCATGGATTTAACATGCAGCAGTTTATTTCGCCATGGACCAACCATCGCACGGATGAATTTGGCGGCAGCATGGAAAACCGTGCCAGATTTCCTAAAATGCTGCTGGAGGCGGTCCGCAGAGGTATTGGCGAAGACCGGATCATTGAACTCCGGATCAGCGCTGAGGATGGCGATGGTGATATGACAATTGATGACACGGTGGAATTTTGCAGGCTTATCGATGGAATGGCCGATATTATCCATATATCCAATGGGCTCAAATGGGCAGGAAACCGGACACAGACCTTTTCCGATTTCTTTGATATCCATGGTGTAAATGTTGAACACGCGGCAAAAGTTAAACAGGCAGTGAAAAAATCAAAGGTAGCTGTTATCGGCGGAATCAATTCACCTGAACTGGCGGAAGAAATCATAGCTTCCGGAAAGGCGGATTTTGTTGAACTGGGACGGCAGGGGTTTGCTGATCCTGAGTTTGCCAATAAGGCCAGGGATGGGAAGGAAGATACAATCCGGCGATGTGTCCGCTGCTTCAACTGCTATCCGGGATTTTGCGAGCATGCCACGGATGTACCGCTCTGGGAAAAAGGGCTTCCTCAGGAAGAAGTGGCAAGGATATACAGCCCGGCGTCGATGGGACAATGTGCAATCAATCCGAATTCCGGATTCGGCCACTATGAAGAACGCTACCCGCTGCCGGCGGCACAGCGAAGGATACTGGTTGTCGGTGGTGGTGTCGGCGGACTGCAGGCGGCTATTACAGCCAGTGAAAGAGGCCATCAGGTGACTCTGGTCGAAAAGAGTGATAAACTGGGCGGAACGATCAATTTTACCGATGTGGATGAAGATAAAGCGGATTTGCGTAACTTCAAAAATCTGTTGATCCGTGAGACTGAGCGCAATTCTGCCATTGAATTTATGTTAAATACAAATGCTGACGGTGAACTGATTGAAAGGCTGAATCCGGATGCCGTCATTATCGGTATCGGCGCCGAAGCGGTGGTGCCGCCAATCAAAGGTATCGAACATGCAGTTTTGGCACTTGACAGCTATTACCGGCTTGATCAGATCGGCCGGAATGTGGTGATAGTCGGCGGTGGCCTGGTTGGCTGTGAAACCGGCCTGTATCTGGCTCACCACGGACGGAATGTTGCGGTGGTTGAAATGAATGCCATGATGGCATTTGAGACATTTGGTTATTATCGGAATGCGTTACTGGATGAAATGGATAAGCGTAATATTACGCAGCATCTGGATACGAAATGTCTGGAAATCAAACCGGAAGGAGTTGTCGTGGAAAAGGCCGGACAGGAAGTTTTTATCGCGGCTGATACGGTTGTTTTTTCCATGGGAATGAAGGCACGGACTGATCTGACAGAAGAATTGCGTGGCGCCTGTAAAGACCGGCCGGTATTTGTAATCGGCGATTGTAAAGCAGCAGGAAAAGTCGGTGATGCGGTCCGGGATGGTTATCTGGCAGCATTACAGATTATTTAAGTAAAATCATATCTAAATCATAAGGAGCATCTTATTACGCAGTATGAACTGGTGATAGGGTGCTCTCTTAGGTTTACATGATTTATCATAATTAATCTCAAATCCACTTGAATGAAACGGTGTTGGAAAGGTGGTACACCGATCAAATTATAAGAATATACTATCTATAGAAATAGATAATTTAAGTTGAGACAACCTTTTGTATGGTGAATAATCTTTTAAACAGACTAATTCAGGAAGTTGTTTATCTTTTTTGATAGGAGGATATATATGGATCAGATAGATTTATTAGCAGATATCGGCCCGACTGGACCGACTGGACCGACTGGACCGACCGGCCCGACCGGGGCACGGGGAAATACAGGTGCCAATGGGACAACAGGGGCAACCGGAGCCAGAGGAAATACCGGAGCTAATGGAGTGACGGGGGCATCAGGTGCGAGAGGCGCAACCGGAGCAACCGGAGCAACCGGGCCAACCGGTACAAGAGGCGCGACCGGAGCTAATGGTGCGACGGGGCCAACCGGCGCCAGAGGGGATACCGGTCCAGGCGGAGAACCAGGAGTCACCGGGGCCAGAGGCGCCACCGGAACCACCGGGGCCACCGGCCCGACCGGAGCCAGAGGAAATACCGGAGCCAACGGGATCACAGGGCCAACCGGAGCCAGAGGCGATACCGGTCCAAACGGAGGGCCGGGAGTTACCGGTGCTACAGGGGCAACAGGTGCCAATGGAATAACCGGCCCGACCGGAGCCAGAGGAAATACCGGAGCTGATGGAGCTGCCGGAGCAACGGGAGCCAGAGGAGATACCGGAGCGACAGGAGCGACGGGCACTACCGGTGCCACAGGCCCAACGGGAGCCACCGGCGCCACCGGAACTACCGGTACCACAGGTCCTGCCGGATCAAGGATTGAAAGTTATCATTATAGTCTGACAACGGTTGGCAGCAGTGTAAATATCCCGGTGAAAAATATTATTTATCAGGTTCAGAGTCTGTCGGCCACAACACTTCGGCTGTATCTGTATCCCGCTGATTCCGGTACACCGGTTTTAGCGGATATCAAACGTTTCAGCCAGTATGATACATCCGGAGTCCAGGCGCCTTATCAGGACAATTATACCTTATCAGCCCAGCTGCTTCTGGATAATGATGTACTGGCACTGTCACAGGAGTACCACGTAACACAGATTCGCCAACAGGATCCGGTAAGCGGACTGTGGTCACTGTGTGATGTCCGGCTGTTTGTTTCAGCGGGTGGTGCCCGTGTGAGTGTATGGGTAATATGGATTGAAGAGGATGTTAACTATTTAGTTATATAAGACCATAGGCCAACAATATTATTTTGGCTTCTATACTGTAAAAGTCATACTGACAACAGCGTTATAACTGTCCCCTTCAGTTACAGCGCTGTTGTCCATGTTCCGATTTATTATAAAAAATTACAAATCACCAAAAAAGTGATTACAACTAGACAATTGTGATATTTTGGAATAAAATATACAAAATAATAAAATCGTAAAAATTCGATTATATTGCAATATTAATTGTAACGAATCCTTATGAGGGGGGATGTAATATGAAAACTAAAATAAAACGTTTCGAAAAAAGACGTATTTATACGATGATGGCCTGGTTTTTAATAGCAGCGATATTGACAGCAAACATCGGGCCGACCGGTCTTGTTATGGCCTCTGATTCTGAAAAATCAAAAAACTGGGATGTCGAATATTATCTTTTGCCGGAAGATGCCCAGGAAGACGAGATCCCGATTGGTGAGGTTGAAGGGGTATCGACAGTTGATGCCGCCCCCGGTGAGACGGTTTATCTGAAGATGGCTCTGCGGCCGCTTGATGAATCAACAGTAAAGCGCTTTAAGGAGACCTTTACAATATCAATACCGGAATATCAATATTACTTATGGACAGAGATGGGGACAAAACCACTGCAGCTGGGAGAAAACGATATAACAGCATGCGGTTATCTGCTGGAAGAATATACAAAGTCTAAAAATGGAAATGCATCAGCATCGAATGCAACGGCAACGAATGCAACCATGAATGATGCAGAAGAAATTATCGCATCAGATGATTACAACAGAACCAGAAAGGTTGAACTGCGGTTTGTTGAAGAACTGAGGACTGCAAAAGAACCTCTGAAAATCGAGATTGAAGAGACAATTATTACATTACCGGTACTTTCACCATATTCAACGAACGTTTCATTTGAAAGTGTGCAGACGAATAATAACTGTAACGTTGCCGCACTGCTGGCGGAAGCAACAGTCAGCAACAGAATGCTGAATCGTATGGTGGTCGGAGATTTTTGGGATATCGAATGGGTGGTTAAGGCAGGCGACAGGATTCTCACCGAAGGAGAGAAAGTAACGGTGAAAAACGGTGAAATTGTAACAGTTTCGATGACAATTTCTTCAAAAGCATTTTCCAATGATCGTTACAAGCTGCCAATTAGAGTTTCTATTTCCGATGCGTTGTATCAGCTGATTACAAGTGTCGATGGCAGTAGGATTATATGGCCCAAAACCAACATCAACACAAAGACCGGATATCTTTTTGACGATCCTGGGGACGGTGATGTGAAAGATGGAATCCGTACGTTTACACTTAACTTTGCAGAATTTTTCCGTGATGGAAATATTAATAAATCGATTGAGGGAGCAAACAGCACATTTAGTTTTAGAGCCGATAAAGAAATAGAAATCGCCTACGAATCTGGTGAGGATAAAGATTCATTTGAATTGACCTATAAAGATAAAGTGTACAAATCGCCAGCTGTCAATTTTGAAAAAGAAATCATTGCATCCATGAGTTCAGATGAAATCCGTTTTGGCAAAAATGTTGTGGCCGGTCAGGGAGACTACATCTTTTATCGGGTCAAAGTCAATCCGTACAACGGATCTGAGGATACTCATGAATTTAAAACACACACAATATTTGATTATTTCGACACCAGTATTTATGATTATATAGATTTAACTAAAGCAGATGACAACGCAAAGGTCAGGTCAGCAATTGATCAGATTCTGGCTCAAGGTGACAGCCGCAGAGATAGTCTGAATGATTTCTTAGATACTGCAGACACAAATGTACTAAAATGGGAACCTGTAAATGCGACAGATCAACTGCCGGAAACAATCAAGAATGCATTAAGTGCCAACGGTAATCTTCAGGTATATGCAAATGCAGATTCGATTGAAGTTAATATGACCAAAACAAAATATCTTTATATGTGCCTGAAAGTCAAAGATACGGCAGACACAAAAAAATCCTGGAAGAATTCTGTATATTTTGTTAATACGGATAATACAAATGCGAATCAGGCCGGTGGTGCCACACCAGATCAGCGCTCTTTTTATGATGCTGCTTTGAAAATTGAGGCAGTAAGCGTTTTACGGGGAACTGGTTCACACACAGTCAGACATATTGGTGATGCCTGCAAGTATTCAGGAGAAGATTCAGATGTACTGGCTAACGAAAAAGCTGCCGTAATAGAAGATGATTACGTTACCTTTGCCATCTACAGTTATGGAAATCAAGGATCGGAAAATGCGTTGATCGAAGAAATTTCTATCTATATTCCGTTAGGATTTGAGATGATAACGGCACAGAGTGATTTACCTGATGATTTTAACTATGGCAAACATCATTACAGTAACCAGGGAGTAAAATATCCAAAAGAATACCCGCATGTATACCCTGACTTTGATAAAGAGATGTCTTTTAATAAACCAAGCGATAATCCTTACTATCAAGCCGGTCAGTTGGACTATGAGCAGCTTTATCAGATTCAGAAATATACTTATAACTTTACAACCCCACAGCTTACCCCGACGATTTATGTAACCTGCAAAGTCAAATCGATTGATGATATTCTGACAGCAGCCGGTTACCCCTTGGGGACAGCTTCTGAAAAAGAGCAGTTCATGGCGGCACGGCTGGGATATATGGTGACAGCAGAGATCAGCAACATTGTGAATAATTCAAATGGGGATTCCGTTTCTGACTTGGATGTGGACTCATATATCAACGGCAATCCCTTTGATGACTGGTATTATCCGATAAATGATGCTTCAGAATATGCACTCAAAAATCCGTCGTTGTACATGGATAGAAATATGTTCGGCGAAGGTGACAACTATCTGGACCATCATGTCAGAAATATAGGGGATATCTATACAAAAGATGTAAATAAACAATATGATGAAGATGATTTTGATTATGCAATCGTTTATCCGATGCCGTCTCAGGGAACCGTCGAAGATAAGACAATATCGAAAGATATTTTTACGGGAATTGATAAGAACCTGGATAATTTACTGAGTAAGATTGATAATAAGTATAATCTGAAAGATGAAGATGCATACAGTAACAAATATAAGCTGCTCAGTTCCAGCGGTGAAATATCCGGAATCGGTACAATTGTACCATATATTGTTTATGTCAATCCTTATGGAGCCAAAACGATCAGCAACGCTGTATTAAAAGATGAGTTACCGCCCGGTATGAGTTACCTGAAGCTTCCAGACTCTGATACACCTGTGGTATATATCTATGAAAACATTGAACAGGATGGCGTACGTTATGAAGCAGAAGATGATGAAGGGAAAAAAGTAAATATTATTTCCCCCGATTTTGCTGAATTGTTTCAGGTAAAAGATATTCTGTCAGATGAGTACGATGCAGATGATAAAAAGAAGCAAGTGGACTTTTTCACTCCGGGTGGCCTGATTGGGGGGGATACTTGGGATTATGGCGTAAAAGATAACTGCCTGACTGTTAATTTCGGAAAAATTGATGATAACTCATTTGCGGTAGTTTATTTTGCAGTTGTTGATAAGATTAATTATGCATATGAAAATACGGCGACGGTCATATGGGACGGTGAACCGGAAACCATTTCCCATATTGTAAAAAAATGGGCTGCTTCAGCCTACACCTGGGGATTGGGTAAGACAGTATCGCTGACAGGCGAGCCGGGTTCATACCGGCAAAATCAGGAATTCAAAAATTTCAGCGGAAAGAATGTCAATCTGTATTACCAGCTTTTTGTCGATGTGACAATCAATGAAGATGGGGGGACCAGTTATCCGAAAGGTAGTTTTAATTTTATTGATACCATTGCTGATCCGTCTGGTGGATCTGTATCAGATAATGTCACAATCACCCCGTTAAAGGTAACAGCAGAGAATGATCCGAACCAGGTACCTCTCACAGATCCGCCGTTTGAAATGAGTTACGATAATAAGAGTGGTCAGATATCGGTAACTAACAGAAGTACAATTGATTCATCAACTAACGGATATATATATTTTATGGTTACCTATAAGTATGTCCCGTTTGGCACAACGATCAAAAATACCTTCGGGTCTAATGAAACCATTGTCAGAACCCCGCTGCATCTCGATTTGCTGAAAGTTGACGGCACCGACGGTACCACCGGGTTAGATGGTGCATCGTTCACACTCAGTTATGACTCCGCCGGATCTGATCTGGTCAGGGATACCGGTGGAAAAGGGATTACCCTGAAAACAGGAAATGGTGGTAAAGCCGGAACGGTATTTTACCTGAATGAAGACAAGAAGGATCAAACAGATGGGTGCTTTTACCTGTATCTGCTTGAGACTGATACACCATCCGGATATTATGGACTTGGCAGCAAGGACGGGGAACCGGCAAATCGTTATCCCATTCTATTAAAAGCAGTTGAGCATGAGGACGGTTCCTGCAAATTGACAGCAGTTGACCTGGATGACACTTATGCGGAATTTGAATCAGGAACACTTAATCAACTGAAAATTACTGCTAAAAATTACCGCAGTAATCAGATTCCTCTTGCGGCAAACCTGAATATGGAAGCGCGAAAAACGTTAACCGGACGTGATCTGGTGGACGGAGAGTTTACTTTCCGGGCAACATTAACTGAAAAACCATCAGGTGCCACAGTAACAAATGGTTCAACCGAACTCATTACAGGAAATTCCGGACGCAACTATATCGAAGCGAAGAACAATCTGTCCGGAGAGATCCTGTTTCCAGCATTAACAATCGATAAAGCCGGCAAATATACGTTTGAGGTCAGGGAGGTAAAACCGGATGTGCCCGAAGCCGACCTCCAATACAGTGAAGTTTTGTATGAAGTACAGGTAACCGTCTCCTTAAATTCGAAAGAGAACAAACTGGAGGCTTCATACGTGATTTACCGGATAGATACAGACAGTAATGGAATATCAAATCCGGTCATAGTTCCCACCATGACTTTTGTTAATGTGAAAACAACTGAAAACAATATCGTACGGTTTGCTGAAATCCGGAAGTTATCCAAGTCAACCGGCCAGCCGCTGACAGGGGCCATATTTGAACTGTCTTATCGTCCGATGGGCGGTAACGGGGACTGGGTTGTTATAAACAGCAGCCTGGAAACTACAGGTGCCGCCGGCAGCATCAGTCAGCAATTACCGGAAGAGTACTGGCTGCAGGAGTACAGGGTTATAGAAAAGACAGCTCCATCAGGCTACAGTAAATCCAATGTCGGAACGATTACATTTACGGTGTCGCAAGACGGCGGGATCGAGAATCTGGCTAATACCGGAAACGGTGATTATGTCGGATTATCAGAAGATAAGACAGCACTGCTGGTCAAAAACAGCCGTGTGAGTTCGCCGGGAGACGGCGATAAGGAAGAGACAACCGGATCTACAACGAGCCCGACCGATCCGACTTCACCAACTGATCCGACCGACACGACTGATCCAACTGATCCAACTGAAACAACAGCACCACTTCCTACGCTGCCTTATGAAACGGACCCGAATCGCCCGGGTATTGTCACTCCTCCCGGAAATGTCCATATCACTACTCCGGACGGGGAAACAATCTGGGATGGTTACACGCCGACCGGTCATATTGACATTGACCTGCCTCCGGGTGAGTACATTGTCACGGTAATTGATGATGAGGGAGTACCGCTGTCATACATGATGGATGTGCCGGTGCCAATGAGCGGCCTGGTCAAAACCGGTGATACCGGACTTGAGGTAATGCAGCTTATCGTTATGATGTTGGCGGCAGTGGCAGTATTTGGCACCATTGTCTGCATGAGAAAAAGAGAGTTTTAAAAAAAGAAGCAGACGAATACTCATTATTACTTAAGTATTCGTCTGCTTTTTATTATTTGGTTCTGAACCGCTGCATCAGGCCTGACAGCACATCTGCGTAGCTGCTCATCTCTTCACTGGAGGCAGCGCTTTCCTCAGCGGTTGCCGAGATATCCTGAATCACTGCAGTAATTCTTTCAATACCGGCATCAATCTCTTCAATAGCTTCACTTTGCCGGGATGATGCATTGTGAATCGCTTCCATCGCCAGAGTATTCTTGCTGGCCAGTTCAGTCACCTGTCTGATACTTTCACTGGTTTGCTGAGCAATCTTATTGCCATGACTGACCCGGTCAATGCTGCTCTGAATCAGATCGGTTGTTCCTTTAGCTGCCTCCGCAGATTTTATCGCCAGATTGCGGACTTCAGAAGCAACCACTGCGAATCCCTTACCGTGCTCACCGGCTCTGGCTGCTTCCACAGATGCGTTGAGAGACAGGATATTAGTCTGGAAGGCAATATTGTCAATCACACTGATCACCTTACTGATGGCCTGGCTGGCCTGATTGATTTCTTCCATTGCCGTCATCATTTCCTGCACCGACTGCATGCTTCCCTGGATATGTTCGCCGGCCCTGATGGAATCGTCCATGGCCGTCCTGGCCTGCAAGGCGTTCTCCTGTGACTGCTGCAGAACTTCCGACATACTGGAATTGAGCTGTTCAACAGCGGCAGCCTGTTTTGTCGCCCCGGCTGCCAGTTCCTGAGCGCCATCGGCAATCTGGCGCGCTCCGTCATTCACTTCGTTGGCCGTGCTGCTGACTTCTTTGATCATGCTGCTCAATGTATCAATCAGATTGTTGATGGTAATTGACAGTTCATCCTGTTTTGATTTAGGCAGTATCGTTAAAGTGAAATCCCCGTTTGCCATCCGTTTCAATGCCTGAATCTGCTCATGTGTGCTGTCCCGCATTTTATTAAACCGGATACACAGATCCTCAAGTTCATCATTACTCCTGATATCAATATCAACATTCACGTTACCCTGAGCCAGTTTATCGGCCGCTTCAATAATTGCCTGAATTGGTGAAACCAGCTTTTTAGTAATCATCACGGTCAGAATCAGTGAACCGGCTACCATGAACAATGTGATCACGATCCATTTGAGGATCAGCCCGATATAGACACTGTAAAAATCAGATGTGGGAACTGTGAATCCATAAACCCAGCCATTTTGACTGATCGTTATGGCAGCAGCATAAACCTTTTGTCCGGAAGCCTCCCGGGCCGTGGTCTGAAAAATATCCCCGCCGGATATCACACTGCTGTCCAGACGAATCATAGTATCGTTATAATTTGTATAAACTTCTTCGTCACCTACAAGTGCCGGCAGCAGTGCTTTATCATGATGAGCGATAACCCGGTAGCTGCTGTCAAGCAGAAATGCCTTGCCGGAGGTATTTAATATTTTTGAGTTATTGATATATTCTGCCAGGGAATCAAGCTTGATATCAATTCCCATGACGCCAAGATCCCGGCCGCTGCGATCACGGGCAGGCATACTGATGGTAATAACAATTTCTCCGCTCATCGCATCAAGATAAGGTTCTGTATAGACCATGCCATTCGCCGATTTCGCCCGGATATACCAGTCACGTTCGCGGACATCATAATCATCATCCGGAACCCAGTAGGTTCCTGAGTACATCTGGTTGTCCGGAGTCCCCAGGTATACATCAACCAGATAAGGATAAGCGGCTGCATAATGCGACATATACTTTTCGATTTCATCCTTTTCCTGATAATCAAACAGGCGCATATCTTCCGCAATATGATTCAGCATTGACTCTTTATCAGAAAACCAGGCCGATACTTCAGACTGTCCGTACATGGCAGACTGAGCCAACGATTCATCCAAAGATTCCCGGTAGAGATTAACGGATATCCCAACTGCAAGCACCAGTGTAATGAGCAGTACCAGCAATGTTACAAAACTAATAGAAGTAACAAACTTCTCGCGCAATGATTTTCGTTTCATGTCATTTCCATCCTTCACCCTGTAACGGGTTAATTTTTATTAATTACGAACCCTTAAAATATATCGGCAAAGTTTTCGGAAAAATAATATCTCAGCTTCGTAATTTTTGGATGAATTTGTTTGTTGAGTTGTTATTTTATTATGTTTATGCTAAAATAACCAAATATTACTAATTAGAGAGGATGCTCATTTATGACAACAAAATATGCAGTAAGTCCCGATTTTGAACAACTGGATCAATTGATGCAGCCAATTTTAACAAATGACCCCAATGCTTTTCCAATGTTTATTGCCGAAGGGCTAAAAGCCTGGAACGGTAATGTTACGGATGATAAGATCAAGGTTACCAAATATGAAATACCCAGTATTGATGATGAAATGATTGAGGTTCAAGTTATGGAATTGGCTGACAAATCCGATAATCAGGCACCCTGCCTGGTCTATTACCATGGCGGCGGATGGATACTTCCGGTACTTGGTTTTCACATTGGCCTGATGAGAGAGTACATAATGAGAACATCATGCAAGGTTGTCTGTGTGAACTATCGCATTGCTCCGCAGCACCCCTTCCCGGTACCATTTAAAGACTGTTATCAAACACTGCTCTGGGTTGAAGCAAATGCAGCAAAGATTGGGATTGATACCGACCGCATTGTGGTAGGAGGGGATAGTGCCGGCGGTACTCTGTCCACTACTGTAGCGATGATGGCCAGGGATAACAACGGCCCCCGGATTGCAGGGCAGATGCTTATCTATCCGGCTACCGATGCACGGCTGAATACAGAATCGATGGTAACCTTCACTGATACCCCCGTATGGAACGGACCGATTACAAATGTATGCTACGGCCTGTATTTAAAGAATGGGGATTGTGGTATGAGAGAATATGTCTCTCCTATTGAAGCTGAGAGTCTAGCCGGTTTACCGCAGGCTTATGTTGAGGTTGCAGAGTTTGATCCATTACGTGATGAAGGAATAAACTATGCCAAAGCATTAAAAGCTGCCGGAGTATCAACCCGGCTGAACCAGACAAAATCAACGACACATGCTTTTGATTATATTCCGGGAAGCCCGATTATTGAAGATAGTTTGATTAAACGGGCAGAATTTTTAAATGAAAGTTTCTTATCGAAATAACAAAAACGGCCAGAGGTTGAGTTGACAACTCTGGTCATTTTTTATGTTTGTTTATCTCAATCAGTCGAGGAATAAAAAACTGATGGAGTATCTAAATAATCTATGATATACTTACAATGTTTAATCTCGGCTAATCCGTAATTGAAAGGAGTGCTGAATGATAAAAAGCATCATGTTATATTATAGAAAGCAAAAAAGGAACTATTATGAGAAAATTAGCATTAAGTGATGAAATACTACTAAGTATCGACAAACCGGCCAGATACATTGGCAATGAAATAAATATGGCGGTAAAGAACCCGAAGGAAGCAGACATCCGGTTTTGCATGTGTTTCCCGGATGTCTATGACATCGGCATGTCCCACACTGGCATGCAGATCCTGTATGATATGTTCAATCGCCGCGATGACATCTACTGTGAGCGGGTCTTTTCACCATGGACAGATCTTGACAAGGTGATGAGAGAAAAGCAGATTCCGCTGTTTGCCCTGGAATCACAAGATCCTGTCAAAGATTTCGATTTCCTGGGAATTACCATCCAGTATGAAATGTGCTATACAAACATATTACAGATCCTTGATTTGAGCGGCATACCGCTGCGGGCTGCTGATCGAACTGAAGCAGATCCGATCGTGATCGGCGGCGGTCCCTGTGCCTACAATCCTGAGCCATTAGCACCTTTCTTTGATTTATTCTATATCGGTGAAGGCGAGGGTGTCTACGATGAATTGATGGACATTTATAAAAAGGCCAAAGCAGAGGGCAAGAGCCGGGAAGAGTTTTTATTACTTGCAGCTGGTGTCAAAGGAATCTACGCACCGGCATTTTATGATGTTACATACAAAGAAGATGGTACGATCGCTTCCTTCCTGCCTAATCACGAAGGTGTACCGGAGACGGTTCAGAAAGTTGTTATATCAGATGTAGACA
Source organism: Lachnospiraceae bacterium (assembly GCA_032073745.1). Classification (GTDB taxonomy): domain Bacteria; phylum Bacillota; class Clostridia; order Lachnospirales; family Lachnospiraceae; genus Brotaphodocola. Next base: position 7,199 of record DAMAMW010000031.1, on the reverse strand, counting down.
CTGTCAGATATATCGAAAAACCGCTGGTTCCTTTCACCAAAGTCACACAGGATCGTGTGGTTTTAGAAATCCAGCGCGGGTGTATCCGCGGCTGCCGGTTCTGCCAGGCGGGTAATGTATATCGCCCGCTCAGGGAGCACAGTCTTGAATATTTAAAGGATTATGCCTATAAAATGCTGAAAGTGACCGGCCATGAGGAAATCTCTCTCAGTTCGTTAAGTTCCAGTGATTACTCCAACCTGCAGGAACTAGTCACATTTTTGATCGACGAATTTAAGGGGCAGGGAATCAATATCTCGCTGCCGTCATTGCGGATTGATGCTTTTTCACTGGATGTCATGAGCAAAGTCCAGGATGTCAAAAAGAGTAGCCTGACCTTCGCACCGGAAGCAGGGAGCCAGCGGCTGCGTGATGTCATCAATAAAGGACTTACTGAAGAAGTGATTCTGAAGGGAGCCGCACAGGCTTTCCATGGCGGCTGGAACCGTGTAAAGCTGTATTTCATGCTTGGCCTTCCGACAGAGACCGTTGAAGATATGGAAGGTATTGCTCTGCTGTCTGAAAAGATCGCGATGCTTTACTATGATGAAATCCCAAAAGAACAACGCCGCGGCAAAGTTCAGGTTGTTGCCAGTTCTTCCTTTTTTGTACCGAAACCTTTCACCCCATTTCAGTGGGCAACCATGTGTACCAAGGAAGAGTTTCTGGAACGAGCCTATCTCGTAAAGGACAAGTTCAGAGAAATGCTGAACTTTAAAAGCCTTAAATATAACTACCATGAAGCTGACCTGACGGTACTTGAGGGCGTTTTGGCCAGAGGTGACAGAAAGGTTGCAGATGTCGTGGAAGAGGCATACCGTCAGGGGGCTCTGTATGATTCCTGGTCGGAACATTTTCACAATGAGTTATGGATGCAGGCATTTGAAAACTGTAAGATTGATCCTGATTTCTATACGGTCAGAGAACGAAGCCTTGATGAAGTATTCCCCTGGGATTTCATAGATGCCGGCGTAACAAAAGAATTCCTGATCCGGGAATGGAAGCTGGCGCATGATGAAAAGGTTACCCCGAACTGCCGCCAGCAATGTTCCGGCTGCGGGGCAAGAGAGTTTGAAGGAGGTGTCTGTTTTGAAAATAAGAATTAAATTTACCAAGCAGGGCACCATGAAGTTTATCGGCCATCTGGATCTGATGCGTTATTTCCAGAAAGTGATGCGAAAAGCGGATGTTGATATCCGTTATAGCGAGGGATTCAGCCCTCACCAGATTATGTCTTTTGCAGCCCCCCTGGGGGTTGGACTGACCAGCCGCGGTGAGTATGTTGACATCGAGGTCAACAGTACAGATACGTCTCAGGTTATGCTGGACCGGATCAATCAGGCTCTGGTAGAAGGAATAACTGTAACCGAATATAAAAAACTGCCGGATAATGCCGGCAATGCAATGTCACTGGTTGCGGCTGCTGATTATGCAGTCATGTTCAGAGGAGAATACATGCCGGATAACTGGGATGACTTCGCTGCAGGCCTGCAGGAGTTTGTCACAAAAGATGAAATTCTGATCATGAAAAAAACAAAAAAGGGAGAAAAGGAAGTAAATATCCGCCCGATGATCTATAGCCTATCTGTTGTCGATAAACAAATCCTGATGCAGATTGCCACCGGCAGTGCTGCAAACCTGAAACCTGACATGGTGATCCGTGCATATGCCGATTCGATCGGCTTTTGCCTGGCAGAGTTTGCTTTATTAATAGAACGCGAAGAAACATATGCCGACCTTGGGACGGACGGGAAACGTAAGCTGGTTTCCCTGGCTCAGTTGGGAGAAGACATTGAATAAGCTGATTATTACAAAAAGGGAACAACAGTATCTGACAGTTCTGATGTCGGAAAAAGAAGTTCTGGAAATGCAGCTGGAAGATGATTCGATGGTACTTGGCAACATTTATATCGGAAAAGTAAAGAATGTGGTAAAAAATATCAATGCTGCTTTTATTGACTACCAGGATGGAAAAACCGGCTATTACAGTCTGAGTGACAATCCGGAGCCGTTATTTATCAACCGGACATCGGGAACCATAAAGGCCGGCGATGAAGTTATCGTCCAGATTGAAAAAGATGCCGTAAAAACCAAAGATCCGGTATTATCATCAAATCTGAATTTTTCCGGTAAATATGCAGTTCTGACATCCGGTAAACGGATGATTAGTTTTTCGTCAAAGATACATGATACCGAATGGAAAGAGCAGCTGCGCTTAGAACTTGAACCGCTGCTGAATGACCGGGCCGGTGTCATTATCCGTACCAATGCATATACCGCCGATATCGTACAGATCAAAACCGAGATTACCAGACTCTGTGATTCCTGCCAAAAGCTGCTGCACGATGCTGCATTCCGGACCTGTTACAGTCTTCTCTACGAAGCAAATACAGGATACCTGAATATGCTGAAAGGATGCCGGGATGGTATGCTGGAGCAGATTATCACGGATCAGCCTGAGGTATATGAGACCTGCCGGGACTATCTGTCATTGTATCAGCCTGATGATCTTGCACGTCTGCAATTGTATAAAGACAGCCAGATCAGCCTTACCAGTCTGTATTCTATCGAAACTATATTTAAAGAGGCACTCCAGAAACGGGTTTGGTTAAAATCCGGCGGTTATCTGGTGATTGAGCAGACAGAAGCCATGGTTGTAATTGATGTTAACACCGGAAAATATTCTAAAAAGAAAACCTTGCAGGAGACGATCCTTTTAATCAATCAGGAAGCAGCTAAAGAAATCTGTCATCAGCTGCGTCTGCGCAATCTTTCCGGCATTATTCTGGTTGATTTTATTGATATGAAATCAGAAGAAGATAAGCTGCTGCTAATGAAAACATTAAAACATTATGCAGCTTTAGATCCGGTTAAGACTATGGTAGTTGACATGACGGCATTAAATTTGGTGGAAATGACCCGGAAAAAGGGGCGCAGACCCCTGGCAGAACAGGTTTCGCAATTTCATCATAATAACAGAGGAGAAGGGGAATGAAGATAATTGTTGTCGGCTGCGGCAAGGTGGGACTTACTTTGACAGAACAGCTGAACCAGGAAGGGCACGATGTTGTGGTAATCGATAAGGACGGCAGAAAATTGCGTTCAGTTACTGACAACATTGATGTTATGGGAGTCGAAGGAAATGGTGCAATGTATCAGGTACAGATGGAGGCCGGAATTCAGGAGACGGATCTTCTGATTGCTACAACTGATTCCGATGAACGTAATATGTTGTGCTGTCTGATTGCGAAAAAAGCCGGAAACTGTCATACCATTGCCCGCATCAGAAATCCGGAATACCGTACGGAAATTGCTTATCTGAGGGAGGAGCTTAATCTTTCTATGGCAATTAATCCGGAACTGGCGGCAGCTACAGAGATTGCCCGCCTGTTAAAATTCCCGTCGGCCATCAAAATCGATACCTTTGCCAAGGGACGTGTCGAACTGATGAAATTTATTGTCCCGGACCATTCAGTTCTCCATAATATGCGGGTATTTGAAGTAACCTCGAAGCTGAAATGCAACGTTCTGATCTGTGCTGTGGAACGTGGCGCGGATGTAACTATTCCAGGCGGTAACTTTCAACTTAAAAATGGCGATAAATTGAGCTTCATTGCATTGCCCCAGGATGCGACCATGTTCTTCAAACAGGTTGGAATAGAAAATAATGCTGTAAAAGCAGCCATGCTTGTTGGCGGTGGAAAGATTACATACTATCTTGCCAAGATGCTGGAAAATACGAAAATAAAATTAAAAATAATTGAACAGAACTATGAGCGCTGCAAAGAATTGAGCGATCTGCTGCCTAAAGCAATGATCATACATGGTGATGCATCTAATCAGCAGCTGCTTTTGGAAGAAGGAATTCAGCAAACCGAGGCATTTGCCTCTCTGACCGGTTTTGATGAAGAAAATATAATGCTTTCATTGTATGCCACAACGATGACAAATGCCAAACTAATTACTAAAATTAACCGAATTGCCTTCGAAGATGTCATTAGTCATTTGAATATCGGCAGTATTATTTATCCCAAATTGCTGACTGCGGATATGATTATCCGTTATGTTCGTGCGATGCATAATTCGATGGGCAGCAATGTGGAGACATTATATAAAATTGTCGCAAATAAGGTCGAGGCACTGGAATTCCGGGTAGAAAAAGATGCGCCATTAATTGGCATCTCGCTGGAGAAACTTCAGTTTAAGAACAATCTTTTGATTGCATGTATTAACCGCAACGGGAAGATTATTACACCTCGTGGTAAAGATACAATAGAAGCAGGAGATACGGTGATCGTAGTGACAACACATTCCGGGCTGAATGATTTGAAAGATATTCTAAAATAAGAGGATACTGTAGATGAATAATAAAATAGTTCTGTATTTTTTGGGGTGGGTGCTGAATATTGAAGCGGCATTTATGCTTCTGCCATGCCTGATAGCACTGATTTATCAGGAAACCAACGGGCTTTATTTTCTGGGAACATCAGCAGTATGTGCCATATTGGGATGGCGGTTAACCTACAAGAAGCCCTGTAATACAATTTTTTATGCCCGCGAAGGTTTTGTATCAGTTGCGATGAGTTGGATTGTCCTTAGTATTTTTGGTGCAATGCCATTTTATCTGAGTGGTGAGATTCCTGATTTTGAAAATGCTTTATTTGAAGTGATATCAGGATTTACCACCACCGGGGCAAGTGCCTTGACAGAAATTGAAAGCCTGAGCAAATGCATGCTGGTATGGCGTTGTTTTACTAACTGGATCGGCGGTATGGGAGTTCTTGTATTTATTCTGGCAATCATGCCATTGGCTGGTGGTTACAATATGCACATCATGCGTGCAGAAAGTCCCGGACCGTCTGTCGGCAAACTGGTTCCACGGGTGAAATCAACCGCAAAGATATTGTACCTTATTTATTTTGTGCTGACAGCGTTTCAGTTTTTGCTGCTTTTATTATGCGGGATGCCATGGTTTGATTCACTCTCTGTTACATTTGCAACTGCCGGTACAGGCGGGTTTGCTGTACTGAATGACAGTATTGCATCTTATCCTATGATTCAGCAGGCAATCATTACTGTGTTTATGATTGTATTTGGTGTTAACTTTAATGTGTATTACCTTTTTCTGATTAAGAAAACCAGAGAAGCATTCCGTTCAGAGGAGATGCGCTGTTATCTGGGCATTGTTCTGGTCAGTACATTACTGATCACATGGAATATCTGCAGCAGCTTTTCCAATATACTGGAAGCTCTCCATCACAGCGCTTTTCAGGTGGCAACGATTATGACGACAACGGGGTTTGCCACCGTGGACTTTGACCTTTGGCCGTCTTTTTCAAAGACAATATTGGTGGTCTTAATGTTTGTCGGCGGATGCGCCGGCAGTACCGCCGGCGGAATAAAAGTGTCACGACTGGTAATTGCGGTAAAAACAGTAAAAAAGGAACTGTCTTCAATGATACATTCCCGCAGTGTGAAAGTACTTAAGTTTGAAGGGAAAACAATCGAACATACAGTTCTTCGTTCAATCAACACATACCTGATTGTTTATTTTATTATATTGGCACTGTCAATTTTAGCTTTAAGTCTGGAAAATTTTGATCTTACTACAAATTTTACTGCCGTAATGGCGACTTTAAATAATGTAGGTCCCGGGCTGGCACTGGTAGGACCATCCGGTAATTTTGAGTTTTTAAGCGGTTGGAGCAAGTTTGTACTGATGTTTGATATGCTGGCAGGACGTTTGGAATTATTTCCGATGCTCTTGCTGTTCTCACCTAAAACGTGGATGAAGAATCAATAGCTTTGAAGTTTAAGCCGTGCGCCTGCGAAAGTTGATAAAAGAAAGGATTACAACCATAACGGCATTGATACTCAGCAGACCAACTGCCGCAACAATACCAATCCGGTCGGCGGCACTGCCAACAAGCTGGGGAGTAACGATCCCTCCGATTGCGGAAATCGCTGTCAGACACGACATTCCCATGGTTGATCCTTTAATATACTGGCCACCGTCAGCAATACAGCCGGGGTAGATACCTGAGAGAAAGAATCCCATTCCCAACAGAGCGATGGTAACTGCGGCAAGGTGAGTGGATAATATCAGCAAGAAGAAAAAGCAACAGCTTCCAAGAGCATTAATGAAAATCAGTGTACTTTTTTTGTATTTTTTCGATATTGATGCATTCACTAACCGGCCAAACATGATAACCAGCCAGGTAACAGAAACCATATTCGTAGCATAAGTTTCACTCATAACACCGGTATTCTGCAGATATGTAACAAACCAGCCGTTGATACAGTTTTCCGTGCCAAGATAGAAGAATAGAATGAATCCAATACAGTAAAACATGGGCTGTTTCAGAAAACTGTTGTCCGATATGGGTTTTTCAGCCTTGTTTACTTGCGTAGTGTTTACCGGTTCTGTATTATAATCCATCAATGCATAGGATAATGCCGACGAGATACAGAAAACTACAATAATGTACAAAATACTGCGCCAGCCAAACCCGGCTGCGATTAATGTACTGGTCAGAAATGGTGCAATAAAAGCTCCGACAGCAAAACTACAGTGCAGCAGATTAAGTGCTTTATTGGAATTGTTGCTGATAATATTCACAGTAATATTATTTATAATAGTAATTGAACCACGTGCAACTCCGGCTGAAAAAAACAGGAGATACATGACAGCAATCGGCGGCAGAAAAGACAGCAAAAAAAAGCAAATTGGTACAAGTGATGAAGTAATAGTGATTGCCAGGCGTTTCCCGATCACTCCGGTTAATGCCGGAAAAAACAGACTGGCCATCAGGTTGCCGACTGCCATCATCGACAGCATTCCCCCTGCGCTAGCAAAGTTGAGACTGGCTTCCCGCATAATAGACGGTAATATAGCACCGATAACCAGCACAGCCATGCCGCTGACGCCGTATCCGTAGCAGCAGCGAATAAATGCATTATTATTAGTCGTCATGAGTTGAATAATCCTCCAGTTTAATTTACATACCGCAGTATATTATACAAAACTAATGATAGAAAAACAATGATAACCAGCAAAAGAAATTGTGATTTTGTTTTTCTTATGATAAACTGATTTCATATACGTTTTGTAACTATTCAGGAGCCCCCTAATCAAAAATAACTTCAGGGTGCCCTGAGAT
>DAMAMW010000030.1:0-77761 GCA_032073745.1 Lachnospiraceae bacterium | reverse complement strand
ACTCGCGGCAAAAACGGCCGCTCAAACAGTCGTCTCCTTACGGGCATAAAACATTTTACTGAAAGTCAAGTATTTCTAAGTTCTCTTCAAATGCAATCAATTCAAAGCCATTACCGGCTCCGGAAGCAGGCCCGGCGGCCGCTCACTTTGCGATGTCCCGCTAATATGTAGCCTGGCTGAGGGGGGAGTGCGGTAAATACTCGGATGACAATCGGACTCGATTTGTGTTATAATTAAAGTTTGCATTAGGATGATCAAACAAAGTTTAGAGTATTTTGGAATATTGTTTTCTGGCAGGAGGTAAATGATGGAGGCTTTTTATTATAATCATATGGATAAGGGGCAGCAAAGTGCTTATTATGCAATTAAGACAGGTCTGATTGCAATGGAGTCTTCCTTTCAGGTACCATTTCTGGAAGGAAGGCAGCTGCAGGATGTTTTTTTTAAGCTGCGGCTGGATTGTCCGGAGATTTTTTATGCGGTTGGTTATAAATATCGTTACTTTGATCATGCCGGCAGTCTGGAGATGATACCGGAATATCTGTTCAATAAAAAGAAGGTTAAGGAGCATCAAAAGGCGATGTCGGCCCGGATCACCAAACTGATCCGTCCGGCGGCTGCTATGCCGGACGTGGAGAAGGAACAGTATATTCATGATTTTATCTGCAGCAGTGTTACCTATGATAAATTGAAGAAGCCTTATTCACATGAGATTATCGGACCGTTGGGACAGGGGGTCGGTGTCTGTGAAGGGATCGCTAAAAGTGTTAAGATTCTTTGTGATGCGCTGGGAGTATGGTGTATGATCGCGGTGTCTGATGCCAATCCGGAGAAGGGGATTAAGTATCGGCATGCCTGGAATGTAGTGAGAATTGACGGGAAATATTATCATCTGGATGCGACCTTTGACAATACGTTGGGACGTGATGGGGTGATCAGGTATGATTATTTTAATTTGAATGATAAACGGTTTTTCCTGGACCATGAGCCGGTTTTGTATCAGGCGCCGGATTGCAGTGACGGCGATCATTTTTATTATAAAGAGAAAAAACTGTCATTTACAAAGATTGAAGATGTCGGCAAACGCGTGCAGCAGGCGATCCGTAAGAGCAAACCGCTGTTGTTTCACTGGCGGGGCGGTTATCTGAACCGGGAAGTTCTGACGGAACTGCTGGGGGAGATACAGCAGGCGGCCGGGCAGAAAAACAAACATGTTAATGTTAGCCTGAACCGGTCACAGGCGGTCTTTTATCTTACCTTTACCGAAGTGATCCAGAAGAAAACGGTTGTGTTTGAGGACGATATCATACAGAGTGTGATTTCATAGATATATTATAGTGGTTACATATCATAAAATTACGTTAAATCTATTGTATTTGATATGACAATCGGCTATAATCAATTTATTTCTTTAATTACAAAGTTAACATAATACAGGTTTAATTTAAGGAGATATACATATGCAAGTAGGAGTGGGATATTGTGATAATCCGGACAGCAGAATAGCCGGAAGGAGTGCGGCAGAAAAGGCAATTGTCAGGGCAGGCAGAACAGATCCTTGCAGCATGGTGCTTCTGTTTGGTACCGCCCGTCACAATCAGCAGGTGCTCAGGGCAGAAGTTGCGGCAGTTACCGGCAATGAAGATCATATTTACGGCGGCGGATCAGTAGGCATCATTACCAATGATGCGTTTGGTTATGCCGGTGACCAGGTCGGGGTGGCCTGTATCTGGCTGGATGGCAGCGAGTGTAACGTCATTACCGAACGTGATCTTGTAAAGGGAGAAAAAGAGACGGGAATTCGTCTCGGCCGGAAGTTGAAAGAACTGGGAACAGAACCTGACTCGCCGGTTATGCTTTTTTATGATGCGATTGATCAGACCGAAGACGGGATGCGCATGATGATGGCAACCTGGCTGCTGGAAGGAATTGAATCCGGACTGGGATATTTTCCTGATCTGACCGGAGCCGGTGTCCAGGGGGATCATATCTGTACTCCGACAAAGCAGTTTATCGGTAAAGAAATAGAAGATCATACAGCATTTGCCCTGGCTTTTTCAGATGATATCAGTATGGACAGTGTGATTATGCATGGCTGCCGGCCGGCATCCACGTATTATACTGTTACAAAGGCGGAAGGTTCCGTGATTCTGGAGATCAACGGTGTCCGTGCCATTGATTTTATGGATTCATTGCTTGGACCGTCCATTACGCCGGAAGATTATCCTTTTTTCCTGCTGTTTGGTATCAATCAGGGCGAGCGCTGGGGTGAGTATGATGAGAATAATTACGCAAGCCGTTTGTGTCTTGGAATCGATAAGGAGCGCGGCGGTATTGTGATGTTTGAACCGGATATGGTTGCCGGAACAGAATTTCAGCTGATGTTCCGTTCCCTGGATCTGGATTACATGAAGCCGAAGCTTGATGAGCTGTTTGCCAATATGGAAGACAAGGAACCGGTTTTTGCGATGTACATTGACTGTGCCGGCCGGTGTGCCGGATACGGCGGTGTAGATCTGGAAGATGCATTTATTATTCAGGAGGCGGTTCAGGACCGTATTCCTCTGCTTGGTTTATATACCGGGGTGGAGATTGCTTCTGTCGGCGGAGTTCCCCGCGGACTTGACTGGACCGGTGTGTTTGTTGTTTTTTCAAAACGTACAGGAGACAAAAAAGAGGTTAAGAAGGCCAGTGATGCTCCGGTTCAGAAGACGGCGGCCAAGGTTGCAGAGCGTGATAATGAAGCGGATATTGCACCAACGGAAGCCTTAGTGCAGCTGTGTTCGCAAAATGCTGCCAAGGTATTGGCTCTGGATGCTCAGACGATTCAGATCCGGCATGAACTGGAGCAGAAGCGCCGTGGATTCCGTCTGCTGGCAGAATTGTCCGTATCCCTTCGTCAGAATAACGCGGAGAGTATCTTTGTGCCGGTTACCCAGCGGATTAATGCAGCGCTGAATATGCAGCGGACGATTGTGATGTTTCCTGATCCGGAAGGCCGGTTTATTCCTTCGATCATGCAGGGATATTCGACAGAAGAACGGACTGAGATTGCCGGACGGCAGATTCGTATTGATCCTGAACTGTTAAATCCTGAGCGCCCGGTGATTGTGACCGGAGCCGACAGTCCTGCGCGGCTGGCTGAGCTGCGCCAGATTTTGAAACTGCCGTATTTTATTTCAGCACCGGTAATCGTTAAAAATGAAGTGGCAGCGTTATTGATAACCGGACGTATGATGGAAGCGACACCGTTCCTTCTGCGTATGAGCGCCAGTGATGCTGAGACTGTTCAGGCGATCAGCGCCCTGCTTGCTTCTGTTCTTGTCTATCAGAAGTGGGATGATGCGAACCGTCTGGCTCAGTCCGACGTACTGACCGGACTGCTCAACCGCGGAGCGCTGGAAGACAAGTCGACGGAACTGCTCCAGCAGGAACTGCGTTACGGCAAGTCATTCGCATTTATGATCATCGACTTTGACCATTTTAAAGATGTGAATGATACTTACGGACATATGGTAGGAGATATCGCCTTAAAGCGTCTGGCTGATACTTTGCGCAGTAAGTTCCGTTCGACGGATTTTGTTGCCCGTATCGGTGGTGATGAGTTTGCCGTATTCTGTACCCTTAATGGAGATGCTGAAAAGATGGCCTGTAAGGTTGCCGGAATCATGGATGACTGGAACAAAACTCCGATCGCCATTGACTCTGAGAAGAGTTTTAATGCTACCTTAAGTATCGGTATTGCTATTGCACCAAAAGACGGTACCCGCTACAGCGAATTATTCCAAAAAGCTGATATTGCCCTTTACAAGGCAAAAGAGCAGGGACGGAACCAATACGCAATTTATGACAATAAAACAATGGGCGAGGACTAACCATTAAATAAAGCAGGAGATATTATGGCTTTAGTGCTGTGATATCTCCTGCTTTAGTAATTTCATACTAATTTAAGTTAAAATTTACAAACAAATCCCGAAAAAATTAGAATAATTTCACAAATCTACGCCTAGCATCTTACTGGGAATTATGGTATGATATTAGTTATTAGGCAATTCTTGTTATCATAATAAGTATTCAGAAAACCAGGCAATAATTTCAATTTAATATATATAAAAAAACTGAAGGAGGTGTGTTATTGGCAGGAGGGCAGTGAAAGCTGCCGGGCATTTTTTTGTTATTATTTAAAAATTTAAAAGCTAGGTGGTAAAACATGAACAAAAAATTGAAAGAAAAAACAAAAGAGGCATTTTCTTCCGTTCTGCCGATTACCTTAATAGTGCTGCTGCTCAGTGTTATTATCGTACCGATGGAAGTTGGCGTTATCTCCATGTTTTTGGTGGGCGCGGTTCTTCTGATTGTCGGAATGGGGTTTTTCTCTCTGGGAGCTGACATGGCGATGAGTCCAATGGGTGAAGGTATTGGTATTCAGGTCAGTAAGTCGAAGAAAATCAGTCTTGTGGTATTGATCAGTTTCTTAATGGGTGTTATTATAACAATTGCGGAGCCAGACCTGCAGGTTCTGGCGAATCAGGTGCCTTCCATTCCGAATAATATTCTGATCTGGGCTGTAGCACTTGGCGTGGGAGCGTTTTTAGTTCTGGCAGTATTGCGTATCCGGTACCGGATCAATCTGTCTTATATGCTGCTCACCTGTTATATTGTATTATTTATTTTATCTGCATTTGTGCCCCGGGATTTCCTGGCGGTGGCTTTTGACTCTGGTGGTGTGACGACGGGGCCGATTACAGTACCGTTTATAATGGCTTTTGGTGTCGGACTGGCAGCTCTGCGTACTGACAAAGGGTCTTCCAGTGACAGCTTTGGTCTTGTTGCATTATGCAGTATCGGCCCGATTCTGGCTGTTATGCTGCTGGGCATCTTTTACAATCCATCGGATGCGACTTATAATGCGGTAGAGATTGTAGAAGTGATTACAACTCAGGATATTGTGAAGCAGTTTTCACTTGCTGCTCCGACATATGCTCATGAGGTATTGCTGGCTATTCTGCCGATCTTTTTGATGCTGCTTTTGCTTCAGCTGGTTACGAGACGGTACCGGAAGCATCAGCTGGTCAAAATGGGAATCGGTTTTCTATATACATATATCGGACTGGTGTTGTTTCTGACCGGAGTTAATGTCGGATTCCTGCCGGTTGGATATCTGCTTGGAAATGAACTGGCATCTACCGATTTCAAATGGCTGCTCGTGGTGATCGGTGTTGTGATCGGGTATTTTATTGTTTCAGCCGAGCCGGCTGTACATGTACTTAATAAGCAGGTTGAAGACACCACCAATGGTGCGATCAGTCAGAGATCCATGAGCCTCTGTCTTTCCATTGGTGTCGCGATTTCCGTAGGATTGTCGATGATAAGGGTTATCACCGGTATCTCGATTTACTGGCTGGTGATCCCGGGATATGTAGCAGCACTTGCGATGACATTTTTTGTACCGAAGATTTTTGTTGGTATTGCCTTTGACAGTGGTGGTGTTGCCAGTGGTCCGATGACAAGTACATTCCTGCTGCCATTAGCAATGGGGGCCTGTGAAGCACTTGGCGGCAATGTTATGACCGACGCCTTTGGGGTAGTGGCGATGGTAGCGATGGTCCCGCTTCTGGCAATACAGATTATGGGGCTGGTATTTGCCGTGAAAGCAAAGAAGGGCGAGGCTGCCCTGCTGATCTCTGCAGACAGTGATGGTGAGATCATCGAATTTGAGGAGGAGTTTGCAAATGAGTGAAATTGTTAAAAAACCAATGCTGAATTTATTGTTATTGATTACAGATTGGTCGAAAATAAAAAAGGTAAAAGAGATACTGAAAGATTTTCCGCTTCATTTTTGCTATGTGACAAAAGCAGAAGGTACTGCAAGCTCAGAGATTCTGGATATGTTTGGACTTGGCCGCAGTGACAAGGCTGTGTTCTGGTGTGTAACGGAGAAGCATGTGGCCGGAGACATTATGGAAGATACCACCGGGAAGCTGCTGCTTAAATCAAAGGGTGCCGGTATCGGCTTCACGATACCACTGACCGGTATTGCCACTAATATTATGAAAATATTAAACGAAGAGGCGAAGGAAAAAATGATTGATCATCTGAAGAACATAGAAAATGAGGTGGAGAAAATGAAGAGTAATACAGCACTGACACTGATTTTATCGGTTATTAATCAGGGATATAGTGAAGAGCTGATGGAAGCAGCCAGAACAGCCGGTGCCAGCGGCGGTACCGTGGTTAATGCCAGACGTCTGGGCTGTCATGAAGATATGAACTTCTTTGGTATTTCTGCACAGGCAGAAAAAGAGATGGTATTGATTGTCGCGGAGAAAGAGAAGAAAGTTGATATCATGAAGGCAATAAACGCTAAATGCGGACTCTCAAGCGAGGCGCAGGGACTGACACTTTCTCTGCCGGTTGACCATGCAGTTGGTTTGGGGTAAGAGAATATTTCAGTGAATATAACAAGATGAGAGGCCACCCGGATCGCGTCCGTGTGGCCTCTCATCTTGTTACGTCCGCTAACATATATCCTTGCGGAGTACAATAAAGAACAGTTAGTCCATGTTGACAGATACATCTACAGTGACGTAGCCGGTGGTTTCTTCGGCTTTTTCTATGGCTTGTTTTTCGGCTTCGGTGATGATTCCCTGGCTGAGCAGGTCGTCGAGATCGAAAATTGATGCGGAGAAGGTGAAGGTAGTGCTTTCGGTGTCGCTTTCACCAGCAGAATTTGATTCAGTTTCGGTGTCGACAGCTTTGTCGGATACGATGGATACTCCAGTGTAGATTCCATACTGAGATGATTTGTTGTAATTGGATTTTGCGTGGTTCACCATCTTTTTTGCAGTATCTTTTGATACAATTTTTTCTTCTACATATCTTGCCGCTGCGGCATCAACTTCGGCTTCGAAATCGGCATGGGCTCTTTGCTGATAGTAGTTTTCTATGGTTGTCTTTTCGGCCGGACTGATGATTCCGGCATCCAGCATTAAATCCAGCATATTGTCGGTTGCCACGACTACTTCAAAGATCTGTGTTGCGACATTTTCTGTATCGTTATCGGTGTTGACACTGACATTGTATTCAGCGGTTTCTGTCTCAATGTGTGCATCGGCGAAGGCATTCATTTTAGTGACGGTTTCTTTGGATATGATGCCGTTTTCTGCCAGTTCATCATAGGCTGAGAAAGCAAGTGAAATGGTGTTTTCATTAGTATTAGCGGCTGACGTGGTTGTATTTGCAGCAGCGGTAAATGCTGAGAAAGACATGGTGGCTGTGAATGCGGCTGCGAGCAGAAATGGTGTTGATGGTAATCTTTTTTTCATGGTAGTCTCCTTATGTTTAGTTTTATTCTGTTACAGGTCCAGTATAATGCATTAATTTTACAGAATTATCCTGATTGTGTTACAGTTGGTAAAACTGTTTGTCACAGTTTGGTCAACACAATATACAATTGTGTCCGGATATCTTATAATGGACGTAACAGTTTAGGGCGGTGGGAAATTTGAAAGAAAAGCAGGCGTCAAGCTTGCTTGTAAGCCTGTTTTTCTTTCAAATTTCACATCGGATGAACATCCGATGCTTCTTGACTGGCTTTATCAGTCAAGAAGACCCCTCGCTCGGAGTAGCTATATAACAAAAAGGATGGTTATCAGATATGATAGGAAAATGTATTTTGCTGGTTGATGATGAGCAAAAGATAATAATATTGTTAAAAGATTTTTTGGAGAATAACGGATATGAAGTTCTGACGGCAGGTAATGGAAAAGATGCACTTAAGATAGTGGAAGAGCAGGGGGACCGGATTGATCTGGTTCTTCTTGATGTAATGATGCCTGATATTGACGGGTGGACCGTGTGCCGGGAAATTAAGAAGATGATGGATGTGCCGGTGGTAATGCTGACTGCCAGAAGTGAAGATTATGATGAGATTCATGGGTTTGAAATCGGGGCCGATGATTATGTTACAAAACCGGTCCGGCCTAATGTATTGGTGGCCCGGGTTAATGCGATGTTCAGAAGAACGGAGAAGAAGGAAAATACGGTGTATCAGGCGGCCGGGATTATGATTGATAAGGATTCACATATTGTATCGGTAAATGGTGCCAATATCAGCCTGAGTCCCAAGGAATATGCCATGCTGGTGATGCTGATGGAAAACCGGATGAAGGTGGTCTCGCGGGAGCAGCTGCTAAATCAGGTCTGGGGATATGAATATTACGGCGGACTGAGAACAGTCGATACTCATATCAACCGGCTCCGGATCAAATTGGGGGATTGTGGGGCATACATAACTGCAGTCAGAGGTTTTGGATATCGGTTTGAGGTGGCGGGATGAGGATTTCCATTCGTACAAAGTTGTTGATTTATATGTTGGTATCGGTCTTGTTTTTTGTTGTACTGCTGTTGATTGCTAATACGTTTCTGGTAGAGTGGTATTATCTTAAACGAACCAAGAGTGAACTGATCCGGACCAGTCAGGAGATGGAAAGACTTGTCAGTGACGGAGTTTATGATGCCGGGAAGGGGGCATTTGAACTGCCGGGAGCAAAAGTGGAAGCTCTGGGAAGATTAGAACGGACCAGGGGACATTCGGTTACTCTTCGCGGCGTGGACGATACTGTTTTTTATCCGATTCCGATGAGTGACCTTGCATCTGCCGTCATAACTGTTCAAACGACAGAACGGGAACAAATTGATGACGGAGGGAGCATATCGATTGTTGAAAGTACAACGGAGGAAGAATATACCGAAGAAGCAGATTCGGAGGAACAGCCGCTTATCGTTCAGGTGAATACGGATAATCTGTTTTTGACACTGCAGCCGGAGTTGGTGATTGAAACAGAAACAGATGGTTCGATGTTTATCCTCGAAGATGATACGGAACTGAAGGTCAGGACTTTGCGTTACCGTACCGTATTGCCTAATGGGTTGACCGTGAATGTATCGGCTCCGATGAGCGTGGTTTCTGATGGGATTGCAATATCAAACCGTTTTTCAACGATTATCGGTTTGATAACCGTTGTATTTACCGTTATCTGGGCTACTGTGATTTCTCACTATTTCACAAAACCAATTCAGGAAATGAGCCAGATTACCAGCAAGATGAAGATGCTTGACTTCAGCGAAAAGATTGAGTGCCGCAGGCGTAATGATGAGATTTCACAACTGTCTGATAATATCAACCAGCTCTCTGATAAGCTGAATGATACCATACAGGAACTGAATGTAAAGAATCTCCGACTGGAGGAAGAGGTTGACAGGGAACGGAAAATTGATAAGATGCGCCGGGATTTTATCGCCAACGTATCTCACGAGTTGAAGACGCCGATTTTTCTGATCCAGGGTTATGCCGACGGGTTGAAGCAGAATATTATCAGCAGCGAAAAGAAAAAAGAGTTTTATTGTGATGTTATTGCAGAAGAGGCGGAGAAAATGAATGGTATCGTAAGAGATCTTTTGATGATAGCGAAGTCGGAGTCTGCTCATCCCTCGATCACAAAAGAGGTTTTTGTGATCGAGGATCTGATTCAGAGCGTTCTGGACAAGTATAAAATGTCGTTGCAGGAACGCCGGATTCGTTTGAGCTGGAACCCGGTGCAGCAGACAACGGTGTATGGTGATCCCCGCAAGATCGAACAGGTGGTAACCAACTATCTGAATAATGCGATTGAGTTTGCCGGCGGGGAAAGGGAGATCGCAGTCAGTATCCATATGGAACCGGAAACGGTCAGAGTTTCAGTTTATAATTCAGGTGAGCCGATTTCTGCTGAGATGCAGGAACTGATCTGGACGAGCTTTTACAAGGCTGATGAATCACGTAACCGTATGATTGGAGGAGCCGGACTGGGCCTGGCGATTGTCCGCTCTATTATGGAAGCCCATCATAATCGTTATGGAGTTTATAATAGCAAAGACGGGGTGACCTTCTGGTTTGAGCTTGACCCGACTAAAGATTGCAGCTAATGTCGGCTGTTCAATCAGTAAATATGATCAACTTCCCTCCCGCAGCTGTTTTGCAAATGTGCTGTGAACCTGCCTCGTAAAAGTACGACTGATGGGGATATGCTGTCCGTTAGTCATTATGGCATCCTGTCTGGTGATTTCACGGACATGTCTGATATTCAATGCAAAAGCCTGATGCGAGCGGACAAACTGATCAGCCGGAAGCTCACAAAGAAGTGATGACAGTTTACCGGCGTAGTAAGCTGTGCCATCTGAAGTTTCTACTTTGACCCGGCGTCCAAACGTTTCCAAACTGAAGATATCCTTAACCGCAACACGCTGTTTGCCTTTATCAGTTTGCAGGATCAAAAAGCTGCTTTGAAATCGGTTGTGCCAGTCTGACAGAATCAGTTGTTCCAACTTGCCGGGATCTACCGGCTTGATGAGATAATGCAGGGCGTTAACATCGTATCCCTGAAATACATAATCCTGGCTGGAAGTAATAAAGATAATAGCCATTTCCTGATTGGTCCGGCGGATCTGCCGGGCCAGTGCCATGCCGTCTTTACCATCCATAATGATATCCAGTAAAATCAGATCATAATGCCTACCCTTTTGTAAAAGCGCTTCCAGAAAATCTTTGCTGTTAGAAAACAACGAAATATGGTATTCTATTTTTAACCGGTTTAGAATATCCCGGCAGATTTTTTCATGTGATTCGGAGAAGATTTCCTCGTCATCACATATGGCGATTCGGTACATGTGCTTACACCACCTTTGTTTTATTCTATATTAAGTATATCATTTTTGGGCCGGTAACGAAATATAAAAAATAGCAGAAAGGCAGGATCGTTATGAGTATATTAACCGAGAACCACAGGGATAGCGGGAAAAGCAGACTTATATTTGCGATAACAGTAGTATTGTGTCTGATGGCGGTTCTCTTGTTATTAAACTATTATTTTAAAGCTTACAGGAATCCTTATCAGATGAAGGATGTTATAGATTTGTCAGAGGGATGGAGTTACAGTGTAGATGGAGCTGAGCGCAGATCTCTGGAAACGCTGCGAACCGGACCGCAGATCGGGAGCGGTGAAACAATTACACTATACCGCAGGCTTGATGAGGAACTGACCGGAGCTGCTGTTTTGATCCGGACCAACCATCAGAGTTTAAATGTTTTTGTCGATGCCCAATCAATCTTCGTGTCTGCAGAGACATCTCCTGGGCAAAATCCCGGTATGGCCCTTCATTTTATCCAGCTGCCGGCAGATTATCTGTCAAAAACACTTAAGATTGAACTTACATCACCGTATCAATTGTATGCAGGCCGGACAAGTCCGATTCTTATGGGGACGGTAACGTCACTGGAGGCATATGCGCTGTCGAAGTCAATTCGCTCCACTATTCTGATGTCAATGTGCCTGCTGATCGGGTTAAGTATGATTTTATTGTCTTTGGTACAGGCGCTGTGTGGTTTTGTACGGCCGCAAACTCTTTTTATCGGTATTTTCGGTCTCATCTGGGCGTTCTATTATGTCTGTACGGAATATATAGTTTTTCAGTTTTTTTCGCCGTTCTGGGTATCAACAATCAGTCTGGGATTATACTTTGCTTTTTCGGTCCCGCTGACACTGTTTTTTTATTTTTCCTTTATCCATTACAGGCGGCAAATGATGCCGGCAGTTATGATTCATGGTGTATTTTCACTGGCGGCAATTCTGCTGCAGCTTTTTGATATTGTTGATATGCCGCGGCTGGTTAATATTAACAATATTGTGTTGACAGGACTTGCATATACAATTATACTTGCCGGCTTAGAAGCAAAGAGAGGGAACCGGCTGATGAAGATAGCCGTACCGTTCTTTCTGGTTGCATATATCTCAATGCTGTATAATTTTTATGTATTTTATTCCAGACAGGGTGTCGTACCTTACACTTATAAAGATACCTATTTTATGCTGCTGTTATGTATTCTGGCTTACAATGTGTGGCTTTTGGCTGACAGCTATTACATGCGAAAGCAGGAAAATGAAGTATTGATCCTGCAAAACCGGTCGGCACAGGCGAATTATGAACAGATCAAAACCCATCTTAAGGAGGTGGGGAGTTTAAAGCATGAAGTTAAAAAACATTTGGCTGTGCTGCATACCTACTTAAGTGATAAGCGCTACGCAGAAGCGGAAAATTACCTTGAACAGTATGCTGTTCAGGCCTCAAAGGTAGCTGACGTGGTTTACCACGATAATTTTCTGATTAATACGGTAGCCGGTTACCTGGCAGATCAAGGACGGGAGCAGGGGATTCCAGTGGAAATTGACATAAAAACTGAAACTGTAAACATCAGTGATACCCATCTGTACAGCCTGCTTACAAATATTGTTGATAATGCGCTTGAAGCCTGCCGGAAAATTCCCGATACTCCCGAACGATATATCAGACTCATGATTTCACGACGTGAACCATATCTGCAGATTACGTGTCAAAACAGCTTTAACGGCATCATTCAAAGAGCAGACAGCCTGTTTGGCAAAATTACTACTACAAAGTCAGAGCGCGGCCATGGTTATGGCCTATGGTCAATCGAACAGATTGCTGAAGCATATAATGGATTTGTAGATATCACATATGATACCAACTGTTTCACAATCACTGTTGCACTGAAAGACCAATCTGGTCATCAGGTTAATTAAATGCAAATTTTGTCATTTTTCTTACCAGTTTTGTAATGCTAATAATAATTCCTCCGAATAATGATATAATAAATTTATGTTTTTTCTCAAACAAAAAATACATGATTAAGGAAAAGAACAGGGGGAATAATCATGAAAATCAAAAAATACTGGCGGTATCGGCGGCTCTATGCGCTGATCCTGGCCTTAGTTTTGTTCTCGGTAAACAGTCTGCCTGGTTTTGCCGGCACGGCCAAAGACAAAACAGATACGAAAGAGACAGAAGAGATAATTGTGTCATTTGAAGTCTTAGATGCGGAGATTGCTGTTCAGGAGATTCAAATCGGTTCGAAAGATGAGGTAAAGCTTCCGGATACATTGACTGCACGGGTGAAGTACATAGCAGAAGAATCGGATACGGAAGCGTCACCATCCAATTCAAAAGTAAATGAGGGGATACAGACTGCCAGCCAGAGTGATGCGGATGAGGCGGATACAGAAGAGTGGCTGGTCAACGATCTGGTTGATGCAGAACATGAAGGATCTGATAGCCTGGCCGGGACAGAGAATGAAATTTCAGTAGTGAGATGGATATCCGGGCCGGAATTTAATCCGGAAGTACCGGGAACATATATATTTGAACCTGTTTTGGACAGCAGGTATATTCTGGCGGATGAGGTTGAAGTTCCCCTTATTACCGTAACTGTCCGGGTTTTGGAACGAACTGTACTGAAACGATCAGCAGATTTAGCTATAAGTGGAGGAGAGTTGGGCCGCGATTATCAGTACACAGAGAATCTGCTGACCATATTAAGTGGTAATGAACTTATGATAACGGGAGAAAGCAGTACTGATACTATTGAAGTTGCGTCTGGGGTAAATGCCAATCTTGTACTTGACGGACTGAAAATAGATGTCAGCGGTGCATATCAGCGTTGTGCGCTGGATATGAGTAAAGCGGCAGACAGTGTTATTACTCTTGCGGCGGGAAGCGAAAATAGTTTGAGCAGCGGGGGGGGCACAGCCTGCAGTTTGTACTCCTAATGCAAAAAAACTGGTTATTGAGGGCGAAGGAAGTTTAGAAGCAAATGGCGGGGCCTTTTGCCCGGGGATTGGCGGCGGTATAGATGATAAAAATGTAATTATTGAAATTAATGGCGGTATGATAACTGCCATTGGCGGCAGTGGAGGAGCTGGAATCGGTACCGGGCATTCGTGGGACCAATTTCAGGTAAATCTATCATCTGTAGAAATTAAGGCAGGTACTGTTATTGCCAAAGGAGGTAATAATGGAGCCGGAATCGGCGGCGGCAGAGGCTACAGCAGCGGCAGCATTACTATTTCAGGAGGCACAGTTAATGCTGAAGGTGGGGAGGATGCGGCTGGAATCGGCGGCGGCAGTGCCGGTGGTCAAGGTGGAGAGATCGACATTAGTGGCGGGACCATCACAGTTACCGGAACGCTCGGCGGTGACAAGGCCACGATGACTGTCAGTGGCGGCAGCCTGCGGACTGACGATGATCCTACCGGTCCGGTTACCAACAGAGATGGGGAAGAACTTTGGATGATTACGCTGACCATCCCTGGTGTAGATAGTCCGGCTGCAGTAAGTGCTTTTTATGAACCGGATTCTTATGAAATTGATGATATGTATACAGATGATCAGGGCAGGCTGTATATCTGGCTGCCGGGAAATCCGAAGACAAATATTCGTCTGATGGTGGATGGTATGGGGTATGCCGGTACAATTAATGTGACATCAGATCATAAGGCGCAGATGGAACTTGATCCACCTTTAGAGGTTGAAATTACAACTGATCCGGAAGATGCTAACATTATTGCGGGGGAAGATCATACATTTTCTGTCGTGGCGTCAGGGAACCCGGAACCGACATATAAATGGCAGGTTAAAAAGGGCGAGAACGCTGAATTTGCAGATATAGAAAATTCCAACAGTAATGAACTGAGACTTGAAAATATTGGTTACAGCAGTAACGGCTGGGAGTACCGGTGTGAGGTCAGCAATTATGGCAGATCAATCCAATCGAAAACAGCAGCTTTACACGTGACACGCAAAGATAATAATTTAAGGGTTTCATTTCCTGATTATAAGTACGGTGAGACTCCGTCTCCGGTTGTTACTAATCCAGGCGGCGGCAGCCTTTCGTATCAGTATAAAGAAACATCTGAAGATAGTAATTCCTATACAGAGAATCGACCGACGGATGCAGGGATGTATGTTTTGAAAGTTATGTCGGAAGCTACGGAATATTATAACGAAGAAACAATTGAATTACATTTTGACATTTTAAAAGCTTCACAGGAAAAGCCGCCAGTTCCTGAGCAAGTATCAATGACAGCTTCTGAAATCACAGTGAAACAGATCGATGGCGCAGAGTATCAAATCAGTAATGGGCCATGGCAGGAAAGTCCTGTATTTACCGGTTTAGAGCCGGATACGACTTATTCCATCAGCGTAAGGTATCCCGGCGATAAAAACCACGAAGAATCCCAAATTAACAGCAAGGAATTTTCTACCAGTAAAGCTGAAATGGCCGGAACAATATCCATCATTGGTACACTGAAATACAATGAGACCTTGTCCGTTGATAAAGACAATCTGAGTTCAGATCCGGTTATCGCTAATCTCGGAGAGATCTCTTATCAGTGGTTTCGCAATGGTGTAGAAATTAATGGTGCGATAGCAGACAGCTATACCCTGACCAAGGCAGACATCGCGGCCCGGATCAGTGTTACAGTAAGTGCAGAAAATTGTTTGGGTGAGATTACCTCAGATCAGACGCTGCCGATAGAACAGGCAGATGGCCCGGAGCTGTTGGCAGAGGTCGCGGGAACATATGTCAGTGCAGGGGATACGTTCACCTACACGATTGATAGGATACCTGGTGCCGAGTATCGGATTGACGGTGGCGAATGGCAGGATGAAAATGAATTTACCGGTATCGCACCGCTCAGCCAGCATACGTTTAATGCCCGGATTAAAGAAACCGAAACATATAAAGCCGGGGCAGCAGGAACAACAGTAACCGTTAATTTCATACGGCTGGACGGGCAGACAGCACCACCTCTGACCTATACGGTGAGTGCCGGAGATTTCCCCAAGACAGTTACGATCACACCGGTAACAGGAGCGGAATATCAGTTTAATGGCAATGCTTACAGTGACAAGAATACTTACTTATCGTATTATGCAGAAGATGTAAGCCTTTCTATCAGGATGGCCGGAACCAAAACAGTAAATCCGTCACCGGCAACAACAGCAACGGTCAATACGAATGATCTGGCGCAAAATGCCCCGTTGCCGTTTGAGCTTACTTATGCGGAAGTTAACGGTACCAGTTATATGGTCAGCATTCCTGTAACTGATGGTGCGGAGTACAGTTTTGACGGTATCACCTGGGGATCGGATAATGGCAGAACAGACTGTAAACCCGGGGAGACAATAACCGGATATAAACGGATGGCGGCCAGGCCGGGATACCATGCCAGTCCGGTTATAAGTGCCAGTGTAACTTTACCTCCGTTTCAGACAAGATCATCCTCGTCAAGCGATGACAGTTACTATAATGATGGTTCTTATCATGGAAAAGTAACGTTACATGGCATCAATATTCCGTATACTGTGAATAACAGCACCGGCATCGTGGCAATGGAACTGACGCCTGATGTGTTAAACCAACTTGTAACAGCAGCGGATGGAAATACTATGTTTGCAATAAATATCAACAGCCCGGTTTCAATACAGGGAATGGATATCAGTTTTTCGCCGGCCTGGTTTACCAACCATCAGAATATTACCATTCCGGTCAGCTCAGGTTCAGGCGGTATTCATATCGGCAGCAATCTGGCCCGGAAGTTCCCGGATCAAAATGCGACGGCTGTAATATCGGTGCGTGAGGGCGGTTTTACACTTTCAGCACAACAAAACGGTCAGAATATAACATTGAATCCTCAGGGACAGCCGTTTTTTATGAGTATGCTATATAGAAAGAAAAATAATGAGTTTACGTCGATCGTCTTTTTGTATGACAGAAACACCGGTGCAACAGTCTCTTCGGGATTCAGCATTGGAAATAAGGTGATTGTTCCGGTTCATACAACTGGTGAGTATGGAATTCGGTAATTATGTATATGAAAGATGTTAAGTAAAATGATGCAGAGGTATATCGGCTTATGCTGATATATCTCTGCATTTTGTCTGCTATTATTAAAAGAAAAAATCTTTCTCAGAAAACATACACACATGCCCGACAAATTCATCAACCGGACATGATTCCTCCATATCTAAAAAACACTTCGCTGCACTAAAATAAAAATCTGTCAGCAAATATGTAAATATCTCCGGCGATATCTTGAGCCGTCGTCCGTTTCCTTCCGATTCTTTCAACTTCACAATCATAAGATCAGAAAGAAAATCCTTTAGAATATCCATCAAAATCCCATTTTTATTGATTTGGTACAGCTTATAATATTCCGCCTTATGCCGGTTGATCATCTGAATAAAGATAACCAGAAAGTCGCGGATCGAGTAGCTGTCACTGAAATATATAATATCCTCATTCAGCTGCGCCGTCTCAAAGAAGACCTGAATACAGTAGCGCAGCAGATCGTGTTTGTCTTCAAAGTAGCGGTAAAAGGTAGAACGCGGCACCATGGAACGGGTACACAGCTCTGTCAGGGAAATCTTTTCAAACGGCTTTTCCGTCAGCAGATCAAACAATGCCATCTGCAGCAATATGTAGGTGCGCCGGGTGGCAATATTGTCAATCGGTTCCTTTATGGTCATAATACAAAGTCTCCTGTTGTGAATGAAATGGGACATTTTTTCGGATCTGTCTCAATTGAGACAAACTCCAAAAAGCAATCATTGAATATTTTACCATAATGGTTGAAAATAATGCAAGCAGCAACAGGGAAGGAGACAGGAACAATGGAAGAGTTGAAAAATACGAAGGGAATTATGATCAGGCTGGCTTCCTTTATCGTAAACAAGCGCAAAGCAGTTCTGGTGGTCTTTGCCATCGCCTGTATCTATTGCGCCGCCTCCATTTCAAAGGTAGGAGTAGAAAATGATCTGACGGAATATCTGCCGGATACGACGGAGACCAGACAGGGACTTGATCTGATGGAGGAAGAGTTTACGACATTTGGATCGGGAAAGATCCTGGTCACCAGTATTACATATGAAAGGGCTTTTCTTTTGGCAGAAGAGCTGAGAAGCATCAGGGGTGTTTCTACCGTTTCTTTTTATGATCCGGATGATGATACTTATGAAGAGGGCGACCGGGGGGATTACTATCAGGATGCATCGGCATTATTTACGATTATGTTTGAAGAAGTGGAAGACAGTGATCTGACTCAGGCGGCGATTGCAAATGTACGCAGCCATTTAGCCGGATATGATGTCTATGTATACACTACCGTAGATAAAGATGATGCTGCAGATCTGCGAAATGATATGAAACTGATTGCACTGATTGTAGTCAGTATCATTCTTCTGGTTCTGCTTTTTACCTCGCAGACATACATGGAGATTCTGATTTTTCTGATTGTGTTTGGCGTTGCGGCTGTTTTAAATGCCGGAACGAACTACTGGTTCGGAACTATATCTTTTATCACAAATGCAGTGGGTACCATATTGCAGCTGGCTTTGGCGATTGACTATGCCATCATCCTGTTTCACCGGTTTATGGAAGAGCGGGAACATATGGACACCATTGAGGCCATCACGTTGGCTCTCAGCAAGGCAATCCCGGAGATTTCGTCTAGCAGTCTGACAACAATTTCCGGTATGATGGCCATGATGTTTATGCAGTTTGGCATTGGACTCGACATGGGACGGGTGCTGATGAAGGCGATTATCTTCAGCATGATTTCGGTATTCTTCCTGATGCCGGCACTGATTGTAATGTTTTCGTCCGCTATTGACAGGACCGTGCACCGTAATTTTGTACCATCGATCAAAGGCTGGGGACGGCTGGTGGTTAAAACCAGATATATCATATTGCCTGTTTTTTTAGTGGTGACCGGTTTTGCTTTCTTCTGGTCTCAAAAGTGCCATTATATCTATGACAGCAACTCGATTGAATCCCAGAAGAAAAACGAGTATCTGACTGCCCGTGACCGGATTGCCGAAACCTTTGAGGTCACCAATACAATGGCAGTGATCGTGCCGCAGGAGGATTATCAAAAAGAGGCAAAACTCATTGCCCGGCTGGAACAGCTGGAGGCAGTTGACACAGTAATGGGGTTATCAAATATTGAGGTCGATGACAACGGGGAGTATATCCTGGTCGATGAATGCAATCCCAGAGAATTTTCCGAGATCGCCGATGTTGACCTGGATATCGTAAGGGTTCTGTATCACATCTATGCAATAGACAAAAAGCAGTATGGTGCCTTTACCAAAAACATTGATGATTATCAGGTGCCGATCATTGATATGGTTGATTTTATCTATGAACAGAAAGAATCCGGTGCACTTGATTTTGATGAAGAACAGTCGAGTGATATTGATGATTTGTATGATGCCATGTGTAAGGCGAGGGAGCAGCTGGAAGGAGATACCTTTTCGCGGATTGTATTTACGCTTAAAGGGGCAGTTGAAGGGGATGAAACGTTTGCTGATATCGACCGTATCCGGGATATTTCCCGTGGGTATTATGACGAGGCTTATGTTGTTGGAGATGCCACCAGTAATTATGATCTGAGCGCTTCGTTTCAAAACGACAATACCATGATCAGCGTACTGACAGCTCTGTTTGTTGGTGTGATTCTGCTGTTTACGTTCCAGTCTGCCAGTCTGCCGTTTTTACTGGTACTTGTGATACAGAGCAGCATTTTTATCAATTTCTCGTTTCCTTACCTGACCGATACGACGATGTTTTTCCTGTGCTATTTAATCGTCAGCGCGATTCAGATGGGAGCTACCATTGATTATGCAATTGTGCTGACGAGCCGTTATCTGGTTTTGCGGCGGGAGCTGCCCGATAAAAAAGAAGCGATTATTGAATCGATCAATCAGGCCTTTCCGACGATTGTCACATCAGGAACGATTTTGACCTGTGCAGCGTTTGCAATCGGTAATTTTACTGCTAATGCAACGATCGCTTCCCTGGGAATGGCACTGGGGCGGGGAACTTTGATTTCGATCGCATTGGTTATGACAGTGCTGCCGCAGGTGTTGCTGGTCTTTGACAGGCTGATCGAAAAAACAGGATTTTCAAAGGAGGGGATGGAGTGATGTTTCGATATGGAAAAAGAAGACCGGCAGCGGCATTGCTTCTGAGCATTATACTGGTATTTCTGGCGGTGTGTCCAATAAATGTAAAAGCAGCGGGCAATGATACGGTCCGGATCAGTACTGCCGGGGAGTTTCTGGAATTTGCCAGAAATTGTACGTCTGAGGATTATTCCCGGGGCCGACGATTTGTGCTGGAACAGGATATCAGTCTGGATGAAGCCATGTTTACACCGGCGGCAGTATTTGCCGGGGAGTTCGACGGCAATGGTCATATGATCAGCGGCATCTCATTTCATGCGGCCGGTTCTAACCAGGGTTTGTTCCGTTATGTGGAGGCTGACGGAATTGTCCGTAACCTTCATGCAGAAGGGGAGATATCGCCAAACGGAAGCAGAATAAATATCGGTGGGATTACCGGTGTCAATCGTGGTGTGATTAAGGACTGTATTTTCTCAGGAAAGATAATGGCAGATGAAGCAGTTGGCGGAATTGCCGGATTAAACGAAGCAGAAGGCCGGATCGAAGGCTGTGAAAACCGCGCTGAAATAACTGGCAACCGGCTGGTTGGCGGAATCACCGGAAAAAATGAAGGTTTGATTCTGGACTGTCAGAACAAGGCTGATGTCAATACATCGAAGTCTGGTGTAATCGAAGATGACAAGGATGAATATGCTTTTGACCAGGATTCTCTGCAGAAAAGTCTTCGTATTGAAAAGATCAATGATGTCGGCGGTGTCAGCGGATGGTCGACAGGAACTATTCAGGGATGCAGCAATTACGGTGCTGTCGGGATTGTTCATACCGGTTATAATATCGGCGGCATAGCGGGGCGCCAGAATGGCCTTATTTCCGGGTGCAGCAACTTTGGTCCGGTGACCGGACGTAAGGATGTCGGCGGTGTGGCCGGTCATTTTGAACCGTACCTGGAGATCTCTTATCATCAGGATGCATTTGACCAGCTGCAGGACCAGTTCGACACCTTGTCCGGTATCGGTGATGATATGTCGGACCGGATTCGCAGCACGACCGATACTGCTTCGGCTAACCTTGATCAGGCGAAAGACATTCTTGGTGAGATTAAGGCATACAGCAGGCAGCAGAAGGATCTGCACAGGCAGGAACGGGATCTGTTCGATGACAAAGCCGGAAAGCAGCTGGATCAGATTCAGGATATTCTGGATGCAGTGGAGATCGATTTTGGCAGCAGTTCGGCCAGACGGGCATTGGGCCGGCTGAGGAGCAATATTAATAAAGCGAAAGATCTGCTGGGACAGATGGATTCCGGTTCGGACGATGACATTATCGATGATGATGATATTACCGGCGGGATCAGCGGTGACCTGGAAGATGCCTGGCAGACGCTGGTTGAACTGGCGGCCTGTGCCGATGCGATTGTCGAAGATACGGAAATACTGATTGTTGATGGTTTTGGCGGCGTGGAGGATGGACTGTTTGACTTAAAGGATGATCTGGATTCTCTGCGGACGGCAACGCGGTCATTGTCGGATCTGACCCGGACCAGGAAAGATGATCTGTATGTAAACCTCGATGCATTTGATGAAAGTATTACCGGAATGATGGATCGTCTATATGATCAGATGGATGTGCTGTCGGATGATTTGAAAACCGGTAAAAGCCAGGTTCGAAACGAGACTGACCGGCTGGATGATCAGCTGGGATCCATGCGGCAGGTGGTGACGGACGGAAGTGACCGGCTGGAAGATAAGGCTGACAAACTGACTGATGACCAGGAGTCTTTGTATGATGATATATCTGATGATGAGAACCGTATGATGGAGTATGGTTCGATAGTCGGATGCAGCAACCAGGGCAGTATTGCAGCTGACTATCAGGCCGGAGGAATCGCCGGGATGATCGGAATTGAGGTGAGTCTGGATCCGGAGGCCGATATTGAGAGCATTGGCGACAGAAGCATGAATGCCGATCGTTATGCAAGAGCTTCGATATGGAATTCCAGGAATGAAGGTGACGTTACGGCTGAATATGCCTGTGCCGGCGGGATTGCCGGTAAAGCAGCGATCGGTGCGCTGATCGGAAACCAGAATTATGGCAATGCAAGGGTAGATGATGGTGACTATGCCGGCGGAATTGCCGGCAGCAGTAAATCGCTGATCAGGGGAAATTTTAGTATGAGTCAGATTAGCGGCGGCAGTTATCTGGGCGGTATCGCCGGATGGGGAACCGATCTGCAGCAGAACTATGCAATGGTGTCACTTCATTGCGATGATGGTGAATGGATCGGCAGCATTGCCGGTGCGGCTGATGCTGACGGAGAGATCAGCGGCAATTATTACGTTGACGAGTGGGTCGGAGCGGTTGACGGTATCACCAGAACGGGTGAAGCGATTGGCCTGGGGTACGATGCGTTTATTCAGCTGGATCATGTGCCGACAGAATTTTCGGAGCTTACGGTCACATTTCTGGCTGATAATCAGGTGGTTAAGACGATTCCGTGTGTTTACAATCAGTCGCTCCCGGCAGAAGAGATACCGGCAGCACCAATGAAAAACGGATATTATTATACATGGGAGGAGACGGATCTTTCTGCTGTCAGAGGAAATCTGAGGATCCATGCGGTGTATCATCCATGGACAACGACGATTGCCTCATCCGATGAGCCAAAACCGCTTTTACTTGCGGAGGCAAACTTTCATCCTGATACGAGGCTGATTATTGCAGAATCTATAGGTGACGGATGGGAAGTTCCAAAGCAGTGGCGGGCAGCAGGCGGGTATCTGTGTGAGATTACAGAGCAGGAACAACCGTCAGAAATGATCGTTTTTCGGGTTTTGGCTGCTGATTACAGCGACCAGGCTGTTGTAGGAATCGTTTCAGACGGACAGATCCGGCTGACAGATACCAGACGGGACGGAGATTATCTTACCTTTCAGATGCCTGCGCCGGGGCAGTTTTTCATCCTGGAACCACAAAGCCGGATCATCTGGTATGTGATTCCTTTGGTGGCCGTTTTGCTGCTGGCCGGTATGGGGATTTGGCAGCAGCGCCGGAGGATAAACAGTTGATGAAATATATCTGATTTTATGCTATAGTGGAGTAGATAGCGAGGTATAACATGAAATCGAATAATGTATCAGCATTTAAACAATACGGACTTTCCGGAGAAGTCCGGGAAGCACTTTCGGCACTTAATTATCTGGAGCCGACCGAGATTCAGCAGGAAGTCATTCCGCTGATGTTAATGAACAAAAATATCGCCGCCAAAGCACCGACCGGCAGCGGCAAAACTGCGGCATTTGCCATACCACTGAGCGAACAGGTGGTATGGGAAGAGAATCTGCCGCAGGCATTAGTGCTGGAGCCAACCAGAGAACTGACTGATCAGGTGAAAGATGAGATTTTCCGGATTGGAAGAAAGAAACGGTTAAAGGTTCCGGCACTTTTTGGTGGTTTTCCGATTGAAAAACAGATTCAGACATTGCGGCAGAAGTCTCATATCGTAGTCGGGACACCGGGGCGAATCCTTGATCATGCCAGACGAGAGAGTCTGAAATTTGACCGGATAACCTGCTGTGTGATTGATGAGGCGGATCTGATGCTGGATATGGGATTTATGGACGATGTTCGGGCGATTCTTAAGCTGCTGCCGGACAATTGCCGGATCGCATTGTTTTCCGCAACATTAAAACCGGAGATCCGCGAACTGATTGAAACAGAGATCCCTGATACTGTCTATGTCGAGAGCGAACAGGAACCGGAGGCAGCACCTGATATCTGTCAGAAACTGTACGAGGTGGCGGCGGAAGAAAAGTATCAGGCACTGATTAAAATATTGATAGCAGAAAATCCAGAGCGCTGCATCATCTTCTGCGGCACCAGGGAGATGGCCGGTGTCCTGTTTCAAAAACTGAGGAGGAACCGTGTTTTTTGTGGTGTCATACATGGCGAAATTGATCAGAAAGAACGGTTGAAAACCATTGCCGCCTTCCGCCGCGGCGGTTTTCGTTTTCTGATTGCAACGGATGTTGCTGCCAGAGGAATTGATATTGATGATCTGTCCCATGTGATCAACTATGATTTTCCGACCGGCAGGGAGACCTACGTACACCGCATTGGCCGGACCGGACGAAACGGCGGGTCGGGAACTGCGGTCAGCCTCGTCTGTGAGGCGGATAAGCGGATGCAGGCGATGGTAGAGGAATATACCGGACAGACAATTCCTGTATTTACATTACCGGAACCGGACAAAGATCAGGAGAAATTATTCTGGCAGCATCAGCGGGAGAAGCCGGAAGTCAGGGAATCCCGAACAAAGGTTTTGAACCAGGGAATTACCAGACTGGCGATCGGCGGCGGCAGAAAGTCGAAGATCCGTGCCGGTGACATCGTCGGGGCCATCTGTGGTGTGGAAGGAATTGAAGTTATGGATATTGGTATTATCGATATTCGAGATAGTCTGACACACGTCGAAATATTGAATAATAAAGGGAATCAGGTCTTTGATGCACTGCAGACCAGACCGGTCAAGGGGAAGGTCAGGAAGGTCAGAATGAGCAGAGGCCGCTGACAATGGATACATGTTTGACAGCACAAGAGGCAGAGACTATAATGGATATAAATGTAAGCGGATAAGGAGATCGTGATGTTGGAACTGGATTTGGAACAATGGATGGAAACGGATGAAGTGATTGAAGACAGGGAGTATCAGAGCGAGACGATTGCTGAGATGGACCTGTCGGGGGCAGAGTTTTCAGGTGTTGTGTTTTCTAAATGCCGGTTTATTGCCTGTGTTTTCAGCCGTGGTTCTTTTGTCCAGGTGAAGTTTCTAAATTGCGATTTTTCTAATTGTAAATTCACGGACGGTCATTTCCGCAGCACGGAGTTTGTTGACTGCAAAGGAAACGGCAGTGACTTCAGCAAGAGTTTGTTCCGCTGGTGTTGCTTAACGGATGGCTGCTTCCATTATGCCAACTTCTCGATGTCCGTGTGGGATGATTGTAAGCTTATCGGCAGCGACATGAAAGAGTCGTTTTTCTCAGATGTGAAGTTCAAGAAAACTGGACTAAAGCAGGTGAATCTATCACGGGCTGACTTTTTCCGTACCATGTTAAAAGGAATGGATCTGTCAGACTGCAGCATAGAGGGAATTACCGTATCAGATACCTGGAAGGAGCTTCAGGGGATGAAGATCAGCGCGATTCAGGCGCTGGATGTAGTTCAGCTTCTGGGAATCCGCCTGGTGTAACAGTTCAACTGAAAATCAACAATTCAGGAGGTGTTTTATGAAGACAGGATTTAAACACAGGAAATGGCTGTCAGTTTTTGTTGCAGTTGTGATGTCACTGGCAGTGAGTATGCTGGCCTGGGCGGCCGACGAAGAGATTGTAATTATCTACACCAATGATGTTCACTGCGATGTGGACAAGAACATCGGTTATGCCGGACTTGAGCTGTATAAGAAGCAGATGATGGCAGAGACTCCGCATGTAACACTGGTTGATGCCGGTGATGCAATTCAGGGCGAACCGATCGGAACACTTTCGACCGGCAGTTATCTGGTCGATATTATGAATCAGATCGGATACGATTTTGCCGTTCCCGGCAACCACGAATTTGACTATGGGATGGAACGGTTTCTGGAACTGTCAGGTAAGATGGAAAGCGGATATTATTCCTGTAACTTTGTTGACCTGAGAACAAATGAAACAGTATTTCCTGCATATAAAATAATGCAGTATGAAGACACAAAAGTGGCTTTTATCGGGGTGACCACTCCCGAGAGTTTCACCAAATCAACGCCAAAGTACTTCCAGGATGCCGCGGGGAACTATATCTACGGATTCTGTGAGGATGGAACCGGGGAAAAACTGTATAATCAGGTGCAGAAGTACGTGGATGAAGTCAGAGCGCAGGGGGCAGAATATGTTATCCTGGTAAGTCACCTGGGACTCAATGATGTGACCGCACGCTGGAGTTCCGGTGCGGTTATTGGCAATACAAGCGGAATTGATGCCTGTATTGACGCGCATTCGCATGAGACGATTGAACGTACTGAGGTGATGAACCGTGACGGCAAGCCGGTGCTGCTGACTCAAACCGGAACCAAACTGGCCAGTATCGGGAATCTGACAATCCATCCTGATGGTCAGATTACTACCAGCCTGATTAAGGAAGTAGCTGCTGACGGTGGCGGAACACAGGATGGCAAGGCAGTTGACCCGGCAATGTCGGTTTATATTAAAAATATTCAGGCTCAGTATGAGGAGAGTCTGAAGATCGTGGTCGGACAGACGGAAGTACCGCTGCTGGTTGAAGATCCGGATACCGGAACACGACTGATCAGAAATAAAGAAACCAATATGGGTAACTTTACCGCCGATGCTTATCGTTATGTTATGGAAGCTGAGATCGGATTTTCAAATGGTGGCGGTATCCGCAGCAGTATAACACCCGGTGCGATTACCTATAATGATCTGCTGAAGGTATTTCCTTATGGGAATATGGGCTGTGTGATCAAAGCCAGCGGCTCACAGATACGTGATGCACTTGAGATGGCTTCCCGCTCCTATCCGGATGAAAGCGGTGGTTTCCTGCAGGTGTCCGGCCTGACTTATACTATTGATACCGGTATTCCAAGTTCGGTAACGGTAGATGACAAACAGAATTTTACCGGTGTATCCGGGGCATACCGGGTGACTGATATTATGGTCAACGGTGAACCGCTTGATCTGAACAGAATGTATACGGTCGCTTCCCACAATTATATGCTGCGCCAGAATGGTGATGGCATGTCAATGTTTGAGGGTTGTGAAGTAGTTAAGGATGATACTATGGTAGATGTGGATATTCTGTCAGTTTTCATCAAAAACTATCTGGGTGGAACCGTCAGGGATGGTTATGAAGCCCTGGCTGAGAGCCAGAGAATAAAAATAAAATAAACAGAAATTTGGAGGATTATAAAATGAGTAAAAAGAAGATTTTAATGATTGTTGGTTCCATGCGAAAAGAATCGTTTAACAGACAGCTGGCAGAAACGGCCAAAGCACAGCTGCAGGATCAGGCAGAAGTGACGATTCTGGATTATGCAGATATTCCTTATATGAATCAGGATATTGAATTTCCGGCACCGGAGCCGGTGGCCCGGGTTCGTGCCCAGGTAATGGAAGCGGACGGAATCTGGATTTTCAGCCCGGAATATAACCACAGTATTCCCGGTGTACTGAAGAATCTGCTGGATTGGCTGTCCAGACCGCTGGCAGCGGGTGAAGGTTCGGCAGCGGCAGGAAAACCGGTCACATTCTGCGGTGCGGCGGGTGCTTCCGGTTCGGCCTGTGTCCAGGATGATCTGCTGTTTCTGCTGAATTTTATGGGGATGCAGGTGATGCCGGCCGCCCGGCTGGCGGTTTCACTGACCGGTGCAGAGTTTGGGAGCAGCAAGCTTGATTTGCCGGAACGCAGCCTTGGGTATCTGAAAATGCAGGGCGAGAATTTTTTGGAGTTCCTGCAGTAACCCTGCAGTGACCTTGAATTCTTACAAAAATATGAAAATCAATAGAAATATATCGAAAAACGATAAATAAGTATTGAAAAACAGAGTCCTCTGTGTTATCATTCTGATCAGAACGATAGCATGGAGGATTTTTTATGAATTGGAGCAGAAGTCAGAGTATTGTTTTATCAAAAGTGTGTATTATTATAGCATTGCTGGTGCTGGCAGGCGGTGCAATCGGATTGCCATCGATCGTCGACGGGATTGTAAGAAGGCGTGGGCTGGAGATTGCAGAGGCCAGAATATATTTTTATGCCAGCTTCTATTCACTGCTGATTCCGGCTGTGATCGCTTTGATTAATCTGTATCGTCTGCTGGCTAATATCAGCAGGGAAGATATATTTGTAACAAGCAATGTTCATTATTTGAGGTGGATTTCATGGGCTTGCTATCTGGCCGCACTGATTTCACTGCTGTCATTTTGTTACTATCTGCCGTTTATTATTCTGGCAGGCGGCGCCGGTTTTATGGGGCTGATTCTGCGGGTGGTGAAAAATGTATTTGCTGAAGCTGTCTATATCAAAGAAGAAAATGATTTCACCATTTAAGGAGGCATGTCATGATAATAGTAAATCTGGATGTAATGATGGCCAAACGAAAGATTGGTGCAGGAGAACTGGCGGAGCGTATCGGCATCACTCCGGCGAATTTATCTGTGTTAAAAAATAATAAGGCGAAGGCGATTCGCTTTTCAACACTTGAAGCTATTTGTAAGGAACTGGAGTGCCAGCCATCCGATATATTGGAATACAGGGAGAATGAGACATGAATGAAGAGATGAAAGATGGAATGACTATGGAAACAGCAACAGGGGTAACGTCCGAGGCATCATCAGAGGCATCAACACCGATTGCGGCGATACCGATCGAGGCAGTATGGCAGACGAGCAGATCGGAAGTAAGAGAAGAACCTTATCCGGAGAAAAAGAGTGACAGGCGTTTGGCAGTTGTTATGTTTATTCTGGCATTTTTATTGGTGGATATCATGGGTTTTATCCGTCCGTTTACTGATTATGGTCTGGGGGTAACTGTATTTACCGTTATTTATGGAGCTGTTGTATTCCTATATGCCAGACAGAAAAATATCAAGATATCAAGGGAAGGTTGGTTCTGGTTTGGAATCATAGTGGTTACCGGTTTATCATTTACCCTTGTTGACAATTATTCACTGGGATGGTTTATGTCGCTGTTTTTACGTCTTGTCATGATATACTTTCCGCTGATTTTGTTTGGTGCGGGGATCAATGGACAGACAAGTGAATTCTTTCTGGTGGATTGGATCAATGCCTCAGCTCTGGTTCCGCTGTATAATTTTCGGGCGCAGTGGAAGTTTGCCAGACGGGGAATGCAGAAGGTGAAGATCGCCGGAACGATTGTGAAAGCATTTTTGGGCATTCTGGTTTCAATTCCGCTTTTTATGCTGGTGGCAAACCTGCTGGCATCGGCAGACAGCGGATTTGGTGATTTACTTTTTGACCTTAGCTGGAACATAAGAGAAGATGTGTTTCATTTTATCTGGACCCTTGTTCTGTCGCTGCCGGTTGGCTGTTATCTGTATGGAGTGATCTATGGTTCCGCTAATAAACGTGGTACCGGCATGATCAGCAAAGAGGGGGTAATCAGTACCTGCAAAGTATTTGCCGTTATTCCAACGGTTAGTATTTATGCAGCTTTGACAGGGCTTTGTCTGTTATATGTGATGTTTATTTCATTGCAGGGAAGTTATTATATCAGCGCACTGAGAGGCGTT
Organism: Lachnospiraceae bacterium; assembly: GCA_032073745.1. Classification (GTDB taxonomy): domain Bacteria; phylum Bacillota; class Clostridia; order Lachnospirales; family Lachnospiraceae; genus Brotaphodocola. The sequence goes on along the minus strand of DAMAMW010000030.1, from coordinate 48,603 downwards.
CTGCCGGAAGGATTCACATATTCAGAATTTGCCAGAAGCGGATTTTTTGAACTGGTTCAGATCAGTTTGATTAACATCTGTATTCTGGGAGCCGCAGAGCTGTTTAGTAAGTCGAAAGGACGTCTGCTTAAGGGATACCGCTTTGTTGTCAGCCTGCTTACAATATTTTTGATCATTACGGCAATGACAAAGATGGTACTTTACATTGATGCATACGGACTGACTCAGCTCAGAGTGATTTCCAGCGCGTTTATGATCTTTCTTGCGGTTGTATTTTTAATGATTATAATACATCAGTTCCGGCAGTTTCCGCTGGTGTGGACGACAGTAATTACCCTTGCACTGGGAATAACCGTGCTGGCGATGTCAAATATGGACGGACAGATTGCCAGATATAATTTGAATCGTTATCAGGCGGGAACACTTCAGGATTTGCCGGAGGTCACACTGTCACGGTGCGGAGCATCGGCTGTTCCGGAGATCTACAAGGTATGGTCGCAGGAACAGGATCCTGACAAAAAGGCGATCTGGGAACAGACGGTTAAGAAAATCGGATATCAGTATGACTATCGGTTTGGGACGACTAATGGTCTGAAAAAATGGAATCTGGCGCGGATGAATGCATCTGATATTTATGTTTCAATGGAAATAAAATGATATAGGAAAACGGGAATCAGATCATCGTACTGATGATCTCGATTCCTTTAATAATTTGTTCCGGAGACAAATGCGAATAACCCAGTATGATTTTATTATCATGCACGGGTTCTTTTTTAGTGCAAAAATTACTGAGCGGATAGATGTGAACACCGTGATCCCTGATCTTGCGAACAATGTCTCCGGTAAATATTTTATTGTGGAATTGTACGACCATATGTAAGCCGGTGGATTGCCCCAATACTTCAAACTGGCCGGCGAAATGCCGGGACAGCTCATGAAGCAGAAGGTTACGGTTACGGCCATAATATTTTTTCATTTTCCAGATGTATTTTTCCAGTCCGCCGGTTTGGATAAAACGGGCCAGGGTATATTGTCCTAAAGAATCGGAGTGTACATCGGAATACATTTTTTGTGTTTCACAGGCGATGAGCAGTTCGGGTGGTAAAATCATAAAACCAAGACGGAGAGCAGGTGCTAATATCTTGCTGAACGATCCGAGATATATGACCCGCTGCGGATTCAGTTCATGAAGCGAACTGACAGGTGATCCTTCGTACCGGAATTCACTGTCATAATCATCTTCGACAATATAGCAATTGTTTTGAACCGCATAACGAACCAGCTCCAGCCTTCTTGCGGCAGGCAGAATACTGCCTGTCGGATACTGATGTGAAGGTGTAGTGTAGATAAATGAAACCGGTTTCCGACCGGGAAGTAATTCTGTGCAGATTCCCTTGCGGTCAACAGGAATACTCTCGATCCGGCAGCCGGCAAGGGACACAACTTTCTGTAAACCTGTATGGGTAGGGTCTTCCATTAAGACAGTTTTGAAGTCATCGTGCAGGATATGAGAAATCAGGGACAAACCTTGCGTGGAACCGGATGTAATAACAATCTGATCAGGGTGGCATGACAGTCCTCTGGTCCGGTACAAATAACGTGAGATCTCGCTGCGCAGTTCCCATATTCCCGAAGCTTTGCAATAACCGAAAGCAGAAGCGGGAAGCTGTTGGCATGTCTCACGGTAAAGAGCTGCCCATTCACGGCGGGGAAAATGCTCCAGTGCAGGTATTCCGGTTCGAAAATCGATCATGTTATCCGGTTGGAGACTGTTATCATCGCGTGGTGATGGATGGGGAAGCGGAGCGGGGGAATGATCGAGCGTGTGAAGTCCTTTGGTTACCCATGTCCCTGATCCGCCGCCGGATTCCAGATAACCTTCTGCAATTAGCTGATTGTATGCTTCGATTACTGTATTTCTTGAAACGGACAGTTCGGCAGATAACCTGCGGGTAGAAGGCAGTTTGTGTTCTGCTTCCAGGTCTCCGTTTAATATCATCTCCCGTATTTTTTGATAGATCTGACGTGCAAGTGTAAGCTGGCTTTCGTGATCGATGGTTATCCACATAATTATTTGCCTCCCTAAAGTGGTTCTGCTAAAAATGATTTTAAGTGGGTCTTTCAGAACCACTTTTTTGGTGATAATATTATACCACAGATAGAATAAGAAAGAAGGACAGAAAATGATAAAAATTTCACCATCAGTAAAAAATATTTATCCAGAAGCGAAATTCGGCGCTATGATTGTTTCGGGGATTGATCATGAAGAGGGGCATTCCTGTATGACTGATATCATTACAAAGGAGCTTCAGCAGCTAAGACAAAGATATTGTGATTATGACCGGAAGGCAATTCTGCAAATGGAACCGCTTCGCAGTTATGCAGCATATTATAAAAAATTCGGCAAGACGTATCATGTATTGGGCCAGCTGGAATCAGTTGTGCAAAAAGGGAAAGGGATTCCTTCGGTCGGGACAACGGTTGAAGCGATGTTCCTGGCAGAAATTAAAAATATGCTGCTGACTGCCGGACATGATGGCGATCTGATTTCGGGAGATCTGACTGTTGATGTCGCAGACGAACCTTTGTATTATCAGGGGATCGCAGGAAAAAAACAGCAGCTGGTACAACAGGACCTGTATTTATCGGACAGGGAAGGTATCCTTTCAAGTATCATAAAAGGGCCTGATTATCGAACCAGACTTACTGGTGACAGCAAAAGGGTTCTCTACTTTACATATGGCGTTGAAGGTGTTGGGACAGCGCTGATTCGTGCGCACCTGGATACGATATTCTCATATTTATCACAGGTGTATAAAGGGGTGGAGATCGAGTCCATCGATGTGTTATGATGAATACAGGAAAGTTATACCTGATGGCAGCGTTTATTCTGGCCGGCACATCCGTGGTGGCAGCCGGTTTCGTAACTGCATATCTGCCGCCGTTTACAACGACATTTTTCAGTCTGGTATTTGCTTCATTAACGGCAGTATTGTTTTGCGGCAAACGGATGTACCATACTGCCGGGAGACTGTCAAAAGAACTTTGGACTGTTATTTTTCTGCAGGCACTTTTCGGCAGCTTTCTGTTCCGGATTTTTTTGACTTTTGGGCTGAACTATATCGGAGCGGCAGAAGCCGGTATCATTACCGGGGCGACACCGGCGATCACAGCATTACTTACCTGGATTATGCTGCGGGAGCGACTGAATATACGAACTGTGGCTGGCATTATGATGACACTTGCCGGAATTCTTCTGGTACAGGGAGTGCCCTTTGAAGTGACGCTTAATGAATGGAATCCCATCGGTGTAATCCTGGTGACCGGATCGGCCGCCTGTGAATCATTGTTTACAACGCTTTCCCGCAAAATTCATGTGGGAACGGATCCTGAAGAAATGCCTGCGCCGGTGATCCATGCCGGGTATGTCAGTATTCTGGCGATGCTGTTATGTATTGTTCCGGCTTTTATGGAATCGCCCCGGGCGGCCATTGAAAGACTTCCGGTCAGTGGCTGGCTTGCCCTGATCTGGTATGGCAGCATTGTTACAATCGTTGCGTTTGCCTGTATGTTTGCGGGAGCGAAACGTTGTAACGGTTATACAATTGCCGCGTTTGCCGGAACGATTCCAATTACGTCAACGATTCTTTCGGTAATGGTGCTGAAGGAAAACGTGCATTATTATCAGGCTGCGGGCTGCATACTGATTGTTCTGGCAACGCTTGTGATCAGTGGACGGTTGAGAAAGAATTAATTTGTTATAAGAATTTTTACATATTATTGAACCAAAATCAACGTTCCGGTCTCTTATATTACAGATGCATCGAAAGGACAGGTCATATATATGGATGAAATGAGAATAGCACTGGTGGAGAGGATGAAGGCCGGGGACGCTTTGGCTTTCGATCAGATTTACCACCTGTACGCGAAAAAACTATATCGCACAGCCTGCCTTATTGCCGGAAATAAGGAAGACAGCGAAGATATTCTGCAGGAAACATTTGTGACATGCTATGTGAAACGCAGTACGATTGAAAACCCGGAATATTTTGAATCATGGATAACCAGGATTCTGGTACGGACGGCATGGCGAATTCTGAAAAAGAAGAAACCGGTTATTTCAGTGGATGAGCTTCTGGAGCAGGAGACGACGGCAGGTATCGCGGCAGCTGTGTTTACTGACCGGAAGAGTTTAAACCCGCTGGAACAGGTAGTCAGTGATGAATACAGGAATGTTTTGTATGAGACGGTCTGTGGGTTGGACGTAAAGCTTCGCACCGTGCTGATTCTTTACTACTATGAAGAACGGTCAATTAAAGAAATTGCCGATATCACCGGAAGCTTTGAAGGAACTGTGAAGTCGCGGCTGTTTACGGCCCGGGAGAAGCTTAAGCGGAAACTGATGGATTCTGATATTCAAGTCAGGGATGTAAGGAGGACTGCGCAATGAACCGACTGCAGGAAAAAGATATAAAGACCGGTCTGAACGAAATAGCAGATCAGGTTATATTTACCGAACAGCAGGAGATGAAAAATCTAAGTGAGATTCATCAAAGATTGAACAGGAGGAAACAATTTAGTATGATGGGAAAAGGAAAAAAAATTTTAATAGCAGCAGCGGCAATTACTGCACTTTGTGCGACAACAGCAATCGGCGCAGGTAAGATTGTTGGCTGGTATAGCGGCAGCAACAGCAATGATTCACACTATGCAACAGCACAGGATATTAAAAATGCCAAAGATATTCTGGGCGTTATCCCGAAAGCGCCGGAACAGTTCTCAAACGGCCTGAAATATGAAAATGGCAGCCACCATACAGTGGAGGGAATGGATGAATCAGGGACAAAAGTAACTTCATATATGGAGGTGACAGCCAGATACAGTGATTCCATGAATCTGACAATCAGAAAAACAATGGCGGAAGACCAATATGTGAGTGATCCTGTACAGACATCTGAAATTAACGGCATAGAAGTTACCGCCCATGAAGATGTTTATCTGTTCCTGCCGCCGGATGCGGAACCTTCAGCGGATGATAAGCAGCTTGAAGAACAGGGGAAATTATATATCAGTTACGGCAGTTCAGAGGAAGAACGCCAGACGTTTCGATATGCTACCTGGGTGGATGACGGACTCAGATATATGCTCAACACCTTTAGTGATAATTACGATGCAGCAGATATGCTGCAAATGAGTAAAGAGGTTATTGAAAGCCGATAATATTAGGCAGACAGGATCAAGCGCCAATCATTGTGTGCATGGTATAGTCTAAGAAAAAGGAGGTTTATATTATGCATGCATGGGAAGCGATACAAAAAACACTGGAACACATCGAACTGAACATTGGTGAGGAGATTCCGATTGAGACTCTGGCAGACACTGCCGGCCTGTCACCATTTTATTACCAGCGCCTGTTTACCCGCCTGGTCAAAAAGCCGGTCCGGGAATACATCAAACTGAGGCGGCTGGCCCGGGCTTGTCAGTCGCTGGGAGATAAGGAAAAACGCATTCTTGATATTGCCCTGGAATATGGTTTTGGCAGCCATGAAAGCTTCACAAGGGCTTTTAAGGCAGCATTTCAGATGACACCCAACGAATACCGTGAAGCGCCGGTTATGTTGAATCAGTATGACAAACCTGATCTGCTTTTGTCCTATATTATGATTGACGAAGGTGTTCCCCTGATCAGTGATGGCCTGGTTCTGGAGTTTAACCGTAAAAAGCTGGAACAGCCGATCTCGTTTCTGGGTATAGCCGGTTACGTACCGATTGAAGGGCAGATGCCGTTGGGAGAGGCGACCGGTGTCGATGTACCCGGTGAAGTGTGGAAAGAGTTTCACCGTGAAAAACATCGACTGCCGCGTATTCCGAAAGGACGTGAAGTGGGCGTGGCATATCTTGGTGATGCGCCAAAAGGCAGTTTTACCTATCTGGCCGGAGCGGAAGTGGAACAGGGAGCGATGGTTGATGGATTTGTCAAATGGGAGATGCCGGTTCGGGAATATGTTGTCTGCGGGTTTGAGGCTGAGAATTTTGAACAGCTGGTGACGATAGCACTTAATAAGGCAGTGAAGTTTAGTGGATTATGGCTTGAAAAGCATGGACTTGGTATGGATCAGTATTCGCCGGAAATCTATTATGACAGTTCTCCGGAGGGGAATTATATGGAACTTTGGATGCCTGTTTATTTAAAAGAGTAGGGGATGTGAGGTGAGGGGCTGCAGCAAAATGATCGGAGGCCGGGCCGGGGGCACTCATTTTGCTGCATCCGCTACCATACATCCTTTATAAATAAAAGATAAGGTCAAAAACAGTTTTGAGCATTTGTTCTTGCATTGGCCGGGGGTGGAGCCGGTGTATTTTAGACTGCAGAATAGGTGCCGCAACTTACAAGAAAAAGTTGTTTACCAAGAGCCAATATGCTAGAATTTACGTATGGAGGTGAGAAAATGGAAGAAAAATTTGATACTGACAAAGCTGAAAATGCAACCGAAGCAAAACTAAACGCTGACGAAGAATCAGCCCCCCAAAATTCAATAGTCAAATGCTCACACTGCCAATCAACAGAAATCAGGAAGATGTCCGGTTATACCAGAGCCGGGGCAGTAGCGGTATGGGGAGTATTAGCTGCCGGATTAGTATCGAAGCAATGGCATTGTGATAAGTGCCATAGTGACTTTTAAATGTTTATTCTATTGACACGAGTAAATGAGTTGGATATAATTTGTGCTAATACATAAATTAATTTAGTAAATGAGACTGAAAACATGAATGAAAAACTACCTGCAATCAGCATTGAAGAGATGAATGACTGCTTATACGCAATTATGGATATCGGCGAACTGCTTCTAATGCACGGTGCCGAAGTGAGCCGTGTTGAAGATACGATTACACGCCTTTGTGAAGCATATGGTTTTATCCGTTCAGATGTATTTACCATTACTTCCAGTATTGTAGTGACGGCGATTACAGCAGATGGGAAGCCGATGACTCAGACACGGCGGATCAGGGAACGGGATACGGATCTGGGTAAGGTGGCGCAGGTTAATGCATTGTCACGGAAAATATGTGCGGCACCGGTGGTTTTGGAAGAGTTCCGGCAACAGATAGGGGAGATTCAGGATAAGAAGCCGGTATCTGTCTGGCTGACGCTTGGTATGTATATGCTGATATCGGCTTCGCTTTCTGTATTTTTTGGCGGGACATGGCGGGACAGTCTTGCAGCAGCGATGTCGGGAATTGTTTTGTTTGGAACTCTGCGTGGAAGTGCGCTTTTGAAACTGAACAGTATTATTCAGAATATGATCTGCAGCGCAATTACGGCGGTGGCAGTTGTTCTGCTTGTAAAAGCTGGTGTTGGAGAACATGCGGATAAAATTATGATCGGCAACATCATGCTTGTTATTCCGGGAATACAGCTGACAACATCTCTGCGGGATATGATTAACGGTGATATGATCAGCGGGCTGCTTAATATGAGCGAAGCTTTGCTTAAGGCGATTGCGGTGGCGGTCGGATTTGCGGTCATATTGCTGGTTGGAGGTGGGGGATGAGGTTTTATCTGATTCAGATTGTGATGGGGATGCTTGGTTCGATTGGATTTGCAGTCCTGTTTGGCATTTATAATAAGACCCTGATGGCGATTGCACTGGGCAGCGGGGCTGGCTGGATCGTGTATCTTTTTTGTATAGAACGAGGTTATGGGATGTTTGTCGGACTTTTGTTCGCGAGTCTGTTCGTTGCTTTGCTTAGTGAGATACTGGCGCGTAAATTCAAAACCCCGGTGATTCTTTTACTGGTACCGATGCTTATTCCGGAGATTCCCGGAGGGGACTTGTATTATACGATGTACCATCTGGTGCAGGGACGATTTGCGGAATTTGGAACATCATCAAATCAGGTGTTGGCAGAAGCAGGGGCGATTGTCCTGGGGATTGTCCTGGCATCGTATTTTGTTAAATGTATCAATTTGTGCAAAATGATAGTTGACAAAAGCTGGAAAAAAGTATAATCTCAAATTTGACACTTTTAAATTGTAAAAGCTCAGAATTCCTATTGTTTTCAAGGGTTCTGAGCCTTTTCGCTTGTTTGAAAAGTGAGTAATGTTTTAGGTGGTTGTAAGTTTTTTTATCTTTTTCATCATGTTCTCATTTACGATCTCGTAGTCGGTTCGGAAACCAAATGTATCATGCAAAGCATCCGTCAAAGCAGTTCGCTCATATACAGGAACATATCCTTCGTGTTCGATTTTGTAAAAATTCATCCCCCTTAGCGTTTGTATGATTTCAGAACAGGTGTAATGCTCTTCGGGTTTATCCGGTCTTGTTTTATCAAACTCTTTATTTAAGGTCTTCTCGAGCAGACGATAGATCATGAGTGCAAGAAAGCATGTAATGAAATGTGCTTCAATCCGATCATCACGGCTTACAAATACCGGACGAGATTTAAATTCACTTTTCATAATCCGAAAACTCTCCTCAATCTCCCAACGTCCCTTATTGATGGCTACGATTTCAGATACTGGATCCTCCAGATTTGTGCATACCGCATAAAAACCGTCATATTGCATCTCTTCCTGAATCAGCGTTTCGTTTATTTCATAGAATTCATGGCTGGCAACTTCTCCTTCTTTGGTGCAGGTCTGCTGATTCACAAAACACCGGTAATCATTCTGACCTTTCTTCTTGATTTTGGAAGGAGATTGCCGGATTAACTTTTGTGCCCGTTCGATCTGACGTCGACGAATCATCCTTTGATAATCGCAGTATTTTAAAGAAAAGGTGACAATCAGTTTTTGTTCCAGGCCATCTTCCTTGATCCATCGTTCTTTATAGAAGGTGAGTGCTTTCAAGCGATTTCTTCTGTTTTGGTAGGCTTGTAATACTTTTTCGTCAAGATCCGGGTTATTCTCATCTGGTTTATCAGGATAATCAAGGAGCGCTGAAATGTTATAGGTGACAGTTTTTTGGTTTTCATCAATGGTCGTATCCGTTGCGGGAGTGACCCTCCAACCCGATGGAGAAAGCGCCCATTCTTTTAATGATTTTTTTAGTTTTTTGATGGACTGGGTGGTAATAAAACCGCGTCCGTTTATGTTATTAAATTTCCTGTTTGCAGTGGAAGATAGTCCGGCATCTGTGCAAACAATAAACTTAGACAGATCAAAGTCGGATAAAATCTTCTTTTCCAAAGGTTTTAATGTAACCTGCTCATTGGTGTTGCCTTTCGTGATGGATAAAGCCAGAGGAATTCCGTTACCATCCAGAAATAGCCCCATTTGAACAATCGGGTTCGGACGATTTTCCTTGCCTTTACCGTATTGTTTTAAGCCCTCTTCCTGTTCAGATTCAAAAAAGAAGTTGGTACAGTCATAGAAAAGCACACCCGTATTTCTTGGAAAGACTTTTTTGCTGTTTTTGTATAACTGTGCCTGAATATAGTCGCCTTCCGCAGCAATAACGCTCAGAGCTCTGTAAATATGGTGCTCATCAAAAGACGGCGGTTGGATAAAGTTATTTGTGAGCTCGCAGGTAGCACTTTTAGAGGCTGGAAAAAGAACTCGTCCATAGATCAACCGAGAGAGAATGGAATTAAAGTCATAATGAAACTGATGGCGGGCAGAAATATCTTTGCAAATATCATCAAGCCTTAACTGATGATAAATTTTTTGCAGAAAGAGGTATCCCCCATGATAGGAGCGTTTTACATGCATAGGTATTTGTCTGGCGGGAGAATAGGAGACAATCATCTTGCGGGAGTTTTCTTTTTCCTCCTGAGTCAGTTTTTTGACATATTCCTTTGCCCAGACATAGGGATCAATACCACCAAGTTTTTCACGTAGTTCTTTTTCTGTGCCGAGATGTTCGACAATCTTAGAAGAACGAACCCCGTTATTATAAACAGATTTAGCAACATAAAGAGATGCAGCATTCTTTGAACGTGACACAATAAGTTTCATATACGACCTCCAATCTCTATATATTATAACACATTGCCACACATTACTCAACATAAGCATGCAAAATTTGACAAAAAAATAGGCCTACTATAAGGCTTTGCACTGGTTTTTGCTTTTCAAAAGTGTCAAACTTCCGGATCCAGGAGTTATTATAATTTTTAAAAAAAAGACTGGACAGAACAATTTATTTCTGCTATTATCATTAGCAACATCATAATTGGCAGTGAAGAAGAGGAGTACATAGTATTTCGATGCACAGAGAGAAGATGGTTGGTGAGAATCTTCGTGACAATATTATGGAAGCAGTTTCTGAGCCGTGAACCGAACAAGATATCTTTAGTAGGCCTCACCGTGATTCCGTACGTTACAGTGGAAGCAGTATCAGAACTTTAGTATTTAGTTCCCGTACTGGAAGAGTGCAGATATTAATCTGAATTTAGGTGGTACCACGGATATCAATTTATTCGCCCTAAGTCCTTAGCCGGACTTAGGGCTTTTTTGCACCCCAAAACATTCTAAAGGAGAGAAAAACTATGTATGAAAAATCAAAAAAACTGGATCATGTAGGATACGATATCAGAGGACCGGTGGTAGATTCAGCTGACCGGATGATCCGTCAGGGCATCAGGATTCTGAAACTGAATACCGGTAATCCGGCACCGTTTGGTTTTAAATCCCCTGATTTCCTCCAGGAGGAGTTAATCCGCAATCTTAGGAATGCAGAAGGTTATTCTGATTCACTTGGTATTATCCAGGCCAGGGAAGCGATTGTTGACTACAGCAGGAAAAAAGAGATTCCCGGTGTGACGACGGATGATGTATATACCGGCAATGGCGTCAGCGAACTGATCAGCATTTCCATGCAGGCATTACTTAACGATGGTGATGAAATTCTGATTCCGACTCCGGATTATCCGCTGTGGACAGCTTCTGCGACACTGGCAGGGGGGAATGTCGTACATTATATCTGTGATGAGTTGTCAGAGTGGTATCCTGATATTAATGATATTAAAAGCAAAATAACTGATAAAACCAAAGCAATTGTCATAATCAACCCCAACAATCCGACCGGAACGCTTTATCCGAAAGAGATTCTGGAGCAAATTGTAGAAATTGCCCGCGAACATAAACTGATCATTTTTGCTGATGAGATTTATGACCGTCTGGTAATGGATGGTTTCAAGCATACCTCTATCGCATCACTTGCTCCGGATCTGTTTGTGGTAACTTTTAATGGGTTATCCAAGTCACATATGATCGCCGGATACCGCTGTGGCTGGATGTGTCTGAGCGGTAATAAGGAGATGGCAAAAGGTTATATCGAAGGACTTAAAATGCTGGCATCGATGAGACTTTGCTCGAATGTATTATCACAGTTTATTATCAAAGTTTCTCTGGACAATATTCAGGACTCCGATCACTATCTGCTTCCTGGTGGCAGGATCTATGACCAGCGGGAATTTATCGTTAATGCGTTAAATGATATACCGGGAATCAGTGTTGTGAAACCCAAAGCAGCATTTTACACATTCCCGAAGATTGATATTAAAAAGTTTAATATTACAAATGACGAACAGTTTGTAGTCGACTTCTTAAACACCCATCATGTTCTGATGACCCATGGCGGCGGTTTCCACTGGCCCGTACCGGACCACTTCCGGCTGGTTTATCTGCCTGAGATGAAGGATTTGGAATATGTGGCAGATAAGCTTGCGTTGTTTATGTCGACGTATCGTCAGAATTAAGGAATTTACTGCGCACTGGTGTGTGTGTTATAATACTTTGTAACAGTTCAGGACGGCGGGGAATTGGAGATGAAAACAGGCGTCAAGCTCGCTTGTAAGCCTGTTTTTATTTCCAATTCCGCATCGGATGTCCGCAGCAATCACACACAAAACCCAAGGAGGAAAATATCATGGCACAGCTTAAACTATGGGAACAACTGGCTGGATGGAAACAGGACTGTAAATGGGTGGACTTAACTCACGAACTCAGCCCCGAAACCCCGCACTGGGTAGGCTGGGATGCACTGACCGTAGAGGAAAAAATGAACCTGGACGGATCTATTTTCGCGGCCCATGCCTATACCACAGTCGGGCAGTACGGAACTCATGTAGACGCACCGAACCATATGGTAAAAGGCGGCAGATCTCTGGATCAGGTAGCCGTCAGCGAAATGGTTATGCCGATGTGTATCATCGACAAAGAAGATGCATGCCTGGCCTGTGCGGACTATGTTCTGACCATTCAGGACATCGAAGACTGGGAAGCAGTCCACGGACGGATTCCTGAAGGCGCTTTTGTAGTATTTAAGAGCGGCTGGAGCAAACGTGATCCCGAAACAATGGACAACCTGGATGCCGAAGGGAACCGTCATTTCCCGGGCTGGAGCAAAGAATCAGTAGATTTCCTGGTACATCAGAGAAATATCGCCTCGATCGGTCATGAGACATCAGATACGGAAGCGCCGATTACCTCCGGAGCAACGAATTATGAGGTGGAATATTATATTTTAGCTCAGGACCGGATTCAGCTTGAGATGCTTAAGAACCTGGATGAGTGCCCGGCAGTTGGCGCATTGGCATTTTGTACGTTTCCGAAGGTGAAAGACGGAACCGGATATCCGGCGAGAGTATTTGCTCTTTGTCCTAAAGAATGATGAAGAAACTTTTATCGATAATGCTGTGTGCCGTTGCATTAACCGGATGTACAACCGCTCAGGGGCAGCAGCCCAAGCAACCGGAGACTACAGCGCAGGTGGAGCCGGCAGATGAGACAGTCACAATAGAAACCACAGATCCCCCTGAGATCATCATTGAAACAGAGCAGCCAGCTGCTATTGTTGAGGCACCGGAGATGGAGTCATATTTTCAGGGGATTCGGGGCTGTGCCGTATTCTATGGACCGGAAAATAATACGTATACGGTTTATAATCCTGAATTATGGGAATACGAATCTTCGCCATGTTCAACATTTAAAATCATTTCTTCCTTTATGGGATTTGAGAATGGTCTCGTGGACATAGACAATTCCACACGATCGTGGGATGGAGAAGCCTACTGGAACAAAGAATGGAACCGTGATATTGATATACGGGAAGCGTTTCGCGTTTCCTGCATCTGGTATTTTCGGGATCTGATTGATGATCTGGGCAGTGAGACGGTACAGAGTGAACTGAATCGGCTGCAGTATGGAAACTGTGATATCAGTGACTGGGCCGGTACCCTTAATACCAATAACAATAATTTAAGGCTCAGGGGGTTCTGGGTAGAGTCATCACTGAAGGTATCTCCGCGGCAGCAAGTGGAAGTGCTGAATCGAATTTTTGGGGAAGACAGTATTGCCTCTGCCGAAACCAGGGACAATCTGAAAAGTATTATGCTTACGGATCTGGGGACCGATGAACTGAAAATCTATGGAAAGACAGGATGGGGAGTAAAGGACGGCCGAAATCTTGATGCATGGTTTGTTGGCATGTATGAAGAGAATAGCCATACAACTTATTTTGCAATTCGCCTGGATGATCCTGATAATAAGGACGCGATCAGTACAAAAGCAAGAGAAATAGCAATTGATTTAATTATTAAGTTTAACAAATAGTATAATATGAAACAGATAATTCTGCGTAAAAGGAATTATCTGTTTTTTGTTGCTGCATTTTATGCTGATTTATATTGACATAGCGACATTGGTGTCGCATAATGAAGAGACAACGATGTCGCTTTGAAAATATCGTCAGGAGGTGAAGCATGAGTGACAGGGGAGATAAGACCAGGGAACTGATTTGCCGGGAGGCATGCCGGTTATTTGCTGAGAAAGGGTATAAGGAAGTGACGATGACAGATATCTGTGAACGTACTGGTCTCAGCCGCGGCGGACTATACCGGCATTATGAAAGTACAGAGCAGATCTTCCGGCAGATCATCAGGCAGATGTCTTCCGGTCAGGAAGATGTAATTTCCGGCAAAATAGCGAGACAGCTGCCGGCAGTACAGATTCTGAATGAGACGCTGATGCAATACCGGGAAGAAATGCTGGATCATGAACAGTCTCTGAGTATTGCTTTTTGTGAATTTTTCAGCCGGTTATCAGACCGGGACGGACCATCTTTTCTATATGAACAGTATCTTGGCAGCAAAAAAACATGGGAAGCTTTGATTTCCTATGGTATGGCGACTGATGAATTTAAAACGGTGGATCCGGCAGCTGTATATGATATGCTGGTTTTTGCATATCAGGGAGTTCGCCTGTACAGCAAACTGATCCGGATAGACCCTGAGACTCCGGATCATATCATAACATTGATCAGAACATTATTGCTCAAAGAACAGGAGGAAAAATAACGATGACTACTATATTTCATTCACCAAATTATGAAACAACTGCAATCATAAATCCTGCTGATGTGGTTTCTGCCATAGACGGTTTTCCGGAAATCTGTGTCACAACTTTTTCACGGAAGATCATCGAGATGTTTGCGGCCAAACCGGGGGTGGATAAGATTGCTGATCTTTATACCGCTAATGGAGAAACTCCCGTATATAAGATTCACTATCAGGGCAAGGCGATTGCCTTTTATATGTCGCCGGTAGGCGCTGCGGCCTGTGTCAGCTGTTTTGAAGAGATCATTGCGATGGGAGCCGGATTCGTAGCGGCATATGGAAGCTGTGGCATTCTGGATGATACAATCAGTGGTAAAATCATTGTTCCGGTGTCGGCGGTCCGTGATGAGGGAACCAGTTATCACTATATTCCGGCATCCGATGAAATAACAGCAGATGAAGATTCAATCAGGGCTTTGCGAATCTGTCTGACTGAGCTTGGTTATCCTTTCGCGGAAGGAAAGGTCTGGACTACCGATGCGATATACCGGGAGACAAAAGACGTGATAAGCAGGAGAAAACGTGAAGGCTGTATTGCTGTAGAAATGGAATATTCCGCCCTGCTGGCAGCGGCCAGATTCCGCAAGGTCCCGTTTGTCCAGTTTTTATACGGAGCTGACAGTCTGGGTGGCGAGGAATGGGAGATCAGAGATCTGGCTGACCATGGTCTGAGTCAGGCAGAAAAACTGATGACACTGGCATTCCGGTGCGGTATTCAGTTATCTGTCTGACAGACTAAAACCAAAGTGCCGCTGTCTCCAGAAAATCTTTTATATTTGGCGAGATCCATTTATCTTTATGGTGAATTAGCTGTGATACTATGTGATAGTCAGTATCATAGCTGATTCTGACCAGTTCGTTCTGATCCAGTTCCTTTTGTACCACCCCCTGAGGCAGTACACATAAGCCCAGACCACTCAGTGCTACCTGTTTGATCACCTGAAGGCTGCCGGTTTCAAGAACAATAGATGGAACAACATCAGCTTCTGCCAAATCCTGTTCGAACCGCTTGCGGTAACAGCATCCTTTTCCGGTTAAGATGAACCGGCAGTCTGAAAAATCAGAAACAGATACATTCGGTTTTTGGGCAAGTGGATGCTGAGGTGTGCAGCATATACAGACTGGCTCCTCTTTTTGGTATACGCTATATAAGTAAGGATTGTTTAGCTGCTGGTCCAGAGTGAATGCCAGGTCGATCGTATTATCAGCCAGTAATGGGGCAAAGTCAGAGGTGTCCAATACATGGAGGTAGAGTTCTGCTTTTGGATGAGCACTCTGGAATGACTTAATGATTTCCGGCAGAATCGTGATACAGACAGATTCAGCAGCGCCAATCGTGATACGTCCGCTGTTGGAAGCAGCAAATTTAAGCTTCATCTTTTCTGACAGGTTCAGCATCTGACGTGCGTATGGGATCAGTTCCACACCGGCAGCTGTTAATGTGATCCGCTTCCCAATCCGTTCAAACAGGCGGACGCCCAGTTCTTCTTCCAGCTGCCTGATCTGGGTTGTGACATTAGACTGAGCGTAGTGGAGAAAGTCAGCAGTTTTGGTGAAATTTTTAATATCACTAAGCACTAAAAAGGTGTGTAAATGTTTTAATTCCATAATCAGATCCTCCTGTAAATAGTACGATCTTAAAAAGAGATTGTTGTGATCAAAATCATCTATTTTATAGATAGTTCTGTATATGTTACCATATATCTGAAAGCAAATCAAATGATATGGAGGTAACATAATGGAGGCTGTCAATCTGTTAAAGGAAGTCAATGGAATAGATCAACTGTATTTCTACAAAAAAATAGGCATATTAAATTCACATGTATTAAGCGTTGTACAGGTTGAAAACCGTACGCTGGATTTTCATGTGCATGAACAATCTGATGAGATGTTTTATGTTTTAGAAGGTGATTTCTTTCTCGAAACTGAGATTCAGACAGTAAAAGTCGGTACCGGAGAGTTTATTATTGTTCCAAAAGGAATCAGACATCGACCGGTGGTGACGAAATTAACTAAATTTCTGATGATAGAGTTGGAGGGGTCTTTAACGAAAGAGAACAGTGGTGATTTGTACGAAGAATAAAAAGTGCTGCCGGTTTCATATTAGCGGATGCAAAATATGAGATCAGCAGCATTTTTTCTACATTTATATTACCACAAAATCCAACTTTTTTCAAGTCTTGTATTGCGACTGATATAACTGTAGAATGTCAGATACGAGTAGATGGAGGTGTGCTATGGATGATTCAAAATGGCTGATGCAGATGAATCAGGAATTGCAGAAACAATCCGTACAAAAGACGAATGAGTACACAAGTAAATTTGGCTTGTCACTGACTGATGCAGATACACAGATGCTTCTGAATGAGCGAAAGTTTGCCCTTTCGGAGCAGGAACGGGTGGAGTTTGGTGAAGGGATACTGCCGCGCCTGATTTTTGCTTTTTGTGATTCCCCTTACGTGTATCAGGACAATTATGCAGACACAATCGGCCGGCTGCAGGAGATTTTTTATATGTATAAGAATGAAACTCTTGATGAGCTTTCTGATGACGAACTGATTACTGCCATGAAAGAAATGTTTGAAGGCGTATGTCAGGGATCTCTGGATTTTCTGGAAGAAACATGCCTGGAACGCCTGGCGAGAGGGATTCGTTTCGGAGAGGAGGAGGATCTGTAAAGCCAATGAATGAACAATACGGTATGGAAGAATTGATTCCGCTGGTAGCCTGGCTGACTGATAAATACACCAGTAAAGAGAGCACCTCAGTGCCCTATAACACAGCCAGACAATTGATGGGAGCTGTCCTGTACAGTATCAGGGAATATGAAGCAGGGTGCGAAAAAGAGCAGTTTGCAGTGCGGTCAGCGGCACGGCCTTCAGCAGCTGAAGCATATGAAAAGGGGTATCAATTATTACTTGAACGGGTTGAACAGGCAAAGCTTTTATATCATGAAATTCTGGCAGACTTCTGCTGCTACCGGAATCAGGCTTACCGTGAGACGTTTGAATCAGGGCTTCCGGCATTTTTCATCCATTATGATGTCCGGTTTAATCCACAGAACCATATCCTGACTCTGGACTATCCGTTGTTGGTTTCCCTTGACCATACTTCGGGAATTGACCGGATCATCCTGTATTTAAAATGTATTGGTCTGGAGCAGCAGTTTTTAAAACAGCTGCCGGAAGCTTTTGTCCTGCATGTGCTGTCGGCTTATCATCCGATGTATGAGGAGTTGTTTGTTAATGTCGCAGGGATTGTATTGAGAAACCTTACGGGGTGTGCGCTGGCCGGCAAAAAGGTGGATTGCAGTGGTTATAATGAGCAGCAGATTCAACGGATCAGCAACCTTGCAAACAGTCATACAACCACAGAACTGGACAGGGTGATTGAGTCAAAGCTTGATGAGCTGATCCGGCTGGGGTATGGGGCTGATACAGAGTTAAGCCAGTATCTGGGAGCAGAAATCCATAATATCAGTACGGAGTTGAAAACAGCAGCGGAGCATGGCCATCTGGAGCGTATTCTGGCAATTGCAGGGTCATAAAAGATGTGGTAAAATTAAATAAGGCAAAGATAAAAACACAGTCCCGGTAGGTAGTCCGGGCGTACCGCAAGGTATCAGTAACCTTCCTCCTTGGTCGTCCATTCTTTGCATTGAGAGCTTAGTGAGATGTTTTTCGGGCTTAGCAATCAAGAACATGATTATAAGGAGGCAATGTTATGGACAAAGTATCGGTAACGACGTTTGTATGTTTTGAGGACCCCTTTTGGATCGGTGTTGTAGAACGAATTGTTGATGACACATTATCGGTATCCAAGGTGACATTTGGTCCGGAACCAAGAGACTATGAGGTGATGGAATTTTTCCTGAGAAACTACACCAGGTTACGATTCAGTCCGGCTGTTGAAACGAAAGTAAAAGAGATGCATAAGAATCCCAAGCGGATTCAGCGGGAAGCCCGCAATCAGACCGGGAATCTCGGAATCGGGACAAAATCCCAGCAGGCACTTAAATTACAGCAGGAGGAGATGAAAACGGAACGGAAGGTCAGAAGACGGGAACAGAAAGAGGCGGAGGCGGAGCGGCGGTTTGCGTTGAAACAGCAGAAAAAGAAAGAGAAGAAACGGGGACGGTGATTTGGGGGATTCCAGAGAGCCAGGCCCTGAGGATGAGGCCGGGGACCACCCGGTACGGATTTGACGCCGTTTCGGCATGGCGTGTATCTAAGCTTTGAAAATAAGGTTAAAAACATCAAGGGAAGTGGTCAAACTCGCTGCGCTCAAACAGTGACCACTTCCCTTGATAACACCTGATTTTCAAAACTAAGATACACGGACATGCCTGCAAATGCGCCAAATCCGTACCGGGTGGTCCCCGGCCTCATCCTCAGGGCCTGGCTCTCCAGCCACCAAATTACCTTCCCCTATGGAGTAAAAAGCATAAAAGCAAAACATTAAAGCGTGAAGTGAGCTGTGTGAAGAAATGGGGGGATTAGTTGCAGTAGTATTGTTTCAGGACTTCGATTAGTTTGATTACGCGGTCGTCGTGGATTTGGTAGATTACGTTCATGCCTTGTTTTTCGGAGCTTAGGATTTTAGCGGTTTTCATTTGGGTCAGGTGTTGGGAGAGGGCGGAGGGGGTTATGTTGGGGGTGTGTTTGTGGATTTCGTTTACGGTTAAGGGGCCTGGCAGTAAGGCGCATAGAATTAGCAGGCGGTGTTGGTTGGCCAGGATTTTTAGGAGGTCAGCTATTCTTTTTGCTTGTTCTTCCATGGTTGGTCTCCTTTGTGTTGTGTTTTAGTTGGCAGATGCATTGAGTCATGGTTCCCATTGGGCAGTAGACACACCATGATCGGGGGCGGAAGAGGAGCATGGTGGTGAAGCCCAGGATGGTGGAGGTTAACATGACACTGAAAAAACCAAAGGCGAATTGGGCGGCCCAGGGGGCGGCTATGTCAACGTTTGCCCATTGCCAGGGGAGTTTGAAGGCCCATAGGAGGGTGATGGTTTTCTGGAGTGGTGCGCCGGTAAATACTTTGTATGTATGAAACAGCATCAGGCTGAACATGGTCATGAACCAGGCCAGAAATCCGTTGCGGAAGATTCGGCTGCGTAAGAAGCGTGGTGGTGATATGTCGCGGGAGAGCTTTAGTTTACGGCCAAGCAGTTCTAACAGCTGCCCGCGCCCGCAATATCGGTTACAATATGCTTTATTGCCGCCAAAAACAGCGGTGAGCAGTGGTATTGTGAAAAATAACATTCCTAACCATGCAAACAAAATGTTGAACAGGCCGAGAAACAGATATGACAGTTCAACGATCCAGAGATATTCATACCATTCCTTTTTCATCAGTTCACCTTCTTTTCCGCAATGTCAATGACGCCAGCAGGACAAATACCGGCACATTTTCCACAGCCGACGCACATATCACCCCGTACACAGGCCGTGATTCCTGAGTTGATATAGATTGCGTCTTTAGGGCAGGTTATGAGACAACATCCGCAGGCAACGCATTCTTTCCCAATGACGGCAACCTTTAATGATTTATTCATGACAATTCTCCTTGTGAATAAGTAATTAAGATGTTTCTAATGTACTTTATTTTTGGAGCGGTGTCAATATCTAATAATTTCAAAATAGTTACAATAATTAATTAAAGTGGTATTTTTGCTGTTAATATCGCAATGATATGATAATTGTTGTTCTAAGGATTGACATTTGTTGAATATTTTCTTACAATTTTATGTAGATGCATATATACTTTGTTTTTTGAAGTTTGCTATCACGTAATATTATGATAACAAGAGTGAAAACGAAAGGAATGCATTATTCTAAGTGATGTGGATGTTACTTTTACGGAGAGAAAGGAGGGGGGCGTGAGGGTGTGCCCATATCACAGTATAACAGTTTACAAAAGAATAAAGGAATTCTAAAATCTTGATTAACTAAAAGCAAATAGAGAGGAAAGTATTTACATGGAATGGCATAAGAAAAAGCAGTTGGTTTCATATATGACGGAAATCCGTCATAAGACCGCCGTATTACTGCTGATCGTATTGTTAGGCAGCTATTTCATATCACCATTACAGGCAATGGCAACATTGTGGGATGCCTGGGAGGTTGAGTATGGAATTCGTAATGATGCCGGTACACCAATTGCTTCCGATGACGGGAAAATCCACCTGCAATTAGAGGGTGGCGAAATAGCCTGGTTTGATATGTTGTTGGTACAGAAAAATCAGAACTCGTTTAACCGTTTTAAAGAAACATTTCATCTATATATTCCAGAAGAAATATATGATGTTTTGACAGAGAACGGATCTGCATTTGATGATGGCTGGCTGGAGAGTGATGCTGTTGAGTCTGGTTATCTGTTGGAGCGGTTCACTGAAAGCGGGGCTAAAGCAAGCAGAAACAATGCCTCGGGAAGCGATGCAAGTAACAGCAATTCAAATGATGGATTACATAAAATATCACTTAGGTTTACAGAAGATCTGCGGAAACGTTTAAATCCGGGAATTGTTGAATTCGAAGAGATCACAGGTTCAGTGTCGTTTATCGTACCTGAGGATATGGAATTGATCCTTACTCAGGAAGGGAATGACTGTTGGATTGAGATAGCAACGGAAGATACTGCGAGTGATTCGAATGCAACAGTCTCGAACGCGACTCCATCTGAGATTCTGCCTGCTACACCGTCGGAGTTACTGCCGCCGGAGGCGTCACCATCGAATCTGCCGGAGCTTATGATGACGCAGCAGGATCCGATAAAGGTAAAAAGGCTGCCTGAAACATTTCAATGGGACGCACAGTCGACAGACGCTACGCGTGAAAGACGCGTGAAATTTATTGCAGGACAGCATGATGTGATTGATGAAGACTCGGATATTGAGCAGAATGGTATAAAATTGTGCTATTTGACAACGGAAGATAGTTCTGATGAAACGCTGTACTGGTATGATGAGTGCGAGATCACAGTTATTCCAAATAAGCCAAATGATATTTTGATATTGGAGGCATCCGGAGATGAAGACGTCGAAATTAAAACTCTGAAAATTGGAAAAACACCTAATTATGGAGCGAATACAAAGGGTACTACCGTCAGGTTTGAAAACGGAACCGTAACGATAGAGACCTTGGACCTTACCGGCGATGACGATGCGGTTCCCTCTTTATATTCTAAGGGTGACAGGACTACTTTTAATCTGGATGATGCAAAAGTTAATATCAAAGAGGCGCTGATTACTGAGAAAGCGGGTGGTTATGGTTTTGTCAGAGAGGTGACCGGGGATGGTGTGCTGTATTCGACATCTCCGTCCAGGATTTATATTGTATCAGATGAGGCGGAAGTGTCCGCAGCGTTTGTTTCAAATACCGAATTGGATTATGATGGTGTTACATATGAAACAAATAAAGACACAATTCTTTACAGCTACTCAGATCTGGACCTTTACAATGATCAGACAAATGTCGCAATCAGACAGCTAAGAGTAGATGGAACACTGACTTATACAGGTGGCGGATCGCTGACAGCGAAGAATGAAGTGGCGGATATGGATGCGTTTAATCCTTATTACAGCACGAAAACGACGAATAATATCGATGATTATATGGTATCCGTTCTTGCCGGAGATGTGGTTATGGCAGATGGAAAGCTGGTGGCATATGCAGCCGGTGAGACGGCATCTTCAAAACATGGTTATGCTTTCCATACGACAAGTTCAAAAACTTCTAGTTCGGGATTTCCGCATAAGTATACAAAACCAAACGGTGACGGTTACGGTAAGGGCAGCCTGACGATGATGGATAATGCTAAAATAGAAGCATTTGGCAGGAACTGGCATCCGGTATATATTGATGGAAATGCTCTGGTCAAAGACAGCGGGATTTTTTCCAGTACGACAGAGAGTGGCGGCAGTTCACGTACCGGTGTCACTGTCTATGGTGCTCTGGCGATGGATAATGGAACGATTACTGTTGATGAGAATAAAAATTTCAGCTATGGTGTGTCTGTTTCAGGTTTTCAGGGGATTTCATATAACGAAGAAAGCAAAACATATGATATGTCTGTTCCGGGGAGTTATTCATTTGTGATGACGAATGAGTCTCAGATCAAAGTTGATCTGAGTGAGACTAAAATGGCTGTATATGGGGCTGTTCTGGTATCTAACCAGAATAAAGAAAACACGGATGCTATTGCTATTTTAGATAGTAAAAGCAAGATTGATGTAAAGAGTAATATGTATGGTGTTGCAGATACATGCTATTATGGATTGAATCTGAAGTTGATAATTGATGATGAGAGTGAAATAAAGTGTGAAGCAAAGGATGCCGCTTTTATAGGCCGTGCATACAGTACCGGAATAAACCGGCTGGAAGTCCGAAGCGGTGGTGTGATGAATGCACTTTCAAAGTCAGGCTTTGCGGTGTATTCTACAGGTGAGATTGCTGCAGTTAAAGGTGGTCTTATCAACGCTAAAAGTGAGACGGGATATCCGGTATGGGTTAAAAAAGATATAACGTCAGAAGGTGAAAAAAGTAAAATTGATGCGTTAAAGACAGGCGACAGTTCAAACGGAAATACAGCTGTTTTGAGTGATACAGGCAGTATCATTGCAAAGAACAAAGGGGTGATTGAAGCACGGGTCAACATGGATGAAGGTCCTGATCCGGCCGATACTTGTTATGGTGTACTTCTGAAAGATACGGATAATGCGGACCAGGGGATTTTTGCTGAAACCGGCGGCAGGATTTATGCCGAGGCTACTTTTCATGCAATATATTCCAATTCCGGGATTTCTTCTGACGGGCAGGGATCTGTGATCTGGGGGAAAGCCCAGACGCGAAGTGAAAGCGGCACTTACATATCATCAAGTGTATCAACGGCCCTTAATACAACTGGCGGAATTTCGCATTTATATGTGTCGGACGGCGGGAATATCACCGAAGAATATGTTGATCTGCCTTATACCATTACCGGCACAATACCGGTAAAAGCATATGCCGGAACGTCATACATTGCCGGTGTCAATATGATTGATATTATGAATTACAACTGGTCGGTGGAAGGTGATACGGCGGTTTTGAGCAAATCGGCAGCCGGCCTGACGGCGAACTGGAATGCTGTCGGCGAATTGAAAGCTGTGCGGAAAGGACAGAATACACCGCTGGCATCGGAAATTGTGTCGGTGAAAGGTGAGGAATCCAGCCATGTGATTCTGATGCAGGGAACCCTCAGCAATGGCAATGCCAGTCTGTCCATTGAAGCGGAAGACATCACCATGTTTGTCGGCGAATCCAAACCGACGAAATATCAGGTGAAATACAACGGTGTTGTGGTTCAGAATTTGAAAGATTTTACATTTACATTTAAGACTGCGGACGGAAACGAAAAGCACTTCACGGCAGATTCGAACGGATTGGTGAAAGGACTTCTGGCCGGCATCGGTGATGCAGAGGTGACCGTAACTCATGGCGGAAAAACTGCGACTGCCGGATACAGGGTTACAGTTCTTGACAGCAGTACGGTCCGGTCTCTGACTGCGGTCAAGTATCTGACTGGGCGGGCAATGGCGGCAGGGGAGTTTTCATTCCGGGCAAAGATGCTGTATTCATCAACGGGCGGATCGTTTGATATTCAAAAAGCAGCGAATGACGCTGCCGGGAATATTGCATTCGGACCATACCGTTTTGAAAAAGAGGGCACCTATATTTTTGAAATATCTGAGATTCAGGGAACCGATTCTTTCATAAAATATGATCCGGCAAGTTATTATGCAAAGGTTGCTGTAACAAAAGGAACATCCGGAATGATGGAAAGCCAGATCGCCTATTATGAGCATTTCGATGAGACGACAAATCAGGTCAGTGGAGTTCTGAATGACGGTATATCCTTTACCAATACGGTAAGAGGTTACCTGAATGTAAAAAAGGTTTCTGCATCCTTGGGAACCGCACTTTCCGGAGCTGATTTCCAGTTGTCTTACCGGGAAAAGGGCAGTTCAGATGAATGGCAGGTTTATGCTGATTCGCTGGTAACCGGTGGTGAAAATGGAAGCATTCAGACTGAGCTTCCGGAAATGTTCTGGACCTATGAATACAGGTTGATTGAAACCAAAGCTCCGAACGGATACAGCAGTTCCAGAGTAGGGACAATTCTGTTTACGATGAGGCAGGATGGCTGTGTTGATGAGTGGAGCAGCAATGGTGTTAACGGGTATGTCGAAGTTATGGAAAACAGCACCACACTGCGGATCAAAAATCATGTTCCAGGTGGCGGCGGTGGCGGTGGCGGAACCGATCCGACTACCAGCCCGACATCACCAAATCCGACCGATCCGACCAACCCAACAGATCCGACCGAAGAAACGACAACAATGCCGACGACGGAGCCGGATGTGGTTCCGCTTCCCCCGGGAGTAGACCCGAACGATCCGGGCGACTTACCGCCAGGGCGTTATCTGGTGACCATTATCGATGAAAATGGGGTTCCGACCAGTTACATTTTAGACATTCCAGTACCTCAGGGTGGACTGGTCAGGACCGGAGACAACGGTATTGCTGCAATACTGGTAAATCTTCTTATCGTATCTGGCGCCGGACTGGGACTACTATACATCAGGCGGAAAAAACAGTAAATGAATAAAACCGGAGATGACTGTATTTACCGATGCAGTCATCTTTGTTTTTTTATTATTAGATATCGAAATGCCAGATAAGCCGGCTCTTTCGGCTGCAGTAATAGTGGTGGAATTAATTGTTTGATTATGGTACGATATTATCATCTGCATTTTAATAGACAAACTTAAGGGGAATAATATGATGGTAATAATACTTAGATACACAGTGGTTCTGCTATCTGTTTTATTGCTGGCAGGCTGTGCCGGAACTAATGTGCCAGACAAGATGGTACAACAGGAAGCACAAACAACGATGGAACGTTTTGAAGGAGCTTTAATTGGTTTTGAATATAGCCGTGATCAGTGGAATTTGTCTAAAACAGAGGATAAAGCAGGTAATTCGTTTGTAACACTTTATAATCCCGGAAGCGGTTCAATGCTGACTATGATTGAGGTAGAAGGCCTTGACATTAATCCGGAGAACTACTTCAAATGCTTCAGGGAATATGAAGACGATAATGCAATTATTGAAGAGAAGGTTGAACAGGAGAGTAAGGATGGTGTCACCATTGACACCATGTATTATAAGGTAGACCAATCAACTTCCAAAAAAGAAAACTTTTATTATTTTTATGCCCGGTGTTATCAGTTTGAGGATGATACCGTGATTCTGACAGCATCTGAATGCTACAGTGAGGAGCAGTTTGAAACAATCAAACAAATTCATGCAACACTGGAACTTTCCGATGAGGCAGAGCCAGGAGGCTTGTCCGTTTCGAAAGACAGGGAGAAAACTTTTGCTGAGATTATTCAGGATTACTTGAGGGGGATCAGAAAAGCAACCGCCCGGAATGAGCAGGATAAAACTTTTTATCATAGTGATCAGTATGAAATATTACGGGAAGTTGAGCTGTTAGGCAGAGATAACATGAGTTATAATATTTTTGTACCGGAGACGGACCGTTATGATGGGGAATACTATTATTATGATGAACATGGGATAAGCATATCAGTAAACTGGTCATATTCTTATAATGATGAGCTGGCAGATTATCTGGAAGAAGAGGTGAGTGATACCGAACAATTCTTCCATGACTATGCCAGAGATTATCAGGAGGTAAAGGTACAAGATGCGGTAGTCGGTGAAGATACTGCATACCAGATTGTGGAAGCAAAACGGAGTAACTATTCTTCAGGATTTGAGCCATACATAACAGTGTTTCATATAACACAACTTCCGCAGGAGAAGATGCTTCACATGCAGATTGAATTATCAACCGCAGCTTTTGATGACCATACCAATCAGATTCTTAAGGAATTGTCGGCCGCATACAGCCTGCCGCTGGAAGTTTACCACGTTGACCCGGATAGTCTGACTCAAGGCGGCAAACGGATTGAATCCGGCCAGGAAGAATATCAGAGGCAGGGCGATGATAAGGAGGTTCTGCCAATAGAAGCGTTTCCGATGATTGGTACTGCTCTTTATGAAGTATACAATGAGGATTATACATTGACAGTTCCCAGGGGGAGATCGACAAGGCATTTTGGTTCAAGTATTACCTTTGATATGTATGGGATCAGGGGAACTGCCGGCATCAACAGTAATTATGATAACCTCACCTGTGATGAATATGCCAATAAGAAACTGGCTGTGCGGCAGGAATATGACAAAAGTGATACACGCCATTACAAAATGGTATCCGATATTAAAATGATTCCGACAGGTAGTGATTCTGCAGCTATCGCTGCTTACAGTGCATACAAAGTAGAATATGACGGCAGCGAACACCTGATCTGCAAAGTCTGGATCAGCCGTCAATTAGAGGATGGACAGTGTGAAGATATCGAACTTGAACTGCAAACTGATGAGTTCTCCCGCAAAACAGATGAACTGCTGGCTCAATACAGCAGTGCTCTGAATATCGACTTGACTCAGATTGTAACAATATTATCTGAGCAATAAATGTTTACCGGGTTATTTGCCGACGATCTTAATTTTATTGATCTCATCCGGGCGGGAGATGCAGACCGGATCATTAAATGATTTTTTTGTGGGAAGATATGGCGGGGATGAATTTATTATAATTGCAAATAATACAAGCAAAGTAGAGATTCAGATGTATGAAAATAAAATAAAAAAGAATGGTGTCAGATGTGATGGATAAATTCAAATGTTTACTGATTATTAGAAAAATGATTACTCTGGCTGCCGTAGTTGCTTCGGCACTGCTTCAGGTATATGTGATTCAGACTATGGTCTGGCCCGGCAATCTTTTATCAGGCGGTTTTACCGGTCTGGCCTTATTGATAGACCAGTGGACATCTTTATATGGAATCCGGATTTCAACATCACTGGCAATGGTTGTGCTGAATGTGCCGGTGGCTTTTTTATGCAGTAAAAGTATCAGTCTTCGTTTTACCGGATTTTCATTACTGCAGGTGGGGCTGGCCAGTTTCTTTTTAAAAGTGTTGTCGTTTGATGCTTTGTTTGATGATGTCCTGTTAAATGCCGTGTTTGGCGGATTTTTATATGGTCTGTCGGTTGCCATTGCCCTGCGGGGGAATGCATCTACCGGCGGTACTGATTTTATTGCGTTATATGTGTCAAATAAGACCGGAAAATCAATCTGGGAATACGTGTTTTTCGGTAATGTAATTGTGCTTAGTATATTTGGGTATTTGTTTGGCTGGGATCATGCCGGATACTCTATTTTGTTTCAGTTTATCTCAACAAAAACAATTGCTGCCTTCCATCACCGCTATGAGCGGGTGACGCTGCAGATTACAACAGCAAAAGCTGATGAAATCATGAAAGAGTATGTCAGCCAGTACCGCCATGGAATATCCTGCGCTGAAGTAGTCGGCGGATACAGCCGCAAACAGATGTATCTGCTTCATACTGTGGTATCCTCATATGAGGTGGAAGAGATGGTTCATATGATGTATCAGATCGATCCCCAGGTGATTATCAATCTGTTTAAAACCGAGAATTTTTACGGTAAATTCTATCGCGAACCGCTGCGGTAGCAGTACTGGTGAGAATGAAACAATGCTTGACAGGCAGTCGCTTTTTTGATACGCTTGCTTCCAGTTAACGGAGGATAAAATGATGGGTGGAATCGAAACGGTACTGGCCAAAGCGCTGGCTTTTATTATGATTATAGCAACCGGATATATATTGAAACGAAAAGGTTTTTTCCATGCCAGTGATTTTTATCTGATCTCTAAAATTGTAATCAGGATAACACTTCCTGCCGCGATTGTTTCTAACTTCAGTCAGATCACCATGGATTCGGCCTTATTATGGGTCATACCTCTTGGCATTGGGGCTAATGTCATCATGGTATCGATCGGCTGTCTGATTAATCTGAAGAAGCAGAAGACAGCGCAGGTTTTTGATATGATCAATCTGTCGGGCTATAATATCGGCAATTTTACGCTGCCTTTTGTCCAGAGTTTTTTAGGACCTGTCGGGTTTGCCACGACCAGTTTGTTTGATGCGGGAAATGCCGTTATGTGTACCGGAGTTACTTACACTCTGGCATCTATCGTAAAAGGCGGTGACGACAAAATTTCAATCGGCGGTATTCTGAAACGCCTTTTTTCTTCGGTTCCCTTTGACGCTTATATTATTATGACGGTTCTGGCGGTATGCCGGATTTCTTTGCCGCAGGTAATCCTGACTTATGCAGATACAATGGGAAAAGCCAATGCATTTTTAGCGCTTTTGATGCTGGGAATCGGCTTTGAAGTTCACATGGAAAAAGAGACAATCAGTCAGATCATAAAAATTATATTTCTGCGTTACGGAACTGCAGTTTTTTTTGCATTGGCGGCCTTTTATCTGCTCCCGTTTCCGCTGGAGGTAAGACAGGCGCTGGCAATTATTTCCTTTGGCCCGATTTCATCAGTATCACCGGCTTTTACCGGGAGTCTGGGAGGAGATGTAGAGCTTTCCAGCGCAATCAATTCCATATCAATTTTAGTGAGTATTGTAACAATTACGATTGCCCTGATTATTATATTGTAGATTTCAGTGAAAATCTTACAATTGACAAAACGGGCAAAAAACTATATAATCCATAATCGTATTGCTACACGTGAATGCAGTTGATTCGAATGAGGAGGAAAATCAAATGGCAATTGCAAAGAAAGATTCAGAAACGGTGACTGAGAACAAGACAGCAAAAGTTGAAACTCCAAAGGCAGAAGCTAAAAAAGCAGAAGCAGTAAAAACTGCAGAACCTGCTAAAAAAACCACTGCAGCTAAGACAACCGCAGCTAAGACAACTGCAGCTAAAAAAACTACAGCAAAAACAACCGCAGCAAAAACAACTGAGGCTAAGACTACAGCAGCCAAAGCTACTGAAGCAAAACCTGCTGCACCAAAGAAAGCCGCTGCACCGAAGAAGACCGCTGCTGCTAAAAAAACCGAAGCAAAAACATCCGTTGTGGTTGAATTTTCCGGCAAGCAGATCGATTCCAAAGAAGTTATTGCTGAAGCTACAAAGGCATTTACCAAGGCCAACAAAGGCGTTGTTATTAAAACACTGGATGTATACGTGAAACCAGAGGAAAATGTTGCTTATTATGTAGTAAACGGTCAGGGATCTGACGATTACAAAATCAATTTATAATAAGTATCTGAAACAGAACAAAAACAGAGATGACTGTATTAATAAAATAGTCGTCCCTGTTTTTTTGTGTTCATTGGAAAAACTTGAATCTGTACACATCTGACGATATAATAATGATTAAGTATTTCAGGGCATGTACAACGGGAGGTAACCGATGGCTTTGCTAAAAGCAGAAGAAATAGTTATGAAACGAATGGAGAAGACTGGATAATGGCAGTAAAACAATACATTCCGGAGTTACCCGTAGCTTTCAAAGAACGGATGCAGACACTGCTGGGAGATGAATTTGAAGCGTTTATTAACAGCTATGACAAACCGCGGGTGCAGGGACTCCGCTTTAATCCGCTGAAAGGATCACCCGATCAGATGTTCTCGGCTTATCAGAAGTGCTTTGGTCTGCAGCCGGTATCCTGGTGCCGGGAAGGGTATTATTATGAAGCAGCATCACGGCCGGGCCGGCACCCGCTGCATGAGGCCGGTGTTTACTACATTCAGGAACCCAGTGCCATGGCAGTGGTGACTCTTGCTGATCCGCAGCCGGGAGAAGTGGTACTGGATCTGTGCGCGGCACCCGGAGGCAAGACAAGCCAGATCGGAGGTCGCCTGAACGGGCAGGGACTGCTGGTCAGCAACGAGATCCATCCGGCCAGAGCCAGAATTCTGTCCCAGAATGTAGAACGCATGGGAATCGCCAATGCCGTCGTGACGAATGAGAGTCCTGAGCGGCTGAGACAACATTTTCCTGAGTTTTTTGACAAAATTATCGTGGATGCACCATGTTCGGGCGAAGGTATGTTTCGCAAGGAGGAGCAGGCCGGCACGGAATGGAGTGAAGACAATATCCGGCTTTGCGCCGAACGCCAGCAGCAGATTCTGGATTGTGCGGCCATCATGCTGAAACCGGGAGGAAGGCTGGTGTATTCGACCTGTACCTTTGCACCGGAAGAAGATGAAGAAGGTGTTGCCGGGTTTATCAGCCGTCACCCGGATTTTTCCATCGAAAAAGTTTCGTGTCCGGCCGGTTTGTCTGCCGGAAGGCCGGAATGGAGCAAAATCAGCTGTGATGGTCTGGCGGATACATTCCGGATCTGGCCGCATCAGGCCCGTGGCGAAGGACATTATATGGCAGTTCTGAGAAAGGGCGGCCAGGAGAAGGCATCCGGGTGCTGCCGGAAAGAGGTGTTCTGGAAAGATAAAGAAGGTCTGAAACTGTGCCGTGCGTTTATTCAGGATAACCTGAAGGCGGAACTGGACATGGAGCATTTGATCCTGTTTGGTGATCAGGTATATCAGCTGCCGGTTCAAATGAACAGGATATCAGGGCTGAAGGTTCTGCGTCCCGGACTCCATATCGGCACATTAAAAAAGAACCGGTTGGAGCCATCTCATTCCCTGGCGCTGGCGCTGAAGCCGGATCAGGTTGTCCGCAGCCGGAATCTGGATTCGGATCAACCGGATATTATTAATTATCTTGCCGGATCAACCCTGCCGTCCGCAGGGCAGCAAAAAGGCTGGGTGCTGGTCTGTGTGGATGGATACTCCATCGGCTGGGCCAAAGCGGCCGGCGGAATACTAAAAAACCACTATCCCAAAGGACTCAGGATAGCGGCTGTCTGATCAGTTACAAAACATTTCATGTCGTCAGGAACTGCTGCCGCAAAGGACAGTGGTTCTTTTGTGATTGGATGGAGGAATTCAAGTTTCCAGGAGTGCAGGCTCTGACGGTTGATGTAACGGTAATCCGGATGGTATAAAAAGTCACCATATAACGGAAATCCAAGATACTTCATATGCACGCGGATCTGGTGGGTCCGTCCGGTATCCAGCCGAAGTTCGATCAGCGAACTGTCTGATTCGGGCAGACAGGATAACAGTCTGAAGTGGGTCCGGGCATATTCGCCCTGTTCCCAGTCAACCTGACGTTCAATCGTTGAGCCGCATACCCTTGCAATTGGTGCCTCCAGGGTATGAAAGCGCGTTTCGCCGGACGGACATAAATCCAGTCCGCGGATAACGTCTGTGCCGGCCAGTTGAGCCATATTGCCATGAACGGCTGCCAGATATGTCCGGTGAATCTGCCGGCTGCGGACCATCCCGGACAGGACGCAGGCACTGAGTGCATGTTTGGCCAGGATCAGCAGACCGGTGGTATCCCGGTCCAGCCGGTTGATCACCCGGCAGACAAAAGGCTGATTCTGCTGCCTGAAATACCAGGCCGCACCATTGGCCAGGGTATTGCTGTAGTTCCCCTGAGACGGATGGATTGGCACGCCGGCATCTTTATTCAGAACCAGAATATCCTGATCTTCATACACAATATTAAGCGGCATCTCAGTAGCAGCAATAGATTCTGAAGCTGTTTCCGGCGGCAGGCAGACATTCAGGACATCACCCGTTTTGAGCCTGGCAGTGACATAGACCTGCTGCTGCCGTATCGTCAGATAAGACGGATCCTTTTTTAAATCGATTAACAGTTTTTTAGAATATCCCGTTTTGCGGAGAAAATCTCCAACGCTTGTTCCGTCATCCGCCGTGGAAACGGTATATTGAAATTGAATTGACATAAGTTTAATTCCCCTTGTCTCCATAGTATAGCAGAATAAACTGCTTTTTTCCAGAATAGGATAAAGTAATGACAAGTCCGGAGAGACAAATAGTATATGAAAGAACGGATTGGAGTGAGCGGACTTTTTATTGGTATTGGTATTTGGCTTGGGGTCATCGGGCAGTCCCTGCCGCAGGCACAGCCGGCAGTTCTGGAAAAAAGCGAAACTTCCAGCTATATGGTTCAAAGTAAGAATGAGGAGAAATCACTGCAGCTTTATGCGTTATCGGCGGTATTGATGGACGCTGACAGCGGAAGAGTACTCTATGGCAAAGAGAGTGATGTATTCCGGCCAATGGCCAGTACAACAAAAATCATGACCTGTATTCTGGCTCTGGAAAATGGCAACCTGCAGGATATCTGTACCGTATCGGAGACAGCGGCTTCCCAGCCGAAGGTGCATCTTGGTGCCGGGAAAGGCAGCGAATTCTATCTGAATGATTTACTGTATTCGCTGATGCTGGAATCCCATAATGATTCTGCAGTTATAATAGCGGAACAGATTGGCGGCAGTGTTGAAGGATTTGCCGGAATGATGAATCAGAAAGCCCGCGATATCGGTTGCACCGACACCAATTTTGTGACGCCTAACGGCCTGGATGCTGCTGTAACGACAGCAGAGGGGAAGGAATATGTTCATGGAACGACAGCAGAGGATCTGGCCAGGATCATGCGATACTGCATTTCTGATTCGCCGATGAAGGAAGAGTTCCTGGCTATTACCAGAACGGCGAATCACAGCTTTACCGATATCAGCGGAAAAAGAAGCTATAGCTGTACCAATCACAATGCGCTGCTGACAATGATGCCGGGAGCGCTGTCAGGTAAGACCGGGTTTACCAATGGAGCCGGTTATTCATATGTGGGAGCCCTGGAGGATCAGGGGCGAACCTATATTATTGCACTGCTGGCAAGCGGCTGGCCGCCTAATAAGACATATAAATGGGCTGATGCCAGAACCCTGTTCCGGTTTGGGATGGACGAATTTCACTACCGGGATGTGTTTGAAAAATTGGGCGCTGTCAGTATTCCGGTAGAAGATGGTATTCCGGCAGCGGGGGAGGATAACGCATCGGTGAGCCTTACCCTGAATCTCGGCGAATCAGAGCAGATTCTTAATCTGCTGCTCAGAGATTCTGAGGCAGTAACCGTCAGGCGGAACATCCCTGCCAGTGTTATTGCACCGGTTAAGAAAAATCAGATCATCGGAAGTATTGATTATTATCTGAATGATGAAAAGGTGAGATCATGGCCGGTTTTTTCGGAACATGCAGTAGAGATAAAATCACTGCCGTATTACTGGCAAAAGATATTGCGGTTATTTTTGGTGTAGTAACGTATTGAGTTGACAATTGAAATGAAATATATTACAATAAAACAACAATAATTATTATTTTTGGATAACATTAAACTTATGAGACTGAATTAATGCCCGCAGTGTTGCTACATAACATTTATGCGGGCACTAATTTGAGCTTATGGGATTGAGAAATTAAGGAGAAAGACTCTGATGGGCGAGATGCAAATTAAAGAGAAAGCCGGTTTAAAGAAATTGTTCTGGTGTTGTGTGCTTCCGATTGCGCTTGTTATTGCTTATGCAGTACAGCCCTTCCTGCCTCAGGCAGAAGGAAAAGCAATCGCTGGTAATTTTTTTTTATGGCTGCTGATGCTTGCCCTGACAGGCGGTCTGATAATGCTGGCGGGGCGTTGGATCAAAGAACTGGGATTTGGGCCGCGTGAGTTTAAAATGATAGCCGGGATGCTCTTTTTTTTGGCGGTGGCAGGTGCCGTGTTTTTCCGGATATATTATTCGATGGAAAGAGATATCAAAGTGTATGATTTCAGCAACTTCTGGAGATCAACACTGGAGCGGAGAATTACTGCCGGACAGTCACTTTCTCAACTGTTCGGAGAAGCCGTTGATTCTCTTAATAAGGACTATACATATGTTGCAGTTATACCGTTGATTCCGTTAAGTTATGTGTTTGGTACACAGTATGCCGGATTTGTTTTTTCGATCTACTTTATCTATTATATGCCGGCATGTTTTTTTCTGACGATATATGCGATGCGTCTGCTGCGTCTGGCCGGCGGTACGGTTGCCGGCGCTATGTCATTTAATCTGTGTTTACTGGCAGGAGCTATGCTGCCGGGTTTTTTGCTGCCGGTTCTTAATGGTTATCCGGATGTGATGGGCGTTCTGCTGGTTGCGCTGATGCTCAATGCAACTTTTTACTGGAATGGCAGTATATTAAGCCGGAAACACATTTTTGGTCTGGCGGCAGCCAGTCTGCTGCTGTTAGTAGCCAGGCGCTGGTATGCATATTATATTGTGGGATTTTATACAGCACTGGGAGTGGATCTTTTTCTGACGATGTTCGCAAGCAAACGTTTTTCATTCAGAAAAGCCGGCAATTTTGTGCTGAACATTACGTCAATTGCCGCACTTTGCTGTCTTGTCGTACTGCTTTTAAACCAGA
This sequence comes from Lachnospiraceae bacterium, assembly GCA_032073745.1. Lineage (GTDB taxonomy): Bacteria > Bacillota > Clostridia > Lachnospirales > Lachnospiraceae > Brotaphodocola. The sequence goes on along the minus strand of DAMAMW010000030.1, from coordinate 13,917 downwards.
ATATTTTTATTACCTTCCTGGGTCGTGATTATGCGACTGAATATTCAGCAGTAAAAACTGTAGCCTGGTGGAGTAATCTCTGGCAGATTGCGAAAGGATGGGGGTTGTTATATCTCTGCGCATCATTTGGCGGACTGGTCTTTTTATGCCGGAAAAGGACATCACGGATGATCTGCATACGGCTTGTGGTGTGCTCCGCAACAGCATTTGGCCTGTTTTCAATGGTGCAGAACCTGGATCCTCATCACTATTACCTTGTTACAATTCCACTGTTCGTATTTATATGTACATTTATTAATATAGCGGTGCAGCTGTTTCAAAAGGAAAAGGCTTCTGTTTTGCTGATTACATTTGCAGTTACCGGTATTGCTAACTTTCTGCTGGCCTTTGTACCGGGGTTGCATACATTTTCTTATTTGGCACAGCCATTTACATCAAATGTTGTAAGATATCCAAAGGTATACAAGTATTTTGACACAATCAGTCACCTGCTCAACGATCTGAAAGAGCTGACAAACGGGACATCGAAGTCAGTTTACGTTGTCGGAGCGAATGATTACCTCTCGGAAGAGCTGCTCAAACGTATCAATCTTCCCGAAGAGACAGACAGTGCGCCGTTTGTACTGAGAAGTAATATCATGGATCAGCGTGATGGTTTTCCGTCCCAGTTGTTTATGGCGGATTATGTTTTGTTAAATGATCCCTTCATAGACAGCTTTGATACCGTTCAGCAGGTAAACTATCAGGTATATGATATGCTGATGAATGATCCGGAAATCAGTTCCCGTTATCAGCTGCTGACTGCTTATAAAGAAGATAATAATAATATTCTGCTGCTGGAAAAGGTTCGGCCCGCAGATCCGGCAACCGTTGATAACCTTAAAGCTCGTCTGATGGAATATTATCCGAACCTGCCTTTTGTCTGGCAACCTGATTATACGATTGCTTTACTTGAATATGATAAAACGCTGGCAGTTGATTATCAATATTGGTCAAATGACTTTACTTTCCGGCATGACGGCAGTAAAGACATTATCTTTGGCTGGCAGGATACAGAACAGTTTAACAGCCTGCAGTTTGTTATGGCATCAAAAACAACACCAATGGAATTGTCTGTTGCGAACCAGGACGGAACAATCTATCAGGTGAATCTGGATGCAGCAGCCTGGGAAGGTATTGATATTGATACGGCCGGCAGTGAATACCTGATTGTCAGAGTTACGCCGCTGATATCAGGCGGGAATGATAATCAGGAGTTTTTAGTCAAATTTCAGGGCAGGGGGCTGAATTGACCGGAATTTTACTGATACAGGCAATTAGTGCAAAATGTGAGGATGAGGATATGCGAAAAACGCAAATGTTTTATAAAAATAAATATACTTCGCTGTTTTGCTGCCGGATTCTGGCTGTGATCGTACTGAGCCTTTGTGCTGTTTGCTTTTTTTCCTTTTATGTACTGGCTGCCGGTACTGATGCTGTGAAAGCTGAGGCAGCGGGCAGTATTTGCGAAGATATTAAGCTGACGGATGATTATTATGCTGAGGATGGATTTTCCAGTCAGATGCCGATTCTGGTTTTGGAGTTTCCGGATGTAGGTGCAGAAGAACAGAATGACTTTTTTATGGCATCCACTGTTTTAAGTTTTGCCGGTGAGCAGACCAATATTTTGGATAAAAGTCCGGTTTTAGTTCAGACTGCAGCAGTCCGAAACATGACAGACAGAACCAACAGCACTTCAGAGAAACATGATTATTTTCTGCGGTTTGATGAAGCACAGAAACTGATCGGGGATACGGCCGGAAAGGAATACATATTACTGGGAGCCATGCATGATAAATCATTAATCCGCAATTATGTCGGATACAGCATTGCTGCAGCCATGATGGAAGACCAGTTTAATTTTCAACTGTGTGAAGTGTTTTTACGAAACAGGAAAGGCGATTTATATCAGGGGGTATATCTGCTGGCAGAAATGCCTCATCGTGACAATGCCGTGTTGTTTCACCGCAATACGGGCGGTGAGCAGATCATGATCGATACCTATTCGACGATGAATGATCCTTCGGCTGGTTATATATCAATTCCTTTTATTGAGGCAACTCAATGGGATGATCGTTTTAATGATCCGATCGGCAGTTTCAGTACAGCGGAATCGGTATTGTATTCGACGGATTCCCGGACTTTTTATACCTACTCTGACTGGTTTGATATGCCGTCGTTTTTTGCTTCCCTCATGGTTGGGGAGCTGACGGAGAACTATGCCGGTATGATGGATGCATATTATTACTATAATATTGACAAAAAGAATATTTCGGCGGCACCGATCTGGAATTTTGATCTGGCTTTTGACAATCAGGCTGATGAACCGGTTGTGAGCGATCAGATGCAGTATGACGAAGCTCCTTATTATGAGCACTTTTTCAAAAGTCCGCAATTTGCCCGGCAGGTCCAGCGTGAATATCTGAAACTGCGCAACGGCAGTCTGAATGAACGTTCTTTGAACCGGCTGGTTGACGAGGCCGCTGCTTATGTTGCCCCGGCTGCAGACAGAGACTGGAGCCGCTGGGATAATTACAGCAGTTATCAGTTAAAGCCGCTTACGGAGATTGAACTTGATGATGATACGGTTAAACCGGTGGTACCATTTTCCCGGCAGACAGATACCTATGAAGCCGAGCTTCTGCGTTTAAAACATACCCTGCGGGAACATAACCTGCAAATTGCCAGAGAGTTTACCGGATTTGACTTCAATGAACGGGAGATTAGTAAGGAGATTGTCCTGAATACGAATCCGGTATGGCCGGTTCTGTTCATGATTGTGTTCTTCATGCTGGTAAGATTTGCACGCAGGTATGGTGTTTGATGGGATAATATCTTTATGCAATACGGAGGAAATTCTAGTGAAAGAAACGCAAATAAAAAGACCGGTTCTTGTTCATTCTCAGACAGTGGCTCCGAATGATTCTGACGGAAAGACAGCGAAGAAGCGAATTCCATATAAAAAAACGCCATATAAAAGATGGAAGATTGCCGGCACCCCAAAACATATCACCCCAAAACATAAGTTGCTGATGTACGTTACGACAGCGGCTATTTTTGCCTATGTGTTCTGGCGGCTGTTTTTTACGATGCCGCTCCAATATGGTATTCCTTCCATTTTTATGGGGATTTTGTTGTTCGTTGCCGAACTGGCCAGTTTTGTTATTGCTCTGTCCAATTTCAGAGAAGCGACCCACTATATAGACCCGGCTCTGCCTGAGATACCGCTGAGCTGGTATCCCGATGTGGATCTGTATGTTACAACCCACAATGAAAGTCCGGAGCTGATGTATAAAACTATCAACTCCTGTACTTTTTTGAAATATCCTGATCAGCGAAAAGTACATGTGTGGCTTTGCGATGACAATAATCGTCCGGAAATGAAAAAACTGGCCGACGATATGGGGGTGGGGTATTTCGGCATGGAAGGCAACAAACATGCCAAGGCAGGAAATATGAACAATGCTTTCTGGCAGACGTCCGGTGATCTTGCCGTTACGGTAGATGCCGATATGATTATGTCGAGTGATTTTCTGATGGAGACGGTACCTTATTTTTACCTGCCTTTTGTAGAACAGCAGGAGAATGGAAGCTGGCGGATCCTTAATGAAAATGAAGTTGATCCGGAGTATAAAGTTGGTTTTGTACAATCACCGCAGAGTTTTTATAATCCTGACCTGTTCCAGTACAATCTGTACTCGGAGCAGAATATTCCGAACGAACAGGACTATTTCTTTCAGGAAGTAAATGTGGCCAAAAATAATGATAATGCCGCGCAATATGCCGGTTCGAATACTGTTTTGTCCAGACAGGCACTTATTGATGTCGGCGGGTTTGCGACAGAAAGTATCACCGAGGATTTCCTGACCGGTCTGATGATTTTGCAGGCGGGGTATCGTAATTTTGGCATTCCCAAGCAGCTTGCCCATGGTCTTTGTCCGGATACTATTGGTTCGCTGATGTCACAGCGGGAACGCTGGTCCCGCGGTAATGTCCAGGTATTTAAGACTCTGCGGGTATTTACGAATCCGGTCCTGAATTTCTGGCAGAAGTTTGAACTGACCGGAACGCTGTGCTACTGGCTGGCTTTTATCGGCCAGATGGTTTACCTGGTGGCACCGATTATGTCAGCTTTGTTTAACATCCGCGTTGTTGATGCACCAGTCTGGCAGATTGCAGCTTTCTGGCTGCCGCATTATATTCTGTTTTATTTTGCGACCAGAGTGTTTTCCAGTGGTACCCGCACCAACCACTGGTCGTCAGTAGTTGATACGATTATGTCACCATATTTAACGATACCTACTATTAAGGAAATTATCGGTATTAAACAGAAGAAGTTTGTTGTCACAGATAAAGGCAAGGGGGCAGATGTACAGCAGTGGCGTAAGTTTCTTTATATCATTCCGCATACCCAGCTGCTGATTGCAACTATAATCGCGATCTTCATGCTGATTCGTCAAAGTATTATGATCAATAGTATTTATAATCCGATCGTGTTGTTCTGGTTATTTGTTGAACTGAAGAATCTGTTATTTGCAATTTTCTTTATGCTGGGGCGGGTAAACTATCGTAATGCAGAACGTTTTTTTGTCCGCACCCCGATTGGTGTGGCGTGTTATGGCAATCAGTATAACGGATATACCTCAGATCTTTCCGATACCGGCCTTGCCGCAATTTTTGATATGCCGCTGAACAACCGTTCCGATTCGATCGTTGATGTCGTTGTTCAGACAGAGATTTATTCGGCTTATATGAAGTGCCGGGTAGTAAATGCCAAGCAGCTGACGAAGAATCAGGAAAAGAAGTGGAGATATGCTTTTGTCATCGATGAGATTTCAGATGAGAATCGCAGACAATATCTTCAGATATTGTACGACCGTCCTCACAGCCTGCCGAAACGGTTTAAAGATAATACCAGTGTGTTTGATGATATTAATACCAATCTGATGCGGCGTACGCGCAGAAAAGAGTTTAATGTCCGTAAGATGCCGCGTCTCAGAGTGGAACTGCCTTTTAAGACGGAAGAGGGGCGGACCGGTATCCTGCATGACTTTAACTTTGAATATGCTTTTCTTGATATCAACCGGCCGCTGGCAATGGATGATGCCCTGACCCTGCACTTTGGAGAAGGCCTGGAGCTTGTATTGATGCCGAATCTTGTCGGCGATGACGGAAAGATTCTGTATCAGGTTGTCAATTCGGAGGATATCTTAAGACGTCCTGATTTTATAGATGTTATGGACCGGTGGACCAATCTCGAATCAGTCCCGGCATCTTCAAAACCGCAGGGGAACGGATATATTACCCGAGCAGTACAGCAAACGGAAGGAAAGGAGAATGTCTCATGCAAATGACGGATCTATCATTTTTGCTGTATTTTCTGCCGGCAATGTTGTTGGGTTATTTTGCTCTTTCTTTTTCCGGAAAGGCTCAGAACCTGTGGCTGGTACTTGCCAGTTTCCTGTTTTACTCCTTTGGAAGCATTACATATGGAATTCTGCTTTTTGTAATGGCGATGATTAATTACCACCTTGGTTATGTAGTACAGAATCATGTGTCAAAAAGAATGATGTGGTTTGCGGTTGCGGTCAATATTCTGCCGTTGATTTTTTTCCGCCATCTGCATCCGCTGATAAGCGGTATTGCCGGGCTGTTTGATGTGGAGATAGCAGAGTTTGCGGCCGTGCCTCTGGGGATATCATTTATTGCCCTGCAGGGAATTTCTTATGTTGTCGATATTGCGCGCGGGAAAGTGAAGTGGAATCCGCGTTTCACAGATACTGCCCTGTATCTGTCGTTTTTTCCGGTGCTGCAGGCAGGGCCGGTGATCCGTTACCATCAGGTGGCTCATCAGATTAAGGAACGGCAGGTCAGTTTTGATAAAGTGACCGAGGGCATCTGCCGGTTTGTTGCCGGTCTGGCAAAAGTAGTATTGATCGCAGCTCCGCTTTTAAAAGTGGCAGATATTGTTTTTGAACAGTCAAATAACAGCGGTGTTTATACCACAGTGCCGATATTACTTGCTTTGCTGGGACTGATGTCATTTGCGGTAGGGATTTATCATCAACTGTCAGGTTTCAGCGATATGGTGACGGGACTGGGCGGGATACTCGGTTTTGTGTATCCGGAGAACTTCAATTATCCGATTATGGCATCCTCGATGACATTGTTCTGGAAGCGCTGTTATATTTCATTGACAGAATGGTTTGAGGAGTATGTATACCAGTCACTTGAGACGGATCGTACCAATAATGACCGGATGGTTCTGCACCTGTTATTTATGTGGGTATTGATCGGCCTCTGGCTGGGGCCCGGAATTCCCAATTTGATTTTCGGTCTGCTGAGTTTTCTGGTGATTTTGATCGAACGAATCGTAGAACTGGATGAGAAAGAATCGGGAAGTCCGCTGCGGCACGCATATGTGGTTTTTATTATGCTGGTCTCAGCAGCAGCGTTAAAGACAGACACCATATATCAGTTCACTCTTTTTATCAGTAATTTATTTGGGATGTCGGGCGGTGGTTTTTACAGTGAACTGGCTGTGGCATTATGGAATGAGATCTGGTATGTGTTTGTGCTGGGCCTGATCTGCAGCTTTCCGATTACGGCAAAAATCCGGCAGGCAGCCGGCCGGAGCGGCAGTATAGCGGCCCGGGCCGTTTATATTTTTTATCCGGTTGTTATGGCAATGGCGGCATTGCTGCTGCTGATTACACTTTCAAACAGCAGCTATGACCCCGGCCAATTGATACACTTGCAGCTTTGGAGGTGAATAATGAAGACAGTTAAAACAATTCGCAGGATATTTGCTGTGTGTTTTATTCTCACCTGGTTCAGCTATGCGTTTATGAATCTGTCAGCAAGGTTTCCTTATCTGAAGGTCAGTTTTTTTGAGGGGTGGGATATCGCCAGTACTTATGATGCTGTTATCAGTACTGCTGAAGGGGGCGTCGTTTTCCAGGACACCTTACAGGATGCATACGGTTATCTGAGCCATTACCTGAATAAACAGGCAAATAACGATTTCACAATTATTAAAGGGGAGAACGGCCGGCTGCTTTATACCAGTTTTTATCCATATGAGTCATATTCCTTTACAGATGAGGCCCTGCGGCTGAAGAAGGTGCAGGAGTCTGCTTTCCGGCAGGGAGCATCGTTTTTGTATGTAAACGTGATTGATTTATATCAGGGGAACCTGGATACCTGTCATGGTTTTCCGATCAATAATCTGAATCCGCGTTCGGATGCTCTGTTATATAATCTGGGCGGTTACGAGATCGACTATATGGATACCCGGACGGTGCTTAACGATTCCGGTCTGGATGCGTCGGAATACAATTATCAGACCGATCCGCACTGGACAATCCAGGCCAGCTTCGAATCTTATCTGGCAATTCTGGACTGGCTGAAGGCGGATGGAGTCAATATTGATCCGGATGGTTTTTTTTCAGACCGGGGAAATTTTACGCAGACGGAATATCCGGCCGGATTTATCGGCGAAACCGGAAAGCGGATGGGGCTTCCTTATCAGACAGCTGAGGATTTCACATTAATCACCCCTGATTTTGATACGGATTTTACCGTTGAATATGCGGAGTCTGATATTCATGAAGACCGGACCGGTGATTTTTCTTCGGCTTTGCTGGATATGGACTGGATGAGTCTGGAAAATCCATATGAACGTAATATGTACAGTGTCTATCTGACGGGTGAGCATTCATTTCGCAGAATTACGAACAACCTGAATGCTGACGGTCCCGGGATACTGCTTTTAGGAGACTCAAATATGCTGCCGGTTGCAGCCTTTCTGGCATCAGCAGCAGGGGAAGTCGAGCTGCTGTGGCCTTATACAATTCCTGATGATTACAGCCTGGAAGAGTATATTAATAGCAATCAGTATGATGCCGTTATAATCGGGATGAGTCCCGGTCTTCTGTATGGCAGCGGCCTGAATTATCTTGCAGATATTGAGCCGGTAAAAGTAAGTGAATAACAAATCGGCACATAAAATCGGAGGGTTTGCAGCCTTCCGATTTTTGTGTATATGTTTCGTTCATAATTTTTTTGGCAGAAGTCCGTAAGATTGAAGTCTTTGTTTTGACAATTTATGTTATAAAAAAGACAAAAATAACTTGTAATTTAAGCCATATTATTATACAATTATAATCGGCAGAAATTGGATTTACAAAACGAATTAACAGTTAATTCATAATGGTTAACTGTTGTTTCGTGAAAATATTTTAAAATGGAGGATTGCAAAATGAGTAATTCAGCACAAACTTCAGCAAGTAACAGAATTAACACTTTACTTGATGAAAACAGTTTTGTTGAAGTCGGTTCTTACATTACTGCGAGAAACACAGACTTTAACATGGCTGCAAAGGAAACTCCCGCAGATGGTGTTATTACCGGTTACGGAACCATTGACGGAGGCCTTGTGTATGTGTACAGCCAGGACGCTTCTGTAATGGGCGGTTCCTTAGGCGAAATGCATGCGAAGAAAATTTCCAATATCTATTCCCTGGCGATGAAGATGGGAGCACCGGTTGTCGGTCTGATTGACTGTGCAGGTTTAAGACTGCAGGAAGCAACCGACGCGCTGCATGGATTCGGCCAGATGTATTTAAGCCAGACAATGGCTTCCGGCGTAGTTCCACAGATTTCCGCGATCTTCGGTACCTGCGGTGGCGGAATGGCAGTATCCAGTGCATTGTCTGACTTTATTTTTATGGAAGAAAGCAAAGCAAAAATGTTCGTTAATTCTCCAAATGCCATCGATGGCAATCGGACAGAAGTATGCAATACAGCAAGTGCTGCCTTCCAGAGTGAAGACACCGGCCTGGTAGATTTTGTTGGTGACGAAGGTGCTGTCCTGGCAGAGATTCGTACTTTAGTATCCATTTTACCGGCTAACAACGAAGATGATATGTCCTATAGCGAATGCAGTGATGATCTGAACCGCATCTGTTCAGATATCGAGAATTTTGTCGGTGCTACTGATGTGGCTTTATCTCAGATTTCTGATGATAACTTCTTCATGGAAGTGAAGAAGGCATATGATCCGTCCATGGTAACCGGATTTATCCGTCTGAACGGAACGACTGTCGGCTGTGTGGCTAACCGTACTGAGATGTATGGTGATGATGGCCTGCGTACAGCGGAATTCGAACCGGTTCTCAGTGCTAAAGGTTGTGATAAGGCAGAGAAGTTTGTATCCTTCTGTGATGCCTTTAATATTCCATTATTGACAATGGTTAATGTAAAAGGTTATAAAGCCAGCAAGTGCACCGAAAGAAGAATTGCCAAAAGTGCCGGCCGCCTGACTTATGCATTTGCCAATGCCAGCGTTCCGAAAGTAACTGTAGTTGCAGGAGCAGCTTATGGTACAGCATATCTGACCATGAACAGCAAGTCAATCGGAGCTGATATTGTATATGCGTGGCCGAATGCTTCCATTGGGATGATGGATGCCGAAGCCGCTGTAAAGATTATGTATGCTGATGAGATTGCCAAGGCAGAGGACAGCCTTGCTCTGATCAGAGACAAGGCTGCTGAGTATAAAACGATGCAGTCCAGTGCTGTAGCAGCAGCAAAAAGAGGATATGTAGACGATATTATCGATGCCTGCGATACCAGAAAACGTGTAATTGCAGCTTTTGAGATGTTGTTTACCAAGAGAGAGGATCGTCCAGACAAAAAACATGGCACGGTTTAGAATGAGGTGACAGGTATATGAAACAGAATATAAAAAGATTATTATTGATGTTATGCATGATAACCTGCTTTTTCGCCCTGACTGCCTGCCAGAAATCTGATTCATCTGACGGGGCAGTTGATTCCCAGATGTCAGCATCTGTATCAGAATGGGCTGCAAGTTTACTTGAGCAGTTATCCACCATGTCTGTCCCGGAAATTGAAAATGAGATTGCGCTGGCAGAACAGAGTAAGGATAAGGTGTTTTCGGAAGGTTTGACAGCCTGGCTGGCGGTTAAAACGGAAGCTGGTAATTTTCAGGAGGTTTTGTCAACGGAAGTAGCGGAGACTGACCATGGATTATCTTGTACCGTAAAGGCGCAGTTTGAAAATCGTAAAGTGGAGTACAAAGTATTCCTGAATGATGAGGGCGGTATCGAATCAATGTCGTTTTCACCGGAATATACTGTCGGTGAAAAAATGACAAAAGCAGGCATGAATACCCTGATGGGAATGGGAACTGTATTTGTGGTGTTGATTTTCATCAGCTTTTTGATCAGCTGCTTTAAGTTCATTGGTGTTTATGAAAATAGAATGCGTGAAAAAACAGCTTCCATCGAACCGGTCAGCCAGCCAGTGCCGGCACCGGCAGTTGAAACAGTACCGGAGCCGGAAGCAGATCCGGCAGATGATCTGGAACTGGTAGCAGTTATAACAGCAGCGATTGCAGCAGCTGAAGGTACTTCGGCTGATGGTCTGGTGGTACGTTCAATCAAACGGGCATCAGCAGGAAAATGGAAAAGAGCGTAATTAATTTAGGAGGATTTCTCATGAAGAATTATACAATTACAGTTAATGGTAATATTTATGATGTAACCGTAGAAGAGGGTGTATCAACCGGAGCAGCACCAGTTGCAGCGCCAAAAGCAGCACCGAAAGCAGCACCAGCAGCACCGAAAGCAGCACCGGCAGCACCAGCAGCAGCGCCAGCAGCAAGCGGTGCTGAAGGATCGGTAAAAGTATCTGCTCCAATGCCGGGTAAAATTCTGGCAGTAAAAGTAAATGCAGGTCAGGCCGTGAAAAAGGGCGATGTTATTTTAGTTCTGGAAGCAATGAAAATGGAAAATGATATCGTAGCACCTCAGGATGGAACCATTGCAAGTTTAAATGCAGCAGTCGGCGATTCTGTAGAAGCGGGCGCGACTCTGGCTACATTAAACTAACAGCTTGCAGATAGGCGCAAGTTCCATTATGGAGGGATTAAAATGGATTATATAGTAACAACCTTGAATAATCTTCTTCAGCAGACGGCATTTTTAAATCTGACATTTGGCAATCTGATTATGATTTTAGTTGCCTTTATTTTCTTATATCTGGCGATCCGCAAGGAGTTTGAACCGTTGCTTCTGGTTCCGATTGCTTTCGGTATGTTATTAGTTAACATTTATCCGGATATTATGGCGTCTCCTGAGGAAACATCAAATGGCGTAGGTGGGTTGCTTCATTATTTCTACTTACTTGACGAATGGAGTATCTTACCTTCACTTATTTTTATGGGTGTTGGTGCAATGACAGATTTTGGTCCGTTGATTGCTAACCCCAAAAGCTTTTTGCTTGGTGCAGCAGCACAGTTTGGTATTTACTCAGCTTATTTCCTGGCTATTCTGATGGGATTCAACGACAAAGCGGCAGCAGCGATTTCGATTATCGGTGGTGCAGATGGCCCTACTTCAATATTCCTGGCAGGTAAGCTGGGACAGACTGAATTTATGGGACCGATTGCAGTAGCGGCATATTCCTATATGGCTCTGGTTCCGATTATCCAGCCGCCGATTATGAAACTGTTTACAACAGAAAAAGAACGAAAGATTAAAATGGAACAGCTCAGACCGGTTTCCAAACTGGAAAAAATCCTGTTCCCGATTATTGTAACAACTGTAGTATGCATGATCCTTCCTTCAACGGCACCGCTGGTAGGTATGCTGATGCTGGGAAATCTGTTTAAAGAATCCGGCGTAGTAAAGCAGCTTGCAGAAACAGCAAGCAATGCCATGATGTATATTGTAGTTATTTTACTGGGAACTTCTGTTGGAGCGACAACAAGTGCAGAAGCATTTTTGAAAGTAACCACATTAAAAATTGTTGCATTAGGATTGATTGCTTTTGCATTTGGTACGGCAGCCGGTGTTATATTCGGCAAGATCATGTGTAAGGTAACCGGCGGAAAGGTGAATCCGCTGATTGGATCTGCAGGTGTATCCGCAGTGCCTATGGCGGCACGTGTATCCCAAAAGGTAGGTGCTGATGCAGATCCGACTAACTTCCTGCTGATGCATGCAATGGGGCCAAATGTAGCCGGTGTAATCGGTACAGCAGTAGCGGCCGGTACTTTTATGGCAATCTTTGGTATTAAATAATAGACGGAGGTAATGACAATGGCAGATATACAGAAAAAGCCGGTTAAGATAGTAGAGACTGTCCTGCGTGATGCACATCAGTCCCTGATCGCAACCAGAATGAGTACCGAGCAGATGCTTCCTATCGTAGATAAGATGGATCAGATCGGATATTATGCAGTAGAGTGCTGGGGCGGCGCAACCTTTGATGCTTCCCTGCGTTTCCTGAAGGAAGATCCGTGGGAAAGACTGAGGAAACTAAAAGACGGTTTCAAGAATACAAAACTTCAGATGTTATTCCGCGGCCAGAACATCCTGGGCTACAATCACTACGCTGATGACGTAGTAGAGTACTTCGTACAGAAATCCGTAGCAAACGGAATCGACATCATCCGTATTTTCGACTGTCTGAACGACCTGCGCAACTTAGAGACCGCAGTAAAAGCAGCCAGAAAAGAAAAAGCACATTCACAGATCGCATTATGTTATACATTAGGTGATGCCTACACCATGGAATACTGGAAAGACATCGCAAAAAGAATCGAAGACATGGGCGCAGACTCCATCTGTATCAAAGATATGGCCGGCCTGCTCACCCCATATGCAGCTCAGGAGCTGGTAACAGCCCTGAAAGCATCGACAGAACTGCCGATCGATCTGCATACCCACTACACCTCAGGTGTAGCAGCAATGACCTACTTAAAAGCAGTAGAGTCCGGATGTGACATCATCGACACAGCAATGTCACCAATGGCACTGGGAACCAGCCAGCCGGCAACCGAAGTTATGGTAGAAACCTTTAAAGGCACACCATACGATACCGGCCTCGACCAGGAAAAACTCGCTGAAATCACCGATTTCTTTTTACCAATGAGAGAAGAGTGGTTAAAGAGCGGTCTGCTCAATCCAAAGGTACTAGGCGTAGACATCAAAACCCTGCGTTACCAGGTACCGGGAGGTATGCTGTCAAACCTGGTATCCCAGCTGAAAGAAGCCGGCCAGGAAGACAAGTACCGTCAGGTGCTTGAAGAGATCCCGAGAGTAAGAAAAGAATTCGGTGATCCGCCATTAGTAACCCCATCCTCTCAGATCGTGGGAACCCAGGCTGTTATGAACGTCCTTGGCGGTGAGCGTTACAAGATGGTGCCAAAAGAATCCAAAAAGATCATGCTCGGCGAATTCGGCCAGACCGTAAAACCAGTTGATCCCGAGATTCAGAAAAAAGTCATCGGCGACGAGACTCCGATCACCTGCCGTCCGGCAGACCTGATCCCGCCGCAGCTTCCTCAGTTCGAAAAAGAATGCGCTCAGTGGAAACAACAGGACGAAGACGTATTATCCTACGCCCTCTTCCCAAAAGTAGCCGAAGAATTCTTCAAATACAGAGAAGCCCAGCAAACCAAAGTAGACTCTGCCGCAGCAGACACAAAAAACAAAGCCTACCCGGTTTAATCACTCAAATATCATTTGTTACGCCTAACCCCGTAACATAAACAAATAAGCAAATAAACAAAAACAGGCCAGATCCTCCCGAAATTCAGATCAAACATATCTCTGAATCAGGCAGGAATCTGACCTGTTTTCTCTGCCAAAACCAACGCCCTTCCCCTTACTGGCGCCAGGAATATTGTTGGCGGGAAATCGATGGGAGTATGAGGCAGACGGCAGGGGCGGGAGGCATTGACTGTGCTGCGCCGGCATTTGAAGGGAGATTAGAGCTGTTTAACGTTCAGTAAAATGTGTTATGCAGGTACGCAGCGTCTGTTTGAGCGGCCGCACTTGCCGCGAG
>DAMAMW010000029.1:0-81858 GCA_032073745.1 Lachnospiraceae bacterium | reverse complement strand
TCTCTGTTTTGCACAAAGAACACTCATACCCTGTGAGGGGGTTCTGAATAGTTACTACGTTTTAAAGATAAACGGTTTGAGTATAACATAGCTTGAACAACGAGGGGGAACCAATGAGAAAATACAGAAACATTATTCGCAGGAAAACATCAATCTTACTAACCGTTACTATGTTATTTAGTATCTGTCCAATAATTACTCCGTCAGGTAATAATATTATGAGTATGGCTGCCGAAACAGGACAGCGCCGTGCAAGTGACAGTAATGTTGAAGATACAACAGCCACCTATAGTGATAGTATTATGCTTGTAAATGATATCCAATTGCAGGATATTAGTGAATATGATGCCGGAGATGTAGCTGCTATTAATCAAATGATTGAAGTGAATAATCATTATGCAGAAATAGATGATCCAGGGAGTTGGTATTTTTTGAATTGGAATAATGAATCACCACGCCGTATTACTTCTCTGGATGTTCGTATGGATGACCTGACTGGAACTTTAGATATTAGTCAATTGACCGAACTGGTAGAATTGAATTGCGGACAGAATCAGTTGACATCGCTTAATGTAAATGGGTTAACTAAATTAAAAACTTTAGTTTGTTATGAGAATAAGTTAACCACTTTGGATACCAATGACTTAGTATCACTTGAAACATTATCTTGTCAGGATAATCAATTAAAAACACTTGATATAAGAAACTCATCGTTACTGGAAACATTATATTGTAGTGATAATTATCTGCAAAATATTAATGTTGATGGATTGCTGAATCTTACTTATTTAAATTGTGGCAACAATGAATTACGCCAAATTAATTTGAGTAATACACCAAATTTAAAAAACCTGAGTTGCGCGTTTAATAAGTTGACCAGTTTAAATGTTGAAAACCTGACCGAATTAGTATCACTTCACTGCAGCGTTAATAACCTGACTAAATTAAATGTCAGTGGTTTGACTAAATTATATAGGCTGCATTGCTCCAATAATCAAATCAAGATTTTGGATGTTTCAAATTTGCCTAACTTATGTTATCTGGAGTGCTCATATAATCAATTATCTACTTTGGATGTTGCGAATTTAACACAATTAGTTGAATTGGAGTGCCGTGATAACAATATACGCAACTTAGATATCGGAGGGTTATTAGAACTAAACACTCTTGTTTGTTATAATAACAAATTGAGCGAATTGGATGTCAGCGAATTGACTAACCTGAATCGTTTATCGTGTGCGGGTAACCAAATAAGATCTTTAGATCTTCGCAAACATACATTTTTAAATATATTTGATTGTGAAGAAAATCAATTGAGCGAACTTGACCTGACAGGTATTACTGTGCGGAATTTTTCTTGTGGTACTAATCCTTTGAAAAAATTTGTAACACCAGAAGGATATGTATTAAACTTAAGCGCCACCGGAAGTGGAAGTGTAATAATTGGTGGTGATCCTAATGATATTTTTAATGAAGGTTATAATATAGATACGAAGGAAGTGACCCTGACAGCAGTACCAACGCGCAGTGAATTTATAAATTGGAGCGGTGACGTTTCTCCCGAACAAACCACAAGCAATCCACTTACATTTATTCTTGCAACAGATAGCAATATAACTGCCGAATTTACCACCAGTAAGAGTAGTGGCGGTGGAAGTGGCGGAGGTGGCGGTTCCAACAGATCCAGCAGCCAGTCCGGCTCTTGGATCCAGGATGACACTGGCTGGTGGTATCAGTATACAACTGGTGGCTATCCTCAGAATGCATGGCAGCTAATCGATGGAAACCGTTATTATTTTGACAATAACGGTTACATGGCAACCGGCTGGCAATTATTGAACAACACATGGTACTGGCTCGATCCAGCTAATGGGATAATGGCAGCAAATTCCTGGATCAATGATCAGGGCCGATGGTATTACTTAGACGTAAATGGAACACTGGCATCTGGATGGAAACAAATAAATGGACAATATTACTACCTGTCCGAAAACCACGATGGCTATTTTGGTCATATGCTTAGTAATACAAAGACACCCGACGGATATTATGTTGATCAGGACGGTAAGTGGGTACAGTAAAATTCAGTTGTGCCTCAATTTGTATAAACAAATGATTGACATTCATGGAATAGCATGATAAAATATTTTGGTATGCCGCACAACGAGGTCATAAGCGCCGGATTTATCCGTACACCACAGTTGGCGAGTAATGATAATAGGAGGATGCCTAATATGTACGCAATTATTGCAACAGGTGGTAAACAGTACAAAGTAGCAGAAGGCGATATCATTAAGGTAGAAAAGCTTGGTGTAGATGCCGGCGAAACCGTTACCTTTGATCAGGTACTTGCAGTGAACAACGGCGAGTTAACGGTTGGATGCCCGACAGTAGCTGGAGCAACTGTTTCTGCAACTGTAGTTAAAGAAGCAAAAGCAAAAAAAGTTATTGTTTACAAGTATAAGAGTAAAACCGGATACCATAAGAAAAATGGTCACAGACAGCTCTATACTCAGCTCAAGATCGAAAAGATCAACGCTTAATCATGATTAACGTAACTGTGTTTCGGAATTCTGAACATATATATTGTGGAATTGAGCTTGATGGTCATGCCGGCTTTGCAGAACACGGCGAGGATATCGTATGTGCAGCAGCTTCCGCACTGACACTTAATATGGCCAATTCAGTAGAACAGTATACAGATGATACATTTGAAGGCGGAATGGAAGAGGAGACCGGGCGTTTCTGGTTTCATTTTACCGAATCGATCAGTCCAGAGTCGAAACTCCTTATGAACTCACTTGTCCTGGGACTTCAGAACATCGTGAGGGACTATGGGAAACCATATATCAAAATACAATTTAAGGAGGTGTAAGTGATGTTTAAGATGAACCTTCAGTTATTCGCACATAAAAAAGGTGTTGGTTCTACTAAGAACGGCAGAGATTCCGAGTCCAAGAGACTGGGTGCTAAAAGAGCGGACGGACAGTTCGTACTGGCAGGCAACATTCTTTACAGACAGCGTGGAACGAAAATTCATCCAGGTCTGAATGTTGGACGTGGCGGTGATGATACCTTATTTGCTACTGTAGACGGTATCGTAAGATTCGAAAGAAAAGGCAGAGACAAGAAACAGTGCTCTGTATATCCAAGAACAATCAACGAGTAATTTGACGGGCTTCATACTGATTTCTGGTATGAAGCCTTTTTTCACTGAAAGGTTTGGTGTTTGATGTTTGCAGATAGTGCAAAAGTGTTTTTAAAATCAGGAAAAGGCGGCGACGGACATGTCAGCTTCCGTAAGGAAAAATATGTACCGGCGGGCGGTCCTGACGGCGGTGACGGCGGAAAAGGCGGCGATATCATTATCGAGGTCGACGAGGGACTGAATACCCTGACTGATTTTCGTCATGTCCGTAAGTATGAAGCCAGCGACGGACAAGCCGGCGGCAAGAAACGATGCCATGGCGCCAACGCGGATAACCTGATTATCAAAGTGCCGGAAGGTACTGTAATCAAAGATTTTGAGACCGGCAAGGTCATTACCGACATGTCCGGTGAGCATAAGCGTGAAGTTCTGCTTAGAGGCGGACGCGGCGGGCTTGGCAATATGAACTTTGCCACTCCGACCATGCAGGCCCCGAAATACGCCCAGCCAGGTCAAAACGGTCATGAACTGTGGGTATTGATGGAACTGAAAGTTATCGCTGATGTAGGACTTGTCGGCTTTCCTAACGTAGGCAAATCGACGTTATTGTCACGTGTATCCAATGCGAAACCAAAGATTGCCAATTATCATTTTACAACGCTGAACCCGCATCTTGGCGTTGTAGACCTGGATGGAGGAGCCGGATTTGTTATGGCAGATATCCCCGGGCTAATTGAAGGAGCTGCACAAGGTGTTGGTCTGGGCCACGATTTTCTGAGACATATTGAACGTACCAAGGTTCTGGTACATGTTGTTGATGCGGCCGGCACCGAAGGCCGGGATCCGATCGAAGATATCAAAGCGATCAATAAAGAGCTGATGGATTACAATCCGGAACTGCTGAAACGTCCGATGGTGATTGCAGCCAATAAGATGGATGCTGTTTATGAAGGTGACGAAAGTCCGGTTTCAGCTCTGGAGAAAGCATTTGAAGCAGACGGCATTCCGGTTTACCCGATTTCGGCCGTCAGCGGAAAAGGCGTAAAAGAATTATTATATGCAGTTAACGAACTGTTAAAAACTGTCGATCAGGCACCAGTTGTCTTCGAGAAAGAATTTGAAATCGAATATGCCGGTGACAGACAGTTATCTTATACCGTAGAAAAAGAATCCGATGGTGTTTTCGTTGTAGAAGGCCCGAGGATTGAGAAAATGCTTGGATATACGAACCTCGAATCCGAAAAAGGGTTCCAGTTCTTCCAGAAGTTCCTGAAAGAAACCGGAATTCTTGATGCGCTTGAAGAAGCGGGGATTGGGGAGGGTGATACCGTCCGTATGTACGGCCTTGCATTTGATTATTACAAATAAAGGAGAAACCCATGACAAGCAAACAAAGAGCTTATCTGAAGGGCCTGGCCATGACCATGGATCCCATCTTTCAGATCGGCAAATCCAGTGTGACCCCGGAGCTTACAGCAGCTATTGCGGAGGCCCTGGAAGCGCGGGAACTGATTAAGATTTCCGTATTAAAGAACTGTCTTGATGACGGCAGATCGATTGCTGAAGTGCTTGCAGAACGTACCCGTGCCGAGGTGGTACAGGTGATCGGCAAAAAAATTGTATTATATAAACCTGCCAGGGATGAAAGTAAACGCAAGATTACACTTCCTAAAAAATAAAGGAGTTTTACAAAATGGCTAAGATCGGCATTATGGGCGGAACCTTTGATCCGGTTCATAACGGGCATTTGCGGCTTGCCAGACAAGCCTATCAGGAATATGAGCTTGACATGATCTGGTTCATGCCAACAGGCCAGCCGCCCCATAAGAAAGGACGGCAGATTACTTCGGCGAAAGACCGCTGTGCGATGGTTCGTCTGGCGATTGCCGATACCCCATATTTTGAATGCTCAGAATTTGAAGTTGAACGAAAAGGCAATAGTTATACCGCTCAGACACTGGAACTTTTACATGCCGGATATCCGCAGCATAGTTTTTACTTCATTATCGGAGCCGACTCACTGTATGAAATAGAGTTCTGGTATCATCCGGAACAGGTGATGGCACAGACGGTTTTACTGGCTGCCGGCCGGGAGTATCCCGCAGCTAAGCGAAGCATGGATGAGCAGATTGCGTATCTGGCTGACCGGTATCAGGCACAGATCTATCGTCTCCACTGTGATGAAGTGGATATATCATCCGAAAGACTTCGCCAACTGGCTGCCGGTGGAAAAAAACTTCACAAGTATCTGCCGGAAAGTGTAGAACAGTATATTCGTAATCATAACTTATATCAGACTTAGAGGAGTGCATATGGACGAACGTATTACATCATTTCGAAATCATCTGGAGTCCAGGCTGAATCCTGTGCGTTATGAACATTCCCTGAGCGTATCCTTCACCAGTGTGGCACTTGCCATGCGGTATGGATATGATATTAATAAGGCAGAGATTGCCGGACTGCTTCACGACTGCGCCAAGCGGTATTCTGATCAGAAACTGATTGAAAAATGCGCGAAGCACCAGATTCCGCTTACTGAAGAAGAAAAGCAGATTCGGGTTACGATTCATGCTAAATATGGCGAGTATCTTGCCAGACACAAATATGACATTCAGGATGAAGATATCCTATCTGCCATCCGTTACCATACAACCGGAAGACCGGGAATGAGTCTTCTTGAAAAAATAGTTTTTACTGCCGATTATATCGAACCCCGACGTTACAAGGCCGGACAGCTAAAGGAGATCAGAGTTCTTTCTTTCCGGGACCTGGATCTGGCCGTTCTGGAGATTCTTGGCAGTTCACTGCGTTACCTGCAGCGAAAAGGGGGGCAAATCGACTCCATGACTTTGCAGGCCTATGAATATTATCAAATTAAGGAGCGTGAAAAACGTGAATATATCAAAAGAAATGGCTAAACTGGCGATCAGTGCCCTCGAAGAGAAGAAGGGGGAAGATATCAGAATCATTGATATCAGTGAAGTATCAGTTATTGCCGACTATTTTATCATCGCCAGCGGCTCCAACAGCAATCAGGTTCAGGCTATGACTGATGAGGTCGAGAATGCACTGGGAAAAGCAGGCTATGAATGCAAACAGATCGAAGGATATCAGACTGCCAACTGGATTCTGATGGATTACCGTGATATTATCGTTCATGTCTTTTCTAAAGAGGACCGTCTGTTTTATGATCTGGAGCGAATCTGGAGAGACGGAAAAACAATATCACCTGAGGAATTGGTATAGACTGAAATTATGAAATAATTTAGATCATGTAAAGAATAAAGCCAGAGTGGTTGACATAAAAATATTATGTCAACCGCTCTGGCTTTTAACTTATAAAATTAAATTAATCAACTTATAAAATCAAATTAATTAGCTTATAAAACATAATTAGAGAAATTTACCGGTTATTCTACCGTAACTGACTTAGCCAGATTGCGCGGCTGATCAACATCAAGATTTTTACCTAATGAAGCATAATAAGCAATCAGCTGAAGCGTTACAGCAATCGGAAAGACTGTGAACTTGTCATCCACATCCGGAATCCGAATATGAATATCGGCCAGGGAACTGTCCGGATCTGCGCTTTCTTTAGTCAGCAATATCACAAATGCGCCTCTGGCTTTTACTTCCCGGATATTAGAAATTGACTTGGCAAATATATGCTCCTGGGTGGCAATTGCGATCACCGGCACACCATCTGAGATCAGTGCAATCGTGCCGTGTTTGAGTTCCCCGGCCGCATATGCTTCAGCATGAATGTATGAGATCTCTTTTAACTTCAGGGCACCTTCCAGTGAAAAGGCATAATCCAGTCCGCGGCCGATAAAAAACGCATCGGGCTTTTGGATCAGATGGGTTACAATAGTCTTGACAGAATCTTTTTGCGCAATCATTGCTTCCATGGCCGGAATCACATCCAACAGATCGGTCAGGAAAGCGGATGCTTCTTTCGCAGTATATTTATTTCTTACCAGAGCCATTTTACAGCCAATCATATACAGCGCAGCCAGCTGTACAGAATATGCTTTGGTACTTGCCACGGCGATTTCCGGACCGGCATGAGTATAAAGAACATAATTGCTTTCACGTGCAATGGTAGAACCTTTGACATTAACAATAGCCAGGGTGGTGGAACCATATTCGTGAGCCAGATTCAGCGCGGCGAGTGTATCAATGGTCTCTCCGGACTGGGAGATAATGATGACCAGAGTCTGCTCATCAATCAATGGTGTCTCATAACGGAATTCTGATGCAATCGATACGGTAACCGGTATTCTCAGCAGCGGCTCAAACATGGCACGTGCCACCATGCCGGCGTGCATGGCAGTACCGCAGGCGACAATGTGTATCTGGCGGCAGGACCGGAAAATCTCATCCGGAATATTATCCTCCGTAAAATCAGGCAGTCCTTTATTCATACGGGGGAGAATCGTATTTTTCATAGCCTCAGGCTGTTCATGGATTTCTTTCAGCATAAAATGCGGAAAACCGTTTTTCATAGCTGCATCCATATTCCAGGTCACGGTCAAAGTTTCCGGCTGGACCTTACTGTATTCCTCATCCAGAGCATACACCTGTACCTTATATGGCGTCAGTTTAACAATCTGTTTCTCGGGTACAACAAAATATTGCTGGGTAAAAGGAATCAAAGCCGTCAGATCTGATGCCACCAATGCACCGGAGTGAGTATAAGCAGCCACCAGCGGGCTGACATTACGGATTGCATAGATACTTCCGGGAATGTCCTCAAACATAATACAAAAACCATATGAGCCTTCAATTTCTTCAAGTAAAGCACGGATAGCGGCAAAGGGATCGCCATCATATAATTCATTTAAAACCCAGGCAGCTACTTCACTGTCAGTCTGGGATACCAGACGATCCTGCAGCTGATATTTTTCGGTCAGCTGGTGATAATTTTCGATGATTCCATTATGAATTAATGTGACTTTGCCAGCCTGATGCGGATGGGCATTTTCATCGGTTACGCCGCCATGGGTGGCCCAGCGGGTATGACCGATGCCGCAATGGGAGGTCTTTGAAAGTTCCTGCTCACATCGTTCTCTCAGGCTTTTTACCTTGCCGACCGTTTTGATCAGTTTGATACTTGAATCCTCCAGACGAAGAGCGATGCCGGCACTGTCATAACCGCGGTATTCCAGACCGGCCAGTCCTTCGATTAAAATCTTAGAAGCCTCTAATGGCCCCGTATATCCTATAATTCCACACATAATATAAGTCTCCTTATCATTTTTTGCACAACAAAAATAACGTCTGCCAAAATTAACGCAGACAACAGTCTGTCTGTATATTTTTTAATTTAAAAAAAGTGATCCGGTTACTCTGTCTTTTGTTTTGCAGTTACCCGCATATTTAAACAGAATATAACATGCCCGGAGCAGCACGGGAGAGTACCCGCCGAATATTCGATAATCTCTCCACCTCGTTAACCTTGCAGGCAGCAGCATCTGATAATGCTGTTCACGATCCGCTGTAAGGTGCATGGCGCTTAGCTTTGCTATTTTTATCTGTGCCTCCAAACACAAACTCAGTTCATTATATCTTATGAGTCCTGTTTCGTCAACGTGAGAAAGTGCGGCGGTGATTTCTTAAGATTTACTTAATGGATTCCCACTGTTAATTTGACAAAAATTATGGTATATTATTATATTGAATAACGTGGAAAAGTGGACATTAAATTATATGAAAATAAAAATTCAGAAAAAACAAATCATAGCGGCAGGGCTCATGCTGGTAATGAGTATCGGGCCAATCGCTGCATCATATTTATATACCCCGGTACATACAGTTTCTATGGCTACACCAAAACCGCAGGCTACACGTCAGCATACCGACAGTATCGATGCTGTGACCGCATCGCTTCCGGCAGTGGATGTTGTTGAAGAAGAAGTCTGGGAACCGACTCCCGGATATTTAAATCTGACACATTATTTTCCCGATGGTGCTGATACGACCAGGATTGAGGAAAGTTATGCCGGTGAAGCCTTTAAGGTATTGATGGAGCGGGATGCTGACTGGATGGATAATCTTTATGAATATGCCGATCTGACACCTGCCCAGCTGGCCAGACGCCTGGGCAAATCCGGCAGTTCCGTGACCGGCAAATACAATCCCAAGGATAATCGCCACAAAGCCTCTGAACCGAATACCTGGACG
This sequence comes from Lachnospiraceae bacterium, assembly GCA_032073745.1. GTDB lineage: Bacteria > Bacillota > Clostridia > Lachnospirales > Lachnospiraceae > Brotaphodocola. The sequence goes on along the minus strand of DAMAMW010000029.1, from coordinate 72,527 downwards.
ATCAACTCATTTAAGAGGATCCGAATGAATGTAACGAACGGAGACGGCCAGACCATCAATACCTATTCCAACGTAATCGACATTATGGCGATGGCAAATCTCTATACATATTTTAACGGCATTGAGAACCATGAATTGTTTCTTTCCTATGCTGAGAATCTGTGGGAGAAGTCGCATTCCTATTCAGTCAGTATGAGCAGTATCTATTACTGTGAGGGCTGTTTGAGTGAAGAGGATGAACTGCGTGAACTCGCCGAATTAGAGGCCGAGGCACTGGCAGAAGAAGAGGCATTAAAACAGACTTTAAATACAGAAACCGAAAGCGCTGCAACAGAAGCACCGCAAAAGGTTATGGATAATACTACCAAAACTGCGGAATCAGCAGCTGAAACCTCTTCTGCCGTAATTGAGGCCGGTACTGCGGCAGCAGAACCGGAGACTGCATCTGCAGCAGCGACGGAACCGGTTGAGACGGAACCGGAATCGACATCAGGTGTGATTACAAGCAGCAAGGGCCAGACTCAGGCAGCAGCAGAATCCAGTTCTGAAACAACAGTTTCGCAACATGCTGAAGCAGAGTCGTCAGAAGCAGAAACAACAAATGAAACACCGGCAGCCAGCAGTGCTGAATCTATCACTGCCATATTATCAGGTTTGATTACCGGTGCCTCACCGTCCAATGCGGAATCCGGCACCCCACCGGCTAAAGCTGTTAAAGACAAAGAAGATACATCGGCAGTAGCATATAAATGTCCGGGGCATGTCGATCTGATCATCAATGCAAAGGTTTTAGGACTGCAGGAGAACAATGGCCTGCTGGCCAAAGACAATATCGGGAATAATGCAGAACAGTTCAAAGAAGACGGATGGCAGGGCTGGAACAACTATACAATCGCATCTGTCAGACTGCACAGCAGTCAGGACTGGTACGAAAAATACGGATTAACCGTTTCGGTATTTTCAATGCGTAATCCGCTGTCAGAAGCTGAAATAGATGAATACCTTAAGGGGATTTCCGAGAATTTATCAGCGGAGCGGGCGGAACTGGTTCGTTTTGCACTATCATCAGTCGGTAAAGTACCTTATTACTGGGGCGGAAAACCATCTGCACCTGACTATGCCGGGAACTCATTTGGTGTTATGGTATCTCCTGATTATAAGGGCAGGATATTAAAGGGACTGGATTGTTCCGGCTGGATCAACTGGGTATACTGGTCTGTAACCGGTGAAAAGCTTGCCTATGAAGGAACCAGCGGTCTGGCGCTGCTGGGAACCAAAGTCAGCCGAAGCGAATTGAAACCAGGCGATATTATTATCCGTACCGGTGAAGATGCCCATGTTATCATGTTCCTTGGATGGACGGATGACGGACGGATTCTCTGTGTCCATGAGAGCAGCGGCAAGACAAATAATGTTACAGTTGCCGTCAGGGATGCCAACTGGCCTTATTACCGGAAATTACTGGATTAACGATAGATAAAGAAAGGAAGTTATCTGCTATGATGGCTTTTGAACAGGATTCTTATGAAGATGAACTGGACCGCATGCGTGACAGGAAAAAACGAAAGAGAAGAGATGAACCAGCTTCAAAGGAAAGAGCAGATAGAATGGATCTGGAAGTCTTTGATCTTGATGAAGAATACGAACCGGTGAGACCATCACGGCCACAGCCAAAACGCCGGACGAAGCGCCGGCGGCGGAGAGCTGTCTGGAAGCCGGTGCTGCTTTTACTGGTCTGTATTTTTGGTTTTTTGCTGTTCCGGCATTTTAAGGATGACGGATACTGGACGATCGCCGTGTTTGGTGTGGATTCCAGAGACGGCACTTTGGGCAAGAGTAATTTAGCAGACGTTATCATGGTTTGCAGTATTGACAAAAAAACCGGTGAGATGCGGCTGGTCTCTGTATTCCGCGACAGTTATATGAATGTCGGCGGTGACAAATATCACAAGATAAATGAGGCGTACTTTTTAGGTGGTTACGCTCAGGCGGTTACTGCGCTGGAAGACAATCTGGATATCCAGATTGATGATTATGCCACATTTAACTGGAACGCAGTGGCATCTGCTATTGACGTGTTAGGCGGAATTGACCTGGAGATTACCGACAGTGAGTTTGCTTATATCAATTCCTTCATTACCGAAACGGTAAATTCCACCGGAATAGGTTCTGTACACCTCACCCACAGCGGCATGAATCATCTGGATGGGGTACAGGCAGTAGCTTATGCCCGTCTGCGGCTTATGGATACTGATTTCAAGCGTACCGAACGACAGCGGAAAGTAATCGGACTGGCAATGGACAAAGCAAAGTCTGCGGACTTTGGCACACTGAAGACTCTGGTAGGAGCTGTCTTCCCGCAGATTTCCACCAGCATCGGTGTTGATGATGTACTTGGTATTGCAAAAAATGCCAGAAAATATTACATTGGGCAAACCTCAGGTTTCCCGTTTTCCCACTCAGAAACTTACATCGGAAAATTGTCATATGTAATACCAACAACATTAGAGAGTAATGTCATTCTGCTTCATGAATTTTTATATGATACCACCGGATACAAGCCATCTGCCCGCACACGCAGCATCAGTGCCCATATCGCAGAGGTAACAGGACTTGGTGAACCGGGTAAGGATACGGAAAGCGGAAAGAATGTCGGGGCAGGCGGTCAGTCCGACGGATCTGCAGTGCCTCAAACCCAGGCACCGGCGGCTACTGCAGCACCGCAGACGGAAGCGGCAACAACAGCTGCTGAATCTGAAAGCATTGTGGAAGAGACTACCTTACCGGAAGAAACAACCATACAGGAAGTTGAATCAACAGAAGAATCAACAACCGGCCAGACGGAACCACCGGAGACGGAAACTGCTCCTGAGACCACCGGTCAGACATCCGCCGGACCTGGTGCTGACGGACCGGGCAGTCAGCCTGGACCGGGCAACCCATCAGCGGAACAGCCCTCGAATGCACTGGAGGGGCCGGGTCAGAGCAGCGGCGATAACAGTTCATCCGGCGGGGGACCGGGAGTTGAATAAACCAAAAACAATTAATGAGAAGAAGGAGCTTTAATCATGGAAACATACGAAAACAACAGCTACGATATGCCAAACAACATTCCTGATCCGATAAAAGAGGTTCCGGTCCAGTCAATTCCGGGTATTATGGATTATCTTCTGTGGATGCTGGCTCCTGCTTTACTGGGACTTATAACCTGTGGAATAGGATCTTTGATTTTGATGATCATCTGGGCATGTGATAATAAGAATATGGCCCGGGCAAATTATTTCAGGGCATCATTTATCCTGATGGGAATTGGAGTTGTTTTAGGAATTGTCTTTTTTGTGATTATATTTTTTATTGCTATGGCTGCGTCGGCAAACGGACTTTAATTCTGATGAATTATAATTAAGAACAGTTGATTGGTTAACATATTTTTTTTATGTCAACCAATCAACTGTCCTCTGCATTTATCAGGCATAAATCGGTTTTTGGAGGAGTCAAAATGAAGAGTTCGACCAATAAAACCATCATACATATTGATATGGATGCTTTTTTTGCATCTGTTGAAATCAGAGACAATCAGGAGCTGGCCGGAAAGCCTCTGATTATTGGGGCGCTGCCTCATGAACGCGGCGTTGTATCGACCTGCAGTTACGAAGCGCGCAAATTTGGCGTCCGCTCAGCAATGAGTATCAAGGATGCATACCGAAGATGTCCGGATGGCATCTATATGCATCCAAACATGAGTAAGTACAAAGAAGCTTCCAACCGGATTCATGAAATCTGGAATACCTATACCGATTTGATTGAATATATCTCATTGGATGAAGGGTTTCTTGATGTAACGGCATCTGCCCACCTGTTCGGCGGATTCAGACAAATCAGTCAGGAGATCAAGCAACGGATCAAGGATGATCTGGCTCTTACCTGTTCCGTCGGAGTTGGCTATACCATGATGTCTGCCAAACTGGCCAGTGAGGAGAAGAAACCGGATGGTTATTTTGAGATTCTCGATGCCGAAGCATTAAAACAGCTGATTGTTGACAGAGACGTAAGGATCATTCCGGGCATTGGACAAAAAACAGCGGAAACCTTGCATGCAGCGGGTATCCGCAAAGTCCGGGACATTTATCGCAATCGTGACAGAGTAATCAGCCTGTTGGGAAATCAGGGGCAGAAGATCCTTGATCTGGCTGATGGAATTGATAACCGGGAAGTAATTCCTGATGCCGAATCAAAATCAGTTGGAAAAGAACACACTTTCCAGGAGGATATTACCGATCCGGATTATCTTAAGGATGCATTACTTCTCTTGGCCAGGGAATTAAGCTTTGACCTGCATCGCAAGGGGCTCTTTGGCTGCACCGTTACCCTAAAGGTCACCTATTCTGATATGAAACAGATTACCCGTTCAAAGACCGGTGAAGCAACAAACCGTACAGAAGAAATGTATGCAATTGCCGAATCAATGCTGAATGCCGTAGAACGGCGCCCGATCCGCCTTATTGGAATCAGTATGGGCAATATTACAAAAACCGGAACCCGCCAGCTTTCTCTGATGGAGATGGATTCCTTTGCGCAAAAGGAGACTCTGGATGCCGTGAAGTTTCAGTTGCAGCAAAAGTTCGGCAAAGGTGTTATTAAAACCGGGAATGAGTTAAAAGCAGAAAGACGGTTTGGACATGATGTGAGAGAAGAATAATTAAAGAAAATATATCAGACCGGTCAGGAGGAATTAGTATATGGATAAAGAATTACAAATCAAAATGTATGCATTTACAATGGACTGCAGCGATCCGCATGAATTAGCTGAATTCTACACGAAACTGCTCGGTTGGGATATCCCTTATCAGGACGAGAACTATGTGGTCATCGCCCCGCCGGATGTCAGCCAGGGAGCATATCCCGGCATCACGTTTCAGCGCAATCCTGAGTATCAGCCGCCGGTGTGGCCATCCAAACCCGAAGCCCAGCAGCAGATGGCACATCTTGATCTTGCTGTTAATGATCTGGAAAAAGCGGTTAAATCTGCGGTTGAATATGGTGCAGTGGTCGCAGACGAGCAATTTTCTGATGGCTGGAGAGTGATGAAAGATCCTGCCGGACATCCATTTTGCTTATGTCTGATGCCGCATGTTTTTACTGCATCCGAATAGAAGCAAATGATATAGAAATGAAATTACAGCGTATCGTCATTTGAGAGAATGCCGATACGTTTTTTGTTGCGGTCAAAACGGTTTTGGGTGTGCCGAAAATAAGTTTGACTTTTATAGTACCATATAGTACTATATTCTTGAAATGGAGGTGAGCAGTTGGAGGTCGAAACTCAGGGTGGCTTTTTGGTCACACAAATCAAACAGGTCAGCGGAAGATTATTTGAAAAGCTGCTTATGGACGCCGGTGTAGAGGCGTTTAACGGAGCACAGGGGCGCATTTTATATGTGCTCTGGCAACGGGACGGCATTCCCATTATTGAATTGTCACGAAAGACCGGTTTAGCCAAAACATCTTTGACAAGTATGCTCGAACGGATGGAACAGGCCCATCTGATTAAACGTATTCCGGATCAGGATGACAAGCGAAAAATCTGCGTTTCGCTTACAGAAGATGCGCGGAAACTAAGCGATGAGTACGATAAGGTATCAAAAAAAATGAACGAAATCTATTATGCCGGGTTTTCCGATGATGAAATTATAACATTCGAACATACCTTACGGCGAATACTATCAAATCTGACAGATGAGGAGAATACGATATGAAAATGTCAATACCACCTACGAATCATTTATGCCCCCAGGCTTTATATGTATATGGCACCAACAAAGAGGACGGGACTCCAAACTTCGGCCTGTTTTCCTGGCTCAGCGGTTACTTTGACAGCGAAATGGGGGTGATGACATGTATTGGCGGCGATAAACTTACGAGAGACCGGATCAATGCCACAAAGATCTTTTCCGCCAATCTCGTCACCGAAGATTTGCTGCCGGCTGCTGATTATTTTGGCATCACAAATGGTTATCAGGAGGGCAAAATGAACGTGCCCGTTGATATCGGCAGAGGACAGGTTCTGGATGTCCCGATTCTGGCAAAAAGTCCATGGGTTTATGAGTTGGAAGTTACGCAGTCGATCGAGCTGGATGGCGGGGTAATATTTCTCTGTAAGATCAGAAATGTGCTGGCTGATGAGTTGTTATGTGACGAAACCCTCAGCGTGGAGCAGCGGATGAATATGATCCGGCCGGTACACTCCGTCCGCCAGGCTTATTTTCGTTGGGACGGGACTACACCAGGTAACTGGGGAGAACCGATGAAGAAGTTAATGAAAGATGAACAGGTGATGAATGATGAATGATATTCTAACGTTTGCTGACCGGGCAGCATTCCGGTCGTGGCTGGAACAAAATGGCACCTCCAGCGAAGGCATATGGCTGATATTTGGAAAAAAGGGCGGACCGGTCACTCTTTCGGCCAATGATGCTCTGGAAGAAGCACTGTGTTTCGGATGGATTGATGGACAGATGCAGAGCATTGATGATAAAACCTACAGGAAATACTTTGCGGTCCGCCGTCCTAACAGTAAGTGGTCGGAGAAAAACAAAGGAATAGTTGAAAAGCTGGAACATCAAGGCATGATGACTGATTATGGCAGAAACAAAATTAAAGAAGCAAAGGAAAATGGCCAATGGAATCTGCAAAAGGCAGCGGGAATTACCGACGAAGATATTACGGCAGTGGCTGCAATAATTAAAGACTATCCAACCGCCTACAAAAATTTTCAGAATATGTCACCTTCTGTAAAAAAAACATATACACGGGCGTACTTCGATGCAAAGACAGATGCCGGACGCGAAAAGCGGCTGGCCTGGATGATTGACCGGCTGAATAATAATTTGAAGCCGATGTAACAGAGATACAAAACAGCCATAACCTGATCATATCCAAAAACAACCAGCAGATTGATGATTTCATTGAGGTATAAGCGAAAAGCAATAATTGTTATACCAATATATATATTGGATTATACAGCTGACGCCACTTATAATGTGGGTATCCAATGAAAAACAATCTATCAGATGGTAGGAGGAGATGAAAGGCAATGGACGTACAGCAAAAACAACAACAGACAGAAAAGCAGCAGTTCAGACTTGAGCATGATTCCATCGGGGAGAAAGAGGTTCCCATCGATGTGTATTATGGAGTGCAGACACTGCGGGCTGCTGAGAATTTTTACATTACCGGATTAAATGTGCATCCGGAACTGATTAACAGTATCGCCCAGATAAAGAGGGCAGCGGCTATCACTAATTATGAAGTAGGCAGACTGGACAAGAAAAGGACGGATGCAATCATCGTAGCTTGTGATGAGATTATTTCCGGAAAACTCCATGATCAGTTTATCGTGGATCCGATCCAGGGCGGAGCCGGAACATCACTGAATATGAATGCCAATGAGGTAATTGCCAACCGTGCCATTGAACTGATGGGCGGAGAAAAGGGCTCCTATAACATTGTCAACCCTAACGATCATGTGAATTACGGACAGTCCACCAATGATGTTTTCCCATCCTGCGGACGGATCACAGCAATGCGGCTGCTTAATAAGGCCCAGGAACAGCTGGAGCGTCTTTTCCATGAATTGAAGGTGAAATCGGAGGAGTTTGACTCCGTTATTAAAATGGGACGGACCCAGCTCCAGGACGCAGTGCCGATTCGTTTAGGGCAGGAATTTCGGGCTTACAGTGCTGCAATCCGCAGGGATATCACTCGTTTTGAACATGCCAAGCAGGAAATGGGCTCTCTGAATCTGGGCGGAACAGCGATTGGTACCGGATTAAATGCCGATGTGCAGTATCTGCAAAAGGTAGTCAGAAACATCGTTCTGGCAACCGGACTTGATCTGGTTCAGGCCTATGATTTAATCGATGCAACCCAGAACCTTGACGGGTATGCATTTGTCTCCGGAGTGGTAAAGGCCTGTGCCATCAACCTTTCAAAAATGTCCAACGACCTGCGCCTGATGTCATCCGGACCACGGACCGGGCTGGGCGAGATCAATCTGCCGGAGAAGCAGAATGGTTCCTCGATTATGCCGGGAAAGGTCAATCCGGTTATTCCGGAGGTGGTCAACCAGGTGGCCTTTAATATTATCGGAAATGATATGACCATCGCCATGGCAACAGAAGCCGGGCAGCTGGAGCTCAATGCCTTTGAACCGATAGTATTTTATAATCTGTTCCAGTCGATCGAAACACTTACCTTTGCCGTACAGACACTGGTAGACAACTGCATTTCCGGTATTACGGCCAATGTGGACAGGTGTCGTGATATGGTGGAGAAGAGTGTCGGAATCATCACCGCAATCTGTCCGCATGTCGGATATGACCGGGCTGCGGTTCTGGCAAAAGAGGCGATTCAGACCGGCGCTGCGGTAAGGGAGTTGATCCTGCGTGATCGGCTGCTGACAGAAGAGGAACTGAATATCATTCTGAATCCATACTCCATGACAGAACCGGGGATCTCCGGTGAGGAACTGTTGGATCATGATTACATAGATGTTTCAGGGGCAAAGGGGGACTCGTATGAATTATTATGAAGCAGCACTGCAGAGCCATGAAAAGACCAAAGGAAAGATCAGTATTGTCAGTAAGATGCCGCTGCAAAACCGAGACGATTTAAGTGTCGCATATACCCCCGGAGTCGCCGAACCATGCCGGAAAATCGCAGAAAACAAAGCAGATGTATACAAATATACGGCCAAAGGCAATCTTGTCGCAGTCGTAAGTGATGGAACGGCAGTACTGGGGCTGGGAAACATTGGTCCGGAGGCATCCATGCCGGTGATGGAAGGAAAAAGCATCCTGTTTAAACAGTTTGGCGATGTTGATGCGTTCCCAATCTGCCTGGATGTCCATGATACGGAGGAGATTATCGCCGCAGTGAAAGCCATTGCACCTACCTTCGGGGGGATCAACCTGGAGGACATTGCCTCACCTCAGTGCTTTGAGATTGAGCGGCGGCTTGAAGCGGAACTGGATATTCCGGTGTTTCATGATGACCAGCACGGCACTGCGATTGTGGTGCTGGCGGGGCTTTACAATGCGGTGAAAATTGTCGGCAAGCAGATTGAACAACTAAGCGTTGTGGTCAATGGTCCGGGAGCTGCCGGGACAGCAATCATTAAAATGCTTTTGCATGCCGGTGTGAAAAATATCATTACCTGTGATGAATTTGGGATCTTATATAAGTCAAGGGCCGAAGGAATCAAGGATCATAAAGCCGAACTTTGTGAAATCACAAATCTGACAGGACGGCAGGGAAGCCTGGCCGATGCATTAGCAGGTGCCGATGTATTTGTCGGCGTTTCGGTGGGCGGTGCATTGTCGCCGCAGATGGTCACAACGATGGCGAAAGACCCGATTGTTTTTGCAATGGCCAATCCTGCTCCGGAAATCATGTATGATGAAGCACTGGCGGCCGGCGTAAAGGTGATGGGAACCGGCAGAAGTGATTTCCCCAACCAGGTTAATAATGTACTGGCCTTTCCGGGGATATTTAAAGGAGCTTTATCGGCAGGTGCCAGGGATATCAATTACGATATGAAGATCGCGGCAGCCAAGGCAATTGCTGAACTGGTCGGAGAAGCAGAACTGGCTCCGGATTATATTATTCCTTCCGTGTTTGATCCGCGGGTTGCGGATCACGTGGCACAGCGTGTGGCGGAAGCGGCAGTGGCTTCCGGCGCATTGAGACAGGAGAGGTGAGCGCAGATGGGATCTATACAGAACGAAAGCGTGCTGAAGTACCGGATAGAACGGGATACGATGGGGGAGGTGGCGGTACCGGCAGATCGGCTTTGGTCTGCCCAGACGCAGCGCAGCCTCACCAATTTCAAGATTGGAATTGAGAAAATGCCTGCCGAAGTGATCAAAGCATTTGCTGTATTGAAAAAAAGTGCAGCAATGGTTAATGCCGATCTGGGAATCATGGAGCCGGAAGTTGCCGCTGAGATCGCCCGTGCCTGCGATGCTATTAAAGAAGGGACACTGTCTGAAGAGTTTCCGCTGGCAGTCTGGCAGACCGGTTCCGGCACTCAGAGCAATATGAATGTGAATGAAGTAATCGCAGGATATGTAAACCGGGACGGCAGAGTCCGGCAGCTTCATCCCAATGATGATGTTAATAAGAGCCAGAGTTCGAATGACACGTTTCCCACGGCTATGCATATTGCTGCAGTTACCGAAATTGAAACACGGCTGCTGCCTGCAATTGATGCACTGAAAACAACATTAGGACGCCTTTCGGAAGAATACGCTGATATTATCAAGATCGGCAGAACACATCTGCAGGACGCCACGCCCCTGACATTGGGACAGGAGATCAGCGGCTGGTACTATATGCTTGAGAATTCCCGGCAGATGATTGCAGACAGCGAAACCTATCTCTATCAGCTGGCTCTGGGCGGTACGGCAGTAGGTACCGGGATCAACGCCCATCCGGAATTTGCAGAACGGGGGGCAGCGCAGATTGCCAGGGAGACAGGATATCCGTTTGTAACTGCGCCTAATAAATTCCACGCCCTGACCAGCAAGGATGCCCTTGTCAACGCCCACGGTGCACTGAAAGGTCTGGCTGCCAACCTGATGAAGATAAGCAATGATGTACGATTGCTGGCCAGTGGGCCAAGGTGCGGAATCGGTGAGATCACAATTCCGGAAAATGAACCAGGCTCCTCGATTATGCCCGGGAAAGTAAATCCAACGCAGTGTGAAGCTGTCACTATGGTAGCCTGCCAGGTGATGGGCAATGATGCCTGTATCGGATTTGCCGCATCACAGGGGAATTTTGAATTAAATGTATTTATGCCGGTAATCATCTATAACTTCCTCCAGTCAGTGCGGCTGCTGGCGGATGCGATGATAAGTTTTAATGAAAATTGTGCAGTGGGAATCAAACCAAATCATGAAGTAATTGCTGCAAACCTGAACAATTCGCTGATGCTCGTGACCAGCCTTAATCCCCATATTGGCTATGAGAATGCAGCCAAAATTGCTAAATATGCATACCAGAATGACAAGACATTAAAGGCTGCGGCAGTTGAGCTTGACTTATTGACAGAAGAAGAATTTGATTTATATGTAAGGCCTGAGTTGATGGTAAGATAATTAATAAATTGATCAGTCTCTGTAAAAGACGACAACACCCGGAACAAATCAAATTGGTTGGGTATTGTCGTTTTTTATTGCTGTAATCGAAAAAACAGTCAATCCTTCGCAGAAATGACATGAACACCTTCATTCAGATGATTAAAATGTCTGATGGCAAAATCCCGAAAATGTTTAGCAGCATAACTTTGATAGCGATTTTTTTTCCATGAAAGCCCGACAACACCGATACAGGGGGGAGCGGATACCACAATATGATTTTCCCGCAGCAGAGGATCCTGCATCACACTGGTGAGCGGAGAGAAGCCGATACCTAAGCCATTTTTTATATAATTTGGTATTACCGAGGTATCTGTAGATTCCACGATGATATTCGGTACAACACCAGCCGCCTGAAAAAAAGAATCGGCTAGATCACGAATTCCATAGCCAGGGGCCGCACTGATAATCGGCTCTTTTTCTAATTCCTTCAAAGTGACATTCTGACGATACTTTAGCCAGTGATCAGGCGGAAAAATAATCGGGCAGACATCTTCAATCAGAACAATTGTCTCAAGTTCCGGTTCATCTATAATCGCCGGTGTACAAATGGCAAAATCCACCTCGCCATCCTTTAGCTGCCGGATAATACTAAACCGCCGTGCAGATGCCTGATGAAAAACAGATTCCGGCATATGTCGTTTAAAATCGCCCAGTACGTTGGCCATATAAAGGCTTGTATTGGTAACCAGAGAAACGGAACGATTACGTTTGAGAGATATATCTTTTATTTCACTTTGGGCATCCTCAAGTTCGGCAAATATGTTGGTTACATGCTTATAAAATGCCCGTCCACAGTCGTTGAGGCGGATTTGTCTGCCGACATGGTCAAATAATTTCACCCCCAGTTCACTCTCCAGTGAAGCAATCGTCCTGCTTAAAAAGGGCTGCGCTACATATAGCTGTTCGGCGGCCCGTGTCATATGTTCCGTTTCAGCAGTAAGCTTAAAAAATAATAGCTGTTTCATTTCCATAAGCACGTCTCCATTCAATTGATAATTATTTCGTTATAATTATATGATAAACTATATATTTTACATTATCATATTTTTATACTATAGTAAACACAGATACCAAAAAAAATTCAAATACATCGCAAAACTATACATAATGCACATGATGATTTGAACAATTACATAAGGAGGGGGATATTTTGGAGTTTCGAAAGTTATTTGAACCAATTACAATCAATGGATTGACTTTGAAAAACCGCTGTGTGATGCCGGCATTACATCACACTTATACACCGGGAGGTTATGCCAATGACCGTTTTAACCAATATTATTGGCGCAGAGCAGAAGGCGGTGCCGGTCTGATCTTTGTCGGTGGCTGTATGGTGGATAATTACCAGGGATATGCCGATATCATGAACCTGCAGAGTGATGAATTTATTCTGGGATACAAAACATTTACCGATGGAATGCATACCCGCGGCTGCAAAGTTGGTGTTCAGCTCATGCACACCGGACGTTACGGAAAAGCGAAATATATTCAGGGTGATACTGCAGCAATTGCACCTTCTGCCGTTTACTCCGGTTATACCAGAGAAACACCCAGGGCAATGACATCGGATGAGATTCATCGAGTCATCCGGAATTTTGGTGAGGCTGCTGCAAGAGCTAAAAAAGCCGGGTTTGATATTGTAGAAATATGTGGTTCTGCCGGGTATCTGATTGCCCAGTTTCTGTCTCCGGTGACCAACCAACGAGAAGATGAATATGGCGGCAGTTTTGAAAACAGATGCCGTTTCCCGCTGGAGGTTCTTGCCGCTGTACGAGAATCAGTCGGACCGGATTATCCGGTTTGCATGAGAGTTGCCGGCAAGGATTTTATCACCGGTGGCAATGAAACCAGTGATTGCGTCGCTTTTAGCAAAATGCTTGAAGCATCAGGGTGTGACGTGATAAACGTTACCGGTGGCTGGCATGAGACCAATATTCCGCAGCTGCCGGGAGATGTTCCGCGAGGCGGTTATGCCTATCTGGCCCAGGCAGTAAAAGAGGCGGTGACGATACCGGTAATCTCTTGTAACCGCTACAATGATCCTAAGGCTGCAGAACGGGTATTAGCATTAGGTCAGGCTGATCTTATCGGTGTCGGGCGAACCCTGATTGCCGATCCTGACTGGCCCGACAAGGCGAAGGGAAACCGCTTAAACGAGATTCGCCGCTGTGTAGCCTGTAACCAGGGCTGTCTGGGCCGGATGTTCTTCGACAAGCCAATCGAATGCCTGGTCAACGGATATGCCGGAAGAGAATACCTTTTCGTGGATAAAGAACCGATCGCGTCTAAAAAACTTCTGGTCGTAGGAGCCGGACCTGCCGGTTGTGAATTTGCGGTTCGTGCAGCTGAACGTGGTCATCATGTGACACTCTGGGAAAAAGAAGAAACGATCGGTGGTCAGCTTCATATGGTGGCGGTACCGCCATCCAAACGAGAATTCACCAATCTGATTGAGTATTTTGAAACGATGTTAAATAAACACGGAGTTGAAGTGATCCTGAATAAAAAGGTGACGGCTGCTGATATCAGAACATCAGATTTTGATGCTGTAGTACTCGCTACCGGTGTGACTCCATCACAGATTCCGCTGCCGGGTGACGGTTCTATTCCGGTATATACTGCAATTGATGTTTTGGCAAGCAATGTAATCGCCGGAAAGGATGTCGTATTGGTCGGCGGCGGTTCCGTGGGATGTGAAACTGCCGAATACCTCGCCCATGAGGCATCTTTGTCGGAGCAGCAGCTGTATTTCATGATGTCGCAGCAATCCGAAGTGCTGGAGAAAATCACCAGTATGATCAACACTTCCATCCGTAATATATCAATCGTCGATATTGCCAAAATTGGTGCCGGTTTTGATCCCGGATGCGGCTGGCCGGTAATGAAAGACTTAAAACGAATGGGCGTCAGACAGTACCCGTTTTCTAAAATCGTTAATATTGCAGATGGTAAATTCTATATTGAGACAACCGATAAAAAAACGGGCACCGTATCGAATGCAGAAATCCGCTGTGACACCGTCATCATGGCGGTAGGTTCCAAATCTGATAACCGGATATACGATGAACTGCTGGGATGCCAGAAACCCATCTATAATATCGGAGATTCCTACGAAGTGGGTAAAGTGATAAATGCCATCCGACAAGCTGATGATCTGGCTATGGAATTTTAGAAAGGAGAAACAGACAATGGAATATCAAATCAATAAAGCAGCCGTTATCGGCGCCGGAGTCATGGGTTCAGGGATTGTTGCAGTCCTTGCCAACGCCGGAATCCCGGTGTGTATGTTAGATATCGTACCACCGATACTTACGGAGGAAGATAAAAAGGCCGGACTGACAGAGACGTCGAAATCATTTAGAAATAAATTCGCTGAAGCCGGACTCAAACGCATTGCCGATCCGCGGCGAGGAGCTTTATATGCACCTGAGCTTGCTGGTCTGATTACGACCGGGAATACAACCGATCATCTTGATTTGCTGCAGGACTGTGACTGGATTATTGAAGTTGTTTTAGAGAACCTGCAGGTTAAGCGGGAGTTATTTAAAACCATTGCTCCATATATCAATGACCAGGCAATCGTCAGTTCTAATACCTCCGGCGTTTCCATTACCGCCATTGCAGCTGAGATGCCAGAGCATTTCAGACGGCGTTTCCTTGGCACCCACTTCTTTAATCCGCCTCAGATCATGCGCCTTTTTGAACTGATCCCCGGAGCGGATACGGATCCGGCACTGTTTGAGTTTATGAAAGATTTTGGCCGGAAGCGGCTCGGAAAAGGTGTTGTTCCAGCCAAAGATACGCCGAATTTTATCGGCAACCGGATTGGTGTGTTTGCTTTTGCATCAGTATTTACAGCAGCCCACGAAGCTGGATA
Organism: Lachnospiraceae bacterium; assembly: GCA_032073745.1. Lineage (GTDB taxonomy): Bacteria > Bacillota > Clostridia > Lachnospirales > Lachnospiraceae > Brotaphodocola. The sequence continues at coordinate 57,449 of DAMAMW010000029.1, read as the reverse complement.
TGGAGTGGAAGTTACCGATGCTCTGACCGGTACTGTTTTAGGCCGTCCCGGCAGCGCAACGTTTCGGACCATTGATATGGTCGGTCTGGATGTGTTAAATAGCGTCTGTGCCAACCTGCGGGCCAATCTGCCTGCCGAAGAATCCGGATTGTTCAGCTTTCCACCATCCTTACAATCGTTATTTGATAGCGGGTATCTGGGTGATAAGACCGGCAGCGGAAGCTATAAAACCATCCGTGGAGATGGTGCGCCACAGCGTTTTGTGTGGAACGGCAGCGAATACATACCGGCATCCCCGCCAGTAATTCAGATTCTAAAGGATACGGAGAAGCTTCCTTTTGCCAGTCGGCTTTGGGCAATAATCGAGTCTGATACTCCGGAAGGTTGTTTTGTCTGGCGGATTGTAAAAGAGATTATGTTGTATGCTGCTGATAAAGTACCGGAGATCACTGCCGATTATCAAGCAATCGACCAGGCTATGGAGTGGGGGTACAACTGGAAACAGGGACCATTCGCGCTGTGGGATGCACTCGGATTCCAAAAATTGGCGGACCGTCTTATCGCTGACGGCGGACGGCTGCCGGAATGGATTCTTAAGCGTCTTGCAGCAGGCACAGGATTTTATCCTGCAGCCGAAGAAAACGAGTTTCAAATATTGCATACCTGTGCAGACGCCGATCTGCTGGAACTGGGCGACGGGGTACTGGCACTTGATATGCATCCAAAAGGAGCCGCCATCAATCTGGTTCTTATGGACGCGATTGAACAGGCTGTGGATATTACCACCAAACGTACTGATGTAAAAGGGCTCGTGCTTTTCAGCAGCGGAAAAAACTTTTTAAGCGGAGCAGACTTATTCTCTGTCCTCACTTATATCAGAAGTGAGGACTGGGATCAGCTTGACTCTTTTGTAAATCGTTTCCATGAAACGGCATTACGTTTGAAATATTCTGCTAAACCGGTGGTAGCAGCAGTACACGGAATGGCTCTGGGCGGCGGTGCAGAATTTGCGATGCACTGTTCCAGAGTTGTGGCCCACAGTGATTCCAGATTTGGTCTCGTTGAAAGCGGTGTTGGTGTACTGCCTTCCGGCGGCGGTTCCAAGGAGATGTTATATCGCTGGTGTAAAGACCTTGAGTCGGTACGGGGTACTGATGTGTATCCGTTCCTGGCAAAAGCATGGGATCAAATCGCCGGTGCAGTAATAAGCAAACACGCATATCAGGCACGCAATATGAAATATCTGCGAGAGAACGACAGGATTGTAATGGATATTGATTCACTATTGGCGGAAGCGAAAACAGAAGTCCTGCGAATGGATTCAGATGGTTTCCAAAGAGCCTTTCCTCAGACGATCAAAGTAACCGGAAAGAGCGGTTATGGACACTTGTCCAATATTATTGAGGCCCGTTTCCAGGGGAATTATATTTCAGAATACGATGCATTTATCCTGCGGGAAACTGCCCGGGTTTTGATCGGCGGGGATGCACCCCAGAATACACAGTTAAGCGAAGGGCAGCTGCTGGAACTTGAAAAACAAGGCTTCATCCGCTTGTGCCGCCAGCCAAAAACCGCAGAACGTATCGAATATATGCTGCAAAAGGGCAAGGCCCTTCACAATTAAGGAGGTATTTAAGATGAATAAGGCAGTTATTGTCGCTATGGGCCGGTCCGCAATTGGCAAATCAGGCAAAGGGACTTTATGTCATACCAGGCCTGAATCACTGGGTGCACAGGTCCTCAAGGGCGTATTGGCGCAGATACCGCAGCTTGACCCGCTGGCAATCGATGATGTCATTGTCGGATGTGCCTTTCCCGAAGCAGAACAGGGGATGAACCTGGCCAAAATGGTGGTTACGGCAGCAGGTCTTCCGTATCAGATAACAGGTCAGACCGTAAATCGTTTTTGTTCCTCCGGTTTACAGGCGATTGCCACAGCATCCAATGCGATCTGCTGTGGTCAGGCAGACGTAATTGTTGCCGGGGGAGTTGAATCCATGAGTACCGTACCGATTATGGGAAATATGTCCCGTCCGGATCCGGATATTCCGCTGAGTGAGTATACTTCGATGGGAATTACCGCTGAGAATGTTGCTGCTAAATATGGCATTACCAGAGAAATGCAGGATGAATTTGCCGCAGCAAGCCACCAAAAAGCTGCGGCCGCACAGAGAGCCGGCAGTTTTAATGAGGAGATTATTCCAGTTGATGCCATAACGGTCCGGCTTGGTGAAGATGGGCTTTATCATACCCTGACAGTGCCATTTTCCACAGACGAAGGAATTCGTCAAACCGTAACTTCTGCAGATATGGCAAAACTGCGGGCACCATTAAAAAAAGGCGGTAGTGTAACTGCCGGAAATGCATCACAGACCAGTGACGGTGCTGCCTTTGTCGTGCTGATGTCAGAATCGTATGCAAAACAACTGGAGCTAAAATTAATCGCTTCCTTACAGGCGTTTGCCACTGCCGGGGTTCCGGCCGATATAATGGGGATTGGACCGATAGAAGCAATCCCAAAGGCTTTAAAACGGGCCGGTCTGCAGCCGGACGATATTGATCTGATTGAACTCAATGAAGCATTTGCCTCCCAATCGCTGGCATGCATCCAGGAACTAAACCTGGATCCGGAACGGATCAATGTCAACGGTGGAGCGATTGCTATGGGGCATCCGCTGGGGTGTACCGGTACACTTCTGACCATCAAGCTGCTCCATGAACTGCGCCGCAGAAAACAGCAGACCGGCATGGTCAGCATGTGTGTGGCCGGGGGAATCGGTGCCGCGGGCATATTCCAGATGGAAGAGTAAAGATGTTGGGGTAAAAGGGGGACTTTATGAGTAAAAGAGTAGTTTGGGTCGGATTTGGGATTTTTATTGTGCTGGCATTGGCAGTCGGACTGGGCTTGCCATTTTCACCAGGACTTGATGTACGGGGACACCGTGTCTTAATGGCCTTGCTGGTCACAATTGGTTTTTGGATCTTTAAGCCCGCCGGGATTTCATATGCGGCCAGCGGCTCCTTATTTATGGCGGCACTTCTGGCACTTGGTTTTGCACCGGCACAGGTATTTACCGGTTTTACCAGCACTGCCGTCTGGTCTTTAATTCCGGCCTTGTTCTTTGGGTTTGTTCTTTCAAAAACAGGGTTGGGAAAACGTATTGCGTACCTGGGGATGAAAAGCACTAAACTTTCTTATCCCGGCATTCTCATCATGTGGGCGGTTATTGGGGTAGTCTTATCTATTCTGACTCCTTCCATTACGGTACGGGTTGTCATTGTTACGCCGATTGCGCTCAATTGTGCCGATCTTTGCGGGCTGAAGAACGGTTCAAAAGGCCGCTCGCTGATTCTGTTATCAGCCTGGGCGATGGCAGTTATTCCCGGAACCGGATGGTCAACCGGTTCTCTGGGCGGTCCGATTATCTCCGGTTTGTACGCCGGAGTTCCGGAACTTGGTGTCGTTGACTTTGGCAGCTGGTTTAAAATTGCTATGCTGCCAGCCGCCTGTATCAGTATTTTGTTGCTCGTTGGCGGATACCTGGTTTTAAAACCGGAAGCACCGCTGGCAATCTCCAGGGAAACGTTTATCGCAGAATACAAGAAATTAGGGGTTATGAGTAAGGCAGAAAAGATGACGGCAATGATCCTGACCGGAACCTTTATATTTCTGGCGACCTCATCGGTACATAAACTGCCGGATGCAGCAATCTGCCTGACCGCCTTGTTTGCCCTTGCCGCCTGCGGCATCATCAAAACACCGGAGATAAGTTCGGGAATCAGTTGGGATATTGTCATGTTCTTTGGTGTTGCCATGAGTCTGAGTACTGTGTTTGTGGCTTCCGGAGTTTCCGCCTGGTTGTCCGGCATCCTGGTTCCGGTATTCCAGCCTCTGGCTCACAATCCCTGGCTGTTTTGTTTCACCGTTATCGCCGTCATGTTCTTGTGGCGTTTCATCGATGTTGCCATCATGATTCCAACCATGGCAATTCTGGTACCAGTTCTGCCGCAGATTGCACTGGTAACTGGTGTCAATCCACTGGTTTGGGTATCACTGTTCTGTATGGGATTTAACTCTTATTTCTTAAGCTATCAAAATGTATTTGCACTTGTTGCAGAGGCCAATATGAAAGAAGATGGCTGGACAGCGGGACACTTTCTTCGCAGCGGTATTGTTTATACTGCCGCATGCTTCATCACATTAATAGTCGCAATACCTTATTGGAGCAGCCTGGGAATGTTTACCTAAGGAGACAACCGCTCACAATTAACCATATGGAAGGAGAATCATCATGAGTAAAGTAGTAACTATGGAGCAGGCAATAGCACGTCTAAAGGATGGCATGACGATTGCAATCGGCGGTTTTGCCGGGGTTGGAGATCCCTTAAAATGTATCGATGCGATCGTAGCATCAGGGGCAAAAGATCTGACTCTGATCAGCGTCGTAACCTGCAATCCGTTTGCCGGCAAAGAGTTTGATCTGGCACCATTGTTTGAGAATCAACAAATCAGTAAATACATAACCGCCCACACCGGCACTTGCCCGACCTGTATGGAACAGGCCCAGCGAGGTGAACTGGAAATTGAATATGTCCCTATGGGCAGCTGGATTGAGCGGCTGCGTGCCGGTGGTGCCGGACTGGGCGGCTTCCTCACCCCAACAGGCATTGGTACTTTGATGGAAGAGGGCAGAAAAAAGGTTACGGTGGATGAAAAGGATTATCTGTTCGAACTGCCGCTGCGGGCAGATATTGCTTTCATCAAGGGGTTTAGGGCTGACTCACTGGGCAATGTACAATACCGCCGGATAGCTGCCAATACCAATCAGGTCATAGCAACGGCAGCAGATTATACGATCGCAGAAGTAAACGAAATCGTTGAAGTTGGTGATATTGATCCGGAACGAGTGGGAACTCCCAGTGTATTTGTAAATGCAGTCGTACAGGGGTATACGTTTGAAGCACAGCAGCAGGTCTTTGAAAAACTTTGGGCTGCCGGCGGAATCTTAAGATAGGAAAGGTGGAAAAACGATGAAAGAACGTGAGAAAATAAACCGGCGCGCTGCCCTTGAAGTGCAAACCGGCGAAGTGGTAAACCTTGGATTTGGTATGCCGATGGGAGTAATGGACTATGTTTCTAAGGACAAAGGGGTTATTTTCCAAACAGAAAATGGCGGTCTTATGTTTGGGCCGACCCCGGCAAAAGGCACCTCGGATTCTGATACGGGAAATGCCGGCGGTCTGCCGATCACGCTGCTTCCCGGTGCGTCCTGCTTTGACTTGGCCACATCCTTTAGTATTATTCGTGGCGGTCATGTCGATACGGCGATTTTAGGCGCACTGGAAGTGGATGAGAATGGGGATATTGCCAACTGGAATATGCCGGGGAAATCTCCGGGCATGGGCGGTGCCATGGATCTGGTTGTCGGTGCCCGCAAAATTGTCGCAATTATGCAGCATACAGATAAAAAGGGGAATTCCAAAGTATTAAAGAAGTGCAGCCTGCCGCTGACCGGCAAGGGGGTTGTAAATGTGATAATCACTGATAAAGCCGTGTTTGAAGTGACCAAAAAGGGGTTAATTCTTAAGGAGATTGATGAAAACTGTACCCTTGATGAACTGCGGGAAATTACTGAAGCAGATTTTATTGCTGAAGAACCAGGCATTTACCGGTTGAGTTAAAAGATAATCGTTTGAAACATTATTTTAAATGAAACAGCTCTGTATTATTATGATAATATGGAGCTGTTTCATTTTGATTTTTCCGACAAATTTTTCATTTTTATCTGCTGTCAGCAGAGGACTTTTAACTGCATTCATGCTATAGTGGTGTTACGATCATATTTATGCGCTTTAATACTGTTTGGGAGGTGGATGTGGTTGAATCATTATGACAGTAATACTGACGGACTGCCGCTAAAACCGGCACATCCTGTAACTGAGGAGATTTTGACTGCCCTTAAGGCGGCGAATAATATCAAGACATTTACAACAAAGTATGTTAATTCTTTTGTTGATGTTACGTTTAAAGAATACTTAGACAGTCTGCTGGCAGCGAAATCAGTTAAAAAGGCCGCTGTTATTAAGGCTTCAGGACTTACAGATTCCTATGCATTCCAGATTTTCCAGGGTTTTAGAAGTCCGTCAAGGGATAAACTGCTGGCTTTGGCGATTGGTCTTGGGGTGACTTTTGATGAATGTCAAAAACTACTGAAACTGGCTGGTGTGAATGAACTGTATGTTAAAAACAGACGGGATGCGATTATCATTTATGGCATAGAAAAAGGGCTTGGCGTACCGGAATTAAACGATGTATTGTTTGAATTAGAAGAATTCACACTGTAAAAATGATGGGGGAGGGGTGGCTTTGGATCATGCACAGGAATTTATCAAAGGGTTTATTTGTAAAGCACCGGTTTATTTGCCGGAGTCACTTGGTAAACGCCTTTGTTTTCTTTCCTGCCTCAGTGAAAGAGAATCACGATCTGTTTATTTAGTCCGCGATAATCAAACGGGCGAAAAGTGCATACTGAAAATTGCAGACAGCGGCAGTCCGGACAGTGCCCGCAGCGAGTATCAGATTCTCTCGAATCTTGATCATCCCGGGATTCCGCACTGTATTTTTTATACAGAAGATGAATCCGGACGGGAATACATACTGCGGTCATATATGGAAGGGGATCCGCTGGATCGCCTGCTGGACCGCGACGGCGTGTTTGATGAAAGTCACATATATGATATTGTACTCAGGCTATGTACCATACTCCATTACCTCCATCAGCAGCAGCCGCCGATTATATACCGTGACATTAACCCCGGCAACATTACACTCACTGCCAATGGTAAGGTAAGCCTGATAGATTTTGGGATCTCTAAAAAGATCTCCTCCAGAGACAACCATAAATCAACCGATACCGTGATTGTCGGTACCATTCCTTTCATTTCACCGGAGCAGATGGGATTTGATAAAACGGACCACCGTTCCGATATTTTTGCAATTGGTAAGTTAATGCTTTATCTTTACACCGGTCAGACGGACATAAATATCGATGAAGTACGTAAAATAAATGTACGGTTTGGCCGCCTGATTGAAAAGTGTACACGGCAGTCAAAAGAGCGTCGTTTTTCATCTATAAAACAACTGGAACGGGCGATTATGCGGGCGCAGAAAAAGCCTGTGGGACATGCGTTTGTCAGGGGGGCTGTATTAGCATGTATCGTTGTAAGTTTCGGTTTTCTTTTTTCAGATCAGGTTCGTACCACCGGGACACAACCCGGTTATCCTGAAAAGGTAACAATAAATGTCGGTACTGTAGACGAGAATCTGCCTTTGCGTTCTCCTGAGCTGATTGCCGCGGTGCGGCGGGCACTGATGATCTCTGATGATACGCCGCTGACCAGTGAAATGCTGGAAAATGTAACCAGCATATCCATCAATGCAGACACTCCGGTTGATAATACACCATTGCTGCCGCGTAATTGCCTGGAAGAATTAATTTATTTTAACAACTTGTCGGAATTGTCCGTACAAGGGTTTCGTATTCCTGATTTGATGCCCGTCAGTTCGCTTCCTTTACATACATTGCGGCTGACTGACTGCGGAATTTCAAATATATCGGTACTGGACAGATTGAAGATGCTGGAGGTTTTAGAGTTATCCCATAATCCGATTGAAGATATCCAGGCGCTCTCAGGTCTTTATAATCTAAAATCACTGGATCTGGCCTATACGAATGTACGTGATATATCAGCGCTGGAAAAACTGTCCGGACTTCACAGTCTTAATTTATGTGTTATCAGGGCAACGGACCTTTCCCCGCTTGCCGGTCTGGATGATCTGGAAATACTCAAAATCAGCCATGTTCAGATACCGGACTTCTCGTTTCTGAAAAAACTGACGAAACTAACCCGTCTGGAACTTAAAAGTACCGGTTTTCAGGATCTGTCACTGATCGCGAGTAAGCAGATTGAAGCACTGGATATCAGCATCAATTACAATTATCTGACCGATATCTCTTTACTGAATGAATTTACCGAATTACGGGAACTGGACATCAGCATGAACGAGATTGCAGACTATTCTCCCGTTTATCAACTACCGAATCTTCAGACGCTTGGAATTAATGAGAGCCAGTCGGAAGATCTGCTGTTATCCGAGCAGCAGCTGATACAGATGCCCAGCCTGAATAAAGTCATTCTGACTGCCGATGAATTAGGAGAACGATGGCAGACTATTTCAGACCGGGGGCAGATAACAGTAATTCTTAGATCCTATTATGAAGCTTATTAGGTGTGAGTACAATGAAGAAAATAAATCCAATCGGCCTTGTGTGTCTGCTGACGTTATCCTCATGCCAGAAAACACAACAGCCGGTTTCGATAAAAAAACTGCTGTTTTGGCACTGGAGCATCAGCTTTCAGTAAATGACGAGAAAATATATGTATATAAAGACCACGCAATGGGATGGAATCGTTTTGTGCTGCGTTCCTGGATGGGAGAAAACGGGATAAAACCACCTGATATGGATGAATTCTGCAATACGGATCCGTATGAAGGGATGTCTTGTATCAATGCCCGGATAGATTTTTCCGCACAGAAGTGGGGCGGCTATATGTTCACAAACGGTTCTCTCGGAAGCGGAAGCTCAGAACCGGTTTCATCTTCCGGCAACACACAATCAGGTAATGACTTAACCGGTGCGGTAAGTCTTGTTTTTCATGCCAGGGGTAAGGCCGGAGGTGAAAAGGTGGAATTTTTCTGCGGCGGAATGGGGTATGACAATTTTGGCGCCGCGGCTGCATATGCAGACTCAACACCTGCTGTCAGCACCGGAACCGTGACCCTGTCAAAGGATTGGAAGGAATATAAGATTCCGCTAAAAGATAAGGATTTGAGCAGTATCGGGTATGGATTTGCCTGGATTGCCTATGCCGATCAGAATAAACAAACAAATGAAATTGAATTTTATATGGATGAGATCTATTATCGCTTTGACCAGGTTCACAGACCGATGATGCTTGCCCCCAGCTATGAACCTTATGCAACCGATACGGAAGAATACATTTTAAACAGCATCGCTTATACAAATGATAATGCTTTGGCTTGTATCGCATTTCTGCGCGCAGGTAAAATCGAAAGAGCACAGCAAATTGCCGATGCCCTGGTTTTTGCCGCCTGGCATGACCGTTCTTTTTCAGATGGCCGGCTGCGTAATGGATATAACTGCGGCAATATCGAAAGCTATCCGTGCTGGAACTCTTTTGATGGTGGTAAATACAGCTTAATGCCTGGTTTCTATCATCTGCAGACCATGAAATGGCATGAAGATTCATATGCAGTGTCAACGAATTTGTCAAGCCTGGCATGCAGCGTCCTGGCGCTTACGGAAGCATATACCGCCTGTCCCGAAAAGACAGAATATCTGGAAACCGCAAAACGAATTGTTTCGTTTGCCCTTACTCTTGAAGATCGTGAGATGGGAGGTTTCTTTACCGGATACGAAGGCTGGGAAGGCGCCCAGACCATCAACTTTAGAAAACCTGTCCGTGATAACATCCAGATGCTTGCCGCATTCAGAAAACTTCTCACAATTCCCGATCTGACTCCGGAAGAGGTTATTGCCTGTGAAAAAGGTGCAGCGAGTGCAGAATCTTATATCCTGGCTCAATTTGACGATTTCAGGGGATGCTTTATGCCGGGCAGAAAAATAGCACCATCGCAGGATGAAGTCTTTCTTGCCGACAACGCAATGGCTATTCTTGTTTTACCAGATGACTATCACAGCCAAAAAGAAAGGGCATTGCAATACATTGAACAGAATTTAACGGTGGGAGATGGTTTCGGATACAGCAGTGCTGATTTAAGCGGCATCAGCTGGGAGAGTACAGGACTCATGGCGCTCGTTTATATGAAATATAATCAGGCCGATGCTGCCAGGTCCGTCATAAACAGCATGGAGTCGGCCCAGGCTGATGACGGTATGATGGTTACTGCTGATTGCATATTTGCTCGGATATCAGGAAGTCAATTCTTTCATTCGGGCCTTTTCAGTTTGGACAGGGAAAAGTATTGGTGAATATAAAAGAACATCTAATTTTAGTTATATGAAAATCCCCCTTTGTTGACTTAATTCCGGTCAACTGGTATGATAGTAACAGATCTACCGAAAGGCAACTATTCGCGAAACATCAGTTGGTGTTTTACGAAAGCGTTTTGCGTAGCAAATCAGGGAAGCGGTAGTTGATGGCGCGCGACATCAATTATTCCAAAACGGAGCGCGCCGTTTATCAACTATTTGTAAAACTCCTTGTTTCGCGAGTAGTTGCTATTCATCAAATGGGGTATCATCAACAATCTGAAAATCATCATCGGTTACAACCATTTTTCGATTAACAATAGATCCATTTTTATGTTGAACAACTTTATGTATACGGCGAAGAAATGCCAACCATGTAGACGGATGGTCATGTTGAATCACCGGATATTGCTTTGTTAACGGTATATTTGTAACGATATATACCTTAGTAAAACATGCGAATTTGTTATTATAGCGACATGGCAACTCGACCGGATAGCCGTCAAGATAATTAAGCATGTCAGAGACATTGAAGCTAGACCGGAATTCCTCAAAAACAACCACATCTTGCCCCTTATAATTGTCAAAAGGGTGCGTATAATCAGTTACGCGGAATACATTACTATAGCCATATTTTTCCATTACCGAACGCGTTTTACCGCTACCGGAATCACCATAGATATATGTTACTTCAAGATTACGAAACGTTTCTTTGTATTCTTCCTGAATCAGTATTTGGCGGACACGGTCAAGTTTATCAAGATTTGTTAGACTTTCGGGCATCATTTCTAATATCTGATAGTCTGATAATCCATCCTTGACCATTCCATATAAATCAGCTATATCATTTCTACAGCCTTGGCGTTCAATAGGCATTTCCCCCCACTCTTCATACGTACCTTCTACACTGGTTTCTGCTTTTTTATTGTTTTTCCACTTACCCGTTTTTGTTATATATTCCATATTTTCTTGAGCAGTTCCTTTTACCATTACGATATGTGAACCATCAAACTTTTTCTTAAGAGTAGAGAAACGCACACCATTTTTGCTATGAATATATACATGCGTGTGGTACGTTCCTTCTTCTCCAATTTCATCAGCCATACAATAGAAGATAACTGACTTCATTTCACTTAGAATTTCTTTTAAGCGATCATGTGTAAATCCCTTTTCAACAGGGTTGTTAATGGTCAATTGCCATTTACGTGATTGTGTATCATTTGCCATACTTTTTCCCCTTTTAACTTTTAAAGATTTTTTATGCCGTGTAAGTGATGTCCACCCCTACGGGGATGTACGTGGGGCATCTTCGATGCAAAATCTTTTATTTGTTGTGACGAATCCGACCGCATTTACAAACCACACTTAATCCCCCTTAAACATGATCTGGTATAGGGGACGATAAGTTAGGGTTGTTAAATTTGATTTTGCGACAGCCACGGCAGTGCGACAACTGCGACAAGTTGGTGTCGCAAGGTGAAAAGCTAGATTTGATATGGCTTGCCGAGTTTTGCGACAGAGGTTCGGGGTAATACTATACCCGAACCGGCGCGCCCACGCGCCCACACACGTAAGCGATTCGCGACCGCCCAGGGGGAAAAGCAAAAGCGGGTAATCAAGGCTGATTGATAAAAAGCGTTTCAATCAACCCCCTGACAGCTTTTTGGGGTATTCAGTCAGTCAAGGGGCAAGCGTTGTACTTCGTACCCCTTGACAGACGGCTAATCTTTTCCTTACTTCAAAATCTGAGCACCGCAAACAAAGCCACGATTGTTATACTCCACATCAACAGTCTGACCGACACGCAGTTCAGAGATACAAGGCAAGTTCAGATTATCGCTAATGAAGATAGAGTTGACAGCTTCACCTGATACCTGTGCATCCTTAAATTTTGCGTGGATCGTTACACCTTTTACCGGATTGCCGGTTTTACGACTTGTATAGTCTACAATCTGGATTCCTAAAACAGTTACTTTCATTTAATTTCTCCTTTCAATATGTAGTTGTCAAAGTGCCATTCCGAGCATTTACATCAATCGGAACGAGTGATATTTTCACCTATCGCCAACATTTGAGAGTTACCAATGCACTCACAACAACCGCTTTTACATTAATGGTTTGATTGGATAGATACGTCCTATACAATCGACGAAAATCCGACTTTCACGGGTGTCAGCATATCCCATATAGACGTATATCAGGATACTTACAGTTTGATCGTTTTTAGTTAATGGGTTATTGGTCAGCTTTATGTCCGTTGCTGTCACTGCACCGCCGGAGCTGGGTAAGCATAGTCTACGCTAAGCTTTTTACGGAGAACCATACTAGATATAAATATCGCTTGCGATTCAATAACCCTTTCACTCTGTATTTACACGGGCTTGTGACCGTCTTAGGCTACATTAAAGGGGAAGGGGATTGGTTACCCCTTATCCTGATTATTCAATTGATTCTAATGCTTTTTCTAAATCCATGAGTAATGATAATTTGCCGAATTCGACACTTTTATCATAATCAACAAGACTAGCAACTAACATATACTCTGTTAATGCTGAATTCTTAAATTCCTGAAATACCTGATTTTCCTTCTTTGTCATTGTAATTCCCCTTTTCTTAATTTGATTAATTTGTTATACTTATCTTGTAACTATATGATAACACATTAGTGACACAATGTAAATTGACATTAGTGACATAATGCAAGGCTGTTTTTTGTGCATTAGTGACATAATGTATAAAGGGGAAGTAACACATGAGCGATTTTAACCAAGCAAAGTACATACAAGAGTTTCAAAAAGAGAAATATGACAGATGTATTTTTAATGTACCTAAAGGTCAAAAAAAAGTGATAGAAGCACACTGGAAAAAACAAGGTTATAAATCCTTGAATACATATGTTAATGATTTAATCCGCAAGGATATGAACGAACCAATAGGAGAGAAGAACAATATTAATGTGAACAACAATAAAGGTGTCATAATAGGGCGAGACAACAACGGCACGATCAACATGTAACACCCCCACGGCGCACCTAAAGTGCGCTCGTTGGGGTGTCTTTCCTAGCGTTTCTTAATCGTTTTGCCATTGAATAGATTTTCGATACGATACCGCATATATCGTACAATATACTCATGAAACCGTATAAGGTTAAGCTTAATATTACGTAATACATAAATGACATGCTCCTTTCTATTTGTGTATGGAACTACGACCGGCGGACAGTGTATAAACTCCCCATCATCCGGTAGTGGTGGCGGATCAAAACTTTTAAAGTATTTCGCATATTTTGGTATCCATGTTATCTTAATCGATCCCGCCCAAAAGAGTAGGAGGGAATCAAACGCGAGATCATCAACAATACGGCTTTCACCCTGACCGCCGGCACTGGATGCACTCAAGATTGTGATCTTGCGATTAATCCGACGAGCCACGGAATACACCGAGAAATAAGAACGCATAAGGTACATAGCATCTGTTAAATCGCGGATTGCTTTATCTATATCGAATGCCTGACTAAACAAATAGACCGTATGCCGGTATTGTCTTTGATACTTGAAATACGTCCTGTATTCTTTCTTAAAAGACTTAAAATCACGACTATTCCATATAAGACCAACTTCATCAACCAAAATAACAGCTTCCGGTGGGATATGAATAAAGCCTAAAAGCGTAGGTTCAAACATGATCGCCCCGGGAATTTCTACGGTACAATATACAGGTCGACCAAGCTTTAAATAACGCATGGTTAACTTGGTTAAATACGTTGTTTTTCCGCTCCCTTTCTTACCGAAAATCATGATCAGTTTGTAAGGGTTACGGAACTTGTACGCGTAGTAACACACATAGAGGACATACATACAAAAGAACCAAAATAACAGCTTCACCGCAGACCCACCGCCTTTCTAAACACGAGAAATAACAAGCTGAAAATGACAAACAGTAAAGGAGCGGAAATCACAACGTCAGTCACCGTTATGCTCGTGAGAAAATACATCACCAAGTCCATAAGGGAATCTAAAAACTCAATCATAATTTCCACTTCCTTTTTAAAAATGTTAAAAAACTGTTAACAAAACTTAATACCATAGGTATCCATTTATGTTAAAATATAATCACCACAACCACAAATTAACGAAAGGGGGGATACCTATGGAACTAGTTCAAAAAATCATCGACATTATCTTTAACAAAGGTGTCGGAAACGTTGCATTAATGTTATCCGGTCAAGAATATTCAAAAGTTGATTTATTGATCGGCCTTGTTATTATTTCAGCAACGTTGTTTGTTACCACTAAGATAGGTCAATATATGCGCGGTTAACCCTTATGCGCTATGAAGCACACGATACATCATTGCTACGCACGCGCCGATGATGAAAATGCCAAGATATACACCGCCCAGATCATTTCCAACAAGCCAAGTTGTGATACTGGTAAACGATGTAAGCATCCAAGTAAGCAAAGTCGTTACGAGAGAAAGAACATCAGCCATACTTTAAATTCTCCTTTCCTTGTTATTTTAGACCATTAAAAGATATTTTCAGACAGCTTATAAAGCCATCCAGTATATAGAGAAAGACAAGGCACGCAACCACGTAAACAATGTCTTCACTACCTTGAGGAATTTCGCCGATTATCGCCGATAGTTTTTCCAAGAGCATAGTAATATCAATCCTTCCATAAAGAGCAGAACGACAAGCACATAATAAATGCGATAGTCAACATCAAGTGACCGTTGTATGTCAATGGATTCGACTGTAAAATTACCGTATGTATTCGTAGAAGTGAGACTTGATCCACTGGAATGATAGTAATAAGTACGGTAGGAAAGTGAGCCATAACGGTAAAGATTATTAGCCGAATTACCAAGCATAGGTGTAAGGGTAAGCAGATTGTAATTATAATCTGCATCATTAAATGTAGTGCCGGTGAACATACGACAAGTAATGTTGGATGCAGAAAGATTATAGAGGATACCGGAATCTGACACCCACAAATTAGCGTAGTATTGACGGGGAACAACTAAGGTATAGCGAGTACCGCCAAATCGTCCCACAATGTTAACAACATCGTGATCAGGCATGGCATTAATAGCAAGAGGACCGATACTAAAATCATCAATAAAATCATATGTTTCTTCATCTTCCGACGAATCTTCCATATCAGGTAATTGAGCGTTTGACGAAGAAGCAAGCGAAGCAGATATATCTTGAACATTTGATAAAATCTCCTTTAAAAGCTGATCTTGTGATAGTTCTTCCGTATCCATATCCGGATCGACGAGGTCATTTTCAATCTCTATGATATCATCGATAATATCATCATCATAATCATCAGAACCGGAAGCGTTGGAAGCAGATGCAACATTAGCGTAGGAGAGTATTGGAGTGACAAGTACAGCAACAAGAGCAAACATACATACAGGATATAAATAAGACTTAGCATTCATCATCTAACCTTTCTCCATGTGTCAACAATTTTACGTAAGATAATCATACCAACGACCGTAATGCCGACATAACTCATACCATGCAACAGTGTACCTATAATCATAGTCCAAGACTTAATCAGCCAGTCAAGAACAAGTTTCACGGGAGCAAACATCAATCAGTCCCCCCTTTAGGTGTATTTGATCGGCTAGCATAACCGCCACCGGTTGAAATTTTTTCACTCTTATAACGAATCACGAGCGCAGATATTAATACAGATAATATCGTTATGCCGACCATAGCATCACCGAACGTAAAGCCGATACCTAAATCAATCGAGAACATAAATGTTACCATCGTGCGAATCAAATACAAAAAGAAATCGAAAAATTCAGCCATATCATTCCCCCTTATTCAATATCGTTACAATGACGGAAACAGCTATAAACAGAAAGACAAACGTAACAAGGAACGGTGGGAGATAGCTAACCGAAAGTGTAATAAAGCCTAGAGCCTTTGGTATTTGAGTAATCAACATAATCAGCATCTTGAACATATTGATTACGAAATTTATTATAAAGCCGATCAACTGAATGATCGAATCAAAAAATTTAAACATAACGTCTATCTCCCATATCGATAATATCCAATTAGCATAAGTACAAACGTGATCGTAAGTCCTAGTGTAATCGATAAATTAAAGTTAGCAATTGATTCAAATATCTTTTGTAGGTAGTTACCAAAGAACAGGAGAGAAGATAGCACACCGGACGGATAATCAGCGATATTGGTGTATTCAAAATCATTGAAATATGACCCCATGGATTCTGATATGCTATTCTCTAGATCATCGTATTGTGTGAGTGTATCGTTAAGCTGATTAGAACTATTATCTAATTTAGATGAATCATAGCCGTTGACAATGGTATCGGTATTCTGATTGTTATTGTCGATAATGGTAGAAGAGTTATTATCCAGAGCATCTATGATATCATCAGTATTATTACGGTTTTCTTCGATCAGAGTTTCATTATTGTTGTTCTGATTATCTATCAGAGCATTGGTATTCTTATCATCATTCGCCAACTGCCTGAGATGCATGTAGTTATACATTTGATCCCATAGGGCTGCTAGCTGATTACTGATTGTTTGAATAATTTCCTTAAGCGTATCATTCGCATCAGACATACCTTGCGCGATCTGAGCCGTATTGTTTGCCGTATCATTCGCGGCATCTTCCGAAGAATAAGAACCCCCAGCACTACCCATATCAGTCTGCGCAGAAGAGGAGAGTTTTGTAAACGAAAACTTAACAACTCCACCATATGGAAACGATAAATTGTCTAATTTAACAACCAGATACAAGTCATCAATGGAACCTAAATCTATTGTAAAACTTCCTTGAAAATTACCAGAGAACTGGCTAAAATTCTGGACAGTACTACTTGATTGTTGTCTGGCAACATTAGCACTTGTTTTGTATGTAACAATATAAGGACTTCTATAACTCATTCCACCAACATGAGAAGAAAACATAAAATCTACACGATACTTACCAGAAGATGGCAACGCACCCTTTTTAAGACGAATTTCTAAATCATTTGATTTTACAAAATCAGACGGACGTGAAAATATAAATTCCCCGCTCGAATCCAATTGTTTTGTTTTATAAATAACCTTATTAGTCATGTCATAATATGAAATACCAAAGCTAACTTTTGTCAGGTCAACCGTATTCTTAACATCATCACCGGAAGACAATGGAGCAATTGAGAATGGAGCAAATAACGGCTCGTAATCATAAAATTCTATATCTTCATCAATTACATCATCATCCATAATCCAATCACTGGACGTAGCCAGATCAGCATAAGCCGAGAACGTACCGCCGAACATCATCAGAACGGCAAGCAGTAGCACAAAAAAACGTTTCATGAAAATCCCCCTTTGTTGACTTAGTTCCGGTCAACTGGTATGATAGTAACAGATCTACCGAAAGGAAACTATTCGCGAAACAACACTTTAACGAATAGTTATAAGGATAAATAACATGAAACTGCAACGATTATATAGTTTAACCCGCCAGGCCATCGACCGCTATCACATGATTGATGATGGTGATCATATCGCCATTGGTATCTCCGGCGGCAAAGACAGCCTGACATTACTTTATGCACTTTACGGCCTGCAGCAATTCTATCCTAAGAAGTTCACCATATCAGCTATTTCTGTTGACCTGGGATTCGAAGGTTTTGACCTCTCGCCGGTCAAAGAACTCTGTGAGCGATTTTCAGTTTCTTATACAATACTATCTACGGAAATAAGTAAAATTCTGTTTCAGGAACGCCAGGAATCCAATCCCTGTTCTCTGTGTGCAAAAATGCGCAAAGGAGCTCTTAATCAGGCAGCTAAGGATTTAGGCTGCAATAAAGTCGCCTATGCGCACCATATGGATGATATTGTTGAAACCATGTTGTTGTCATTGATCTACGAAGCACGGTTTTATTCTTTTTCTCCATACACATATCTGGATCGAATGGATCTGACAGTTATTCGGCCATTAATGTTGGTTTCTGAGGCAGATGTCATCGGATTCCGTAATAAAAATGATCTGCCGGTATGTAAAAATCCCTGTCCGGTGGATGGTCATACAAAACGGGAATATGTCAAATTATTAACGAAGAGATTGGAAACCGAGAACCCGGGTGTAAAGCAACGCTTCTTCCGGGCAATTCTGGAGGGAAACATTCCTGGTTGGCCGGACGTCACAACTAGCGAGGTGAAATAATGAGCAATCTTCCTTACCACGAACAAAAAGACATTGAAAACATAAAAAAGCTGCGAAAAATAATCAAAGAACTGCCCTCTTTCTGTACTGAGTTTTTTCGGGGAATCGAACCCAGAACCTCCTCTCGCACCCGGATTGCATATGCGTATGATCTGACCGTTTTTTTCGATTTTTTAATCAAAGAAAATCCTGTCTTTGGCAAAGGATCAATAAAAGATATTCGTCTGGATGATATTGATCAACTGACGGTTACTGATATAGAAGAATATATGGAATATCTAAAATATCGATTTAATGAAAAAGAACAGGAAGTTACGAATAAAGAACGGGGCATTATGCGCAAAATATCATCGCTTAAAAGTTTTTATAACTACTACTTCCGTTCTGAAAAGATAAAGAATAATCCGGCCGCCTTGGTTCAACTGCCTAAATTACATGAGAAAGAAATCATTCGTCTGGATATTGATGAGGTTGCCATGCTTTTGGATGAGGTAGAACGAGGAGATAATTTAACAGAAAAGCAAAAGGCATTTCACAACAAGACTAAATATCGTGATCTGGCCATTCTTACGCTTTTACTTGGAACCGGCATTCGTGTATCAGAATGTGTAGGACTTGATATTAATGATGTTGATTTTAAAAATGGCGGAATCCATATTCACCGTAAAGGCGGCAAAGAGGTGACTGTATATTTTGGCACTGAAGTTGAACTGGCACTGCTTGATTATCTTGATGAGCGACAGTATATGGATGCCGCAGCCGGAAGTGAGCAGGCATTATTTCTGTCTTTGCAGGCAAAACGCATCAGTGTGAGAAGTGTAGAAAATCTGGTCAAAAAGTATGCAAAAATAGTTACTCCACTGAAAAAGATCACACCACATAAACTGCGCAGTACATATGGCACAAACCTGTATCGCGAAACCGGTGATATCTATTTGGTTGCTGATGTTCTCGGTCATTCCGATGTCAACACAACGAAAAAACATTACGCTGCACTGGAAGACGAAAGGCGGCGCAGTGCACGGAATGCTGTTCGTCTAAGAGAGAAAACCGATGAATAGTATATAAATGTGGTACAATGAAATTATAATAACACCAAAGGAGAAACAAATAAATGAGCAAAGATAATTCAGCAATCGTATGGCAGGATCGCAAGCACCATCTCTGGTTCCCCTGGAGTTTCACCAGGTATTATATTGAAAACGAACGGCTTATGATTCAGACCGGTTTATTCAGTACAACTTTAGAAGAAACACTGCTATATCGCATCGTTGATATCACATTAAAGCAATCTTTTGGCGGAAAATTGTTCGGTACCGGCGACCTGATCATCAAAGCCAAAGTTGATACAATGCCGGAAATTATACTAGAGAATATCTCAAATCCTAAACAGGTGCGGAGCATGCTGTCTGACATGGTGGAACAAAGCCGGCAGCATAGAAATGTCGTAGGAAAAGAGTTCTATGGTTCAGCACATGATCGCGAACACCCGTTTATTGACGAAGACAATGATGGAATCTGTGATCATGAATAGGAATATAAAAGCAGCCGATGCCGATTGCATAGACTGCTTTTATATTCTTGGTTATTCTGTCATTCGGAATAATAAACTACAGTTAAAAACTGGCCGGCATGAATGGTTTCGTTATTTAATCCATTCATTTGCTTCAGTTCATTCATATAGTCATGTACTGTAAGACCACTCTCACTGGCATAACGGCTGGCGATCTCCCACAGCGTCTCTCCATGACGAATCTGAATACTTGTGTAATAACGGTTCAATGTTGGTGTATCCTTCTCTTCTGCATGTGCATTCAATATGTGAGTACCAAAAAGACCGGAATAAAACGAAATTATCATCATACATAGCAATAAATATTTTTTCATAATACAATCCCTCCCTGGCAAACAAATGTTCTGTTAATAGTGTTATTATAATACCCGAACATCTGTTTGTCAATCTTTTTGGAGAAAAAATCGAACAAAGGTTTGCATATTTTTCGAACATATGTTACTATATAATCAAGAGTTAGAAATAACAGGCAGGAGGAAACAGATATGCAAGGAAAAATTACTGTAAAGCAGCAGGAAATATTGGAATATATTAAACAGAACATTTTACAGAAGGGATATCCGCCAACGGTTCGGGATATATGCGAAGCGGTCCGGCTTAAGTCAACCTCTTCTGTTCACTCACATCTGGAAACCCTGGAGAAGAACGGTTATATCCGCAGAGATCCGACCAAACCACGTACGATCGAGATTTTAGATGATATGTTTGGTCTGACCAGACGTGAGATGGTTCAGGTCCCAATGATTGGTACCGTCGCCGCCGGACAGCCGATTCTGGCCGAAGAAAATATTGAAGATTATTTCCCTATCCCCGCAAGTGTTCTTCCGAATAAAGAGACTTACATGCTGCGTGTTAAAGGTGACAGTATGGTCAATGTAGGAATGTACGACGGAGATCAGGTCATTGTATCAAAGACGTCTACAGCCAGTAACGGTGAAATTGTTGTTGCATTAGTGGATGATTCCGCTACTGTAAAGCGCTTCTTTAAGGAAGATGGGCATTATCGTCTGCAGCCGGAGAATGATACCATGGATCCGATCATTGTTCCCCACGTTGAGATTCTTGGTAAAGTAATCGGTTTATTCCGTATTATGAGTTAACGAAACAGGGATCTGGCCATCTGCCAGATCCCTGTAATAAACATTCTTTATTATCTATTTCTCCCGGTTATTCCATTTCTGTTTCACTTTTGCGAACTCCAGAATCATATCTACGGCTCCGTCATATCCGACAGTACTGCTGTTGATACATAGGTTATAACTTTTTGCGTCACTCCATTTTTTACTGGAATAATAGTTATAATAACTGGAGCGTTTCTTATCGGTTTTCACCATGATATCTTTAGCCTTTGCTTCATCTACCTTGTACAGTGTCCGCAGATGCTCCATTCTGTCCTCATCTTCACCTGTAATAAACACGGATACCATATTTGGATAATCAGCCAGTGCATAATCAGCACAGCGACCTACAAATACACAAGATTCTTCATCAGCCAACTTTTTAATTGTATCAAACTGAGCCAGAAATACTTTATGATTGATCGGCATATCCATGTATGCTGATGTAGTATATCCCAAAGAATAGGTATCCATTACAAGCGAGTACAGAAAACTGCTGGTCGGCTTTTCATCATGCGTTTCAAATAATTCCTGGCATAAGCCGCTGTTCTTCGAAGCTACCGCCAATAATTCTTTGTCATAGCATTTAACTCCTAATCGTTCTGCCAGCTTCTCACCGATTATCTTTCCTCCGCTTCCACATTGTCTTCCTATTGTGATTACCAGATTCCCATTCATAAACACCTCTCCTTTCAGCTACTATTTTATGTATTATTTTAGATGTCATAACCATATTATACAACAAAATTCACAAAAAGTACACAAAAACAACGCCGGAAATTCTGAAAATTTCAGGCGTCTGGTAATTTTTGTAATAAACTTTGGAAATAATCCGGTAATGGTGCAGAAAACTCCTTGTACTCTCCACTCCTTGGATGTGTGATTCCCAGAACACCTGCATGCAGTGTCTGTCCCTGTAATTTGTAGGGACATTTAGCCGGACCATACACCTGATCGCCCAGGATCGGGTGATGCAGACTGGCCATATGAACGCGGATCTGATGGGTTCGTCCGGTTTCCAACTGGCATTCGATATAACTAAACTGACGAAATCGCTGCAGGACACGATAATGAGTGATCGCATCACGACCATTTTTTTCATTGATACTCATCTTCTTCCGGTCTATGGGATGGCGGCCGACCGGCGCATGAACAGTACCTTCATCATCATGGATCACACCATGGACAATGGCATAATACTTACGAGTAATAGTATGCTCTTTTAGCTGTGCAGCAATGGCATTATGGGAGAAATCATTCTTGCAGACAATCAGCACCCCGGTGGTATCTTTATCGATACGGTGAACGATCCCTGGCCGCATCACACCATTGATTCCGGACAGATCCTGCCGGCAGTGATACAACAGGCCATTTACCAGCGTTCCGGTACTATGCCCTGCCGCAGGATGAACTACCATGCCTTTCGGTTTGTTAATCAGAATGATATCCTGATCTTCATAGATAATATCCAAATCAATATCTTCCGGAACAATCTCAGCATCCACCGCTTCCGGAACTGTCAATTCGATCCTATCACCGGATATTGTCTTGTAGTTGCTTTTAACCGGTTTGCCATTAACAAGCACTCCATCTTCCTTTACCAGCTTCTGCAGATAGGAGCGCGACAGATCCGGGCAGAAATCACTCAGATAACGGTCGATCCGGATTCCGGACCCCTGATCCACCTGAAATGTCCGAATCATTTAAACTCCTCCTGTGAGTCCTTTTTTCGCCACTGAAAGATCTCCATATCCTCTTCTTTGTAATAAAAGCAAATCAGCAGAAATAATACAGCAGCGGCTGTTGTTACATAGATATCAGCCACATTAAAGATCGGAAAATTGATTAATGAAAAATATAAAAAGTCTACAACAAATCCCTGGCTGATCCGGTCAACCATATTACCGATTGCTCCTGCTGTGATCAGAATCACACACACTTTAAGCCCATGATAATGGCGGTTGTTCCAGCCAGGCATCCGGTACATGGCATATCCGGCACCAATCAGAACAACAAGCGCAATGAGAAAAAAGAAGGACTGACGCCCCTGCAGCATACCAAAAGCCGCCCCTCTGTTCTCTGAATATAACAGTTCAAATACACCTTCCACGATCACATATGAGGGTTTGCCCTTCAGATGGGTTACTGCCAGTATTTTTGTATATTGATCGATCAGCACCAGTAAAACAGCACCAATTAACCAGCTCAGAATATTTACTGTCCTAGACTTCATGCGATCCTCCCTGCAGCCAGACCAAAGCTTCCATCATTTCTTCTGCAGTAACACTGCGGTCGATATAAGCATCTCCAACAGTCCTTAATAATATAAACATTATCGTATTGGAATCCATTTTTTTATCACTTTTAGTAGTTTCAACCACCTCATTCAGATCAAGATTAAGACCGGAAATACTGACAGGAAGCTTAAAAGCATTAAATACAGAACGGATCTCATCTACCTCATTCATCGAAAGAAAGCCCTTCTTTACCGATAAATATGCGGCAGCTATACATCCCAGCGCGACACATTCTCCATGCAGCATTTGAAAATTGAGCAGTTTTTCTATTGCGTGGCCCAACGTATGACCCAGATTAAGCAAGGCACGTTCTCCCTGTTCCTTTGGATCATGCTCAACTACAATTCGTTTAATTTGATTGCTTTCGACTATCATTTTTTCACAGACATCAAGGTCTCTGCTCATAATAGTATCACGGTTCTGCTGTAACCACGAATAATAACCGGCATTCTTAATCAGGCCATGTTTGATGATCTCCCCCATTCCTGACAGATATTGATCCTCCGGAAGGGTAAGGAGTGTTGACGTATTGGTATAAACCAGTTCAGGCATATGAAAAGCACCAACCATATTTTTATAGGCCTGGAAGTCGACTCCGGTTTTTCCGCCGATACTGGAGTCAACCTGAGATAGCAGCGTCGTGGGAATCTGGATAAAACGGATGCCGCGAAGGTATGTCGCTGCCGCATAACCGCACAGATCTCCGACCACCCCGCCACCCAGAGCAACCAATATGTCTTTGCGGTCATAATGTTTGCAAATCAGGGTTTCATACAGCTCATTAACGGTACTTAATTGCTTCTGCTCCTCACCGGCCGGGAAGATAAAAGAATCCACCTGACGGCAGCAAGGTGCCAGTTCTTTCGTTACCTGATCCAGATAGAGTGCCGAAACATTGCTGTCAGACACTATGCAGAGCTTACGGTCCCTGGTATCGAGTTTTTCTACTTCGGTGCTTAATTGAGCAAATGAGGATTCCAATACAATATCATAATCAGCTTCAGCCTCATTATGGACGGTTATTCTGTCAGCCATTTGCGATCTCCTTTTTCGTTTTTATTTATTGTCGTATACAATAGATAAAGCAAACAATCATAAATTGTTTGCTTTTTATCCGCTTATCTTCCTGCTGGCGATTGGAGCTCTACAGGCGTATATTCAGTCCCGATACATCTAATGCACCACTGTTCAACAGATCCTGAAAATCTCCGGAAAGTTCAATTGATTCCGGGGTCGCAATGAAAATGTAATTGGATATTTTCTGCAAATTACCGTTCATGGAGTATGTAGCCCCTGATGTAAAATCAATGATACGCTGAGCGACTTCTGTATGAATCCCTTCCATGTTCAATACTACGGCTTTGCCGGCCAATAAATAATCACAGATCTCCTTCGCATCTTCAATGCCGGTTGGCTTTACCATTGAAACTTCCATTCCGCGTCTCATTGGCACTACCTTCGGTGAGCGGGAAAAGAACTTGGGCTTGTCCTCCAGATCATCATAATCTTCATCATCACGTGCGTTGAACAAACTCTTCTTTGACGGTTTATCTAATGTATCATAGTCATCTTCAGGACCAAAGTAATCATCTTCATCTTCATCATATAGTCTCATCGTATCCATCAACTTGCTTAACAGACTCATATACTTACGTTCTCCAATCATTTATCTGGTACCGAAAATACCGGTACCTACTCTTATCATGGTTGCACCCTCTTCGATCGCAACTTCATAGTCGCCTGTCATTCCCATCGAAAGCACACCCATACTAACATTATCAATGTTTTCCTGTTCAATGTCAACAGATAATTGATACAAATTTTTAAAATATGTTCGATTTTCATTGGGGTCATCGACGAAAGGTGCAATGGTCATCAGACCCTCTATTCGTACGTTGCTGAAGTCTTTTATTATATGAATGGCATCTAAAACAGCCTCCGGATCAAAGCCGAATTTGCTTTCTTCTTTTGCGACATTAACTTCCAGCAGGATTGATATATTCCGTCCTGCTTTTTCCGCCTCATTTTGAATTTGCTCTGCCAACCGGACGGAATCAACGGAATGAATCATTTTTACAAAAGGCAGAACCTGCTTTACTTTATTACGCTGCAGATGACCGATCATATGAAACTCGGTATCATCCGGCATTTGGGGATGCTTTGATATGATTTCCTGGACCTTATTTTCGCCAAAGACACGAATCCCCATTGAATATGCTTCACTCAAATCTGACACCGGTTTTGTCTTGCTGACCGCAATCAGTGTAACCTCTTTCGGATCCCGGCCACAGCGGAGACAGGCTTTAGCAATGCGCTCCCGGACTTCGTTTAAATTTTCTTTAATCATTACTGTGATTCTCCTGTGTTATTGATAAATTAACTGACCTTCATATACAGTTTCCGCATTCAGTACGATGTGATCATATACCGACAGACCATAATTGGTACCTTTGCGGATTGTATAGTATTCATCATTTGACTTTAAAATATCAATCTGTTTGAATACCGCATACCCCTTATTAATATTATAAACGCCCTGCAAAGATGCACTGGAGCCAATCTGATAGCGATCCTGGGAATCGGATTTGACAACATAATCGCCAGCCTTTAGCAGACTGTTTTCACCCATATCAACATAATAGAATTCATCATTGGAAAAATAAATTGTTGCCGGGATAAATTGAATGGTAATATTACCATCCGTATATACTTCCTTCATAAATCCGGGTTCACTGCTGTTGCCGCCATAAGAGATATATTCAAGCGGAATTAAATAAAAGTTCTTGGTGGTCACAGCCGTAACCGGAATCTTCAGGCCGTCAGCTTTTGCAGCAGCAACTTCAAATGTCACAAAACGATCAGACAAAAACTGTACCATGTACTGACCAAAATCGAGCTTGCCATAAGGTTTGCCATCGCTTCCGGTAATAACCGAAAAATCTCCGGTCGTCTCCAGCTTATCCGCCTCAAAAGTCACTCTGAGTGTATTTTGATCTGCATAACTGGCAATATCAGCTTCTTCCAGCGGGAACACCACGCTCCAGCGATCAGAGGTAATCATCTTATAGGCAGCAGCTGATTTTTCAATCAGGTCACCGGTTTTGGTAATTGTTTTTTTGTAATTGGCCCGATCAAACATCTCCGCATTAACCTGGGCCGGCTGAGTCGTCTCAAATCCATCTATCGCATCGGAAAACACCCCTGAGACCGGTGTTTTGATCGTCTGAAATGTCAAACTGGACTGCGCCAGAATCTGTTCCAGATTCCCCAGTGAACTGGCGTTGACATAGTCCCATACTGAAGATTTCAGGGTATATTGCACATCATATACCTCCTGAAATTTATCATCGGAATAAGACATTGAAAATGCCGAAACCTGGCGCTTGATATCAGACATATCCGACTTATTCAGATCAACATCCATATCTGTATTGCTCTCAAGCAGCGCTGACATACTGCCGGTTTCATCCATCGAATAAATGCGTGTACCCACTGAGGCACGTTTTCCTTCGCGGATATAATAGCTGATATATCCGGCCCGGTCGGTATACTGAACCTCTTCTTCCCTCAATATGATTCCGGTATATTCGTTATCATTAACAATATCACCTTCAACCACTTCGTAAAACTGAACCTTTTCCTTTTTTATGTAGGTGTATACACTAAAGGCCATATAAATAAATATGATCGCAAAAATAATCATACCAACATTCAAATTAATCGGACGGCGGTAACGTACAATCTTTTTCTTTTTTTTGACTTTTTTCTGTTTAGCCTGCTTCGCCTGTTTAGCCTGGTTCGCCAAAATAATTCCTCCTGACAGCGAATACAAAAGAAAAAGAGGACAACCAGGCCCCCTTTCCCTTGTTCGTTCTAATCTATGTATTACAATGAAATAATCACATTATTCCTGGCATTTTCAGGCATCTCAGCCTCATCCAGAGAAACGCTTAGTACGAAGGTAACATGATATCTTTCACCGATCTTTTCCAAAGCCGTAATAGTTTCTGAAATATCTTCACCTTCCAGACAAGATAGTTTCAGGAAACTGTCAAAAAACATCATTTCCATATCATGATCCTGGGAAATAATACCGCAAATAAAGCCAATAAATCCATCACAGTTACTGATTTTAAATTCGTTTACATTGATCAGGCGTATCTTGTTGCTGAGCTCATACATATGCTTGGAACTCTTATCAAGGTAGACAATAGAACCTTTTGCTTCTTTGATAGCGGCATTCGCTTTGTCCAGCAGATGTTTTGTCTTCCCTTTGCCTTTTCTTCCCGCGATAATCTGCACCATATTGATTTCCTCCTTGAGCCGATATTAAATTTGTATAAAAAGTCTTTTAATTTAAAATAATTATAGTATAAATTTGTGGAATAATCAATCACTAATTGACAATTTTCTGAATTATATTTGTCATATTGTCATAAAGATTGGGACGGCTGCCCGCCTTTAAAATCACAGAAATATACTGGTTCTGATTGGCGTCTTCACTCGCCATAATCAGACAATATCCGGCTGCATTGGTAGTGCCGGTCTTCCCTCCAATGACATAAACACCATCCGGAGCCTGACGGTCACCGGTCAGATAACGGTTGCTGTTTGCCCATGTCTGGGATACCGGATTCCCTTCCGAATCGGTATAGTCGGCGGTGTAATTAACCGTACTGATCAGAGTCTTAAATTCCGGTTCTTTCATCGCTTCCTGAAAGATTAAATACAGATCATATACCGTAGTATAATGATCCTCACTATGTAACCCATGTGGGTTCAAAAAGTGGCTGTTGGTCGCCCCGATACGTCTGGCTTCCTGATTCATCAGCTCACTGAATGCTTCAACACTTCCGGAAATATGAACAGCCAAAGCATTGCCGGCATCATTGCCGGACGGCAGCATCAGGCCATACAGCAGCTGCTCCACGGTCAGTGTATCACCGGTTTTTATGTTGCACATGGAAGCTCCGGCTTCGGTAATGATTATCTCATCACCGACCGTAACCTTATCCTGCAGATTCGCATGCTTTAACGTCACCAAAGCAGTCATGACTTTGGTAATGCTGGCGGGATACATCCGCTCAAAAGGATTCTTCTGAAATAATACCGTCTGGTCATCCATGCTGAATAATCCTGCCGCCTGGGCATTAATAAACGCGTCTTCGGATTCTTCCTGCCCGGTAATAACACAAAGTTCTTTAGTAAATAAATCGGCGGTCAGCAGCCCGGAATCAGAAACAAGATATGCTCCCATCCGCTCGACAGGATATTGCAGATCAGTACTTTCTGTATTCCCGCAGCCACAGAGCAATACGCCGGTCATCAAAATCACAATACCGGGTTTTCGTATCATATTCAAAACTGCTCTCCTATTTATATGCTTCACGCCACTCCAGATCACCACGATCCAAAGCCTTGATCAGCAGTTCGGCTGTCGCAAGGTTGGTAGCAAGCGGGATATTGTAGGAATCGCATAATCTTACTACGTTGTTCACATCAGGTTCATGTGATTTTGCGGAAAGCGGGTCGCGCAAAAAGATCACCAGATCGATATCATTCTGCTCGATCTGAGCTGCAAGCTGCTGTTGTCCGCCCAGATGCCCGGCCAGATATTTGTGGATGTTTAAATTCGTCACTTCTTCGACGAGTCTTCCTGTAGTGCCTGTGGCAAACACATGGTTCTTATTTAAGATTCCTCTGTATGCAATACAAAAATTTTGCATTAGTTTTTTCTTGGAATCATGTGCGATTAAACCGATATTCATATGATATCCTCCTTTAATGGTTACTGCTTTTTCTTTGAAATCCAACATTCAGGGCGATTCCGATGCCGAAATATATGCTGACAAGGGAACTGACCCCAGAGCTGATAAATGGTAACGGCAAACCGGTGTTGGGAAACAATCCGGTTGCTACTGCGATATTGGCAAAACTTTGAAATGCCACCAATGCCGCCATGCCGGTACAGATCAACTTACCGCCCGTATCACGGGCGCGGCTTGCCATCAGCAAGCACTCAAATGCTACAAGAGCAATTAATATAATGACAACTGAACATCCGATAAACCCAAGTTCTTCTCCGATAACGGCAAAAATAAAATCCGTTTGTTCTTCTGAGAGGAAATTTCCGTTTTTAACGGAAGCCAGTGTATTATTATTGAGTCCTTTTCCCTGAAGCATACCCGAACCGATCGCCATAATGGAATTCTTCTGCTGGAGATTGGCTTCGGCATATCTGGACGGAAAAACAAACGCCAGAATACGGTTTGCCTGATATGTCTTCAAAAATGGCACAAGGCCATATTGAAGCAGATAAACAAACAAGGCACCGCAGGGGATCAGGATTGCCAGAGCACCGGCAATCCACCGATAACTCAGCCCGGCTACAAACAGCATACAGGTAAAAATAACTACCGATACAATACTGGTGGAAAGATCCGGCTCCTTAAAAATCAGAAAAAAGGGAATCCCGAACAAAATCGCAGCCAGTAATAGTGTCTGTATTCGATTCAACCGGTCTTCATACCGGCTGAAAAACCAGGCAAAAAAAACGATCAGACCAATTTTCACAAACTCAGATGGCTGAATCTGGCCAATAGCCGGAAGAACCAGCCACCTGGTTGCGTTATTAATAGTCTTACCAAATAACAGCACGGCAATCAACAGTGCAATCGATAAAGCATAAATTATGGCAGCTACGGACAGGACCTTATGATAGTCCACCAGTGAAAGCACCAAAACAATGCCGAAGCCAACCATGATTCCCATGATCTGCTTACCGACGATCGCCATATCCTGATTAGTCGCACTGCGAATCACCAGAACTCCAAAGATATTCAACAGTAATACGTATATTACCAACCGGAAATTAAAATTCCGGAAGTTATAATCAAACAGCATACATTATATCCCCTTATTACAAATCTGCCTTATCGGAATACTGGTATAAAGGGCAGGTATCAACTCACAGGTACTGGCCGATTCAATTCTGGTCAAGTGTATATCTACCTGACCAGAATCAATTTCCATATACCTGGAAAGTACAGTAATCATGTCATCTTTTATCAGTTCAAGGAACCCCGGGCTGCAGGGGATCTTGTCTGAAACCAGTAACAGCTTCAGGCGTCCTCTGGCGATTTCGCCGGAATTGCTTTTGTGAAAACACAGCAACTGTCTCATCCACCTCATCCGCTGCACCTCCTATGCCCGTTTCAGGAAATCAGAGATTCGAACAAGTATCCCGCGGTTGGATTCGAGATCCATGAGCGGAACGGCTTCGCCGGTCACGCGTTTGCATATGTTTAAGTAAGCTTGTCCTGTCATGGATTCTGTTCCGACCAGGGGTTCTCCCTGATTTGTGGAAACTACAATATCCTCGGCATCCGGTACCACACCGATAATCTCAGTAGCCAGAATATCCATAACATCTTCAATGGACATCATGTCACCACGCCTGACCATATCCATCCGGATCCGGTTGACAATCAGATCAATCTCCTGGATCTGAACCGCTTCCAGCAGACCGATAATGCGGTCTGCATCACGAATCGCAGAAACTTCCGGGGTCGTGACGACCAGCGCCCGGTCTGCTCCGGCAATGGCATTCTGGAATCCCTGTTCGATTCCGGCCGGGCAGTCAAGCAGGATGTAATCAAAATCTTCCCGTAAATCGTCTACCAGCTTAATCATTTGTTCCGGACGAACCGAGGACTTGTCCCGGGTTTGTGCCGATGGCAATAAATAGAGATTCGGATATCTTTTGTCTTTTATCAGAGCCTGTTTCATACGACAATTGCCTTCTATTACATCAACCAGATTATATATAATCCGGTTTTCCAGTCCCATTACCACATCCAGGTTTCTCAGGCCGATATCTGTATCAATCAGCACGACCCTGTACCCCAAAAGGGCAAGACCTGTTCCAATGTTGGCAGTGGTTGTCGTCTTTCCGACTCCGCCTTTTCCAGAAGTAATAACAATGACTTCACTCATAGTATGCCTCCTGAAATTTAAATATACGATTACATTTTACCTTAAAAATCAAAAAATTACCAGTATTTAATGAAAGTTTAATATACTTAGATTGCTTTTTTTTATAGGTTTGATACAAATATTACAATTTTCAACAAAAGCTGTCATAGGGCCGCGGCCCAACTTTCGTCCTTTATCGTTGAATTGTTTGCTGATATCGGCTATCTTGATCTGCAGCGGCGCCATCTCCAGGGCGGCAATGACCGCTTCCCGATTGCCGGATACACCGGCATGAACCGTCCCCCGCAATGCCCCGAGAACCACGATATTGCCTTTGGCTGCCACCCGGGCCCCGTGATTGATGTCCCCGATGATAACAACACTGGCTTCGGATTCAAGTGACTCCCCCCGGCGCAGATCCCCTTTGTAAAATTGACCGGTCCTTGCGGACAATTCCATCAGTTTCTGGTCAAGTGCTTTTTCGCAGCGCTCCATCCGTTCGGCATCCTGATCCAACAGGCATAATACTTCAATACCGGAATTCTCTGTAATAACATTGACGATTTCAAATTCCTCTGCCGCTGTCAGGGGTCTGCCCTCCAGTATCAGTGCCATCTGGATATTCCCCCAGAACCGTGCACTTTCCTGAAACTTATTCTTTAGTTCTTCCAGTAACTCGTCAAAGGTACATTCCGGATCCAGATAAATACTCAGACCCGTTTTACTGCTTTTAATGACTACTTTGTTTTTCAACTTAGCACCCCCGATTGTTCAATCCTTTAGTCTCCGATATCGACATTTGAAACATCCAGGGCTCCGGTGTTCCGAATGTAATCAAGATCGGTGTATTCGTAGTAGAATCGATAGACATTTTTCGCGACGGCAGCTGCATTTGCAGATGAGTATCCGTATGGAATATTCACCGTAACACAAATATCCGGATTGGTATATGGGCCATATGAGATGAAAAATGCGTGGTTTGCACGGGTTTTGGACTCCTGTGCAGTACCGGTCTTGCCGGCGATCTCGACTTCAAGGTCTTTAAAAAGATCTTTGGAAGCCGTAGTCACTACCGCACGCATTCCCTGCTGAACCGCATCCCATGTGGTTTCATCAATATCGATTTGAGCCGATACTTCTGGCGTATAGTCCTCGATCAGATTTCCTTGGGAATCTGTCATCTTATCCAACAAACTAAGTTCAAATACCGTCCCCCTGTTAGCAAGTGCCGCTACATAACGGGACAGCTGAACATTGGCATATGAGTTGGTACCCTGTCCCATCGAAGAACGCTCGGGATCCTCGGTGGTTACTTCTGGTGTAATTTCGGAAATCTCGATTCCGGACGGACGATCCAGACCAAACATCCCTGCATACCGCTGGATTACCTCAAGTCCTTTATCTGTGGAATAGTTGCCGTTCTCGTCTGTCGAAAGCCGATGGGCGAGTTCAGCGAAGAAGTAGTTACAGGAATTCTGGATTCCCTCGACTACATTCAAAGCACCATGGCGGCTGGGATAGATCCAGCAGCGGATCGGTATAGCCACTTCCTCATATATACCTGTACAATCTATAGTATCATAAGGGCTGATAATACCTTCTTCCAATGCCGCAATTGCGGTAATCGGTTTGAAGGTAGAGCCCGGTGCTTTCTTAGCCTGTGTGGCGTTGTTGTAAAGCGGCAGCGACATATCTTCCTGCAGCTGGTTATAATAAGCTGCATCTACGGTACCCGACAACTTGTTGTTGTCATAGCTGGGATACGTAACAAGCGCCCGCACTTCTCCAGTATTGACATCGGTAATAACAACGCCGCCGGTACAGGGATCAAGTGCCAGCTGGGCCGGAGTAATCTCAATATTGGATATCTTATCTTTCATAAACGAATATGCATAATTATCACCGTTTGTCTGAAGCATCCGGATCTGCTCTTCATCACGATCCAGTACACCCTGCTCAAACAGTGCTAGACACAGCTGCCGTCCGGTGATGACTTCATCATTGACCAGATAGCGGTAGATCCGTTTGGTGAATTTCGTATCTTCCTGCAGCTGCTCCAGAACATAGTTTACCAGCACTTCATAAATATCATCTGCATTGGAATATTTGTTTCCGATATCCAGGCGGCTGGTATCAATCCAGTTATCGGCGATACCGGAATATATATAATTCCGCAGGCTGATCTCATCATTACGCCAGGCAATATAATCAGCACTGTTTGTATCAATGCTGTCCCGCTTGATGATACCAACTGTCGGCTCTGACAGATATGTGTAAATATACATCATATAGGCGGTCATGTCTTTTGGCAGGTCCTTCATGGCTGTGGCATGTTCACTCATCAGCTCATATCGAAGCCGTTCAATAATCTGTGCTTCGGAAACCATATATTGATTGTAGATTTCCTTTTCTATTGCCGAAGCCTCCTCCGATGCCAGACGGCTTAACGAAAGGACATTATTATTAATCAGCTGGTAGTATGCATCCTTAATCGGGATCGGCATTTTGGAAGTATCTTTAATTTCAGTGACATCAACATCTTCATTAACCAGTTTGTCAGCAAGTATTCCGGCCAGCTGCTGTTCAATCAGATAATAAATACCGATCTGAAGCCTGCTGTCAATTGTCAGATAGATATCGTTTCCGGTTGAGGGTTCGACCTCTTCCGTAATCTCCATAATGCTGCCGGTGTTGTTGACGATCAGATTGCGATAGCCTTTTTTGCCCTGCAGCTGCTCTTCCATCGAGGCTTCAATGCCGGTTCGTCCGACAATATCAGTCAGTTCATAATCTTCATTAATCTTTCTGAGTTCCTCCAGCTGATCTTCCTGCATCTTGCCGGTATAACCAATGATCGGTGCAAAATATATGCTGTCATTGTAAACCCTGATCGTTGACTCTTCAACACTAATGCCCTGTAACTCACCGCTGTTTTCCAAAATATCAGCAACCGTAATGTCATCGACATAACCGGTAATCGGAGTGGATTCATAACGACGGAACGATGTAAGCGACATGGTATAGCGGATATTAATGATCTGGAGCAACTCCCAGTCGCTTAATATAATCTGATTCCCCCGCTCATCCTTCAACTCGTCTAATTGATACATTGATATACGCTTATCAAACAGCTCACGGGCACTCACTGCCGACGGATTCTTTCCGTCAGCATCCAGTTCATCTACTGACCGCAGCCCGTAATAATCCCGGAGAAAACGTTTCCTGGCTGCTTCTGAGGTAGAGGTATAAACAATTGCCCCGCCTTCATCAAGGCCGATCTCCAGACGCCCCTGCACATTGACATCATGCTTTTCCAGAATCTCAACCAGACGAAGAAGCATATGGTTCATCGACGCATTATTAGGATAGGCACCGGTGTTTTGAATCGTAATGGTATAAGCCAGTTTGTTGAAAGCAAGCAGATTACCGGAACGGTCATAGATATTGCCGCGGGTTCCTGCTGTCGTTACCGTCCGTTCCGTCATCTGTGTATATTCGTTTAAGTAAGAATCTCCGTTTCTGATCTGTAACTGAAACAGCTTCAGAATCAGAACACCAAACATACAGGCAAATACGATTCCCATCGCCAGGAGCCTGAATGTCAATATTTTTCTAAACAGCTCTTTTAGTAACTCGAGCCAGTCATTTAGCAAATCCTTCATGTTTTTTAAATCACCTCTTATCAAGCTCTTCCAGTTGTCGGTTGGCAAATAAAAAGAAACGGTAAATCAGCAATGTCGTCACAACCGTAAAAATAATCTCCGGTATAATAATCTCTTTCGCATAATACCAGAAATCGAGCCGGTTCCGGATCAGAAAACGAAAGATATAGATATAGAAATTATAAGCCAGTTCATTGATAACGCTTAAAATAAGCGGCAGTGTAATATAATCTTCATAATAATACTTGGTGCAGATCCCGTTCAAATAACCGACGTTGACAAACAGCAGGGTGTAAAATCCGAAGGGACCGCTGTAAAACAAATCGAGCAGAATTCCGGACAGCAGACCATAATACATACCGGCTTCTTTGCCGTGGACAAATCCAAAGGAAAATGTCAGGATCAGAAGCAGGTTAGGTGTGGCCGATAAAAATGGCAGCAGGGGAAAAACACCGCACTGTATCGTAAATGCCAGTATAATTAAAATAACATTAACAATAATTCTTCTCATTCTTCAGCTCCCTGAACCTCAACTTCTTCTTTCAAGGCAGTAATGACCAAAACCTCCTGCAGGCTGTCGAATTCCGCAACCGGTATCAGGTAGCCAGATTTGGTCAGTCTTGATGTATCCGTAGTGATATCAGCGGCATATCCGATCAGGATACCCGGCAGAAATTTGGAACTGATGTTGGATGTGACAATCCGGTCACCATCTTTGATGTCGCCATCCTGCATAATATTGGTAATCCTGAGACGCCCTTCCTTGTATACCATCAGATCCCCGGCGACAATACAGTTGTCTCCGGAAGACTGGGACATCGCACTGACCCGGCTGACATCATCAATAATGGAACGGACCGTTGCATAATTGGCTCCTACATCGGTAACAATGCCAACCAATCCGCCGTTAGCCATGACATTGGCATCTACACGGACCCCGTCGGCAGACCCTTTGTTGATTCGAAATACCTGAAACCAATCGCCGGAGTCTTTGGCAATGACGCGGGCACCAATCTTCTCATACTGCAGATAATCCTGATCCATCTGATATAATTCACGCAGCCGCTGCAGTTCAAACTGCTCTGCCTGCAGGCGGCTGTTCTCTTCGACCAGTTCATCAACCCGCTCTTTTAAAACCTTATTCTCATTGACTGCACTTTTTAGTCCCGTCAAATCTTTGATCTCATTATAGAGTGTCGTTCCGGTACGGTTGACACCGCTTTGAATCGGAATCAGAAAATATCCGACACCGCTTCTGAGCGGAGCTAAAAAACCGTCTTTAAATGATGTAATCCCGATCAACATAATACAAAAAACTGATATTCCAATTAAAATATATTTGCCGCGTTTTGATTCCATTTAAATTAGTCCCCGTTCTTTAAAACTGACATAGGATGCATCTCCTATAATAATGTGATCCAGCAGCCGGATCCCCATCAGACTGCCGCACTCTTCCACCCGCTTGGTAAGCAGGATATCATCCCGGCCGGGCTCTGGATCTCCACTGGGATGATTATGCACCAGAATGATACTGACTGCCTGATGCCGTAATGCCTCAATGAAGATTTCCCGTGGTGATGCCAGCGAGGCATTCACAGTCCCCTTGGATAATAAAACATCCCGGATCAATACCTGTCTGGTATTAAAAAACATCGCCCGGAACAATTCCTGTTCTTTATGGCGCATGTCTTCCTGATAGTAATCGGCTATCTCCTGTGGCTGGTGAAACGATATAATCTGTTCCGAAGTTTTGCGCTTCCAGATCCTTCTGGATAACTCTCCGATACAGAGCAGTTGGATTCCCTTAACCTTGCCGATCCCCTTAACCGATGTAAGTTCCGGCAAAGAGAGATGCAAAAGGCCTAAAATCCCCTCTTGCGGGTAATTTAAGGCCAGTATCTTGGATGCCAGAGCCAGTGAATTATCCTCTCGAGAGCCTGTCCGGATGATAATGGACAGCAGCTCAGCATCGCTTAGCTGCTCCGGGCCATCCCTGAGACATCGTTCATAAGGTCTGTCTTCGTATGGTATTTCTTTCATTGTCTTGTGTATCAATGGTCTTCCTCCTTTTTGACCTCTCCAGGTACAAAACTTGGAATCCATATCAACTTATTCTATCACATAATTCATTTTGTGTATACTAGATTTACAAGATCTTCCTCTTTCAGTTTCTGCAGGGATTTTAAAATCCCCAGTTTCGCATGGTACCAGGTGAGTCCGCCCTGGAAGTATACAGCATAAGGCGGTTTGATTGGGCCGTCTGCGCTCAGTTCAATGGAAGATCCCTGTACAAAGGCCCCCGCTGCCATAATAACCGGCGCATCATAACCAGGCATATCCCATGGTTCCGGTACTGCATAACTGTCCACCGGCGCCGCGGCCTGAATCCCCTGACAAAACGCAATCACGCCTTCCGGATGACCAAAGGTAACCGATTGAATGATGTCATGACGGGACTCTTTACTGTCAGGAACTACAGCAAACCCCAGCCGTTCATAAATATTGGCTGCAAAAACAGCACCTTTTAACGCACCTGCTACAACGGTGGGGGCCAGAAACAATCCCTGATAAAAAGACTGGTTAATTCCCAGGCTGGCACCAACTTCTTTGCCCAGACCCGGAGCACTCAGACGATATGACGCAAGGTCCACGCAATCTTTCCGGCCAACGATGTAGCCGCCGGTCGGTGCCAGACCGCCGCCCGGATTTTTGATCAGGGAACCAACGATCATATCAGCGCCGACATCGGTCGGCTCAATCGTTTCAACAAATTCTCCATAGCAGTTGTCAACCATGCAGATAACTTCCGGCTTAAGCGTACGGATAAACGCAACCAGTTCACCGATACGGGCAACTGAAAGTGTCGGCCGGGTGGCATATCCTTTCGAACGCTGAATTGTGATCAGCTTTGTTTTTTCGTTGATTGCCTGCCGGATTCCTTCGTAATCAAAGGAACCGTCTTCCAGCAAATCCACCTGCCGGTAAGTGACCCCGTATTCTTTCAGGGAACCGGCTGATTCGCGGATTCCGATCACTTCTTCAAGTGTATCATAAGGTTTTCCAACCGGTGAGAGTAGTTCATCACCGGGACGTAAGTTGCCGGACAGCGCAATATGAAGTGCATGGGTACCGCTCATAAGCTGCGGCCGGACCAGTGCACTCTCACCGTGAAAAGCTTTGGCATACACTTCTTCGAGTGTATCGCGGCCCAGGTCATTATAACCGTAACCGGTGGTTGCAGCAAAGTGAATATCACTGACTCTGGCCTCCTGCATCGCCTGCAGAACTTTCATCTGATTATATTCCGCTGTTTCATCAATAGCCCTAAAACGCTCCTTCAGGCCGTTTTCTATTGCAGTTCCATAGTCAAGAACTTCGCTGCTGATCCCCAGCTGCTCATACATTTGTTCCAGTGTTTTCATTATGACTCCTAATCTCGTTCAGTATATGGGAAAGAACCGCCTGCCGGTCATGATTAAAATCTTCAAGATTCAGCCACCTGACATCGCGTTCCCGCTTAAACCAGGTGAGCTGCCGTTTGGCAAAATGACGGGTATCCCTTTTTAAGATGTAAACAGCCTCATCCAGACTGCATCTTCCATCCAGATAATCCAGTATTTCCTTATATCCAAGGCCTTGCATAGAGACCATGCCGCGAGTACACCCGGCCTCCCTCAAACGGTTGACTTCATCGACCAGCCCCTGTTCCATCATCTGGTCAATCCGTTGTTCGATTCGCTCGTATAACAACGCCCGGTCACAGTTCAGCACATAATAAAAAAACCGATATGGCGACTGCTTTGCCCGCTCTTCCTGATTATGTGCAGATATCGGCTGGCCGGTAATCCGGAAATACTCAATAGCCCGGATTACCCGTTTGCGGTTATTGGCATGAATTGCTGTTGCCGAATCCGGATCAATTGCCGCAAGCATCTGATGCAGATATTCATTGCCATGGGCTTCACCCAATGCTTCCAGTTCTGTTCTGATCAATGACTGTTCCTGATTTTCTTTAAAGTCAATATCGTACAACAGCGCCTGAATATAAAATCCGGTACCGCCTGCCACAATCGGCGTTTTTCCTTTCGCCCGGATATTGTCCATAGCCGCTTTGGCCATGGTTTGGAACCTGGCAACGTTAAACTCTTCTTCCGGTTCCAGAACATCGATCAGATGATGCGGGATTCCCTGCATTTCTTCAGCTGTGATTTTAGCAGAACCAATATCCATGTGCTTATATACCTGCATGGAATCAGCACTGATGATTTCTCCGTCAAGTGCCTTTGCAAGTTCAACAGAAAGAGCAGTTTTTCCTACCGCAGTAGGTCCGGTCAGGATAATCAGCGGTTTCATATCAGGAAGTTCCTCCAGTATTTTTATACGATGCGTTTGAATTTCTTTTCCAGTTCATATTTACTCATGGAAATTATTGTCGGGCGTCCGTGCGGACATGCATAAGGATTTTCCAGGTCGAGCAGCTGGTCAATCAGCTCATCTGCTTCCTGAGCACTCAGGGTGTGGTTGCCCTTAACAGCAGCCTTGCAGGACATCAATGCCACCCGTTCGAAAATGACGTCAGCATCGCGTACGGCAGTATCATCCGACAAATCATCGATCATCTCCATCAGCAGTTCCTTTTTGGCAATCGAAAACAGATTGTCGGGAACGCCTCGCACAGCATATTCCCTGCCGCCGAAATGTTCAATTTCAAAACCGATATCGGTGAAATAACTCAGATGTTTCTTCAGCAGATTTTCCTCATTGCTGTTCAGCGTAAGAATGATCGGCGGATGAATCATCTGACAGGTATATTGTCTCGTTTTCAATGAGGCCATGGTTTTTTCGTACAGAACTTTTTCATGGGCCGCATGCTGATCGATAATGTAAAGCTGCTCATTGAACTCAACCATCCAGTAAGTTGCAAACAGCTGGCCGATCAGCTTATGCCGGCTCCTTGCTTTTGGCTCCAGCAGTTTTTCCTGAAACAGATCCAACTGCTCAGCCGCCTCATCAGCCAGTTCTGGTGCCGCTGCCGGTGAATCCGGGGCTTTTCTTTCTTCTGCCGCGGCAGCTTTCTGTTGCGCCTCTTCGTTCTGCAGTTCCGGTTGTTCCGCCCTGGAATCTGGCGTCTTCTGAAGATCTGCGTCCCTTCCGGCCGGCATTAATACAGATTCGACAGTTTGTGCAGATTTTTTTGGCCCCCCATAAGACACCTGAGGTTCTCTTACATGATCAGGAAAACGCGGTACCGGATTGCTCCACAGGCTGCTTTTATCTGTGCGCTGCGGTGGTGAAGCCGCATTTAGCTGTTCCATCCGTTTGCGTTCAAAAGGTTCCGGGATAGGAATCCTTTTTTCAGTCGCAGCACTCACTTCCTTTTTAGGACTCAGATTTACTTCCGGAATCAGTTCCTTATGCTGCAGAGCCGCCGAGACAGAATCACGGACTGTTCGAAAAATCAGCTCACCATCACGAAAACGCAGTTCCATCTTTGTCGGATGCACATTCACATCTAAAAAGTCCTGCTTAATAGTAAACTGAAGCATGGTAAACGGATATTTGTGCTGCATCATAAATGGTTTGTATGCTTCTTCAATCGCTTTTCCGATAATGCTGCTTTTGATATACCGACCGTTGATGAAGTAATGCTCGTAATTACGGTTACTCCGGTTGATCACCGGCTTGCCGATAAAACCATCAATCCGGATATCGCCCTGCTGGTGTCTGACAGGCAGCAGATTGGCAGCAATTTCCCGGCCAAACAAGGTATAAATGATGTCTTTCATATTATGATTGCCTGATGTATGCAGTTTATTCTGATGGTTCTGAATAAAACGAATCGATACTTCCGGATGTGATAACGCAATCTTCTCAACAATGCCGGAGACGTGGGCCCCTTCGGTCGCTGCAGTTTTTAAAAACTTCCTTCTGACCGGAGTATTGAAAAACAGGTTCCGGGCAATAAAGGTGGTACCGTCAGGTGCTCCGATATCTTCCATATTCTTTTCTTCACCGCCTTCAATCTGATACCGGGTACCGGTCAGACTGTCCGGTGTTTTGGTAATGACTTCAACCTGGGCAACAGCGGCAATACTGGACAATGCCTCACCACGGAATCCCAGTGATGAAACAGTAAACAGATCTTCTACTGCCTTGATTTTGCTGGTTGAATGTCTTAGAAATGCCAGCGGAAGCTCCGCCTTTGGAATCCCGCAGCCGTTATCGGTTACGCGGATGAGCGAGATTCCGCCATCACGGATTTCCACCGTAACAGCTGTTGCCTGGGCATCAATGGCATTCTCCAGCAGTTCCTTAACTACGGATGCCGGTCGTTCAATGACTTCGCCGGCAGCAATCTTATTGATTGTATTTTGATCCAGTACCTGGATGTTCGGCACGGCTTATCCCTCCTCTTATTGATCATTCCCATTCCAGCGGTTGTTCAGTTTGGTCTGCAGCCGGTATAGGGTATTCAGAGCGTCAATCGGTGACATCGTCGTTAGTTCCAGCGTCTTTAATTCTTCAATAATATCATCTTCACGGACAGTATCAAATAAGGTCAGTTGAGTCAGTTCGACTACATCCGGTTTGGGAACCGGCTTGTGAACATTGTTCTGGGCACTGATCTCGGCAATTTCTCTTGTTTTGGCAGTCAGGTCACTGCTGATCAGATCTTCAACCAGCTCCTTGGCCCGCACAATAACAGTCTCCGGTACGCCGGCCAGCTTGGCAACCTGGATACCGTAGCTCTTATCAGCTCCGCCTTTGACAATCTTACGTAAAAAGACAATATCATCACCCTGTTCTTTTACTGCTATA
This sequence comes from Lachnospiraceae bacterium, assembly GCA_032073745.1. GTDB lineage: Bacteria > Bacillota > Clostridia > Lachnospirales > Lachnospiraceae > Brotaphodocola. Next base: position 15,713 of record DAMAMW010000029.1, on the reverse strand, counting down.
CAGTAATTGTTCACGCCGCTGATAATTCCTTCCAGCTCGGTAAGCTCATGATAGTGGGTTGCAAACAGAGTTTTGGCACCCAGAAGTTTTGTATTGCTGATATGCTCAATCACCGCCCAGGCGATACTCAGGCCGTCAAACGTACTGGTTCCGCGGCCGATCTCATCCAGAATCAGCAGACTGTTTCTGGTGGCATTGCGCAGAATATTGGCAACCTCCGTCATCTCAACCATAAAGGTACTCTGCCCGGAAGCCAGGTCATCAGACGCACCCACACGGGTAAAGATGCGGTCACAAATACCAATATTTGATTCTGCGGCCGGGACAAAGCTGCCGATCTGTGCCATCAGAACAATCAGCGCCGTCTGGCGCATGTAGGTGGATTTTCCCGCCATATTGGGACCGGTGATAACGGCAATCCTGTTTTTGCCGTTATCCAGATAGGTATCATTTGAGACGAACATGTCATCCCGCATCATTTTTTCGACTACCGGATGACGGCCGCCCTTGATCTGGATAATCCCTTTTTCGTTGATATTCGGTTTTGTATAATTATTGCGTGTTGCCACGGTAGACAATGATACATACACATCCGCAGCGGCTAATGCACGGGCTGTTTTTTGAATACGAAGCACCTCGGCACCAATGGCATCACGAATCTGACAGAACAGCTCATATTCCAGTGAATAAAGCTTGTCCTCAGCACCCAGAATAATATCTTCCAGGTTCTTCAGTTCGTCAGTTGTATAACGTTCGGCATTGGCCAGGGTCTGCTTGCGGATAAAGTGATCCGGAACAAGATTCTTGAAGGAATTGGTCACTTCAAAATAGTAACCGAATACCTTGTTAAACTTGATCTTAAGATTCTTAATCCCGCTGGCATCACGTTCCTTTGCCTCCAGTTCTGCCAGCCAGGTCTTTCCCTCGGTCTTGGCATTGCGCAGGCGGTCAGCCTCTTCGCTGTAGCCTTCTTTAATAATTCCGCCTTCTCTGACGAGAATCGGAGCTTCTTCTTCAATCGAATGATCGATCAGGTCAAACAGATCTTCCAGCGAATCCATCTCTGCCTGAATCTCTTTCAGATTTCGGCTGGTAAATTCCAGCAGCAATGTTTTAATCGGCGGAATCATCGACAGCGACTGGCGAAATGCCAGCAAGTCCCTGGGGTTTGCTGATTTATAGCTGATCCGTCCAACCAGCCGCTCCAGATCATAGACCGGATTTAAATATTCACGCAATTCCTCACGGCTGATATAATTTAAATTAAGCTCTTCAATTGCCTGCTGACGGTTTAAGATTGCTTCCTTTTCAATCAGCGGCTGTTCGATCCAGGTACGGAGCAGACGCGCTCCCATGGCAGTACCGGTCTTGTCAAGAACCCACAAAAGGCTGCCTCTCTTCTGCTTCTCCCGCATGGTTTCCAATAATTCCAGATTCCGCCGGGTGGAAGAATCCAGCATCATATATGCACCGGTTGAATACGGAACAAGGGTAGTCATGTGATCAAGGGTACTTTTTTGTGTCTCATACAGATACTGCAGTACCGCGCCGGCAGCGATCAGGCCGCTGTCATAATCTGCCAGTCCCAGTCCTTCCAGACTGTTGACCTTAAAGTGTTCCCGCAGCAGTTTGCGGCAATTGTCCTCCAGGAAAAACCGCGGGTCGGGCGTTGAAATACTGATGTGATATCGTTCCTTTAGCTCATCAAGTGAGATTCCTGACATATGAAAGGCATCGTTACAGATAATCTCCGACGGGGAAAACTTATTGATCTCATCCATAAGTGACCGTTCAACAGACAACTCCGTTACTAAAAAATCACCGGTGGTGATATCGGCTACCGATACCCCCATCCGGTCTCCCAGATAAGCAATTCCCATCAAATAGTTGTTTTTTGTTTCATCAAGGGCCTGGGTACTGGTGATCGTTCCGGGTGTCACAACCCGGATAACTTCACGGCGAACCAGACCCTTGGCCTGTTTGGCATCTTCCATCTGTTCGGCGATTGCCACTTTATACCCCTTTTGTACCAGGCGGTTTAAATAATTGTCTAAAGCATGATAAGGAACGCCACACATCGGTGCGCGTTCCTCTAATCCGCATTCTTTTCCGGTCAGGGTGATCTCCAGCTCTCTGGATGCCGTCAGGGCATCCTCGAAAAACATTTCGTAGAAATCTCCTAACCGGTAAAATAAAATGCAGTCATGGTATGTTTTTTTTGTCTCAACGTATTGAGCCATCATTGGTGATAGTCCAGCCACGCTTCGTTCCCTCTCTTCATCTTTGGTGTCGTAAATTGCTGTCATTATTGTCCGGCAAACTTCGGATCGGTAGGATCAAAAGTCTGATCTGCCGCGATCCATACCTGATATGGTTTGAAAAACGGTCCCACATTCTCTGCGTCATTGAAAATGACAACTTCTGTTCCTAATTTGCAATTGTCATAGACCCACTTGGCATTCGCACAGTTTAAGCGAATACATCCCAGAGAACGGTTGATGCCGAGTTTGTTGTAACCATCGGTAATCAGAGTGTTTTCATTTGCTTTTTCGTATGTAATGGAATGGAATAAAAATCCGGCAGTAATTCTGGTTGCATACTGTGTATAGGTATCATTAACCATCAGACGCCAGCGATACTTTTCCGGGGTCTTAAACGTTCCGATCGGGGTGTCATCACCGACCGATGTCAGCATCGATTTCACCGGGATGATATATCCGTTATCGCCGTCTTTGGCATATATGGTCATGCAGTTCAGTGTTTTGTTGACCCGCAGCTGATAACTTGCCTGAGCACCGATATAAGGTTCCACATCCATGATCAGTGCGCCGCGTTCGTTAAAGTAATACTTCAGGCCGTCAATATAATGCCAGCCGGTAACTGCCTGTCCGTTTGTAAAGTAGTAACGGGCCTGGTCATGATCAACCCAGCCGTTATGACCGCTTCCATCGGCATCCTTTAAGTAAGCTCCGCTTTCATCAACACGGATATACTCACTGTAGCCGGAATAAAATCTGCCTTCATAAGTTCCCGGCATTCCGTATTCCTTAGGAACCAGGACCACTTCGATATCAGTCAGATAATCACCGCGTCCCATCGTTCCCATCAGCTGTTCGGCAGATGCCCAGCCATGCTGTCCTGCTTTTGCAGATACACCGCGATAGTATACGTTGTAAAGGGATGCTGCCTCACCGGTGATCGCCACCTGAATGGCTTCAATATGGGTGCTGTCTTCCACACCGCCGGAAGGATAACCGTTGCCCAGCCACGGCAGATAACCGCCGTTATTTACATAAACGCCATATGAAATAGCTCCGGCAATACCGTTAAGTTCCATGCTGATATTCTGCAGCTGACCATTGGAACCATGAACTTTTCCGATGATTACCGCATTTGGTATCGCATGCTCGGCTGCTGCGCCTGATACAACCGGATAATCAGTGAACTGAGGTGTCTCAGTTCCGGTGGATTCACCAGGAGTTTCAGCCGGTGTCTCCGGTGTTGTTCCCGGCGCTGTGCCGACAGACTCCGGCGTACTGCCGCCGCTTTCAGAACTGCCTCCGGCGCCCGGACCTCCGGTCTCCTGCTGTCCGTCTCCGGCAACGATCACACTGGATGCCATTGCATTAAATGCAAAAGCTGCGGTCATGACCGAAACCAACATAAGTGCTGTTAATCGCTTGGTACTCTTTCTCATACAAAAACTTCCTCCAATTCTTTTACACATGTTCCCATATAGTAAAATCCTTTTGCTTCTTCCAATGAAACCGGAACAATCGTTCCGATCCATTCATCCGGACCCGGAAAATGCACAACCGTGTTGTTGCTCATCCGTCCGGTCAGATACCCTTCCTGGTGATCATTGATACATTCAACCAGAACATCCTGGACGGTACCGACATCTCTTCCACAGACTTCGCCGGAGATCTGCTGGACCTCTTTTAGCAGGCGGTGGAAACGATCCTTAACCACATCTTCCGGAACCTGATCCGGCATATCTGCTGCCGGAGTCCCCGTTCTCTTGGAATAAATAAAAGTAAATGCACTGTCATAGCGTACTTTCCTGACAACATCCAGCGTTTCCTGAAAGTCTTCTTCTGTCTCCCCCGGAAAACCAACAATAATATCGGTAGTCAGTGAAATTCCCGGCATTGCTTTTTTGATCCGGTCAGCCAGATCAAGATACTTTTCTTTGGTATAGCTGCGGTTCATTGCTTTTAAGATTCTGCTGCTGCCTGACTGCAGAGGCAGGTGCAGGTGGCTGCAGACCTTTTTCGTACGGCTCATGGTCTCGATCAGTTCATCCGACAGATCCTTGGGATGCGAGGTCATAAAACGGATCCGCTCCAGCCCCTCAATCTGATCAACTTCTTCCAGCAGCCGGGCAAAAGACATCGGTTCGTCCAGATTCCTGCCGTAGGAATTGACATTTTGACCCAGCAGCATAATCTCGATTACGCCGTCAGCAACCAGGCGCCTGATCTCATCCAGAATATCTTCTGCTTTTCTGCTTCGTTCCCGCCCGCGTACATAGGGAACAATACAGTAACTGCAGAAGTTGTTGCAGCCGTACATGATATTGACGCCGGACTTGAACGGGAACTTGCGTTCAGCCGGGAGTTCTTCGACAATGCCTTCGGCTTCCTCCCAGATATCAATGACCATCCGTTTTCCTGAGCGTTTCTTTCCGCCGCGGGCTGAACTCCCGCCCTGCCGTTCCGGTCCCAGCCGTTCATATAAAAGTTCGGCAAGTTTAAATATATTATGCGTGCCAAAGATCAGATCAACAAAAGGATAACTCTTCTGAATCTTCTCCACAACCGCTTTTTCCTGCATCATGCATCCGCACAGTGCAATCAGCATATCAGGGTTCTTTTTCTTCATACTGCCCAGCGCCCCCAGACGTCCGTAAACCTTCTGGTTCGCATTATCACGCACAGTGCATGTATTGTACAATACAAAATCGGAATTCTCCTGATCTGACTCTGCAAAGCCGATCTGCTCGAGAATGCCCAGCAGTTTTTCCGAGTCACGGGCATTCATCTGACAGCCGAAGGTCTGAATACAGGCGGTGAGCTTTCGTCCCTTTTGTTTTTCAAACTCTGAAACCAGCTGTTTTGCCTGCTCAATAAAATAGATCTGTCGTTCCGGTTCCTGTATCGGGATTGCAGTTCCTTTATTTTTAACATCCATATATTCCATACAATAAGTCTCCAATATTTCTCATCAGTGGTAACAAACACCGACCGTTACATTATATACATAATAAAAAAAAATTGCAATACAAGTTTGAAATTGACAGATTTCCGTAAGTTCCCTGCCGTTTTCTACCTGTATTGCTATTTTTATCCTCGCCTTGAGCGTTTAGCGAATCTGTCCGTTACCAAAAATAATATACTTGGTAGTCGTTAAAGCTTCAAGCCCCATCGGCCCCCTGGCATGGAGTTTTTGCGTGCTGATGCCAATCTCAGCGCCGAAACCGAATTCATTCCCATCCGTAAAGCGGGTTGAGGCATTGACATAAACGGCTGCTGAGTCAATCTCATCCAAAAACTGCATGGCATGATCATATTCTTTTGTAATAATTGCTTCGGAATGTCCGGTACTGTAGCGGTTGATGTGCCCAATTGCCTCTTCGACAGAATCGACAATTTTTAACGAAACAATATAGTCCAGATATTCAGTGCCCCAATCTTCCTCACTCGCTTTGGTAAATGCAGGGATGATCTGACAGGCTCTCTCATCGCCGCGAATCTCTACCTGTTTCTGATCCAGACACTCCTTCAGACGGGGCAGAAAACACGCTGCAACGGCACTATGTACAATCAGCGATTCACAGGCATTGCATACACCGATACGCTGGGTCTTGGCATTAAAAATGATATCCAGGGCCATCTGCTGGTCCGCAGATTCGTCAACATAGATATGACAGTTGCCGGTACCTGTTTCAATAACCGGAATCGTGCTGTTCTCAACCACAGTCCGGATCAGTCCGGCACCGCCTCTGGGGATCAGAACGTCAATATACGCATTCATCTGCATGAACTGTCTGGTCACTTCCCGGTCGGTAGCGGTAATCAGCTGCAATGCATCCATCGTAACCCCGGCCTTATTAAGGCCATTTTGCAGACTGGACACAATAACTTTATTGGATTCAAGTGCATCACTTCCACCTTTTAAGATCACAGCATTACCAGTCTTAAAACACAGTCCGAAGGCATCTGCAGTCACATTGGGGCGGGCTTCATAGATCATTCCGATCACACCAAGCGGTACCCGTTTCCGGCCAACCTGCAGCCCGTTCGGACGCAGTTTCATGGACAGAACCTCTCCAACCGGATCTGCCAGCGCTACCAGTTCGTACAGTCCGTCTGCCATCGCCTGAACTCTTGCTTCGGTAAGTGTCAGGCGGTCAACCATTGCTTCACTCATGCCATTTTCACGAGCCCGCTTCACATCCGCCTGATTGGCAGCTAATATCGCCGCTGTATCATCAACCAAAGCCTGTGCTGCGAGCGTCAGGGCATGATTTTTTTCGGTAACACCCATCGACCCTAGCAGTCTGGATGCATCTTTTGCCCTTTTGCCAATCTCATTTAACATCATACGTCTACAACCCCTCCATGTTTTTTGCCTAAATCAGTAATACTGCCATCTTTTTCAATAACAGAGATATTATTTAAATTTGCCCTCATATTCTTGCGGATCGTTTCAATGTATGATTTTCTCAGTGCCGCCTGTTCGGCTGCCTCTGCCTCTGTCAATCCCTCATTCTTAGATTTGTGATATAACGCGTTGATACGGTCCAGATCTTTTTGTTCCATCGTTTTGCTGGTACTCCTTTCACTAATACTGGTAATGGATATAATCCATCAGATCAAAGTCAAAATTGTTATGCGCCATAAACAGGGTTCCCTTTTCAGCTCCGGACATGATATCAAGAATCACTTCAACGTTATCACCATTAGCAATAATCATATCCGATCCGCTGTCGGTGGCAATTCTTGCCGCAGCCAGCTTGGTAGACATCCCGCCCGTCCCCACATCACTGCCGGAACTCTCTTTTCCCATAGCGAGCAGCTGCGGGGTGATTTCATTAACCACGCTGATAAATACAGCATCCGGATTCTGATGCGGGTCATCGGTATAAAGACCGTCAATATCAGACAGCAGAATCAACAGATCAGCACCGATCAATGCCGCTACAATGGCCGAGAGGCGGTCATTGTCACCAAATTGAATTTCATGAGTTGATATCGTATCATTTTCATTGACAATCGGTATCACATTCAACCGCAGCAGTTCATCAAAGGTATTCTGCGCATTATATCGGGATGAATCATTAATCATTGTATCCTTTGTCATCAGTACCTGTGCTGCGACATGGTTATATTCCGCAAACAGCTTCTGATACACCATCATCAGACGGGCCTGCCCGACTGCAGCATAAGCCTGCTTTTCTGATATTGTTTCCGGCCTGCTGTCCCGGCCAAGCGCCTGTCGCCCGGCAGCAATTGCTCCGGAAGACACCAGCACAACATCTTTTCCCGCCCCTTTCAGGTCGCAGATAATACGAATCAGCTTTTCTATTTTAAGCAGGTTCAAATCTCCGCTCCCGGCATGGGTAAGAGAGGATGAACCGATTTTTATTACGACTCTCTTTTTATCTTTCAGGTCTTGTCTTTCGTTAGTAGTCATTTAACTGCCTCCTGTATCTGACATCATTTGCGCCTATCTTACACTTTTTTGGGGAGTTCGTCAACCAAGCGCAAACCTGGCAGCAATCACCTCCGCCATTTTAATCCCATCCATAGCCGCCGATGTGATACCTCCCGCATAACCGGCCCCTTCACCGCAGGGAAACAGCCCCTTCACCATACTTTCCATCCGGTCGTCACGGATAATCCGCAGCGGCGAAGATGTCCGGCTCTCAACGCCGGCCAGAACAGCATCCGGACGGTCAAATCCCTCAATCATCCGGCCAAACCCCGTCATCGCCTCCAGGAGTGACTCATTAATCTCAGAAGTAAACAGATCCCGCAGATTAGCGAACTCCCAGCTGCCTTTCATTTGCGGAGCGACATCACCCAGCCGTGTGCTTGGCGTATTCAGTTTGAAATCCTGATACAGCTGCACCGGAATGGCGCCACCTGCACTCTTAAACGCCAGCGCTTCCAGCTGCTGCTGATAGCGGACACCTGACAGCACAGAAATATCACCATGATCAGCAAAATCCGCCGGGGTCACAGTAACGATCAACGCGCTATTAGCATTGCACCCATTACGCGCATGATAGCTCATGCCATTAACCGCAAGCCGCCCTTCTTCTGATGAGGCATTGACTACATAACCGCCGGGGCACATGCAAAACGAATATACACCACGGCCATTAGCCGTCTGCTTTGTCACCTTATAACTGGCTGCACCGGGCAGGTCAGCATCAGCCGTACCATATTGAGATCGATTAATCATCTCCTGCGGATGCTGAATCCGCACCCCTATGGCAAAAGCCTTCGGCTCCATCGGAATCTTCCGCTGACAAAGCATCTGAAACGTATCTCTGGCACTATGCCCAATAGCCAACACTACAGCATCAGCAGAAATAGTATCACCGCTATTAAGGCATACCCCCTTCAAAACATTCTGTTCGATCACAAAATCTGTCACTTTGGTTCCAAAACGAACCTCACCACCCAGGCGGATAATCTCTGTCCGGATATTTTTAACAACGCGACCTAATACATCCGTCCCCACATGCGGTTTATTTTGATAAAGTATCGCCGGGTCAGCTCCGAATTCCACCAGTATTTCAAGTACAAGGTAATTCCGTTTGGCCGGATCCTTTACCAGTGTGTTTAGTTTACCATCAGAGAAGGCACCGGCTCCGCCCTCACCGAACTGAACATTGGAATCCGCTTCAAGAATCCCTTCCTGCCAGAACCGATCCACTTTTCTGCTGCGGGTGTCAACATCATCGCCGCGTTCCAGAAGAACCGGACAGTATCCGTGTCTGGCCAGCATCAGGCCGCAAAACAATCCGGCCGGCCCGGCCCCGATAATAACCGGGCGATACGGTAATGTCTCCGGTCCGGGGGCCGGAAATTGATATTCGGGTTCCTGATGCAAAACAATATCAGGACTTTTAGCTTTATGTATAACTGCGGATTCACCTGCTGTCTCCACATCAATCACATAACTATAAAATAAGGCTGGTTTTTTCCTGGCATCCAGTGACTGCTTTCTGATCTGATAAGATATGATGTCTTTGCTGCCGATGCGCAGTAATTTTGTTATTTTATGTTCCAGTTCTTCCATTGTATGAGATACCGGAAGCTTTAGTTGCCGTATACGTATCATATTGTTCTTTATTTTCCTCTCCCGGCACAGCTGCCGGCTATCATTCCGGTAGACCATGCCCATTGCAGGTTGTACCCGCCGCAGATTCCATCCACATCCAGCAACTCACCGGTCAGATAAAGGCCGGGAACCAGCTTTGACTCCATGGTATCAGGACGGATATCTCTTGTATTGACGCCGCCGCAGCAGACCTGTGCCTGTTCAAATGAATTCGTGGCAGTTACGGTGGTTTCAAACGTTTTAAGTTGTTTTAACAGGGCATCAAGCTGTTCCTGTTTTAAATTCCCGACTTTTTCTCCAAGGGCAATTCCGGCCCGTTTTAAAAGGACATGAGCAAGCTTTTTATTCAGAACGCCGGTCAGGAATTCGGCGCAGTCCCGGCCGCTGATCCGGGTCTTTCTGGTCAGCAAAAACCGTCTGGTGTCGTTCATACTTTTAGAAGGCAGATAATCGATCAATACTTTGACCTGGCTCCGCTCAGCCAGGGCGACTGAAGCAAACCGGCTGATCTGGAAGACCGGAATCCCGGAGATACCATAATCGGTAATCTGAAGTTCACCCTCTTCACTGGCTCTTACCGTACCGTCTGCCAGAAGCTTAAGTGCCACCTCACAGCGGACACCGGCGAACTGTTTGTAGTCTTTTTCGGCACACCGCAGCTGAACCAGGGCCGGCAGCGGACGAATGACAGAATGGCCGAACTGTTTTGCCAGCTCATAACCGCTGCCGTCAGAACCGGTCACCGGTGCAGCTTTTGAACCGGTAGCCAGAATCAACGAATCGGCCCGAAAAGTTCCCTGACCGGTTTCGATCCGAAACCCCTTTTTCCCTTCCTTTTCAGCCGTCTTCACTTCACAGCTGCAGCAAATGGTTACGCCCTGGTCCTCGGCTTCCATCCGCAGAATGTCCAGTACCGCTGAGGCCTGTTCGGAATTGGGATAAATATAGCCGCCTTTGCTTTTGGTGACAATTCCGATCTCGTCAAAAAACGTCAGCGTGTCCCAGACGGAGTATTTATCCAATACCTTCATGGGGAACTGCGGCTGGTTGCTGCGATAGCAGTCCTGGCGCATTGTCAGATTTGTCATATTACAACGTCCGTTGCCGGTTGATAATATCTTTTTCCCCACCCGGTCCATATGTTCTAATATCGTAACATCAGCTCCCTGTCTGGCTGCTGCAATCGCTGCCGTCAGCCCGGATGCGCCTCCGCCGATGATTAAGATCTTCTTGCTCAATGGTTATCCTCCAGTATACATTTATGAATCCTATTGTATCTAGTTTTCCCATTCTTTTCAAGCGTTTTTAACTTGTATGTGATTCTAAATAGTTGTAAACCTCCATCATGGTATCAAACCAGATCCCGTCCCGAAGCCGTCCCTGCTCGTCCTCCGGGAAATCGATCAACGGGATATGGGTGTGCAGGCAGATGGTTTCCTTGTCTTTATTAAACACTAAAAGAAAACCATCCTCCGACACGAGATAGTACTCTTCTTCCTGAGACTCATTCGTAACATTCTCCTGATTGGAGACAATCCGGTCTTCCTGCACAGTTTCTGTTTCCAGTTCTGTTGCCGGTACACCCTCCACCGTTTCTTTCCGGCTTTCCCGGGTGAACATATATCCTGCCGTCAGACAGGCCGTACAGACAATCAGAAATAAAATTAAGCAGATCATATACTTTTTCATTGGAATACCTCCATAAGTATAGTATCTGCTTATTTTTATATTTTATCCAGAATCTCCAACATTTACTGAAATGATGCTTTACCGATCATATCACCGGTCATAACACAGACCCAGGTCTTGCCCTGATTGAGGATGATTTCGCTGCCGTCCGAGTCATAATAGCGGGTCACGCCGAACTCCCCGTCCTTGCTCCAGGTGATTGGCCGGGCCTTTCCTGCCGTTATGTAATATCCGGTTACCCCCTCATGAACATTGATATTGCGATAATCCGTCGTGGCATAATATCCGGCGGCACAGTACTGGATGATAATATTCGATACGGCTATCTGTCCTTCATCACCGTTGTGGGCCGCACCATACTGGAAGCGGTAATAAAGACCGTCTTCCGGCTGATAGACAAACCAGGGTTCATTATACTGGTAGCCGGGTGTTATCAGCTGTGCATCAAATACATCCTCACCGGCCAGTTCCACCGGGGATCCGGGCCGGGCAAACTGAAAGTGTCCTTCATAGGATGTGTCATATTCCTGAGAATATCCAAGCTTCTCAATCGCCTGCTGAATCCGGGAGAAGCTGGCATAGGCATTGTGGGGGCTCTTTCTGTCATTGGAGCGAAAATATGCCGTACCGCCAACACCTTCCAGTCCGTTAATGTTCTCGACCCCCTTCAGATATGGTTTGGCAAAGGTACTTTGTCCATAGTGGGCATAAATAGCCTCAAATTCTCTGGCAAAGTATATATAGTAAGTACGGCAGCTGCGGACTGATCCGATCCGTTCCAGATCATCATAATCTTCCATAATGGCAAGATAACGGTTCATCACCCCCTCTACCGGTGCCTCATAGACAACCCCGGCCCGGTTGATGCCGTATTGGGGCAGCGAAGCTTTGTCATTACTCATCATGATTGCCAGCGGGCGGCGGTTGGCCTTGTTGACATCAGTCATCTGGCCGGTCAGATAACTGCGTATCCTGCCGTCCTGTTCGATGCGTTCTTCCGGTTCTTCGGGTATTTCAGGTTCCGTTTCGACCTCAATAATGATAGGTTCTGTCTCCTGTTCAATCACAATGACCGGTGATTCACTTGCCACTTCATCGGCCGCCACTTCAATGTATTGTCTGTTGCTGCAGCCGGACAGGGCAAACCCCAGAACAATGGCTGCGAATGCCATTTTTTTCATCGTTCGTAACCCTTTCCGGATAAAATATCCCGCTGCTTCTGTTCCATTACAAGACGCTCGTCCTCTTCCATATGATCATATCCGCACAGATGCAAAACGCTGTGAGCAACCAGAAATGCCAGTTCCCGTTCCTCGGAGTGGCCGAAACTGGCGGCCTGTTCTTTGACTTTTTCGACAGAAATGACAATGTCTCCCAACATCAGTTCGCCGGTCTCCATGTTAAAACAGGATTCAGCATGGTCCTCAAGATGATCGAAGCCAGCCGCTGTCTCATATTCAACCATCGGAAATGAGAGAACATCCGTAGGGGCATCAATCTGCCTGTATTCTCGGTTGATCTCCCGAATAGCTTCATTGTCCGTCAGAATCACATTAATCTCCGCTTCGTAGGGGCACTGCTCAAAATCCAGGCAGGCCACTGCAATCTCGGGAATAATAGCTTCATAATCAACGCTCAAAGGCTCCTGTGCTTCATAATCTATGGTAATCGTCATAGTTCCTGCTTTCTACCTGTCACGGTGCCGTTTTACCCGCTCTGTGGTTTTGTTCTTGTGTTCATAATCGTCATAGGCCTTGACAATCTTTTGTACCAGCGGATGCCTTACCACATCTTCACTGGTGAGATTGCAAAAACCGATATCGTCTATTTTATGCAGTATTTTTGTCGCCATATCCAGTCCCGAAGTCGCTCCGGAAGGCAGATCCTTCTGAGTTTTGTCACCGGTTACGATGACCTTGGAGCCAAAGCCGATCCGGGTCAGGAACATCTTCATCTGAGCCGGAGTGGTATTCTGGGCTTCATCAAGGATAATATAGGCATTATCAAGTGTACGCCCTCTCATATATGCCAGCGGCGCCACTTCGATTAACCCTTTTTCTGAGTTGTGCAGAAAACTTTCAGCCCCCATAATCTGATACAGGGCATCATATAAAGGCCGCAGATAGGGATCGATCTTGCTCTGCAGGTCGCCGGGCAGAAAGCCCAGCTTCTCTCCCGCCTCAATTGCCGGGCGGGTCAGAATAATCCGGTTTACGTCGCCGTTCTTAAACGCCTGGATGGCCATGGCCATGGCCAGATAAGTCTTGCCGGTACCAGCCGGGCCGATGCCAAAGACAATCATCTTCTTACGAATGGTATCGACGTAGTTTTTCTGTCCCAGGGTCTTTGGTTTTACCGGCTTGCCGTTAATAGTACGGCAGATAATATCCTTATCAATCTCCAGAATCTTATGATCTGATTCTGTAAAAGAGAGCGATAAAGCATAGTCTACATTCTGTTCTGTAATTGCATTCCCCCGGACCGACAGCTCCACCAGATTATTAAAGACGCTTTTGGCGCGTTTAATCATCTGTTCCGGACCGATCAGTTTTATCGCACCGTCTCTGGCAACGATTGTTACATGAAGGGTTTTTTCTATTTTTTTCAGGTAGCTGTCAAATTGACCGCATACATTTCTTTCGTGATCAACAGGTATGTCGATAATAGTTTCAATTAAGCTCATCCGGTTGCGTGGTCTCCTCTGTCTGATTTATTGTGATACTCTGGCCGGTACCGATCCGCTCCCGGAGCAGAAATTCTCCCTGAACCTGAAAACAGTTCCCGACATCTACTATTTTAACACTATTATGGATAATTTGAACCCCCTTTTCTAATAAATGTATCATTTTTTGTTCATGAATCATATTTTTTTCCGCCTGAAGTTCATCCTTTGTACGGGATCGCTCGTATACGGTGTATTCTGTAGCGGTAATATGTTCCAGCCAGACCGGCAGGTAGAAATCTCCAAGTACAGAAACCTGGCTGCTTTCACGGACAAATTCCCATAAATTGGTCTTCCCGCCCGGAATCAAAAGCGTAAGGGAATGATTCATCAGCCGAATCTGCACTCCGTGACGTATCTTTCCGGTATTCATTCGCTGAGAAATCAGATACGGTATGGAATCCGTATAAGTTTCCGTGGTTTCGGCAAAAATATCTGCATCGGCCCTGACATATTGTTCGTTTACCAGCTCCAGTGAATCATTGTAGATCGGAATCACTCCGCTGACCAAAACCTGTCCCTTTTCAACCGTATCCCCTAATTCCACCTGGGCTTTGCCGCTCCGGACAATCATACTGGTAATAACACCGTCTTTGTCAGCGATCAGATCCTGCGGTGTGTCATCCTTGACCGGAATCGATGCCATTACTTCATTTTCCTTTACTTTTATCATCAGCCGGGTGCCGGAAACCCGGGCTGAGACCCAGATGATTTCCGGAAAATCCATACGGATTGAAGCTTCTATTTCATCACAGTCAACGGTACTCTTCATTGCACCATAACGAATATCTTTCTGATTCAGATATTTTATAATGGTGTCATCGGTGAACCGGTAATTGCCTTCCAGAGTGATGTTCCAGATAAATTGGGACATCACAGCCAAAAGCACAAAAAAAGCAGTGATACCGCAGGCATATAATTTACGCCTGCAGTTACGCTGTAAAAAAAAGGGGAGCCCTCTTCGTTCGATAATCTTTAGTCTGACATGGGATTTCCTTGCCAGCGGACGGATCTTCCGATACCCCTTAAGTGTTATCAAAAACCGATATCCCTGTCCCGGTGCGCACTTTGCGCCGGCCTCTGAGGAACCGCCTATACATTCAAGGTCCCAGACTTCAATCTTATTGTTCCGGCACAGATTAAGAAAACGTTCCGGAGAGTATCCATTCAGCTGGATCTGCAGATATCCATGTATGTAATGGTTTATGTTCTGTATCACTCAGTTCACGCTCCGTCCATCTTTAATCTCCAAATTCCATCGATTGTATCTGACCTGTTATCTTCATCTCGGAATGGTCATAATATTCAATATGAAGCCGCTTTCCGTTGATCTGAAGCTTGCAGTTCTTGGCCTGCAGCTTCACGGTATTGTCATCGTAGATCAGGATTCCTCTATAGTTTTCTATCGTTACACTATACCTGCCAATAAATGATACCAATATTTCTCCCAGAACTACGTCTTTAGGTAATTTGAGATTTTCTGCCGCTGATACTTTTAACTGATTAAACAATCGAATCTTCCCATACCGGTATTTATATTATTCTACGAAAAAATCCTCAGTCTTATGACTGAGGATTCATTACTATTAGTTGAATTTACGTTTTCTAGCAGCTTCAGACTTTTTCTTACGTCTTACGCTTGGCTTTTCGTAATGCTCTCTTTTACGAATTTCCTGCTGAATACCAGCCTTAGCGCAGTTTCTTTTGAATCTGCGTAACGCGCTGTCCAGAGTCTCGTTCTCTTTAACGATTACGTTTGACATAGCTCACACCTAACCTCCCTCCAGTTGTGTACTTGTGCATAATACAACTGTTTGGGTATTTTATAGCACTGTTATGATTATAGCATAAAATTCACATTCGTCAACTATTTTTTACAAATTCAGCTGCTCTTTCTGATCGATTTATGATAATGTCCTTATATGCCACACGTGATTATGTCCCA
>DAMAMW010000028.1:0-83129 GCA_032073745.1 Lachnospiraceae bacterium | reverse complement strand
CCTTGGCTAAAATAATCTGTCGTTTGTAACGGCTGGAGCGTGTCGCTTAACATTTTCATCATCATTCTCCCGGTAAACGCTTTATTCCTCTCCCCTGACAATAATATCGCCAATGCAGATATCTGTTTTCGTTAAACCCGCTGACAATAAGCCTACATTATCTTCTCTTTGAAAAGTTCCATCTTCAACTCTGCCCGTAGCAACCACACCACGTCCTTTGATCTCAAAAACATCCTGAACAGGAAATATACCATAGCTCACAGGCTCCATAGAACCACCACTCTTTCGCCCTTACTGTCATGCTTATATTACCGATAACCAAATATCATAAAAACTCCCTGCCGTTCTTCATATGGGATATGGTTACTTTTCAAAATTGTTATGAATTCTTCTGTCTCGTCCAGAACCTCAGGTGGTATTAGCCAGCCTTGCATTTTCAAATAACACGGCCTTACTTTTATCCATTCAATTGCAAAAAACGGAGTCGCATATATATCGCTGCCCAGAAAGCAGTCCAAACCATCCCCCCAGTCACCCAAATAGTACGCATTCTCATCAAATTCATGATATACGCTCTTCTCTTCATCAACACGCTTGATAACAAATGGCGGCGCAAACGGCAAAGTTTGGATTCCTGTTTTGAGCTCTGCCCACTTTGTATTATTCATAACAGAATAAAGTCCCCGCTGCTCAATGATTGATGTGATTTTGCTTTTGTATTTCTCTTTTTCATACATATACAAAGCCCTTTCTTATCAGCCGGCCATGATATTCCAATAATCACTAAGAAATATTATATAACAAAAACCGCTGACAATTCCACAAACACAGGATATATTCTCTGGCTGTCTCTATCCGCTTCACTCCAGTTTCATTATGAAATTGTTTCATTTGATGATATAGCTATTTTTTTCAGCATTTTCTTCCCTTACCGACCCTTTATTGAATCTCTTCGGATAATCATTAATGGCGAAAAACGGGGAAACCGATAAAATACCTTTTCAGATGCACGGATATCTCGAATTCTTGCTAAAAGTTCTTTAAAATATCCACCACCGCCAAGTTCTTTTAAACGGTCATCATCCATTACAAAACCTTTTTTGATATACTCTTTCAATATGCTTGCTGCCCATATGCGAAACTGCACACCACGCTGTGATTTCACACGATATCCTACAGATATGACGACATCCAATTTATAGTAATTTGTTGGTTTAGCAGAAAATTCGGTATTTCCGAATTTTCTCATCGTTTCCTCCAGTTTAAGCTCTCCTTCTGAATATATGTTTTTTATATGCTCATTTATAGTGGACTTTGCTTTCTGAAACAACTCAGCCATTTGCTCTTGTGTATGCCATACAGTTTCATTCTGCAAGTTAACATCTATCTTTGTCAAACCATCTTCTGTCTGATAAATCATCATTTCTCCATGATTATCCATAGTTCACCTCATTCATGATATCTGCAACATGTTTTTTATTCTTGAATCTTTTTTCTGACATCGCCGTTTTCACATTTTTCTATTTTGCCTTTTTGACATAATCAGTCCTCGCCTCATCCTCGAATGTATGTTCTCGTCTTATTATACTATACCTTTCTATTACCTACAACGCAATATTTCCCTTTCCAACCAAATATGCAAGATGCGATATTCCTCCTCACACCTTGCACCTGATTCCATCACCTTATTATTTCCGACAAATTTCGACAATTAATTCCGTATTCCTTGAGGGGATAAAAATGATGCCAAGAGGGTGTGGTTCCCCCTTGGCGGCATACTACAATCCATTTAAAACACTGAATTTTATCATTTCAATAATAACTACAAATCAATTTATTAAGACACCTCTAATACTTAAAACCAAAGAAATTCCGATTACCATCTCCGTCCCGGTCAAATTCTGCAATAACCATTCCCTTCTTTTTAAAAACATCTAAATCTGTGGAGTCTATTTCTGTTCTATTTATTGTTATAAAGTATTGACCAAGATTAACTTTTTTTAAATAATCGTCAATATATTTAATAACCTTAGACTTAGAATCGGGACTTGGTTTACAATACGAACCATCATGAACTAAAATTGAACAGCCAAAACCATTATCAATTCTGTTCAACAATAGAGATAAATCAAATATATTTATTTTCATATATAATCGCCCATGTGAATTCTCAGCATCTATCTTACAATTTATAGAAATACGTCCAGTAGGTGAGGCTTTTTTCAACTCATCTTCATACCAATAAGATAACTCTCCATCTTCCTCATATGCGACATTTACTAAATCAGTAAAGTGAGTTTGAATATTATCAACATATTCACTATATTGATTGTAGTCTTGCTGATACTCTAACATCTTATCAAGTATTTCTTTTTCTTTTTTATTAATCTTAATTTTGATTTCATTGATTTCGTTATACTTATCTATTTTCATCTTGACATCAGCCAATCGTTCATATTCTATATTTAATTGCTCATTTATGTTATGTATATCATCTACGATTTGAGTGTTTTGAAACAATTGACTACTAAGAGCAATTATATCTTGTAGTTTGTTCTTTTCTAATTTTAAATTTTTCTCCTCCTCTTGCAGAATTTTAATCCTTTTTTTAAAGTAATCCCCACGGTTTTCTAGCATATAATTAAAAAATTGTTCCATTTCATCATAGTTTTTTGAAAGACTATCTGGAAAATAGCTAAGTAATTGTTTATAGTATTCCTTTAGGTCTACCAACGCTAACATTTTTTGATGCTTTAATTCTAAGTTATCAATGTTTTGTTCAAATTGTTTTTTGCTAAACTCATTTTTAAATATTTGAGATTCTATTTTTTTTAGCTGTTGTTTAGCTTTTATATACCGTTCTTCGTCATAATCAATTTTATCATTTACATTAATAGAATCAAGCATTGCACGTATCTTCTTTATCTCAGATTCAATTTTGACTTTTTCAGTTTTCAACTTTACAATGTTTTTAGCTATAATTTTTATAATTTTTATATCTGCTTCTAAATTTTCTTTTTCGGTTTTTAATTTTTTTATTTCACCTTCGTAATACGTTGGCAGCAACGAAAGGAATTGTAAGCATTGGCTTATTTGGTTTTTTCTTCTGTTTGGCAACCCAATATCGGTAAAACCAGCCTTTTCATCTCTTATGATATATTCCCTAATAGATTGAAAAGTAGGTGCTCCATATAGAACCATATCTTTGTACATATACTCTTGAATCTTAGCACGATACTTTTCAATTTCATATGGTTCCCATGCTTGTAAATCCATAATCATCTGGTCTGATATATATGCATTGTCTCCATCTATAATCTGTCTACCCAAATATTCAATTTTGTCACCAATTTCAATTTTTACAACGATCATTATATCTCTCTTACCAAGTTCTTCTCGTTTCAGAAAATCCCGAGGAAGACCCTCCCCAAAAACCATTCTTATCGCATCTATCATGGCGGTTTTCCCAACACCATTGGAATCTTTTTTTGCCACACCTAAGATAATATTAAGACCTACTGAGTTGAAGACATATCTTTTCAGTATTTCTTTATCTTTTAAACTAATTATATACATCTCCTTTAAGACCATTTTGTTTTACCTCCAAGCTCACTTTTTTACCATCAAAGTTGATTTTACCTATTTCATAAAGAAAAAGCATTGATAAATAAATATTCAACTCCATATTTACACTCATATCAAAACCATATTTTTTCTGGTATGCATCCATTGTCTTCCCAAAACTCTTCTCCCCACTCTTTAAAATTTCTATAATATTACTTGAGATATACAAAATATTTTCATCAATTGATGAATACTTATTAACTCTAAAATAGTCCATTTTATCACCTATAATTTCTCATTAAAAATATCACAGTTATAGATCGACCAAAATACCACAATTTTAAAATACGTCTTTATAGTAGTATTTGAATATTCAAAACCATGGGCATGTTCCTTAAACATACTTTCCACTATACCTTCAATAATTTCATTTCCATTAGATAATTTTTCCACTAATTTATTATATTCAGATATAGCTATATTAGGTATACTTTCCTTTTCGATTTGTGTTAACAATGAACTTTCCATGATTTCATCTATTATCTGAAAATACCTACAAAATGAACCATATTGCTTTTCAACACTTTTATTACACTTCATATTTTTAAATTTATCAAATACATCTCTGGGATCTATGTTTGTATCATTAACTAACCGTTTGGCAATTTCTTTATGAAACTGCATCATAAAACGTCTGAATTCGTCTTCATTTATATCTATATCTGAAAGAGTTTCTTCATTATATAAAAATCTATCTAAATTAAACGCTAATATACCCCTGATCGCCTTTCTTCCATCTGCACCGCCTAAAGACCAACATTCTTCTTGTTGATTCCATTTATAATATGTTATCTCTCCAGATTTAGTTTCGGTATCTAAAGTCCCAATTACAAAAGTAACTGTTGCATAATTATCTACCATACAGCTACCACAATTATAAGATGGAATTAATCGTCCTGTATTCACATCATAATCATATCCGGCTTTGTGAACATGGCCGCACAGATAAATATCAACATTAAAATCTTGAAAATTATTCCTTATTTTTAACTGAGCTGAGTTACTAAAACAATCAATTGGATGATGTCCTAATACTATGTTAATACAATTATCTTGATCTTTTAATTCTTTGATTGATTTATAAAACTCCTCTTTACAAATATTCAAATTTCCTTCATCAGCATCTGTTCCTGCTAAAAACGCTGTATTTAGCAATATAATGTTAACATCATCCCTATTAACAACTTTATAAATATCTTTCCAATTCTCCTTCTTTACCTTTTTATAGAACTTTTTATACTGCTCAAATCCTTTGTCTAACGTTTCTATAGAATCCTTTTCCAATTTCACATCATCTTTTCTCAAACCATCAAGCAATAACTTTCTTGTCTGTGTTCTCTTCAAATCATGATTGCCTGGTATTATAAATAAATTAGCTAACTCAACACCTGTAACATATAGAATATTATTAATAAAATTCGTTAATTCCTGATCATACCCTGCTCCTTGATATGCCAAATCTCCAGTAATAAAAATAAAGTCTATATTTTTATAGGTTTCACTTTTCAATTCTTCTATAAGACGATCCCTCATTCTATCAGTCTCATAACTCTCATTTCCTTTAAAATGGATATCCGATAAGTGCAACCACCTCAATTTATTCATTATAACCTCCAGTGTACATGATAATATAGCTATTATAGTTTGATTTTATAATTTTGGATATAGTTTTCCAATAAAATCTTTGTCAATTAAATATGTATCAATACTAACTACCAACCGTAAATACTATTCTGCCTTCTTTTTATTATTGCTTTATCTTCTGCAAATTTTGAATGCTCTCGTCGTCCTAAATACTCATCCTCCCGAGCCATAACCGGATCATACCAATCAGCCTTTTTCTTCGCCCATTCAATCCATTCAAAATCAGCGTCCGTCAACTCCCCTTTATTCATCACCGCAGCTATGTAATTCCTAATTTCACAAGCAATCTGGTAATCCTTCGCAATATTCTCCAGAGCTTGAGTCTTCTCCATTTCCTGCTGCTTCCGCTTTTTAATTTCCTCCTCACGAAGTTGTGCCTCAAGGTATAACCGATGCTGTTCTTCTCGCTTTTCTCTTTCAATTCGATGAGTCTCTGAAAGCTCGTACAACTGAATCAAAATATCTTCCAGCCGGTCTTCCAACTTCAAATCCACGCTGTCCCTGATATATGAACTATCATCAAATACAATCCGCAACTTGCCATTATAAACGTTATCATACTTCCTTATCTTTGGCTCATATGCATACTTACCAAGCCGCTTCGCCTCTTTAAATTCCAGCAATTCTTTCGCTTCCTGTTTTGTAATCTCGTGTGGCACTTTATCCTGTCCTTCAGCAAACTTAAATCGGACCATATCCTGTCGGATTTTTACAGATAGATCTTGCTGCACTACTCCACCCAGTTTTTCAATTGCTTTAAACAGAACATCCATAATTAAAATTACCCGCTCCAAACCAGCATCAGAAACTTCATTTACAAAATGAGGTTGCTCTACATTCCTTGAGCGATTGTAGGAACTGCGGCCTCTCGGTGGAAAGCTGTAGTTTTTCTGAAAATCCTTCCAATCTTTTATCGACTTTTTATATTCCACCAGTTTCTTATGAAGGTGTGCATTCTGTTTAATCTCAAGGTTGCTTATTATCCGGATTACCTCTGCCCTCTCCTCCTCTGGCAAAAAGGATAATATAGTATCCGGAATTGCGAGTTCTACATCTGCCGGTGGCTCAACCACTGGTATGACATCCACGACCTCAACTTTCGGCTGTTCTTGAATTGGTTCTGTCGCTTTCACATTGACAGGCTTTGTCTTCTTCGATCTCGACACAACCGCATTAGCAAGCAATAGCTTCACAGCTTCCTCACCAGCCCCGGACAATTGAACGACTTCCCCGGAGACATCCTTCCCACAAACAACTCTTGTCCAATATCCGGAAGAAGGATATGGTACATCAGCTTCTTTCAAACTCTTTATCAATCGACCATAATTCAGATTGTATTTTTTCGCAACCCCGGTTACAGACTGATTCCAAACCTCATCATAGAGTTTCTGCCTTGTCAAAATAATCGTATTTTCACTTGTCATGCCAGCTCCTTCTCCCTTCGTATTTTTTCTCCTCATCCTTATACTTAGACAGCGAAAACGCATATTGAAACAATTCTACTTCTTCGGCTCTGCGTTTTCGCTTAATATAAAAAGCAGGTCTTGCTTCATTTCTTCAAATTTTTCTATGATCGTAGACAGATTTTTCTCAATATTCTGAA
This sequence comes from Lachnospiraceae bacterium, assembly GCA_032073745.1. Taxonomy (GTDB): domain Bacteria; phylum Bacillota; class Clostridia; order Lachnospirales; family Lachnospiraceae; genus Brotaphodocola. The sequence goes on along the minus strand of DAMAMW010000028.1, from coordinate 76,258 downwards.
CCTGAATTTCATTGATTGTCCCATGATTATATGCAATAAGTCGCTCCGCAATAATATGATATGACCAGCTTTCCGAATATCTTCTGTCACGTTCCTCATTATGAATTGCGAATCCAATCGGCAAAAGACTATTTCTCATACCAATGCTTACTGCCATAGACGATATTCCTAAATATTCACCTGCAATTTTACATGTTATTTTCGACATGCCACGTATCTCATCATCTGTATATTTCCCCACAATCTGCTCCTTTCTTCGTCAATCCCAATTACCTAATATACTATCAATGAATCATCTATTCCATTGTGAAACCATACATTCATAATATCCTGGTAGAACTTTCTTAATTTCCAACATACAATTTATTGGTAATATAATCTCTTGTTCGTTTAGATGCCCAGTTCTAGCTGGATCAACAAAAATCCCTCTGCTTCCTTTCACAATATATATTTTCATCACACAATTATACTTTGTAAAATCTCCCCGAATCAGCTCCCAAGCTGTTCTTTTAACAAGAGAAGTATGTAAAAAGGCCGGATATTTAACAACAGTCCCTTTGATAGGAAAATACCCATTAAAAAGATTCTTTATAAGCTTGAGATTAGTTGCACGATAAACGACAATATCTTCCGGAATAATATACGACGATATTCCTGTATTCAAAATCTCGATCTCCCGCATTATCTCCTCAATATCAGCATATCCTGTATCCCCCCAAAGGACAGAATTATAAATTCTATAGTAACTCCCAGTCAAAGCTCCCAGAGTATCATAAAAACTCGTTTTTTCCTCTTCTGAGTAAAAGACTTGTTCTTCTTGCTTCTTCACATAAGCAAGCCCCCAGTCAATTGCTTCCTGGCAATTGACAAACCTTCTAAATCCAACATAACTTCCCATACTCGTCTCTCCAACCTAATAAAAATATTATAACATGTGTTGGATTATTTTCCCATATAACTAATCTTATAATCACTAAATTTATTACAAAAAAGCACCTCTACACACGTAAAGGCACCTTTCTGTTAATCATCTATATTCCTTACTCACACATCGAAATCCGCTGCCCCATCACAATCCCAGACTTAAACTGTATATCAATCTTATCCTGATTTATCACCTTCACATGCTCCAGCAGCTTCCGCACCAGTTCCTCATCATACCCATTCACACTACAAGCCGTCTGCTTCAGGCATTTATCCATCTGTTCCATCCGCTGCCCATAACTGGCCGCCAAGCGCCGCTCCTCCGCCTCCTCCAGCTGCTTCTGCTTTATCTCATCGATCTGCTTCGCAATCGCCTGATACCGCCCGTTAAAATCGTCATACGAGGTTCCTGCCTTCCCGCCGGACGCTATCAGTTCAAGCATCTCATCTTGCAGCTGTTCCAGCTGCTCATCAAGCTCCGTCCTTACATGCTCCGAATAACTTCCCAGGACCCGGATTACATTCTCCCGGAAGGCTCCGACAAAATCATTCCGATTATCCACGACACTGTTTATCGCAGTCATAATCGCAGCCTGCAGTGCCCCTTCCTTTAAGGTTGGTGAATGTTTACACTGCTTCGTTCCATTCTTCAACCGGTTATCACACCGCCATACCCCGGTCTGCTTCCCATATTTTGACCATAATTGCCGCCGGTAAGGATGTCCGCATTCTCCGCACACCATAATATCCGTCAAAGCATACTTAGAGCTGAACTTCACCTTCTGATTTTCCGCTTTCCTGACCACTGAGGGACGATGCAAGGAAGCCCGCCTCGCCATTTCTTCCTGAGTCTTAAAAAACAGTTCCTTGGGAATAATTGCCTCATGGCTGCCCTCAACATAATACTGGGGAACAATTCCGTCATTTTTAACTCTCTTCTTGGTAAGATAATCCACAGTATAGGTTTTCTGCAGCAATGCATCCCCCATATATTTTTCATTCTGCAGCATTTTATAAATCACACCATCACTCCACACCGCTTTGCCGGTTACCGTCATCACCTTCTCATGCTCTAATGTCCTGGCAATCCGGGTAATGCTGCTGCCCTCCAGATAAAGCCGGAATATCTTTCTGACGATTTCCGCCTCCTCCGGTACGATAAGCAGCTGGCCGCTCTTATCTTTTGTATATCCCATAAACTTGTTATGATTAACCGTCACAATTCCTTTTTCAAATCGCCTGACGACTCCCCATCTGGTATTCTCACTGAGGTTTCTGCTTTCTTCCTGGGCCAGGCTGCTGAGAATCGTCAGCAGTACCTCACCCACACCATCTAAAGTATTAATACCTTCTTTTTCAAAAAAGACCCCAATGTTCTTTTCTTTAAGCTTTCTGATCGTCTGCAGGCAATCTACCGTATTTCTGGCAAACCGGCTGACCGATTTCGTTATAATCAGGTCAATTTTTCCCTTCAAACATTTGGATATCATACTGTTAAAATCGTCACGCTTTTTCGTATTCGTAGCACTCTTCCCATCATCTGCAAAGATACCGGCAAGCTCCCAGTTCGGATTGCTCATTATTTTTTCTGTATAATAAGCTATCTGGATTTCGTAGCTACCCTCCTGGGATTCCATCGTCGTACTCACCCGACAGTATGCTGCCACCCGTAACCGCCGCAATTCCTCCTTGATACTCCGGTCAAACTCAGGTTTTGGCGGTATGATAGAAACATTCTTTTTTACTACAACCGGCTTATTCATTCCAACCCATCCTTCCTTTCAATCCGAATTTATTCAATCTGTAACCCATTGATAAATACAAACCGGCAGGATCCATCTTTATAAATAACCATATCCTTTACGATCTGCTGAAAAAGTTCTTCATCAAACGCATCCATCTTAACCCGGTCAGCAAGCAGTTGCTTCATCTTTGCCGTTTGATATTCATAATCATCGACCTCTGACGTTTCATAAAATGCCGCTGCTCGCTGATAAACAAGGCTGCAAAAATCATGTAAAGAACAATTATAATTTTGCTCCAGCTCCATTACCCGTTGATTCACTACTGTAAAACTGTTACTTATTCGATTCCTCCCAGCCTGTGGTTTCCTGTCCAAAATCCACGTTTTGAAAAGCAGCTGGTTCACTGTCATAATAAACGACTGTTGGATTTCCTCTTCTGTCATAAACCGGCATGGGCATCTGCCATTTCGCCTCTGACTTCCCCTCTTACACTTCCACAAAGCTCTTTTTGATTTCTGCCTGCCGCCTTCCACATATTTTTGATAAAGTGCACCACATTCTCCACAATGAAGTCTGCCGCTAAATAGATACTTATTATTTTCCATGCTATTCAGCTGATGATTACGGCCATACTGCTCACAGTAACCTTTTCTCCGAACCTGAACTTGCTCAAAAACATCATTTTCAATAATCTGTTCATATTCGTCCGCCCCCAGGTATTTGTCATCTGCAAGTATCTTCCCGATACCCCCATGATACCAGGTGGTTTTATCACTTACATTCCGAGTTCCAGCTTCTGTTAATTCTGCCGCTATTGCCTGGGTTGACTTCCCATTACTATAGTCCAGAAAAATCTTTCTGACTGTTGCTGATTTTTCAGGGTCAATTTCTATCCTTCCATTACTCATTCGGTACCCGATAGTTATATGGCTTTGCATGATCGCCTCTGCTCTCCTTTCCCCAGCATTCTGATAAATCCAGTTGATTTACCAGGCGGAACGTAATTCTTTGATCTTCAGAGATAATGATTTTTTCTACAGCCTGGAGAAAAATTTCATCATCAAAGATTTCCAGGATTCCAGGATGACTTTGTACCAAGCTTATTAAATATTCGGTTTTGCGAATTTCTTTGATAAAATTGTTATTTCGGTTAAGCACATTCAGCTTGTCCTTCTCCGCTATCAGCATTTCATTTAAAGCGCTGAATCGTTCATAAAAAACAGCAGAGTCAAGATATCCTTTTGCGGCCGAAGCGCTCAGAATTTTGCTCTGCTGTGTCAAATCAAATATTTTATTTTCACAATTACTGATTAGTGCAGCCTGTTCCTTGCCAACCGGAAACCCTTTCAATGATTCCAGCAAAGGAACCAGGATTTTTTCATAATTAGTGGCAAGCTTATTCCACATGATAACAAACGCAGACTGAATCGCAGACTCCCGGACTCCCTTCAAAGGACATTTCGTCTTGCCTTTTATATGCTTCACACAGGACCATTGAATTGTCTCATATGATTTCCCGATATACAGCTTCTGCCTGCGAAATATAGAGCCGCAGGAACCGCAAGCAATATTGCTGCTAAATGTATATCGCTGCTGATATTTCATCTTATCCGTCATATCGCTTTGCCCATGACGATATGCAAAAATCCGTTTAACTGCTTCCGCCTGTTCCGCAGCTATAATCGCTTCATGGTTCTGTTCGATAAGATACTGAGGCAGTTCCCCTTTGTTCATTTTCCGTATAAAGGGGATCGCCTCAGTCGTATAAGTCTTCTGTAATAGCAGATTTCCAATATAAACCTCATTTTGCAATATTCCTTTGACTACCGACTCTAGCCACTGCTCTGCCGATCTGGCGCAAGGAATCTGCTTTTCATTCAATTCACTGGCAATTGTATATGCACCTTTTCCATTCAGGTAATCTTGATAAATGTTCCTGACCACTCTGGCTTCTTCTTCATATACAACCAGCTCACCATCCTCACCGTTTCGATATCCATATGCCGGAACCGATACGATAAAAGTACCTGACTGAAATCGCCTCTGTACTGACCAGCGAACATTGGTCGAAATACTTTCTGATTCACTCTGCGCCAGTGAGCTTAATACAGAAAGCATAATCTCACTTTTCTCTGACAGGGTATCGATATTCTCTTTTTCAAAATATACGGAAATTCCCAGAAGCTTCAGTTCACGGATCGCTTCAATACTATCTATGGTGTTTCTGGCAAACCTTGTCACCGATTTGGTAATCACCATATCAATAGCTCCGGCTCGGCAGTCTTCCATCATCCGAAAAAAGTCATCTCTTTTCGTCAGTTCGGTTCCGCTCTTGGCCTCATCCGCATAAATCCCGGAAAACTCCCAAACCGGATTATCGTTTATCAATTTTGTGTAATACTCCATCTGGGTAAAGTAAGAATTTTTCTGGTCATGAGAATCGGTACTGACCCGGCAGTATGCACAAACTCGCTTTTTACGCTGTTTTTTCGCATTTGGCCGCATTCTAACAGGTTCAATTTTAGTAATTTTCTTTACCATGTTTTTCTCCCTTCCCTTGTGATTTGACTCCTGTTAGCAACATACATTACCACACTAATTTCCAGATAGCTAGTGTTTTAGACATATACTTCGGCATATTCCGGTGCGAAAGTCTTCCGGTTTAATTCGTCGATTTTTTCATATTCCAAAGGGGTTATTATTCCGTTCCTGAGTAAAATATTCAGAAACTTTAAAGCGATTTTATATTCTACTTCATTACAGTCCTGGACCTTCATCATAAATTACTCCCTCTGATATCATCTTGGTTAAACTATCTTATTCAAATGTGAATTGATAACCTATGCCATTGCCAATTGAAATCCTGATGTCTCCTGCGGCCCAATCTCCCGTTTCATTTCCGGTTCTATCTTTGAAATACCAAAACTCACTGCTATAGCCTGATCGACTTTTCCCATCGTATCTACATCCAAACGGCCTATGTATTCCCGTAACCGGCACTTATCAATCGTTCTCACCTGCTCCAGCAAAACCATTGAATTCCTGCTCAAACCGCTCTGGTATCCATCAATAATAATATGAGTTGGTAACTGGTTCTTTGTCATCCGGGCGGTAATCGCTGCAGCAATCACAGTCGGACTATATTTATTTCCAATATCATTTTGAATAATCAATACCGGTCTCACGCCTCCCTGCTCACACCCAACCACTGGTGTCAAATCTGCATAATATAAATCTCCTCTTAAAATCTGCATCCTTTGTCCCCTTCCTATCTTTTTATTTGCCTACCTTCAGCCATCTTTTTCTTCCGTTTTTACCATCAATCTGTAATATCAATTTAATGCTTTATATCACATTGACAGCGGCAACCAAAAACAGTTGCCGCCATAATATCTAATATAAAACAATAAACCCCTCTTCATTTTTGATTCTTACGCTTCTATTCGACACTACTCCCCGAAGCCCAGGCAGTCGATTATAACCGGTTCTGGCGAACCGCCATGGGTACGACTGGCAGATTGCCGAGCCGCCCCCAGCCGGGATCTCCGGCTGCTGCCCTCATTGCGTGATCCCTCGACCAAGAGGGGCTGTGACTGGACAGAAGTATCATGATAGGCTGTTTGGGTTATCGCAGATAGTCTTGCCACAGACTATTTAAGGTCAGGCATGTCCCGCTCATCACCAATGAGAAATACATCACAATCTCAAATTGTAAACCCAGAAAAAAGAGAAACTTTCCAAACAGGCTTACTGGTGGTCATGGCGTGCCGTCCTACGCTGCTGCCGCTCATCACGCCAAACAACTAACGTATCATAATCGCTGGATATTCTGTTATCAATGTTCCCAAAAGGAAAACTCCCTTTCACTTCTATAAAGGAAAATTTGAAAGGTTTGATAACCAGAACTGACAAAAAATTTAATTTTTATTCCAACATACCACGGAGCTTTTCCAAAAGCCTTGCTTTCCGCTTATTGACTGCCGCCTGTGAAATTCCCAACCTACTCGCCAACTCCCGTTCATTAACCTCTTCAAAAAATAACTGCTCAATCAAATCCCGCTCGCCTTTCTCCAGCATATTTAACGCCTGATAAAGCTCCCGCATCTCCTGTAACCGAATAACTTCGTCATCTGCTCCCGCCTGATATCTGCGATTACCACACCGGCACTCCACACATACTCCCTCCTCCTGAAACCGTTCCAATGACATTTCATTCTGATATATTACTTTTCTCTGGTATCGCTCTACTTCACGCAATTTGTGATATGCATCATAAATCTCTTTATTAACCTCAATCCGGTCTTTCTTTACAACAATCGTATAAACTATTTGATCCGCCATCTGGCTTATCCTCCATTTATTATTTTTGCTAAAATGAAGAACCATCCGGCGGTGCCCTGATATGTGCTTTTCTATACAGCTACTGTTAAGGGCTGCGTCGCCCTCGTTTGCTTTGTCTCAACCTTTGTTCCACCTTATCCGACCTCCTATCCACCATCTTTCTAAAAATCCAAAAGAAAAACCCCTTCACTTCTATAAAGGAAAAAGTAAAGAGGTTAACAACCCAAAAACAAAAATATTTTATTCTAAAATCTTTCGCAACCGCTTCAATATTCTTAGCTTCCGCTTATTCACAGCCTGTTGGGAAATTCCCAGAAGCATAGCCAGTACCTGCTCCGTCATCCCCTCAAAAAACAATTTTCTAATCAGAAATTGATCTCGTTGCTCTAGCCCCTCCAAGGCCAGATAAAGACGCTTTCGCGTTTCTTTTCTAACCACCTCAGTTTCAACTTTTGACAGACAATCACTCAGTTTATATTCAATCCCTACTCTCTCTTCCTGAAACCGCTCCAACGACATTTCTGTTTGTCCTATTACCCGATTTCGATAACGTTCGGATTCCCGTGCCTTATGATATGCATAATAAACTGCTTCACTTACCTCAACTCGTTCCCGTCTCACTACAATTGTATAAAACCTTTCTTTTGCCACCTGACTTATCCCCCTCTTTTCTAAAAATATGAAATGAAGAGTAAGTCCGGCGGCGAACGGCAACGCCAGAACATATCAGAAAAATAACTACTGCAAAGAAACATCTGCTTCCATCTTCTGCACTTTGTAAATCTTTTAAGGAAAAGAAATTTTGTCGAATTTTGTCGAACAAAAAAAAGAGCTAAACCCTTACAAATCAAAAGGATTATAGCTCTTAATAATATTTTTCCGTGTGTATTCCTATTGCAATAAATTGGCAATTTTATCTCTATCGTCAACTAATTCAGCCGGTCAGTATCTATCTACTTCATCTGCCAGAGTAACAAAATTCATATCGCTTCTTCTCAATCCATACCATCTTCCAAAAGCAATGCCTCCAATTTCGACACCTCAACATCTGTAATTCCCAGAACATTCTGTGTATATTCCTTAATCGAACCACACTCACTGACGATTTTATCGATAGATGCGTTAATATACTCTGGTTTCGTATCAAAAAAAGAAAACAAATATGCAGCAACCTTTTCATCCTTGGCCAGTTCAAGATATTTTTTGTAGTAGCTGGTATTTTTCTCTGCTCTGGCCCGATGTGTCAGCATATAATCGTATACCATCTGCTCCTTCGACAGACCTAAGAGCCCTTCCAGCAGCATAAGTGCAAACCCGGTTCGGTCCTTACCACCCCGACAATGTAAAACCATCGGTGAGGTCTCCGGTTGTGCCAAAATCTGCAAAGCCGTTCCAAACGCACGGCGGCTGTCCTCTGCTTCGACAAAGCTCTGCTGCTGCTGAATCATCTTCTTGTCCCCGGCCTTTGCATCCTTTGCCACCTCAACTCGGGCCTGTTCCACCAGAGCATCCGTTTCATTTAATTGTTCATTTTTATATAGCGTTCCTGCTTCCGCTGCTGTCTGAGCATTAGGATTGCAGATATAGGTTCTGACCGACTCTCCAAACACACGATTGGGGCGTTCCTCAATCTCCTGTTCTCCCCGAAGATCAATCAGTGTCCTGATCTCCAGACTTTTCATATAATCAAGTCCAGCATCCTCTAACAAGGCAAAATAATCCGAACGGTAAACCTTTCCCCACTTAATCCGTTTCCCTGACTCCGTCAAATAACCGCCAATATCTCTGAGATTGTACATTCCCGCCACTGGCAGGATGCGATGACCAAACAGCAGTGAATAACCATTTGAAAACTCAATGATAAAATAAATCCGACGTTTATTATCATGCTCCAATGAAAAAGTAAAATGCTTGTCTGCCGAAGTCAGGATAAACTCCCGGCTGGCAGTTTTCTTATCCTGCTCATAAGTCCAATATAAACAATACTCCCCGATTGTTTCTGCATCTGTCACAATATTTATTTCATGTTTGCAAGCATCCAGATAAAATGCCTCAATGTATTTAATCTGCATATGCTTACCCCTTAAACTGTTCAATCTTTTTCTTTAATGCCACTGGTGCGTCATAAGCCGCAACCTGATAATCCACCTTTACGCCCAACTCCAGCAGTCTGTCAAAATCCTTTTCCTCCTGAGGTGACATACACACAGTATGATCATATGAAATAGTACGCTCTGGTGTTGTCCGCATTCCGCCAAAATTGAGATAATCTACCGGTACTCCTCCCTCTTTTAAGCGAAGTGCATCACTAAAACTCCCCATAATCAAAAATGTGGAACGCTTAATCGGATTTTTCTCATACACCTTAATAAATTTATCAACACCAAACACATGAACCAGATAGGATGGTGCTGCCATCTTTAGCACCTGTGTCTGAACCGGATTATCGACTGCTGCATCACTGATACAGATAATCTGTTCTGCCCCTACATGACTCAGCCACGAGGTTGCCACCTGACCATGAATTAACCGGTCATCAATACGAATCCACTTGATTGCCATTTACTTCTGCCTCCTTCATTTTACTGTTAATATTCACCAGACTGATGGCATATGCCTGTTCAATCACCTTGCTTGCTGCCTCCAGTGTATCCGGACGGGCAATAAACAATTCCATCAGCACTGGCAGATTAAAACCTGAATAAACCTGAATATTCTCATTGCATAATGCCAGATATGTAGCGATATTAGCTGGTGTTCCACCATAAATATCCGTAAAAATAAGTACATCTTGCCCCTGTCCCGAAACCATTTCATAAAGAGACTGCAGTTCTGTCAGACACATATCATAGGTTTTATCCGCAGTAACCGAGATAACATCCACCTCTTTGGCAATATCTCCGATTATCAGGCCGGCTGTATTCACTGCCTCCTGAGCAAACAATCCATGACTGATTAAAACAATACGTATCCCCATCTATCCCTCCTACTTAACCAGAATTCCAAAATTAGCCAGCACCGTTCCCACGATCAAAATTCCAAAAATAAGTAAAATCAGATATTTTCTTGGCATCTTACTATGCAGCTTGTACAGTCCACAGGTAAACAAAAGCGGCAGCAGCTTAGGCAGAATGCCATCCAGAATCTGCTGAATATTGACCACCGTTTCTTCCACAATAATTTCTGCTCCAACATTAATCTTCACATAGCTGCCAATCAATGCCCCAAGCACAATCACGCCCACCATCGTAGCGATATTGATAATCTTCTGAATTACCTTTGCCTGCTCTCCACTCTGGACAAACTCGATACCTTTTTCATACCCCATAATCAAACCAAAATATTTCACTGAAATATTGATGCCGTTATAAAGCAAGAACATTAAGATCGGTCCCATCATATTGCCTTGCAAAGCATAAGCCGCACCAATACTGCCGGCAATGGCCTGAATGGTAATCTTAAACACACTGTCACCGATTCCAGCCAGTGGTCCCATCATTCCGGCCTTAACTGCTACCACTGCTTCCTTTTCATCAATACCGGTACTTTCCTCAATCGCAGAGGTAAGCCCCAAAATCATTCCGGTTGCTGTATTCTGAGATAAGAAGTAGGTCAGATGGCGTTGCATTGCAGCCACTCTGGTTTCCTTACTTTCATTTTTATAGAGTTTCTTCAAAATCGGTATCATTGCTGTAAAAAAACCAATTGCCTGCATTCCGCTGGAAGTCAACGTAATTCCCAAGCCAAAGATCTGTAAACGCCAATATGCCTTATTCAAATCTCTACGGGTTAACTTTGTATAGGCACCCTTTGTCTGTGTTGGTTGTGCATTTCCACTCATAAGTCATACCCCCCATCTTCATCCTGCTCGCTTTGTGCTGCTGTCTGCACTGCCGGAACCGCTTTTAACTTATCGTTAATTTCCATCATCATGGTATACAGCATCGCAATTGCCAGTGCGATCAATGTAATCGGGAGAATCCCCAACCCCAGATACGTTGCAAAAACAAAACCAAACATCAGAAATGGCCACATGATCCCTTTCATCATCATGGTCATCAGAATCGACAGACCAATGGCCGGCAGCATTGCAGAGGCAATACTTAAAGAAGATAAAATACTGGTTGGAATAGCATTCAGAATCTTATCGACAACCGTAGTTGAAAAATAGACAATCAAAAATGTCGGTACCGCCCGGATCAAAAACTGAAATGCAATTGCAACATAGTTGATATACATAATCGAATCAAAATTTCCTGTCAGAGCCAGCCGGTCTGCCCATACTGCAAAAAACTGGCGAAAGAAATCAAAAATCAAAAGCAGTTGCTGAACCAATACCGCCACCGTTGTCGCAGCTGCCACCCCAGCAGCAATCCCCTCGGCACTGGAGCCGGTTCCGGCTGTAATTGAAATCGTCACTCCCACGATGGTTCCGACAATCATATCCGGTGTCTTATACCCCGCCATATTGCCAAGTCCCATCCACATCAGTTCCAGTGTGGCTGAAATAACCAGCCCAGTTCCGATGTCCCCCAAAATAATTCCCACCAGCGGTCCCACCAGCAATGGCCGCCGAAACATCTGCGGTCCCTGGTCATCATAGGAACAAAAACCGGCCCAGATCGCAATAAGTAACGCCTGCAAAACTGTCATAAATAAATACCCCCTTCTTTTTATAGCATCAGCATATCATGACCACTCAGGCAGCTCCACTTACCATTTTATTTGGTTTTGTGCAATTATTTCCTAGTTATTTTTTGCATGTTAAGACGCAATTTTTACTAATGCTAATTTTCAATATGGTACCGGATTTCCGAATCTCCATTTTTAATTTCCACCAATCCCTTTGACAAATCCAGAACAATAAAATGCAGCACTTTGACCTGTTTTCCATTCAGCATCACCGGGTCCTGCAGATGAATCACGAAATATTTTCGTTTTACATTTGGCCTGGCAAACAAATTCATATACTTATCACCATCATTAGTTATGTAGAAGGTCGAAAAAATAATATGCCTGACCGTTTCCGCGAATTCCTCCAGTGTACAATCCAAATTCAGGTTTCCATGTAACCAAAGCAATTCTGCCACATCCTCTGCCAGTGATCCTTTCACAGCAAAACCATCCATTACAAACGGATTAGCAAAATAAGCTGCAATTGCTCCAATCTTTCTTTTTTTAGCAACTAATTGATTCCAAAGCACCGGCTCTTTATACATATAAAAATCATAGAAATAAGCTGCGATCTGCAGCTCTTGAACATCAAACTCCGCCCCTTTTGACAACAACAGGTAATCAAACCCGGTAAGATCCAAATCCTCCAGCTCATAAAGATAATACTCGTGAAAAACCACATTAAAACCAGTAATTTTCATCCGCGTCTTAACCATCTCATTGAACTCTTTTCCCGTCTCATTAATCAAGATAATATTGGTACGCAGATACTCATTCTTAAGCTGCCACGCCAACCGGTAAATAATAAACACCAAATCATAGAAAAGGATATCCTCATAATCACTGTCACACACTTCCGGCAACTCACGAAACAGATATACAGCCAAAGAACCGGACGAAGGCATTTTATCAATCAGAGTACCAAGCTTACCCGAGCGATCCCGATCCACCATCTGATATTTTTTACAAAACAACCATTTGCAGATAAACGTGTTCAGATGATTTATCATTTCAGGATACTGTGTAATATCCAGACCAGTCACCATATTTAACCTCTGTTGAATCCGATTCATTACAACTCCGCAGTCCTCCCACCCGGACAAAAACGGATCAGCCTTCGGACATGAGAAATGTTCCGCGTAGCGAATCAGAAACAAAGACAGGTATTGATACTCCATCTCCAGTTCCCCTTGCCCCAGCAATTCCACTGCTGCCTGATATTCCGGCAACTGTTTCAACTGCCACATGGTACTATCCGGCAGTGACAGATGACTGTTCCTGCGTAATGGCATTAATATCAAATATAGCACCAACCGCAAAAAACCTCTGTCGGTCACGCAATATCTGCTTCTTTTTAAACAACTTCTAATCGTTCCTTTCATCTCCTGTATGCTTACTTCTGATAATCGGAAAGATTCAAAACATTGTTGTGTAAAAATAGTTGTTCCTGAAAAACGGTAGATATCACACAAGTCAATCATACAGGAACGGCATGCCAGTTCCTGACCGCATATTTTCATCCCATAATATGGTAAGGACTGAATGGTAAGATGATAGTCCGTCAGAAATTTACGTACCCACCGCAAGTCCTTATTTAATGTCGCCATACTGATGTTCATAAACTCTGCCAGCCAATCTGCTTTGACAAAACCATCTGCCTGCAGCAAATAGCGAATAATCTGTGCGCCCCGCTCATGCTTGCCAATTCTGACATTAATGCTAAGGTTTAAATAATCACAGCACTCCTGTTTTAATTCTTCCAGCCATGATGCATCCGCCACTCCACCAGACAGATAATATCCCTTTCCCCGACGGCTTTGAATCTGCACGTTTGGCCGCCCAGCTTTTTTAAACATATCGTTAATCATAACAACTTCATACTGGACGGTACGTAAAGATATACCAAACCATTGCATTAGTGTCTGGGGTTCCACATAAGACTGGTTAAAAAACATATTAATCATTCTGACTTGGTTAAAATTACATTTCATACATAGTTTCCTCATACGTAATAACCTTGCAGCTATCCACTGCATTATGTTACAATAGGCACAATAATCTTATTGATTTTTCATGAACGGAGGTGCTTATGTCAGTACAACGGTATGGAACTTACTTATTAATGCTGCGTTTATACAATGAATCCCCTTTTTACTCAACAGATAAAATATTAGCCAAATATTTTCTTCAAAACTTCGATCAGATGAAAGACGTTAATATTTATGATGTTTCTGCAGATTGCAATGTATCCCGGGCTACTGTACGCCGCTTTTTCTCCAAATTAAATTATGAGAGCTTTTTGGACTTTAAAAATGAATTTACGGTTCCTTACGATATCAGCATGTTTGAAAAAGAACTGAAGCGTGAATCTTATATAACCGAGCACATCAGCCAGCTAAATGAAATACCATCATTCTTCCTGAATAATGAATTACATGTTTTGGATAAGATTAAAAACCTATGCAAAATCATGTATCAATCAGAAAATATATACTGGATGACCTCCTCCTCAACAACCAGAATGGCCGAAGATATGCAGATGCAGTTTGTGCGTCTGGATTGCTTCTGGGATGTTGTTATCAATTACAATCACAATATGGAGATAAAGATCAACGAACATGATCTGGTGATTGTCCTTTCAATCAGTGCCGTATTGGCAGATTCACTGGTTGAGGAACTAAAACACATTAAATGCCCGATTTATGTTGTAACCTTAAATAAAAGCTACGACAATGAAGTTTTTACCGAACTAATCCGGCTATGTAACGATGAATTATACGATTTCATTACGCCAAAATCCGATAACGCAGTAAAGAAAGAAGTCGTCTACCGAAGATATGCCACAAATCTTTTTTTTGACTTTTTATATTACGAGTATGCCAGATTATATAAAAACAAAGGTTCCGAACCAAACAATCAATAATAAGCTTATTATCTCAACAGGGCGGATGTGATCTCCAAAGATTTCACATCCGCCCCGTCACATCTATTTACTTCTTTTTTTCAGTATTATGGTAGATACAAATCCCACGACTCCTGAAACAATAATAACTGCAATCCCCCAATACATATTCGTCATTCCTTCATATGGCGGAATCGAAATTACCATGGTCGGCAGTCCGGGCAGTCCTGATACAATCGAGTTTTGTGCCAGTTTCACTGTTCCAGCCAGCAAACCGCCTGCTGCACCGCCAATCATCGAACCATAAAGGGCCATTCTGTCATCCAGCAGCACACCAAACAGGGATGGTTCTGATATTCCCATCAGGCCGGTAATACCTGCTGAAATCTGTGTTCCCTTTTTCGCCGGGTCCTTTTCCATCCATGCAACTGCCAGTGCCGCTGTTCCGACTGCAATATTAGTTCCCAGCATCGCCGGAATCAAAAATGTATCATATCCCTGTGCTGCCAGAGAAGTCACCATAATCGGCACCAACGCTTTATTGGTTCCTGTCAAAACAGTAAATCCAAATAACGCACCCACTAATCCCAGAGCCAGCCAGCCAATCGTATCATAAACAAATACAAATCCACTCGCCATTAAGTCGCCCAGTACCACACCCAGCGGTCCAACAATCATTAGTGTCACAAAGGTTCCCGCTGCAATTACCACTAATGGCACCAGCACTTCACGGAAATACTTTGGAATTACCCGGACTGCGAATTTATGTGCCTGTCCCATAACTAATACTCCCAGCATTACCGGCAGACCTGTATAGGAATATGTAGTCGCAATAACAGGCAAACCAAAAAGACTAAGATTCTCCACTCCGTTAATCCCCTGATTCAACAAAACAGCTCCTAAAAATATGCCATATACCGGGTTAATATTCAACTGCTTGGCACTTCCATAACCCACATACAGCGGCAAAAAATAAAAACCGGTACTTGCCACCGCACTGATCAATTGATAGGTCGGCGAATCCACAGAAAGTCCTACTGTCAATACCAGAATATTCAAAATTGCCGTGATCAATCCGGTTGCAATGACAATCGGCATAGTCGGCAAAAATGCCGCTGCTAGAAAACTAAGTGTTTTTGAAAACCAGTTTTCTTTTTCAACCGAAGCAGCAGCCTTTACCTTCGAATCGTCCGGACTGCTGTTTTTTTCCACATTATCATATATTCCGATAAATGCTGTGTAATACTGCTCCACTTCCGGGCCAAAGATAATTTGCAGTGTTTTCCCCTGCTTCACAATCCCCATGACACCATCTACCTTTCTGGCCAGTTCCGTATCAATGCCATTAATATCCTTCACATTAATCCTGAGTCTGGTTGCACAATGCGTCACGTTTTCTATGTTCCCTGCACCAATAATCTCTAGCAGCTCTGCTGCTACACGTTGAAACTTCATAGATACGTTCCCCCTTAAATTTAATATTTAACAATATGATACCGTATTTAGTTATTGTCTGCGGTGCAAGATTTGTCACCCAGAATATCGTCATCTTGTTGTAAACTATAAGCAAAATAAACTGTAATAAAGGAGGATATGTTCATGTCAATGTCAAGCAAAGGTTTTTTTCCTGAAAACTTTTTATGGGGAGGTGCTATTGCCGCCAATCAGGCCGAAGGAGCCTGGAACCAAGACGGCCGCGGACCTTCCGTTGCTGATACCGCACCTTATTTTGAAAACCAGGACTACGCAAATTATGCCGCTTTCGATGAGCTGACCATTGAGGAAATCAAAACACGGTTATGTGATGATAAAGGATACTATCCTAAACGTTGGGGGATCCAATTTTATGAAAACTATGAAGAAGACATCCGGTTATTTGCCGAAATGGGCTTTAAAGCTCTGCGTCTGTCCATCTCCTGGTCACGGATATTTCCATACGGCGATGAAGAACATCCCAATCAGGCCGGGCTGGACTTTTACCACCGGCTTTTCAAAACTATGCGTGACCATCAAATTAAACCGATTGTCACATTATCTCATTACGAAACCCCGGCTCATTTAGCCATTAAATATGGGGGCTGGATAAACCGTAAGCTATTAGGCTTTTTTGAACGGTATTGCCGCACTGTTATTACCGAATATCAGGAATATGTTGACTACTGGATGGCGTTTAACGAAATCAATGTAATTCAGCATAGCTTTTATGTTGGCGGAGCTGTTCCTAAAGACTACATTAAGAATGAAACCGCGGACCGGTATCAAGTCATCCACCATCTGTTTCTTGCCAGTTCTCTGGCAAAAAAAGTATTAAAAGAAATCTGTCCAAAAGCACAGATGGGCGGAATGTTAGCACGACGGGAAGGGTACCCCGCCACTTGTGATCCGCTGGATGTGTTGGAATCGATCAAAGACGATCAGAAGAACCTGTTCTTTTCCGATGTTCTGGTACGAGGATATTATCCCAGCTACATGAAAGCTCTTTTTAAGGAACAGGATATCCACATTATCTGGGAAAACGGCGATGCTGAATTGCTGCTAAATAACACCATTGACTATCTGTCATTCAGTTATTATATGACCGTCTTGTCAAAAGCCCAAATTGACAAAGATACTGAGCTGACCACCGGCAACCTGGTTAATGGAGTAAAAAACCCTTATCTGGAAAGCAGTGAATGGGGCTGGCAGGTTGACCCTGTTGGACTTAGAATTACTCTGGAAAAATTATATGACCGGTATCAAGTTCCTCTCTTAGTCGCTGAAAACGGTATTGGACTCAGGGAAACACTGGAAAATGAAGAAATGATTATCGATGATGCCAGAATTGCATATTTACAAAGCCATATTGAAGAGATGGGGCATGCAGTTAAAAATGGTGTTGATCTGATTGGTTATACGGTCTGGGGTCCCATTGATATCATCAGTATGTCTACCTCTGAAATTTCAAAACGTTATGGATTCATCTATGTAGACGTAAATGACCAAGGACAGGGAAGTTTCCGGCGGTTCAAGAAAAAAAGTTTCGATTGGTATAAGCGGGTAATCAATTCAAATGGAAAACAATTGAATTAAAGTTCATCTGCTGGTTATCTCCTAACAAAACTACAATATAAAACAGAAATGCCTGGCTGTCAGGTTAATAACCATAGCATAAATGTATGCGGCCCTCTAAATCAGCAGGGCCGCATCAAAATCATTTTAACTCTTTTGTAGTTATTTTCAAATTGTCATCTGGAAAGGTTTTTTGATAAGCGCACAACTCCTCTGCATAGTCCTGCTGTATAATTTCTTTCCATACATCAGCATTCGTAATACCGCAATTTTCAGGTATAAACACGGGATCAATCCCTTTCTTTATCTGTCTTTCATAATCTTTTAACGTAGCTATACCCGGTTTATAAAGCAACACGAGACACCCCACATTTACTATAGATATAATCCCGCACATTGCTGATGCCAGATTCCATATCGTAGCGGATGAAATCATTGGTCCGGCAAATGCCATAACTACTGTAGCTAAGTTAATATATAGCATTGTTTTTTTTGCACGTATTCCATCAATATCACGCTTAAATAGGTAACGGTTAATACTGTTCAAATATACTGAATATGCCATAACTGTGGTAAAAGTGAAGAAAAACATGGCTATTGCAATAAAAACCGCCCCTACGCCTGGAACAAGAGAGTCAACTGCCATAGCTGTAAATTGGCTGCTGTCCCCGATAACATTCGACACAAGATAACTTCCATCAGGTGATAATACATTGTAACAGCCAGAACACAAAATCATTAATGCAGTTGCCGTACATATCAGCAATGATATAAAAACAGAAAATGCTTGTGATAGACCTGCCTTAGCTGGATGAGAAACATCTGTACATCCGGCTACCCATGCTCCCGTACCCAGACCAGCCTCATTTGAAAAAATGCCTCGCTTAACTCCCCATGCAATTGCCGAACCAACCAATCCTCCAAAGAACGCATTCATATTTAACGCAGAACTAATTATCATTGCAAACATAGAAGGCACTTGTTTAAAGTTTACAATTAGCATAATAATAGCTACTGCAACATAAAGAATTGACATAAACGGAACCGCCTTTTCAGCAACCTTTGCAATTTGCTTAGCTCCACCAAAAATTACTGCACAAAGTAAAACCGTATATGCCACTGCGATTGCGATTGAAGAAATATTAAAACTTAATGATGCAACTGAACTAAATGCGTTTGATTGCAACCCCGCAAATATTACCAGAAATACAATACTAAAGATTGCATAGAACATGCCCACAGGTTTTGCCTTCAACCCTTTTTCCATATAAAATGAAGGTCCACCGGCATATTCATTACCAGCTTTTTGTTTCCATATTTGTGCTAATGCTGATTCAATGTAAGCAGAAGATGCACAAATAATTGCCATTAACCACATCCAAAAAATTGCGCCTGGACCACCAAATAATATTGCGCTTGCCGTACCAGTAATATTGCCAGTTCCTACCCGACCACCAATTGCTATCGTCAATGCTTGAAAACCAGTAATACCGGTTTCAGATTTATTGTCGCCGAAAGAACATCTAAGCATTTCTTTAAATAATCTAATCTGTGGAAATTTCATTGCTACAGAAAAAAACAAGCCACAAATCAAACAAAACCAAACTAAGACCGGCCCCCAAACAAATGTATCAATTGCTCCAATAATATCACCTATTGTCACTGTTAGCCCTCCTATAATTACGTATTTTGCTAATCTTGACCAGTGCTCTCTCCAGAGTGATCATAACTGATTAGATAAAGCACTGGCTGTCCCCTTATAATGTAGTTCATAAACGAAATATACTCTGCTGCTAGCAGCTTTGTATGTTTTAATATGTATCTAATTCTCCCCTACAGCCTGTTTCTTACTCGTTCAAACAGTGCTGCCTACATCGACAATTAAATATATAGTTTCTTACCGTGCTCTGCACCCCACAACTCAGCTTGTGCAGCATCAAGATGTTCTTTTGTCCAAAAAGCAGGAGTACCGCCTGTATGAAGTATTATTACATTTTCATCAGGTGGGATTTCCCCGGATTTAAGGAGTTCAAGTAATCCGCCAAACATTTTACCGGTGTAGGTAGGGTCTACCAGAATCCCCTCTTTTGATGCCATTAACCGCATTGCTTCACGAGTTATTTCATCTGGTATGTTATATCCGTTTCTTACATAGCGATCAAAAATAATATTCAAATCTTCCGGTTTGCAACGGAAATCCATATCATAAAATTCACAATATTTATTGATATGCTCAACGGAATAATTAATATCATACAAAACAGGCGGTACAATACTTATGCCCATTACTTCAAATGGTGCATTATAATACTTTGCTCCGACCCACATTCCTGCGAATGTTCCAGAAGAACCTACTGTAGTCACTATATATCGTGCATTAATTTGTTGCTGCTCCATCTGCTCCATCAGCTCTTTTACCATGGTAATATAGCCAGCAGCAGCAACTTCTGTATCACCACCTACTGGTACCATATATACCTTTTCTCCACGGCGTTCGTACTCTTCTACAATACTGGCAACTTTAGCATCCTCATCCTCATTCGGCTCCATAAATTTTCCGCCCAGGAAATACACATCTGCCCCATACAGTTCGTCCAATGCCAGATTACCACTACAATAATCAGGTCTCTCTCCACTTAACATAAGAATACATTTCATACCACATTTTGCAGCAACTGCAGCAGTGAGTCTAGCATGGTTACTTTGTGCACCGCCAAATGTTAACAGTGTGGAATACCCCTTTTCTTTCGCATCATACACAATGTACTCAAGCTTACGAATCTTGTTGCCAGACATACCTACATCTGTCATATCATCACGTTTAATATACAGTTTTCCGGTTCCCAGATAATTTGTCAAATTCTCCATATATTGGAGGGGAGTTGGAAATACACCAAGAGAAACTTTCTTTGCTTCTTCAATCTTCATAAATACACTCCTTTTCAAAATTGTTTTGTCTTGCGGTTTAGTAGCAGATTTGATAATATATATATATATAATCGTTAAGTTTATCTTACACGTGTTAATTATAATTGTCAAGTCGTAAAATATATTTTATTGAGGTGATCTATGGAAATTAATGAAGTCCTTGCTAAGAACCTGAAAATGCTGCGTGAAAAGCAGAATTTGAGTCTAGGGCAATTAGCCCAATCCTCTGGGTTGAGTAAAGTTATGCTATCCCAGTTGGAAAAAGGAGGAGCGAATCCCACCATTAACAATATTTTGAAAATTGCCAATGCATTAGAAGTTCCCTATACTGCATTATTAGATTCTTTAGGTGGTTCAGCTGCTGTAATTAAAAAAGAGCATCTGCCAGTTCAAACTAGCGAAGATGGTCTTTATCGTGCTTACTGTTATTATACTAATACTGCTGAGCGAAATTTTGAATGGTTTCAGTTGGAGTTAGATCCTGGGTGCAAATATATTTCTATCGGGCACCGGGCTCGGGCATTGGAATATCTCATTGTACAGTCAGGCGAGATAACCATCGAAATAAACGATCAGCACTATGCTCTGGTCGAGAATGATTCCATCAGCTTTCAATCTTCATTGGAACATCACTATATCAATAAAGGTAACACGACGGCAATTGCCAATATTATTAACTACTACCCGGCATAAAATAGTCTTGAATTGGAACTGTAACTTTCATCCAATCAGGAAAGCTAACCGAAACTCCAGTCTTTTCCTAAATGATAGCAAATCCAGTTAAATTAGCATTCATTCCAATCGAGGTTGTTGTACCAACATAGGTTGTCACAAATACTACTGTCCCCTCCTGACAGTAATGATGTCGTCCTAAGTATCCGTAAATAATTTGGTATGAATTCCTAAACCGTTCAATTCATCTTGGTATATATTATTTGTCTGTAATAATCAATTACTAAAGTGAGTAGTTCACTGCATAGGCCATGATGACACATACCATATCCCACCAAGAGGACATACCATCCCCTCGGTGGGATTGATTATTTTAATGTGAACAACAGACTGCTTTTGCCGCCGTTTTCCCGCCATCGCTGTACTTTTATCAAAAAACCTGCTTTTTCTAAATCTTTGATTGCTCTTTGCACCGTATTACGGCTCATGTTTAGTTCTTTTGCGATTGTCCCAATAGATGGATAACATGTATTGTCTTTACCTGTACGGCTTTTCAGATACATATAAACAGCTATAGCACGATGAGGCAGGTCGGCTGCATATAAGTTTTTGAAATATCCCAATCCAGCTCCTCCCTAATCTGTACGCAACGGTGGTTTGCGAATATCTGACGGAGCTTCAGCTGCGTTCCTCTGAACCAGAGTGTGAGGACTGCCGCCTTTTACCGGACTACCTGACAAATCTGGCATTCCATCATCATATTTCGCCTCAAACTCCATGTTTCTTTTGATGATCTCTGTTTCCAACTCAAACCGATCCGCATACTCCACGGTTCTGTTTCCCTGTTCCTGAACGGCATATTCTTCTCGGAACAAAATCCCCCATTTAAAAAACAATTCAAGCTTGATCTTCATCGGATTACAACCCGTTTTTGCCAGAATAAAGTGGCCTTTCGGCAATGTTTTTAGTTCATCCGGTGTTATAAGTGGCCGCTGGATCATCTGGAGACTTTGGCTGGGATCATGTTTTCCTCTGCTGATAGAACCAGACATGACAGTCTTATTTCCCAATGCTCTGGAGAGGATATCCGCACTTTCTGAATTCGGGGCAAACCCACCAAATAAAATCGCCTGACAGTTATCAATAATAATGGCAGCTCCTTCTTTGCCATAACTTTTCTCCAGCTGAGCAAAGGATTGGATAATCGGCACCATGCTGATCCGGCGGGAACGTCCTGCCGAAAACATCATCTCCAGTGATTGAATTTTAGGAATGGTTCCAATCTCATCAGCATAAATCATTACCCGGTTAGGCAGCTTCCCGTTGTACTCATCGGCAATCATCAGCATCTCCCGGTACAATTGCTGCAAAAACAACGACACCATAAAATACTTCGTTGAATCTTCCTCTGGCAAGATGATAAAAATTGCTGACTTTTCTTTGCAAAAAGTTTCGGTGTCCATAGAGCTATCAAAACACAGAATCTGTTCCATCTCACTATCCAGAAATGCATTTAGTCTGGACATCGCCGTGGATAGTACGGATGCCATCGCCTGCTCGGCACTATTAAGAGCTGCACCGGCAAACCATTTTGCCTTGTGATTATCAGAAAGTTTGTCCATCAATAACTGGAACTGGCTTTTGTTTTTTATCGGAGATGGAACCATTAAATCCTGAATCATCTTAAACACAGAAATGATATGCCGTTTTCCTGGCTCACAGTATTCCGCAACCAGGAGAATAACCGAAGTCAGTAACCCTTCGGCAGCATCATAGAAAAATGCATTTGCACCATATCCACCGGATTCTTCCCCACTGCTGTTGATAATTGTCTTGGCTGTAATCTTGGCATACTTTTCAGCTTTGGCTTTATGGCTTAAGTTATCAGGTTCCTGCAGATATGCATCCATGTATTTGTTAACCAGATGAAGAATGTTGTTGCCATCGGATCTGGTCGGGTTGCGGAGATCCAATACTGAAACACGATATCCATAGCAGTCTTTTGCAATTCCCGCATAATTCCTCAGCAGATCACCTTTCGTATCCGTACAGAGCCAGCTCATTCCTGATGCACAGGCATATTCAATATTGGGGTACAAGAAATAAGCCGTTTTGCCGACACCGGCAGCACCAATCATCAGACAATGAATATCTCCATCATCGATTAATGCTCTGATTGATCCATGTTGTTTATTATACCCAACTACCAAACCCTGTATCTGAGGACGGTTCTCCCCTTGCCGCCACCGCTCCGGCTCATAGGCAATTTCCGTATAGGTCTTTCTGATTTCCGATGGTGCTGCAAATCTGGCGGTACCATACTGGCCGTCACCAACAGTTTTGGATTTGATTCCATTCAAGGTATAGAAATTAGCCAGAAATGCAATAAGTGCCAGTATGGCGAACATCCCAGTTCCGATTACCAGCAATAAGACAACTCCTTGAGTCTGCATTGTTTTCCCCCATTCTTATGTTCATGAAAGTAAAAGACCTTTCTGTTGATTATTTTCGGTTATCCCGATTGCTTGTTTCTGCAGGAGACATTGACACTCGGCTAATACAACCGCCCTGAAAAACTCTCCTGCTAATTTTTCATAGGCTCCTGCCTTACTTGGGGTCTGCTGTGGTAGTTCTTTTTTCTGCAATAAAAAAAGTGACTTCAGACAATTACTGATGTCACTCATTTTATTTTTCAGCTTTCCCCGGTTCTGATATACCCGAAATCCCTGCACTATTTTGGTTTGGATAGTTTCTGCTGTTTGGCTGTCACCTGCCTTTTGGTATTCTGCCGCTGCAGATATGATTGACAGAGCTGTTAAATCTTTCAGGTACTCTTTGGTCGTTTCGAATTCAGATCGGCTGTGCTGTGCTTTACATCTTTCGAAATTATCTTTTATTCTATCAATGGTAATATCGAAGTTGGCAAAAATACGAACCACTTCTTCTATTTCCGAAGATAGTTGTTGTTTTGCTTGCATTTGAGGGTGCTCTTCTGCCGGAGTCACGATAAGTCCATGTTTCGCTTTCAAATCCTCATTCCAATCCTTATTCTGGGAATAAATACTTTGCACTGTCGGAACTGCTTTTTCCATTAGTAAATCGGATATTTTTTCACTTGCTTCAATCCCGGCTGCATCATGATCCAATGCCAATATCACATGGTTAATGCCAGGATTAAGATTCAGCAATTTTATAATCGATTTCTCAGACACCCCATTCAGAGCAACATAATGAAAATTACGCCAATTCTTTTGATTCATGGAAATATAAGAGAGCAGGTCAATCGGTGCTTCAAATGCCAGCAAGGTGCGAGCTGCCGGATTTTTAGAAACATAATGAAAACTATAATCTGGATTACTCCCTTCTACATTTCCCCGATAACCAGTTCCGATTGTCAGAGTGCTTTTCTTATGGGCATGACGGGGAATGCCTTGCTCGTCCATTCCAACAAAAACCACATTGTGATAAGTCTTGTCTTCAAAAAGCAGCTTTTCCTTGGCAAATTCATAAATCACGTTCCGGTCTATAAACCGCTGCTTCATCAGATACGCATAGACTCTTCGCATATCAGTATGTGCTTCCGGAAGCGTGAATGGTTTGCGTGGTTCCGTCTGCGGATTCCGGCACTCCTGATAGGGTACCCCCCGTTCACCGCCTAGGAGGAGGCTGACCGCATCAGGAAAAGACAAGTCATATAACCGTTTTACCAAATCAATTGCATAGCCTCCCTCTTCGGCAGCATGGTCATACCAACGACTGCCCTGGACCGTAATGCTATGATCAGTGTCCAATCGCTTTTCCCGCCCGGATGGCAGAAGCTTCTCTCCCCGCTGCTGTAAAAAATAGATCAGGTCGACCGAATTCGCTCGTTGTTTCTGTTCCTCTGTAAAATGTACATACCCTGCCACTGTCATTCCTCCCTTCTATAGAATCTGTTGATTTTGCTGCTCATAATCATCATGGGCATGTCCCATAGCATTCTTCTTCTCTTGTAATTTCCGTCTTCTCTTACGATCAATCCGGACTGTATTCTGACCAGCGGTTTTCTGGTAATCGTTAAAGAATAGTGTTTCCAGCTTATGCATCAATCTTGTTGCTGCCAGCAGTACCGACGGGTCTTGATAGGTATTGATATGATCAATCAGATACTGGGCATAAACATTTCCTTGTGCCGCTGATGCAGTCAGCCAGTATAGACTCTTTTCTTTATCCCTTGGTACATCCGTATCATAAAAGTATAATTTTCCTAACGTATACTGAGCAAATGGATTTTCCTGTTCGGCGGCAATCGTCAGCCAGTGAATTGCCTTATCTGTATCTTTTTCTATCTCTTCACCAGACAGATAAATTTTCCCCAGTTGATAAGCAGCAAATTGATTCCTCTGCTCTGCCGATAAAGTATATATTTCGATTGCCTTTTTTAAATCAGTTGGAACAACTTCCCCTTTCTGATACAGCTTTGCCAGTGAATACCGGGCATATTGATTTCCGAGTTCGGAGGCAGTTGACAGCCATTTGACCGCCAACGGAATGTCACTCATCTCTGTTTCATCAAGATAGAGTTTGCCAAGCTGATATGCTGCAAAATCATTTTTTTGTTCTGCTGATGACTCAAACAGTTGGATTGCCTTTCCAAGATTCGTCTCAGCATGAATACCATCCCGATATATTTTTGCAAGGACATACATGGCATTGGCATTCCCACTGTCAGCTGATTTTTCAATCTGGGAAACAGCAAGAGCCAAATCTCCGATACCATGTTCCAGGCATATCTTTCCCTGCAAGTATCCAGCATTAACATTACCGAGTTTTGCTGACGCCTCCAGATAACGTACTGCCAGATCAATATTTTTCTCTGCACCAGTCCCTTGATAGAGCATATGCCCGATCCGGTACTGCAGCTTATCATCATGACTTTTCATTTCCATCTGGACAAAACGCCCAAAAGCTCTCTTAAAATAAGTTATTGAGGTTTCTTTATTTCTAATGGTTCCGGTACCTGCCTCTAACATCTTTGCGGTCTCATACTGAGCATAGGGATTGCCCTGCTCCGCTGATTGCTCAAACAAATCAAATGCTCTTTCGTAGTTTTTGTCCACCCCCTGCCCCCGATAATATAATCCAGCTAAGGAATATTGTGCATACATATGACCTTGTTCTGCTGCCGTCCCAAACCAGACCGCAGCAGATTCATAGCTTTGCTCTGTTCCTAGACCAGCAGCATACATTTTTCCAATCCGATATTGAAAATAAGGATTTGACTTCTGTTCTTCTGCTTCGTGAAACGATAAAAAGGATTTTTGGTACCACTCGTTAGCTGCAGTAACATCGACCTCTCGTCCAAGGCCATCAGCACACATCCGCCCCAAATCATGCTGTGCCAGAGCATTACCATTTTCTGCTTCTGAAAGCAACCATTTATAAGCCATGTGAAAATCCTGTTCTACACCATTGCTGCCGTACAGATAATTTCTGGCTTGTTTATATTCCTTGCTCCACAGTATATATCCGATATTACGAGCAGCTCCCTCCGCATCTGGTTCGACAGGTTCCATCTCAGCTTCGGATTCTATCTCCGGAATAAATTCCTCAGCTTCTTGTGGAGGAACAAAATCAGGTTCTGTAAAAGTTTCATCTTCAAAAGAAAAATGGCAACTGCCGATTTTCAATGCTTCGTCAATTACCATATTTTTAATACGCTTAAATTGCTTTTGCTGAACCAACAGCGGAAATGATATCGTCTTATTTGAATAGATGTTCTGTATATCATTTTGACAGCTGCACCATGCTTTATAAAGATTTGCCACCCGTTCTTCTTTAGCTAGTTCATCAACAATCTCGTCAATGATTTTTTTCATATCCGCTTTCAGGTAACCATAGACTTTTTTCCCTTTCGTATTTTGAAGCCGTTTTGAAAGCTGCAATATTTTTTCTTCAATTACTTTGTTTTCGCAAACGCCTGTACCAATCTGAGAAAGCAGTTCCTCCATAATATCAGCCGCTGCTTTCTTTGTCTGCTCTCTGATCTGATTTTGCTGTTTATAAATATTGGCAAAGTCCTGACGGAAAATGTCATGAGCAAGATCCGACCGCATGGCTTCAATTGATGGCTTGGAAAGATAGCCCTCATTACGTTTTGTGGAGTAAACCATCAAATGGCAATGGGGATGATGCGACTCATTATGAAAAGCACAATACCAGCGGAGATTTGCACTATTAATTTTCATCTGCTTGGACAGCATCGCCCGTTTGCTTCGAATCAGAGCCTGCCATTGTTCTCCACGATCATATCCCAGTCGATCAGCGTCTTCTCTTCGCAGGCTGATTACATGGGTCCAGATAATACCCTTGTGATTGGCAACCTCATCCTGCACCTGGGATAAAATGACCGGCTGACCGGCATCTGTAAACAAACCATGTTCGCCAATCCGTTCTACTCTGGGACGGTTTGCAATGTAATCAACATAGTTTTCCCGCTCGGTAATTAGATTTAAGTTTTGTTCCAATGCCTGGGTAATAAACTCACTTGCATTACCAATGGTCGGCCTGGAACAGTAGTCTTCATACTCAAGCATTTCTTTTGTCTCTGGAATATCCCGCACAATCTGCCGGATCAATCTATGCTGGTTCTGAGTAGCATCCATATTTCGTTTACTTGTATCAATTTTTTCTACACCCTCGCGAGTAGCGATGTATTCCACATAGTTGGTAAGTTTTGCAGGCGGAGCATCCTTTAAATAACGTGAAGTGAATATCAGCTTTGCCAGTATAGATCCCCTCCCCAAATAGTAATTGTGACAAAAAATAAAGATACGGAGCATACCGCATCTTTAAGATTATTAAGCCTAGAAATACAACCACTTTTTCGGCTATTCTATGAAATCCAAATCTCCTATGAATGTTTCAGAAAACCGATTCCATACTTCTTCAAACTCCGCTTTGGAAATATCGAATATTTTAAACTCTCCCATCTCATTAATCTCATCATTGGACGGATATGGTGCCTCAGATACATATGCCTCAAATTCACCTTCACGTTCCATATGTCTGTCGGAGAATATATTTACACATCTGGTCGAATAACGTTCCTTGTCTAATTCTGCATAAATTAAAACCGGTGTGTCATCTGCAATATACTGCCAAAAATATTTTACATACTTCATTATACTATCACCTATTTCAAAGCTTTGACAAAAAACATTTCCATCGACTGCTCATGATTCGGAACCGTGATGATGAGTGCCCCAGCATCAGAGTATCCCATTGTTCGATAAAAATGCTGAGCCTTCTCATCCACTTGCGTAGATGTCATAATCATGCTATACCCACGTTGTTTCATTTCTTCTTCCCAATGAGTCATCAGCATTCTTCCATATCCTATTTGCTAATATGCCTCATCAACATAGAGCATCGTACAAAACGGAATGTTATCCCAGAAGAGATTGTATCGCAATGATCCGGTTGGGTTATTCTTTTCCAATAACACATAACCCATTTTATCTCTGACTTTCTTTTCAAACTCCACCTCTGTTAAATGCTGATCCAGCTTAAACCAGAAAACCTTATCATCGTCTTGAACATATCTAATATTTATCATAATTAAACACCTCTTATCTCATCGGTTTGTAATGTACAATAATGTCCGCTTCCATCTGAATTTAAAATGATTCTAACAATACATTCCATCAATTATGACTCTGTGCCGCATACCCTTCCCCCTATTTTTGATTTTATATACTGCTCTGATTTCTATTATTTTGTTTTAGCTATTTGCAGACAAGCTCAACTAATTCTCTTAGCTCAGAAAATGTCCAATCTAATTCCGGACATTTGTAAATGAACGGATAATCAGGGTTATTACACGATATATGAACAATGCTTTTCTCAAAATCAAACTGTAATAAAAAATCTCTTATAATCATTGAACCTTTTTTTGCTCTGTTAAATTTCTTATCAGCAAAGCTTTCAATTCTGAGTTTCGCTTAAGTTCAAACATAAAATCAGCTGTGTGTATCATTATTTTTCCCCGTCCATGAATATGCAGTGGCTGTTACATTTAGTTTTTCATCAACAAAGTAAATATCAAAGCTCACCTCTTTTAGTTCTATAAGAGATTCTTTTAGCAGAGCATATACTTCCCTGGCTGCAGCATTATCATCTTGACACTGATAGTAGCACTCATAGCATTCTTCTAAATCATATGGATAATCCATTCCATCAAATGACAGATTTTCAATCCTTTCTTCAATCCAATCAGATATATCCCCACAATTCAAATGATTTTCAATCATCACACAAACATCCTTCAGATTCGTTGTTAAAAACCTTACTTTTATCACAGAATCAACCTCCGCTCTGCTTATCCCACTCAATATCCCAGCCATCAAGCAGCTGGAAACGAAAGCTGTCTTTGAAATCATGAAAGCACTCTTCACAAATACAGGTTTCCAGATTCTCTGTTATATACCAAAGCTCAAAGGGATTGCCTATAACCTTCTCCCAGCAAAACACGCATTCCGGTTTGTCTCCCATATGCTGTTTGATTTCTTTACCATGAATCGGATTTACTGCCATCCCTTCAAGATGTTTCACATCATTTAGTAAACGCCAATCATCTTTTTCAATCATTATGGCGCCTCCATCTATAACCCTTGATCATTATCAGTATCTTAATCGAAAAAGAGTTAATAATGGTATTATAGCAAATCCATATTCATTAGGAAATATATTTATTTCACCGTCTATTCACTTTTTTGATACCGGTACGCATCTTCAAAATTGATTGTACCATTAATCTGCTTTACCTCCTCCAGACATTTTAAGTGCAGCTTATCCAGCACCGCCTCATTGATCTCATTCGCATAAGCAATTACATGAGCCAGCTTAGAAAGTTCAACTGCCACCTTAAAATCCAATCTTGCCAAACGATTTTCTGTATCCCTGACTGTACTGGTGAGAACAGATGATAAGGTATAAAGTAAATAATCTTCTGCTTTTTTCGTATTCAGAAAACCAAGATAAAATCGCAATGAGTCTTCTATCAGCTCCGTGCGGCTTAGCTTTGGAGTTTTGGCAATATAGTCATCACAGCGTTTTAAAAGTTCTTTATCTACACGAACGGAAAACTTAGTCTTATCATCATTACTGCTCATAAATCTCCTTTCTGCCTGCAAGCCACCTGCATAAACTTCCAAACTTCGTGGGTTTATCTTCAAAAGCCACCCATCTTTCTGGAATCGCAGCAATTGGGTGGCTTGGTATAATCCCGACCGGCTTTGCCGGACGGTGTTTTCTTTGCGAGGGTGGCCTCAAAAGCCACCCCGCCTTTAACCTGCGATACTTTCGACCTTGGATTTCCCACCTGATTTCCCACTGAAATCTCATTAACTCCACTGCGAAATCTTTCCTTTTCACGAATCGGCAACACGGGCTTTTTCTCTTCAATACGGATAAACCCCGCCAGCCTGCCGCCAAAGCCGCAACAAATGCCCTTACCGCCGCCCACACGCCCGAACCATTCCGAACCTTAAGCTGGCAGTTTCATCAAACCGCATCATTCTCACTACCAGCAGCAGTTTCCTCCCGTCTTGCCGTCCGCCTGGGCTTATCCTTTCCAGCCAGATCCCGCTTAATTTTGTCCTCAATATACTCACGGGTAGCCTGCGGAACGTGCTTTTCATATAATTTCTGGATGGTATCATTCAGTTCCTCCTGCAAATTGACTTCTTTCTTATCCATATGATACACCAGTGCATCCAGTCGTTCTGCCGGAAATGTCACAGTTAACACTGCTTGCTTCATCATCAGCCCTCCATTTTTATCTGCATTTTTATTTATTCCAACCAAAACAGGCCGCCGCTTACGGCAACCTACTTCGGAACCATTTTGTTATCAGAATCCCAGCAATTTCATGATCTTCATTGCATCCTGAACGCCGGCCATGTACATTTTTCTGGCATCCACTTCCGCTAGCATTGCACTTGATATCAGCAGATGATCAAGCCATCTTTTCTGCTCCTCCGGCAGCTGACTCATGATTTTGTCTGCCCGTTCCACGTTGGCCTTTTCTCTTTTGTAATCCATACATTTCTCTTCGCCATTTCGCTGCTCCAGCAAATCATGTACTCGTTCTTCAAGAATATCCTGCAGCTTATCCATCATCTCATCCACGCTTCCACCTCCTTTCCCACCCAACATACCGAAACATCTCTCACAAGTCGATACTCAATACCACCAAAATTAGTTTCCCGGTAGTCGTCCATAGCTATAGAATTTCGACCGCCAGTAGTTGCTGTCAATGTTTGCATAGCCAATCGGCGACCCACAATGCAACATTTGGTTTCCACCAACGTAGATGCCGATATGACTTACCGGAGACGCTGAAGCATAGGTTTGGGTAAAGAAAATCAGATCTCCGGGCTTTGCTTCGCTTCTGGAAATCACCGCACACTGATTAAAAATCCCCTGAGCATTTGTCCGGGGAAGGTTGTAAACACCTGACTGGGTATACACCCAACAGATGTAGCCGCTGCAGTCAAAGCTGGTCGATGGGCTGGAGCCCCCCCACACATATGGATATCCGATATACTTCTGAGCCTCCTGCATCAGTGCCCGATAGCTGCCATCTCCCATCGCTGCTCCTGCCATAAATCCGCCGCCACCTGGCAACGCCTGACCATACTTGGCATATGCATAGATTCGCTGGGCATTGGCTTTTTGTTCTTCTGACACCTCCACTCCTATGAAACCTCCCAGGTTGCTGTAAACAACAGTTAAGTCCGTAATCAGGATTGCCACCTCATAGGTTTCCGTTGTTTCCACGCCACTTCCATCTGTTTCTGTTCTTGTCCGTTCCTCATATTCTACAAAGCAATCAACGAATGCCCGGTAATCCTGAGCGTCCATCTGAACCGATTCCCTGCCGAAAAACAGAGAATAAAAAATCGCTTTAATCCGGAAATCATCCAGTTCACCCTCCTCCAGCATTGCCGTCACATCCGCAATCGCTTCATCCAATCCAGTAAAGGAACCTCGGATCGCCTCAATATACATCCGGTATTCCTCCGGCACCTGTTCCGAAATGATACCGCCATTAAAACTCAGATCCACTGCCGCATTGTTATGATCTCTCGTTCCTGAAACCAAACTTAACACAATCACAATAATCAGAATAAAGGGAGTAAGCAGTGCCGCAATCAACACTGCAATGGCATTTCGCCCCCGCTCATCAGATAAAACAAGAGTGGCGGTCTTAACTACTGCTGCAATCGCCGGGACTGCCATTTCTCATCACCACCATTTCTGTCCAAATAAACTGCCTTGCCAATGATCCTGCTGTTGCTCCTCGGCCAGGCGTATGGACTTGTCTACTGCCTGATCCAAAAACTCAGTGTCAAACCCAGCCGTCTTATACCCCTCCGCAATGGTATTTAGGTAATAATCTGAGGGAGAACCAAGCTCATGACCCTCATTCATCACATAGACCATTGCTGAAACCTTACTTCCGTTTAACTCGACCTCCAGCGTTTCTTTCCGATAAAAGCTTGGATATCCTTCGTAATGATCCAATGACAGCTCATCCATTCCTTTGATATCCCACAATAATACCGGCACAGAACTTCCCGGTAATGGCTCAATGGTTGCCACCGCCCCACGGTTTCCACCACGAAACAACAGCTCATAATCTTTGACCTCACTGGTACCAACCACCTGAGCCGTTGGACACCGCATGCTCATCTGCGGCAGATTCAGATTACTTCCATAGGCAATATACAAACGTTTTTTTTCCATGTTGATCCTCCATTGCTCTTACATACTCATCACAAAAGCCGGAGCTTCCTCGGCTTCGGCTTCCATTGCTTCTATATTTTCCTGTGCTGTATTTTCTTCCTGTACTTCCCCACCGGATTCTGAATATTCTGCCAGCACCAAGGATGGCTGCTGCACTTCCGCTTCCATTTCAGCCAGCTTCTTCTCCTGCTTCAGGCGCATCCGCTCTTTTTGCCGCTCTGCCTGAGCCGGATCTTTCCAGGCAATACAACCATCCAGATTCGTCAGCAAATGCTGTCTGGCAGTTTTAAACTCATCGCCGATCATCCCCAATCGCAGCAGCCAGGTCCGAAAGGTATATTTCTCATTGGTTGTCTGGGTTTTGGTCCGACTGGCACTTTTCTGGTTCAGCGCCTGAGCACTGATTGCCATGCAAAACTGAATATATGCCTTAATCTTGCCGGCATGAGTGGTGGAATTAAACAGCCGGAATTCGACCGTCCCCTTCTGAAATACACTATGCAGATTTAAACAATGATAACGACTTTCATCATAATGTTCATAACTGCGGTCTTCTCCGTCATACCAGATTCGGCTGACCTGCTCTAAGGTACTGGGTTTCCTCTGGTTCAGCTCCTCCAAAAACCGATTGTCCACTGGCTTACACCATCGGTGCTGCCGGGACACCGACACCTGCAAAGCCTTATAAATCAAGTCCTCTTTACTCGCCATGATGTTTGTAATATTTCTCAGCGAATTGGCATCATATGGGGACGCATCGATATGGATATGAATACCGCAGCTGTCATTGGTAATCGCACCATTTGCCCGCAACTCCCGAATCAATCCCTGAATCCGTTCAATATCCTCCCATTTACAAATCGGACTGACCATTTCCGTCCGATACTCGCCGGAAGCATGTATGAGTCTTGTTCCTGATTTCCGCTGGGCATCAATACTGCCATCACTCATAAACTTCCATTTTCGGTCCTGTGCATCGGTGGCAGAATAGGTATCATAATAGCTGCCATCATGCTGGGAACGAGTTTCAAAATACTCTGCTGCCACCTTTGCTGCATCACTACGGGTAATACCGGTCATCTCTACTTCGATGCCAAAACGCTGATCTTTCATATCCATAAGCGATTCCCTCCTGCTTAACGGCCGCCCGCTTTACCGAACAGCTTTGCCTTATAGTCAGGAGCATGAACCATCAGATTGTAACGTTCATTGCCGCACTTATAAAGACACACGCCCCGTTGGGGATAACGAATCAGTTTGTATTCGCTTTGCTCCAGCTGTAAGGTATCCATATAAAATCGGGCATCAATATTTCCGGCATTGAACAGAAACTGATGGGTTGGTATGGAAAAAAGCGGCTTGGTATACTCCCGAATCCCTTCCAGATTGAAATCGTCAATATTCTGAGATGCCAGAATAACCGCCGAATCCTTTTTCCTCACACGCTTTGAGAAATTCCGTATATACTCCACCGCCGTCAGATTGCTAAGGAACAGGTACAGCTCATCAATCGATGCCGCCGTATTTCCATGAGTCAATAACTGGTCGCTCATAAATGATAAAACATTAAACAGTAAGGCATTTCGTAAGTTTTTAGATGCCTGCAGCAACCCCTTTACGCCAAACATAATAAACGTAGAATCCGTGATATTGGTATGCCCATTAAAAAACTTGGACTCTGCCCCCTTACAAATGGAGTGAAGCCCAAGCAAAATATTTTGCAGCTGCTCTGCGGTATAAAGCTGACGTTTGTTTTTATCATAGGACTGATATTCCTCCTCCATCAGCTCATAAAGGTCTGACAAAATCGGATAGTCTGTCTGCAACAGCTTATCAAAATCCGTATGATCACCAATACCACACCTGTGATACAGTTTTTGCAGCATAATTTCAATTACATCAATCTCCCGGTCGCTAAAATCCTTATAGGTGCGAAAAAAATCTTTTAGGAAAGAAATATGCTGGCTCAGCTTGCTGCCAAGCTGAAATGCCAGAGGTGCTTCCCGATCTTCCGGGCTGCCATGCTCGTCCCACATTTTGGGTTCCAACACATTAATCAGGTATTGGCCGGACATCAGATCGATAAAGCAGCCCTGAAGATTATGAGTCAGTTCCTCGTATTCCAGCTCCGGATCTAATCCGCACACATTCATCCCAGCTTCCCGCAGGTTGCACAGAATCAGCTTCATCAAATAGCTCTTTCCCTGACCGGAGTTTCCCAAAATCAAGATATTGGCATTGGTTTTATCATCCGCCCGCTTATTGAAATCCACCAGAATATTGCTGCCATATTTATCCCGGCCAATATAAAAACCATTGGCATCCGTCTTTCCGCTGTAATTAAAGGGAAAAAGATTCGCCACCGAACTGGCTGGCAGAACCCGCTCAAACTGGGAACGGAACACATTGCTGCCGCTTGGCATGGAACACCGGAATCCTTCCTGTTGCCGGAGCATCAGTCGGTCCACATTCAGTTTGCTGCGAATCAGCTCTGTCTGAACCTCGGTCTGCAACAACTTCAACTGGTCCGGATCGCCGGCAGACAGCTCAATATAAACAGCCGCATGAAGCAGGGGTTCCCGGTTGCGGTGCATCTGTGCCACTACGGTTGCCACATCCTGCAGGTTGCTTTCTGCCATTACCGTCTGCTGCAGGTCATTGGTGCTTTGCTGGTTCATCCGGTTTTTGTTGGCAGCATTGCTGATGATTTTCCGCTCCTCCACCGCCGTGACATGGCGGGTATAAATCCGCAAAGTAACACCTTCCTTCTCACCGAGATACCGGAGGATTGCCTGCTCTTCGGTAGCTGTCGGATATTCCCGCAGTGCCCAGACACAGCGGTAGGTGTTGCCGCAAATAAAATGGTCCGTGTTAAATTTAATTACTGAGGGAGCAATCATGTCCAAAAAATCTTGGATACGTTCCTGTTCCGGTTCCAGCTCCATTGTTTCTTTTCTGTGCTTAATCATTTAATATGATCCACCTCTCTCCGTCAAAATCTTCAAACCGTTCGGTCGTTACGTTCTGTTCAAAATAGACAGCCAGTATCCGTTTGATATCCTCCCGATCCGCCCGCTTGACTGAAAATCCCTGATCCTTTAGCAGCTTTTCAATCCGGGACAGATAAGGATGCACTTCTTTTTCCTTCTCCTGTTTTAGTCGGATTGCAATCAGAAATTCTCTGGCTGTTGCCATCTGTACCTGTATCTGGTCGAGGTATAGTAAATCTTTTTCCAGCAACTTTCTGATGACTGGATTTTCTTCATCTACCATCCGCTGCCTTAAAAACTGCTTATTTCCGTCAAAGCTTTCCCTGGAATTCAAGCACAGCATTTCCACCTCTGCAATTCCTTTTAAAACCGTCATCAGAGCATAAATCCGAACCCGGAGACTCTCTTCAGAAAGTACCGAAATATTGCTGGGTTTCACAATGAAATACACCAGCTCCCCATGTTCATAAGTCTGCAGACTGTATTCGGTTATTGCTCTGGTTCCCATGAGCTGCCTGGTTGATGCTTTTTGCTTTTCTCTCTCTGCTTTTGATGGTTTGCTTTTTGTCCCTTTCCTCATTTCCCACACCTCCATTCATACAACTGCTGCTTAAAAACAAAAAAGGCACAGGCATAAAGGATAAAATCCATAATGCTTGTGTCTTCAAAACGAATGGTTAAAAACGCATAAGCCGCAGTTACAACAATCGGTACGAAAACTCCAATCTGGGTCAGGGCAAGTACAGAGACCAAGGCTCCCACACCGATTATGCCAAGATCACGCAGCTGCCACAGCCACATGACTGCCTTTGCCTTTAAATGCTCCGGGTAAATATACATACACTCCTCCTGTCACCTTATGATTATCAATGCCTTTCCTTTGGGATACTATTTTGCTACAGCCTGAACCACCATTCTGCTCATACTGACAGCTGCCTGTGCGGTCTGGACACTGCCCAACAGATTGGCTTTTGCAGATGTATCAAGACCAAACTGTCCGGCAATCCGGGGGATTTCCCCGGCAGACAGCATCAGACCCAGACCAATCAATGCCTGTTCCTTGATGACCATCAGCCCGGCAATCAATATCGTTGCCTGTAAAAAAGCAGTCAGACACAAGCCAATTACCTGCTTCATCCACGATACAAAACCATCATGGTAACCACGGGGAACACTGAACATATACAGGCTGCCAACCGCAATCTGA
Source organism: Lachnospiraceae bacterium (assembly GCA_032073745.1). Taxonomy (GTDB): domain Bacteria; phylum Bacillota; class Clostridia; order Lachnospirales; family Lachnospiraceae; genus Brotaphodocola. The sequence continues at coordinate 39,037 of DAMAMW010000028.1, read as the reverse complement.
ATCAGCAGAATGCCGCCCCGCTTTAGGTTGGCAAAAAACACTTTTATTACGGCATATCCCATTACCACCAGAATAAATATCATCAGAATCGGACTGCTAATGTTAGTGATACCCCCAAGCACCGCTGCCTCCATAGCCAGCTCCAGTGCCCCGGCATCCTGCAGCGAAGTGATAATCTCACCAGCCAACTCACCGAAGCTCTTATCCAATCCGGTAATCCCGGACGTAAACTCTCCCTGCAGGGAAATAGACAGCTTATACAGTTCTATTGGCACAACCGTGAACAAACTGACTGCCATAAATCCTTTGACAGCATTCAGAGCGGTATCTCTGATGCTGCCCCGCCCGGACTGATATTCAATGGCACATTCAAAACCGGATACTACCAGACCTACAGCATATAACGCCCATGCAAAATAGGAAAAGAACAGGACAGTGGACTGAACCCATTGGATATCAAATAAATCCGCTCCCATATTTCCCATAAGCATAAAAAAGTTACCGAGAAACCCTACGATCTGACTGTAAATCCAATCGATAATCTGACCCAGAACGGTGTCGGCCATAAAATCCCAGATAAACATTTGGACTCCCTCCTTTCGTTACAATAAAAAACCTGCCGATTTCCCCGACAGGCGACTTGACTTTTCTCTCATTCAGAGTTTAGATAACATTGGCGGGGTTTCCCCGACAATAAAAAACGTCATGGCAGACTGATGTGTACCACCACACCAGCCCTGCACTAAGGTGATCACGCACCCAGCACAACCGCAAAAGCGGCACCACGACAAGGCTATTATACTGCATTTGTCCTGGCAGCACAACTATAAAACAAAGCGTGTGCATGGGAAACGGAGCTTTTGGCTCCCGCCTTTGCATACGCTTTTGACGATACGGGAAATTCCCGACCCTATGATGAAAGGTCGGGATTATATGAACATTTTTGAACACAGGGACAGCTTTTATGGCTGTCTGGACAGCGGGGTTACAAAGGACTCCCTACTGTCGCTTTTTCGGTTGGCAAAGCAGATTAAACAGCGTCTTGGCAAACAGGGATATCTGCTGGATAACTATCTCTCCCTCATCTTCGAGGGGCTGACCACCACAATCGCCTTTGAAGTTGCAGATGTGGGATTCCAGACAGGCGGTGAGTCACAGGTAGACTTTTTTTCTCTGATGGATGGCTCTGAGCTGAAAAAAACAAATCCACTTGAACCGCGTATGAGAGAGATTTATGAACAGCAGGCAGACACATCTCCTTACCAGGAGAGATACACCAGGCTCTGTATGCTCCTGTTTCCGCTGGCAGACGAAATGCTGATGCAGGCACTCAAAGAGTATACCATGGAGCAAGTCGACAGCATGAATGGTGTGGTAGACGAAGTTCATCTGCAGCGTCTTTTTGACCAGATTTCCCATCTGACTGGCGAATCCATCATGGAGGAACTAAACCAACAACTGAAACAACGGTTTCTCATTGCACCGCGTGCACTTGTCTTTGCACAAGGTATGACCGATGATTTGCTTTACCGGCTCACCCATCGCGACCACGAAACCAGTAAGCAGATGTTCCAGCTCCTGATTGATTCCATGCCCGAAGAAACGGGGGAATAGGTTATGACTGATTACAAACCTCTGACCATGCCACAGATTGATCTCCTCTTAAAATGCTACTATCTAAGGAAATATTCAAAAGTTGCCGAAGCCCAGGCCAGCACTGCCAGCAAGGTAAGGTACCAAAAAGAAAATGCACTGAGGACAATCCGGCTGGCATACAGCAAGTCATATATGCAAGGGCTGCCGTTTGATGGTCAGGCTGTTCTGGAACATATGGCAAAGAATTGCGGCATGGAAGTCACCACTTTGTCTGGTCATTTCGATCAATTGATTGCCGAGGGTCTGTCATCAGAAAGCCGCAAATATTGGACGCGGATAAAGAAAAAAGGGGACATACCAACTGCCGCCGAGCTGCTTGACTTCCTCTATGATAAATTTGAAATCGATATTGAGGGCATCATTTAGCCGCTGGAGGTACCAAAGCAGCAGTGACACTAAGGGGCAGCATCCGTCTTGGGTGCTGCTCCTTTTTCACCATCTTTATCCGAGGATCTGCCAGATATACAACGGAGCTGTCAGCGTGAACACCAGACAGCAGAATAATATCGCCGGTGCAGCAAATTCAAATTGTCCATGTTTTCGATAGTCGAAGTAACAGGTGCCTACTTTTGCAAAGAAAAGTATTGCTAAAATCAAATCAATTGCCGGAAATACCACCTTGTTTACCACCGTTTTTATCTGCTCTGATGCAGTCGTCCAGGTTCCCTCAATTGCTGATGCCACATCGCCGGTTCCCGTTGCATAGGCGGTCATTCCAAACATCATTATGCATATCAATACCATACTAACAAAAGCCAATCTATGCTTTGCTTTCATTCTAAAACCTACCTTTCTTTTTTCTGTTATTACTCTGGTTTCTGAGGCGAAATGTGCCAATCGCTCCAAAGGTTTCCCCTGATGGTAACGGAATCGGTCAGATTCATCGACAACATTCCTGCTGGCGTCCAGCTGTCTAGCAGCCATGTATAAGGGGTATAGGCTCCATCCGGCATCCAAATCGGTGAAAAATGTGTCCGCCGGTTATAGGTGCTGTATTTATTATTCTTAAACTCAAACACCGAACGATAACCGCTTGTTGTCGGTTCCAGCAACCGCCAGAACCTCTCGTATTGAAATTCCGGGAAATACGTCACTGCATTCTGGGCTTTGGTTGCCGCTGCAGAGTTGTTGGTTCTTACCTCCGCCTGTACAGTCTGGTTAATACCGTACCCTGATTTCATTTCAGTTCCACTGGCTGTCGGGTTCTTGCTGTCCGGATAGATACGCATATTGCCTGATAGTTCTGCGTAGTATTCATCCAGATCAAATTTCCAAAAACCATAGCGATAGGTAAGCCACATCTTTTATCTGACCGCAACTGGCGGTCAGACAGTCAGAGGGCTTTTCCCCCGCTTCACACCGTGCGTGAGAGTTTCCCCTCACACGGCGCTCCATCTATACAGTTGCCATATCATATGATTTGTCCAGTTGTTTCCTGAATTTTTCTATTTTCCTGCGTGTTTTCATATCAAGGTTTGAGATATCTAAGGTTGTATTATTTACCAGTTGATAACAGCTTCTATCCATAGAGGCAAGATTATTTACTTTATTTATCTTGTCAATCGGCAATCGGGGATTCATTCGGTGAGTACATAATTTTCCAGTTAGCAACCATCTGCCGCAAGCCCGGCATTTGAGTTTGTCACGATTCAGGGCATATGCCCGATTCATATAAAACTCAAAATTGTAATTCCTGCCGGTCTGACCGGTAGCTACCAGTTCCGATGTTTCTATTCTCAAAACATCATCCAGGCGAGCCGCCATCCGTTTTCGTTTGGTTCTCTGAAAATAAATCGTTCTTCCCCATTCGGAGTAAGGGGTTTCCTCCTGTATCTTTGCCGTCGGTTTCACCCAGCGGCAGAAATCCAATCGGGTCACTCCTATCCATATATCCCTGTATCGGATAGCTGGAATCCTTGTCTTATAGTTCTGATGAACATTAACGAGATTCTGTGTTTGATTCGCTGGAATCATTTTACCTTTGTATTGCTTTAATCTTCGCTTAGCAGCCCTTTCAAGCTGCCTGCTATACTTTTTCATGGTAATATTGACCCAGGTACAGTTGTCGTAATAATTAATCAGCCCACGGATTTTGCTGTTTATCAGGTTCAGCTCATGAATTGTTTCTTCCCTGCTTTTATTAAGCGGGATTTTTCTCCACCCTGCTGAAATTTCTTTAACTTTACTTTTTAACCTTTTTCGGTCCGGCAAGGTCCGGGGAATATACCCTTTCTTTGCTTTCCCGCTTACCACCTTGTATTCATATCCTAAGAAATGGATATATTTTCGACGCACATCGGTTATCAAAGTTTTTTCCTCTGATAAATTCAATTTCATATGCTCCCATAAAAATGCTTTCATCTGATTTTTCCACCAGATAGCATTCTCTTGGCTATTTGTTATTAAAGCAAAATCATCAGCGTAACGAATGAGATAAGCCGGTTTGAGTTTACTCCGCTTTCGGAGTGCCCCAATTTTTCCATCATGCCTGGAGTATTCATATCGAGTGGTTTTTGTAAGCCATTGCTTGCTGACCCACTCATCGAATATATCCATGTGTACATTTGCTATTAGAGGCGACAGCACGGAGCCTTGTGATGCTCCGTCTTCATTTATCTCGCATTCTCCAACTATTCCTGCTCTCAGCATTGCTTTAATTATTTGCAGTAGCCGTTGGTCTTTTATCCCGATATGGAATAATCTTCTTAGCAATATTCGATGATTGATACGGTCAAAACACTTACTGATGTCGCCCTCTACTATCCAGTGATATCCTGTCTTGTGAACATAGTTCGTGATACATTGAAGTGCCATCTTGGTATCCCGCATCGGACGAAAGCCAAAAGAATACTGATATGACTGACCTTCCACAATTGGTTCCAGTATGATTCTGATGCACTCCTGTACGATTCTGTCCCGGATAGTAGGTATTCCTAATGGGCGTTTTTCAGTCTTTCCTGGCTTATTTATATATACCCGTCTTATTTTCTCAGGTCTGAAGTGGTGAAACGCCTGCTGGATATCCTGAACAACCCACTGATAGGGTTTTTCTAAGTAATCGTGCTGCATTTTCCAACCATCTACTCCTGGTGTTTCGCTTCCTTTGTTAGCTTTGATGTTGTGTATAGCCGTCTGAATCGTCACTTCATTAGACATTAGTTCAATCAATCCTTTAAATGAAGGTCTGTTCCCATCGTCATACGCTGATTTTGAAATTGAATACAATGTGTCAAGTGTTACACGCAAGTCTGTTTCATTTTTCGGGTAGTCGAATTGTTGTGCCATACGCACCACCTCCTTTCGGATTTCGGTGTTTTTGGTTTTAGTCAGGTTCGCCTACGGCTTCCTCGACAGACTGGTCATATGATTTCTGTACAGACTATGCCCCTTCGCTCCATGCCCATTACGGCACTTCATCACTACTACGGGCTGCTGCCCCACGGATTCACAGGTCATTCCCTACCTGTTGGAGCAAGTGCAATACCTCTTTTACATTGTAAAAAACGTTCTCCTCCGTGGTTCCTTTGTTCCCTGCATTTTAGCTTTTCATTTCAGTTTTAGCCCTACTCTGTGACCCGACTGCCACCCTTAACCAGTGTGATGATTGTTAAGAGCATTCGACCACGGAACTACGTCCTATGGTTTTCTGTTGAGTGCTACGATCACAAGAATCACTCAACGACAGTACCCCGAACTGGGGCGAATATCTTCTTAATTCGATATCCTTGGTGTTACGAGCCGTACCTTCGAGTATTCGTCAGTCTTACGACATTCTGGACATGACTGATTTGTAGCCCCGTGCAATTACTTACTTCGTCACAGAAGCTTTCATCGCTCTTCACCGAGCTTCGTACAACAGATTTATTGCAATCTGATGCACGTCGGAGTATTAGGGATTTTGTCACCTTTCACACAAGGTCAGGCAGGAATTGCACCTGCCAATTCAAATGCAGAGTTCAGGTTTCATAAATAAACCTGCACGGCTTTATTGAACATTTCTGTTCAGATTACCCGTGAACAAAGCACGCATGGTCGCACCAGTATCCACTCTCATCTTCATCCCCACTGTGATAGACCCAGTATTCATACCACCACGGACGCCAGACCGTCCATTCGGCATATGTCTTCTGCTCCTTACCTGGTATTCCTGGTCTTTGATAACCGTCATTCCGGTCATCAGCCACCGGATTCGGCGGCGGATTCTCATCCAAACTGACTATCTTCGCAGTAATCACACTTTGGCTTACCTTTTTACCACCAGCTGACACATGGATGGTAACCATTCCGGGCTTTTCCGGTGTTGTCCATCTCACCCATGCCACCTGGCTGTCACCTTTAGGATAATAAACGTTATTCACTATATGGCTTTTTCCATCAATCCTAAAGGTAACTTTAACAGAATTGTCGGGATCACTTTGACCTCCGCTTACCCGAACTGAGGTGATCACTTCCGTATTCACCCGGTATTCGTAATCGTAAGTGCTGACCTCCAGACCTTCTTCTTTTTCCTTCTCCTGAAACTTTATCACTCCAAGTCCCAGAGCAGACTTGATTTCATGATTAGAACGGACACCGGTCTTGGGACCATCCCAGGCAGCGTATCCAAGGTCTGCTACTTCTAAAAACATAGCACATGGCAGGTTCTGAAAACAAACGGTTGGCAGTTTAGATCGTAAGGCTCCATTGGTTATTTCATCATAAAGAGCAGCCTCTGTTGCAGTCAGGGCGATTAATGTATGCTCATAGGTAACATATGCAACTGGTTCAATCAGCAGTTTATATTGACCGTTGATAAGCACATCAAAATCCATTCCAACATGACTCGCAATTCCACGAATCACCTGTTCATCAGTGAAATAATTCTTTATCTCTTCAATATTAGCTGCTCCCAGACTTTGTGAACTCATAATTTTGGGTAGACTCTGAGTTGGATTGATATAAGAATAATCAACCATACTGGGAGCCAGTCTTGTCCCGTTTGTGTATTGTAGCTTTGACACTTTATTAAAATGCCCGATATCAGACGGATTTTTATTCGTCAAGTCAATGGGAATTGAAACTACCGAGCGGTCACTCTCCCGAACCACCGTAACACGAACACCATCATTTCCAGCACTCCAAAAGTTAGAATTGGTTCCTTGCCCTAAGCCGCCACCGCCATTATTTACATTTCCTTCACCAACAGCATAAACAGTTGACACATTTAGAGCCACAAACAACAACGCCAGAACCACAATTGTGCGAAAAAAATGTTTCATTTCCAGCCTCCTTCCAACAAAAAAAGCACAGACATTCTCAGCCTGTGCCAAATCATAACCTATTCTTAATCAATCCATAATGCCGATTTTATTTCCATTTTCGTACATATCTTCTGCAGTTTCACCAATTGCATTTCCAGTACCATCTACCCATCCAAATCCCGGAAAATAGGTTTGCACGCTACTATTTGTCTCGCCACCCTGACCGCCGCTACTCTGTGTCGGTTCTACAGCAGTTGTTGGTTCTGGATTAGTAGTTGGTTCTGTTTCCGCCACTTCTTCTACTCTCAGTGCCTCTGTTGGAACCACCACATCCTCATGAGCAACTGCACTTGTTTCTGTTACAGTCTCCCCATTTGGTTTCTGGGTTGGATTGGTTCTTTGCTCCTGACTTGGTTCTGCTGGTTTTGTTGGCTCCGGCTGAATGCTCTGCTCCGGAAGATCCGTTTGATCCGGCAGCGTCTCAATCTCTGTTTCTTTCTCTGCCGTAGTCTCTTCTCTGGTCTGTTCGGTTGTAACAACCACTGTAGTTTCCGCTGCTGTGGTTACAGTAACCTCTGCCACCTTAGTTGTTTCAGTCATTGCCGGCAGCACATCTGCCGCGTTTGAATTCCCGCTAAACTGACTTGCAATCCCTATGACCAAAGCCACCGCTACCACTGCGCCACCTGCAATTATCAGCCGCTTTTTCTTTTTTTCATCTAACTTCATCCAAATGCCCTCCTGTTTGATATACATTACTATAAATCAGCCATCAAGTCTAGAAATATTTACCATTTTATTTATTATCCGGTTAAACTATTAAACATCTGTTAAGCCCTGCCAAATACCTCGATGTACCCGGCCTGAACCTTAAGCCTTATCTTCATTGGCGGCAACGTCTTCCCGGCAAACCTCAATGGCACCTCCAGATAAATCAATGCATCCGCTTGAAAGTCCTCGATTTCTCCCGGATTATCAGGGGCAAAGGAGGAATTTCTGACCGTAACCTCCAGTCCTGACAGCTGGTATTCCACCACACTGCCAGAGTATTTCACATACTTTCCGCTCTGCAGCCGAAGCCCTAATACCTTTTTCATATAACGGTACACATCTCCGGTATCCACCGTATCCTCAAAGCTCCCGCCCATCGGCTGGTAGCCGCCGCTATACCCTTCCCGCACTCCATGATACACATTGGCATAATTATCATTCACCGTTACAATAATTCCATCCTGTAATGCTTCTTTCACACCACTGGCAATCATATTAAGCCGGAACACCTCCATGGCACCGCACAAAATCAGGAGCAAGGACAAAGTGACGGCGATAATCAGAGGAAAAGACGAACCACGTTTATCCTTCAAACACACAAGTATCCGTTTCATTTATGATATACCTCACTCTTTCCAGTTGCCTTTGCCTGAAGCTTGACTGGGAAAGAACCAAATCCCCCGAACAGTCCGATGTTAGTTTCCAGGGTGAGAGTCACGGTGATCTCTTCGTTTAACTGTATTTTCCCGTTATCCGACCAGACTATGTTTGGATGTAATCCGGTATTCTCCTGCAAAACCAATGCTCTTCTGGTGGTTTCGGTACCAACCCGCCCGGCTATCTCTGCTTCCCGGCACAGCTCTGTCGCAAAGGTATCCAGCTTATTCTTCATAATCAGAACCGGTAACACCCGGACAGCCAGAGCAATCACCAGCATCGCACAAAGCACCAGAATACAGGTATCCAGATACCCTTGTCCCTCCTTCGATTTTAAAATCCGAACCATTATCTGCCCCTTTCTTAAAACATCATTCCCAGCGATATGATGATCTCAAAGACAATAATCGCCATATAAGTCACCAGAAAGCAGGCCAGCATCAGAAACGAGAACACCTTTATTCTGGGCGGTATCTTCTGAGCCTCCGTCTTTAACCGCTGCAGCTCCAACTGCTTAAAATCATGGGATAACATCTGAAAATAAACAATGCTGTTATCTCCCCTAAGCACACCAACCAGTCCCCGGACAACATCCGACAACATCGTTGAATTAAGCCTGGCTTCAAAATGGGTCAGGGCCGCCTCATAGCTGCTTGACCGCATATCCGCCGCCAGTACATCCAGTTCACTCCCAAAGGCTTCCCCGGCATTCTTTTTAAAGCTCTCAATAATAGCTAAAATGTCCCGGCTGTTTACCAGCTCCTGTTCCACCGTAGCCACAAATCGGGGCAGTTCCCTTTCGATATGCTCCCGTTTCTCCTTTAGTCGCTCATCCGCTTTTCCTGATTCCTTAAAGTAAATAATCACGGCTGCAATCACCACCAGCAGTACCAGTAGTGGAAAGATGAACAGACAAGGTAGAATCAGGAGCAGCATTGCACCACTCTTTACAATGGCATATGCCTGATACACCTCCGGGGTCATCTGCATTCCTGCGGCTTTCAGCACATTTGCCATCCGGCTCTTTTTATACTCATCCATTCGTAGATAACCGGACAGCTTCACCGCCCAGATCATCAGATAGGCTTCCATACTTCTGGCTGATTTTTTCTCTGCCCTTGTTGTATTGAGCATTGCCTTTGCTGTGCTTAGATAGGGGAGCCTTAAGACATCAGCCAGAATAAAAAATAATCCGGCTGCCAGCAGGAAGCCAAATAAAAATAATAACAGGATCATAGGCTACCTCCGAAATTCAATCGGCTTGGTCAGCTTAATTACACAAGCCGTCGAGATAAAGATTAACAGTGCCGTAAATGTCAGAATCACCTGCCCCATTGCTGTATGCATCAGTGTTTCGTACCAGCTCTTATTCAGAAAATAGAGCAACGGAATATTTCCAACCACAAAAACCACCATCATAATAAACTCTTTCCTCGGCTCCATAATCAGGTATTCAAGCTCTGCATTGACAATCCGCATATCAGACAGCTTACTGACAATCGGAGTCAGGGTCGTCTTTAAACTGCGGTCATACTGGCAGTCACTGATGGCATCACACCACTCCCGGAACACCTCATTATCGACCCTTTCCCGCAAGACTTTAAGAGCAGTCTCCACATCCGGATCAATCATCTGAATCCGCCACAGAAAGTCCTGAAACACGTTGCGAACCGGAGGATTTAAATACCCTACATTTTCCTCTACAGCTGTTAATATATCTTCACTTCGCAGGTATGCCGTCGTAATCACACTAAGAGCTGTCTCAAGTTCCGCTGCCAGATTCTTTTTGAAATGGCTGGCAGTCAGCTTCACATACCAGAATGGGAACAGCATAAACCCCACTGCCATCACTGGAGCCAAGAAGAAATTCCCCAGCAGAATAGATACCGATGCTCCAGCGGAAAACAATAGCAGGGAACAGGCACAAATGAGTGAAAATCTTCCACTGCGCCCGGTCATCTTTAAGATGTTCTGGGTTTCCATAACCTCCCGTTTTAAGAGATGATACTTCTTTCGTTTGGTTGCTTTATTGATTTCCGTCTTAATGCTGGTTTCTTCTCTGGTCAGAAAACTAAAGAGCTGGTCGGTAAATTCCACCGGCTTTAATACCAATAAAAAGAAACAGCCCACAATCATTCCAAAGCAGGCAAATAGTTGAATTAACTGCATCGCTCCTCCTCTCCCTTTAGTCGTTGAATTGCTTCTAAGGGCATTCCGTTTTCCAGCAGCCGTTTGCACAGACTTTCAGAGATTGGATTTACTTTGCGATGACTGCCATTAATAATAAACCGGTTATCTTCCACTCGGTTTTCGTTAATCTCAAACTGAAACAATGGACGGTAGCGACGGCTGCCATCTGGTTTAATTTCGCATTCCATAATCTCCATCATTTTTCTCTGTTTATTTTCCAACTGCTTGCAAAAGACAATCAGCGGATAGGCTTCCGTTACATAACTCAGCAGGGTTTCATCTGACATATCCACTGCTCGCTTGCAAAGGGATACCATTCGCCGGTAGGTGGCTTCACAGGAATTGGAATGAATGGTAGTAAGCACCGCCACACCAGTTCTGGCTGCCTCCTGAGCTGCATTTGCCTCTGCTCCACGCATTTCTCCTACTACCAAAATATCCGGATTGAATCGCAGAGCCACATCCAAAAGAGCAATCTGGTCGATTCGCTGCCGCTCACTTTCACTGTCACGGGTTAAGGTATGAACCACAGAATTTACTACCCTGCCATCCTTTTCGCGGACAAGAGCAAGCTCCCGGCTGCCGTTTTCAATGGTGAAAATCCGCTTCTTATCCGGTATGGTGGTTAAGAGCCAGCCGGCCACTGTTGTCTTTCCGGAACTGGTGGCACCGGCTACACAAACAGAAATGCCATAGCGGATGCATTCTGATAAGAAATCCAGCATTTCTTCTGTGGCAGTTCCACCATTCACAAAATCAGCTTTCTCCATACTTTGGGGATTGACAATCCGGATAGAAGCAGCAATCCCCACCTCTTCATCAACAATCGGTGTCTTCAGAACAGCAATTCGCACATTTTTAGCTAAGGTTCCCGTTACCAGAGGGCTGGCATTATCAAGAACCACACCGGATACATGCAGCATCCGGCGAATCACGTTAATGGCATGCTCCGGACTGTCGAAATGCTCCGTTAATTTCTCTGTCCTGCCGCCGGAATACTGCACCTCAATGTCATTCCAGGCATTGATATCAATTTCTTCCACTGCAGTTCCAAAGATATATTTAGTCAAAAAGGAATACTCGGCCATTTCGGTATAAAGAGCATCCACAAGTCCGGTTCCGGTCATTCCCGTTACCGCAACCCGGTGATCCTGCACATACTTCGTAATATAGCGTTTGATATGCCCTTTTACTTCCTCTGCATTTCCACCTGTCAACAGTGTGCTGTACTGACTGGAAATATGCTCCTGTACTTCCTGCAGAACTTCAGCAAATGCCTTTCCTTCCGTTTCCGGGGTGAAAAATAAATCATGCGTTTTGGGGACTGTTGATTTCATCACTTCAGATATCGCCGCTTCTGTCCGCAGTGCCTCAGCTTTCGTTTCCATTCCAGTTTTTGATACCTGTGGCATTTCCTGTGAATTTTTTTCCTCTGGCATTCCAGTCCATCCATCCGGCTCTGGCTGCTCAGCGAGATCATCCATTGTTAAAATCGCTTCCCACTTCGCTTCAGAACCATCTGACAGATGTTTTTCATGCTTAATTACTGCCCCTTCATCCCTCTTACACTCTCCTAGAATTCCCTGACTCCGCTTTTCTCCTAACATTCAAACACCTCCCGGGAAATCCTCATAAGCTCTTTCCGAACCCCCCGGCTCTCCTTTAATCCCAGATCGGAAAACAGATTTCCGGCAAGTACCTGAGCGTTCAGCTCCTCCGAATGAGGAATGGAGAACACCACATTTCCCAGCACCTGCTCCATGTGTTCACTGGCCTCATTGGGTCTGACATTGCTGGCAACACGATACTGCTTATCCACATCCCATTTGCTGTCCTTCAGTAATGGGAGCTGGCTGGATAAATAGCTGACAGACTTTAAATCACAGTTTACCAGCCGCAGCACCGCATCCGCTTCCATCAAAGCAACTGCCGAAAGGATATCATTGGCAATATAGCTGCCACAGTCAATTATTACATGAGTCTCCATCTTCCTTAAACATGCAATCAGCTCCGTTGCCTGCGTTGCTGTATAAGCCGGGTAGGTATATTCATTTTCCCCTTTCCTCATTCCAAGAACCGTCAAATGGCTGATCTTCTTATGCGTATTACAGTGGTGCTTTACCAGAGACTCGGTCACATGGGCAGCTGCCAGAATGCTGCCAAGGGAATTTTCGGTATCCAGATCGCTTACCGGACAAATACAGGGCAGCATCGGTGCTGTCATATCGCAAAGAAGCAGAACAACATTGCTCCGCTTATCAGCCAGATATTTTGCAAGCTTTACTGCCACTGTCGTCTTGCCGCACCCAGGACTGCCCCAAACTGCCAGAACCTTATGCGTAACCGGAATTTTTTCTTCCGCGCCTGTAACACCGATTTCCATTCCCCGGCTGAAAATACTGTTTTTCTTGAAATTAAGCACTTACGCCGCCTCACTTTCATCCACTTCTGATACACCTTCTGCTTCTTCCTCCCCTGCTTCCTCTTCTACTGCTCCGTCCTCGCCGCCTTCCATATGGTATAATTCCTCCAGCACAAGCTGCTGTGCTGCAAGGAACTGAGCCGCATTATCCTTAGTTCCCCGGTAAACCAAAGATACATGCAACTTGCCGTCTGCCTCTAACATTGCCAGAATTTTACTCTGTTCCGGTGTTACTAAAAGCGTTACCGTAGATGGCAGCTCCCGTTCCTCAGTATCTACATCACCTGTATTGGCATCGCTGCCTGAGTTGGCGGTTACGGCAATTACCTCCACGTACTGAAGCTCCGGCGGAATCACAGTTAATCCTTGTTTATTATAATCCGGTGCGATGATTGACACGATATCACCGGATATCAATTTGCCCGATAAACCGCCGGCAAAGGTTTTGACCGATACTGAGATCGCCTGCATCTCTCCATTCAGGCTGTAAAGATAGGCATTTTCTGCTGCTGGTTCATCCGCGACCTTTGAGGCAATAATGTAATCACCTGGAACCATATCAGCACAAGCAAATCTTCCAACTACCGACTCAGCATCTTTTATCACATCTGACGGCAGGTTATAGCCGCCAACCTCCACACTTCTGACCATATCTCTGGTAATACAATCACCTGTTTTTATTTCCTTAGCAACCCTTACAATTTCCACCTTCTGGCTCATTCCCTTGTTAAATAACGGGGTAACCGCAAAGCAGATAATCAGCGACAGCACAATGCATATCACACCAATCACCGTTCTATTTTTCATACCACTCATCTCCAACACGCTCCTTTTACTGCATCCTTTTATTATTCCTCAGGCTCCGACCGAGGTTAGAGCTCATCCAGATCCTCTGCAACTGCTCTGACATCCACCAGTCAAACCAACTCTCAGAACAGTCCTTTGTTTCTGTTCCCTCGCAGCAAACAGCAAAATCCAACCATTATAATCACCAGAAACACAATCATTTTCTTTGTCACCTTCATATCCTCCATTCTCCCAGCCTGATAAAATAAGAAACCGTACACCCAACTGCCAAAAAAGGAGCCAGAGGATATGATACCGGAATCGCTTTTCCTCTGCACCTTTGAACCGGATAGTAAAATGCATTATAAATCAACAGCAACGACAGACCGATGATCTGAGCCAATATTCCATAACCAAATCCCAGTACCAAACCACAGGCTGCCATAAGTTTAATATCACCGCCGCCCATGCCGCCATAGGTGAGGGCGGCAAATAATAAAGGCAGGGCAGCAAATATTCCCAACAGATTTCCTGGGTCAAAAACCAGCAGGGATATCAGGGCAATCAGCACATGCAGCCGGTCAGGTAAGATTCTTGTTCTGATATCAACGGCTGACGCCCACAATAAAAAAGCAAGAAAAAAGACCGCCTGCACTGCGATCCCATTAACCACTATAGTTAAACATCCGTGTGATTTCCTGTTCTAACCTGGGCAGCACCACGTCGCCAAATAACGCGTACAGCCCAGCCAGTAACAAAGCACCAAGCACAACAGCTATCAATATGGTCACAGCCTGATCAATATAACCGGAGCCGTTCTTATTTGACAGGATACGACCTGTTTTTGTATATACTCCATTTGCCTTTACTTTCAAAGCAGTCATCATTCTTCTCATATAAATTTACCTCTTTCTATTTTCTATCGTGTACATTTGCATCGGGTTGCTGAAGTTAAGAAACTTCAGTCTTCCTCATTTTTAGCTTAATATTACATACTTCCCATCTGCATAGCCGCTTCCTGTCCTCTGAACTGACTCTGCTCCTGTCCCTGGGATGCCTGTGCCTGTGTTTGCGTCAGTGCCTGCTGATAAGCATCCAATACGGAATTGTGCAGCTGCTGCCGGAACTCTTTCGTAACTGGAAAGCAGATTTCCTGATAGCCATCCGCAGATTTCCGGCTGGGCATTGACACAAACAGCCCGTCTTTTCCCTCCATGACCCGGATACCCCAAATTGCCAGACAGCCATCAATGGTTGCCGATGCATACGCCCGGACACCACCCGCTGCAGCTGCTGGATACATAGAGCCGACTCTTGTTTCGATTGTTGGCATATGCCTCCCCTTTTCTTCTCTGGATTGCAATTGCATTGCCAAACCTTGGTCTGGTCCAGCAAAATCAATTGCCTGAAAACCACTTCGGTCACAGTAATAAAACATACTTCCGTTTTCGTCATACAATTCCACCACATCCGACATGGATAAAGAATGACCGGTATATCCTGGGGGATGGTTCTGATTAAACAGCTCATAAACCGCTTCCAAGTCATTTGTCTCCACTTCCCCATCGTATACCATCTGATAATCCTGTGGATTTGGTTCACCAAACTGTTGCCGCAATTCTTCATACCCGATGAAACGCATAAAAATATCAGTATCTGGCTTTAGCTGCCAGATGCGGCAATCCTTCAAACGACCGACCTCCTTCATTTCTTTCTGACCGGCGGATAAACGTTCAAATACTCCGGCCTTCCACCTTACTTCTGAAACAGTATTCTGTTTATCAAGGAAATCCTTAAGCTCCGGGGACTCAAACATCGGATCAGCAACAGCCGTCTCTCCTGTAATATATCCCGCTGCATTACCATAATAAAGAATGATTCCCTTTTGCAGACTGATTCCCCTCATACATCCTCTCCTTTACTTCATCTCCATCCCGCCAGATTTATTCTGCTCTGTAAATGCGAAAAATTCCTCTGCCGTTGGGTACGTCAGAACCTGATCCTTCATCTCCAGCACACAGAAATCATTGCGGTCGCAAATCATAATCCGATGCTGGTAGGACTTCTGCATCTCAACATAATCCATCACCTCCTTTTCGTTGCACAACCAGACTCCCTCTGCATACCGGCCATCCGGCAGAAAACTATACCCGCTGTATTCTGGTGAATGCTCCTTTAGATCAAGTGCTCCGGCTGGTCTTATCTGGGATAATTGCAGCTTTGCGGAATCAGGAAGCAGCTCTGGCTTTAACTCTCCAACCACATCACTACGGTTCCAACGAGAAAACTCGCCGGAAGACAAGGAAACCATAAACACGGAACGTCCAATCGGATTGGCGTTCGCACCATTACCGCCCATACAGTAAAACAACTGGTTGCTTTCGCCTTTTGCCAATACCTGCTTGTCCAGCACCACCACCTTTCCCTTAACAGGAAAATCATAGCCGTTTCGGATACAATCCGCCGAAGTATAAAGGGCTTTCGTTTCCATCGCTTTATTCCTCCTCTTTCTGCTGTAGCAATCCGGTCAAATCAGAAATCAGGCTGATTCGGATGTGATCGGGCATGGATTTAAAGGCAGAACGGACAAATGCTTCTACCGCTGCCGGGGATTGATCACCAACCTCAATCAGATCTACCTTTTGAACTGACACATTTCCATCCATTACACCAAGTCTGACAATATCACCATAACTCAGATTGGCTGCCGTCCTGATTTCTTTCGGAATCAGTACCCGACCGTTCTCATCCATAATCTTATACACAGGTTTTTTTCCCATCAAAGGTTTTCTTCCCATCAAAGCTCTCCTTCCCTTAATACAGCACGAATGGTATCATGATCAATTCCCAGATTATCGAACAGTTTCATCTGACCTGGTGGCACCACATCGAGGGGATCAGCACTGCTGATCAGGATCATTCCGGGGACACACTGAATGCTGATTTCCCCATCCAACGGAATTTCTGCCTCCTCCAGCAGCACATGAGAAATCGTAATTTCTGGCTGCTCTGCCTGTTCAAAAGGTTCTGTGATTCCTTCCACTCCTTCCTTTGTCAGCATCACACCGCTGTAGGAGTTTGTTGTATCGACATTCTTTCTGGCGAGATAAGTCAGATACAGACAATCTCCGGCTTGCAACTCCATTGTTTCTAATACCCCAGGCAGCAAAATAATACTTCCATCATCTGCAACGGTTCCTTTGGTTTCGATTAGCTTCATATAAAAATCCTCCTCATACTGTCCAAATCTTTGCTATTATCTGAATCAATGACTTTGTGTCTGAACATCATTTGATGCAACAGCACCCGCATAATCAAACAGACTGATCTGCTTGGTTTGTGCTGCCCGTTCGGTTGGATCATAATTGGTAATAATGAGTTCGGGGAACTCGCAGCCACCATCATATCGCTGAGCCAGGTTATTGATTCTGGTTGTTCCAATAATATGAAAATCCTGATACAGATCCCTGATATAATCGCAGTCATTATAGGACACCATCCATTTCCCCTGTGACTCCGCCAAGGTATCCCGGAGCCGCACATGATCGTCCTTTCGAAATACCACAGCATAATGTCCTTCCGTTTCATAGTAGGGTGGATCACAATAAAAAAAGGCATGATCCCGGTCGTACTGTCGGATCAATGCCTCAAAATCTTTGTTTTCAACTACCGTATCTGCCAGCCTGCGGGATGCATCCCAAATCAAAGTAAACGCTTTTCGTACATCATAGCCTTTGCATGCATAAGAAGTGCAGCCGCTGCCATAGCTGTACCGGATTAATTTAAAAAATGCAGCTGCCCGCTTCACATCACTTGGCTCTGCATTTTTTGTCATAATCGCTTTCATTTCTTCAAACTCCGGTTCCGCCAGGTTGTGCTGAGCCAGCTCCAGCTCTTCTTTTAGATGAGATTGATGAAATTCTCCCTTGTCAATGAATTTATAAATTATGGCAAATTCATCTCTTGAATTAACTGGCAGAAATCCAAGCTCCCGTAATAATTCCCAAGTTCGTTTTTTCACACAATAATAAAGATTCGCCAGATTAGAGTTGTAATCGTTATACACCTCCATAGAAGCACGCAGCTCCTGCGGCATTCCAAACAGTACCCAGCCGCCACCACCAAATACTTCAATATACCGTTCATAGTTTTTAGGAAACAGTTCATAAATAACTTTTCTTAGAGCCTTCTTTCCTCCTACCCAACTGATAAAGCTGTTAATCGTTCTTCACCTCCAAATACTCCCTCAGTTCATCCACTGCCTCGGATGCTCTGACAATACCCTTAGCATTTCACTCTCCTCCCGGACAAACGACCGATAATCAGAAGACCAGAAACTAAGATACATCTCCCCCTCCGCAATCATAATCGGACACTCTTCCAGATTTCCGCCCCAGCCATCATAAAACTGCTCTGCCAGCCATTCTGCCAGCTCGCCCTGCTCTGCCTCTGTCAACTCACGATAAACCTGAACTTCTGTTACTCCCCACAGCTGATCGGCATATGCCTCCACGGAGGGGTTGATGCTGTATACCGTTTTGCTTAATCCCCCGTCATCCAAATAGACCGCCAATCCCCGCCCCTTTTCATCCGGAAGCCTCTGTTGCTGGATTGCTGCCTCGATTTCTTTCTGATACCGGATAATCTGACCACTGGAGAATTCCGTTGGCTCCGCTGCGATTTTTCCCGCTTCATCTTTCCTGTATATTTGCAGAAACAGGGGATTCCACAGTCTGATTGTCCGAAGTCTTTTACTCATGCTTTTACGGTTCCTTTCTCATTTTACTTTTGCTTAAAATGCTCTTAAATAAACAAGGTCATTGTATTGCCTGATACCTGCATATCCTTCACTTCATAATCGTTGTAAGCCATATCAATAGAGTTTCTCCCGTCATAATTTGACACCACCTGATTCTGCTGAACAATATCAACATTCAGATGGTCATTTGTACAATCCAGAACAGACTCTACGCTTTTCAGCAGAGTATCTACTGCTTGAACTGCATCGTCCGGATGGTCATATACCTTACCATCAAATGTTTCCAAATCAATCACATACCCCAGTTCGTCTCCTTCCGCCGGTATTGCTTCTTTTAAAGCACAAATCGCACCCCCCTTATGTTCCAGAATTGCATGATACCTGTCATTTAAAAATCTCATCACTCTCCTCCATTCGCTTCGCCAGAATATTGCACCATTATTGCTTTCAATACCTTATTGCATGGTCATTCCCATCTGAGGTTTTGTATACTCAGGCACAAAGGGTATTTCATTCCGCCTGATGTCTCCATAAGAAGTAGTATGCAACCCGCTTAACTCAAGCTGACGACTGCCATACCCATAAAAATCAAAAACATCAAATGCTGGATCAGATACATCTACCCCCGTATCCCCAAATAACTGTTTTGCATAATCCGCAGGTGAGCGATAATAATCGTCGAAATCATAGCAAGCCAGGTTATCAGCAATATCTAACTGCATGTCAATATCATTACATTGCTCCACCTCTAACACTGCTTTGTACTTTGCTAATGTCCTGCCATCTGCAAAAGCTTCGACTTTGCTTGCCAGGATATTTAACTTATCAATGTCCTCATCCCTGCCCAGCTGATTTTCAATACCGGGAATAGCGCTGATCGACTCCGTAATTACACAATCGGCAAAAGATGTTACCCCTAATGCAGTAAGTGCAGATTGCATTGCCTTATCATCTGCTGGCAATTCCAGCCATGTATGCTTACTTACAGACGAATGATTTCCTATCGCCTCCAGCTGCAGAGACAGCATGCCATTGTGAACATCCGGCTGTTCAGGAAGCTTCCTGCCATCATAGACTTCCTGCCATTCTTTCGAATCACACAATACATATCCCGTTCTGGTAAACTCTCCCTGATCGCACCGGCGAAGATACTGACCGACCTTTTCTTCGGAAAGCATTTCGAATACTTCATCAGAAACTCCTTTAACCTCCGATACCAGTTCTCCCATCAAACACATTTCCCCCAGCATTTGATCATTAAGAATACCTGGCATATATGAATACTGCTCCAGGTTGTATAGAATATTAATCAGCTCCCTTGTACTGATTGGTGTATCAATATCCGCATTCTCCCGAAGCTGCAGAGCGCCTTCATAGGTTTCGATTTGCATGCGATCCATTTGATTGATCTTATATGCCAACAGATTCACCTCATCCACTGTCTTATGACCAGACAAAATCAAATGTCTGGATAAAAAACCAGACCAACCGTAAAAGTCACATAACTTATAATGATCAGTTTCTGAAATTCTTGCCCGCTGAAATGCATCCGCAATGCTTGTACGACCGGCCGGCAGTTCTACTACCGCGGCCTTATATCCTTGTTGCTTTTTATATTTGTCTGCAATAATGGCAACCTGCATCGGTTCTTCTCCTTTCAAAAAGCCTCGTTTTCCTGTCTTAATTCATCATTTCATCTTCTGTCTTTAAAAAGAACGCATCACTGGCATCCCAGAAGCTGAGATACATCTGCCCTCCCAAAATGTTAATCGGATGATGTTTCATCCCTTCCCCCCAGCCATCTGAAAATTGACCAGCCACCTCTTCCATTAAGTCAGCAAGTTCATCCGGTTCCAGCTCCGCTGATAATAAAACCTCTGTAACGCCCCATAAGTCATCATTCCATTCTTCCACTGAGGGTATGATACTATATACTTTTTTCTGTAAATGCTCCTCATTCAGATACACAGCAAGACCCCGATCTCCCTCGCCTGGAAATCGTTCCCCTTCAATTGCTGCCATAATCTCTTCCTGATACGGTATCAGCTGATCGGAATCCAGGATTGTCATCTCTTCGGATGAATACCCACCCCCATTGCTCCGGCAAAGTTTAGGAAACAGCGGACTCCAAAGTCTGATAATCGGTTTTTCATGGTTCATGTTTTTTCCTCCTGACTATCCATAAATGTTTTGTTCAATTTCAGCAATTGCATTAAATATTAGATAGAACTGCTGCGGCACTACTGCATTTCCAAGGGCTTTAATACGGTCCACCCCATTGGGAATCCCATAAAGAGTTCGGCATAATCGGGATTCAAATGTGTTAAATCTTCTTTCTGCTTCCTGAAACGGCTCGCCAACTTGTCTCCTCTGTAGGTCGGTGACCCCCAGAAGCGGTTTTTGGCAACTCCCTTGTATTCGCTGGCCGTCAGCGTCGGCAGCAACCGCAGCGTCCTCGTCAGCCCCAGTGAGCCATCGGTTCCTTTCCGGTTTATTTTCCGAAGTGTCCCGTTGCTGGTCATCTTGTAGCTGTCCTCCTTCCCGATCACTGCTGCCAATCCACTGTCGCTGGCTACAATCGTAGGCAATAATTGCAATTCGCTCTCTGGAATGAACCGCTCCCACGTCGGCAGCCCGATAACAACACCAGCCAACATCATACCCCAGGTCGGCAAAATCTCTGAGTATTCCTCGGTAGAACCCGCCAAATTCACTTGACAGTAATCCCCGTACATTTTCTGCCACGACCCATCGAGGCTTAATCTCGCCAACGACTCTCCGGTACTCCGGCCACAGGTCACGTTCATCAGAAGACGATTTACGCATTCCTGCAACCGAGTGCGGCTGGCACGGGAAGCCCCCTGAAATACAGGTAAGCTCTCCAACTCCGATTCCGGTTCGTCGAAAAAACTCATTTGCTGATAAGTCATGAATATCCCTCCACCTTTCCACCTCAGGCCAATGCTGCTCCAGTATCTGAGTCGGAAAATCAGCCCATTCACACTGACCAACGGTCTGGAAGCCAGCCCACTCTGCAGCCAAATCCAGGCCGCCGATACCAGAGAATAAAGACAGGTGCGTCAATTGTTTATTCGCCATAGAGTAAACCTGATGGGCGACTGTCAGTTCCTTCACTTGCATTCTGATTCATAACAATCACAATTTTCCCCTTCCTTTCTTACTTTTTTGCAGCTATAGATTTTCAGGCATAAAAAAAAGAGCTGCTCTCCTAATGAAGAACAACTCCCATTGCCTGTTGCTACCGAATCTATAAGTCCCAAAATCAGACGATTCATGTATCACCTCAATCTGATACCATAATTCCGGACATAAAAAAGAGGCTTTGTTTTTCATAATGAAGAACAAAACCTCTCTTTTTCCTAATTATTGAAACTGTGTTAACTTATAAAATATATATTAATCAGCTATGAATATGCTGTCTGCCGTCTCAGACATATTTAGGCTGTTTCAGCCTGTCATCTGTCGAAATCCTCAATGTCATCTGTCAAATCGTGTTTTTCAAAACGGCGAAAACGGGCATTTTTCAGCTTATTTATCGCCCGATTTTCAGCCAAAAACCACTACATCTTGTGGTCACGCTTCCTCTTTCTTCCCCAAACCACAATTTGTCATTAATATTATCGTCTCAACGTTCGCCGTATGCGGAAACATATCCACCGCACACCCCTTCACAACCCGATACCCACTCTCCTGCAGCACCTCCAAATCCCTCACCAGACTGGTAGGCTTACAGGAAATATAAACCATCCGCTCCACGCCAAAATCAATAATCTTAGGCAGCGCCTTCGGA
The DNA here is from genome assembly GCA_032073745.1 of Lachnospiraceae bacterium. Lineage (GTDB taxonomy): Bacteria > Bacillota > Clostridia > Lachnospirales > Lachnospiraceae > Brotaphodocola. Next base: position 16,745 of record DAMAMW010000028.1, on the reverse strand, counting down.
TGAATCCCTTCCCTTGGCGGATCCAAAATAATCAAATCCGGCTTCTCCTCAATCTCATCAATCACCTTCAGCACATCCCCGGCAATAAACTCACAGTTATCCAACCCGTTCCGCCTGGCATTCTGCTTCGCCGCTTCCACCGCTTCCGCAACAATCTCCACACCCACAACCTTACTGGCCACCGGCGCCACAATCTGTGCAATCGTCCCGGTCCCGCTATAAAGATCAAACACCACCTTATCTTTCGTCTCTCCGACATACCCCCGGGCAGTCTCATACAACACTTCCGCCCCAAGTGAGTTCGTCTGAAAGAATGAAAACGGCGTAATCCGGAACTTCAGTCCCAGCAGTTCCTCATAAAAGTAATCATTGCCATCCAGCACAACCGTCTCATCGCTCTGCACCACATCCGCCAGGCTATCATTCTTAATATGCAAAATCCCGGCAAACTCACCTTCCAGCTCAAGCGCCTTAAGCTTGTCCTTCCACCCGCCCAAAAGCTCCGCTTCACTAACATTAAACGCCTCCGTCTGAGTAGAAGTAACCAACGCCACCAGAATCTCCCCGGTCTTAATCGCCCGTCTGACCAGCAAATGACGCAGATATCCCGTATGCTGCAGCTTCTTATAAAACCCGATCCCCTGTTCCGTAAAATACGTAAGCGTCGCCTTCAGCACCTCAGTAAAATCAGAATGTACAATCCGGCATTCCGGTGTCGTCACAATATCATAAAAGCTGCCCCGTTTATGCATTCCCAATGCCAGCGGACCATCCTTATACTCATCACCAAACGAAAACTCCATCTTATTCCGGTAACCGTCCGAAACCGGACTTCCTTTAATCCCTTCAAACACATAAGAATCCGGATCACACACACTGTCAAGCAGCTCTTTCACCTGAGCTTCCTTGATCTTCAGCTGTTCCTCATATGGCAGACTCTGATACAGACAGCCGCCGCAGATCCCAAAATGCGGGCACGACTCATCCCGCCGCTCCAGCGCCCCCGGCTCCAGTACTTCCATCAAACGCCCTTCGCATTTACCCTTACGTTTTTTATTAATCCCAAACCGGATCAGCTGACCCGGAAGTGCATTTTTGACAATTACCTTTTCTCCATCAACAGACAGAATTCCTTTATTTGGAAACTCAATCCGATCTACTCTGCCTTCTAAAATATCCCCTTTTTTCATCTCATAACTCCTTCGTTCTGTCTATCAAAGCAAAGAGTCCGGCTCACCGGACCCATACGCGAAATACACTATTTTCGCAGTTGCCATTTCCTATGACCAAAAAATAAGCGTGTCCCTGGTTCCGAGACACGCTTCATCTTTTCATTCATCTTTTTACTTGCCGGACTCGTCCTCATCCTCAAAGAAATCATCGTCGAAATCATCATCAAAATCGTCTTCAAAATCCTCCAGATAATCCGGAGTAAAGAAACGGTATACGCCGTAGGCAATCGCTGCGATCGCTGCTACTGCACCAATAATTGCCAGTACCCAAAGGATACAATTTTTCTTTTTCTCTTCTTCTTCTTTTCTGTGTAAAAATTCGTTTAACTTTGTAGAATTCATGATCTCCTCCACACGGTTCAGTGCGTCTTTTCCCATCATATCAAATCTGCTCATCGTTTCACGTCCTTTCTGTCATCTGGCACACTCACATATGCATTATCTAGATTATACCATCACTCGGCTCTTTTTACTATCATATTTTATTCAATTTTTCAAAAATTATCTCTTAATAATCAAACTTTTTGTAATTTAGCAAATGATGCGAACATCTTCTTAGTACCTGCCGAATCAAACTCAACGGTTACCTCGAAATCCTTAGCACCATTATTGATCTCCAGAACTGTTCCCTCACCAAATTTGATATGGCGAATCCGGTCACCCACGCCATAATCCAGACTTGCTGGCTTCTGTACGGTAAATGTCTTGCCGAATCCCGGTACACTCTTGCCAGAAGATCCGCCCGAAGACCTGACCGGACGGTCAAATATCCCCGCCATTGAGCCCTTCCCGGATCCATCCACATAGCTTGCAGTTGGCGATGCATAAGAATTGGATTTCATGCCAAACATGCTGACACCCTTTTCCTGTCTTGACTTGGCCCACGGCAAACCATCTGCCTCATAACTGTCATTGATGTTTCGTTTCCCGACTCTGCTGTCCAGACGGTCCATCTCAATCAGATCCGGTGGAATCTCATCGATAAAACGGCTCATCTTGGAATAACGGGTCTCGCCGTTCACCATCCGAAGACGTGCCGCCGTCATTGTCAGATGCTCCATGGCCCGGGTAATTCCAACATAACAGAGTCTGCGCTCCTCCTCGATTTCCGTCTTGTCATCTGACATGATCGACATCATTCCGGGAAACAGGCCGTCTTCCATTCCGCTTAAATATACTACCGGGAATTCCAATCCTTTGGCACTATGTAATGTCATCAGGGTGACTCGTTCTTCTGAATCATCCATCCGGTCAATATCAGCAACCAGCGCAACTTCTTCCAAAAACTCGTTAAGATCCGCCCGCTCTGCTTCTTCCGTATAGCTGACCGCCTTATTAACCAGTTCGTCAATATTTTCCAGACGGGTCTGGGATTCGATCTCGCCCTCTGCCAGAAGTTCCTCCTTATAACCGGTCTCATCAACCACTGCTTCGATCAGCTCTTTGATGCTGTATCCATTCTCCAGACAACTTCTGAAATCCTCCATCTGGTCAACGAATTTACCAACCTTTCCAGCCGCCTTACCCAGACCCGGTATCGCTGCTGCCCGGACACAGGCATCATAAAAACTGATTCCCTGCTCTGATGACCACGCCGTAATCCTTCCGACAGTGGTCGCACCGATGCCCCGTTTGGGAACGTTAATAATACGCTGGGCAGCCAGATCATCAAGACCATTGGCAATCGTTTTCAGGTAGCTGAGAACATCTTTGATTTCTTTTCGCTGATAGAAATTCACGCCGCCCACCAATCGGTATGGCACATTATTGCGAATACACTGCTCTTCCAGCAATCGTGACTGGGCATTGGTACGGTACAATACTGCACAATCCTGGTAAGCATAATCATTTTTTATAATGTCCCGGACAATCCCTTCGGCTTCTTCGTATGCCTGTTCAAACTGCCGGAACTTAACCAGCTCACCTGCTCCGTTATCCGTCCACAGCGCCTTATCTTTCCGACCCATATTATTCTTTATCACGGCATTCGCAGCATTCAGGATTGAACTGGTTGAACGGTAATTCTGTTCCAGCTTGATCACTTTCGCTCCCGGATATGCCTCTTCAAAATCAAGAATGTTGCGGATGTTGGCACCACGGAATTTATATATGGACTGGTCATCGTCACCAACCACACATAAGTTTTTATATTTGCCCGCCAACAGTGAAATCAACTGGAACTGGGCTGTATTGGTATCCTGGTACTCGTCAACCATAATATAACGGAACCGTTCCTGGTAATACTCCCGGACATCCTGACTGAGCCGCAGCAGCTCCACAGTCTTGAAAATCAGGTCATCAAAATCAAGGGCATTATTTCGCATCAGGCTATCCTGATATTCCTGATAGATCTCTGCAACCTTCTGCTCCCGCCAGTCGCCCATCGCATTGTTCCGGAATTCCTGGGGACTGACCAGTTCATTCTTGGCATTGGAGATGGCACTGAGCATCGCCCGGTCACGATACTGCTTCGGATCAAGATCCATCTTCTTTAAAATCTGCCGGATCAAAGTACGCTGGTCATCCGAATCATAGATCGTAAAGTTGCTGTTGTATCCCAGATGATCAATAAACCGGCGCAGGATCTTTACACAGGATGAATGGAATGTGCTGACCCAGACACTTTCCGCGCCAAAGCTGACCAGCTTGTCCACACGTTCCCGCATCTCGCCTGCTGCCTTATTGGTGAATGTAATCGCCATGATATTCCAGGGATTTACATCTTTTTCCTCTATTAAATATACAACACGGTGGGTCAGCACCCGGGTTTTACCGGATCCGGCTCCTGCCAGTATTAAAAGCGGTCCCTCCGTGTGGAATACCGCTTCCTGTTGTTTTGGATTCAATGAATCATAAATACTCATAATATTTGCTCCGCCTTTTTATCCCAATTCAAACAACTGTTCTATTATCTGTAACGCCCAGTATACCACAAAAACAGGACTGCCGCAATTCACAATCCTGCCGCAGTCCTGTATTTTTATCCCATATCCCGTTAGCTGTTATTCAGCATAAGCAATTGCTTCAATTTCGATCAATGCCGCCTTTGGCAGGGCAGCCACTTCAAATGCGGCTCTGGCCGGGCAGTCACCTTCAAAAAAGGTCGCATAAACTTCATTCATCGCCGCAAAATCAGCAATGCTCTGCAGCAGAACCGTAACTTTTACAACATTAGCCATCGTCAGACCGTCACTCTCCAGGATACTTTTGATATTTGTCAGTGACTGTCTGGTCTGGGAAGCGATATCTTCACCGGAGAACTCGCCGGTAGCAGGATCGATCGGCAGCTGGCCGGATACGAATACAAGCTTGTCCGCACGTATCGCCTGAGAATATGGACCGATTGCTGCAGGGGCTTTTTCAGTAGCTAATACTTTTTTCATGATTATTTTCCTCCAATTCTATTGCTTTTTTATAATAATAATTTAAAATAAGTATATCTTATACATTATAAAATTGCAATGCCAGCAAAATAATCAATATCAGAAAGGATACTAATTATGAAAATGTTTTATGACCGACCATGGAGTTCCTGTGAGAAAAAACTTGTGACCGCTACTGCTTTCCTTTTAGGGATCGTTATCGGATTTATGTTTGCGCCTGTTAAGAGGGGGATTTATTGCGGGAATAATAATGGGAACAGCCAAATAATGCCGGAAGAAACTGATTGATGGCTACAACTAAGCTAAAGCCAGGTACCGGTCACCACTAATTTCTTCCAAATAGAGAAAATAGCAGTGCACAAAGCTTGAAAACACGCGGCAGATCGGCATGATGGTCGAGTTTTTGCATAGCAAAAGTTGAAAGGTGGCGCTTATGAAGCTAAATCAAATATCTGACAGAATTTACTATTTCCCCTACGAGCAGCAGCGTGACCGCCCGAATTTGGGGCATATTCACGGTGAACGCTACAGTGTCATGGTGGATGCGGGCGCATCAGCAGCACATGCGAACGAATTCTACCATGCAGTGTCGGAAGCCGTGCTGCCCATCCCTGCATATACGGCAATCACCCATTGGCATTGGGATCACACCTTTGGCATGTGTGCGGTGAAAGGAAGAACCATTTCCCACAGGAATACCCGGCCCAAGCTGATCGAAATGCGAGGCAGTGCAGATCTCTTCTCCTATGGCGATGAACGGATGCGCCTTGAATATCCTGATGCCAAGGATATTGTGATTGTGCTGCCGGATATTCTCTTTGAGAGCAACCTTGTGCTGAATATGGGCGACATCCACTGCCATATTACAAAGATCCCATCGCCCCACTCGGATGACGGGGCGGCGATCTGGATTCCGGAAGAAAAGGTGCTGTTCCTCGGGGACGCCGCAAGCCCCGACTATTTTAACAATGGAGTTTATGATGCAGCCGAGCTGCATAAAATGACGGCCTGGCTTGAGGGCTGCTGCTTTGAAACCTGCCTGCTGGGCCACAGTGAACCGCTTTCAAAATCAGAACTGATGAAATATTTGCATGGCCTAAAGGAGCAAGCGCTATGAACCTGGTGAGGCAGCTGTCTATGCAAAACAGCCCCCCCTATTTGCAGCTAAGCGTGCAAGCAGTTGTTTGCACGCTTATTTGCCTTTATACTAAAATCAGGAACGGATGAGAACAGCAGCTTGATCCGCATCGGTTAATCTCTGCTTGTGAATTTGCATCATGTAAGAAAACTGAAAAGCCTCCCCAACAGCCAGCCATCCTACCCAAAGATATCCGGCTGTCACAGTCAGAAACCCAACAAAATATAAACTGGTGTAAAAATGGTGTAGTCCCCCAATTCTCGATACTCCCATCACCTCTCAGCCCTTACAAACAAAAGCCCACAAACCACTTGCCATCTAGTTTTCAATACTATATAATAGACCCAGAGGTGAGAGTATGAAAACGAATGAAGAAAAGCTTTCCGAGATCCTTTCCCGTCTCGACCAGTTATCCTATGTTAAGACTGAAAAGATACCGAATATAGATCTGTATATGGATCAGGTAACCACCTTCATGGAGACTCATTTAAAGAAGACCAAACGTTATCCTGACGACAAGGTATTAACGAAGACGATGATCAACAATTACGCCAAGAACGATCTGCTTCCCCCGCCTGTCAGGAAGAAGTATTCCCGTGAACATATCCTGATTTTATTGTTTATTTATTACTACAAGAACCTGATTTCCATCAATGACATCAAACAGCTGTTAGATCCGATTTCGAAACAGCATTTTGATACAGATGCCGAACTGCCGCTTTGTGATATCTATGAAAAAGTATTCTCGCTGGAACAGGAGCAGATGGACCGCCTTAAGGATGATATTCAGGTGAAGTTTGATGCCGCACAGACACTGTTTACTGACGCGCCGGAAGATAACCGTGATTATCTGCAGCTGTTTGCTTTTATCAGCGAACTGTCCTTTGACGTATATTTGAAGAAACAGATGATTGAAATGATGATCGACCAGCTGCGTGCCGAGAGTGAACCAGCTGCAGATAAAAAAAAGAAAAAATAAAACCAACAGCCGCGGCTTTCCCGCAAAAGGCTGTTGGTTCTTTATTTTTACAGCTTATCCTGTTCTTTCAGTCTGTTAAATACCATATCATAACCGTCATTACCATAGTTTAATGACCGGTTCACTCTGCTGATCGTAGCTGTAGACGCCCCCGTCTTCTCTGCAATATCCAGATAGGTTCTCTTCTCCCGCAGCATTTTCGCAACTTCGTAACGCTGGGATAAAGACAACAATTCATTCACTGTGCATACATCCTCGAAAAAGGTATAACACTCTTCAGCTGATTTTAATGTAAGAATAGCCTGAAACAGATGATCAACCGCCTCAGTTTTAATTTTTTTATTCATAAGATGGATACCCTTTCTGCCAAATATTGTATGATGCTTTCACATGTTACAGTTTAACACAGTAAATTTTTAAAGTAAATACCTTCTATTGAAATTTCAATAAAACGCAAAAAATCATCCTGTTTTATGGAAACAGCCATCAGACTGTATATGTGTGCTCCGACAGTCTGATGGCTTATTATACTTATTGTTCCAGTTTCCAGATCTCACGGTTCCTGCGGAAAATCAGGCAGGTCACCAGTCCGATTCCCCCCAGGATCATCAGCAGTATCGCTGCTGCCGCTCCGGTATCAGCGCCAAACACCGTTACCCAGATACTATCCGGTAACTGCCTCCTCATAAATGGGTTCAAAATATAATCAATCATAACTCCACCCAGAAAATATCCGATCGGAATCGTAAAAAACTGAAATGTATTACGCGCCGCATATACTCTTCCCTGCATTTCAATCGGGATATAACTGCGGAACAACACATCCATATTGGCATTCATAATCGGGATGACGCCCCACCCAAGCACAGCTCCGGTACACCAGACCGGCATTGTTCTTCCGAATGCCAGGAAAAAGTTCTCTGTACTCATTGATAATAAAAGTGTATTACAGATCACCCGGACCCGGCTTTTGGGTGCCGGCCACAGGGATACGGCAATGCTGCCGCCGATCATCGCCAGACCTTCTACCGTCCGAAACATCCCCATCGCCTGCTCACCGCCATTTTCACGTGACAGCATCAGGGCCGGCAGAGCCGCTTCATACATCGATGCAATCAGGTTAATAGCTGCCAGAAACAGAATCAAGTAAAATATTCCGCGGTTATCCTTCAGATACTTCAGTCCTTGTCCTGCTGCCTTCAGCACCGTCTCCTGCTCCTGATCTGACTTTTCCACCTTCGGAATCTTAATCAGAAACGCCAGAGAAAGAAAAGCCACAGAAAAAGTAACCAGATCAAACAAAATAACTCCCCTGATACCAGCAAATGCCAGCAGTGCGGCCGCAGCGGCCGGAGTCAGAAAGTTATTCAGCGAATAAGAAAACGAACGCAGCCCGCTCACTTTCTGGTAATGTTTCTTAGGTGCCACCAGGCTGACTGCCACATCCGATGCCGGCTGCTGAATCGTGTTCATCAGCCCGTTAACAGCATTCAGGCAGTATAAATGCCACAGCTGCAGGTTCCTGGTCTGCAAGAGCACCAGAACGATGACCGTACATAATGCCGCAAAGCTGTCACTGACCATCATCGTTATCTTTTTATTCCACTTATCGCTCAGGGCTCCGGCAAAAATGCTCATCACCACATAGGGTGCATAAGAACATACCGACAGCAATGCCGTTGACATCGCGGAGCCGCTTTGCTGATAAGACCAGATCACCAGGGCAAAATTCGTCATCGAACTGCCTAACGTCGAAAACGCCTGTGTCGACCATAATATTAAAAAGTTTCTTAAATCCTTAAATGTAGTTTTCCAGTTATTCATTTGACTTTGCTCCTTTTAATTAAATAGTTTTTTAATTAAAATGCAAAGCCTTCCAGGCGAATGGTATCATTCATCCCTCCATGCAAACCCGCCTGTTCAGACTCTGCATGGAGCAAATACAATACAAAGTTTCATGTCACTTCTCCTTATTTTGTTTCATCATAACATGAAAATGAATGCCTGGCAACATGGTCCCCGGGATTATTTCAGCATTATTTCAACAGGTTCTTCATCGTCTCTTTTAACTCATCATTCTGGCAGTTATCCCAGAAATACTGATCAAATCCGGCTGTTGCAACAGCGCCTTTGACAAGTTCTCTGTCCAGAGCACCAAGAATCACCGGCAGACTCTGATACGTAACCGCTTTTACCTCATTCAGAATTTCACGGTTACGTTTCATAATCGCGGCACGTTCTCTCGGATATCCCTGTCCGCCTTCTTCAACAAACAGTTTTTCAAAGATATACTCCAGGTTCAGCTCACCACCCCAGCCGAATCCTTTGGCAAACGGCAGTGCAATAGCATTTCCGTCATTGATCTGAGCAAATGTATATGCATCCAGGGCATCCGCCACATGTCCGCAGATCACTCCCGGGAATGAATTGCAGGCCAGCATTGCACCCTCTCCTGTACCGCAGCCGGTGATGACATAATCAGCCGCACCGGAGTTAAGCAGCACCGCTGCCAGAATTCCAATCTGTACATAGGTGAGTGAAGCCTCATCCTCTGCCGAATACATACCATAGTTAAAAACACTGTGCCCCATTGGTTCAGCAACATTTCGCAGCGCTGTCTCAATAATACTGTTTTTAGCGGCCTGACTGTTTTCATTAATTAATGCAATTTTCATAATTTAATCCTCCTATTAACCCAGAAAGTCTTCTCTCATTGGCGTAAAGAAATCCACCAGAATACCATCTTCCAGACATTCACAACCATGAATAATACTATTCTGCTTCAAAAGTGTATCTCCTGTTTTTACTTCATGGGTTTCCTCACCAATCGTAAAACTGAAACGTCCTTTTGCAACATAAGTAATCTGAGTATGCGGATGCTGATGCATGGCACCAATAGCGCCGGCCTTAAAGGTATTCTCCACACACATCATCTCATCACAGAATGCCAGAACTCTGCGCTCTACCCCCTGAGCCACTTCTTCCGCCGCTGCATCATTCCAAAAACACCATTTTTGACCTTTTTCCATTATTATATGCTCCTTCCGACCCAACTTTAACGTTAAAGTGATTTCGATATAATTATAGTCATAAGTATCGTTCTTGTCAATACACCATTGTAATACTATTATATATATCATTCTCTAATCAATCTTTCATATTTATCGCCATTCAGATCAAACGACAAGGTTAACGTTATAGTAAATAATCAAAAAAGGAAGTGTGTTCAATTGAAATAGAAGCAAATCAGTTGTACACACCTCTCGATATTATAATTAACTTTTAATCCATCTTCAGTATCGTCAAGCTCAAAAAATATAGCTTGAATTTTTATCATGGCCTTCTGCGAAGTAATCAACATTACCATTCATCACAATTACCGGCAGCACATATTCAACCGGGTTGGAAGGTTTCTCATTCTTTATTAAATACTCTGATAAAATCTGCATGGCCCGATACATTTGTTCATAATGCCGTTTATGAATGATTGCCTGCAGCTTGCCGGCTTTCATAAGCTCTATGTTCTCGGGAAAAACATCACTGCCGATTGTTGGTACATAACGGCCCACAGATTCAATTGCCTGACAAATCGCCAATGTATTTCTTGCGCTGCATGAATAGATACCGGCAATATCTATGTCTGCTTTTAAGAACTTCGCAATGGTCCGACTGGTTGCATCAATGCCGCCAAGGTTGCTCAGTTTAAGGATCTCCATGCTGCCTGATCTTTTTTTGACTTCTGCTTCAAAACCAACTGCATTTTTTTCCTGGTCCTGAATGCTGAAATCTCCGGTAACCAGAACTCTGCCGGTCTCTGATAATCTCAAAAAATTCAATAACATATCTGCCGCCAGGCTCCCGGCCACCTCATTCCACGCCTGTATACAGCAAAGTCTGCCACAATCCGGATGATCCGTCCCGACAAACACGTAAGGAATCCGTTTTTCTTCCAGCCGGGCAAGTACATTCAGAAAAGCCGGGTCCTCCCCCCCCATTGTAATTACTCCATCCAGGTCTTCACCATGCTCTGCCAGCATCTGCTCCATTGCGATCCCATGATTCTCCGGCGACCTGTCGTATGAGATCTTACAGCATTCGATCTGAAATACAGTATTTTTTGACAAAAACTGTTCCAGGCCTTCCCACAACCAGGTGGCATAATACCTGTTTTCATTTTCATTATCGGGAAGCACAGCTGCAATTTTCAACTTTCCCCGTTTAAGTACGGAGGCCATTGCATTCGGCTGATAGTTCATCTCATCTGCAATCTGCTGTATTCTCCGGCGCTGCTCTTCCCCGACTCCTTCAATTCCTTTTAATGCCCGTTGGACGGTGGTCGGTGTAACCCCTGCAACTCTGGCTATATCTGTTAACGTAGTCCGCTTTGTCAATGCATTTCCCCGTTTCTCTTTTCATTATTAAACCGATTATATCATTCATCCCGCCGATTGAAAAGGACCTGCACGTTTACTTTCCGGCATAATAATATGTAGTATTAAGATTTCTTCAGGAGGATCAGATGAAAAAATTCTATCGCAGATTGATTTCTGCCGTTCTTGTTGTTGCAGTACTGGCCGGAGTGACTGCCTGCAGCACTGGAAAAAGCAAATCGGATTTAACCCCGGTTACCTTAAATGAAGTTGCCCACTCCATTTTTTATGCACCACAGTATGTAGCCATCGAATTAGGCTATTTTGAAGAAGAGGGTATCGATATCACTCTCGTTAACGGTGCCGGTGCTGATAAGGTGATGACCGCACTGGTATCAGGTGATGCCGACATTGGTTTTATGGGGTCGGAAGCAAGTATTTATACCTATGCAAACGGCGCTGAGGATTATGCGGTTAACTTCGCCCAGCTGACTCAGCGGGCCGGTAACTTTCTGGTTGCCAGAGAACCTGATGCTAACTTCAATTGGGATAAATTGATTGGTACCAAGGTATTAGGGGGCAGAGCCGGCGGGATGCCTCAGATGGTTTTTGAGTATATTTTGAAGAAAAACGGGATTGATCCGAAGACGGATCTGACAATTGACCAGAGTATTAGTTTTGGGTTGACTGCGGCGGCGTTTACCAGTGATGATTCTGATTATACTGTTGTGTAATAGGTAATACTGCCCTAAATTAAGTAAGACCCGGCAATCGCCAGGCCTTTACATTTTCATAGTGTATATGTTGAATAATAACAGATTGCTGTATTAGTATAGATCGCGGGAGCCGGATAAACCGGAACCCGCTTTTTTTGTTATATTTTTTCACTCAATGAATGACATTTCTCTTGACTTTTCATTCATTGAGTGATATAATCTATATATAAGATAAAGAACGGAGGAAGGAATAGATGAAAAAGATTATGGAAAGAGCATGGGAAATCTGCAAAATGGCCGTTATTCTTTACGGCGGAAAGGCAAAACAGTATTTTGCAGAGTCGTTAAGAATGGCCTGGGCTGAAATTAAGGGTACTGCAAAAAAAGAAGCATTTAAAGGCTATGCCAAAATCGGAGCCTGGACATTTAAACTCTGGGAAAAATCTGATAAAAAAAGAATCTATGTTTCTTTCAATGGTAAATCAAATGGTTATATTGATCTGGTCAATGGCTGCGAGACCAATTGCCGGTATGCTATTGAGGATGCTATGATGCAGCTCTTTCTTATCTCTTACGCAGTGTAATCCACTCTTTTGAGTGATAATTAATCTTTTATGGAGGGAATCAAAATGATAGCTTATGAAAATTACGCATCGGTTTTTAGGTCGGTATTGGTTGCACTGATGCAGGCCAGCTACAGCATCAGAAACTGCATTTGTGGAGTTAATTTAGATGATGAAGAGTTGAAGGAATGGGTAAAAAAAGAAGATTATTCCTTCGAAAAAACAGTCGCCCTATTAGTCCAAAATGCAATGAATGATCAGCGGGGTACGGAAAGTTGCTCAATTACCATTGGGGGCGGAGAATTAACTTACACAACCGGAGGTGGGCTTAGATTTTCAGCATTTTTAGAGCCTGCCCATACCAACAGATATCCTCTTGATACAACTACTTATTATCACGAGGAACGGTGGGTGATTAGATGCTATGCCAACCAAGGAGGAACCCTTGAGAAAGCACTAATCGAAAATGGATTTGCTCGTAATGCGGACTATGATGACAATGATTTGCAGCTAGTTACCGCGACCTAATAAAATTATAAAAAGACGGAGGAAACGGAAATGAATTTATACTATGGTGATATTTTTATGGGTTACATTTTAACTAACCACAGCATGAGCATCGAGGATGCCTTGGCTGCGCTCGAAATTGACATGGATGATTATGCGGCCGAACAAGGTTGGGATAACTGGGAATACGAACCCCTGAGACTGGAGGTGGCATAATGAAGTATGAGTTATATTCCAGACTGTGCGAAGAGGCAAAGAATTATAGCGATCCGGACCAGTACGTGGCGGAGCGCGGCTGGCAAGAATGGATGGACGATTATGTTGTGGATGATGATGCAAGTAATGTTTCTGCTATCCTCTTTTACGTATACGATCTTGCACATGGGGGGATTAAGGATAACCGGCAAGCTGCTGGCTACTCCAACCGGACGAAATTTTCCGTTTTGTACAAGATCCCAAGCACAACAGTGCAACAGTGGGAGTACGCAACCAGATCAATCACCAATTACGATAAGTGCCTGATTGACTATACTTTTTTCATTTCATTTTTAATGGATCGGGGGATTCTGGATGTCGTTAAAAAATAGAATTGATTTTGCTTTGCTCATGACTGCAAGGCACTGTAATCCAAATGGTGACCCAACGAATAATAATCACCCTCGTGTAGACCACGAGGGGTACGGGGAAATGTCGCAAGAATGCTTAAAGCGTAAAATCCGCAACCGCTGGCAGGACGCGGGAGAGAATATTCTTTTAAAAGCTGATAACCGTGTTGACGACGGCTTTTATTCCATAAAAGATCGCCTGGAGGGATGTCGCAATCTGACTACCGCCAAACCACGCGGAGGGGTAGAGGAAGAAAAGTTTATTAAAGAAGTGTGTAAAGAGTGGATTGATGTTCGTTCTTTCGGCGCGGTCCTTGCACTCAAAAAGGACAAGAGTGGTGAGAGTGGCGTATCAACAGGGATCAGAGGGCCTGTCACGATACATACCGCCAAATCCCTTGATGTCGTTGATACTAGATCCATACAAATAACAAAATCGCTTAACTCCGAGACCACAAAGGACGGACGTAGAGACTCATCTACAATGGGGCAGAAACACCTTATAGATAAAGGAATGTATTACACCTACGGATCTGTCAATACGCAATTAGCCAAATTGACGGGCTTTGATGAGAGTGATGCCGAAAAGTTAAAACAGGCGCTAATGAGCTTGTTTGTTAACGATGAATCTGCGGCCCGGCCAGTTGGATCGATGGTAGTACACAAGTTATACTGGTGGCAGCACAATTGTCCCGTCGGTCAATATTCGCCTGCGAAAGTATTTGGATCTCTAAAGCTGGTCTCTTTGGCCGATCCTGATGATATTTACGGGCAAATGGATTATCCATATTACAAAGCAGAGTTGGAAAGTCTTCCCGGTCTGGTTCCGGAAATTTACGAAGGGTGGTAATATGTCAAATTTAAGACCACGAACATGTAAATCCTGTAATGATCCTTTTCAGGGCGGCCCACGCGCCTGGTACTGTCCTAAATGCCGAGATAAACGGGGAAAAGAGCGAAAACGTCGTTACAAAATGCTAGGGTTTGTAAGACATATCGGAGATACAGATATTTGCGAGGTCTGCCATGCTCCTTACATTGTAACTGGCGGCGGGCAACGTTATTGTAAAGATTGTGCTCCAGAAGCAGTCAGGGCAGTTGATCGCAAGCAAAGCCTTGAATGGTATCATCAAAATTCGGACACTTATAATCCGGTGCGCAATAAAAGGCGGCGAGTCGTACGCAAAAAGGCAGGAGAATCTTAACCGATCCCCCTGCCTTTTGCATTATCTAAAACTCCCCTATCCGTTGCTTACCGTCCTGATCGGACACATACATAGCACATTCCAATGGATGCCCCGCACGTGGCTCAAAGTAATACCAGTCTCCGCATATCTCCTGCCATCCAGTCATTGCATAGCCATCCGAATTAAAATAGTACCAGTGATGATTTATAAGCTGCCATCCAGCCTTGTGGTACGATGTAGTTGTATTTGCGTACCACCAACCGTTATCATCCTTATTCCAACCGACTGCATAAACCGGCTGCTCTACAATGCTCCAATCAGGCCGACCATAGCCATCAATCTTGGGATTAGACAAAGCATACTCCTTACAGAATACACCTCCCCCATTGGCTTCTACTGCGCTGCCACCAGAAGTATTGCCCTCGATGGTGTATACTTTTGTTGCGGTCGCTTTATAGACCATGCCAGTGTGGTAGATCCGTGTCCCATTGTGGAAAAATATCTGGTCCCCCGGCTGCGGGTTTGACTTATGATACTGCCCCTTGTTTATGTAATACTTTGCTGAATCTGGCGTATAGGCCGAAAATCCACCACAAAGCAACTGCTTTGCCGGGCCATTACCAAACGCTTTTACCATACACCAATCATACCACATATCACACCATGGCTGCGCCTGTAAGGATGGGTACAAATCCCTGGCATATTTGGTGTAGTTTTTGTCTCCGGCATTGGCGGTTTTGCTGTCAAGATCCTTGCTACTCTTTTTTTCCAAATATCCAACCTCTGCCATTGCAATTTCTAAAACTTTTTCAACTGCTGTCATATTATCTCCTTTAAAAAGGGATGCCTTTTATAGACATCCCCGATTGATATGTTACTCTGCCAACTGCTTGTAAATCTGATTGATGCCGGTCGCTGCTAATCCCGATATCGTACCAACAGCCGCCGAATCAATAATATTTGCTACTGGAAAATCAGGCATCGTATACATGCCTACAATGCCCAGAATCGCCCCCAATACGCCACAAATAACAGGCAACCACTTATTGTTCACCTCAGTCGCTTTGACTGCCATAGCAGCCAAATAGCACAGTGCTGTAATACCAGCTACACTTGCAATTCCAAAATCCATAATCAATTCCTCGCTTTCTCGTTTTCTTCCAAATCGTTGAGCCTGTGCTTGGTAACTTTCATCTGTTCTTCCAAAACGAAAGTCCTCTCCACCACATTATTATGCTTCTCTACTTGTTTCGTCAGTTCGGACAGTTTATAGTCGATCAGTCCTATCGCCTTGCTGTTTTCCTCTCTAACATTTCGCATCTGGATATAATTGTTAACCAGACACACAAGCAAGGTCGCCCCTGCTGTGATTAATGCCGTAATTATTTCTGCTTGCATACTGCTGTCTCCTTATCCTGCCATTATCTCCGCTTTCTGCGCCTTGGTGATCCATCCTTTTTTTACTGCATTCGTCAGTAGTGTTTCATTGCCGGTCGCTACATATAACCGTTTTAATGTCTCATACATAATAAATCCCTCCTTATGCCAATGCATCCATAACAAGCATCACCGTGGTTTCTTCCAGATTGTCAACTCTTAATTCTAAGTTGCTTTTAACTCTCAGAGAAATAATGACCGTCACTGTCCCATCCTCATTGCTCTGCCGCATCGGGCCGGTGATGTTGGTCAGGTTATCATAAATACCGTGTGGCTCCTGATCAGGCTGGGAAAACTCCACATGCTTTAAATTAACATCCGTGATTAAATCACATACCAGCAAGGCCGCTTCCTCGTTTTCAGCCAGATGCACAATATGGGACAATGCTGCCCCCGCTTCAATCTCCAACATCGTTCCATCATTAAGTTTCATAGTGTCTTTTTCGTTCATGATTATTTTCCTTTCTTTGCATTAAAATAAGCCCTTTTCAGGACTGGTTAACAGGTTCCATATTGAATTTTCTTTGTCCACTAAATAGTGATTTAATAACCACCAAAAGCGATGCAGAACTCAAAAGCATCGGAAACGCCACCAGTGCGACCGGATGGACTGTAACAGCGTCGAATG
>DAMAMW010000027.1:0-86419 GCA_032073745.1 Lachnospiraceae bacterium | reverse complement strand
CGAGGGCTTAACCAAGTTGGTTTAGGTAACATTAATTCGGATGATTTCAATATGTGGTTTTGAGGGTATGTATCCCTTAATTTAATAGTAAGTGCGCGAGTGGCTCAGTGGTGGAGCACAACCTTGCCAAGGTTGGGGTCGCGGGTTCGAGTCCCGTCTCGCGCTTTTTATTGATAGTACAGCATAAAATGTTGTACTTTTTTTAAATTTATTGTTTAAAATCTCTATTTATTGCTAATAATCATATTGGTAAATGAAAGGAGATTTAAATGAAACGCAAATATATAGGTAAAATGTTAGTATTAATGACAGCATTTGTTATGAGCGGCCCCCCTATGTTGGCGAAGGCCGACGAGCCGGTTAGAACGGGTGAAGATCTGGAACGGATTATGGAATTGTCACAAACTGCTTTTTCACAAACTGATATGGTCGAAGATTTTCATAAACGGAGCAGGAAAATGACAGTACAGGAGGCATCAAAAGCAAAATATACTTATTCGGATGAAGAATTATATATATTAGCTCATGTTATCTGTGGGGAAGCCCAGAGTTATTCTGACGAAGAGCAGCTTTACGTGGGATCAGTTGTGCTGAACCGGGTGAATCATGGCAGTTATCCGAATACAATTAAAGGTGTTGTTTTCCAAAAAAATCAGTATTCCTGTACCAGAGACGGCAACTATTATCGTACACCAACGGAACGGAACTGGGCAAATGCCAGATATTTATTAGAGAATGGAAGTGTACTTCCGGCTAATGTCGTGTATCAGTCGGGAGGCCGGCAGGGAAAAGGTGCCTACTTAAAAACATCCAGACATTATTATTGTTACTATTAGCTGCAGATACAATTGCATTTCGCCTTTGATCGTGTTATCTTATAATCAGTAGCACGGTGTGTTTTTAGAGAGGTGAGAGGTTATTGAGAACAAAAAAGAATCAAATATCTGAGTCTTATGATATGTGGAAGACTCATGGGGATGAAGTATCAGAATGGCTGGAGGATAAAAACTGGGTTTATCAGGAGCGGTACCGCCAGGATCAGCAATATATGGATCATGTCTCTGATATACTGGAACATGAAGTGTTTCAATCGATGAGCCTGTATATTCAGCATGGTAAGACGACATGTAAGTCACACTGCATTCAGGTTTCTTATTTGAGCTATCGCATATGCAGGAAACTTGGTTTGGATACGAGAGCGGCAGCCAGGGCCGGTTTGCTTCATGATATGTTTTTGTATGACTGGCATACTTATGGTAAGGAGACCGGAAAACGGTTCCATGGTTTTACTCATCCGCAGACAGCTTTAAAGAATGCAAGATACTATTTTTCACTAACAGATAAAGAAAAGAACATGATCTTACGTCATATGTGGCCATTAACCCCGATTCCACCATCAAGCAGAGAAGGAATGGTTCTGGTATATGCGGACAAATTCTGCAGCTCTAAGGAGATACTGTCCCATGTGAAGGCAATGGCAGTTCGAAAACTGGGAATCAGCCCGGCATAGCAGCAGCAAAAAAAGAAGCCTCAGCACAGAAAAACCTATGCCTGGGCTTCTTTTATAAATTTGATTATTGAACTGCTGTATAGCTATTCAGGTCAGGTCTTGGGATATCAACAGTTTCACCTGGATTTGGAAGGCCGATAGTGCCATCCATTTTGAGTATGATGCTCTCGTCTTCATATTTCATTTCCATATCCATGTGCATTGATGCATTTGTATAGTAACCACTTGGGTTGACCACATAATCACCGTAAACATTGCTTACTGTGAATGTCATTCCATCCATCATAGCATTGTAACCGCCCATTTCAAAAACTTTCTGGATCAGCTGGTTCAGTAACGCATCGTCCATCCGGTAGCTGAGAATCCGGTTTTCACCTTCGTATCTTACAGATAAATCTTTCATAAATGTTTCCGAGGAAAATAGGTTTGAATATCCCTGGGTGCTGTCAATAGCAGACTGCATCTGATTTAGTGGCATCTCCATCTTCTGCTTCTGTCCATCCATCTCAAGATACATCCAGCCATTCTCATAATAGATATTAAAATCTATCATTTCACCCATCAGACTGATTCGGCTGTAAGCAGAAAAACGTAACTGATTCATGTCGTTGGCATTCGCCATCTTCATATCCATCTCCATACGCATGTTCAAATCTGATGCATTGAGGTAGGTGCTCATACTGTCAAAGGCACTGCCTGACAAGCCAATGTTGAAATCATAATATGCGTGCAGATCATTCAGTGTATTTGTTTGAGCGAGCATTTCCTGATAGACAGCAATTCCTTCCTCAGTTTGTGCAGCATAAGATGTAATTGGGCATGCCAGCATCGCGGCACTTAATGCAAAAGCTAATAGTTTCTTCATGTCATCCTCCTTTTGGATATACGAGTAGTTACATTCTATTTTAAAGTATGTTACAATGTTTGTCTATATTAAATTGAAAATATTACCCAAGTTTGGTACAATATTATATTGAGTGTATCAATTAATGGAACAGAAGCTGAGAGGAGCAGAATATTATGAATATTGTTATGGAAAATATACTAAGCAGACGTAGTGTGCGGGCATTTAAAGATGAGAAGATTGCCGCAGAACAACTGATGGAGATTGCAAAAGCCGGGGTTTTTGCACCGAGTGCCATGAACCGTCAGACCTGGAAGTTTACCGTTGTAACCAACCAGGAATATATCAGCCGGCTGGCGCATGCGGTTGAGATACAATTAAGCAGAAAAGGATATGATATGTATCGTCCGGCAGCCCTGATTATTCCGTCAAATGACAGAGAGACGATCTGGGGCCGTGAAGACAATGCCTGTGCTTTGGAGAATATGATGCTGGCAGCGCATTCCATGGAGATTGGATCGGTCTGGATTAATCAGCTGCAGGGGATTAGTGATGAACCGGCGATCCGGTCAGTTCTTGATGAGCTTGGGATTCCGGCTGCTCATGTGGTGTATGGGCTTCTTGCGTTGGGTTATGCCGCAGATGATCAGGTGAAAAAAGAGGTGGTTAAGACCGGCGAAATTCATTTCGTTGAATAAGCGTATCGTACGACTTAAATGGATGTGACAGAAGAGGGAATGTGAGGAACAGTTATGACTGGAATGGGAACAGCAATTAATGCGGTGGCGGTTTTTATTGGGGCCACAGTAGGTATACTGATAAAAGGAGGTCTGCCAAAACGGTTTCAGGATACAGTGACAGGTGCGATTGCACTTTGTACTATGTTTATCGGTATTTCCGGTGCGATGAGTGGGATGCTTGCCATTGCAGATGGCGGACTGACGACCAATGATACGATGATGATGATCGGATCATTGATTCTTGGTGCGCTGACCGGAGAATTGATTGATATCGAGAGAAAGCTGGAAAACCTGGGGGAGTGGTGCAAAACAAGAATTTCCGGAGATCAGGATAAGACCGGAAGTTTTGTAGAAGCATTTGTCACAAGTTCATTGCTGTTTTGTGTCGGTGCAATGGCGATTGTCGGGGCGTTAGAGGATGGCCTTAATCACAATTATGATATTCTGATAGCAAAATCTGTTATGGATGCTGTTATGGCCATTGTATTGACGGCTTCACTGGGCATAGGTGTGTATTTTTCGATTATACCGATTATTGTCTATCAGGGCGGAGTTACGCTTCTGGCTGGTTTTGTTCGCCCTTATCTGAATGAGACTGTGATTGGGCGGATGTCTTTTGTCGGTTCAATTTTGATTTTCGCATTGGGCATTAATTTGCTGTTTGGAAAAAAAGTAAAGATAGGCAATCTGCTTCCGGCGATGTTTTTCCCTCTGGTGCTGCAGTTTGTTTTATAAGATAAGTAAGGATGGAGGAACAAAAAGATGCAGTTTGCAAAACGTATGGACCGGTTTGGTGAAGGAGTATTTACAAAACTGGCGGATATAAAGAAACAAAAACAGGAACGTGGAGAAGAAGTAATTGACCTCAGCGTCGGAACACCAAATATTCCGCCGGCTCAGCATATTCTTGAGACGATGGCCAGTGCTGTTTTAGATAAAGGCAATTATGTATATGCGATCAGTGACCGCAAAGAATTGCAGGAAGCAGTGGCACAGTGGTATGACAGGCGTTATGGGGTAGCGCTGGATCCTGAGACGGAGGTTTGCTCCCTGCTTGGTTCACAGGAAGGGCTGGCTCATATCGCTCTTTCAATTGTAGATGAGGGGGATGTGGTTATGGTTCCTGACCCCTGCTATCCGGTATTTGCGGATGGTCCGCTGCTGGCTGGGGCAGAGCTGTATTATATGCCGCAGAAGAAGGAGTACGATTATATCATTCAACTTTCAGAGATTCCGGAGGAGACTGCCCGGAAAGCAAAGTTTATGATCGTATCCTATCCGAATAATCCGACTACGGTTATGGCTCCGGACTCATTTTATGAGGAATTAATTACGTTTGCCAAAAAATACGATATTATTGTATTGCATGACAATGCTTACAGCGAACTGGTTTTTGACGGGTTAAGCTGCGGCAGTTTTTTGCGTTTTCCGGGTGCCCGTGAAGTTGGGGTGGAATTCAACTCATTGTCAAAGACCTATGGTCTGGCCGGTGCCAGGGTAGGTTTCTGCGTTGGAAATAAAGCGGTGGTAGCAAATTTAAAAACATTAAAATCAAACATGGATTATGGGATGTTCCTGCCGGTTCAGAAGACAGCAATCGCGGCAATTACCGGTGATCAGGCGTGTGTGGCAGAGAATGCCGCAGCATATCAAAAGCGCCGTGATATTTTATGTGACGGTCTGAGCGGAATTGGATGGGATGTAGCCCGACCAAATGCTACGATGTTCGTCTGGGCAGCGATTCCCGCACATTATCAGTCATCTGAAGATTTTGCCATGGATCTGGTGAATCAGTGCGGGGTACTGGTGACACCGGGAAGTGCGTTTGGTCCTTCCGGTGAGGGGTATGTACGGATGGCACTGGTGCAGGATGAAGAAGTACTGCTTAAAGCTATCGAAACCATTGACCAAAGCGGTATTTTGAAAGGATAAGTAAATCATTTGAATAATTACAAGATTGTACTTCAATATGAAGGAACCAGATATGACGGCTGGCAGCGGCAGGGCAATACCGGCAATACCATCCAGGGAAAGATTGAAGATGTGCTGACCCGGATGGCTGGAGATCCGGTAGAGGTTCATGGATCAGGGAGAACGGATGCCGGTGTGCATGCGCAGGGACAGGTAGCAAATTTTCAACTGGCAGAGCCGATGGAGCCGGGGAAAATTACTGAATATTTGAATCAATACCTGCCGGCGGATATCAGGGTCATTGAAACCGAAGCGGTACCTCTGCGCTTCCACAGCAGATTGAATGCAACCGGAAAAAAATATGTATATCAGATAGAGACCGGCAGTAAATGTGATGTCTTCAAACGCCGTGTACAGTATAAACTGGGAAAAGATCTGGACATAGCGGCGATGAAACAGGCCGCAGTTTTATTATGCGGTACTCACGATTTCAAGAGTTTTTGCAGCAATAAAAAAATGAAAAAGTCGACAGTGCGGACGATTGAACGTATCGGTGTCTATCAGGACGGGTCAGTGGTAATAGTAAATGTAACGGGAAATGGTTTTCTGCAACATATGGTACGGATTATTACAGGAACGCTGATTGAGGTAGGACTGGGAATACGTCAGGCGGATTCAATGCCCGGGCTGCTTGCGGCAATGGACCGGACCCGAGCCGGATATACGGCACCGGCAGAAGGGTTGTGCCTTGCCGGGGTATTTTATAAATCATCAAAACAAAGCAAAGAAGTGGTGAAATGACAGAACTTTTAATTAAATTATTCGTGAAGGATTCTCATCTGACAGAAGACAATCAGGTGCGTACCCGTTATAGTCTGATGGCCAGTCTGGTAGGGATTGGCTGTAACCTGCTGTTATTTGCAACAAAACTGCTGATTGGTATTATGATCAACAGTATTTCGGCAATGGCGGATGCATTTAACAACTTATCGGATGCAGCCTCTTCGATCATCGGGTTTGTTGGGATGAAGATGGCACAAAAGCCGGCAGATGCCGATCATCCGTTTGGGCATGGGCGGATTGAGTATATATCTGCATTTATTGTGGCGTTCTTAGTTATTCAGGTTGGTTTTTCATTGTTTAAAACATCGGTCGGCAAGATCCTTCATCCGGAGGATTTGACATTTCAGGCAGTAACAGTGGTTGCGCTGATTATGTCAATTGGTGTTAAACTCTGGATGGCGGTTTTTTACCGCAAAGTGGGAAAACGGATCCGTTCCAAAGTATTGACGGCAAATGCGGCGGATTCACTGGGTGATACGGCAGCGACATCGGCAACGATAGTATCTTTAGTTGTATTCGGCATCTGGGGGATTAATATCGACGGAATTGTAGGCGTGGCAGTGTCTATTTTGATTCTGGTGGCAGGTTTTAATATTGCTAAGGATACACTGGCTCCTCTGATCGGTGAAGGGATTGATCCGGAATTTTATGAAGAGATTACCAGATTTGTCGAGCAATATGATGGCATTGTCGGCAGTCATGATCTGATTGTGCACAATTACGGGCCGACCCGAAGCATGGCTTCGATTCATGCAGAGGTACCTAATGACGTTGACGTTCAGATTTCCCATGAAATTGTTGACCGGATTGAACGTGATGCGATGAAACAGCTGAACCTGTTTCTGGTCATTCATATGGACCCGGTTGAAACCAGGGATGAAGAAGTGCGGCAGCTAAAAGAAATGACTCTTGAGATACTGGCCGGTCTTGACTCCCGGCTGACGATGCATGATTTTCGGGTTGTGGACGGAACCGAGCGGGTTAATTTGATTTTTGATCTGGTGATTCCCAGAGAATACACAGATCATATGAAAGATGCATTAAAAGAACAGATTTGTCAAAAGATAAAGAAAAGAGATAGCAGATGCTTCTGTGTTATTACGGCAGAATGTTCCTATCGTGTGGAAGCGTAACATTTTTAAAAATATTTACCATTTGATGCGATAAGAATAAGACCTACTGCATTAAACTATCAGAAGGGGAATTCGATTGAACAGCGAAGATCTTTTAAAGAGAATCAGTTCCGGTGATCAGGACGCATTTCGCGAATTGTATCAGGAAACGGACCGAACTATATACAGCTTTATATTGTCGATCGTCAGGAATCCGCAGGATGCTGAAGAAATCATGCAGGAAACATTTCTGAAGGTCTGGACTTCTGCGTCCTCCTATCAGTCGCAGGGGAAGCCACTGGCATGGATGTTCACCATTGCCCGAAACCTCTGCTATATGAAGTTTCGTGATCAGAAGCGTCAGGCTGACATAGGCCTTGATGATTTGACCGGCGATGAGGCAGGTGAAGTCTGCGTTCAGTTGGAGAACATGGCAGATAATATGGTGCTGCAGTCAGCACTTAATATTTTAAAAGAAGAAGAGCGGCAGATTGTATTGCTGCATGCATCCGCCGGCCTTAAGCACCGGGAGATCGCGGCTAATCTGCAACTGCCGTTATCTACTGTGCTGTCTAAGTATAACCGCGCAATGAAAAAGTTAGAAAAACATTTAAGAGAGGAGTGAGTGTGTCATGCCAGATGAAGTCAGGCCACAACTGAATAAGACCCAGATCGAACAGCACCTGAAATCGGCCGTTGACACGCTGACTCCGAATGTGTTGGATCGTATAGATCTGACCACACCGCAGGATGTCG
Source organism: Lachnospiraceae bacterium (assembly GCA_032073745.1). Taxonomy (GTDB): domain Bacteria; phylum Bacillota; class Clostridia; order Lachnospirales; family Lachnospiraceae; genus Brotaphodocola. The sequence continues at coordinate 78,703 of DAMAMW010000027.1, read as the reverse complement.
TACCTTATCCTTATTTTCCGCTGAACGGAGGTGAGCGGAGATGGCAGCGCCGTATGCGGTCCGCCGTACTTGCGGCAGCAGCCTGTCTGTGTGCGGTTGCTATGGGCGGAGGTGCATTCCATTACCATTCGATGAATCAGGTGGTTGAATCGATCATTGGTCTGGATGTTAATCCCAGTGTAGAACTTTCGGTCAACAGAAAAAATAAGGTACTCGAAGCAGAAGCCCTGAATGATGAAGCTGTCATTATTCTCGGTGATATGGATCTGGAGGGAGTCGACGTCAACGTGGCAGTCAATGCCGTTGTCGGATCGATGGTGACGAACGGTTATTTTGATGAACTGGACAATGCGATTCTGGTGACAGTCACGAATGACAGTGTCAGTAAGGCTTCCGAGCTGCGAACCAGTATCGTCTATGATATAGAAAGAACCCTTGAGGAAAACCAGGTACAGGCTGTAGTTTATGATCAGCAGGTAATCGAACGCGACGAGATCAAGCAGCTGGCAGAACAATACGGCATCTCTTATGGAAAAGCATATTTCCTGAAAGAGCTGATTGATCAGAATAAAGAATTGACCATGGATGATATGGAGTCCCTTTCATCTATGACCATGGAAGAAATTGCAGCAGAGATAGCCAACCGTTCCTATAACCTCGGTGAGTTTGCAGATCAGAAAGAAGATCCGACAAAGGCAACGCAGGCTTCTGAAACAGCAGTTACCAGCACAGAGCCAACAACTGAAAGTACATCAGCATCAGAATCGGCTCAGGATACAACTGCTGAATCAACCACAGTCCCGGAGACAACAACCCAGGCGCCGACTACAGAACCAGAAACCGAAGAAGAAGTCAAGGCTGACCGGGTTGAGATTGATTATGTCGACTACGAAGACGGCAGTGTCTATGTATACTTCGTAACCCGGGTGAAATGGAAGAACCCAACCGTTTCAATAAAGGATGAGAACGGTGATTCCTTTGCTGCAATGATCAGTGACACATCAAGCAGTGAATGTGTGATTGAGGTCAGCGGTCTGGAAGGCGGTAAGTCCTATACCTTTGTATTGGGTGGTTTGACCCCTGTAGAAGGCGGCGCTGCGACAACTGTCACAGGCTACTTCGACAAACCAATGATAGCCGGTGAACTTGAAACTGACGATGAGGATGAGACTACGACAGCAGCACCATCCGAAAGTCAGACCCAGCCTGATACAACAGAAGCGACAGAACCGACAATTCCAACCGAAACGACTCAGGAAACAACCGAACCAACCAAACCGGCAGAGACAACAAAAGAGGAGACCAAAGAACCAAGAACCACTCCTCCGGATCCGACTCCGCCGCCATCAGAATAGAAAAGATAAGAAATGGAATCCGCCGTCACCAGACCGGATTCCATTTTTTAAATAATCACATCCTGTTAAACAGCCAGAAAAATTTACCAATAATTTTACAAATTCCCCTTGACCACTTCTCATTCTTCGGTTATAATACATTTTGTTGCGCCACAATTCAACAAAACATTGGGCTATCGCCAAACGGTAAGGCAACGGACTCTGACTCCGTCATCTCAAGGTTCGAATCCTTGTAGCCCAGTTTTATCAACTCCAGGTATTCTCGACACGAGAACCCTGGAGTTTTTTGTTATGGGTCGTGTCCCGGTTGAGCCCGTAAAGCTGGCGAAGTATAAACGGGGCTGCCGCAGCAATTATTCTATGGTTGCTGATTTTTAATTTGGGTGTTAAAATTAGTAGAAAAGAAAGTATATTATTGGGGAGGTATAAAAGTATGGGAAAGACAATAAAAAGGGTACTATTTGCGACGTTTTTTTCGATTGTGTTGATTTTTTCATCGTTTGCGGCAACTGATAAACAACAATCACCAAAGCACAGCGCCGGAACCGTATATTACGCAGAAAGGGTTACATGGACGCAGACCGATCAGGGGTGGATTTGCAGTTATAACCGCGACGGGCAGCAGTTTAGAGAGCAGTGGATTCATCTGTATCAAACAGACGGAAATAAGAAGACTGGAAAATGGTATTATTTCAATGAAAGTGGAATCATGCAGACGGGATGGTTGTTTTTTGATAATGACTGGTTTTACTTACAATCAGATGGAAGTGCTGTAATCGGTGATGGTTTGATTCAGGAGATTGATGGTTCTTCCTACATGTTTAGTCTTCATGGTACCATTTACCGGAATGAGACCATTACAAGAAAGGGTGTATTATATACATTTGATGAACAGGGCAGGATTGTATATTCAGGAGACAACAAACAGACAGAAAGCGGAAGCCGTTACGACAGCAAAAGTCAGTTGGATTATATTAATTACACCCGTAAACAAAAAAGCATTACGCCATTACTTCATGATAATGATTTGAATATAGCTGCCAGACAGGCATTTGATTCAGCAGCCGCAAATCAAGGTAAGATAACGCTTTCGGAAGTATATTCGTTAACATCAGATCAGACCAATCGTAATATTATTCACATAGCTTATATAAAATGCACGGCAGCGGCTGATGGATATGGCCTATATCTTACGAGCGAGGCAGAAGATGCTTTGTTAAATCTCTGGTTCACCAGAGTAGGATATTACAAACAAGGTACCAGCATTATGATTATCCTTGCCGCATATGAGGGCGAGGAAGCAACACAACTTTCACCGGAATTAGCGCAGGGACAATGGATATTAGATAATGGGGAATGGAAATATCTGCGAAATGACGGTACTTATGCCATCTCATGTTGGGTAAAGAATCCAGCAGATAACGAATGGTATCACTTTGATGAAAATGGCTATATGAATAAGGGCTGGTTCCAGGATGCGGATGAAAAATGGTATTATTTCGCGCCGGAAAGTGGAATCATGCAGACGAATAAAACAGTAGATGGATATACACTTGATTCAGATGGAGTTCGTCAAGCATAGATATTTCAGCAATTTCCGTGCTTCTTCCGGAAAATGGCTTGACAAACCTTACAGCCCGGCTAAATCGGTTCCAAATTTCTTACAGAGGTGAGGGGACATGGATATTATCAGGAATGATACAAGTATTTGCATTGGTAAAAATATAAGGCGGATAAGAATTGACAAAAAGATTGGACAAACGGAATTGGTTCGTTTGGTTCAGTTAAGTGGTGCTAACCTAACAAGAGAATCCCTTGTAAAGATCGAAAGAGGGATTCAACATATTAAAGCATCTCAATTCAAGGCTATCAAGACAGCATTAGAAACTTCATATGATGAGCTTTTGAGTGAGTACAATGAGTAAACAATACTAAAATGAATATAATTAATCAGTTCCCAATATTTACAAACATCTTCTAAGATCTTAGTGGTTGATAATATAGTAGCTGGAGAGAAAAAGAACGGGGGCAGGACCGGATCGGGACTTGCACCGGGGAATCGCATTTGCAGGAATATCAGCAGCTCTTGGAGATTAGCAGTGAAACGTTATCAGGGAACGCAGCATCTGTCTGAAGCGGCAGCGAGTTTGGTGCGTTCTCTGATGTTTTTAGTTTTGCTGTTAAGCTCCTAGAGATGCTTATGTTCCGAAACAGCAGTTCCCCGGTGCAAGTCCCGATCCGGTCCTGCCCCCGTTCTTTTTCTCTCTTGAAAACATTTCATTTTTCTAAAACATCAAGATTTTCAATAAAAACCCCCAATTTATATTTCTCCCCGTATTTTTTCCCCCAAAAAGACAAATGCTATCCAAGTACATGAAAAACACCCAAAATCCCTATAATAATCCATGAGTAAACAAGAACCAAAAGAAAGGGGGACATAAAATGGCAGAAGAGTTGTTTCGCATGGAAGGCATCAGCAAAAGCTTTCCCGGCGTCAGAGCCCTTGACAATGTGTCCATGAACGTCAATAAAGGTGAAGTGCTTGGTCTGGTTGGTGAAAACGGAGCCGGTAAATCGACGCTGATGAAGATACTGTCCGGTGTCCATCGTGCCGATGAAGGCGAAATATTTATCGAAGGACAGAAGGTGACCATTGATTCAGTAAGCAAAGCTCATGACCTCGGGGTCAGTATCATTATGCAGGAGCTTAATATGTGCGGTCATCTGAGCGTTGCAGACAATATCTTTATTGGTCGTGCACATAAAAAAGGACTGTTTATTGATGATAAAAAAATGCATGAAGAAGCACAGAAGATTCTCGATGATCTGGGAATTGAGATGTCTACTTATACCCAGGTAGGCAGTCTGAGTGTAGCACAGCAGCAGATGGTCGAAATCGCCAAGGCGATCAGTTTTAATTCCAAGATTCTGGTTCTGGATGAACCGACTGCGACTCTGACGGAACGCGAGATTGAACAGCTTTTTGAGATTATCAAACGGCTGCAGAAAAAAGGTGTCGGGATGGTTTACATCTCTCACCGTATGGCGGAGCTGAACCAGATCTGTGAACGGGTTACGATCATTCGTGACGGACAGTATATCGGTACCAGGGATCTGAGCGAGATCAGCATGGATGAACTGGTAAATATGATTGTAGGCCGGTCACTGGAGGATAAGTATCCCAAATATACAAGAAAGATTCAAAAAGACATTGCTCTGGAGGCCAGAAATGTCCGCAGGGGCAACAAAGTAAATGCCGGTCATCTGTATGTCAGGAAGGGAGAAATTCTTGGCATATCCGGGCTGGTGGGGGCAGGGCGAACTGAACTGATGCGCTGCATATTTGGTGCTGACCAGGCAGACAGTATGGAGTTATGGATTGATGGCAGCCCGGTTAAGATCCGCTCGGTCAGACAGGCGATCCGGCATGGAATCGGTTATGCAACTGAGGACCGTAAGCGTGACGGCCTCGCACTGGGGTTGGATATTAAGTACAACACCAATATGGCGCATTTGCCTCAGATCACACATTTTGGTTTTGTTGATGATAAGGCGGGAGAAGAAAATGCGGAAGAATATGTCAGACTGCTCCGTACCAAAACACCGAGTATTCATCAGCTCTGCGGAAATCTGTCCGGCGGAAATCAGCAGAAGGTAGTACTGGCCAAATGGCTGTGCAATAATGTTAAGGTTCTGATTGTGGATGAACCAACCAGAGGGATTGATGTCGGCGCAAAATTTGAGGTTTATGAACTGTTTAACAAACTGAGTGATCAGGGTGTAGCAATCATTATGGTATCATCTGAACTTCCGGAAGTATTAGGCATGAGTGACCGGATTCTGGTCATCCATCAGGGCGAAATCAATGGTGAGCTGGATGCAAAGACAGCGACTCAGGAACAGATCCTGTATCTGGCTGCCGGTTATAACAAACTGGAAAATAAGCCGGCGCCCATGTTGGCTGCAGAGATATAAGGAAAAGGAGAAAAGAGATGGAAACAACTAAAAAAACAGCATCGGGAGGATTTGGTAAGCTGAATGCTGCAACCCGGCGGGCAATCTATTCGATGGGGATTCTGATCGCCCTGTTTATCTTATTTTCCGTGCTGCAGGTAGACAAGTTCCTGGCCCCGACCAACCTTCAGAATCTGCTGCAGCAGATTGTAACGTATACAATAATCGGATGCGGACTGACCTTTTGTCTTGTCTGCGGCGGAAACGATTTGTCGGCCGGTGCATCAATGGCATTGTCCGGAATTATTATGGTAAGTTTGCTGATTCAGGGATTGCCGTTATGGCTTTGTATTGTATTATGTCTTGTAATGGGACTGCTGACCGGTATTATGAACGGTTTCTTTATCGAAATACTGGGTGTGGTTCCTTTCGTTGCTACTCTGGCAACCCAATGGGTATACCGTGGTATGGCCAACGTACTGGTAAATGGTGCGCCGCTGTATACGACGAATATTCCGTCTGCTGATGTCCAGAAGCAGTTTTATATTCTGGGTGGTGGCCGTATCGGCGGCAGCGGATTGCCGTACAGTGTTATCATCACACTGGTTTATGCAGTGATTCTGGGAATTGTACTGGCAAAGAGTCAGATCGGTCGTCAGATCTATGCCTGTGGTTCCAATCTGGAAGCAGCGAAGCTGTCGGGTATCAATGCGGTGAAAACACGTATGTTTGCCTACTGCATTTCCGGTTTGTCTGCTGCGATCTGCGGTATCCTGGTATCATCCCGTCTGTCCAGTGCCCAGCCGACAGCTGGTAACGGATATGAGATGGAAGCGATAGCTGCTTCTGTGTTAGGCGGTATCTCGATCCTCGGTGGTGAAGGAACCATCCTGAATACAATTATCGGAGCACTGATGATGGGTGTAATTCGAAACGGACTGAACCTGAATGGTGTCAACTCATTCTGGCAGCAGGTGATCGTCGGATTTATTCTGTTGATTGCTGTTGCATCCCAGACGGCTAACCGTAAAGGTAATCTTGGCAATCTGAAGCGTTTCTTTGGCATTGGTAAATAATAATACAGGAGGAGAATCATGAAAAAAATAACAGCATTAATAATGGCAGCAGTTTTAGCTGCGGTTACACTTACGGGCTGCAGCGGCACCAAAACACCAGACAATACAGGCTCATCCGCAGCAGGCGGGGATCAGGCATCCGGCAGCACTGCAGCCGGAGACAAGACAATCTATGTAATTGTAAAAGTATTGGGAAATCAGTACTGGAGTGTACTGCAGGCAGGGGCAGAGCAGGCCGGCAGGGATTTAGGCTGTAAGGTAGTTGTAATCGGAACGGCACTCGAATCGGATATTGAAGGACAGCTGACCCTGCTTCAGAATGCCGTTTCTGCTCAGGCGGATGGTATTGTAATCGCACCACTCGACAGTGTATCTCTTGATATGCCGATCACAGAAGCATATAATTCCGGAACTCCGGTTGTTCTTGTGGATACTGTAATTAAAAGTGACAATTACAGTGCGGCACTGCTTACCAATAATGTGGATGCAGGAAAAACAGCAGCAGAGGAATTACTGCAGCGTATGAAAGATTCGGGAGTATCCGAGTCAGAAGTGGCTCAGGTGGCGATTCAGGTTGGCTCTACCGGCTCACAGACCATCAATGACCGTGTCCAGGGTTTTAATGAATATTGGGAGGCCAATGCGCCGGCCAGCTGGACTGTATTAAAAGATGATATTAAAGTAAACGATGGTGATATCAGCCGCGCGGTTGGTTTCTGCCAGGACTTCCTGACCACTTATCCTAATCTGAAAGCGGTATACGGACCAAATAATGGTTCTACAGTAGGATTTGTAACCGGTCTGACTGAAACCGGGAGAACAGATGTCAGTATGATTGGTTTCGATTTTTCATCAGAGATTGAGACTATGATCCGCGGCGGTAAGTTTGATGTGGCATCGGTGGTGCAGCGACAGTACTTTATGGGGTATGATGGCGTGAAAACAGCCCTGGAGCTGGCTAATGGCGGCACCATTCCGGAGAAGACAATTGATACCGGTGTTATCATTGTTGATAATGAAAATGTTGATACTGAGGAAATTCAAAGTATTATCAATCCTTAATACAGAAGGAGAGCCTGTTGCATACGGGTTCTCTTTTTTTGCAGAGAAACATTGTTGGACTTAAGTCTTTCTTGTGCTGGGAGGAATTAAAGGATATAATGTATTTGGTTTTTAAATTGTGAGGAGAATATTTGCTTATGTATACAGAGAATGATTTGGTCAGACTGGCTAAACGTGAGAATAATAATAAAAGAGGCTATCTTGTAGTGAATCGCCTGCAGGGAAAACACATTCCGGTGGTACCGTCTGAAGCGTTTGCTATGTTTCATCAGTTGGGCGAACTGGTCCGGCAGCAGTATCAGGATGAAAAATTACTGCTGGTTGGATTTGCCGAAACAGCAACTGCGATTGGCGCATCTCTGGCTGTATTTTTAAAATGTGAATACATCCAGACAACCAGAGAACAGATCGATGGTGTGGAGTATTTCTATTTCTCAGAATCCCACAGCCACGCTACAGAGCAGAAGCTGGTTAAGGATGATATTGACCGGGTGATTACAACTGCTGATCGTGTGGTTTTTATCGAGGATGAGGTTACTACCGGCAATACGATTCTGAACATTGTGAAACTGATGAAGAAAGAATATTCCGAGAGCATCCGGTTTGGTGTGGCGTCATTGCTGAATGGGATGAATGAACAGGCTGCGGCAGTTTATCAGGAACTGGATATCCCGACGACATACCTGGTAAAAACAGATCATGGGAAATTTGATGAAAAGGTGGCTGATATTCCTGATGACGGAATCTATATTCCGCCGGTAAAGTCCGACAGTAGTTTTCCGGCGTATATGATGGTGCGGTTTGGTCAATATCAGAATGCCAGAAGACTTGTAAACGGCAATGAGTATGGACAGGCCTGTGAAGCGTTGTGGGATCAGATTAATAACCGACTGGGACTGGGATCAAATCAGCGTTTGCTGGTGCTGGGAACAGAGGAATTCATGTATCCGGCTATGTATACAGCATGGAAGCTGGAACAGCAGCAAAATCAGGTGCGGTTTCATGCGACAACCAGAAGTCCGATTGCAGTCAGTAAACAGGAGCATTACCCGCTTCATACCCGCTATGAGTTGACAAGCCTGTATGAAGACGGCCGGACAACCTATCTGTATAATCTGGATAAATATGATAAGGTGTTGCTGATTACGGATTCGGATTGCGAAAATGGTGGGGCAGCTTCGGTATTTTCGGCATTGATGACAGCCGGTAATGATCATGTAATTGTAATAAGGTGGTGTGACTGATGAAAAGTTCTTATCGCTCGGAAGATGTATGCCTGTTGTTGAAAGATATTACCGGGATTGTAGCACCGCAGCCAACAGAGGAACGCGAACGTCTGATTCAATCGGGAAAGCATTATTGTGAGATGCTGCCAATCGAGTATGTACCATCTGAAAAATATATGGAGACTTACCGGGATGCCTTGGAAAACTACGCGGAAACGACGGCAGCAGCCATTGGCCGTCTGGCTGACAAGATTATCAGTAAAAGAGGTGAAGATGTTGTACTTGTTTCACTTGCAAGAGCCGGGATTCCGATCGGGATTTTGCTGAAACAATATATCCGGTGGAAATATGACAGATCGGTGGATCATTATTCTATTTCTATTATCAGAGGGAAGGGAATCGATGATAATGCGATGAAATATATCCTGGACCGGCATACCCCGGATCAGATACTGTTTGTCGATGGCTGGATTGGCAAAGGGGCGATTCTGCGGCAGTTAGAACAGGCGGCAGCGGCATATCCGGGAGTCTCTCCGGAACTGGCGGTAGTGGCTGATCCTGCCGGGATCACGGAATTGTGCGGGACCCATGAAGATATCCTGATTCCCAGTTCGTGTTTGAATTGTACGGTTTCAGGACTGATCAGCAGGACTTTTCTTCGTGATGATATTATTGGGCCGGATGATTTTCATGGTGCTGTTTATTATGGAGAACTGGAAGCATCCGATCTGTCCTATTCATTTATTAAGGAAATTTCATCCCGGTTTGGCCTTCAGAACCAGGATTATCAGGATGTGGGGTTGTCTCACGGCGGGATGGAAGAAGTGCAGAAAATTGCGGCGGATTTTAACATTTCGGATATCAATCTGATCAAACCGGGGATCGGGGAAACTACCAGGGTTTTGCTCAGAAGAGTGCCGTGGAAGGTGTTGATTAATGAAGACAACGGTAATGATGATTCCCTGAGGCATATTATTCGTCTTGCTGAGGAAAAGGTGGTGGAGATTGAATATTATCCTTTGAGTAATTATAAGGCTTGCGGGATTATAAAAAATATGGCTGATGCATAAGGACGCTATGCGGAATTTCGGAAAGTATATTGTGTGAATTTATATTTTGTGGTATATTTGTATTTGTAATATGGTTATCAAGAGTAAGGATATAGAATATTTTAATTATAAATTATAAAACTCCATTGATATGATGGAGTGCCGGTCTGGAGAGAGCGCGGTCATTTTGATCGCGGTTTCATCAGGCCGTTTTTTTATATATTTTTCCAGGTGGGGCCTGCAACGGAAGCTGTTATGGGCACGGTCAAAAGTTTTTATCCATCCGGCATAGAGCATGATTTTAATGTATTTCGTTACGGCATTATTAACGTAAGTATAAACAGGCATATGATATATCGTTGGACGAGGTTTACATAAACGGGGTAATGGTTCGCTTTGCTCCCAGAAAACTGTTTGATAACAGGATTACCGTGTTAATACCGGAACATTTTACTGATATGCCTCCCAATATTGCCGAATTCAGATACTTAAGCAGATACCGCCCGCCAGTATTGCTGACGGATGAGAGTTTTAGTGTTAATCTGGCATTTCATTTATTGGAGCGGGATGAGATGGATCTGGAACAGACAACGGCTGCAATGCAATCGGCTTTGCTTCGTCAGGCACAGGAAACAGTGGTGTATGATAACGGAGTCATCAAGACAGAACAGTCAGAAGGACGATGGTTTGAGTACAAGAATTTTACATTAAGTGATGAAACATATCATATCCAGAGTCTGATTTATTTGAAACCATACCTGCTGATCAGTATGTTTAATTGCAGGATGGTTCATTTTGATGAGTGGAAGCAACCGATACTTAAGTCTTTCGGCTATACAAAACTAAACGAGGAGATATGAGAAATGGGAACAGAAATGATAAGGGTGACATATTTTGACTTTGTAACAATTAAGAAGCTGGAAATTGATCGCATGGCGGGCGAACATGCATCTGCCGTAATAACAGGTTATATCAGTGACGAGAATATTAATAACTATAAGCACCTTCTGCTGGAGAATAATTGGATTACGATTTATCAGGTTGATGAAAACGGCAGAGAACACAATATTATGACAGGAATTATCGCGGGTTTTGCGATGCAGGAGCACTCGCATGTGACAGAACTGACATTGGATATCAAAGGTGGTACTTTTCTGATGGACTGTACGGAACATTTTCGGTCTTTCCAGAATAAAGCAATGACCTGCATAGATTTTTTTAAATGGATCAATGATGGATATGACCTTTCTGATGTTATGGTGGAGAAAGAATTTGCATCTTCAACACTTGATTTTCTGCTTCAGTACTGTGAGACGGACTGGGAATTTATCAAACGGGTCAGCAGCCGGTTTGGGATGGCAATTACACCGGCAATCACAAGAGGCGGGGTTCTTTATTATGTGGGGAAGGCATCCGGATCTCGCTGGGAGCTGCCACTGGATACCAGATATTCGATCAGACAGCAAATCGGTGAGTTTATGAGGTTGGGTGCCAATGGGCAGGGATCTTTTCGAGAACAGGACTATATGGAATATGTAATATCGGCGAAAGAGTATTATGAACTGTGGGATTTACTTACGTTTGGCAGGAATGGAGGATATGTATATCGGATTCAAAGTCAATTAATAAGAGGCGAACTGATTCATACCTATTATCTTCGCTCTCGTAATGGCATGAATGTACAGCGTAAGTTTAATGATAAACAGATTGGCAGTTCTTTCATGGCGATGGTTGAAGCGGTAATACAGGATAAGGTTCAGGTTCGTCTGCATGAGGATGAAAATACCAGCCAGATACTTGAAACCTGGTTTCCCTATTCAACTGGATATTCTTCGCCCGACGGGCCGGGGTGGTACTGTATGCCGGAGATCGGAGATCGTGTCCGTCTTTATATCCCGGATCACAGGGAAGAGCATGGCTACGTGATCAGTGCGGTTCATATGGAAACCGGAAGTGAGAGAAAGAATCCGGACTGCAAATCATGGAAGACCAAATATGGAAAGGAATTGCGTTTTACACCGGATACACTGGAGCTTACAAACAATAAAGGCATGTCAATAAAGATTACGGATGGAACGGGAATTGAAATTGTAAGTAATAAGAATATTACAATTCAATCAGGGCAGAATCTGACCCTTTCAAGCGAGAAATCATCTTTGCAGATCGCAGGGACAGAAAGTGTAGATGTAAGACAGGGAAGTGCCGGCCTGCATATTGATCAGGATGTAGTATTTACGGGAGGAAAATTCAGGATTCAATGATGGATAGAAAAGAACGATTGGCGGAATGTATGAAAGAACTGCTGCCCCTGCAGTTTGAGATGAGTGGGGTGGCGGTAACACAATATTGCAGTGAACATGCGTGGGAAGTTGCATCAGAAGTGCTAACAGGATTAAGTACGGCGATTGAACAGGCGGTCAGGCTGCAGCAAGAGAAGAAAAAGGGTGCAGTTAAATATGTTATATTCTCTTGCCTGTATAGTGGGATGTTTCTTCAGCGTGACAGAATCCGGGTGGATATTCTGGATGAAAGGTTTTATGGGGATGAGGCAGAAGCGGCAGTATATTTGGATTTGAATGGTATTTATCAAAATTTTGAAACAGATATCAAACAGCTTTATACACAAGCGGTTAAGGCGATTTTCCAAATACAACGATATGAAATGGATTATATTCGATTTGAATATATGATGTACTATCACAGGATGGCAAAGGCGTTTATAAAAGCTGTACTGGAGGAAACCGAAGTGAGCTTTCTGTTTGCGGATGCTGTTTATTGTGATGAGGTAAATGTACTGTTTGGCGGATATATGGATGAAGCGGATTATTTGTTAACATTAAGGGGAAATGCAGATGAAGTACTTTCAGATATTAGCTGACGATAATAATGTTCAGCCCCGGTTAAAGGACTGGTACGAGGTGGTTGGTCCGGGAATGAGACCAATTGCTGAGGTGCATGGGAAGCTGCGGAAGAGAAATTCATTTCGCGTGGTGCTGTCGGAAGAAGCAGAGTTTATGGATATACTTACCTATCCGGAATTCATGGTTTGCCGTGAATTTGCTTATGTGATTCAAATGTACAATTCTGCAATAAAAATGAAAAGTATAGTTTTATTTGACGATGAACATTTTCGTGCCATGTCATACCAGATGCCGGATTTGCCGCTAATCAGCTGCTTGTCGGCGGAAAGCGAACTGAGCCGGGACCGTAGTCAGGTGATTACAGGAATTCTGGATAAGGACAAGTTGACCAGGGATCCGATTTTTAGAGTTGAGAACTTAAATGGCCGGTGTATTGTCGCAAACATGGAATTTGTTGAGAGTGTTTATCGCAGGCATGTAATGGGTATGAGAATTCGGGAATTTATGGTAAAATGAAGGGAGCCGTTAAATGGGAGTATTTAGTTTTTTGACTGCTCTTTTTGGTGATGATGCAGCCACAGGAGATGCCGAACCACTGGTTTTGGGGGCAGAGCTTGAGTGCCCTTATGGGGAAAACCATACATATTTGTATGTGGAAACACGTGATATAGATCTGAATAACCTGCCGGAAGCGTGCGTCCTTGATCGGGAAGAACGGGTTAATATATTCCCGTTTGGGTCTTGCGGTGGTACAGAACATTGTGAATACTCCATGGGATTTGAGCCGGAATGGCGGAATATTAAGCCGCAAAGAAAACTGGTCAATGGGAACGAGGTTATTACAACGGAATCAGAAATACTTTGTCTGAAATCCGGAACTGCATTGAAAATTATAACATCCGGACAAGAGGGGAAGTTTGCCAGGTATCTAAAATTTGTTAGGGAGATGGCACTGGCATTTTTGGAAGAGCGTATAAATATACGAGGACAGATATTACTTACTGATCTGATGTATGATGATAATCCTGACAGTGCTTATATTTTGGCGGCATTGGCAAGGCTATTGCCCAATGGAGATTTTTATAATGAAAGTAAAGCCCAGAATGGATTGGAAGATACGATTGTAAGAGCTGGTATGGGAGGATATCCAGGGCTGAATACGTTGTATTTGAATGCTGAAATGATGGCAGCTATCCGGGAAGCATCTAATCAACAGGCGATTTTATTTGAAAAAGATTGGCTTGCAAGGGAAAATGAAAAAGATAGGGTGGCCTTTAACTGGTTGGGCGAAAGTATGATGGCTGCCGGGAATATGGCGGTGGTATATAGCATTATGACACGGAATCAACGTGTGAATGAAGCGTATGACAAGCAGACCAGGCTAGAGGAAGCGGAGATTAAGAGGGCTGAGCAGGAGGTGGGAAATGGAAGTGGTAAAGATCGAATATATATTCCTAAAGATGCAAACGGCAATCCTATTCCCTTGCCAAAGCATAATGTTAACGGGCAAGATATTCCATTGCCTGATCCGAATGCAACAGGTCCCCACACTGTTTTAGGGGGGCGGGTTAGTAGTGGGACGGGAGAAGTTTATCGTCAGTCAGCAACTTTTCCAGAGGGAACATGGCCAACAGCGAATGGATATAATGTACCATGGAGTGAAGTTCATTGGAATGATCATGGTTCACCGAGCTATCATTCAAATCCACATCAACATATATTTAATTATGATTTTGAATATAACTTTTGGGAACGTAGTAAACCAACAGATTTTCATTACTAGAAGGAGTGAATATGGATTTTTCATTTGATGTTTTATTAAAACCAGAGGATTTAAGTACAGTGAATATTTCCGAGTCCCTTGTTGAATGGGGAGGAGAAGTTTTCTCTCATGAGCCTAAAAAGTACACTTATAAATCAACACTTGTATTTGAAGAATTTAGTGATATAGAATACTATAAAAATCACCATAAAGATATAATACAAAATGATTTTGATATTGACCAATACATTCCTTTTAGATTATTAGGCGATGGCATGTTACAATTAGAAAAAATAGTTAATTGTAATAAAGATGAGTTGCATAATAATGATATCATAAGATTTCTGATTGATATATCAAGCTTGAATACATTCGGTCTATTTTTACTGAGGGAAGAGGAGTGGATCGACAAAAGGTACCGGATTAGCACAAAAGAACAGTTGATTGAGATTGTCAGCAACTGTTTGAAGTGGGTATCGGTAGAAGGGGTTTTTATTACAAAACAGTGAAAAAACAAATATTCATTAACTGGATGTGTGTAACCATGATGATAGTTGGGTATATGGCGATGGTATAATGGCGAAAAAAGTTGAAACAATGTATAGACCTGTTGGGATGAGGGAATTAGATTTAATACTAAATACTGGATGCAGAAGGTATCCACCAAGATTGCCACAGCAATCTGTATTTTATCCTGTTTTAAATCAGGAGTATGCAATTGAAATTGCCCAAAAATGGAATGCTTTAGATGAGACTTCTGGATTCAGTGGATATGTTACAGAGTTCAATATGGAAGCACAATATGTGTTAAAATATGAGTCACATATTGTAGGATCATCGATTCATGAAGAATTGTGGGTTCCGGCTGAGGATTTGATTGAGTTTAATTCATACATAAAAGTACCAATACTGATTTGCAATGCATTCTATGGTGAAAAATATGCTGATATTAAAAAGCATGTGGAAAAGCTAATTTACCTTTCAGAATTAAAAAAATATAATCCAATGGATTTTTACTTTCTAGGCTATATTGAATGTCTTAATGTATTGCCATACGATGCTCCGAATGGTTGGGGGGGGGTTTACTATGTAGATTATGGAGGTGCTAATGTGAAAAATGACTTATTAAATTTCTACCAGCAGTCAGAAAACGATGATTCGATCGAGAAAACTAATTTTATTGAAATAAATAATAAGTCATGTCTGATTTTATTTCAGACTGAGGGGAGCATAATAGTAGGTATTACCAATGATGGGGATTGGTTTTGGAAAACAAGTATAGAATTTCTTCTGCTGAAAGAAAAACGATTATTCTTAAGATTAATAAGACTTTTAGAAATTCCCTTAACAGAAATAGAGAAACAAATAGATATGAGATTAAATAAATACATCAAAGATTATGATGTAAAAAAAATATTTCCGTTTTTTGATATTGTTCAATATGTTTTCTATCATGGGCCATCAGTATACTGGATTGAATTAGCTTATTCCTGGTTTGGCATGCTAAATCCTGAACAGAAGCAGGAGCTAATGCCTCGATTAAGTGACTTGGCAACAAATAAAGGGTTATCACAGAGTTTACGACGAAAAATCAGAAAAGATATAAAAAATCATGAAATGATTAAAGCGTCAAAAGGATGGCAGAATTGATGCCATTGCCCCCAAGCGCAATCAGGGACTGTCGATTGGGACATACCTGTTGCTCGCAGCCATTAACAGGGCGGTTGAACCACTTCCTAAATCGGGGATTGGCCATTGGTTTGAGACAACGATTCTTTCCCGCCTTATTCCCGCAACGAAAAACCAGCTTGATAGTCGTCGGTTTTGGGATAATATGGAGCAGTGGACAAAAGAGGATATGGAGAAATTTGAAGCTGAGTTTGTTCCTTTCCTTATTGAAAAATATCGGCTGGAGGCGAAGTGTTTGGTATATGATGCAACGAATTTCTTTACCTATATCGACACTGCAAATAAAAAATCCCAGTTGGTCAAACGCGGACATAGTAAGGAAAAAAGAAATAATCTGCGTATTATCGGCTTGTCTCTTTTGATTTCCGGAAAAGATGAAATCCCGTTGTTTTATGAGACATATGAAGGTAACCGTCCGGACACTAAACAGTTTGCTGAGGTAGTGCAGAAGTTAAAAAGCCGGTATCAGAGTTTGTTTGGGAAAGAACCTGATATTACGCTGGTTTTCGACCGCGGAAACAATTTTAAAACTAATATCTCCAGTCTCTATGATGATGTCGGAGTCATTGGGTTTCATTATGTAGGCGGGTTAAAAGCGTCCCAAGGGAGGTATATTCCGTAACTATGGCGGAATCAAGAGCCGAACAAATTATAACGCTTCAAGGACTAAGCAAGTACCTTTTAAAAAGTTAGGTAAAACTGAAAAAACTTTGGAAGCCTTGTAAATACTGGCTTACGAGGTTTTTGTGTTGCTAAATCGGAAAGTACCGCTGGCACAGTGGTCTCGTTGATATGATTTAGATGCGGAGGCGTTGCTCCATAACTGAGAGAACAGTTATGGAGCTGCGCTCCTTTTGCGTGCAAAATATTCCATTTCCGATTATATGCCCGCTCCATTTCGTAAATACCTCCCCGGACTAACGCCCACTACTTTGGAAAACACCTTTATAAAATGTGAGTAGTCATGAAAACCGCTGTCATAGCAGGCAGCTGTGATGCTTGCCCCCTGCAAGATCAGACTCTGGGCGTGCTGAATCCGGCGAATCGTAATATAATTCCACAACGAGATTCCGGTATATTCCTTAAACAAATGACTGATCCGCGAACGGCTGATATTTAATGTATCGGCAATCGTCTGTATGGTCATCGGTGCAGTCAGGTGTTCATCAATGAAACTGATCGCATCCTTAATCAGCTGCGGTGAAATATCGCTGATGATCACCCCTGAATGCTGGAACGCTTTATTGACCAGAACCAGCAGAAATGACAGATAGGCCCGCATTTTAATATCACTGCCGTAGCCGCCCTGATCCCGTTCGCGGATTATATTACCGGCATAGTATTCAAATTCGTGAATCTGATCCCGTGACAGCTGATAGACCCGGTTTGGTTTTAAATCATAAAAGCACTCGCACAGATCAGTCCGGCTGCTCGACAAAGCCTTAATCACTGATTCTTCGACATGAACCGGATAACGTTCATACGGAGAGTCATCTTTTATAAAAAAACCATGAATATCATTGGGGCAGATCAGTGTCATGTCACCTGGTTTTAAATGGTAAGTAATATTGTTAATAAAATAATCAACATTGCCGCGCTTAAAGAGCATGATCTCATAGGCGTTGTTATGCATGTGCAATAATCGCTCTGTCGGTTTTGCAGTGATCCGGTGCGAAGCCAGAATCAGATCGATGGTATCAATCGCAACTTGGTTTGTCATATCTCCTCCTGATAGCACAATATGACATAAGTATAGCATAAATACAAAGGTTATGTGAAATTAAATATGTTAATATGTTAAATGTGAATAAAACAGGGCGGGTAAATGAACGGAATTTGTAGTTTTTGTAAACCCAATCATGAAAAGGAGAATTGATTATGAAGAGAAGAGTATTAGCAGGCATCCTGACTGCAGCAATGACAGCCGGCATGCTGGCCGGATGCGGATCTGGCAGTGAATCAAAGACAACGGCAGCAGCCAACCCGGATGCACCGGAAACAGTCACGCTGAAAGTGGCCTTATGGGATTATTCAAATTTGGAGTATTACAAAACCATGTTTGCATCTTTTATGGAAAAATATCCACATATTAACATTGAGCCGATTGAGTTTGCGGCGGATGAATACGACAATACCATAACCACGCAGTTAGGTGGAAAACAGGACTTTGATGTCGTCTTTACCAAAGGAACCTATTCGTTGAGCAGCCTGATTCAGCAGGGACATGTTCTGCCGCTTGACGATCTGATTGCAGGCGACAGTTCGTTCAGTAAGGACAACTATCAGGGGTTGGTCGACCAGCTGGGACTTGGCGGCAAGACTTACGGTGTTCCATTCAGAAAAGACAATAACATGATTTTTTACAATAAAGATCTGTTTGATGCGGCCGGTGTGGAATATCCGACTGATGGTATGACGATGGCAGAGTATCATGAACTGGCGGCGAGAATGACCAGCGGTACCGGCAATGACAAGGTGTATGGTGCCCATGCCCATACCTGGCCCAGTAATGTCAACCAGTATGCCAGAAGAACCGAAGTGTTTGACTACCTCGACAAAGAGACTTATTTTACGTTAAAACCTTATTATGAAGAGTTTCTGGCGATGCAGGATGAAGGCCTGATTCAGGACTACGGCGTACTTAAATCATCCAATATCCACTATTCCGGTGTTTTCTATAATCAGCAGGCAGCAATGCTGCAGATGGGATCCTGGTTTATTAACATGCTTTGTGAAAATGCCGAGTTTAACTGGGGCTGCTGCAGCATTCCGAATGAACAGGGAACCGGCAATGATATTGGTGTCGGCGGTGTAACACCGGTTTCAATCGGCGCTTATGGCAAAAATCCGGAAGAGGCATGGCTGCTGATTACTTATATCTGCGGTGAAGAAGGTGCGTCTGTTCTGGCCAGGACGGGTGTTGTACCGGGATTTGGTTCCCCTGCGATTAATCAGATCTTTGATGATATTCCCAAAACACATCCGAATGCTCCGGAAAACCTTTCGGCATATCTTGATCTTGATAAATTTGTAATTGAGATCGGAATGGATGAGATGGCCAAGACACTGGATAATATCTTTAAAGAAGAGCACAGCGCGATCATGACCAAAAGCGTGACCGTAGAAGAAGGACTGCAGCGGATTTATGACCGGGTGAGCGAAGAGGAAGCAAAGAAATAATTCCGATAACATTTGTCAGAAAGGATTTGTATGAACAGAAAGAATAAAAGTGCCTTCAGAAAGATGTTAGTGGGATATGCGTTTATTCTCCCCAATCTGATTGGTTTTTTCGTATTTACGTTTGTACCGATTGTGTTTTCGCTGCTGCTCAGCTTTTGCGAATGGGATTCGGGAAATCCGATTAAGTTTGTCGGACTGCAGAATTTTATTACTTTGTTTACAAAGGATACAAGTTTTTGGATTGCATTGCAAAACACGATAGTTTATACCATTGTCACCGTACCGGTAACGATGGCGATATCGCTGGGACTGGCAATCCTGATGAATAAACCGCTCAAAGGACGCGTTTTCTTCCGCTCGGTGCTGTTTTTCCCTTATGTGGCTTCGCTGGTGGCGGTAGCGGTGGTCTGGATGGCGCTGTTTAATCCTGACCGCGGTCCGGTCAACAGTATTCTGGCAGCAATCGGGGTGGCAAATCCACCCCGCTGGGCGGCTTCAACCACATGGGCGCTGCCGATGATTATCGGCCTGACCGTGTGGAAGGGGATGGGGTATTACATGATCGTATACCTGGCCGCTTTGCAGGGGGTGCCGTCCGATCTTTATGAAGCCGCTTCGCTGGACGGAGCCGGCAAATGGCAGCAGTTTTTACATATTACCTGGCCGAGTGTGACGTCAACGACGTTTTTTATCCTGATGATGCTGATGGTAGCTACATTCAAATCGTACGACATCATGTATATCACGACCCAGGGCGGACCGGGGGAAGCGACCAAGGTTCTGGCCTACTACATTTTCAACAGTGCCTTTGTCAACTCAAAGTTTGGTTATGCCAGCGCCGTAGCAATGACGTTGCTTGCAATCATCATGGCAGTAACCCTGATTCAGTTTAAAGGTGAAAAGAAATTCACCAATAACATGTAGGAGGAGACGTGATGATGAGTGCGACAAATTATGGGGCAAAGAATCAATCGGCAGCGAAGCTGATTTTTGTATATGCTGTCCTGATTCTGATGGCAATGATTATGCTGGTGCCGTTTGTATGGATGCTGTCGGCATCGCTGAAGGTTGAAAAGGATGTGTTTGCCTATCCGATTATTTGGATTCCGCGTGACCCGCAGTGGTCGAATTACGTTGAGATCTGGAATAAGGTACCGTTGCTGGTAGGTTTTCTTAACACCTCCAAGCTGACATTTTTTACGACAATACTGCAGCTGACGACTTCCAGCCTGGCGGCCTATGCCTTTGCAAAGTTAGATTTTAAGGGCCGGGATACCATTTTCATGATGTATGTTATGACGATCTCGATTCCCTGGCAGGTTTATATGGTTCCGCAGTTTAAGATGATGACCATACTGCGTCTGACCGACAGTCATCTGGGACTGATTCTGATGCATGCCTTTACCGCGATGGGAGTATTTCTGATGCGGCAGTTTTTTATCAGTATTCCCAATGAACTGCTGGAGGCGGCGCGGATTGACGGACTGTCAGAGTTTCGGATCTGGAGTCAGATTATGCTGCCGCTGTCAAAGCCGGCGCTGGCAACCTTGTGTATCACTTCGTTTACATTTGAGTGGAATGACTTTATGGGACCGATGATCTATCTGTCATCAAACAGTAAAAAGACGATTCAGCTGATGCTGCGGCTGTTTAATTCGCAGTATTCATCCAACTATGCCCTGATCATGGCGGCTGCGACGGTGGCACTGCTGCCGGTGCTGATTCTGTTTGTTTTTCTGCAGAAGTATTTTGTGGAAGGTGTGGCCAGTTCAGGAATCAAAGGTTAATAAGGAGAGCAGATATGAAATATTCATTATTTACAGTAAGTGTGCCGGAACTGACGCCGGAGGAAGCATTGGAACGGATGCAGAAATATGGGTATGACGGAGTGGACTGGCGGGTGACAGATCTGCCGGTCGAGGAAGAGATTCTGGCTGAAGCTCCGTCCTACTGGCGCAATAACCGCTGCACCCTTGATGTTGCCGATATTGATGAACAGGCAGCAGCGGTGAAGGCGATGACCGAACGCTGCGGGCTGGAAGTTAATGCGCTGGCAACCTATGTCAGCTGTACCGACGACGAGGCCAAAATAGAGCGCTGCATGATCGCAGCCAAACGAATGGGCTGCGCCCGGATCCGGGTCAATTCCCTGAAGTATACCGGCGAAAAAACGTATCCGGAATTGTATGAAGAAGCGGTTGCCGGGTTTGCCCGGGTCGAGCAGCTGGCCAGAAAGCACAGTATCAAGGCCGATATGGAGATGCACATGGGAACGATAACGCCGACGGCAAGCGCTGCCAGGCGGCTGGCTGAAAACTTTGATCCTGATTATATCGGTGTTATCTATGATACCGGAAATGTCATCTATGAGGGATTTGAAGAGTATCAGATGGCTTTTGAGATCCTTGGCCCGTATCTTGACCTGGTGCATGTAAAAAATGCCAGATGGGTCAAAAAAGAGCAGGATGGTGAGGTAAAGTATGTACCGGACTGGGCACCGTTTAAAGACGGTTATGCTGACTTCAAAAAATGTTTTAAGGCGCTGAAAGCAGTCGGTTATGATGGTTATATTACATTTGAAGATTTTTCGTCATCCGAAAACTCAGATCAGAAACTGAAAGATAATATCGAGTTTATCAAAGCGATTGCAGATTCGGCAGAATAGAGGAGAAGACATGGAAAAAGTAAGATTTGGCATCATTGGTTTCGGCGTGCAGGGTTCTTCTTATGCCGGGTTTCTGGCGGGCCGCCCGAAAGCAGACGGCCCGCAGGTGGCGGGACCGGAGCACGGTATTCTGGGTGCAATCTGTGACATTGATGATGCAAAAAGGAAAGCAGCGGAAGAGTTGTATCCGGACTGTCCGGTATATGAAGACTGGAAGACTATGGTTAAGGAGAAGGCTGTTGATGCGGTGATTACTACGGTTCCCCATTATCTGCATCCGGAGATTGCGATCTGCTGTCTGGAACATGGCATGAATGTATTGGTGGAAAAGCCTGCCGGGGTCTATACCGGACAGGTCATAAGGATGAATGACTGTTCGCTTAAACATCCGGAAGTGGCGTTTGGGATTATGTTCAATCAGCGCACCAATAAGCTGTACCAACAGGTAAAGCAGCTGGTGGAGTCAAAAGAACTGGGAGAGGTCAGGCGCTCGAACTGGATGATCAATTCATGGTGGCGGCCTGACAGCTATTATCGCCAGAGTGAATGGCGGGCGACCTGGGGCGGTGAAGGCGGCGGCGTACTGGTCAATCAGGCACCGCATCAGCTTGATCTGTGGCAGTGGATCTGCGGCATTCCGACGAAAGTATATGCGAAGTGTGTCTGTGGTGCCCACCGTCAGATCGTTGTTGAAAATGATGTAACTGTGGTGACTGAATATGCGGATGGTTCCACCGGCAGCTTTATCACCTGTACTCATGACCCGATCGGAACCGACCGGCTGGAGATTGATCTGTCCGGCGGCAAGATCGTTGTAGACGACAGCAGCAAGGTGACCATTTACAAGTTGAAACGCGGGGAAGATGAGTTAAATGAAACAGTTGCAATGTCGGATCTGAGCAAACTGGTGGCCGGAAACAGCGGTACAGACAATGATCTTTATGATATCTCAACGATTGTTAATGACGATGGCTGGGGCCATCAGCACGTTGAAGTGATGGAGAATTTCGCTCGTCATATCCTGTATGGAGAGCCGCTTCTGGCACCGGGCACAGACGGAATCCATGGTGTCAGACTGGCAAATGCCTGCCTGCTTTCATCCTGGCTGAATCAGGAGGTTTCGCTGCAGTTTGATGACGATCTGTATCTGCAGGAATTGAATAAACGGATTAAAACTGAGGGTAAATTCCCGGAACGGGAGAACTGAGATGGAAGATGGGGAACTTAAACTGTTTAGCGACAGATTACGGCATAAGGGAATTATGATTTCCGGTTTTGCCGATGAAATCAGCACAGATTTTGATGAACAGCTTGCCGTGGTAAAGCGGCTGGGGATGGAATATATTTCACTGCGGACGGCAGATGGTAAGGGAATTGCTGACTATACTGCCGCAGAAGCAGAACAAAAGCTGCTGCCGCGGCTGAAACAGGCGGGGATTAAAGTATCTTCACTGGGATCGCCGATCGGTAAGATCCGCATTGATGACGATGCGGCCTATCAAAGGCAGCTCGGACAGCTTGATGAGCTGGGCCGGATCTGTGGTGTGCTGGATTGTCGTTATATCCGGATGTTCAGTTTCTTTATTCCGGAAACTGAACATCCGTCAGCTTATACCGCCGAAGTGGAGCGAAAGATCGCCGGTTTTCTGGATGTTGCAAAGCGTCATGGTATGACACTGATTCATGAAAATGAAAAGGACATATACGGCGATATCGATACCCGGTGTCTGGATCTGATGGCAGCATTTGAGGACCAGCCGCTGGCGATGGCATTTGATTTTGCCAATTTTGTCCAGTGCGGCGTTGATCCATGGCAGGCGTATCAGCGGCTGCGGCCTTATGTGAAGTATATCCATATTAAGGATGCTGTTGCTGCGTGTCAGGAAAATGTGGTCTGCGGAACCGGTGAGGGCCGGATTGCCGATATTCTGCACACGGCGATTCAGTGTGACGGTTATCGGGGGTTTCTGACGCTGGAGCCGCATCTGGTTTTGTTTGATGCGCTGGCCTCACTGGAACAGAAGGATGCCAGTGAGATTATTAAAGAGAATAAGGCAGCAGACGGTGCGGCGGCTTATGAAATGCAGTATCAGGCATTGCTGTCACTGCTGAACAAAATAAAGTGAGGGAACTGATGTGATAACAGTAGCAGTAACAGGTCTTGGCGATATTGCACCGATTCACTTCGATGCATTAAAAAACATCCCGGGAGTCGTGGTTAAGGCTGTCTGTGATATTGATGAGAGCCGCCGGAGTGTTTGCCCCGGGGTACCATTTTACACCGACTATCAGGAGATGCTGGAACGGGAGAAACCGGACTGTGTTCACCTGTGTCTGCCCCATTACCTGCATTATCCGGCGGCCCGGACAGCAGCCGAAAAAGGCATTCATGTGTTCTGTGAAAAACCAATGGCAACGGATCTGGATGAAGCAATGGAATTTGCCGGGCTGGAAGCGGCTTATCCCGGATTATACATGGGGATTTGCCTGCAGAACCGCAGGAACCGTACAACGGAGTATCTGAAGCGGCTGATTGACGGCGGCAGTTACGGAAGGATCACCGGACTCCGCGGATTTGTCCCATGGCAGCGCAGGCGGGAATATTATCAGACTAAACCATGGCGGGGCAGCAAGTCGATGGCCGGCAGCGGGGTAATGCTGAACCAGGCAATCCATACCCTTGATTTACTGTATTATCTGGGGGGAGAGATTAATTCGGTAAAGGCACTGGCCGGCCGGCTTCTGGACTATGATATCGAGGTGGAGGATACGGTGGCAGCCAGACTTGGTTATACTAACGGCGCTTCCGGATTGTTTTTTGCCACAGTTGGGAATTATAAAAATGAATCGGTTTCGCTTCGGATAGAACTGGAAAAGGGCGAATTTCTGATTCAGGACAACCAATTGATCCGGATTGATCCGGATGGTGAACAGAGTATTTTAGCAGAGGATGATAAGATGCCGGGATCTAAATTTTACTTCGGCAGCAGTCATAAAACCGTTATGGCCGATTTTTATCAGGCGATAGAAGACGGCACTCAGAATTATATCCATGTGAAAGATGCCTGGATGGGAATGAAGCTGGTTGATGCAATTTTTGAATCGGCATGGAAGGATGAACAGGTGACTCTTATATAGTAAACACACTTTAATTGATAGCCGGGATCATTACATTTTAAAAGACTGACTGCCAGTGGTTTTGCGCCGGCAGCCAGTCTTTTTGTCTGAATTTTACTTTACCCCATAAGCTTTAGCCAGTCCAAGCACCCGCTGTGCCCACCGGCAATGTGTTTTGTATTCATTCATGCGCGAATGCGAAACACTGCCGGAGACCATGGCTTCTTTGTCCCAATCAAGAATTGCCATTGCATCCTGATAGTCAAGTTCAGAGACCTTATAGGCTTCATTGACCAACGGGATCTGATTGGGGTGAATGACAGTCTTGCCGACAAAACCGGCCTGCCTGTCCATGTTGAGCTCTGCGTTTAAACCGGTATCCCAGCCCGGACCGTCATAATACTCCCAGACGGGTCCGGAAACTACGTAATCAGTGCCGAAGACTGTCGTAATGTCAGTTAATATGTTAATGACCGGTTTGATATCGTGGATGGTCTCTGTACTCTGGCGGCGGAAACCGAAGGCATTGCACAAATCGTTGCCGCCAACCCGGATATTGAGGATCAGATGGGAGATCTGGTCAAATTTTTGTTTGAGTTCATACAAAATGTCGTAACGATGTGTGAGGTTTATAATGGCCGGGTTTTCAATAATCGGCATCATATAGATCCGGCGATCGGATATTTCGTTGATTTGTTTTATTTCGTTAATATAATCATCGGCATTCTCCGGTGTGATCTTGGGAATGATAAAACCGGTGATCAGAGATCTGGCAGAGGACAGTTCCTGATACAGGCGGCTGATCTGTTCGGGGCAGCGGATCCGGATAAAAATCTTTGGGATATAAAATTCATTTTGTTCTGAAGCTGAGGTTATTTCATTTAAAGAATTTATTAAAGTCTGTTCGGCTTCTTTTACATGATTGTCATCAATCGTATCCTCCAGACACATGGCGAGAGAATAGTGACGGCCGAATTTTTCATTTTTCAGTGAATCTGCGATTGACTGGTTGACGGCCGGACAGTATAAGAGGGGGCCGACACCATAACATAAAGATAAATGCTCCATAAATAGTTGCTCCTGTAGGTGGTTGGTTACATTTTAGTCATTCTACAAATTATATCATTGTTTGCATTAAAATAATAGGAATTTTTTCTATGATGTGATAAACTTAAATGAAGAAATTAAGAGGGTGGGAAGCTTTATGGATGTGCGCTATAATGCGATGCATGTGACATCACTGATGACGTTTGCCAATATTAAAGGCAGCTTTAAACAAGGATGCAAAGATGTCTATTTTGTCCGCTGTATCGGCTGGGATGAACAGTATCTGAATGATATCAGGAAGATTGACGGTATGCTGTCCGGCAGAACGCAGAGCGGAGCAGGAAAGTATGTCCGGGCTGGCATGCTTCCGGCTCTGGCGGCTGACGAGGATGTGGTTTTTTATAAAAATACATATAACAGCTGGATAACCAGCGGTAAGAAACAGCTGAAGTTAAAGCATAATCCTGCAGCAGGGGATCTGGAACCGATCCTGACAGAGGCACTGGCTAAGGTCTCCGCGATCTTTTATCAGTATACTTCCGCGGCTAGTGATTCGATGTATATGAATTTTATGATAAAAATGTTTTACTGGCTGGATAATGCCGCAGGGCAGTATCTGACAGGGTGGAATGAGAGAGAGTCGTATAAATTCATCTATAATGGTAATTTGAAAAAGCAGGAATATCTCTTTTTATATCTGCTGACCTGTCTGGGCATTGATGTGATGATATTATGTCCGAATGGAGATCCGGCCCTGGATGGCGGACTGCTTCAGCTTTCTGACCAGATAAAACTAAATGTAGTTTCGGATCTGGCTATTCCGGCATATCAGGCACAGCCGGCAGAAAAAAAAACAACTGCGGTGGTTGAGAATACAGAGCGGCCACGGGTTCAGATTCAGCGAAGTGAACGTGCGCCGAAACGTACGGCGCCGGTACCTGTAACGACACCTGTACCGGTGCCGATACGGGAAGCGGCTGCAGCACCGGCCCGCAATGATAATCAGGGTGCGAGAGAACTGGGATTTGAAGAGCTGGCCCGGATGGCATCGTCGGTGGTGATGATAGAGGTTCGGGATAAGAGCGGCAAACCGGTCAGTACCGGATCCGGGATTATGATCGGCCGCCAGGGATATATCCTGACAAACCATCATGTGATCAGGGGCGGAGAGACGTTCTGTATCAGAATTGAGGATGACCAGGCGATTTATAAGACGGACGAGGTGATCAAGTATAATCATGTGCTTGATATGGCCCTGCTGCGAATCGACAGGGAACTGAAACCAATCAGGGTATACCAGGGGGCAAGAGAGCTTGCCCGGGGGCAGAAGGTGGTAGCGATCGGAAGTCCGCTGGGGCTGTTTAACTCTGTATCCGATGGTATTATTTCAGGATTCCGCAATATCAACCATGTTGAGATGATCCAGTTTACTGCGCCGATTTCACACGGCAGTTCGGGCGGGGCAGTATTGAATATGATGGGGGAAGTGATTGGCATCAGCACCGCTGGTTTCGACAGCGGTCAGAATATTAATCTGGCGGTCAGTTATAAGGATATCAGTACGTTTGTGCAGGGATTTATCAGAGGATGAAACCAGCTGGCTTTCGACAAGAGCCGGCATGGATATTATTGAATATTAAATTGTGGTATGATACAATCAATTAGTACCAACAGCATTCTGTTAACACAAAAGGAGACACCATGAACACAGCCAGAATCAAAATATCCTACAACTCACCGGTCATACTGGGTTTTTCGTTTCTCTGCTTAATCGCACTAATCCTGGGAATGCTTACAAAGGGATGGATGAACCAGCTGTTATTCAGTGTCTACCGTTCCTCACTATATAGTCCGTTAACCTATGTCCGGATGTTCGGTCATATCCTTGGCCATGCCAACCTGGAACATTTCATCGGGAATATCACCCTGATTCTGGTCATCGGCCCGTTATTAGAGGAGAAATACGGTTCCGCCAACATCCTGTTTGTGATTCTGGCGACAGCTTTGCTGACCGGTCTGGTCAACTTCATCTTTTTTCCGAATGTGAGGCTCCTTGGTGCAAGCGGTGTGGTATTTGCTTTCATCCTGCTGGCTTCATTTACCAGCATCAAAGACGGAATGATAC
Source organism: Lachnospiraceae bacterium (assembly GCA_032073745.1). GTDB lineage: Bacteria > Bacillota > Clostridia > Lachnospirales > Lachnospiraceae > Brotaphodocola. Next base: position 50,535 of record DAMAMW010000027.1, on the reverse strand, counting down.
CCCTGACCTTTATACTGGTATTCATATTCTACATTGGCGGCCAGATTATTGACAGTGTCACGGTAAGAGACAACATTTCCAATCTGACCCATATCTTAGGCGGGGTGACCGGGGGAAGCCTTGGTTATTACATGAATAAAAATAAAATGAATCGATATTGAAAGTGATGGCAGACGATGTTTGAACATAAGAAACTCCAGGATTTAACAGAGTATTTTATAGATTTAAACAAACGGCGGGATCAGGGCGTGTTTTTTTACCGGTTAACCGGATACAGCAATGAGACCGGCGCTTTTATCAGGCGTTTTTACGAGACGGCCAGATTGACCGGTGTCATTATTGAAGGCGGGATACCCAATCCTGACGAGAAGAATCTGCAGTATTATTACGAGATGATGGGAAATGACTTTCAGCTTAGTCCGGGTTTCATCTCTTCCGGCCTGAAGAAGTGGCTGCCCAGGATGAGTGAACTGCAGCGCCGGTTCATCTCGGAAGCAATCTATGACACTCTTGACCAGATGAGAAAACAGGGCAAGAATGATAATATGCTGAGGAATGCATATATAAAATTCATGTGCTGGCTTTATTATAAATTTGAACGTATTGTCAGTAAGCTGGGCGGCAATACCGTACCTAAAATATTATATGAGGGGGATGTCAGCAACTACGAATTAAAGCTGCTGTCAGTTCTTTCCAAAAGCGGTTGTGATATCGTGCTGCTTCAGTACCGCGGGGACGTATCATACCTGAAACTCGATCCGCAGTCGGAACTGTCAACACTCTATACGAAACCCGGTCTGACACAGTTTCCGGCAAACTTTTCCCTGCAGTGGATAAAATCAGAGATTCAGCAGGATTTGAAACGCCAGTCACTCTATGGCAGTGTTCCGCAATTCATGAATTGTACGAATGCCTGGATAGAGGGCAGCGGTTTTGCCGATGTGCTGAAGGATGCGGCGGCAAGAGGCAGTGATCCGAATTTATATTACAATGCATTCTTCAGAGTCAATGGCGTGGAAGACAGGCTTACTTATATGAATGACTGGTACCAGTTTTATCTGCAGCTGAAGAATAAAAAACGTAACATCGTTGTGGTGAACAATGAGATTTCCCGTCCTTCGATGGAGGAAATATCTGCTGTCAGCCGCAAGAATTACAATTCGACAGAAACAATGATTGTGGATCTCTCAAAGAATATCCAGTATGCAGCGAATCCGGAACTGCAGAGACTGATCCGCAAACTGTTTATCGATATTATGTTGGAAGAAGAAAAACAGACCGGCAGCACCCTTAATCATCTGACTAATAAGGCAGTATACCTGCTGTGCTGGCTGAAACGTTATCAGGATGACCTGTTCCGCGGCTGGCAGTATCCGGGGACTGCGTGTTTTATATATTCGGGAAGGTGCCGGGACGCGAATGAGGCAGCATTTGTAAAGTTTTTAGCGCGGCTTCCGGTCGATGTCCTGGTTCTGAATTCTGACCGTGAGCAAAAGTGCTGTCTGGAAGATACCTTTTTATTTGAGATCAATTATTCCGACACGGCTCAGACCGAACGGTTTCCCTGTGACGGTGCGGCCGTTCAGGTGGGGACAGCCGCATATCATGCAGAGCGTGAGCTGGATACCCTGCTGTACCAGGATACCGGTATTTACCGCAATCAGCAGTGCAGCCAGGCATCCGCAGTTGTACTCAAAACAATGTATGAAGAGATTTCGATTCTGTGGAATCAGGAATTGAAATACCGGCCCAGTTTCAGCGTAGTTGAAAACGTAGTCAATATACCGGTGATTTTAGCGAAAATATCCGGTGTTAAAGATGGCAATCTGTCACAGTATTGGGCCAGTATCAAGCGGCTGATGAATGATGATACTTTTTATATCCGTCATGTTCCGGCCGGAGGGGCACCGCTGCCGAATCCGGTTCGTCCGCATGCAGCCTCTTTTCTGAAAAACGGCAGGCTCCTGCGTGACCGTATCAAGTCTCATCAGGCCTACCCGTACGGAGTACTGCGGGAGGATATGCAAAACCATATTTTCGATAAGATCCAGCTGATGCTTGACCGTAAACTGATCCGGGGTACTTATGAAAACGGTACTGAGTATACGGTCATTGCCACAGCCCTCAATATGAGCAAGGATATGATTCGTAAGGTGCAGCAGTTTGATTTCACCAAAAAGAATCCAAAGCTTATTTATATCAATACATCTGAAGTTATTATGTCTTTGGAAGACAGCATTACAGCGGCATTTCTTAGCCTGGTCGGATTCGATGTACTGTTTTTTGTTCCGACCGGTTATCAGAGTGTAGAGAATCATTACAGTCAACCAATAGTGGAAGAACATCAGATCGGCGGTTATATATATGATCTGACCGTGCCGGATTTTGATGAGGTTCCGCTCAGCTACCGCGATGTTTTGCGGCAAAAAATATTTAAGAGAGGTAATTAAACATGGGATTGGATTTCAGCAAAGTACAGACAACACAGACACCGGCAGCAACGCCGCAGACAGCGCCGCAGCTACCGGCCCAGCCGGAAGAACTGGAGGTTATCCCTTATGACGTCCAGGCCGACCGTGAGCAGATGAACGCCCAGTTGGTCAATTCGCCAGAGGTTGATTCACTCGTAAGTCAGATTCAGATCGACAATCTGGAAACCATCGTCATGTTTGGTGCCGAGGTTGCCGGGGAGATTTCGAGATGCTCTGATTCACTGCTGAGAAGCATGGATATGACCCAGCTTGACGGTTCCAGCGAAATGCTGAATACACTGGCTAAGATCATGGAAAAGTTTGATGTGAATGATCTTAAGAATGAAAGTTCGGTATTTGGCAAGCTGTTCAACAATATGAGAAAACAGCTTGATAAAATTCTGGCTAAATATAATACGATGGGTGATGAAGTCGATAAAATCTATGTTCAGCTGAAGGCGTATGAGGCTGATATCAAGCAGTCGAACCGCAAACTGGGCGATATGTTTGACGCAAATGTCAACTTCTATCATGAACTGGTAAAATACATTCTGGCCGGTGAGCAGGGATGCCGTGAGCTGGAGGCTTATATCGCCCAGCGTCAGGCTGATCTGGAAGCAACCGGGGATCATGCCATTCAGTTTGAAATACAGAGTCTGCAGAACGCCCTGATGATGCTTGAACAGCGGACACAGGATCTGCGGATGGCAGAGAATGTGGCGATGCAGTCGATTCCGATGATCAAAACAATGGAATTCAGCAATATGAATCTGGTCCGTAAGATCAATTCTGCATTTATTGTTACCCTGCCGGTGTTTAAACAGGCCCTTGCTCAGGCAATACTCTTAAAGCGTCAGAGAATTCAGGCCGAAGCAATGTCGGCACTGGATGAAAAGACGAATGAGATGCTGATTAAAAATGCCAGAAATACAGTTGAGCAGTCCAAGCTGACAGCGAAGCTGGCCAGCGGCAGCTCGATTAAGATCGAGACCCTGGAAACCACCTGGCGGACGATTGTCAATGGTATCGATGAGACCAAACAGATGCAGGAAACCGCAAAGAAAAAACGGGCTGAGGATCAGGTCAGACTGGAAACGATCAAAACTGAGTTCAAAAAGCGTTATCACATGCCTAACGAAACAAACTAAAAACTATAACATAAGAGGAGGAAGTTGTTATGCCAATTAATTTATCCAAAGGACAAAAAGTGGATCTGACAAAAGGAAATCCGGGCCTGAGCCGTCTGATGGTGGGTCTGGGATGGGATGTCAATGCGTTTGATTCCGGTGCTGCATTCGATCTGGACGCATCCGCATTTATGCTGGATGACAGCGGCAGATGTCCGACTGAAAAAGAATTTGTGTTTTACGGCAATTTATCTCATGTCAGTGAGTCATTAAATCATATGGGAGACAACCTGACCGGTGAAGGTGACGGCGATGACGAACAGGTCGAAGTGATTCTGGCTAAAGTACCGGCCAATATTACCAGAATTGCATTTACCGTTACGATCCATGAAGCTGAGAGCAGAAGACAGAACTTCGGCCAGGTTTCCAACTCCTTCATCCGGATTGTGAATGAGGATACCGGCGTGGAACTGATCCGCTACGATCTGGGTGAAGACTTTTCGATCGAGACGGCTGTTGTTGTCGGTGAATTATACAGACACAACGGCGAGTGGAAGTTCAATGCCATCGGCAGCGGATTCCAGGGCGGTCTGGCAGCACTTTGCGCACATTATGGAATTGAAGTAGCATAACAGGAGGAAAAAGATATGCCAGTTAGTTTGAAAAAAGGCCAGAAGGTCAGTATTACGAAGGATAATCCGGGCCTTTCCAGAGTAGTTGTGGGACTTGGATGGGATGCCAACCGGTTTGATACCGGCGGTGACTTTGATCTGGATGCGGCAGCATTTTTGCTGGCCGATAACGGACGTGTATCCCGCACGGAAGATTTTGTATTCTTCGGCAACTTAAAACATCCGTCCGGTTGTGCCGAACATCTGGGTGACAACCTGACCGGTGCCGGCGATGGTGATGACGAACAGATTAAAATCGATCTGTCCCGTATCCCTGCCAATATTACCAGAATTGCTTTTACGGTAACGATTTATGAACCCGAGCAGAGACGACAGAATTTCGGTCAGGTCAGCAATTCCTTCATCCGCATTTATGATGAGACAAGCGGTGAGGAATTACTGCGTTATGATCTGGGTGAAGATTTCTCGATTGAGACAGCAGCGGTATTCGGAGAATTGTACAATCACAATGGTGAATGGAAGTTCAATGCCATCGGCAGCGGTTATCAGGGCGGCCTGGAGGCATTATGTGCCGGATATGGTGTAGATGTTGAATAAATGGTTACTGTTCACAGGCAAGCCTGCAAACAGTAACACAGACTGTCATTTTAAATCGCCTGCGGCGATGGACAGTCTGTTTTCCAACCAAAACTTGCATCCTCCGTGTCAATCAGCAAGTGATTGACGCGGGGAATGAACGTTAACAAAATGGGCAAACTTAGGAGGAAGAACAATGTCAATAAGTTTACAAAAGGGCCAGAAGGTCAGCTTATCGAAAGAAAATGCCGGACTGGCAAAGACAATCATCGGCCTTGGCTGGGATGAAGTAAAGCGATCAAAAGGATTTTTTGCACCGAAACCACAGCCGATTGACTGCGATGCATCTGTATTACTGCTGCGCAACGGCAAATTTGTTGATAAGGGTGACGCTATTTTCTTTGGCAATCTGCGTCATGCATCAGGTACGGTTCAGCATATGGGTGACAACCTGACCGGCGCCGGTGATGGCGATGATGAGCAGATTGTGGTTGATCTGTCCAGTGTGCCGGATCAGTATGACAGGATTGTGATTATCGTTAATATCTATCAGGCAGTTCAGAGAAAACAGCATTTTGGTCTGATTGAAAATGCATTCTGCCGTCTGGTGGATGCTACTACCGGTGTGGAAATGTGCAAGTACAATCTGTCCGAAGATTATTCCGGAATGAGTGCAATGATTTTTGGTGAGATCTACCGCCACAACGGCGAATGGAAGTTCAATGCGATCGGTCAGGGAACCAATGATCCGAGCATTGGCGAAGTTGTAAAAAGATATACTTAAACTTAACGGCAGGGGGGAAGAGTTGTTCTTTTAGGGCAATTTTTCCTTTTGCTTTGCAACAAACAACCTAAGGAGATAACAGAATATGAGATTTAATGGCCTTTCAGATAAGGAAGTAGAAGTTTCACGAGAACAGCATGGCAGTAATGCCATACCGGATTCACAGCCGACAACATTTTTGGAGGCGTTCAAAGAAACTTTTGGCGATCCGATGATCAAAATCCTTTTGGCTATTGCAGGGTTAATGATTTTTATGTGTATTTTCGGGTATGCGGAGATTTATGAACCGGTGGGGACGATTCTGGCCGTCATCATCGTAGCATTTGTATCAGCCAAGACCAGTGTGGCGAGTGATTCAAAATATCGTGAATTGAAGGACAGCACCAAAAAAGATGAATGTAAGGTAATGCGAAACGGTGTGATCACCGTGATTGATGTTGATGATGTTGTGGTTGGCGATAAGATCATTCTGCAGTCAGGAGATAAGATTCCGGCTGATGGAGTACTGGTATCAGGCAATCTGATTGTAGATAATTCCGCTCTCAACGGTGAAGCAGAAGAATGTAAAAAGTGTGAGGCGGAAGAAGGCTTTGAACTGCCGGAGGAAATTACCGGTGACACATTCGTGGACAAACATTCATTGTTCCGTGGTGCGGTTGTGTTCGATGGTGACGGTATTCTGGATGTCAGAAAAGTCGGAACGAAGAGCATGATGGGCCGGATGGCGGAAGAGATGCAGGAAGATGAGCCGGATTCTCCGCTGAAGGTAAAGCTGTCGAAGCTGGCATCACAGATTTCAACGTTTGGTTATATCGGTGCTATTGTAATTGCCGTGTTATATATGGGGTTTTTTATCATGTCAGCAGGTGGTTTTTCTGCTTATATGGCGACCGGGCTGACAGAGGTAGCCAAAGATCTGGTTAATGCAGTATCCCTGGCAGTTGTTATCATTGTCTGTGCAGTACCGGAAGGTCTGCCACTGATGATTTCTCTGGTATTGATGCAGAATACCAGCAAAATGCTTGATCATAACGTTCTGGTCCGTAAGGCGGAAGGTATTGAAACTGCTGGTTCCCTGAATATACTGTTCAGTGATAAAACAGGTACGATTACGAAAGGAAAGCTGGAAGTGGTTGACTTCTTTACTGCGGACGGCAATTCCATTCCCCTGGGACAACTTAGTAAGTACAGCAAGGTAAAAGGATTACTGGATCTGGCGATCGGCAAAAACACGCAGTCCATGTTCGATTCTGCTCATCGTGTCATCGGTGGTAATGCTACTGACCAGGCACTGATGAAATTTATTGGTGAGAGCACCTTTGAGATTGTCAATCAGAAGTATTCTGTTTCGGCAGCACAGGCATTTAACTCAACCAACAAGTTCAGTCAGGCTACTGTTCAGGGCGTGGACAAGACTTTTTACAAAGGGGCGCCGGAGCGTTTTCTGGCAGTAGCACAGAAGTATCTGGATGATAAAGGTGAAGTAAAGCCGCTTGATCTGGCAGTGCTGAACCGTAAGATTGATGAACTGGCAGGAAAGGCTATGCGTGTACTGGCCTTTGGGTATTCTGAGAAGCCGTTAACTCAAAATGAGGTGAATGATGATCTGGTCCTGATCGGGCTGGTTGGCATTCGCGATGATGTCAGACTGGAAGCAAAAGAAGCGATTGAGCAGGTGCAGGCAGCAGGAATCCAGGTTGTAATGATTACCGGTGACAGACTGGAAACGGCAATCGCAATTGCCAAAGATGCCGCACTTTTAAAGAAATCAACGGATAAAGCACTTACCTCTGCGCAGTTAAATGAAATGTCGGATGAAGAAGTGAAAAAGATTATCCCTGATATCCGGGTAATTGCCCGGGCACTGCCGACCGATAAGTCCCGTATGGTGCGCCTGTGTCAGGAGATGAATCTGGTTGTCGGCATGACCGGTGACGGAGTTAACGATTCCCCGGCACTGAAACGCGCTGACGTAGGTTTTGCGATGGGAAGCGGTACGGAAGCAGCGAAAGAAGCCGGTGAAATTGTTATCCTTGATGACAACTTTAAGTCAATTAAGGATGCGATCTGGTATGGCCGGACGATTTACCATAATATTTTAAAATTCTGTAAATTCCAGCTGGTAATTAATGTGGCAGCTGTTGTGGTGAGTGCGATTGCTCCGTTTTTCGGTCTGCATGAGCCGCTGAAAGTAACCCATCTGCTGTTTGTCAACCTGGTTATGGATGGACTTGGTGCAATTATGCTCGGTAATGAACCGGCGCTGGAGAAGTATATGCAGGAGAAACCGAGACAGCGTGATGAAAACATAATCAGCAGGAAGATGATGGTACAGATCCTGGTTATGGGACTGTGGCTGACTGTTCTGAGCTTTGTGTTCCTTAAGGTACCGTATTTTGCCGCGTTCTTTGAAAATGAGGAGCAGCATTATACTGCGTATTTTGTATTATTTATTGTTAGTGCATTGTTTAATGCGTTTAATGTAAGAAATGACAGTCTGGATATATTTAAAGGTATTACTTTGAATCCGGGATTCTTGAAAGTGATTGTTACAATTGTCCTGGTGCAGGCTGTGATTGTTAATGCGCCGCGGGTTCCGATCAAAGTATTTGAATGGATCGGAAATATGTTCAGCTGTGTACCGTTTGGTATTCAGGGATGGGTGGTTGTATTTATTCTGGCATTTACCATGATACCGGTTGATATGATCCGCAAGATTATTACGAGAATGATGGAATGATAGTATTTAACTGTGATTTGGATAATACCCTGATTTATTCCTACAAACATGATCTGGGGGAGCCCGGGCAGTGTGTGGAGTATTATCAGGGAAAAGAGTTGTCTTTTATGACTGACAGAGCGATGGAGCAGCTGGAGGCTGTTAACAGAAAGGTATTGCTGGTTCCGACCACGACCCGGTCGATTGAACAGTACAACCGGATTCATCTGGGCAGTATTGTTCCGGATTATGCCCTGGTATGCAATGGCGGCGTATTGTTATATAAAGGAGCTGCCGATGCTCAGTGGTATCAGGAATCGCGGGAACTGGTCCGGCCGGCTGTGGATGCGATTGCCCGGGCAATTACTTTTTTGGAAACAGATCCTGATCGTGAGTTTGAGATTCGCCATATTGAGGAACTGTTTCTGTTTACGAAAAGCCGGGCACCGGAAAAGACTGTCCGGTGCCTCAGGGAGAAATTAGATCCGGAGTGGGTGGATGTATTTTCAAATGGTACTAAAGTTTATGTCTTACCGAAGTCACTGACAAAAGGGCATGCAGTATTGCGGCTGAAAAAACGGCTGGCGGCGGAAATTGTAATCGCGGCCGGTGACAGTGAATTCGATATTCCGATGCTGGAGACAGCTGATTACGGTTTTTGTCCGGAGGGGCTTATAACCGGGGCGGAGCATATACGCACATTGGCAGCAGGCAGTTTTACACTCAGTATGCTGCAGAAGGTTGAACAACTGTTGGGTTAACCGTCAGCATGTAAAAACTTCTGGTAAGTCCGGTCAACAAGAGTGGCACCAAGCGGTGCAGTAATAAGGATGGCAAGTACTGCGGCAGTCAGCACGACAGAACCGCAGGCAAGACCAAGAGATAATGGAACAGAACCAATGGCGGCCTGAACGGTCGCCTTTGGTGTATATGCAATCATGCAAAAGAGACGTTCTTTGGTGGAAAGACTGGTTTTTATCATACATACATAGACGCCGGCCACACGGAAAACCAGTGCCCCTAAAATGACCAGAATAATCGGAATACCTGCACTCAGTGCGTAGGATAAATCAACTGTTGCTCCAACCAATGAAAACAGAAGAATTTCTGCAGCAATCCACAGTTTTGAGTACTCGGAAGAAAGCTGTGAGGCGGTATCCGGAATCTGATGCCGGATTGTCATGCCGGCACTCATAATGGCTAAAAGACCGGAAAACGGGAAGGGGATGGCATGTTCCAGTGCAATCAAAAGGAATGATATACTGAGCAGGATAGTTACTTTGGTGGTAGTTCCTGTATTTGATTTGCGAAAAAATACTTGCAGCAGTAAGCCCGATCCGATTCCGCCGATAATGCCGGCAATGATGGACACCGGAATATGAATCATGCTGACAGGTGATACGGTATCACCCTGAGCCAATCCGACGGCGGCGGTAAATATGACGATGACGAATATATCGTCGACAGAAGCACCGGCGATAATCATTTGTGGGATTGATTTGCTGATGCCGTAACTTTCTTTCATGAGGCTGAGCATTTTGGGGACAATGACAGCGGGGGATACAGCAGCAAGGACAGTGCCCATGACGGCTGCTTCGATCAGTGAAATATGCAGCAGGCGCGGCGCCAGGACCATAATTCCGGCTATTTCAAAACAGGCCGGAACAAAGCACATCAAAAGCGCCGGCCGACCGGCCTTTTTCAGGTCATCAAGGTTCAGTGACAAACCGGCACGGGTGAGAATGATGATCAGTGCCATTTGTCTTAAATCAGCGGATATAGACAGCAGATTTGGATCAAGGATATTAAGCAGGTGCGGGCCGGTGACCATTCCGGTGATCAGCATGCCGAGCAGGCGGGGCAGACCCAGACGGCGAAATATTTCGCCAAGAAACATACCACATAAAAAGATGAGTGCAAAACTGGTTAACATATAATTGTCCTCCTGATAGAAAATTGATAACGGCACTAGTGCAGTTACCATGGACTTTTCCGTATCAGAGGTACAAAAAAGCTGATGGTATCTGCGTAATTGCAGAAGTCATCAGCTATAATAGCGGTTTTGGCTGTTGCCATGGGAGAACCTCATTCCCACGTATAGTATACTCCCGGAGGGGGATTGTGTCAATAGTTTGAGTAGTAACTTCTGATGTTCCATCTTAACGAAATGACATTGCCTCTGAACAGCAGCCAAGTTTTTGCTTGTAGGTACTGAAAAGGTATAGTACAATAATTGGAGAACCGGAGGTCTATTTCAGCAAAGGTGGGGAGTTATGAAGAAAAAATTGAAAAATAATGTGATTCTGCTGCTGTTCTTTGCCTCAGCACTCATTGTCCTGCTTATATCATTGTTTGCCGGACGGATGATGCTGGTTTCAGCGGAAATGATTGAGGAGAGTTCCCGTCAGCAGATGGTGGCATTGAGCCGGGCGGCTTCTCTTTTGGTTACGGCAGATGAACTGGATCAGTTTACGACGGCAGAGGATATGAAACTCCCCGCCTATCAGGAACTGAAAGAAACACTGATCGGGTTTACCGACAGTTCCGGGATTTCTTATACTTATATTCTTGCCCTTGATGAAGAGACTGACCGTATGCAGTTTATTGCGGACAATGTCCCGTCTGAGTTTTTCGGTTTACATACCCCTCAGGTTGACCGGGAGAAATCTCCGGATATTGCTCTGGCGGGAACAGCTAATGCGGTGGAGCTAGGGTCCTATTCCAGCGGTTGGGACGGGTATCTCTCCGCCTTTGCACCGGTGTATTACAGTGACGGCAGTCCAAGCCGCTATATTGCCGGTGTGGATATGCTGGATGTTTTTATCTATGAAGCACATAACAACATTTTCCAGCTTTCCGGGATTTTAATTATCTCGATGACAGTTGTACTGGGGATCTGCCTTATCTGTCTGCTGCTTTACCGTAAGCAGGTTCGTCAGGCTCAGGTTGCCAACAGTTCCAAGAGCATGTTTCTGTCCAATATGAGTCATGAGATGCGGACACCGATGAATGCGATTATCGGGATGACGGAGATCGCCAAAGGCAGCAGTGATATTGAGCGGATCAAATATTGCCTGGGCAAAGTCGATGATGCGGCAGGACATCTTCTGGGGGTAATCAATGATGTTCTGGATATATCGAAGATTGAAGCTGGAAAGTTCACCTTATCGGTTACAGATTTTGTTTTTGAAAAGATGCTGCAGCGGGTAACGAATGTAATCAACTATCGGGTTGACCAGAAGCAGCAGACATTTATTATTAAAGTGGACCAGTCAGTTCCACAGTCGATTATGGCTGATCAGCAGCGCCTGACTCAGGTAATCACAAATCTGCTCAGCAATGCGGTGAAGTTTACTCCGGAAGAAGGGAAAATCATGCTGCAGGTGCGGATGCTGGAAGACGCAGGAGAGACATGTACCTTATATTTTGAGGTGAGTGATACCGGAATCGGGATTTCCGGGGAGCAGAAAGCGATGCTGTTTCAGTCATTCCAGCAGGCAGACGGCAGCATCTCCCGGCGCTTTGGCGGTACCGGGCTGGGACTGTCAATTTCCCGGAATATTGTGGAACTGATGGGAGGGCGGATATGGGTGGAATCTGAACTGGGGAAAGGTTCCAGGTTCTGCTTTACCGTTCAGGTGAAGCGAGGCAGTTCTTCATTTGACCACAGGCTCAGCCCAGGTGTCGACTGGCAGAATTTTAAACTTCTGGTAGTTGATGATGATCAGGATGTACGGGAGTATTTTGAGGATATAGCCGCATCACTTGGCATCACCTGTCAGACGGCACGGGACGGATTTGAGGCCTGCAGGCTGATTGATGAAGGAAAACGTTATAATATTTTATTTATCGACTGGATGATGCCGGGGATGGATGGAATTACACTGACAAAGAAAATACGCGAGTGCTGTGATAAGGATGTAATTGTAATAATGATCTCAGCGGCTGAATGGACACATATAGAAAGTAAGGCAATGGCGGCAGGCGTCAACCATTTCCTGGCAAAGCCGTTGCTGCCGTCCCTGATCATAGACTGTATCAATGGATGTCTGGGGCAGGAAGACGTTCACGATGCATTACCAGGCAATCAACGGGCGGAGGCAAACAAAGGGATTTTTGCCGGTAAACGTATTCTGCTGGCGGAAGATATTGAGATTAACCGAGAAATTCTGAATGCGCTTTTGCAGGATACCGGAGTAATAATTGACAATGCGGAAAACGGACAGGTGGCAAAGGAGATGATTGCCGGTCAGGAGATTCATTATGACCTGATCCTGATGGATATTCACATGCCGGTTATGGATGGTTACCAGTCAACCAGGGAGATCCGTTCCATAGGTTCTGACTATGGTCGTAATATTCCGATTGTGGCGATGACCGCTAATGTTTTCCGGGAAGACATTGAACGCTGCCTGGAAGCTGGTATGGATGACCATGTCGGGAAACCTTTGGATGTGGACGAAGTCATTACGAAGCTGCGCCGGTATCTGTAGTGGACAATTATAAGATGGATAAAAGAAGAATTTATCCTGACACAAGAAAAATGGTATATTGACTTCTGGACAAGAATATGATAATATTTTAGTAATAAAATATGAATCGGATAGCGAATGTTCGTTTAGTCAGACATGCTAAACCTGTTTATGAGAGACATACCGGAGCGGTTCCGGTATGCCTTCATAGATGGGTTTTTTTATTTCCTAAAACGTCACCTTATCCGTTTCGGTATTAAGAAAGGAGGGGGGGTTTACATACTGGAATTACCAATATCATAAAACGTAAAGGGGAGTATTTATCATGAAAAAAAGTTTGAAAAAAATGTTGGCATGGGCACTTTGTGCTGCTATAGGGCTTGGGATGACAGGATGCGGCGGCAGTACACCTGGCAGCATACAGACACAGACAGAAACATCAGCTGTTGTACCGGAGGAGTCCACTGCTTCGCCAGAGGAACCAGTTGCACAGTCTGAGACTATAAACCTGTATTTTGTCAGACACGGAAAAACGATTCTGAACACACTTGAGCGGGTACAGGGGTGGTCGGATTCACCTTTGACGGAAGCCGGTGCTGAGGTGGCAAAAAATGCAGCCAGTGGAATGACCGATATCACATTTGACCGTGCATATGCCAGTGACCGGATGAGAGCGATTGAGACCGCGCAGATCATTCTGGATGCCAATTCATCAGGCAGTGAGCTGGAAATTGTTGAAATGGAAGGTCTGAGAGAATGTCATTATGGAAAATATGAAGGCGAATTCAACGATGTTATGTGGGGGGATATTATGAATCACCTCGGTGTGACAGATTTTGAAGAATTGTTTCAACTGGATGACACGACCAGGAAGATCTATGATACAGTAGCTGAGATAGATGAGACAAGGGCGGCGGAATCTTATGATGAAGTTTCGGGGCGATTGATGAGTTCGGTTGAATTGATTATTGAAGATGCCCGGGAGAGTGGTGCCAAAGATGTATTAATTGTTGGACATGGTGGTGCAATCGGGGTGATCCTTAGTCAGATGAATGGGGAGTCAGTCGGTGAATTAGGAAATGCCAGTGTATCGCTGGTGGAATATACCGATGGTAATTATGAGGTTGTTTCGGTTGGTGATATGAGTTATTGTGAAAAAGGAGAGGCCTTGCGGCAGGAACTTCCGGATGAGACCGAAGAAGGAAAGGCAGCAGTAACCGGCGAAGAAACCGGAGAGGTAGTAGTATATCTGACCCGCCACGGAAAAACGATATTTAACACGATGGGACGGACCCAGGGATGGGTTGATTCTCCGCTTACAGATGCAGGTAAATCAGTTGCTGAAAATCTGGGAAGGGGGTTGTCTGAGATTGAGTTTACAGGAGTTTACTCCAGTGATATGGGACGAGCCGTTGAAACAGCACGGATTGTTAGTGGACTGAATGAGGTTGGTACAGAGGTGGCGGTGATCAAGAATCCGGGCCTGCGTGAAACCAACTACGGAAAGTATGAGGGCGGAATCAATATGGATATGTTGAATGCGGCGCTGGCAGATCTGGGGTTATCTGGTCTGGAAGATCTGAATGCACTGGAGAATGGCATTGCTGCCGTTACGGATTCGATTCACAAGCTGGACGAGACAGGTGAGGCAGAGGATTATCAGACAATGTCGCTGCGGGTGAAAACTGCACTGGATGAGATCTGCCATGAGACTGCGGTTAACGGCGGTGGTAATATTCTGGTAGTGGCACACGGAAATGCGATTATGTCTGTACTAAATTCGATTGATAGTGTCAATGTTCTGGAGATTGAAAATTCCAGCGTAAGCAAGCTGGTTTACAGCAATGGAACTTATACTATTGAGAGTGTAAATGATACCAGCTATGCGGAGGCCGGTGCAGCACAGCAGTAAGAAATGGCAGGGGCGCAGTAGAAAGTATTTGAGCAAAGGGCTGCTGCGCCCGAAATACTTGTCTAATATTTTCAAAAGCTATTGACAAAATGCAAAATTTGGGGTAGGATATAATCCGTTGTTATATTTAATGGGCTATCGCCAAACGGTAAGGCAACGGACTCTGACTCCGTCATCTCAAGGTTCGAATCCTTGTAGCCCAGCTTTGAATAAGTTCTGGATTTCTTGAAAACAAGAAGTTTGGGACTTTTTATTTTGATATCTGATGTTTAAAGTTCTGGGATATGTTATAATGATAAAAATTTCACTAGAACAGATAAACACAGGGGGAGCGTATGGGATCAGTACAGGAGACATTTGAAAAAGTAAAAGTCTTTAAAAATATCAGACCGTCAAGCCTGGATGAGATTGCTTCAATTGCATCCATAAAAGAAATCAAAAAAGGTGATCATCTATTCCATGACAAGGAACTTGTCACCTCTCTTTATATCATAGTCGATGGTATGGTTTCCTTATATAAGATGAACAGTATCGGTGAGAAAAAAGTGATCTTTGTATATCGTGAAGGATATATGCTGAATGAGGTAATGCTGCAGGATCTGCCGGCATCGATAAACTGTGAGGCGCTGGAGAACTCGCGGGTACTTGTTCTGCCGCGGGAAGCGTTCTGGCGTGTCATGGAGCGGGATCCGGCATTGAACCGAGCCGTGATTGAATCGATGGCACTTAAGATCCGCCGGATGTACCGTCAGCTGAAGAATACGACCAATGCCCTGAATGGCGAAAAGAGACTGGCCGCCAAGCTGCTTAAACTGTCCTGGGATTATGGGATTGAAGAGGCGCAGGGAGTACGGATTGATATGGATTTAACGATAACCTATTTGGCAGAAATGCTGGGTTCAAAGCGGGAAACAGTATCCCGGCAGGTGAAAAAGTTAACGGAGATGGGACTGGTTATAGTAAAAAGAAATAAATTTATTATCCCGGATCAACATAAATTGAATAATTATTTTAAAATGCCGTGATTTGTATCACGGTGTTTTTTCATCACTTATG
The DNA here is from genome assembly GCA_032073745.1 of Lachnospiraceae bacterium. Lineage (GTDB taxonomy): Bacteria > Bacillota > Clostridia > Lachnospirales > Lachnospiraceae > Brotaphodocola. Next base: position 34,786 of record DAMAMW010000027.1, on the reverse strand, counting down.
GTAGGATATTGTTATGGATTTAACGATAAAGCCAGCACCAAACACAGAAAGAGGGAGACACATGGGATATGTATTAGAACAGGAGACGATGCAGCACCTCCTCAAAAAACTACAGGAGCAATACATTGTATACGCCCCCAAACGTTTGACAGGAGAAGGGATGTATACGGACACCGACGTGATCCGTTACCAGCAAGTCGAAGATGTCACAGAAATTGAATTCAACGAAAAATCCAATTATTCATTCAAAGAAATCTTCTTACCGCTGACCCAGACATTATTTTACTACACCGAAGATCAGGTTACCGAAGCAAGTGCGGAGCGACAGAAAGGGGCTGTCATTTTTCTGCGGAGCTGTGACTTCCATGCCCTCAAGCGGCTGGATGAAATCTATCTGAACAATGGTGCACCGGACCCTTACTACAAACGACTGCGGGACCATACCAGATTTGTACTGATGGGCTGCAGCGAATCCTGTGATACCGGATTCTGCGTCAGCATGGGGACAAACAAAACAGCAGATTACGATTTATCCATAGACTGTAAAGATGGTCGTTTTTACCTTGACTGCAGGTGGCCTGAAATACTTCCAACGATCACAGAAACAGCAATCGACCAGCCAGATATCCAGCCATGCTGTGTTACAGAAAATAAGGTCAATGTAACACTGCCTGAAAATCTGACTATCGCAATAGCAAAATCATCCCTATGGGATGAATACGACAGCCGCTGTATCGCATGCGGGCGATGCAACTTCGTCTGTCCGACCTGCACCTGCTTCACGATGCAGGATATCTTTTATACCGACAACGGAAAAGTGGGTGAACGCAGACGCGTTCAGGCGTCCTGCATGGTTGATGGCTATACCGATGTCGCCGGAGGCGGAGCATACCGGAACAACAACGGTCAGCGGATGCGTTTTAAGGTCCTGCACAAGGTTTATGATTATGAAAAACGTTTTGGATATCATATGTGTACCGGATGCGGCCGGTGTGATGATGTCTGTCCGGAATATATTTCTTATTCCAACTGCCTGAACCGGCTGGATCATGCGATGGAGGAGGTAATGGCACATGATGAAAAATAATGAATACCTGCCGTTTGCAACGAGAATACTGAATGTAAAGAAACATACCGATATTGAATATACATTCCGGCTGTCATTCGCCGGAGATGTAAAACCGGGGCAGTTTTTTGAAGTGTCGATTCCCAAATACGGAGAAGCGCCAATCTCAGTCAGCGGGATTGGGAGCGATTATGTGGAACTGACCATCCGCCGGGTGGGCAAAGTCACAAATGAAATATTCGAACATTATACAGGTGATACCTTATTTATGCGGGGACCGTATGGCAATGGTTTTGATGTGGGCCTGTACAAAGAAAAAGAGCTGATCATTGTTGCCGGCGGAACCGGCGTCTCACCGGTGCGCGGTGTAATTGACTACTTCGGAACGCATCCGGAAGCTGCTAAAGCAGTTACCCTGATTGCCGGATTTAAAGATCCTGAACAGATCCTTTTCCGTGAAGATTTTGATCATTGGGCAGATGCCATGAATCTGATTCTGACCGTAGATTCGGCTGAAGGGGAGTATAACGGCAAAACCGGACTGGTGACACAGTACATTCCTGATCTGCACATTGATGACCTGGAACAGGCGGCTGCAATTGTTGTCGGCCCGCCGGCGATGATGCGTTTTAGCGTAGCAGCCTTACTGGCAAGAGGTCTGAGAGAAGAGCAGATCTGGATTTCCCACGAGCGGAAGATGTGCTGCGGCATCGGCAAATGCGGACATTGTAAGATCAATGACACTTATGTCTGCCTGGATGGTCCGGTGTTTAACTATGTGAAAGGTCGTGAGCTGATTGATTAAGGGAGGACAGGGTGCTATGGATATCAACACGAAACAAATTAAAAAGAATGCCTTCCGTGTGACCAAGGAACGGGGCCTGACGGCATCACGGATCAGGGTGCCGGGCGGACATCTGGATGCGCAGTACCTGGCGGTGATTCAGGAAATAGCCCAGAAATACGGCAATGGTACAGTACACATGACCGTCCGTCAGGGGTTTGAAATCCCCGGAATTCCATATGAATACATGGATAAGGTAAACGAATTATTACAGCCGGTGATCGAAGGACTGGATATCAATCAGCCGCAAAAAGGAGCCGGATATTCGGCATCAGGAACCAGAAACATAACCGCTTGTGTCGGAAAACGGGTTTGTCCTTATGGCTGTTATGACACAACCGGATTTGCCAAACGGATTGAAAAGGCGATTTTCCCCCACGATCTTCATTTTAAAGTAGCGTTAACCGGCTGTCCGAATGACTGTGCCAAAGTGCGGATGCACGATTTCGGCATTATCGGTATGACCAATCCTGATTATGAAAAAGACCGCTGCATCAGCTGCGGTGCCTGTGAACGAAGCTGTAAAAAGAAATCGGTTGGTGCGCTTAAAATGGTTAATTATAAGATTGACCGCAATCATGAAAAATGTATCGGCTGCGGTGAATGTGTCGTGCAGTGTCCGACCAGAGCATGGAAGCGGAGCAGCGAGCAGTATTATAAACTGACACTCCTTGGGCGTTCCGGCAAGAAAAATCCGCGGCTGGGCGAAGACTTTGTCAAATGGATTGACGAAGACAGTATTATCAGGATTATTTTAAACACCTACCGTTATGTGGAAAAATATATCGATAAACAGGCGCCCGGTGGAAAAGAACACATCGGTTATATTGTTGACAGAACCGGATTTGAGGAATTTAAGAAATGGGCGCTGGAAGGTGTGACGCTGCCGGAAATAGCAGAGGTGTGCACGCCGATATACTGGAAAGGGATTAAGTAGGTGAAACGATGAAAAAAATACAATCAACCTGCAATTTTTGTGCATTGGACTGCAATCTTGATTTTTATGTGGAAGACAACCGGATTCACCGGGTGGTGCCGACGAAAGGTTATCCGGTCAATGACGGCTTCAGCTGCATCAAAGGTTTATCACTGGACAAACAGCAGACGGTGATCAAAACCTCCCCGCTGCCCAGAATCCGTCAGCAGGATGGCAGCATGAAAGAAGTATCCTGGGAAGAAGGCTTTTCCCATGTGGCCGGTAAATTAAAGGAACTCCAGGAACGTTACGGAGCAGAAAGTGTAGCAGGTATCAGTACCGGACAGTTGACAATGGAAGAGTTCGCCCTGTTTGGCCACGTTATGCGCAATTATTTAAAAACCCATGTAGATGGCAATACCAGATTGTGTATGGCGACTGCGGCGGTTGCCCATAAACAGAGTTATGGGTTTGATGCGCCGGGATTTACCCTTGAGGATGTTGAGATATCAGATACGATTATTTTCATCGGAGCCAATCCGGTGGTGGCACATCCGATCTTGTGGGACCGGGTGAAAAAGAATCAGGACAAAAAACTGATTGTCATCGATCCCCGCCGGTCGGAGACAGCTAAGAATGCTGACTACTGGTATGGACTGAACTGGCGAAGCGATTTGTATCTGCTGTATACGATCGCCAACCTTTTAATCGAAAAGAATTATCTCGATCAGACTTATATCGAAGCACATACGGAGAATTTTGAAACGTTCCGTGACTTTGTCAAAGATTATACTCTGGAATTGGGAGCTGAAAAGACGGGACTTGAAAAGGCACAGATCGAAGAACTAACGGAGCTGATCCATTCCGGTAAACGAGTTTCGTTCTGGTGGACGATGGGAGTCAATCAGGGGTATGAGGCGGTGCGGACAGCGCAGGCAATCATCAATCTGGCGTTGATGACCGGTAATATCGGCCGTCCCGGAACCGGAGCCAACTCCCTGACCGGCCAGTGCAATGCAATGGGATCACGGGTCTACAGCAATACTGCCGGTCTGTATGGCGGCGGTGATTTTGACAACCCGGTCCGCCGGGCAGCTGTTGCCGGTGCACTGGGCGTTGATGAAAGCGTTCTGGCAGTGAAACCGACTGCGACCTACAACCAGATCATTGAAGGGATTAATGAGGGACGGATCAAAGGTCTATGGATTCTGTGTACTAATCCGCGGCATAGCTGGACGAATAATGAGACCTTTGCCAGTGCGGCAAAGAAACTGGAACTGTTTGTTGTACAGGATATTTATGATACGATCGAAAGTGCCGAGGACTGCACCGTAATGTTCCCGGTTGTTCCCGGAATCAAAAAAGAGGGCACATATATCAATCTCGAACGCCGTTTGTCGGCGATGCGTCCGTGCCTGGAACGCGGTGAAAATGAGATCAGTGACTACGAAGCAATCCTTGGTGTCGGCCGGGCACTTGGGATGGGCGATTTGCTGAACGGATGGGAGACGCCGGAAGCCTGTTTTGAACTGATGAAGAAATGTTCCAAAGGAATGCCCTGTGATATTACCGGTGTGACCTGGACGGGGCTGGAGAATTCTCACGGGATTCAATGGCCGTTCCCGGAGGGAAGCAGGCTCGAAAGTGATCAGCGCCGGCTGTATGAGAACGGGGAATTCTTCACGCCGTCGAAAAAGGCCAAATTTGTGTTTGAAGCGCCGGTGGAGAATCCTTTGCCGATGACAGAGGAACACCCCTTTGTCCTGAATACCGGCAGAGGTTCGGTTGGTCAGTGGCATACTCAGACCAGAACAAAAGAAGTACAGTTTATCGAAGATGTAAGCATTAAAAAGGCCTACCTGTATATGAATGACAAGCTGGCGAAAGAACAGGGGATTAAGGAAAATGACAGGATCAGGGTATTTTCCGTGAACGGGCAGAATGCGGATTTTTATGTAAAAGTCACAGATGATGTCAGATACCGGGAGTTGTATGCACCGATCCACTATATCGAGTGCAATAAACTGACACCGTCCGTATATGATCCGTATTCGAAAGAGCCGTCTTACAAGGCGACCCCGGTTTCATTTCAGGTATTGCAGTCATAATCAGGGAGGTAGAGGAATGTATAGAATAAAAATAGACAGAAGCAGATGTATCGGCTGTCTGACCTGTGTAACGGCCTGTGTCGTCAGCCATGAAAGCAGTGATGCCAGAAACCGGGTCACGGTCGACAGCGAGATGAAAGCAGCACCGATTTTCTGCCGTCATTGTGATCGTCCGGAATGCGTTTATACCTGCATGACCGGAGCGATGCATAAGGACCTGGACACCGGTTTTGTCGTCTACGATAAGGAACGGTGTGCAAGCTGTTATATGTGTATTATGGCTTGTCCTTACGGGGTATTAAAGAGTGACCGGATTACGCAAAAAGAGATTATGAAGTGTAATATGTGTGTTCACAGAACCGAGGACGGCAGTCCGGCTCCGATGTGTGTGGAAAAGTGCCCGATGCAGGCGATTACGATGGTGGAGGTGGAGCAATGAAATATGTGGTATTAGGAGCTTCTGCGGCCGGAATGAATGCGGTGCGCGAACTCAGAAAACTCGATCAAAACGGCGAAATTGTTCTGGTTTCAAAAGACGAAACCGTCTATTCCCGCTGTATTCTTCATCATTATTTGGGAAACACCAGAACCAAAGAAGAGCTGATATTCGTAGAATCTGATTTTGAAAGCCGCTATCGGATCAACTGGATCAAGGGCCTGGCCTGTACCGGGATTGACTGCGAAACAAAAATAGTTAAGCTGGAAGACCAGTCCACAGTGACTTATGACAAACTGCTGATTGCCACTGGTGCCCACACCTTTTTTCCGCCGATCAAAGGGCTTGATGCAGCGGTAAATGCATATGGATTCCGCAATATTGAAGATGTGGAGCAGATCCGGGAAGCAGCAAAAACGGCGGCAGTACCGGTAGTTTTAGGGGCCGGACTGGTCGGCATTGATACGGTCACCGGTCTGCTTCATCTGGGGAAGACCTCTACGGTGGTGGAAATGGCCGATCATCTGCTGCCGAAGCAGCTCGACCGCCAGGCGGCAGCAGCTTATCAGCGTGTATTTCAGGAACAGGGAGTAACGTTTTTATTTGGTATCGGTGTTAAAGAAGTGCTTGTAAATGATGAAAAACAGATCGAAGCGTTGCTGCTGGCAAATGGTGAGAAGATTGCCTGTGATCTTCTGGTCGTGACAGCCGGCGTGCGTTCCAATGTTGAGTTTCTGGCTGACAGCGGCGTGGCAACGGATAAGTTTGGCCTGGTTATTGACGAAATGGGCAGAACCAGCCAGCCTGATGTCTACGGTGCCGGTGATGTGACCGGGCGTTCGCCGATCTGGCCGGCAGCGGTTAAAGAGGGACTGATTGCCGCTGCCAATATGGTCGGTGAACCGCGTTTGATGACGGATTATTTTGCGAGTAAATCAACGATGAATTTCATGGGGATTCCGACCATGTCGCTGGGCGAATGTACGGCTCCTGATGACAGTTATCTGGAAGAGACGGAGCTGGATGAGGCTAATTATAAAAAGATCATTCATAAAAACGGCCGGATCTATGGTGCCATTTTGCAGGGGGATCTGTCTTATGCCGGAATCCTGACCCAGCTGATTGCCCACAAAATTGATGTATCAAAGGTGAAAAAGCCGCTATTCCAGATTGATTATTCGGACTTTTTCCATGTCGATGAGACATTTGAATTTTATTATGATGAAACGGGAGAGAAAGAATATGAATAGAGAAAGCTGGCTGAAAAAACTTCCGGTTCCGCTGCTGGCCACGATGGTCGGAGCTGCTACACTGTCAAATGTATATGGTGGTCTGGGTTACACCTGGATCCGCCATATAACAATGGCGGCAGCATTTGTTGTACTGCTTTGTTTTGCGGCAAGAATCATCACGCAGCGTGATATTTTTATAGAAGAATACCGTACTACTGTTCCGGCCAGTCTTTATGCCGGATTCACGATGCTTTTGATGCTGCTGGGTGCTTACTGCCAGGAATATTTCGGCGGAATCGGCAAGGTGATGTGGTTTGCGGGTCTGATTCTGCATGCGGTACATATTGTGATATTTACATGTCGTAATGTACTGACGGGACGGAAATGGGATACGTTTGTGCCGAGCTGGTTTGTGACATACAACGGCATTATGGTGAGCTGTGTTGTCGGCGGAATCATGAAGGAACCGGCGATTTTACAGATTGTAACGGTTTATGGAATTGTGATATACTTTATCTTAATTCCGATTATGCTGTGGCGTTTGATTAAACATGAGATCAAATCCGGGATGTATCATACTCAGGCGATCGTGCTGGCACCCTGCAGTCTTTGTCTGGTGAGTTATTTGAATACTGCGGCAAATCCGTTACAGATACTTGTCACTATTCTGTATCTGTGTGTACTGGCTTCGCTGCTGTTTATTCTTTATAAACTGCCGGCATTCTTTTCTTATGCTTTTTATCCCGGATTTGCCGGGCTGACATTCCCGATGGCGATTGGTATCGTGGCATCTACTAAAATGGCGGCTTATCTGGAGCAGATGGGAAACACGGCTCTGGCGGGTGCGGTGAGACAGATCAGCGGCATTCAGATTTACATTACTACAGCTATTATCGGATACGTGCTGTTTCAATTTATAAAAATGCTGGTAAAGGATAATAAATAATGAAAGAGCTTTTATCTGTAGAAGAAGCTGTTCAGATTATACAAAAGCATACCGATACAATCACGGAGACCGAGGTGATCCCGATTCACGAGGCCGGCGGCCGGATACTGGCAGAAGAGGTTTGTTCGCCAATCGACCAGCCGCCGTTTAACCGCTCACCGGTGGATGGTTATGCCTGCCTCAGTGAGGATCTGGCGGATTGTGATCAGGATCATCCGGCAGTCCTTAAGGTGATTGGCGAACTGGATGCCGGTGATCCACGGAAGTTTACGGTGAATAGCGGGGAAGCGGTCCGGATCATGACCGGAGCGCCGGTACCTGACGGTTGTGACTGCTGTATCCGCCAGGAGGATACTGATTATGGTGAGATTGACGTAAATGTGTATAAAGCGCATAAACCATGGCAGAATGTGTGCTTTCAGGGAGAGGATTATCGCTGCGGAGCTGTTTTGATTGAAGCCGGAACGAAACTGACGTTTATTGAGATAGGGATATTGGCCAGTATTGGCGCGGATACGGTGTTGGTGTACAGAAAGCCGGTTGTGACTGTTTTTACTACCGGGGATGAGGTGATCGAACCGGGTCAACCGTTGACGCCGGCTAAAATATTCAATTCGAACGGTTATCTGCTGGAGGCCAGGCTGCGGGAATTAGGAGCCGGGATAAAAGCCAGAAAGATTATCCCCGATGATCCGGCCAGGCTGGCGGAGGAACTATTGCAGGCAGCCGGTGTTTCTGATCTGATTATTACAACCGGAGGTGTTTCGGTTGGCAAAAAGGATATTCTCCACGAGTCTCTTGAACTTGCCGGGGCGATTTGTCACTTTTGGCGAATCAAAATGAAGCCGGGAACACCGACGATCTTTTCAGTTCTGGCTGATGTGCCGGTGGTGAGCCTTTCCGGCAATCCATTTGGGGCAGCAGCTAACTTTGAACTGCTGATCCGGCCTCTGCTTGCGAAAATAAGTATGGATCACACCATGATGTACATTCGGACACAGGCTGTTATGGCAGAAGATTTCCTGAAATCAAGTCCGGGGCGGAGGTTTGTCCGGGCGATTATTAATAATGGAAACATTACGCTGCCTCAGGGGCTTCACTCATCCGGTGTGATTGGATCAATGCGTGGCTGTAACTGCATGATTGATATTCCGGCGGAGAATATGGGGCTTCGTGCGGGAGATCAGGTGGCTGTGATTTTATTGTAAACAGATGAGTACGTACATTTATGATACATTTCACTTTTATTGTTAAAAAATGATATAGCGGATTATAAAAGCGCCTCCAGAGGCGCTTTTTCTGTTAATGTTATATTCAGCTTATCAGCTCATCGATCTGTTTCCAGATATTGTTTATCTGCTCCTGAGAATCCTGTCTTGATTTACTGATATCCAGTGCCTGATTCAGGTATGAAACAGCAGTATCAAAATCTTTTTCTTTGGCAGCAGCCCGTGCCTGAGCCTTCAATTCTTTTATTGTTTTGTCATTCATGCTTTTACGAATTTCGGAAATTTCTTTTCGCAGTTCTTTTGCCTGCTGCCAGTCATATTTGTCTATACTCAGAGCCCCGGTCTCTTTTTTGTTTTTCTGAATGGCTTTGTATTTGTCGGCAACAGCCTTGTTTTCTGCCCTCATTACAGCGTTTTCATCATTGATACTTTTCATCTCAGTGTGAATTACGGTTTTTTCTTCTTTGTATTCACTTCGGTTCATATCGGCAAGTGCCGGGAATGCCAGACAACAGGAAAGGGCTGCAGCTGCAGTCAGGATCTTTATTTCTTTCTTCATGGTAAGATTACCTCCTTGATTTTGCGTTAATTTGTTGTTGCATGATTAGCTTAACAGCTTCCGGGGGAGGTTAATAGTGCAGACTTGTGGCAAATATGTGGCAGTTATTTACGGTTCCTTCAAAAAATGTTATGATTGCCGTAAATAATACCGGAGAGGAGAACTGCAGATGTCGAAGCTGATCTATGTTGCCGATGATGAGAAAAATATCCGTTCGCTGATCCGGACCTTTCTGGAAAATGAAGGGTACCGGGTCGAGACGTTTTCTGATGGATACAGCGTATCACAGGCAGTTGAAGAACATATGCCGGATATGTTGATTCTGGATGTGATGATGCCGGGTGAGGATGGTCTTAATATTTGCGCCAGGATACGGAAAACCAGCAGTGTGCCGATTATTATCGTTTCAGCCAAGGACAGCCCTATGGACCGGGTGACAGGTATTACTCTTGGCAGCGATGATTATCTTACCAAGCCGTTTTTACCACTTGAGCTGACTACCAGGGTAAAAGCGCTGTTTCGCAGGGCTGAACTTTCATCGGGGAATCAAACGGCAGAAAAAAAGGTGACTTATGAGTGTGGGAATCTGACATTAAATGTTCAGGAACGAAAATTATATATAGAAGGTAAACATGTCTCAATTACGCCGACAGAGTTTGATTTTCTGTTGTATCTGATGGAACGTGATGAAGCCGCTGTCTCTAAAAAAGAATTGTTGGAGCAGGTGTGGAACTGCCAGGACGGGCTGTACGAAGCACGGATGCCGGATGATCTGGTAAAACGTCTGCGCAGGAAGCTGCGTGAGTATGGTGCGTCCGCAATTGTTGAAACAGTATGGGGATATGGATACAGGCTGACCAGAAAGTTTGACTGAGAGGTGGCATATGGGCAATCGGATTCACTGGCGTATTTTCATTCCGGTAATTTTTATTATCATGTTTCTGGCGGCGGCTACATGGCTGATTTTTTCGTTTACAGCGGGGCATTATGCAGCCTATGTATCACAGCAGGATCTTACTAAGCTGATGAACATGATCGGAACAGAAGTCGGAGATATATATGGTGAAGAGCCGTTAATTGAAGAACAGGAGCGGGAAAAGCAGCGGCAGGTATCAAAAGATTTGCTGGCAAAGGTGAAAGATAATTTAAATTCCGATGAGCAGAATGCCAGACTGACTGTTCTTAATTCGCAGTACAAGCGGATATATCCAAGGTTAGATCCGGAAGAGGTGGTCAATCAGATCCTGTTTGAAAAGTGCGTACAGGTATTGCAGACGGATTATCAGGCCGGAGGTGCATCGCAGTATAAAATAACGATTGGTTCTGATGCGTGGCTGATCAGTATTTTAGAGGTTCCGTCATCTGTAAATGTACGGGCAAAGTATTATATCGGATATGTCCGGATTCCTGATATGGGACTGCTGCTTAACTATTCAGGGAAGCTGCTCAGTATGATTGCGCTGGTTGGTTTTCTGGGGGCGGTGATTGCGGTGTGGGGGATTGCCCGCAGTATTGCCCGGCCGCTCGGGGATATGTGCAGACAGGCAGACCGGATCGGTGAGGGAAGCTTTATACCGATTGAGACGAAATACTCATTATATGAACTGGAACGTTTAAAGAGGTCATTAAACCAGATGGAAGAACGGCTGAAAGAATCAGACGAACGAAATGTACGGTTTTTTCAAAATATTTCCCATGACCTGCGCACACCTTTGGTTGCAATTACCGGTTACGCACAGGGTATCCAGCACGGCATCATGGAGGATCCCCGTAAAGCAGCCGGGATTATTCTGGCGGAAAGTCTGCGGATGACAAATCTGGTGGAGAGTATTCTTACGATATCTAAAATGGACAGTAATGATCTTCCCTTAAATATGATCAGCATGGACATGGAGGAATTTCTGGAAGAACAGATAGAACTTTTAAAGGGGATTTCAGACGAAAAAGAACTGCTGTTCCGGGCTGTGGATGATGCGGTTTATGTTCAGTCCGATCCGGATCTGACGGCGAGAATCATCCAGAATGTGGTGGCGAACTGTATCCGGCATGCAGAAAAAACTGTAACTGTCGAACTGATGGCAGGAGAACAGTGGGGCGTGGTCAGAATAACCGATGACGGGGCAGGATTTTCCCAGAAGGACATTTCCCGAGTGTTTGAACGTTTCTATTATGGGGCTGATGGGGTGTTTGGCATTGGCCTGTCGATTGTACTGGCCGGGATGGAATATATGGGCGGAAGTGTAACCGTAAGCAACAGAGAATTGCCGGATCATGGTGCCGTATATGAGTTATTATTCCCAACAATGAGTCAGTGGATGGCTAACTTGTAGAAGATCCCGGTGAAGTTTTGGTCATTTTGTTGTATTGAATAATTTTTCAAACGTTTTATAATGATAACAGTACAGGATCATAAAGACCCCTGCAACTATTCAAATTATGGAGGATTTAACATGGATATTCGCTATTCTGCAAATCAAAGAGACTTTAAACGCTATACGACAGAGGAAACAAGGCAGGAGTTTTTGATTGAAAACCTGTATGCGGCAAATGAAGTAGTAGCTGTTTACTCCCACGTAGACCGCATGGTTACTCTGGGCTGTATGCCGACTACGGAAAAAGTATCAATTGACAAAGGCATTGATATCTGGAAGAATTTCGGTACCGGATATTTCCTGGAAAGAAGAGAAATCGGTATCTTCAATATTGGCGGAAGCGGAACTATCACAGCAGACGGCGAGACCTTTAAGATGGGATACAAAGACTGTCTTTATATCACCAAAGGCACCAAAGAGGTATACTTTGAAAGCGATGATGCTTCAAACCCGGCAAAATTCTACATGGTAAGTGCTCCGGCTCATAAATCATGCCAGACCACCTTTATCCCGATTGAAAAAGCAGCCAAGAAGCCGATCGGTGCAATGGAAACATCAAACAAACGTGTGATCAATCAGTTCATTCACCCGGATGTACTTGAGACCTGCCAGCTGTCAATGGGAATGACCGTACTGGAGCCGGGCAGTGTATGGAATACCATGCCAAGCCATACTCATGAGCGCCGGATGGAAGTCTATATGTATTTCGAAGTTCCGGAAAACAACGTTGTATTCCACATGATGGGGGAAGGCAATGAGACCAGACATATCGTTATGAAGAATGAAGAGGCAGTAATCAGCCCATCCTGGAGCATCCATTCCGGTGCCGGTACCAGCAACTATACATTTGTCTGGGCAATGGGCGGCGAGAACCAGGCATTTGATGATATGGATACAATTCCGACAACCGACTTAAAATAAGGCTATCATAAAGGAGAAAATACGATGATTTTTGATCAGGCAAAGAATCTGGATTTTTATAAAACACTGGGTACCGGTGACCGTTATGCCAAAGCAATTGAGTTTTTAAAAACTCAGGATCTGGCGTCACTGGAAGATGGCAAGTATGAGATTGACGGCAAGGAAGTATTTGCTAATGTTATGTCCTATACCAGTCTGCCATGGGAAGAAGCAAAGTACGAAGCACATGAGAACTATACCGATATCCAGTACATGATATCAGGTACCGAAGTGATGACTTACGCTCCGATTGATGCACTGAATGTGACAGTTCCTTACAATCCGGACAAGGATGTTGTGCTTTATGACAATGCCAATCCGGGCCTTAAGGTAGTGGCAAATGCCGGTGACTTTATGATCTTCCTGCCATGGGACGGCCACAAACCAAAAGCATGTAATGGCAGCCCGTCAGCAGTTAAGAAAGTTGTAGTGAAAATTCTTGAAAAATAATAATCATATGCCCCAGGGGCTGCAATTTGCAGTCTCTGGGGCTTTTTTTGTACAAGTTACCAAAATTATCCATAGGAGGAAAAAATGGGTTATTTGATTGATGCAGGGAAAATTGATGAATATGAAATTTTCTTGAGAAATGAGGAACGAAGCAGGGCGACGATTCAGAAGTATATTCATGATATCAGACATTTTTACCGGTTCATGCAGGGCGAATGCTGTATCACGAAAGAACAGGTGATGGCATACAAAGCATCTCTTGGTGAACATTATAAGGTCAGCAGTGCCAATTCAATGATAGCTGCAATCAATGGATTCTTCGCCTGGGCCGGGGCCGGGGGCTTAAAAGTCAAAAGCTACAAAACCCAGAAACGTATTTTTAGTGACAAGAGCCGGGAACTGAACCGCCGGGAATATGAACGGCTGCTGAATACCGCCAAAGAACAGGGTAAGGTCAGACTGCAAATGATCATGCAGACAATCGGGGCCACCGGAATCAGGATCAGTGAATTGTCCTGCATTACAGTAGAGGCAGTACGATGCGGGGAAGCAGTGGTATATGGCAAAGGAAAGCAGCGGGTCGTATTCATCACTCCCAAACTTCGTCGTTATCTGCTGGACTATTGCCGGTCGGCCAATATCCGCAGAGGCATTATCTTTGTAACTAAAAATGGGAATGCGATTGACCGGAGTAATGTATGGGCCGAAATGAAAGCGTTATGCCGGGATGCAGGAGTACAGGAGACAAAGGTATTTCCGCATAATCTGCGTCATTTGTTTGCCCGTATCTGCTACAAGATGAAAAAGGATATTGTCTATCTGGCCGACATTCTGGGGCACAGCAATATAGAAACTACAAGAATATATACAATCAGCAGCGGTGGGGAGCATAAGCGGATGCTGGCGAGCCTGGGGCTGGTTATTTAAGAAAAAAAGAAAAACCACATAACAAATATTATGTGGTGATCTGCCAAAAAATGGTATTTATTAAGTTGATTATAAGTTACAAATGATGAAATGTCAATCATTGTTCTATGATAAAATAACCCAATCAAAAAAATGTAACTTTTTTTTTGCCCATTAACTGGAAAAATTTTGAAATTAAAGAAAATTATACCATCCAGCCCGTGAACTTAACCGATTGATGGTACTACATAATATTTGTTATGTAGTATTTTTGATGTCCAAAATCTGAATTTATCAAAATCACGTAGTATTACGACAAATCAGTCTGTAAAAAGTCGTAGAAATTGGAGAAAGAGGGGTTGGCAATGAAGAAATATGTCCACGATTATACAGATTTCGGCAAACAGGCGAAGATCAGCATGGTGTCATTAAACTTAAGCAGCAAAGATCTGGCACGAATGCTGGGGTACAAGGAATCAACACTGTGCGATGTTTTAAAAGGCCGGAACCGGAGTGAATGGCGTATGCATGAGATTACACAGATTTTATCGAATTTAGAGCGTGATACATAGGAATGGTAAGCGCGAAGGAGGCAGGATATGGGAATGATTAATCAGGTATTAGAATGGTTGAAAGGAGAAATAAAAAGCGGCTCACTCCGGCGGCGAACAGCAGCCCTGCTGGTCTGTTGTCTGTTGTGTACGCAGATGGGGACTTCTTTGGCGGTGGCGGAGTCGGGTGGTTATGATGACGGTGCGGAAGAGACTGTTTTACTGTCAGGGACGATCACGATTATGGATGCTACACCGTCTGGGTGGCTGAAAAAGGGTGATTTAAATCTCGGAGTATGGAAAAATGGTGTATATGATCCCAATTTAAAAGTTGTTATTGATCAGACTGGGACGGTCTATGCCAGCGACTCTGACTCGACGCCGATTGAAAATGATCTGGACCAGGATGGGGATGATCAGGGTGACGAGAGCAATGGAGAGTTCCGCCGATGGAGTTATTATGTTGAAGGACTGAAGGACGAAGATGGAGACGACCATACGTACTCGATCAGGGAATTATCCTATGATCCTCCTGCATCACCAGGGAATGCATCACCGGGTAGCAGTCAGAGATCTAGAAGTGCATCGCGCGATATTGCGGAAAGCTATGCCCTATTTTATATGGATGGTAACAATCAGATCGTAGATATAGGCGGTGAAGGAGAGCCAGATGGGACGGCTCAAAATCTGGTTTATGTAAGTAAGACAACTATATCCGGAACGATAAGTAATGAAACAGGTGAAAATCCGGAGCTTGATAATGAGGATCTGATGGTTGAAATTGATGGTTCGGATGAGGCGGATTATTATTCGGATTATATTGATATGGCCGAAACTCATATTTCTATGGTTGACGGTAAATGGTCGATTAAAAACGCGCTTCAATTTGATCCGCTTACCGGGAATAGCCTGAAATGGTGTGTTCAGGTTGATGGAAGTAAACTGTCGGAAGATATCGGAATCCGGTATGGCAGCAGTGAAGGCAAAGAAGAGGATGAAGAGCAGGAATATGCTTTTGTAAATGACGTGATCACCCTTTATAGCCGTATCTGTTCAGCTACATGGACGATTATCTGGCAGGATAATGGGGACGAATATGAAAAACGCCCTGATGCAAGTGACCTGCAGCTGGATATATATAACTATGATAGTGAAGGAAATCAGCCGCCTGAAGAGAATACGGAAGTGCAGATTGTGCCAGTTGAATTAACTGGTGACCAATGGATCTATCAGGTTAACGGTTTGAAAACCGGTAGTGAATACGCTATAAGAGCAGCAGTACCGGACCGGTACAAAGCGAGCCCTTCGGATTGTACTGATCCGGGAATTGTATTTACAGCACAGCCGGAGATGGAAATTGACGCAGTTGAATTTGTTGTTATTGATTCGAAAAAGATTGTGATTAAAAATAATGTTCTGGGAATATCAGATACCCAGGTGGCAAATCTGAACTATCAGATTTTAATAGTCAACGGTGAAGCCAGCACACCATATGCCGGAAGATATAAAATTGGAGAAACTATTTTTGATGAAACAAATCAGTTTATTACAGTGGGTGCAGGAAAAACAGTTGAGATAGAACTTCTTGACCTGGCAGAAGATGCAGTTGTTTCGGTACAGCAGATTCTTGATGATACGAATCCTGGTGTTGTTCATCTTAAGATAAATGAGTCAGGAGAACTTGATGGGCCTGCGACATTTGAGTTTGTGAACTCTATTTTAACCGGCGAACAGCTGGCGATTGTCTGGAATGACAGCAATGATTATGCTGATCTTAGAGGCTATGAAAAGCCTGCTGATTATTTGACAGCCGGAAACATCGATCTTAAATATAAGTTATTGCATGAGGATGGAACTTATTATAAGAATGGCGAAGCATTTTCGGTAACAGACGGCAATGGTCCGCTGGGAACGGAATACAGTGATGTCATAAATGTATTAGACGAGATCAGCAAAGATGCCTCTGACTGGTATTTTATTGCTGATGGAATTCCGACCCACACATTCATAGCTGGTGAAGTATGGGAAGTGATTTACTGGTATGAGGTGGACGATGTTGAGAATTACCTGACCACAGGGTATGATGAGAAGCAGTATACACCTGACCTCAGGACAGATGCTTGGAAGTTTGTTTATACAGTAAAAACGAATTATGAGGTAAAGGTTCAGTGGCTGGATGACAATTTATTAAACAAAACCAGACCGCTTCCAGAGGTGTGGAAAGAAGATGTTATCCTGCATCGTGTCAGCACCAATCCGAAAAATACAGGTGCAGATAAAGCATATATATATGACGGAAATACAGGGTTTGAACTCAGTGATGATTTCAGCGTTGATGATAATGGAGACGGAACCTGGTCAGTGAAGATCAGCGGTATGGCCGAGTATGATGAAAATGGTTATCCCTATATCTTCTATATCATTCAGGGCCCGATTGAAATTGATATTAACAAAGCAGATTTGTTAAATGAGGTGACGGAACTTTCTTACGTAACGGAATATGACAATACCGGAAACCATCATGCCGAGACAGAAGGAGGATACGAGGACGCGACGATCAAAAACAAGCTTACAGGTAAGCAGACGTTTGATGCGACCAAGATCTGGAAGGATGGTCTGGCCAGTAACAGTGATGCAAGACCTACGGTTACTATGGAACTGTGGCGTTATACAAAGGGAGATCCGACGAACGACAGCCATAACTGTAATGCGGCTGCCCGGGGCTTTGTAAAAGTTGATATGACATGGAATCAGGAAAAAGGTGTCTACAGTATAGATATTCCGGATCTTGAAGCTTTTGATGAAGCCGGTCATGAGTACATTTACTATATGACAGAGACGATGTCCGGAACAAATTCAAGTAAATACAGCTACACGATACAAAATTATTATGAGCGTTTAGAAAAACATCCGGGGTATAAAGATGACCCTAAACTTGTTTTTAATCATGGGGTACTGACTAATACTCGGTCAGATACCATAACAGTAAGCGGAAGTAAGATTTGGAAGGCAAAAGCCATTCAGGGGATGTATGAAGCTGCTGTTACACTGGAGGTGCAGTACCGCGTGAGGCCGGAGAAAGCGGAAGGCCTGAGTCTGGAAGAAGTGATTGATATGGGCAGAGTTCTGTTAAACGCAGAAGACGATTGGACATCAGTAATGAAGGATGGTAAAACGGTACCAGGAGAGGTTCGTGGGTTCAGGGCAGAGAACTTGAATTATAACTACTCCGGAACTTATCCGATGTATGATAATGAGGGACGGGAACTTCAATACCGGATCGTGGAAACCGGTGGTTGGATAAAACTTAATGCAGATGATGATCCGGAGCCATTCGGGTTTACAGATGGTGACTCTACATCGATTTTACTTAATGGAGAGGAATACGTACTAAACCGCTCATCGGTGTGGACAGAAGCAGAGGGTAAAAGCAATACTATCATCACAAATCAACTTTCCGGTAAAACGGCAGTAGAAATTGTTAAACATTGGCAAGGAACTGATGGTACGCATGTGGCCGGAGAAGGGGAAGATGAGATCCGATTCCATCTGTACCGGGATGGTGTGGATATCTGTGATGACTGTAATTCGGAAAATCTAGAAAATGCCATAGTAGATCATGAGTTGCTCGTTATGACTTCGTCAAACTGGCTGGCTCATAAAAACGAGATTTTAGGCGACAACTATACCGGATCTTTGTGGATTGGCGGTCTGGACCGATATGACGCAGAAGGTAATGAATATGTCTATACCATCAGGGAAGACAGTGCAGTCTCCGACAAATACGGCGGACGGGTTGATGCGTGGTACGGACGGAACGAAGACAGCGTATTTGAAGAAGGCGATGAGTATGACCATTATGGTGCCGATGTATGCAACACTCTTGGTAGTGACGGAAAGGGTGATTCGATCAGAGTCGTTAAGGAATGGCTTGATGATAAGGATACACTGCATCGGGAAGCAATTGTCTTTGAAATACTTGTGAACGGGCAACCGTTGCCGATAGACGATCTGATCCTTAGCAAGGCAAACCTGTGGGAAAAATGGGTAGTTCTGCCTGGGGAAGTCGAGGCTGAAGATTGCGTAGTTCGGGAGGTGCGGATTGGTAACGACCCTGCCTCAGGTAAACGAAATAATGTTTATGCTCTGACCGGTGCTGATAAAACAGCATGGGAGAAAATTGCAGAAGCTTATAAATTTGAAACGGAAAAGGTAAATGTAGAAGAAGATGAAGCCTACATACAGGCAGATGAGCATTTTTACCATGTTACGGAAGAGAAAGTCATCGATGGCGGATATTGGAAAATTACAAACCGCAGGGTCGGTACACTTGATATTCATGTGGAAAAAACATGGCGTATCGGTGGTCTGGAGTCAAGCGAATCAAGCAGTGCAGTGTTTACCTTTAGTGCCGAAGGCTGTCCAGAAACCTACAAGATTGAATTGAAAAATTCACTCTGGAGCGAATCAGTTGAAGGTCTGCCCAAGTACGATGAGAATGGTGTTTTGTATCAATGGAAGTTGTCGAAGGAAGAGTATAAGTATGAGGATGAAGATGGCAATGAGGTTTCAACCGGCCTGTTAATATCCTCTCCCAGAAGTATCCAATATGGTCCAAATCAGCACACGGATGATCAGTACAAATATGATATTACGAATCGCCGTGCAGAAAGTACCCTCGTTGAGTTCCACAAGATCTGGAAGGATGACGCTGGGGCTGACGGAGCTTCCAGACCAGATATTTACTTTAAGCTGTATCAAAAATCAGATGCACCTGGTGCTGAACCGACACTCCTAGACAGACGAATCTACCGGCCAACCTGGATCGAAGATGAGGATAATAAATATCATTGGAAATGCCAGTACAATTCGCTGCCAAAGTATGATGCTGAGGGGTACGCCTATAGCTATTATGCAGAAGAGGTTATGCCGGCGGGAGCAAGCGGTGACTGGGAAACCTTCTATTTTAAGGAATTTCCGGAAGGAGTCACTGATTATGAACGGACGATTCCGATTGATCTTGAGGCAGGAGACAAACTAGATAGTATAACCTCCGATGGTATCGCAGTGAATTACCGAAATGCAGAAACTTACATCAACGGCCGCAAGATATGGACGAATATGGGGCATTTGAAACTGGCGGATTATCCGGAAATCAGGCTTAATCTTTGGTATTCTGTCAGAGATGAGAACGGCGAGTACAAAGAACGGCTGCCGATGCCTGATGGTAATGGAAGTCAGATGACGATAACCATAAATAACGAGGAGGTTGATAACTCCGGAAAACATACATTTAACTTTGATGAACTGCCTAAATACGATCTTGAAACAGGGTCCAGAATCCTGTATTCTGTTTCCGAGCAGCCGGGAGATGACAGCCTTGGCGGGTTTGACTGGATCCCTCTCGAGTATGATTTTGAACTTGACAATGTTTATAAGACGACAGGTGATTTGTCTATCAGAGTGATCAAACAGTGGGATTGGGGCAAGGCAACTCCATCTGGCTGGGATGATGAAACTGGTGAATTTAAGGGGACAGAAGCCGACAAGGCTGAATACCCGAAAGTTGTATTTACTTTATACCGTGTACCGCAAAGGCTGAATGATGTAACGGGAGAATACGAGGATATCGGTTATGATGTTGAGGACTTTGAGCGTAGTGCAGAGCTTGATATTTCAACGGGATATGTAGAGTTTACCGAGCTGCCGTATTTCGGACCAAACGGGCGACCGTACCGTTACTATATGACAGAAAGAAAGATCGGCGGATATGCAGAGAATGGTGTATGGAATTCTGAAAGCAAGCAACGGGAAATCGAGCTGAAAGGACCACTGGCAACCGGTTCTAATGCAAATGATTTTGTAGTCACCAATACCTATACCCATGATAGGGTAACGATCGGAGGCACAAAGACTTGGGAAAATGACCTTAGATGGTCTACAAGACCTGATGCCAAGATTTTGACCCTGACTCTGCATCGCTATCAGTCAGGTAAAGATGTGTCAACAGCAGAACCGGTAAATGCGGAGCTTGTCTGGAAAACGGATGTTACAAATAAAACCTGGGAGTATGTATTTAAGGAAACGGATCAGCCACTCTATCGTTATGCTACAAATGGCAAGGAATATATCTATTTTGTGATGGAAGAAAGCAATACAGCACCGGGATATGATACTCCGTCAGAACCTGTTATGAGTAGCACATCTGGTGTGAATAAGACATTCAACATAACGAACGAATTAAAGACCGTTGAGCTTAAAGTTGTAAAAGAATGGGCAGACAGCAACAACCGCTATGGCACCAGACCGGAATCAATTACCGTTGAACTCGAACGGAAGTTGAAGGGTCAATCTGATTCCGAATATAAAGCTGTTATGGAACCTGGAACAGAGCCACCAAAGGAATGGCAGAAAACCATCAAAGGCAACAGTAAAGATAATACCGGCTGGAATGTAACCTTTGAAGAATTGCCGAAATATGCGATCGTTAATGGTGAGGAAGTTGAGTACGAATATTGTGCAGTAGAAGTTAAGCCGGACAGTGGTTATGTAAGTACAGGAACACCTTCATCGGCAACTGCAGAAACGGAAAAAATCACCAACACCTTAAAATCCGGCAGCATCAACGTGATTAAGGACTGGCAGGATCATGACAACCAGGATGGAATCCGTCCAACGGAGGTAAAGGTACAGCTTTATGTTACTGACACCGGGGACATCAAAGATGGTGAGCCGGTAAAAGATGGCGTCGGATCTGCAATTGTTACATTATCAGAAAAGAATGAATGGAAGGACGGCTGGACCGGTCTGCCTACACATTCCTCAAAAGGTGCCGAATTAAAGTATTATGTGGTCGAGTTAGAGGATCACAGACCCGATGTATATCTATCTCGTTATAAAGTTAAGTATACGACAGACAATATCGGCCGCTTCCTGAATGAAGCGCTGAATCAGAAGATTCTGGTGAAGCCCGATACAGAAGGGGAAGGAAAACTCATCTATGTTGTTAATACCTACGAACCGAAAGTGATGACAATCACGGTGGATAAGAAGTGGGTTGGCGAGGATGGAGAGACTGAGCTTACGAACAATGCAGCAAAACCTGAATCAATCACATATGTCCTGCAGAGCAGGTTTGCGGGAGATTCGGATGAAAGCTGGAGTGATGTTCCAACTACAACTCCGAGCAGTGCTCAAAAGGGCACAGCTGATAACGGGTATTCGGTGAAATGGGTCGAGGTACCGGTAAAGGGACTGGACAACAACGGTACCAGCAAGTTGATCGAGTATCGGGTAGTGGAGGAATGTCCATCGGGCTATGAAGTACATTCCTATCATTACAGTATAGACAAAACCCCGGTGGAACCGGACGGTGTCAGTGTCAGCGGCGACATTACTCCCGGAAAGGAAAATGAAGCCCTAATAACCGTAACAAATCGCCTGACAGCAAAAACCAACATCAGTGCAGTAAAAAAATGGGCAGAACCGTCATTCGAATGGATACCTTATGACCGTACTGAATGGATCAAACAAATCACATTTGAACTGCAGTGGAAAGACGGTGAAAGCGGCGATTGGGTCCTAAGATCCGAAACAACGGAAGATGTCACCGATGATAGTGAAATTTCAGTATCATTTAACAATCTTCGCAGATACGATGATGCTGGATATGAGATCGGTTATCGTGTAGTTGAAAAGTCGTATACGTTGAAGGACGGTACTGTTATCCCGGCGGCGGGCAGTCCGGAACAAGGTGTGATCGGTTCATATGACTACACGGCTGCAGTTGATGTACAGCCGGCTCTTGTAGCAGACCTCGCGTCAGGAAGCAACACGGTCATCACCAACACTTTACAGACCACAACATTAACCGTCGAAAAAGACTGGAACGACCAATCCGACTACTACGGAAGAAGACCTGATAAAATCACGGTACAACTCGAATACTCCGTAAACGAGACCGACTGGTACCAGGTAGAAAATGCCATACAGGAGCTGGACATTGCCGGCGGCATCAGTACCATAACATTTGAGAATCTGCCAACCTGGCATTACGATGCAGATTCACAGCAATATGTGCGCCATTATTACCGCGCAACAGAAGTATCAATGGATCAGACAGCAGTGATCAACGATTCTGCCTCAGGCTACAGGGTCAGCTACATCTACACGACCGATACCGAAACAAACAATGCAGAGTCAAAGATCACAAACCAACTGGAAGTCACAGACATCAGCGGTTCAAAACGCTGGGATGACCAGAGCAACCGATATAACTTAAGACCAGACACCATCAACCTGATCATTCAGGCAAATGGCACAGATATGCCGGTACAGCCAGACATTCAGTGGCAAAAACCAACCGGTCAGAATATATGGATCTGGAGTGCCAAAGATCTGCCCGCTCATGACCGGGACGGAGAAGAAATCAGCTATACAGCCAGAGAAGAAGCTGTGGATGGTTATGATGCCGAATATGATGAAGAAGGACGCAATATAACCAATCGTCAGCAGGCAGGCAGTCTGGTTGTAACCAAAATACGTGAAGGCGGCAGCGACCGTGACTTCACCTTCCATGTAACCCTGAACATTAACGCTCAGGAACAGGTATACACCGGCGAGTACAGCGTATTTGGTGTTAATGATGATCTGAGTGGAGAAGGAGATGTCCGTACCACCGCAGAAGATGGTGGAATTGTCATCAAAGGCAGCCAGAAATTTTACATCACTGACCTTCCGGCAGGCATAAGCTACACAGTGGAAGAGTCAGAGGTAATCAATTTCAGACAGTCAGATGCAACTGGTGAAACTGGTGTAATTGCCGCCGACACTACACAGTCAGCTTCCTTTACCAATACCTATACAGGAGGCAGTGACAGTGGTGATCCTACCCCGCCAACCCCAACCACCCCACCCGGCAATTCGTCCGGCGGAAGTGGTGGCGGCGACGGTGGAATCACAACCAACATCGACGATGGCAGAACACCGCTGGCAGTAATAAATGAATTCATAGAAGACACCGTAATCCCGTTATCCGGTCTCGTAAGAACCGGCGATTACGGAATCCCAATCCTTCTGCTGGCCGCATTCATGCTCATCTCAGCAACCGGATTCGGCATAGCTGCCCATCGCAGAAAGAAGCAAAGCAACAGACAAAGCAACAAACAAAGCAACAAACAAAGTAATAAATAAAACAATAAACAAGGCAAAAACAATGAATACCTAAAACCGAAAACAGGGCTTTGCTTCAAATACATCCAGAAGCAAAGCCCTGTTTCCGGCTTAAATGAAGCCTTAGATTCTGCCCTTGTTTTTATACCAGGCGAGGAGGAATGTTAGCAAGATGGAAGAACGTGGGAGGCCGGGCGGCTGGACGGTCCCTGGCGGGAGTGGTGGTATGGGATTGGCTGCATCTGGAGGAGCATTAGAACTGCTTAGTTTTCAGAGAAATGTGTTATAGTCACTCGGAGCGTCTGTTTGAGCGGCCGCACTTGCCGCGAGTTAAGCGGAGAGAGACTATGCTTTTAACATTTCTCTGAAAGCTTAGCAGTTCTTATGCTCTGAAGCCGCAGCCAATCCCATACCGCCACTCCCGCCAGGGACCGTCCAGCCGCCCGGCCTCCCACGTTCTTCCATCGCCCCCGAACATCCCCCGAGCCACAACTGGACAAGAACCCCCAAATGCATTATAATATACATACTTTTGTTTGAGAAAGAGGACGTGCGCATGTATTCATTTGAAAGCCGGATCCGTTACAGTGAAATCGACATCGACAAGCGGCTGACACTGACCGGCATTATTAATTATTTCCAGGATTGTTCGACCTTTCAGTCCGAAGATCTCGGCCTTGGCCTCGATTACCTGAGCCGCAAAAACCGTGCCTGGTGGCTTTCCTCCTGGCAGATTGTAATGACACGAAGGCCGATGTTCGGCGAGAGAGTGATCATCAGTACCTGGCCCTATGATTTCAAAGGTATGTACGGCTACCGGAATTTCACCATTCAGGACATGGATGGCAACTATCTGGTCAAAGCCAATTCCGTGTGGTTTTTCTTCGACCTGCTGGCAGGACGTCCGGTGAAAGTACAGGAAGAAGATGTCCGCGGCTACGGCACCGGTGATGAAAAACGTCTCGATATGGATTATGCAGACCGCCGGATCAGACTGCCGGAGACCTATGAAACAGGGGAAGCGATTGTAGTTACAAGCCACCATATCGATACCAACCACCATGTAAACAACGCCCAATACGTTGAAATGGCCAGAGAGTGTCTGACCGGAGACCTTGATATCAGGGAGTTTCGTGTGGAGTATAAAAAGGCAGCTGTCCTTGGTGATGTATTATATCCCAGAATCAGCCGTGAGGATACAGGCAGTACGATTGCATTATGTGATCAGGATGGGAACGCTTATGCAGTGGTATGGTTAAAAGAGGATGAACAGCGGTCGGAATGAGGCCGGAAAGAGAGTGTGTGATGATAGAGTTAGGAAAAGTCCAGGTATTGACAGTGCAGAGAATGAAAGAATTCGGAGTCTATCTTGGTGAGGGGAAAGATACCGAACATTCGGTATTACTTCCGAAAAAGCAGGTGCCGGAAGGATGCGATACCGGAACTGAAATTGAGGTATTTATTTATAAGGATTCTGAGGACCGGCTGATTGCAACAACTGCAAAACCCAAGCTGCAGGTCGGTGAGACCAGCGTACTGAAGGTTAAGGAAGTCGGAAAGATCGGTGCGTTTCTCGATATGGGACTGGAAAAGGATCTGCTGCTGCCGTTTAAAGAGCAGACCCGTAAGGTTTCGCAGGGAGATGAATGCCTGGTAGCACTTTATGTGGACAAGAGCAGCCGTCTGGCGGCAACCATGAATGTTTATTCCTATATGAGTGCTGAATCACCCTATCAGAAAGATGATAAGGTGAGCGGTATTATATATGAAATACATGAAACACTGGGAGCCTTCGTGGCAGTGGATCATCAGTATTATGGCCTGATCCCCGGGAAGGAACTATACGGACGCAAACAGGTCGGAGATAATATAGAAGCAAGAGTCACAAAAGTCCGCGATGACGGCAAACTTGATTTAAGCCTGCGGGAAAAGGCATACGTCCAGATGGATACGGATGCCCAGGCGATCTGGGACATGCTGCAGGCATCCGGCGGAGCATTGCCGTTCAATGATAAGGCCGATCCGGAAGTGATAAAGGAAAAGGCAGCAATGAGCAAGAACGCTTTTAAACGCGCTGTTGGAAGACTGCTGAAAGAAGGTAAGATCCGGATTACAGAAACGGGCATTGAAGTGTCCGAACGACCGGAATGAAGGTAAGGATAAAGGCAAGAGACTACGCTCTGATTATACTGGGAGCCTGTCTGATGGGATTTGCCATTAAGAACATTTATGATCCGGTGGGACTTGTTACCGGCGGCGTATCCGGTGTTGCTATTATTTTAAAAGACCAGTTTGGCATTGATTTGTGGATCACAAATACGGTATTAAACATTCCGCTGTTTTTGATGTCAATTCGTCTGAAGGGGTGGCAGTTTATCAAACGGACGTTAGTCGCTACGGTGGCATTGTCAGCCTCTCTTTATGTGATACCTGATATGCCGTTTTTGATGGAAGATCTCTTTCTGACGTCACTGTTTGGCGGTATTATCAGCGGAATCGGTGTGGGACTTGTCTTTGTGTCCAGTGCCACGACCGGCGGAACCGATATGCTGGCGGCACTGATTCAACGTGCACTGCCTCATTATAGTATCTCCCAGATCATGCAGGTTTTAGATGCAATCGTCGTTCTGGCAGGTGCAACCGTGTTCGGCGTGACCTATGCACTCTATGCACTGATTGCAATTTATGCGGTGTCGCAGATATCCGACGGTATGATCGAAGGTCTTAAGTTTTCCAAGGTCGCTTTTATCATTTCGGAAAAAAATGAAGAGATTGCCAAAGCCATTATGGATGTCATGGATCGGGGGGTAACCGGTCTTGATGCCACCGGAATGTACTCCGGAGAACGCAAAGACATGCTGTTTTGTGTTGTATCTAAGAAGGAAATTGTACAATTAAAAGAGCTTGTTGTTGGGCATGATTCACAAGCTTTCGTAATTGTAAGTGATGCACGGGAGGTTTTGGGCGAGGGATTTATCGAATATAGACAGTGAAAAACAAAAAAAAACTGCAACGATTTGTGAGTTTAAGCAACTTTTTTTCCCGTTATACAGATTAGCCAAAATACAAAAAATGATTTTGGTCAATTACCATATGGTCTAAAGTTGTATTCTATTGTATCATTACTACGAACCCAATTGATGTACTTAAATGAAGTATAATATAATCTTAGGAGGAATTAGTAATGGCTAGTTTATCACTCAAAAATATAACTAAGGCTTATCCAAATGGTTTTGTAGCAGTTAAAGATTTTAACCTGGAAATCGCAGACAAAGAGTTTATCATCTTCGTAGGACCGTCAGGATGTGGTAAGTCCACAACCCTTCGTATGGTAGCCGGTCTGGAAGATATTTCTTCCGGTGAGCTTTATATCGACGGCAAACTGATGAACGATGTAGAACCAAAAGACAGAGATATCGCAATGGTTTTCCAGAACTATGCTCTGTATCCTCATATGAGCGTATACGACAACATGGCATTTGGTCTGAAACTGAGAAAGACTCCAAAAGACGAGATTGATAAACTGGTTCAGGAAGCAGCAAGAATCCTAGACTTATCCCACTTATTAGATCGTAAGCCGAAAGCATTATCCGGCGGACAGAGACAGCGTGTTGCTATGGGACGTGCTATCGTTCGTAACCCGAAAGTATTCCTGATGGATGAGCCGTTATCCAACCTTGATGCCAAGCTGAGAGGCCAGATGCGTATCGAGATCTCCAAGCTGCATCAGAGACTGAATGCTACCATCATCTACGTTACTCATGACCAGACCGAGGCTATGACCCTGGGAACCAGAATCGTTGTTATGAAAGATGGTATCGTTCAGCAGGTAGATTCTCCTCAGAATCTGTATGACAAACCACAGAACAAATTCGTTGCCGGCTTTATCGGTGCTCCTCAGATGAACCTGATCGATGCTACTGTAGGCAAGAGCGGTTCTGATATCACCCTGACATTTGACAATCATGTGATTGCACTGCCTCAGGATAAAGCAAAAGTTCTTGAAGCAGGCGGCTATGTAGGCAAGAGCGTTACTCTTGGTATTCGTCCGGAAGATTTACATGATGACGAAGCTTATCTGGAAGCTTCACCACAGAGCGTATTTGACGCTACCATCCGTGTATACGAGCTGCTTGGTGCTGAAGTTTATCTGTACTTCGATATCAATGAAGCAAACTGTACCGCCCGTGTAAATCCACGTACCACTGCAAGACCTGGTGACACCATCAAGCTGGCAATGGACTTAAGCAAAGTTCATGTATTTGACAAAGATACCGAGCAGGTAGTTGTTAACTAAGAAAAATATGAAAAAAAAGCAGGCGAAGCACATACTCGCTTGCTTTTTTTTGCATTTTCGATTAATATATAGAAAGGGAAATTTTTTTATTTATGCAAAATTATACAATAAGGAGCGTGTCCTATGATTTCTAACCAGATTCTTCAGACAACTATTGACGGTTTGAAGGGAATTACAAGAATTGACCTTTGCGTATGTGATACGGAAGGTAAGGTACTGGCATCTACATTTCCGGATGCAGAAGAATATGAAAGCTCCATCCTTTCTTTTGTTGACTCACCGGCCGACAGTCAGGTGATTCAGGGATATCAGTTTTTCAAGGTGTTTGATGAACATCAGCTTGAATATATATTACTGGCTAAGGGTGGCAGTGATGACGTATATATGGTCGGAAAGCTTGCCGCTTTCCAGGTGCAGAACTTACTTGTAGCATACAAGGAGCGTTTTGATAAGGACAACTTTATCAAGAACCTGCTGCTTGACAACCTGCTGCTGGTAGACATCTACAATCGTGCGAAGAAGCTGCACATTGAGACCAATGTAAAACGTGTCGTATTCTTAATCGAGACCAAACATGAGAAGGATGTCAATGCATTAGAGACCGTCAGAAGTCTGTTTGCAGCCAAGACCAAAGATTTCATTACCGCAGTGGATGAGAAGAACATCATCCTCGTTAAGGAGATCAAACCGGGCGAGAACTACGATGATCTGGACAAGACTGCCAATATGATTCTGGACATGCTCAATACCGAAGCGATGACCAAGGTTCATGTATCTTACGGTACCATGGTAGGCGAGATCAAAGAAGTATCACGTTCTTATAAGGAAGCGAAGATGGCTCTCGATGTAGGCAAGATCTTCTACAGCGAGCAGAACGTAGTAGCATACAACAATCTGGGAATCGGCCGTCTGATTTATCAGCTGCCGCTGCCATTATGCCGTATGTTCATTAAAGAGATTTTCGAAGGCAAATCACCTGATGAATTTGACGAAGAGACTCTGACAACGATCAACAAATTCTTCGAGAACAGCCTGAATGTGTCTGAGACTTCCAGACAGTTATACATTCACAGAAATACACTGGTTTATCGTTTGGATAAGCTCCAGAAGAGCACCGGACTGGATCTGCGTGTATTCGAAGACGCGATTACCTTTAAGATTGCACTGATGGTAGTCAAGTATATGAACTACATGGAGAGCATCGATTATTGATAGATACACCAGGGGACAACAATGATAGAAATTTCAAATATATGTAAAACATATGATACAGGAAACAAGGCTCTGCGAAACATCAACATCACAATCGAAGACGGGGAATTTGTATTTATCATGGGCCGCAGCGGCTCGGGTAAGTCCACCCTGCTTCGGCTGCTGTTGAAGGAGGCAGAGCCTACTTCAGGTAGAATTGTCGTAAACGATATGGATTTACAGAAGATGCCGCGCCGGTATGTTCCTAAATACCGGCGTAAGCTTGGTTTTGTGTTTCAGGATTTTCGTCTGCTGCGTGACCGCAATGTATTTGAGAACATTGCATTTGCCCAGCGGGTGATTGGAGTCTCCAACCGGCAGATCAGGGATTCAGTACCTAAGATGATCAAGCTGGTCGGCTTGTCAGCGAAGTACAAATCTTTGCCGCAGCAGTTATCTGGCGGTGAACAGCAGCGTGTGGCGATAGCCCGGGCGTTGATTAACCGTCCTGAAGTCCTGCTGGCCGATGAACCGACCGGGAATCTGGACCATGACAATGCGATCGAGATCATGAAACTGCTGGAACAGATTAATCAATTAGGAACAACAGTAGTTGTCATTACCCACAGCAAGGAGATTGTGGAACAAATGGGCAAACGGGTGATTACAATAGACCGTGGACAGGTGATCAGTGATGATGGGATAAAAGGCGGAAATACTCATGAGAATTAGTACATTCACATATTGCCTGAAACAAGGCATAAAAAATATATGCAGAAATATTTGGTTTTCACTGGCTTCCGTGGCAACTATTTGTGCATGTATTTTTTTATTTTGTTTATTTTTTTCAATTGTGTCAAATATACAGTATATGGTGAAGCATGTGGAAAGTACAGTCGGCGTCACTGTATTGTTTGATGAAAGTCTGACAGAACAGGAGATTCTGGATATCGGTGCCGGAATTAAAAGTCGTTCTGAAATCAAGGAAATGAATTATGTATCGGCGGAAGCAGCATGGGAATCCTTTAAACAGGAGTATTTTGCAGGGAATGAGGCGCTGGCGGAAGGATTTGCCGGGGACAATCCATTGGCAGGTTCGGCTTCTTATGAGATATTTTTATATGATATCGACAGCCAGGAAGCATTTGTAGCATACCTGCAGGGGATCCCCGGTGTCCGTCAGGTCAATTATTCCAATGCGGCTGTAGCTGGTTTTTCTAATTTAAATAAGGTGGTCGGTTTATTGTCACTGGTAATTATCGGTGTGCTGCTGGCTGTGTCGGTATTTTTGATTAATAACACGATATCGGTAGCAGCTGCATTCAGAAAGAATGAAAGCCAGATTATGCGGTTGATCGGTGCCACAAATTTTATGATCCGCGCCCCGTTTATTGTGGAAGGGGTTATGATCGGCATTAGTGGTGCAGTGATTCCGCTGGTTGCCATGTATTTTATTTACATCCGTACCGTTACTTATGCGATGCAGCGGTTTCACATCTTTTCGGGGGTGATTACGTTTATTCCGGTGGAGCAGATTTATCCGGTTATGATTGGTGCGGCGTTGGCTATGGGCGTGGGAATCGGCTTTTTCGGAAGCTTCTTTACGATCCGGAAATACCTGAGAGTGTAGGGAGATGATAAAATGAACAAAAGAGCACACCGAATGCTCGGTTTTGTGATGGCGGCCAGTCTGGTGTTGGCCGGAGTTGTGCCGGTATATGCGACAAAACAGGAAGTGGAAGACGCGAAACAAAATATCTCCAGCCTGGAAGCGGAAAAGAAAAAAGTTGAAGATGCGCTTAAGAATCTGGAAGGATTAAAGCACGATGCGGCTGCCTATGTGAAGCAGCTGGATGCCGAACTGCTGGCACTGGATCAGGAGATGGAGCAGCTGGGGACCCGGATTGAAGGTAAGGAAGCGGAGATTGCTGTGACTCAGCAGAATCTGGAAGCGGCAAAGGTTGTCGAGGCCGGGCAGTATGATTCGATGAAGCTGCGGATCAAGTATATGTATGAGCGCGGCAATACCAGTATGATTGATATGCTGCTGCAATCTTCCGATGTCGTACAGTTAATGAACCGGGCTGAGTATATCCGTAAGATTTCTGAATATGATAAACAGATGATGGATGAATATGTAGAGACAAAAGAGACGATTGCATCTCACGAAGTGACCCTGCAGCAGGAGCATGATCAGCTGCTGGAACTTCAGGAGCAGACTGAGGCCAAGCAGCAGTCCGTTCAGACCCTGCTGACACAGAAAAATACCGAACTGAGAAACTTCGAAGCACGGATTAATGAAGCTGAAGGTCAGATCAGTGAGTATACACGAGATATCCAGGCTCAGGAGAATCAGATCAAGAAGCTGGAAGCTGAAATCAAACGAAAAGAAGAAGAAGCAAGAAAGGCCGCTGAAGCCGCCGGAAATCAGTATAATACGGTTAGTCTTGGGAATATTAACTTTATCTGGCCCTGTCCTGCCAGCAGCCGTATTACATCCGGGTTCGGAGGCCGCAGTTCACCAACTGAAGGTGCATCCTCCAATCACCAGGGCATCGATATCGGCGCCCCTACAGGTACTCCGATTGTTGCTGCTGCATCGGGAACGGTAGTGATTGCTACATACAGCTACTCGGCTGGAAATTACGTTATGATCAATCATGGCGGCGGTGTATATACCGTGTACATGCATTGTTCCCAGCTGTTGGTTTCCCAGGGGCAGCAGGTCAGTCAGGGATCAACCATTGCCAAGGTAGGTTCCACTGGGTATTCGACAGGAGCCCATCTGCATTTTGGCATCCGGTCGGGCGGACAGTATTTAAATCCAAGACAGTATGTAAGTCCGTAAAGGCAATAAGAATAGGAGATAATCGTGGAAAAAGAAAATAAAAACAAATTTTGGAAAGGCGTTCTGGTCGGTGCGTTGGTGACTGCTTTTGCCGGACTGCTGATTGTCGGGGTGGCAACAGGAATCTCGCTGATTGGCCGAACCGTTATTGACAATCAGATCCAGACCCAGATCGTCAATGACTCCAGACGGAATAATGACGATGGTATTGAACACATCGATATGGAGCATGTCCAGGATAAGGTAGAGACACTGGAGTCTTATATTGACAACTTCTATTTATTTGACAAAGATAATGAGAAGATGGAAGAAGGTATCTATCAGGGGCTGATGGCCGGGCTGGAAGATCCTTATTCCGTATACTATACGGTTGATGCCTATCAGAAGATGAAAGAAAGCACCGAAGGCGAATACTGCGGAATCGGTGCGATGGTCAGTCAGAATGTCCAGACCGGCATTATCACGATTGTCCGCGTGTTTGAGGGTTCGCCCAGTGAGGAAGCCGGACTTCTTCCCGGTGACATCATTTATAAGGTTGAAGATGAAGAGGTTACCGGTTTCGACCTGGATCTGCTTGTCAGTGAGCATATTCGCGGCGAAAAGGGAACAAAGGTAAATATGACGGTACTGCGAGGTACAGAATATAAGGAATTGACAATCAGACGTGATGATATTGAGGTACCGACCGTAGAACATGAAATGCTGGCAGATAATACCGGTTATGTCATGGTTGGCCAGTTTGACCTGGTAACCCCATCGCAGTTTGCAGCAGCAATCGAAGACCTTGAAGCTCAGGGCATGGAACGTCTGGTGATTGACCTGCGCGGTAATCCCGGCGGTGTTCTTGATACGGTAGTGGAAATGGCGGCATACATTCTGCCGGAAGATCGTATGGACGGGATGATTGTTTATACGGAAGATAAGAATGAAAAAGGTGCTAAATATTACTGTGAGGACGGCAAGATTCAGATGAGCAGCAATGACGGCAGCGGTAAAGATCCCAGATATCCAAAAACGGATGATCATCAGCTGGATATTCCGATTGCGGTTCTGATCAATGAAAACTCTGCCAGTGCTTCAGAAGTATTTGCCGGATGTATGAAGGACTATGAATGGGCAACACTGGTCGGTACGACTACGTTTGGGAAAGGAATAGTGCAGCATTTGATTCCGTTGTCAGACGGAACGGCGATTAAGCTGACGACTTCACATTACTTTACTCCAAGCGGATTTGACCTGCACGGCAAAGGCATTGAGCCGGATGTGGAGATTGAGCTGGATGAGGAGCTTCGGACACAGATCAGTGTGGCACCGGAGGATGATAACCAGCTGCAGAAAGCAATCGAAGTGTTGATGGAAAAAGAATAATCAGAAAAATACAGGCGAAAACACATGAGCTGTTTTCGCCTGTATTTTTAATGTCTGTATTTGCTTCTTTATAAGTCCAGTTTCAGATCACCTTCTTTGATCCAGCCGGTTTTGCGGAAGACTTCTCCGATGATGGGGGTCAGGATGGCGGGAAGCAGGAAGCATACGACCAGTATACCGATCCACATCATGGCGCCGCCGCCCATTGCAGTATAGACACCGATGGGGCCGACCAGTCCGCAGGTGCCCATGCCGGAACCGGCAGGGATGTTCTGCATCCGGAAGACGCAGGTAGCGACAGGACCGGTGATCATGGAGACCAGGGTCGGGGGAATCCATACTTTAGGGTTCTTGACGATGTTGCCCATCTGGAGCATGGAGGTGCCGAGTCCCTGAGCCAGGATGCCGCCGATTCCGTTTTCGCGGAAACTTAAGACCGCAAAGCCAATCATCTGGGCGCAGCAGCCGGCGGTGGCAGCACCGCCGGCAAGGCCGTCGAGACTTAACATAATACAGATAGCAGCACTGCTGATCGGTAAGGTCAGGGCAATGCCAATCAGGGCTGATACAAGGATGCCCATGAAGAACGGTTGCATCTCGGTGGTGGTTTTGACCAGATTGCCGAAGGCGGACATGAAGGCTGATACACCAGGGCCGACAAACCGGGCGATTAATACGCCGGAGATGATGGTGACGGCGGGGGTGATCAGGATGTCAACACGAGTCTCTTTGGATATCATTTTACCGAGTTCGGTGGCTGCGATGGTGGCCAGCAATGCGCCTACCGGGCCGCCAAGGGCGTTGCCGGCGATTCCGACTGTGGCAGCGGAAAACAGGACCAGCTGCGGCGCCTGAAGGGCATAGGCAATGGACACGCCAAGGGCAGCACCGGTGGCGCTTTTACAGTATTCGGAAATTGTGTTAAACAGCTCTACCTGAGTTTTTTCGCCGAGTGTGCCGAAGATGGTACCGATCAGCAGCGAAGCGAACAGACCGAAAGCCATTGCGCCCATGGCGTCGATGAAATAGGTCTTGAGTGAAATGTTGATGTTTTTACGCTTAAGAAATGATTGTGTGCCTGTTTGTTCCATGATAAATGGTCTCCTTTGGTTGTATCATATAAGATAGAATGGGATAATAGGCACACATTTGGCCTCCCCAGGCCAAAGCAGTTGGGAATTATATTATCATAGTTTCCAAAAAAAGGGAAGTGAATGTTAAAAAAATAACGAAGTGATAAAGTATAGTCAGAGTATGGTTTTTAATAACATATAGAAAAAGATATGATTTAAGCGTCAAAAGGTAATAAACCTTACGTGACTCCAAAAGCACCTTG
>DAMAMW010000026.1:0-89615 GCA_032073745.1 Lachnospiraceae bacterium | reverse complement strand
TCTGTTTTGCACAAAGAACACTCATACCCTGTGAGGGGGTTCTGAATAGTTACAAATCGTCAATTATAAGTTTGTGCGGCGGGAGAGTCATAGCCGGAGGAGGGCGCAGTCATGCGGCTTCCGGGCATGACTCTCCTTGCACTTTTTCATATACTTTAACACATTAAAATCCCACAAAGTTAACGTAATAAAATTGACGTGAAGCTTTTTTTGTAGTATGATACCTAGTAGCTTGTTATTGAGCTTGTAGAAATAAAGATAAAAGGGAGAATACAATTATGAAAAAAAGAATTTTATCTCTGATGATGGCAGGAGCTATGGTATTGTCCATGACGGCCTGTGGATCAAAAGAGACCTCAGGTGACACAACAAATGCAACGACCGAAGCAGCAACTGAAGCAGCTTCATCCGAAGCCGGTGATACAACCGCCGCTGCAGAAAGTGACAGTGCAGCTTCTACAGATGATACTGTATATAAAATCGGTGTTTTGCAGTTAGTACAGCATACCGCACTGGATGCAGCGAATGAAGGTTTTATTGCTGCCCTGGATGATGCCGGAATCAAGTATGAAGTAGATCAGCAGAACGCATCCGGCGAGCAGGCCAACTGCCAGACAATCGCAGAGAAGCTGACCAATGACGGTAACGACCTGATCCTTGCAATTGCAACTCCGGCAGCACAGGCAGTAGCCGGTGTTACCGCTGAAATTCCGATTATTTTAACCGCTGTTACCGATCCGGCAGAATCCGGTCTGGTAGATGACAATGCAGCTCCTGGCGGCAATGTTACCGGTACCTCTGATCTGACTCCGGTCAAAGAGCAGATGGAACTGCTTCAGCAGCTGATTCCGGAAGCAAAGACAGTCGGAATTTTATACTGTTCCGCAGAGAGCAACTCTCAGATTCAGGCACAGATGGCAAAAGAAGCACTTGCTGAACTTGGTATCGAATCGATTGAGCAGACCGTATCACAGTCCAATGATATTCAGTCCGCAGTAGAAACACTGGTTGGTAAAGTAGATGCAATCTACGCACCGACTGATAATATGATCGCAGCTGGTATGGCTACCGTAGGAATGATTGCAGAAGAGAATAATATTCCGGTTATCTGTGGTGAGTCCGGCATGGTAGAAGCAGGCGGTCTGGCTACTTATGGTATTGACTACTATCAGTTAGGCTACATGGCTGGCGAGCAGGCTGTAGATATCCTGGTAAATGGTAAAAATCCTGCAGAGATCCCGATTGGTTATCTACCGGCAGAAAAATGTGAATTAACCGTAAATGAAGAAGTTGCTGCTGCTATTGGAATTGATGTTTCTTCCCTGCAGTAATTACGACTAAAGCAAAAGTCATTCACAGATGGATGCCCGTATGGGCATTCATCTGGTTTTATATTTAAATGGAAATACGTATATATTGGAGGAAGAATGGTATGAGTGGTATGTTGTTGGCCTTGCAGGGAGCAGTGGCACAGGGAGTGCTTTGGGGAATTCTGGTATTGGGTGTTTATATCACCTACCGTCTTCTCAGCATTTCAGATTTGACAGTAGACGGCAGTTTTGCCTTGGGAGGCTGTGTCTGTGCGGTTATGATTGTCAACTATGAAATGGACCCGTTCCTGGCTCTGATCATGGCTACCATAGCCGGTGCGATAGCCGGTGCGGTGACCGGGGCATTGCATACCTTGTTTGAGATTCCGGCAATCCTGGCAGGAATCCTGACTCAGATCAGTCTTTGGTCCATTAACCTGCGTATTATGGGCGGTAAAAGCAATATTCCGTTATTGAAGTCAGACACGATTATCAGCAGTATGGTAAAAATGACCGGTCTGACCCAGTCTCAGTGTTCTCTGCTTGTTGGTATTCTGGTAGCGATTCTGATGATAGCATTACTTTACTGGTTTTTTGGTACCGAGATCGGCAGCGCCCTGCGGGCCACTGGAAACAATGAAGATATGATCCGTGCCCAGGGTGTTAACACCCGCATGACCAAAATGCTTGCACTGATGCTGGCCAATGCACTGGTCGGATTATCCGGCGGACTGGTATGCCAGAGTCAGAAGTATGCGGATATCGGTATGGGAACCGGTGCAATTGTAATTGGTCTGGCAGCAATCGTCATCGGCAGTGTGCTGATGGGCAGAATGCGTTCCTTTGGCAGTAAACTGTCTTCGGCAGTAGTTGGTTCTGTCGTCTACTTCCTGATTCGTGCCGTCGTATTACAGCTTGGTATGAATGCAAATGATATGAAACTGTTATCGGCTATCATCGTAGCGGTTGCCCTGTGCATCCCGGTTGCAATAGCGAAATACAGAATCAGACAATCCTATTCGGAAGGAGGCGAAGAGTAATATGCTGACAATTACCAATGTTAGAAAGACCTTTAATAAAGGAACCATCAATGAAAAGAAAGCATTAAACGGAATCAACCTGCATTTAAATGAAGGCGATTTCTGTACCATTATAGGCGGAAACGGCGCAGGAAAGTCTACGATTCTTAATATGGTGGCCGGTGTTTACCCGATCGACTCCGGAAAAATTGAGATCGACGGTATTAATATTTCCCGGTATCCGGAGTACAAGCGTGCCAAATATATTGGCCGTGTGTTTCAGGATCCGATGCGTGGTACCGCAGCCGGTATGCAGATTGAAGAAAATCTTGCATTAGCACTTCGCCGCGGCAAGAAACGCGGTCTCGGAGCCGGCATTAAAAACCGCGAACGAGATTTTTACCGCGATTCCCTGGCAAAACTGGGACTCGGACTGCAGACCCGTATGACCAGCAAGGTAGGCCTTCTTTCCGGTGGACAGCGTCAGGCACTGACTCTTTTGATGGCGACACTGGAACGACCGAAACTGCTGCTTCTCGATGAGCATACTGCAGCCCTTGATCCTAAAACAGCGAAAAAAGTATTGGAACTGACTAATGAGTTCGTCAGTGAACAAAACCTTACCGCACTTATGGTAACTCACAATATGAAAGATGCCATCCAGATGGGGAATCGTCTGATCATGATGCATGAAGGGCGTATTATCTATGATGTGTCCGGAGAAGAAAAGAAAAAGCTTCAGGTAGAAGACCTGCTTCGTAAGTTCGAGGAAGCCAGTGGT
The DNA here is from genome assembly GCA_032073745.1 of Lachnospiraceae bacterium. Lineage (GTDB taxonomy): Bacteria > Bacillota > Clostridia > Lachnospirales > Lachnospiraceae > Brotaphodocola. Next base: position 86,505 of record DAMAMW010000026.1, on the reverse strand, counting down.
GAAGAATTCGCAAATGACCGTATGATGCTGGCAAAATAATGCTGGTATATAAGATAAAAAAGCAGAACAATGATGATTCAGCTGTTATGAAGCTAAGTCGCATTGCTTCTGCTTTTTTGTGTCCGGAAATTCATTTGTCGAAGAGATATAAGGTGGATAAAAGTGAACTTTTTCACTTTCCCGGGATAAGTTTACGAACTGCTTCAAACTATTGTAAATCTCATTTTTTTCGATATAATTGCCTTATCAGATAAAGGAGGTATGGGGATGACAAAGAAACTTATGAAGGCCAGCCAGAATTTTTCGAGGGCGGCAATTCAGCCGGTTATGTTTCTGGCGATAATGGGTCTGGTGCTGGCAGTGGCGGTTATCATGCAGTTGGATTTTATGCCGTCAGTAGTAGTTTTTGCCGGAACATTGCTTAAGACAATGATGGATACAATGCTTAATAACCTGTCGATAATTTTTTGTGTAGGTCTGGCTACGGCATTTGCCAAAAAGAAGAAAGTTGATGCAGCGGTTATCAGTCTGATTGTATATTTGATTTTTCTGGCGGCCAACAATTCGTGGCTGACGTCACAGAATATGCTGGCGGAGGCGGGGGCAATGGGGCTCTTTGGGACCGGTCAGAATATGGTGCTTGGTTTTCAGGTCGTTGATATGAATGTATTCCTGGGGCTGATGCTTGGCTGTATTACAGGCTATATACATAATCGTTTCTGTGAGAAGCAGTTTCCAGAGATGTTCAGTATCTATGGTGGTTCCAGGCTGGTCTTCTTAATCATGATACCGATCGTGCTGATACTGGCAATTGTTCTGTGTTATGTATGGCCGCTAGTAAATAATGGTATCAATATGATGTCTGAGTTTATGAAGAATGCCGGTCCGGCGGGAGTATTCCTCTATGCATTTGGTAACCGGTTTCTGATACCGACCGGACTGCATCACTTGCTGTGGATGCCGTTTTGTTTTACCGGTCTGGGCGGAAGTCTTGAAGTCGGCGGACAGGTGGTACAGGGCGCGGCTAATATCTTTTATGCGGAGATGGGTAATGCAGTCAGCCTGACGGCTATCGATAGTTCGGTTCGTTTTGCAACCTTTGGTTTTGCTAAAATATTCGGAAGCATCGGTATTGGGATGGCATTTATCAAAATGGCTAAACCGAAATATAAAAAGGCTGTGAAAGGTATGATTCTGCCAACCGTATTTGTTGGTGCAATTGCCGGAATCACAGAACCGCTGGATTTTTCATTTCTTTTTATTTCACCACTTTTATGGCTGGTTCATGGAGTTATCACAGCTGTTTCCGAGACTGTTCTGTGGCTGTTAGGATCCAGAACTTATGCTCTGTATGGTTTGTTGGATACGATTGTCTGCAACTCTGTTATTGATCCAAAGCTGACTAAGATTTATATCTTCTTTATTGTCGGTATTATCATGACAGTAGTATGGTATTTTGTTTTCTGTTTCCTGATTAAGAAGCTTGATATCAAAACACCGGGAAGGGATGAAAGTTTTGGCAGTGAGGTTCAGGATACAGAAGACGGATCGAAAACAACAAAAGCTTCGAAGGCAGGTTACAGTCCGGAACATGCGAAGCTGATTATTGCCGGCCTGGGCGGCGCAGACAATATTGAAACGGTCAATAACTGCTTTACCAGACTTCGTTGTGAGGTAAAAGACATTAACAAAGTGGATCAGGAGCTCATTAAAAAAGCGGATCAAAAGGGAGTCATTATTAACGGGAACAATGTACAGATTATTATTGGCATGACAGTAGAGACTGTGAAGGACGCAGTGAAAAGTATGCTGAAAGAAGGAGAGTAAAATGAAAAAGTATTCTATTTGTATTGTTGGCGGCGGGAGCCGCTATACCCCGGATATGTTGGCGATGTTGTGTAATCACCAGAATCGTTTTCCATTGAAAAAAATTGTTCTGTACGACAACGAAGCCGAACGGCAGGAACTGGTTGGTCAATATGCAGAAATTCTGTTTAAAGAATATTATCCTGAGCTTGAAGAAATCATCTACACGACAGATCAGGAAACGGCTTTTAAAGACATTGACTTCGCCCTGATGCAAATTCGGGCAGGGCGTCTGGAAATGCGTGAAAAGGATGAAAAGATATCAATCAAACATGGCTGTCTGGGCCAGGAGACCTGTGGGGCCGGTGGTTTTGCATATGGTCTCAGAAGTGTACCGGCAATCATTGAGCTGGTAAAGGAAATTCGAAAATATTCACCGGAATGCTGGATTTTAAACTATTCCAATCCGGCGGCAATTGTTGCAGAAGCGACCAAACGTGTATTCCCGGATGATCACCGGATTATCAATATCTGTGATATGCCGATTGCGATTATGGATATGTATGCAGCAGTGCTGGGTAAAAAACGCAAAGACCTGGAGCCAAAATACTTCGGTCTGAATCATTACGGCTGGTTCACCCATATTTATGACAAAGAAACCGGTGAGGATTATCTGCCTAAACTGAAAGAAATTCTGAAAACACCGGTTGAGGTACAGACCGAATCATTATTTGAGGAGCCATCCTGGAAGGCTACCTTCCAGTTTATGAGCCGGATGATTAACGATTTTGATGAATATCTGCCAAATACATATCTTCAGTATTATTTATATCCGCAGAAAATGTTTGCCAAACAGAATCCGGAATACACCAGAGCCAATGAAGTAATGGACGGGAATGAAAAGGAAGTCTATGATCGCCTGAAAGCCATCATAACCAAAGGAACGATCAGGGGGACCGAATATGATCTGACGGAAGATGTCGGTTGTCATGCGGAGTATATTGTAGACCTGGCAACAGCGCTGGCGAATAATACCAAAGAAGTCTTTTTAATCATCACTGAAAATAAGGGAAGTGTTGAAAATATTGACCGCGATATGATGGTAGAAATTCCCTGCCTGGTTGGCAGTAATGGTGTGGAGCCAATGACTGTCGGAACGATTCCAACCTTCTATAAAGGCATGATGGAAAATCAATATGCCTATGAAAAACTAACTGTTGATGCATGTCTTGAGGGAAGCAGGAAAAAAGCGATGCAGGCGTTAGTTTTAAACCGAACGGTAGTCAATACCGATGTGGCAATCAACCTGCTGGATGATTTGATCGAAGCAAATAAGGGATACTGGAATGAAATGAATTAGATAATCAGATGGGATGCGCACAAAAAGCCTGCGGGCTTCGGCTGCGCATCCTGTTTTCGTCTGTTAACCTTGTTCTGTTATCTGCAGATCACTGTTTATCAGACAGATAACGGTTCGAATATTCGGCCAGTACCATTTCGAGCAGAATAATTAAATTAGCAGTGAAAAAATTAGGCTGATAGTTAGCCGGGATACTGCGTTCCCCGGAGACCTCAATGGTATAATCGGCAGTAGTCCCCAGCGGTGAGTTCTTATTACCAGTCAGAGCCAGAACTTTAAAATCATTCTGAATAGCAGCATTGACCCGGTCAAATATCTCCTGCCTGGTACCTGAGTAGGACAGGAAGCAGAAGATTCCCGGTTTTTCCTTATGGAAGGCAGTGAAATGATAACTGCTCACCACATCAAATCCGAACATCAGCAGCTTCTGCAGATAATAATCTCTGGCGGCATCACACAATCCGATCGAATCCAGGTGGATCTTGGCGTGGTGGTATTCATAAAGCAGATCACAGAACAGCAGGATGCTGGCTTTCATTGATTCATCGCTGGTCAGGTTTATAATATGAGAAAAATCAGTAGCCCGTTGGGTACGTGAAGATGACATCAGAATATAGTACATTTCACTATAGCCGCTGAACCCCAGCTTTTTTGCGAGTTTTACGATAGAAGCTTTCGAAACATAACATTCTTTGGCGATCAGATCAATGCTGACCTTTTCCCCTTTGATTATATGTCCGTGAATTGCATTCGTAATAGTTTTTTCTAACTCAGTGAACTGGATGCTCCCATTCATAAATATCTCCTGTTCTTTATCGGTTGTTATGTTTTATGAATATATACTAATAGTAAAAGAAAGTCAATCCCTTTTTGTTTCCCCCGTCAATGGTTGAAAAAAGAGCATAATTATAGTATAACATTATATATAAGGAGGCTTTTATGGACAAAAACAAATTAGTAATTACAATAGCCAGACAATATGGAAGCGGCGGACGTGTAGTAGGTAAAAAACTGGCCGAAGAGCTGGGCATTAATTTTTATGATAATGAAATTCTGACAATGACAGCAGAGAAGAGTGCAGTAGGAGAAAAGTACTTCCGCCTGGCCGATGAAAAAGCAGGCAATAACCTGCTGAGAAGGATCGTCGGCGGTCTCGGGAAAAGTCCGTTAGATGCCCCCAAGATTGAAGGCGACGTAACATCCCCTGACAATCTCTTCCGTTTTCAGTCTGCAGTAGTCCGTCAGCTGGCAGAAGAAGAGTCCTGTATCATCGTAGGACGCTGTGCAGACTATATCTTACAGGCGGCAGGTAAAGAAGACCTGATCCGTGTATTTGTCTATGCAGACGCCGCCACCTGTATCAGGCGGACCATGGAAGTGGACGGTATCACAGATACAAAAGAAGCCCTCGATAAACTGAATCGAATCACCAGACAGAGACGGGAATACCATAAGTACTTTACGGGAACTGATTGGGAAGACATGGATAATTATGATCTGCCGATTAATGCCAGCAGGTTGGAACTGGATCAGGTGGTGGAGTTGATTAAAACCTACATTCGAATGGTGGGGTACGAGATTTAACGTGTATCCGGGGGAGAGACAGTTGGCTGGGAACGTTTCTGCTCCGACTCCATGGCGCGGACATTCCTAAGGCGAAAAAGCAGCGCATATAGGGGCACCGGTTCGATTCACTCCGAATTTCTGAAGAAATTCGCAGTTCAGCTCACCTGGAATTCTGACTTTGAGGTCAGAATTCCTCCCCTATATGCACTGCTTTTTCGCCTAAGGAATGTCAGCACCACTCCGTATGTCGCCGAAACGTTCCCAGCCAACTGTCTCTCCCAGCTACGTTATATCTCGCTTTAGTAGGGATGAAAAATGAGCTGGTGTTCAGCTTGAGTGAAATAAATTAATAATGGTAAATAATGGTTCCGGATGATTGGGTAAACTACCTGATTGTGTGGGGCTTTTTTTATTGGAATAAGTTACAATATATAGAAGTAAATAGTTGAGAAAGGAGAAGTTTGAAATGAAAAGAAAAGTTATAAGTATGGTTCTTGCTCTTGTATTATGTATGGGGATGACTATTCCGGCGATAGCCGGCGGTGGGGGGCATGTGACGGAGATCAATTATTGGAATGCGGATAATCATGAGGAGCGGATCGAGAATTTTCCGGAGTATGATTATGTGACCGGACAGCCGCCGGCGTCATTTGTAATTGAAAGACCGGATGGAACACTCTTTACAGGCACAAGCTCATACTGGTTTGATCCCATCTCCCAGTTCTTTTTCCCCAATGACGAACTCCTGACAATGCCGGGAATCTATACCCTAAAAGAATACCCCGTCCAAAACGGCTACCAAGTAATCAGCGCCCAATGCCGCGTCAGTTACGCAGAACAAGCAGAAGAAAGCAGTTTCACAGTCACCGAAGAACATTTATCACAATACTTCACCACCATATCAATCGATTTCTACATCCGTCCAATCGTCTAAGAAACATAAATCTATTCTATTTTTCATTAACATTGGGGCTTCCATCTTACGATGGAGGCTCTTTCTATTGCGGCAGGTATTTAGTAGCTGGAGAGAGAATTGATCCGGACGGGGCCGGGGGCTCTGCATTGGGATCGGTCGCATTTGCAGGCATGTTAGAGTTTCTTAGGTCTAAAAATCATACGTTAAGGGCACACAGAGCAACTGTTTGAGCGTGTTTTTCGCGAGTTTTGCGGCGTGTGCTCTTGCTTTTAGTATTATTTTTTGATCTTAGAAACTCTTACATGCCGAAACAGCGGCAGATCCCAATGCAGAGCCCCCGGCCCCGTACGGATCAATTTTCTCTCTTTGGAACAAACTTATTTCTTCTCAACAGATACAGCCGGAATATTCTTCTCCATAATTGGGCCGGTATAGAACACCTGCACCTTATCACCAGGCTCATATTCTGATAAAAGGATCTCATTCGATACGAAAGTATACAGGTCTCCATCAGCAGAAAGAACAACAATACTCTCATCAGTTGTCTGAGCTACTTCGCCGGTAAATGCAAACTTCTCAGCGGCAGCAGTATCGTAGGAATCTTCCATAACAACTTTAACTGCAAGTGGATTCGGATCAGTATCTTCGATATCACCGATGAAGGTTACAGTTGCGTTCTCGCCGGTTTTGATACCGTCTTTGCCGACAATATAAGCATTGGTTGTGTTTAAGGTGTAGGATTCACCATCTTCAAGCTTAATTGTGATGGAGTTTGCAGAAAATTCTTCTACAGTTCCTTCAGCGAATGGATCAGTATTCTCACCGATGACGGAGGTGATGACATCTACAGAGAAAGCCGGAATCGGATCTTCCGTGGTTCCTTCCGGATAGCAGATCTCGATCAGGTCGCCTTCAGCGAATGGGAACTCCCGGGTGATCTCGGCAGCAGAGATGTCATATGTGTTGATTGTCTGGTCTTCTTCGTTTTCAACGGTCAGTGTGGTTTCGCCGATTTCGGTGATGAAACCTGTCATATATGCTTCTTCGATATCTTCGTCTTCAGTTTCTTCGGTTGGTGCTTCAGTAGCCTCGGTAGTAGCCTCTGTGGTAGCTTCGGTAGTAGCTTCGGTTACAACCGGTTCTTCGGTTTTTTTGGAACAGGCAGTTGCGGTTGCGGCTAATGCCACAGCCATCATAGCAGTAACTAATAAATGTTTTTTCATAATTGTTGACTCCTCTTTTTTAATTTTGTTCATTTATTTCAGGTCATTGCAAGTGTACTATAAAGACGGATAAAATACTATTTAATATTTATTAATATTTATTAAAACTAAAATAATTCTTCCAGCTCAAGAGCGGGAGTTGCGATCAAAGAATAGTTAGTGTGGTAGATCACAAAGCCGGGTGCGCCGGAGGCGGCTTTTTTTACATGCTTTCGCTGGATGTAGTCGATTTCAACCTTATCACTGCCGCGGGATTTTGAATAGTAGGCAGCCAGGGCACCAGCTTCTTCAAAGACGCGGTCGGGCAGTTCTTTTCCTTCTGATTTGACGATTACGTGTGAGCCGGGCAGGCCTTTGGCGTGGAACCACCAGTCGTTTCCGTTAGCTACCTTAAAAGTCAGTTCTTCGTTCTGGTAATTGTTTTTGCCGACATAAATGTGGAAACCGTCGGAGGAGAGATAGTGGAATGGTTTGCTGGTGATTTTTATTTTTTTGCCGCCGGTGTATTTGCGCTTGATGTAGCCGTATTCCATTAGTTCTTCTTTGATCTGAACGAGATCGTCTTCTTTGACAGCGATATCAAGGGCCGTACTGATTGACTCAAGGTGGTCGATTTCGGAACGGGTTGCCTGGATCAGATCGGTCAGGGCTTCAAAGGTACGCTTCAGTTTGTTGTATTTATCGAATTGCTTCTGGGCATTTTCCCGGGCACTCAATTGCGGGTCCAGAGGAATGGTGACTTCTTCGTTGGTGTAGTAGTTCAGGCAGCGCAGCTGCTTTTCACCGCCGGTCAGTTCGTAGCCATAGGTGTTCAGAAGTTCGCCGTATACTTTGTGTTTGTCACGTTTGTCGGTGTCTTTCAGCTGTTTGAGCTGGAGGTCGTATTTTTTATAGTTCCGTTCCAATAAGGTCTGGACGATCTTTCTTAAATCTACGGATTTCTGACGGATTCTGGAGATGGTGTTTTTTTCGGCATAATAGGTGTCGAGCAGCTGGCTGACCGATGGGAATGTTTTGGCTGTATAACCTTCACCTTCAAAACAGGTGAGCGGAAGAGAGGCGAATTCTACCGGTTCATCGGTGTGATAAATGATGTTTGGGATGAAACTGCCGTTTTTTACATCATCCATCAGGTGCGACAGGGTACGGTAGAGATGAAGCAGTTCGGTATCGGTCAGTTCATTGGCAGAATGATCGGCGTCGATGGAAGCAATGTGACACAATTCTTCTGCCATAATCGGGCTGATACCGGTCAGCTTCATATATAATGCTTTTTGGATTGGCGCAGGAGTGCTGCCGATCAGTGCAGTAAATTCATCTTCGGCAATGGTCAGCGGATCCGTTTTTTCTCCGGTCGGCGGGATGAAATAGGTGCGGCCCGGAAGGACTTCCCGGACAGAGCTGACCTGGGCGGAGATATGTTTGATGCTGTCTAAGATGGTTTCGTCTTCTTTGCAGAAGATAATGTTGCTGTGTTTGCCCATCAGTTCGATCACCAGATGTTTGCGGCATAAATCACCTAATTCATCGAGATGCTCGATTTCGATGCGGATAATCCGCTCGAGGCCGGGCTGGGTGATGGCGATGATTCTGCCGGTACCGATGTGTTTGCGCAGCAGCATACAGAAGTTCGGGGCAGTCAGCGGACCCGGTTTGTTTTTATCGGTGAGGTAGGCCAGCGGCAGGCTGGCGTTGGCTGAGAGCAGCAGACGCAGGGTTTCGCGGTTGTTTTTTATGGTGAACAGCAGCTCGTCCTTCTCAGGCTGCGCGATCTTGTTGATTTTTCCGCCTTCCAGTTTTTCTTTCATATCACGAACCAGATTGGCGATTACAATACCATCAAAAGCCATGTTGGTATCCTCCGTTTCTTAATTTCCTGCCCGGTTTGCAGCTGTCAGGGCAATAGCTTGATTATACAGGATTTAGAGAGGATTTACAAGGAATTTGATTTTAGTCAGTTGACTTGTTTTTCCAGATGACTTATAATGGTATTTATCTATGGCAAAGGAGCAGATTCGTATGATAAAGAGTATGACCGGTTTTGGCCGGTGCGAAGCAGTTACGACTGAGTACAAGGTTTCCGTAGAGATGAAGGCGGTCAATCACAGGTACCTGGATCTGAATATTAAGATGCCGCGGAAGTTTAACTTTATGGAAAACGATATCCGCAATCTGTTGAAGACCTATATTCAGAGAGGAAAAGTAGATATCTTCATTTCCTATGAGAATTATATAGAAGAGACACTTTGCCTGAAGTATAACAGTTCGCTGGCAGCGGAATATGTGGACTATTTCCGGAAGATGGAGGAGCAGTTCGGTATCGCTAATGATATGAAGGTATCGGTACTGGCCCGGATGCCGGAAGTGCTTACGATGACTCAGGTCCAGGAAGATGAGGACCGGATGTGGAAGCAGATTTCCGAGGTGGTTGAAGCGGCTGCTGTTAAGTTTGTGGATGCAAGAATTGCCGAGGGTGAACGTTTAAAGAAAGATTTACTGGAGAAACTGGATTATATCCAGGAACTGGTAGCTTTTGTTGAGGAGCGTTATCCGGCGGTTGTTACGGAATATCGTGCCAAACTTTATGACAAGGTCAATGAACTGATCGGCAGTACCACGATTGATGAAGGCCGGCTGGCGACTGAGGTGACGATCTTTGCTGATAAGATCTGTGTTGATGAGGAGACTGTTCGTCTGAAGAGCCATATCGACAGTACCAGAAAAGCACTGTCTGCCAATGACAGCATCGGAAGAAAGCTTGATTTCATTGCTCAGGAGATGAACCGCGAGGCGAATACCATCCTGTCCAAGTCCAGTAATAAGGATCTGGCGGACAAGGCGATTTTATTAAAGACTGAGATTGAAAAAGTAAGAGAACAAATACAGAACATTGAATAACAGGAGTGGATCCGATGAACAATAAAGGAATTCTGGTAGTAGTATCCGGGTTTTCCGGTTCCGGCAAAGGTACCCTGATGAAAGAACTGCTGAAACAGTATCCGGACAGCTACGCTTTATCGATTTCAGCGACGACAAGAGAGCCACGAACCGGCGAATTACACGGCAGGGAATATTTCTTCCTGCAAAAGGAAGAATTTGAGGCACTGATCGAGCGGGATGAACTGATCGAATATGCCAATTATGTAGGTAATTATTACGGCACGCCGGAGCATTATGTAATGGAACAGATGGAAGCCGGACGTGATGTGATTCTGGAGATTGAGATGCAGGGCGCACTGAAAGTCAAGGCGAAGTTTCCGGAGACATTACTTTTGTTTATCAGTCCGCCGGGAGCATCAGAGCTGGAGAAACGGCTGCGGGGACGCGGTACGGAGACGGAAGAGGTGATCCGCAAGCGGCTTGTGCGCGCAGTGGAAGAGACCGAATATATCGAACAGTATGATTACCTTCTGATTAATGATGATCTGGATACATGTGTCAAAGAGATGCATGGGCTGATTCAGGCGCAGCACGCAAGGATATCACACAACCTTGATTTCATCCGGTCGATGAAGACTGAATTATCAAACTTATAACAGATGCCTGGCATCTTTGAAAGGAGATTTATTATATGTTATATCCATCATGTACAGATTTAATTAATATCGTAAACCACGATGTAGAACCGGGGGAACAGCCGGTGATTAAGAGTCGTTATTCCATCGTTCTGGCGGCAGCTAAGAGAGCCAGACAGATTATTTCCGGTGATGATCCAATGGTTCCGGGGAATGGCAAGAAGCCGCTTTCCATGGCGATTGAAGAGATTTATGAAAGCAAAGTCAAGATTGTCAGCGAAGACGACAGTAAGGAAGATGAAATTCAGATACCATAAAAAAGGAGGAAAAGCCGTCTCAAATATGTTTACGAGATGGCTTTTTCTGTATGGCAGCAGGAGTCAGTTATGAAAATATTATGTATATCTTTGGGTTGTGATAAGAATCTGGTAGACACAGAAATGATGCTTGGGCTTTTGAATCGGGATGGACATACCTTTACCGATGATGAGCAGGAAGCAGAGATTATTCTGGTGAATACCTGTTGTTTCATTGGTGATGCAAAAGAAGAGAGTGTCAATACCATTCTCGAAATGGCAGAACTGAAACAGACCGGCAAATGCCGTGCTTTAATTGTATGCGGATGTCTGGCACAACGCTACAAACAGGAAATTATCGATGAGATTCCGGAGGTTGACGGGATTTTAGGAACGACAACCTATGACGAGATCAGTGCAGTTCTTGCTCAGGCACTGAATGGGGAGAAAGCATCGCTGTTTCACGATCTGGATGCCCTGCCGCAGGTGGAAGCGGAACGCATGATTACCACCGGCGGATTTTATGCCTTTTTGAAGATTGCGGAAGGTTGTGACAAACATTGTACTTATTGTATTATCCCGAGTCTGCGGGGCAGGTACCGCAGTGTACCGATGGAACGGCTGATAAAGGAAGCGCAGCAGCTTGCGGATAAGGGAGTCAGAGAGCTGATTCTGGTAGCTCAGGAGACGACTCTTTATGGTGTTGATATTTATGGTAAAAAGATGCTCCCCGAGCTGCTTAGAAAGCTGGCAGAGATTTCCGGTATCTACTGGATCCGGATTCAGTATTGTTATCCGGAGGAGATTACAGAGGAGCTGATCGAAACGATCCGTGATGAGGAGAAGATCTGCAACTATCTGGATATTCCGATTCAGCATGCCAGTGATCCGATCCTGAAGCGGATGGGAAGAAGAACCAATCAGGAGCAGCTGCGCCAGATGATCACCAAACTGCGCCGGGAGATTCCCGATATGGCACTCAGGACTACTATGATCGCCGGTTTTCCCGGAGAGACAGAGGAAGACCATGAAGAAGTGATGACGTTTATCGACGAGATGGAATTTGAACGTCTGGGTGTCTTCCCTTATTCTCAGGAAGAAGATACACCGGCCGCCTCATTCCCTGATCAGGTACCGCAGGAGATTAAGGAAGAACGCCGTGATGAGATCATGGAACTGCAGCAGGAGATAGCCTTTGAAAAATCTGCTGCGATGGTCGGCCGTGTACTGGATGTTATGATTGAAGGCAAGGTGGCCGATGAGCCGGCTTATGTCGGACGAACCTATATGGATGCTCCGAACGTGGATGGATATATTTTTGTAAACAGCGGTGAGTTGTTTATGTCAGGAGATTTTGTTAAAGTTAAAGTAACCGGTTCGGCAGAATACGATTTGATCGGGGAGGTATACGATGAATTTACCTAATAAGTTAACCGTACTTCGCGTCATTATGATTCCGTTTTTCGTTGTCACCCTGCTTTGGAACGATGGCACTGATACGACACTGCGTTATATTTCCGCAGTGATCTTTATTATCGCAAGTCTGACTGATATGCTGGATGGGAAGATTGCCAGGAAGTATAATCTGGTCACTAATTTCGGCAAGTTTATGGACCCGCTGGCGGACAAGCTGCTGGTATGTGCAGCCCTGATCTGTCTGGTGGAGCTAAAACAGCTGCCGTCATGGATGGTAATTGTGATCGTCAGCCGTGAATTTATTATCAGCGGCTTTCGGCTGGTTGCGGTGGAGCAGGGCATTGTTATTGCTGCCAGTTACTGGGGCAAGTTTAAAACTACATTTCAGATGATTGCAATCGTACTTTTGATTGTGAATCTTCCGGTACTGCAGCTGCTTACCGATATCTGTGTCTGGGCGGCGCTGATTTTGACCATAGTATCACTGGTAGATTACCTCGTTAAAAATCACACAGTTCTTACAAAAGGAGAGATGTAATTATGGTAGTGGAATTGATTTCAGTTGGAACCGAATTGCTGCTTGGGAATATCGTCAACACAAACACCCGGTTTTTGGCGGAGAAATGTGCCTTGCTGGGATTATCCATGTACCATCAGGTAACCGTGGGAGACAACCATGACCGTATGGCCGAGGCGGTCCGTACGGCAGTTGGGCGTGCTGATGTCGTCATTGTTAATGGCGGACTTGGTCCGACGGAAGATGACATCACCAAGGATGTATGTGCAGAAGTGATGGGAGTTCCGATGGTTGAAGACAGCCATACCAGAGCCAGAATTGAAGAATTTTTCCGCAATAATATCTATGCTGAAATTCCCGAAAATAACTGGAATCAGGCCCTGATACCGGAAGGTGCCCTGGTTTTGGACAATCATAACGGTACAGCTCCGGGGCTCATTCTGGCCAAAGACGGAAAGCATGTAATCCTGCTTCCGGGTCCGCCAAGTGAGTTGTATCCGATGTTTTTGAAGCAGGTATCACCTTATCTGCAGAATCTGCAGCCGGAACTGATCCGTTCCCAGATGATCCGCATCTGCGGGATGGGAGAGAGTCAGGTCGAGGATAAACTGCTTGATCTGATCGATAATCAGACCAATCCGACGATTGCTACTTATGCCAAGATCGGTGAAGTCCACCTGCGGGTAACCGCCAAGGCAGAAAATGAAGAAGATGCCAAACAGCTGTTAAAACCGGTGGTAAAGGAAGTTAAAAACCGCCTGGGCGAATGTGTTTATTCAACAAAAGAAAACGAAACTCTTGAGATGGCAGTAGTTAAGCTGCTGGAAAAACATGAACTGCGGGTTACCACGGCTGAATCATGTACCGGCGGAATGCTGGCAGCAAGACTGGTTAATGTGGCAGGTGTGTCCGAAGTGTTCAGGGAAGGCTTTATCACCTATTCGAATAAAGCGAAGAGAAAGCTTCTGGATGTAAGCAAGAGCACCCTGAAAAAATACGGTGCGGTCAGTGAGCAGACAGCCAAAGAGATGGCTACCGGAGGTGTATTTGCTACGGATTCCGATGTCTGTGTAGCGATTACCGGTATTGCCGGGCCGGATGGCGGGACGGAAGAAAAACCGGTTGGTCTGGTGTATATTGCTGCCTATATGAAGGGCAAGGTATCGGTTGAGCGTTATCAGTTCAAGGGAGATCGTCTGAAGATTCGCGAACAGGCCGTTGTAAAAGCACTTGATTTACTGCGCCGTTCTATTTTAGCAAACTACAGTTAAGAGGAGGACAAGGGATGAGCCAACTCTGGAAAAAGCAGGCTTCTGTTGCTTATGGATATTCACTGACCCGGCTTGCTTTGAATGAGTATATGTATCTGGAAGATATGCCGGCGGAAGGCATGCTGGCGGAAGGCATGCCGGAAAAGATCAGCCTGTATGGGGAGCAGTTTCATCAGCTCCTGGAACTGCATTTGCAGCAGTCAGACTGCCTGGAACAGATTAAAGTCCTGCGCAGCCGCCTGCAGCGGGAGATGGAAACCGTGGTTGCGATGACTGACTGTTTTCGCATTTATGAATATGCCCTGAACCGTGTGGAACGAAGGTTTAGGAATGAACAGCCGGCAGTGGAAGCTGACGATGCTGTATTTACTGAACAATTATTGGCATTTGTGACAGGTTCGGATGATACTGCGGTTATGAATCACCGGGTTCAGCTGGTGATCGGGCAGCTTCCGGTGCGCTTTACTAAAAACAAATTCTACAGCATGGTCAGAGAAGCCCTGTCTGTATACATTGGATCTGACCGGTCAGGACTGGACAATATTATGTATCTGCTTCGTACCGGTGCTATGGTGGCCCTTGACAACGAGAAGATGGAAGAATATCCGCGTCTGGCAGAATTGCTGAAGCATTTACGGCAGCTTGATTTCAAAACGATGACAGCGGCTGATTTTGAGAATGCCGGACAAATGATAACGATGGCCGGTGAGCAGTTGTATGAATATTCGGAAAACTATCAGCTGCTTCAGGAGATGATAAATGACCTGTATGTGTTACAGCTGACGGCAGCTGATGCGGTCAGGGACCAGCATGAGGAAAGTACAGCCGTTTCTTTACTGCAGCAGCTTTTGCAGTTGTACCACGATACTGCCGGGGTGGATTCTGAAGGTGAAATCATGGCATATCTGCATCAGCTGGAAGGCAGTCAGGAACACTACTATGAAAAATACCAGCGCCTTGAAAACGCACCTGAGTATAAGGCGGGTGAAGAGGAATGGGCAGATAAGAGCAGGCGGGTAGAAAGACTTTTATCCACCAGTTCATTTGCTGAGCTGGAAGCAGTAACAGAAGAAGTGCCTGTCGATGCGGCACTTCTTGATGAGACTGCCACGGCCTTCTTTGAACAGTTAAGCGGCCTGTTTTCGGCTTGTCAGAAGCCGGTGACCCGTGCAGTGATGGCATCGGTTTTAGCTATTCTGCCGGTTTGCTTTAATTCGTTGGATGAAATCCGGAACTATATTGGCGGCAGTCTGGCCAGTTGTTCGGATCTGGCAGAAAAAGAAACCAGTAAGGAATTGCTGCAGCTAATTATGGAGAGTGATGGTTATGCGATGCTATAATCACCTGTATGTCGGGGATAAAGCAAAGAAAAGACGGTTTGAGATTCTTAAGGACCTGCGCAAAGGGAAAAGCCAGCCCGGAATTCATGTGATTACTCCGCCGCAAAATGGGAATAATATCCTTGATATCTATCCGTCCTATATGTTATTTATGCCTCCGTATAAGGAACGGGACCTGATGGTTATCGGAATAGCCGCAGATTACTGGGAGGCGCTGGAAGTTGTGCGGACAATTGTAGACGATTTGTACCAGGCAGGGAAAGAACTGAGTCTGGAGTCATTGTTAAAAAAAGAGGAACAGTAAGGTGTGATGCGATGCTGGCAACAGGATTGACAATTTTAAAAATTATAGGTTTTATCCTGCTGGGAATCCTGGCACTGCTGTTAGCTATTGTACTGGCAGTACTGTTTGTACCGGTCCGTTACCGGATGGAGGGTTCCCGTTATGATGAGTGGAAAGCCTCCATAAAATTCAGCTGGCTGTTACATATCCTCTCATTTCATGCAGTCTATGATGGGGAACTAAACACATCATTGCGGATTTTTGGCTTTCATTTCCGCCGCCGCGAAGATGAAGAGGATTTTGAAGGTGCAGCTGGTGATTTGGCTGAGGATGCAGTTGAGAACATGGCTGATCATGATGCCGGTGAACTGGCTGACGTTACAGATGAGAAGAGAACAGAACAAACCGGGCGACCGTCAGAAGAAAGACAAACAGCAGAAGAACCGCAGCGGACATCCGCTGATTCTTCGCGGAGTTCATCTGAAAAAGCTGCAAAGAAGAAACGTACATCCAGGAAAAAGGCGTTTCCAATTACTAAAATATATGATAGACTATTAGCAATAAAAGAGAAGCTTACAGAGGTTTATGAAACGCTGAAAAAAGAAGAAAAGACCCTGAAACTGATTTGGAAACAGGTCAAAGTGCTGGTCAGACACATCTCGCCGCGGCGGGCCAGAGGAAAAGTCCGGTTTGGTTTTGATGATCCCTACACAACCGGTCAGGTCCTGGCCTATATCAGTCCTTTTTATGGCCGGTATGCAAAAGGCGTGAAGATCATTCCCGTGTTTGAAGAACCGGTACTGGACGGTGAACTTTATATCAGAGGGAGAATCCGGGTAGGGACCGCAGTATGGATTATTCTCACATTATGGCGTGATCAGAGCATTCGAAAATTATGGAAACAATGGCGTGGTTAAAGGAGGCAAATATATGGCAGACAATCACTTTCAGACAACGGTAGAAGCCCTTTTTAAAGGAATGGATCATTTTGTAGCAACCAAGACAGTAGTAGGAGAGGCAGTAAAGATCGATGATGCGATCATCCTGCCGCTGGTGGATGTCACCTGCGGTATGGCTGCCGGATCTTTTTCAGAAAATGCCAAACAAAACGGCGGCGGTGGAATGAGTGCCAAGATGAGCCCCAGCGCTGTTCTTGTTATTCAAAATGGAGTTACCAAGCTTGTGAACGTTAAAAACCAGGATGCCGTTACCAAGGTACTGGATATGATTCCTGATTTTGTGAACAAGTTTACCGGTGGTAAAGGTGACAAAAAAGATGTCTCAGATGATGCTATTCAGGCTGCTGAGCATATCGCGGACACCGCTGAGGACGAGTCAATTCAGATGGTTGAGCCGTAAACTAAGTATAGTTTTCAGGACAGCTGCATATGTTGCATTATAACCCGTTTTAAGAGAGGTTAGGATATGAAACGTTTGTGTGGCCTGATGCTGTTCTGTTTTGGTGCCGGTATGACATTGATGTTATTCATCCCGGAGAGATTGCCGACTCTGATTTTTATCATTGGATGTCTGTCTCTGGGATATCATTTATTTTGCTGTTAGAAATATGATTCAAAACTATTTGAAAGCGCAGTGGATAAACTGCGCTTATTTCGATGAATATACGGTGGTACAGGAGAGGATAAATATGGCAGCGAAAAAGTATGAAATGATAAGGGATTATCTTTTTCGGAAAGATCTTTTCCAGAAAACAGTAGCAATAATGATAACAAAAAGACCACAAATAAGATATCTGTCAGCGACCCAAAAGGACTCCATTTTCATAAAGAAAACCAGAAACAGTGATATCAACGTCAGAATCAGAATAACTGCCTGATAAATAAAAGTACATTTTGTAAATCTGTTAGGTGCATCCAAAAATAAAAGTCTTTTTATAAAGAGGGGTAATTGCAGTGCAGACAAACCTTTGCTTATTTCCTGTTCCGCATTAGCCAGACCATAGTAATAAAATATAACAAAGAATTGTGATATTTTTGCCACTCCCCACAGGTGGTCACTTCCGGTAGCTTTTATGATAAGACCTACCACCAGGGGAATCCCGGCAAAGGCTAATAAAAATACACATAAAGTTCTTAATACATTCCTGATCATGGCTGTTGTCAGGCCTCCTTCATTATGACAGTTTTTTTCAGCTTACACAATGTAAGCAATTTATGCAATAACAAGATACAAAAAAAAGCACCAGGACATGGATCCTTGTGCTTTTCTTAATTAAGCTCTTTCAACTAACCCGGAACGTAAGCAAGAAGTACATACATACATCTTCTTAGCGCCGCCATTAACTTTAACCTTTACAGACTTAACATTTGCCTTCCAAATTGCATTGGATCTTCTATGGGAATGGCTCACATTATTACCAAAGTGAGCAGCCTTTTCACAGATTGAACATTTTGCCATGATTGCACCTCCTTACCTGTAACTTGATTTTCAACAGAAAACCACAACATACTTATGATAACAGATAGATGTATTTTTGGCAAGCGAAAATTGTATAAATAGCAAGAAATTCTTGACATGTTGTTCGATGTGAAGTATATATAAACTAATTTTTATAAACTATTTCCAATGAGGGAGCCACTATGCTGAAGGTTTTTTTGGTCGAAGATGAATATGTGATACGTGAAGGAATTAAAAAAAGTATTGACTGGGAACGGCATGGATATGAGTTTTGCGGTGAGGCAAGTGACGGTGAGCTGGCTTTCCCGATGATTAAGGAACGGAAACCGGATATTGTCATTACTGATATAAAGATGCCTTTTATGGACGGTCTGGTCTTAAGCCGGCTGATTAAAAAAGAGCTGCCATGGATTGAAATCATTATCCTGACCGGTCATGAGCTGTTTGAATATGCCAAAGAAGGGATTCAGATTGGTGTTGCACAGTATCTTACAAAACCGATTAATGGTGAAGAATTGTTACGGGAAGTGAATGAACTGGCGGCCAAGATAGAAAAGCGTCATCAGGAACAAAAGATAAAAGAGCTGTACATAAAGGAGATGAAAGAAAACACACTTAAGGACAGAAAAGATCTGTTTCATTATCTGGTTACCGGAACAAAAGAGGTGGTTGAACTTCTGGATATGGCGGACAAACTGAATTTAAGCCTGTCTTCCTTGTGGTACAATGTCGTCTTAATGAAAATACGATCAACCAACCATGCTCATGATGAGTATTCCAATAGTCTGATTAAAATCGAACAGCAGCTGGAGGAACTGGTCGATGAGAAAAAGGTACTGATATTCGACCGCAATCTGGAGGGGAAAGCATTTATCTTCAAGGCAAATGATAAGGCGGAACTGGAGCGGACAGAGCAGGATTATATCGAGCGGATGAAAATGATCTTTGCCGGTTATCCGGATGTCCATTACTTTGGCGGAATCGGTGAGCCGGTAAACCGGCTGAGAGAATTGCCGTTATCATTTGAAAAAGCGAGCCATGCGTTTGCCCACCGCTATCTGGTTACTGGCAGCTTTTTCTTAAACAGCCGGGAAATGAAGCAGATCCTTTTTCTGGAACAGGAGGAAATCAATATCGATCATATTGACTCCGGCCAGATCGACAGAAGTAAAATCAAGGATTTCCTGAAGCTGGGAGAGTGTGAAGAGGTGGTATACTTTGTCAAAGAGTACTTTAAGGCGATCGGCAGTTCGGCCATGAAATCAAATATCTTTCGTCAGTATATTACCCTGGATATTTATTTTTGCATCATGGAATTTCTGGAAGGACTGCAGCTTTCCGGTGAAACGGAGGGAATCACCAACCCGGCTGCCATCTATTTACATAATGAGAATGACGCCATAACCTATATCACGAACATCATTAAAGCAGCGATGGAACTGAGAGATAAAAGGGCGATTAACCGTTATGGCGATATCGTTGATCAGGTCATTCAGTATATCGAACGTAATTACAGCAACGAAGAATTATCGCTGAACCTGCTGGCTTCCCGGATGAATTTTTCACCCGGCCATTTAAGTACTATTTTCAGCCAGCAGACAGGACAGACATTTTCACGGTTCTTAACAGAATATCGGATGAATAAGGCGAAGGAACTGCTATGTTATACCGGCAAAAGAAGCAGTGAGATCAGCCTGGAAGTGGGATATAAAGATCCCCATTATTTCTCATACCTGTTTAAAAAGACTCAGGGAATAACACCAACCCAATATCGTAACAAAAAATCCGGAAAAGGAGACCGCCATGCAGAAAAAACTGAGGCAGATCTATAATGATTCCACACTGGCGATTAAGATCAGATATTCGTATCTGATCTTACTGATTCCGATGATTTTTATTCTGGTCTATTGTTTTTATAATTTGTGGAATATGAACCGGAATTACGGCAATATGATTCATTCCGCGTCGGTGGCCAGTCAGTTCAGCCTGGATTTTAAGAAAGATTTCGATCTGGAAACATATCTTCTGGTGGCAGAAAGCAAAACGATAGAGGAGTCTAATCTGGATGATATGCTGGACGAAGCGGGGCGGATTGTAAAAAGTCTCGAGGAAGCCGCCAGTGGCAGCGAGAACAGCCGGAGACTGATCAGCATTAAGAAATATATCTATAACCTGGAAACCTATATCGAACGGATCAGACAGAATTTGAGAGCGGGAAATAAATATGAAGATAATATCGAAATATGGGAAAAGGATGTTCAGATTGTCACCTCACTGATTCAGGATACAGTATTTGAGTATGTATTTTATGAGATTCGCGACATTCAGCAATCACGGGCTATGTACCAGAACCGGTTTATTGAAATGATCCAGTTTTCTGTATTGGCATGTGTCGGTATCTTTATTTTAATTCTGCTTCTTTCCTACTATATTCCTCAGAGTATCACCCAACCGATCAGGGAATTGACAGAAGCCACCGATCAGGTAGCCAAGGGTGATTTATCCGTGCGTTTTAATGTGCACGGCGGGGTTGAGGCAAGTATTCTCGGTGACTCGTTAAATACGATGATTGATAAGATTAATGAACTGCTTAAGCAGATTACAAAGGAACAGCGACGGCTGCGGAAGGCGGAATTTGAACTGCTGCAGTCACAGATCAACCCGCATTTCCTATACAATACACTCGATGCGATTGTCTGGCTGGCCGAATCAGGAGAACAGCGGAAGGTGGTCGGTATGGTTGGCAGCCTGTCAGAATTTTTCCGGACATCGCTTAATCAGGGCAAGGACATTGTGTTCATCAGTGAAGAACTGCAGCATGTCAGGAGTTATCTGGAAATTCAGCAGGTGCGGTATGAAGATATCTTGAAATATGAAATTAACGTTCCGCTGGAACTGGACAAGTATTTAATACCCAAAATTACGATCCAGCCGCTGGTGGAAAACGCCTTGTACCATGGCATAAAGAACAAACGCGGCTGCGGCCGGATTTTAATCAGCGGCAGTATGGAAGCAGATTATTTTGTCCTTCAGATTGAAGATAACGGGATTGGAATCACGCAGGAACGTCTGCTCGAACTTCGCGAAGGAATAAAAAACCGGCATCTGACAGGGACAAATATCTATGGATTGTACAATGTAAATGAACGTATCCGCCTGAATTTTGGTGAGGAATACGGGATAACGATCGAAAGCATTTATACCGAAAAAACGGTAGTATCAATCCGGCTGCCTTACGCACAAAAAAAATAAATCAACTTTTTCCTGAAAAAAATCAACTTTTTTTATTATATATTATAAATCTGAACTTTTGCACGATTTATCTCAATGGCTTTCTGATGTAAAAAAATATAAAATAAACACATCAAAAAGAGATCAGAACAAAAGGAGGATTTGTAATGAAAAAAAGAATGTTAGCAGTTTTCATGGCAGCAGCAATGGCAGGTGGACTATCCGCATGTTCGTCACCGGCATCGAATGAAACACCAACAGAAGCACCGGCAGTGACAACACAGGCAGCAAGTGACACTACGGCGGCAACCGAGGCAGCAGAAGCAGCAGCTCCGGCAGCGACTTCCGGAGAACTGATCAAGGTCGGGATTATCAATAATGATCCGAATGAATCCGGATATCGTACCGCCAATGATAAAGATATGAAAGCAATGTTCACCGCTGATAACGGTTATGATGCATCATTTGCATACAGCCTTAAGAATGATGAGCAGATCACCGCCGCTCAGAAATTCATTCAGGATGGCGTTGATTATCTGCTCTTATCGGCAGCAGATACAGCCGGATGGGATTCGGTATTACGTGACGCACAGGATGCCGGAATCCGGGTTATCTTATTTGACCGTACCATAGATGCTGATCCGGCTTTGTATGAAGCTTCGATCGTTTCTGATATGGCAAAAGAAGGACAGACTGCAGTAGACTGGCTGGCAGGACAGGGCCTTGCCGAATACAATGTAATTCATCTTCAGGGCGTTATGGGTTCCGCAGCACAGCAGGGACGTACCGGTGCCCTTGATACCATGGTTCAGTCCAATGATACATGGAAACTGGTAACTCAGCAGACCGCAGAATGGAATGCTGAAAAAGCACAGCAGATTGTACAGTCTGTTATCGATTCAGGAGAATCTTTCAACGTAATTTATGCCGAAAATGACGATATGGCAAAAGGAGCGGTTGCAGCTCTCGACAAAGCAAATATCTCTCATGGCGTTGGTAAAGACGTCATCATTATGGGATTTGACTGCAACAAATGGGCATTAGAGGAATTGCTGGCACAGAACTGGAATTATGACGGCCAGTGCAATCCTTTCCAGGCTTCTTACATCGACGAGATTATCAAGACAATTGAAGGCGGCGGGACCGTTGCCGAGAAGACAATTATCATGGATGAAAAAGGCTTTGATGCATCTGACATTACCCAGGAAGATGTTGACAAGTACGGCATCTAAATCGTTCGAATCCATTGTTAGAAGAGCGCAGCGCAGTGACTGGTATTATACAGCTGCGTTGCGTTTCCCATTTTAGATGAAGGAGTGAATACGTGGTGAAAGATAAACCTGTATTGCAGATGAGAAATATCCACAAAAGCTTTCCGGGAGTGCGTGCGCTGCAAGGTGTGGATTTTACACTTTGTGAAGGCGAAATCCATGCCCTGATGGGGGAGAACGGAGCCGGTAAATCAACCCTGATTAAAGTTCTGACCGGTGTTTACGGCAAAGATGAAGGCCAGATTTACTTAAATGAAAATGACAAATCAGTCAGCATCCGTTCACCTCAGGATGCGCAAAAGCTTGGTATCAGTACCGTATATCAGGAGATTACACTGTGCCCGAATCTTTCGGTTGCTGAAAATATGTATATCGGCCGGAGCAGCGCTCCCTGGCAGCAGTGGAAAAAGATGAACACGGATGCCAATAAGATTCTGAAGTCGCTCGACATTCCGGTTAAAGCGAGTGAACAGCTGGCGAACTGTTCGATTGCGGTGCAGCAGATGGTAGCAATTGCCCGTGCAGTTGATATGGATTGTAAGGTGCTGATTCTTGATGAACCGACATCTTCCCTGGATGAACAGGAAGTAGCAAAACTGTTTGGCCTGATGCGTGACCTTCGGGCGAGAGGTGTGGGAATCATCTTTGTTACC
Organism: Lachnospiraceae bacterium; assembly: GCA_032073745.1. Lineage (GTDB taxonomy): Bacteria > Bacillota > Clostridia > Lachnospirales > Lachnospiraceae > Brotaphodocola. The sequence goes on along the minus strand of DAMAMW010000026.1, from coordinate 63,423 downwards.
CACTTTCTGGATCAGGTATATGAAGTATGTGATAAGATAACGGTTTTGCGTGACGGCAAACTGGTCGGCCAATTTTCCATTAAGGATCTTCCCAGAGTTCAGCTGGTATCTAAAATGCTCGGCAAAGAACTGGATGATATGTCTGATATCAAAGGTGAGACTGCCGGCCAAAGTGCCGGTCATTCAGAAGAAAAAGTCATTGAAGCGGAAGGGCTGGTCAGTAATGCCGGCATTAAGCCATTTGATTTTTACATAAAAAAAGGTGAAGTGAACGGCTTTACCGGATTGCTTGGCTCAGGCCGAAGCGAATGTGTCAGGGCGATTTTTGGTGCTGACCGGGTAACCGGCGGAACGGTCAGGAAACATGGCAAGACCATTAAGATTACCAAACCGCTTGATGCGATGAAAAACGGTATCGCCTATCTGCCGGAGGACCGCAAGATCGATGGTATTGTCGGTGATCTTTCGGTAAGGGAGAATATTATTCTTGCCATGCAGGTGCTCAGGGGATTTTTCCGGCCGCTGTCAAAGGCAGAAGCATATAAATTTGCCGATGAGTATATCAAACTGCTGGAAATCAAAACCGCATCCGCCGACACACCGATCAAATCACTGTCCGGCGGTAATCAGCAAAAAGTAATTTTAGCACGCTGGCTGCTGATGAATCCGGAATATCTGATCCTTGATGAACCGACCAGGGGAATCGATGTCGGAACAAAGGTGGAGATTCAGAAATTAATGCTTAAGCTTGCCGCTGAAGGAATGAGCGTCACCTTTATTTCATCGGAAACCGATGAGATGCTGCGGACCTGCTCGCGGCTGATCGTTATGCGCGACCGCAAAGTAGTAGGAGAGCTGTCCGGCGAAGATCTGACACAGAATATGATCATGAATACCATTGCAGGAGGTGAGCAGTAATTATGAAGCAGGCAAAATTTAAAATTACAGATATTTTCAAACAGCAGATATTTATTCCGGTTGCAGCGCTTTTGCTGCTGACGGTGTTTAATCTGATTGCGGATCCTTCCTTTTTCCGGATCACATTAGGCTACAACAGTTCTGGTTCGCCGGTTCTCTCCGGGTACTTAATGACAATTCTTGACTATGGTTCTGAGCTTGCTATTCTTGCTATTGGTATGACGCTGGTGACTGCCGCCACCGGCGGTCAGGACATCAGTGTCGGCGCAGCCATTGCCATCAGCGGCAGTGTTGTTCTGAGAGTCCTTTGTGGCACCAACTCACGGCCGGAGGTATTGCAGGCACCGATTATTGTGGCTTTTCTGATCAGCTGTGTGGTGGCAATGCTGTTTGGCGCTTTTAACGGTGTTCTGGTGGCGTACTTTAAGATCCAGCCAATGGTCGCAACTCTGATCCTGTTTACTGCCGGCAGATCTATCGCCGCATGGATTAATAATAATGAACTGCCGATCATCAGCGAACCTTCATTCAGTTATTTTGGGGGATTTATTCCGGGAATACCGATTCCAACCCCGTTCTTTATTGCTGCCGCGTGTATGCTGGTAGCGTATCTGCTGTTAAAGTTTACTACCCTGGGGCTTTATGTCCAGGCTGTCGGCATCAATGAAAGTTCTTCCCGGCTGAATGGTTTGAATCCGACTCTGATCAAGTTTCTGACCTTTGTTATTCTTGGTCTGTGTGTGGCGGTTGCTGCTTTGATTAAAGTCAGCCGGCTGTCCTCGATTAACTATTCGGTCATTGCCAAGGATATTGAGATGGATGCGATCCTGGCAGTAGCGCTGGGCGGAAACTCCTTAAGCGGGGGAAAATTCAACATGGCGGCATCGATTCTGGGGGCTTATGTCATTCAGTTTCTGACGACTACACTTTATAAGTTTAATGTTCAGTCTGATGCCCTTTCAGCATACAAAGCAGTGGTGGTAATCCTTCTGGTTGTAATCAGCGCACCGGTGGTTCGCGAACATGCAGCAGCATTCTGGAAGAAAATAAAGTCTGATTCACCGGCAAAGGAGGTCGCATAATATGTCATTATTCAATCGTGGGACGGCCGCTGAAAAACAGCCGGACAACAAGTCTGGTCTGACAGATACCAATCTGCTGCTGATTATTACAATTGTGGTTTTCTTTGGTATGTATATCGGTGCCATTTTGTTTCAGGGAAAGGGGTTTTTAAAACCGCAGACTTTTTTGAATATTTTAAATGCGAATGCACCTTTAATTATTGTATCCTGCGGCATGAGCCTGGTTATGATAACCGGCGGCATTGATATTTCCGTAGGCGGACTTGCCGCACTGGTCAGTATGTGTTGTGCGGTATATCTTGACTTTCATGAAGGCAGTGTATTTGGCGCAGTAATGATTGCACTGGCGATTGGTCTGGCTTTTGGTGTGGTTCAGGGATTTCTGGTTGCTTACCTGGATATTCAGCCGTTTATCGTATCACTGGCGGGAATGTTTTTTGCCAGAGGTATGACAACCATTGTTAATACCAATCCGTTTAATGTTGCCAACGAAGCCTTTGTTAAACTGAAAGAAACCCGGATTGTGGTACCTGGCCTCGGGTCTGTCAATAAACTGGGAAATTATGTGAATGCTTATGTAGAAATTGGTGTTATTGTTGCCTTGTTAACCGTTATCGTACTTTTTGTTCTGCTTCGGTGGAGCAGACTGGGGCGCAGTTTTTATGCTGTTGGCGGCAACAGGCAAAGTGCCCTGATGCTGGGGATCAACGTAAAGCGGACAAAATTTCTGTCCCATTTGATATGCAGCCTGCTTGGCGGTATCGGCGGTTTTGTGTATTTTATGCATGTCGGATCGGGTTCTGCATCACACGCAAGCGGTATGGAAATGAATGCAATTGCTTCTTCCATTATTGGCGGAACGATGCTTAGCGGCGGAGTTGGCAATATTATCGGTACCTTTTTTGGTGTTCTTTCTCTCAGCACAATTCAAAATATTGTTTCATCAGCCGGTCTGGGTCAGGCCTGGTGGACAGGAATTACTATTGCAGCAATGCTTTGCCTGTTCCTGATCGTTCAGAGTATTGTCATTGCCCGTAAAAAGAAGGCATAATGTTGTCTGCAATTGACAAGCCGGTAACTCCATGGTATATAAATATTACAATATTTAAGTTACGGGGCAGAGCAGATGAAAAAAATGATGATATTGCCGGTTCTTCTGGCATTGTGTATAGCGGCAGCCGGCTGCGGAAAGAGAGCTTCGGCTGAACCGGAATCAATAAACAGTCAGGAGACTGCGGCGGAGCTGATTGTAGTAGGATTTTCTCAGCTCGGAGCGGAATCCGACTGGCGCAGTGCCAATACGGAATCTATGAAAAATACGTTTACAACAGCAAACGGATACCAGCTGATCTTCGAAAACGGGCAGCAGAAGCAGGAGAACCAGATTATGGCAATCCGCAAGTTTATCCAGCAGGAAGTAGATTATATCGTCCTTGCTCCGGTGGTGGAAACCGGCTGGGATACGGTATTGCAGGAAGCTAAAGATGCCGGCATACCGGTTATACTGGTTGATCGCAGGGTTGATGTATCCGATGACAGCCTTTTTACCTGCTGGGTGGGTTCTGACTTTGAATTGGAAGGAAAGAAGGCAGCAGAATGGCTGAAGCAGTATACCGGCGTCAATGGCGTTGATCCGGCTGCACTTCATATCGTAAATATCCAGGGAACAATCGGTGCCACTGCCCAGATCGGCCGGACAAAAGGGCTTGATGATGCGGTAAAGCAAAACGGCTGGGATTTGATGGCTCAGGTAAGCGGCGATTTCACTCAGGCCAAGGGCAGAGAAGCAATGGAGTCGCTGCTCAGGCAATACGACAATATCAATGTAGTCTACTGTGAAAATGATAACTCCGCATTCGGCGTGATTGATGCAATTGAAGCCGCCGGAAAAACAGTCGGCTCCGATATCATGGGCGGAGAGATAATGGTCATCTCATTTGACGGCGTCAAAAAAGCCGCTCTGGAACTTGTACAAAAAGATAAAATCTCCTGCATCATTGCCTGCAATCCCCTCCAGGGCCCTCAGGTACAGGCGGTCATTGCAGCACTCGAAAACGGGGAGCCGGCGGAAAAGTTTTTCTATGTAAACGAAGAAATGTATGCACACGATGATACAGTAGCAGCAGTAACCATAGAAGGAACCGAATATCCGGTTCTCGTTGTTAACAGCAGGCTGCGTGAAGATCGTTCCTATTAACTAATAGTTTTTTAACATGCACCACAACAAAAGCAAGGGTAAAGCAATATAATTGCTCTTGCTTTTTTTACCTAGAATAAGAGAATATTATAGCAAGGGAAAGGGGCCTGTTTGGGCAGAAATCGGCGACACCACGAGAGCTGGTGGCAGTCCTTAGATTCTAACCCGGGTTTTGCCGCGGAGGATTTCTGTACTCCAATCAGAAATCCAGGTGAGGAGCGCGTTAAATCTTCAGATTTGACGTGCTTTCGAGCCGGTGCCGCGGCAAAACCCGGGTTAGAATCTTAGGAATGCCCCAGTGAACGAACGGAGCCGATTTCTGCCCAAACAGGCCCCTTTCCCTCGCGAAAATGTGCACCCCCCACAACTTAGAATGGACACAATATATAGTATATGGTATAATAATTTAATTCAAATGTAATAAATGGAGGGATCATATATGAAAGGACGCATCAATAACAAAATGGGCGAAATTCAGATTCCATCTGATGTCATTGCACAATATGCAGGTGTACAGGCGGTAGAGTGCTTCGGAATCGTCGGCATGGCGATGCTCAGTGTTAAGGAAGGTCTTGTCAAGCTGCTAAAGCGTGATAATCTGACCCAGGGAATTGCTGTTACAATAGAAGACAATCGGATTACCCTGGATTTTCACGTTATTGTGGCATATGGCGTCAGTATCTCGGCCGTAGCAGACAATCTGATTGCAAATGTAAAGTATAAAGTAGAAGAATTTACCGGCATGGAAGTTGACAAGATCAACATTTATGTAGAAGGTGTAAGAGTTGTTGATTAAGGAGGACTTTCCCGTGAGTTTACAAGTGATTGATGCCGGACTGATGCAAAAGGCTTTTCTGACGGCTGCAAATAGTCTGGATGCTAAAAAAGAATGGATCAACGAACTGAATGTATTTCCGGTTCCCGACGGAGATACCGGTACCAATATGTCGATGACCATTATGGCAGCTGCCAGAGAAGTGGCCGCTTTAGAAGATCCTGATATAAGCGACCTTGCCAAAGCCATATCATCAGGTTCGCTGCGCGGTGCCAGAGGAAACTCCGGTGTCATACTGTCGCAGTTGTTTCGTGGTTTCACAAAGGAGATCAGTGCAGCGGAGGAAGTTGATGTAGTGACTCTGGCCAATGCTTTCAGCCGTGCGACTGACAGTGCCTATAAAGCGGTTATGAAACCGAAAGAAGGAACGATCTTAACCGTAGCCAAGGGTATGGCTGATAAGGCCCAGGAACTGGCACTGGAGACGGAAGATATTATTGAATTTGCGGAGCAGGTGATTGCTTATGGCGATCAGGTTCTGGAGCAGACTCCGGAGATGCTTCCGGTACTGAAGCAGGCCGGCGTCGTGGATTCGGGCGGGCAGGGCCTGATGCAGGTGATGAAAGGCGCTCTGGACGGACTGATGGGCAAAGAGCCGGATCTTGCGATTACACCATCGGTGCCGGCAGCTAAAACTTCCGGTATATCAACTGAGGCAATCGATACGGCAGATATCCGGTTTGGTTACTGTACTGAATTTATTATTAATGTAGAGAAAGCTTACGATGAGCAGTCTGAGCTGGATTTTAAAGCTTATCTGGAATCAATCGGCGATTCGATTGTTGTGGTATCGGACGACGATGTAATAAAGGTGCATGTGCATACCAATGATCCCGGTCTGGCGATTCAGCGGGCACTCACATACGGTTCCTTATCCCGGATGAAGATTGACAATATGCGCGAGGAGCATCAGGAACGCGTGATCATGGAAGCGGAAAAAAAGGCTGCGGAGCAGAAGCAGCTAAAGGAAACGGCCAGAAAAGAATATGGTTTTATTGCCGTGTCAATCGGTGAGGGGTTAAGCGGTATATTTGAAGGAATTGGTGCCGATTATCTGATCGAGGGCGGACAGACGATGAATCCGAGTACAGAAGATATGCTCAATGCGATTGATCAGGTGAATGCTGACACCATCTATATCCTGCCAAACAATAAAAACATCATTCTGGCAGCTGAACAAGCCAAAAAGCTGGTTAAGGATAAAGATATCCGGGTATTGCCTTCCAAAACGATACCTCAGGGAATAACTGCCCTGATAAACTTTGTTCCGGAATTGTCTGCAGAAGAAAACCAGGCTCATATGACGGCTGAGATGGCGCGGGTTAAGACCGGTCAGATCACATATGCGGTCAGAAATACCACCATCGATGATATGGAGATTCATGAGGGTGATATTATGGGAATCGGAGATCAGGGAATGCTTGCTGTAGGCAATGATATTGCTGCGACTGCGCTGGATTCACTCCGGGCGATGACGGACGAGGATGCAGAACTGATTTCGATCTATTATGGTCAGGATGTTTCAGAGACGGATGCAGAGGTTTTCCTGCAGAAGGTACAGGAACTTTATCCTGAGTGTGAGATCGAACTGCATGAAGGCGGGCAGCCAATTTATTATTATATGATATCGGTAGAGTAAAATGAGGAATCATCAGGAGATTGAACAGTTAAAAGGCATTGGGGATAAGACCGGAAAGTTATTTAGGCGCCTTGGCGTAGATACCGTCGGGGATCTGCTCCATTATTATCCCCGGGCCTATGATACATATGAGATGCCCGTAATGGCCGCGGAATTAAAAGAAGGAACGGTCTGTGCCGTCAGCGGCACATTACTGAAGACGGCAGATGTAAAACGTGTGAAGCAGCTGCAGATCATATCGGCTAATGTAAAAGACATTACCGGTACTCTGCAGCTGGTCTGGTTTAATATGCCGTTTTTACGGGCCACGCTGCGGATGGGGGAACGTCTGGTATTCCGCGGCAAGGTGGTAAAAAAGCAGGGGCGGCTCAGGATGGAGCAGCCGGAGATATTTACTCCCGAAAATTATGAACGGATTATGCATTCGATGCAGCCGATCTACAGTCAGACCAGAGGCCTTGGTAATAAAGCAATTACCAGAGCTGTCCAGCAGGCACTGGAACAGCGGCAGATGGAACGCGAATATATGCCGGCAGATCTCAGAAAAAAATATGAACTGGCTGAATACAATTTTGCCATTGACCATATTCATTTTCCGGCAAATCAGCAGGAGCTCCTTTTTGCCAGAAAACGTCTGGTGTTTGATGAGTTTTTCTTCTTCCTGCTGGTCGTACGGGGGCTGAAAGAAAAACGCGAAGAACGTTACAGCGGATATGTGATGACACCAATACCGGAAGTACGTACCCTGGTGGATAAGCTGCCATATGATCTGACGAAGGCCCAGCTGAAAGTACTTGATGAGGTCTTTTCTGATATGGAAGGCGGGCTGATTATGAACCGCCTGATTCAGGGGGATGTCGGTTCCGGTAAGACGATTATTGCTGTTCTGGCGTTGCTCGAGGTCGCTTATAATGGTTTTCAGGGTGCTTTGATGGTGCCGACGGAAGTATTGGCAAAGCAGCATTTTGAATCGATCCAGGAGATTTTTGAATCCTATGGGATCGATAAGCAGGCGATTCTTGTGACCGGTTCCATGACAGCAAAAGAGAAACGGCTTGCCTATGAAAGAATCAGCAGCCATGAGGCAGATATTGTCATCGGTACGCATGCCCTGATTCAGGAAAAAGTGGTTTACGACAATCTTGCGCTGGTCATAACCGATGAACAGCACCGCTTCGGTGTCGGACAGCGGGAGGCGCTGGGAGAGAAGGGGCAGGAGCCGCATGTGCTGGTGATGAGTGCGACACCGATTCCCCGTACGCTTGCGATTATTTTATACGGCGACCTGGATATTTCTGTTATCGACGAACTTCCGGCCAACCGTCTGCCAATAAAAAACTGTGTTGTTAATACCGGTTTTCGCGAAAAAGCATATCAGTTTATCACAAAAGAGGTGGCAGCGGGGCGGCAGGCATATGTGATCTGTCCGATGGTGGAAGAGAGTGAGATGATCGAGGCGGAGAATGTTCTGGACTATACAAAGCTTCTGCGGCAGATGCTGCCTGGAGGTATCAATGTAGAATATCTGCACGGCAAGATGAAACCGAAGGAAAAAAACAAGATTATGGAGCGGTTTGCCGCAAATGAGATTCAGGTGCTGGTATCAACAACGGTTGTTGAAGTCGGTGTTAACGTGCCGAATGCTACCGTCATGATGATTGAGAATGCCGAGCGGTTTGGCCTGGCCCAGCTGCACCAGCTGCGCGGCCGGGTCGGGCGCGGCGGACATCAGTCGTACTGTATTATGGTAAATGCATCGGATCAGGACGGTACCCAGGAACGCCTGGAGATTTTAAACCAGTCTAACGACGGTTTTTTTATCGCGTCTGAGGATCTTAAGCTGCGCGGACCGGGAGATATCTTTGGCCTTCGCCAGAGCGGTGATCTGGAGTTTAAGCTTGCCGATATCTTCACCGATGCCAATCTGCTTAAGACAGTTTCAGAAGAGGTCGATATTCTGATGAAATCCGACCCGCTGCTGGAAGCAGAAGAACATAAAGAATTAAAGCGCCGTCTGGATACGTATCTGGATAAAAGCTATCAAAAACTGAATCTTTAAAAGTCACCCAGCAGGCGGATAAACCGTCTCATCGCCGGTGTGATGGATTTTCCGCGGTGATAAACAAGCTGCCGCCAGACTGATATACTCAGACCGTTCAGATGAAGTGGAACGGTCTGTTTTTGTTTTACTGAATGTTCCATTACAAATTCAGGAAGAAAGCTGATCCCCCGGCTTTGTTCGGTCAGCTTTCGGATCACCTGGACATTGCCCAGTTCGATACCGGGAATCAGTTCCTGGTTCATTGATCCGAGATAAATGTCAAGGAGTTTTCGATAACTGACACCTCGTTCTGTCATATATAGCGGATACTGTTTTAACTCTTCGATCGTAATATGCTGCTGCTTTGCGAGCGGATGGCCGGCGGCAGCATAAAAGGAGACCGGTTCTTCTGTTTCGATAAGAACATTCAGATCGGAACGGCTGATCCGGTGATCCAGGGTATAGACAAAGTCCACTTCATTATGGGAAAGCCAGTGGAAAAGATCATCAGTGGTTCCGGTGCGGACGGAGATGGTAACGGCCGGATACTGCTGCTGGTATTTCAGCAGAATCTGATCCGTAAAAGAAGACAGCAGTGAATCCGCCATGGCGATCCGGAGATGGCCGGAGATTACTGCAGTCTGGTTAAATTTGTGATGCAGTTCCTCAGTCAGAAGGGTGACCTGTCTGGCATATTTGAAAAATTCCTGTCCTTGTTCCGACAGGGAGATCTTATGCCCGATGCGGTCAAAAAGGGTATAGCCAAGTTCCTGCTCCAACTTTAAAATCTGCGTTGAGATTGCGGACTGGGTATATCCCAGCTGTTCGGCCGCTTTTGAAAAACTGCACAACTCAGAAACTTTTAAAAATGATTCAATTGACTTGAAATCCATAATAAACTTCCTCTGCTTCAGTATTAAAAATTTTGATACATTCATAGAAAAAATCAATTTTGTTTATGCTCGATCTAATGATACAATACATTGGGTAGAATGTAAATGGGAAGGTGGTAGTACAAATGAATCAATCAGAACATAAAAATGGCGGTTTTAAATCCAGTTTCGGATTTATTCTTGCCTGTGTCGGATCAGCTGTCGGGATGGGAAATATCTGGATGTTTCCGTATCGGCTGGGGCAGTACGGCGGCGGTGCTTTTCTGGTGCCGTATTTTCTGTTCATTGCACTGTTTGGACTGGTGGGTCTGTCGGCAGAATTTGCGATTGGAAGAAGAGTCGGAACCGGTACGCTTGGCGTCTATGAATACTGCTGGAACCGGATCGGGAAGAAGCGCCTGGGTTATATCCTGGGATGGATTCCGCTTCTGGGATCACTGGGAATTGCGATTGGTTATGCTGTTATTGTCGGCTGGGTCATCCGGTTTCTGGCCGGATCTGTGACCGGTGTTGTGCTGACTGCTGATGCGGCTGAGTATTTTGGTCAGGCGACAGGCAATTTTGGCAGTTTGCCGTGGCATGTGATTGTTATCGTTATATCCGGTGGTATTCTGATGCTTGGAATTACCGGCGGAATAGAAAAAATCAATAAAATTCTGATGCCGAGTTTTTTCATCCTGTTTGCCGTACTGGCAGTACGGGTGGCATTTTTGCCGGGAGCAGCAGAGGGATATCGTTTTCTGCTGATTCCGAAATGGTCTGAGCTTTTAAAAACAGATACCTGGGTTATGGCAATGGGGCAGGCGTTCTTTTCATTGTCAATTACCGGTTCCGGGATGATGGTATATGGTACTTATCTTAAAAAGGATGTCGACATTCCCCAGGCATCGGTACGAACCGCAGTGCTTGATACACTGGCTGCCATGCTGGCTGCTTTTGCGATTATGCCGGCGGTATTTGCTTTTGGAATCGAACCAAATGCCGGACCGCCGCTGATGTTTATTACATTGCCGAATATATTCCGGCAGATGCCGCTTGGCCGGTTGTTTGCGGTTATGTTCTTTTTGTCGGTTGCTTTTGCGGGTATAACCAGTCTGATTAATATGTTTGAAGCGGTGAGTGAGTCGTGGCAGAGCAGATTCGGACTCAGCCGGAAAAAAGCAGTGGCTTTGTGCTGCACAGTTGCGCTGGCAGTTGGTGTATTTCTGGAAGCAGAACCTAATGTTGGTGCATGGATGGATTTCATCACAATTATTATTGTACCGTTTGGGGCTGTATTGGGAGCGGTATCCGTTTATTATATCTTTGGATTTGACCGCATAAAACCAGAACTTGAAGCGGGTATGAGCAAACCGCTTGGCAGTTATTTTAAGGTTTTGGCGAAGTGGATTTATGTTCCGCTGGCTGTGATTGTATTTATTTTAGGAATTGTATATGGCGGAATCGGCTGAAAAAAACAGTTGACAAATGAGTGGCTGAGGATTAAGATATGAATTAATATAACAAACCGTTGAAAAAGAAGAGTAGGCATCAGGTCGATATCTCAGAGAGCTGCAGGTGGTGGGATTGCAGTATATGGAGTTTTGCTGAATGGACTTTTGAGGGTGGTTTTGAAAAGATTCCATATCAGGGGTCAGAGTAGGAACTGACGGAGACCGCAACCGTTATGATGCGGCGTATATGTTTGTATACGATTAAGTGGACCTATGGTCAAGTTTGAGTGGCACCGCGGATGTAGAATTCGTCTCAAATACAGAATAATGCTGTATTTGAGACTTTTTTTGTGCGATAGAAAAAAACTCTGTCACACAGAAACAATTTTAAAAATGGAGGAGAACAATTATGAGAAAGAGCAGTAAAGTATTAGTCATGGCTGCAGCAGCAATGGCAGCAGTATTAACCGCAGGATGCGGAAGCAGTCAGAAAGAGACGGAAAGTCCGGCAGCTGAGACCACCGTTTCATCAGAACCACAGTCTGATGCAGGTGAAGCAGCAGAGACAACAGACGAGGCAGCCTATATTATTGGGATCGGACAGTTTGCAGAGCACGGGTCTCTTGACAATTGCCGAGAAGGATTTCTGGCCGGTCTGGCTGAAGAAGGAATTGCAGAAGGCAAGAACCTGACGGTATTATATGAAAATGCCCAGGCTGACGGCGGAACCGCCAGCCAGATCGTTGATAATTTCCTGGCCAAAAAGGCAGATCTGATCTGTGGTATTGCGACCCCAATGGCACAGAGTGCTTATAGCGCAGCAAAGAAAAATGATATTCCGGTAATCTTTACCGCAGTAACTGATCCGGTGGCGGCCGAACTGGCTAACGCTGACGGAACTCCGGTTGGCCAGGTGACCGGTACCAGTGATAAACTTCCGGTAGAAAAGCAGCTGGAGATGATCCGGACGATGCTTCCGGAGGCAAAAACAATCGGAATTATGTACAGCACCAGCGAGATTAACTCTATCTCAGCAATCGAGGAATACAAGGCGATGGCACCGGATTATGGTTTTGAAATTGTGGAACAGGGGATTTCAGCGATCGGTGATGTACCACAGGCAGCAGACAGCCTGCTTACCAAAGTAGACTGTATCACCAACCTGACTGATAATACCGTAGTAAGTGCTCTGCCGGTCATTCTGTCTAAGGCTGAAAAACTCAATATTCCTGTATTTGGCAGTGAGATTGAGCAGGTAAGAATTGGTTGTCTGGCAACTGTAGGACTGGATTACATTGACCTGGGCGAGCAGACCGGAAGGATGGCAGCAAAGATCTTAAAAGGTGAAATGCAGGCCAGTGAAATGAATTTTGAAGTTATTTCCGAAGCGTCATTTTATGGAAACAACAAGGTGGCTGAAAACCTTGGTATTACAATTCCGGAAGAATTGTCATCGACAGCCGCCGGATTATTTGATGAAATTGTGGCAGAATAAATTATAAATTAAGAAACGTCATACGGAGGAGTTCCCATGCAGATTTTAATAGGAGTAATTGAAGAAGGTTTGATATATGCCATAATGACCCTTGGTGTATATATCACTTACAAGATTCTGGATTTTCCGGATTTGTCTGTGGACGGAACCTTTCCGATGGGAGCGGCACTTACCGCAGCCCTCATTCTAAAGGGAGTTCCTCCGGTGCTGACGCTTTTTCTGGCTTTTGGATTCGGCGCTCTGGCTGGCTGCATCACCGGCCTTATTCATGTAAAATTAAAGGTCCGGGATCTGTTGTCCGGTATTATTGTGATGACGGCACTTTATTCGGTGAACCTGCGTATTGCGGGTAAGGCGAACCTGCCGATTTTCAGCAAAGAAACGATTTTTGAGAATGCCTGGCTGGATCAGGTGGTACCGGCAGCGCTGCAGCCGTATCTGACGGCGATTATCCTTTTTATCATTGTACTGGTATGTAAGGTACTGCTGGATCTTTACCTGCAGACCCGCTCCGGATATCTGCTGCGGGCAGTCGGTGATAATGAAACCCTGGTTACGTCACTGGCAAAGGATAAAGGTGTAGTAAAGATCCTGGGGCTGGCAATTGCCAATGGATTTGCGGCATTGGCGGGTTGTGTATATTGCCAGGAACGGGGATTTTTTGAAATCAGTGTCGGTACCGGAACGATGGTTTTTGGTCTGGCCAGTGTTATCATTGGTACCAAAGTTTTAAAACGTTTTGGGGCAATTAAAGCTACCACAGCCGTGGTACTGGGCTCAATTGTTTATAAGGGATGTGTATCCCTGGCAATTGCCATGGGAATGGAAGCTTCTGATCTGAAGCTGATTACGTCGCTGTTGTTCCTGCTGATTCTGGTAGCCAGCAACAATCGGGGAAAGAGAGGAAGAGCACATGCTTGAGTTGAACGGAATTGAAAAATATTATAATGCCGGCACAGTCAATGAAATGTGTCTGTTTGAAAACTTTTCCCTGTCTATCGAAGAAGGCGAGTTTGTTTCGGTAGTCGGCAGCAATGGCTCCGGCAAGACCTCGATGCTTAATATTATCTGCGGCAGCATTCCGATCGATAGCGGATCGATCCGAATCAATAAAGAAGATATCACCCGGATGCCGGAGTTCAAACGTCAGCGCCGGATTGGCCGGGTTTATCAGAATCCTGCCATGGGAACCTGTCCGAGTATGACGATTCTGGAGAATATGGCTCTGGCTGATAATAAAGGTAAGCCGTTTAATCTGCGGCGGGGTACCAATAAACAGCGGGTTGATTTTTATCGGGAACAGCTCAAGGTGTTAGGACTGGGGCTGGAAGATAAGCTGCAGGTAAAGGTGGGGGTGCTGTCAGGCGGGCAGCGTCAGGCGATGGCACTTCTTATGTCCACGATGACGCCGATTGAGTTTTTGATTCTGGATGAACATACTGCCGCTCTTGATCCGAAAACTGCGGATATTATTATGGAACTGACTGATAAGGTGGTGAAAGAGAAGCAGCTGACTACGATTATGGTAACCCATAATCTTCGTTTTGCTGTGGAATATGGGAACCGACTGCTGATGATGCATCAGGGCAATGCGATTATTGATGAAGCGGGTGAGGATAAGTCCCGGCTTCAGATTAATGATATACTTGATAAATTTAATGCTATTAGTATTGAGTGTGGGAATTGATTGGCTTGCGGTTCCGGACGGCTGTCTTCTTGAATGGCGGTGAAGATGCCATTCAAGAAGCATCGGATGAACATCCGATGGGAAATAGCATCTGAAAACAGTCTCACAAGCTAGCTTGACGACTGTTTTCAGATGCTATTTCCCGCCGTCCTGTTTTTTTACGTTTTATTTTAGAATACTTTTATAAACGAAATGCACATCTTGTGGTATACTATTTACAGGATGACAAGTTGTTGTCATTTGGATAGGACACCTGAAAGGGGTGCATTTTTTATGAAATTAAAAACCCGTCTGGCGGTTGCGTTTATTTTGATCACACTGCTTCCGCTGATGTTATGTTATTTATTGTTTGCGATGGGTAAGTTTTTTATTATCAGCAGGATCAGTCAGTATGGTCCGGAAGTTCATACCGCGATTTTTCAGATGCTTTTATCCGGTGCCTGTATGCTGATCTTTGTAGGTGTTTCTCTGGTAGTATGGGTTTACCGTTCGGTGCTCCGGCCGCTTGGGAAGCTGCAGGAGGCGACACGGAATATCCGTGACGGCAACCTGGACTTTACTCTGGATGTAGAGGCTGATGATGAGATCGGCCAGTTATGCCAGGATTTTGAAGAGATGCGGATGCGTCTCAAGGAGAATGCCGAAGATAAAATCCAGTACGACAGAGATAACAAGGAACTGCTCAGCAATATATCCCATGATCTGAAGACACCGATTACTGCAATCAAGGGATATGTCGAGGGCATTCTCGATGGCGTTGCATCATCGCCCGAAAAGTTGGACAAATATATCCGGACCATATATAATAAAGCTAACGATATGGACCGGCTGATTGATGAACTGACTTTCTATACCAAGATTGATACAAACAAGATCCCTTATGCATTTGCCAAGATCAGTGTCACTCAGTATTTCAGTGACTGTATTGAAGAAGTGGGGCTGGATATGGATGCCCGCGGAATCAAACTGGGATATTTTAATTATGTCAATGAGGATGTTGTTGTCATAGCTGATGCGGAACAGCTCAAACGTGTGATCAATAATATTGTCGGTAATTCCGTAAAATATATCGACAAAGAAAAAGGTATCATTAATATCCGTATCAAAGATGTCGGTGATTTCATTCAGGTTGAGATTGAAGACAACGGCAGGGGCATTGCCAATAAAGATCTGCCGTATATCTTTGACCGGTTTTACCGGACCGATTCATCCCGGAATTCAACGCTGGGCGGAAGCGGAATCGGATTGTCAATTGTACGAAAGATCATTGAGGACCACGGCGGCCGGATCTGGGCGACCAGCAAGGAGACGATTGGTACCGAGATTCATTTCGTACTGAGAAAATATCAGGAGGTGATTCAGGATGAATAAGATACTAATTATAGAAGATGAGATCAGTATTGCAGAGCTTGAGAAGGATTATCTGGAGTTGAGCGGATTTGAGGTGACGCTGGAATCAGAAGGCAAGAGCGGACTCGACCGGGCCCTGCAGGAAGACTTTGATCTGCTCATTCTTGATCTGATGCTCCCTGGTATGGATGGATTTGAGATTTGCAAACGGTTCCGCGAAGAAAAGAACACACCCATTATCATGATCTCTGCGAAGAAGGAAGATATTGATAAGATTCGCGGTCTGGGACTAGGTGCCGATGACTACATGACAAAGCCGTTCAGTCCCAGTGAGATGGTGGCCCGGGTGAAGGCACATCTGGCCCGTTATGAGCGTCTGATCGGAAGCGGAGCGGCAGTCAATGAGATTATTGAGATCCGCGGCCTGAAGATTGACCGGACCGCACGCCGTGTCTGGATCAATGGTGAAGAGAAGAACTTTACCACCAAGGAATTTGATCTGCTGACATTCCTGGCGCAGAATCCCAACCATGTGTATACCAAGGATGAACTGTTCAAGGAGATCTGGGATATGGAATCAATCGGTGACATTGCAACGGTTACTGTCCATATCAAGAAGATCCGTGAGAAGATCGAGTTTAATACGGCCAAGCCGCAGTATATCGAGACGATCTGGGGAGTCGGTTATCGCTTCAAGGTTTAAAAATGATTTGACATTTGAACGTAAATGAACTATAATTAATAACTGTGTGTAAAGAGGGGATTCAAGATCACTCCGGTCTTAAGCCTCTCTTTTCTTTGCGAACTTATAAAAGTTAATTGTAAAATGGAAGAAGAGGTAATGACTTGGAGTTATTAAAATTTGAAGATTTGAATTTGGATGAAAAGATTATGAAAGCAGTAAAGGACATGGGATTCGAGGAAGCTTCCCCGATTCAGGCGAAGGCAATTCCGGTACAGATGGAAGGACTGGACATTATTGGCCAGGCGCAGACCGGAACAGGTAAGACCGCCGCATTTGGTATTCCATTACTGCAGAAAGTGAATCCAAAAAGCAAAAAACTTCAGGCTGTCGCATTGTGTCCGACCAGAGAGCTGGCGATTCAGGTGGCAAATGAAATTAGAAAATTATCAAAATATATGCATGGTGTAAAAGTAGTGCCGATTTACGGCGGACAGGATATTGTAAAGCAGATCCGTTCCCTGAAAGACGGTACCCAGATCATCGTCGGTACCCCGGGGCGTGTAATGGATCATATGCGCCGTAAAACCATTAAGTTTGATCAGGTACAGACTGTGATCATGGATGAAGCGGATGAGATGCTGAACATGGGCTTTTTGGAGGATATGGAGACGATCTTAAGCCAGCTTCCGGAAGAGCGCCAGACAATCATGTTTTCTGCAACCATGCCGGATGCAATTGCCAAGATTGCCCGGAATTTCCAGAAGGATCCGGTTACGGTAAAGGTTGTTAAAAAAGAACTGACCGTACCGAAAGTGACACAGTATTACTATGAAGTAAAACCAAAGACCAAGGTAGAAGTAATGTGCCGTCTGCTCGACATGTACGCACCAAAACTTTCGGTAGCCTTCTGTAATACCAAGCGTCAGGTAGATGATCTGGTTGATGAATTGCAGGGCCGGGGATATTTTGCAGAAGGTATCCATGGTGATCTGAAACAGATTCAGAGAGACCGGGTTATGAACAGTTTCAGAAACGGAAGGACCGAGATCCTGGTAGCTACCGATGTGGCAGCCCGCGGAATTGATGTTGATGATGTGGAAGCTGTATTCAACTATGATATTCCTCAGGATGATGAATATTATGTACACCGGATCGGCAGAACCGGAAGAGCTGGCAGAGAAGGCATTGCATTCAGCTTTGTAATCGGAAAAGAAGTATATAAACTGCGCGATATTCAGCGCTATTGCAAGACCAAGATCATTCCTCAGACGATTCCGTCACTGAATGACATTACTGAAATTAAGGCTGAAAAGATTCTTGATCAGGCATTACAGGTAGTGGCTGAAAACGATCTTGGAAAGATTCTTCATATTCTGGAGAAGAAACTGCTGGAAGAAGATTATACATCTCTTGATCTGGCAGCAGCTCTGGTACGGATGACCATGGGGGAAGAGAACCAGGATATTATCAACGATACCCGTCCGGCCAGATCATTGGATGAACTCGACTCATATGGCCGTAATGACCATGGCCGCGGCGGCAATAATGCCAGAGGCAGAGGCCGTGACCGCAGAGACGGCGGCAGACCTTCCCGCGGCGGACAGCGTGACGATATGGTTCGTCTGTTCATCAATATCGGAAAAGATCAGAACGTCAGACCGGGCGATGTACTGGGCGCTGTGGCAGGCGAGTCAGGTATTCCCGGAAAAATCGTAGGCAGCATTGATATGTATGACAAATACACTTTTGTTGAAGTACCGGAGGATTGTGCCGATACGGTATTGGAAGCAATGAGAAATGCCAAGATTAAGGGCAAACATGTCCATATGGAAATGGCTAATAAAAAATAATAGCATGCAGATAAAGCAGGAGAATAGCAAATGAGCTATTCTCCTGTTGTATTTTCCATGACCACAAGTTCAAAGGCAAGTGGCGTGCGGTAACTCTCGTTCATATAGAAAGGTGTGCTGCTGACGGTCATAAGCAATCCCTGACCGGCCTCCCAGTGAACGGTGGTGACCAGTGGTGAGCCGTCAGAAGCTTCTCCGGTCCAGATAGAAACGGGGCTGGTTCCCAGGGGATGCGAGACTCCGTTGCCGTCGATAAAGATAAGCGAGCCGGGCAGAGTGTGTTCCGGATCACTGACACTTGTCAGCGGACTGTCTGCAGTGACCTGAAGCTGCCAGGGGGAACTGCGGACGCGCGTGTCGGTAACCGTTATTGCCCAGTCATCATCCTTGCGGCCATAGACATTAGGCGGCCCGCTCAGGCGTTTTTTGATTTCAAAAAGAATATCTGTTGATGGTGCACCAACCACCAGGGTACCGGCCGGTATGGCAGATATGATCAGACTGTTTAATAAAAACGGCCTGCTGCAATCGATTGTAACTGCTGTATCTGCCGGAATGGCTTCGTCTGTTGGTATGGAAAATACGCCCCCGGCATCAGCTGTGCCGGAGTATGTGTGAGCGTCATCAGTAAAATAGCTGATGCGGACAGCGGCACCGGAAGCAGACAGACCGCTGACCGGATACTGATCATCGGTGAGCGGTTCAACGGACAGCGGCAGTGAACCGACGGAAAATGCATAGGCCTTGTACAGCAGCAGACCTGACAGTGGTTTGCCGTCCAGTTCTTCGGCAGTAAGGTTGGTACCATCGGCATCCGGGGTAAAAGCAGTATTTGTTGTAGTTGCATTAATGTATGTGTCGGGGCGGGTATTGTCTGACAGCAATGTTTTGCGCCATGAATAGGCCGGAATATCATTGAAACCGCCGGGATCATCTGCACTTACGGGACTGCTCCAGTAATTGATCTGTCCGCCGGTTACCTCCAGCCGGTTGGAACTGCCAAAGCTTACCACGCCGGCTGTGCGGCTGCGAAGGATAAAACTTTTTGGGTTATTTAAGGCAAGGGTTCGACCGCTGCCGGAAAAGTCGATCAGTTCGTTTGCATTGTCGTACTGTGCTTCCATATAAACGGTTGCTCCCTCACCAACTTCAAAACGGTCATTGCAGTATATTGTTGAAATGGCTCCGTCCCGCGCTGTCTGGACACAGTGGAAGGAGGCATTTTTTTTGATTATAAAAGGTGAAGCATAGGCAGCTGTTGTACCGGATAGTGATTTTGTTGTCGTAATCGTCAGTGAGGCATTTTCTTCAATTGTAATGGCAGGAGCAAGGCCGAATAAGCTGTTGCCGGTATCGATGGTCACATCAGCTCCGGCCAGAACGGTTATGGCACGGGTATCAGAGCTGCCGGCGGCAAGCGGAAACATATGATATATTTGCGTGGGATGATGACTGATATCGATTTTTCCGCCAAAAATAACCCGGTTGCATTCTGCAAATTCCTCTGAATAATAATATTGATTGGTGATGGTAAAAGTACTGTCATGATATTCCATACATCCATACCGGTTGTAAGCTGTCTGCGGGCCGTAGTATTCGACATTGCGCATGACAAGGGTTACATTTGCATCCGTTGCTGCATTGGCTCCCGTCATGGGGCCATAGTAGTTAATACTGTCGATCAGCATATTTTGCATTGTTATGCGGAAGGTGCCTCCGGCCGGATTGTTAATCCGGATCGTATAATCCGGCAGTCCATAACCGTTGGTTTCGTTGCCGTAATCACGATATTTATACCGGATACCGTCATAGGTTCCGTCAATCACGACATCTGCTTTGGTATTAGGGATTTTTACTCCCTGGTCATCGCCGTAAATATCAGCACCGAAATAGATGTAGGTCTCGTCTGTATTTTCGAGAGCATCCCGCAGTTCGGCAAACGTTGTAACAACAGTTGACATTGGAAATTTTCCTTTTCTGGAATGTGTTTTGCTACATTATATGAAATAATTCAGACAAGCGTGTCTCTGGTTGTCCGGATGGGGCTAAATCCACCTTTCTTTTTTTCCTTATATGGCTTATAATGGGATCAGCAACTTATGAAAAGGAATTCAGAAAGGAGATACCAGATCATGCGGATTCAAAGCAAAAAAGTCTGGATTGGAGGTCAGTTTATTCCTGCCCAGATAGAGATTTTGGAAACTAAAATTGCCGGGATTTACCCTTATGGAGATGTCGAACCGGATGCTGACTATGGAAGTAAGCGTTTGCTGCCGGGGTTTATTGACATTCATACCCATGGCAGTTATGGTTTTGATACTAATGATGCCGAGCCGGACGGGTTACGGCATTGGATGGCTCATGTTCCTGAGGAGGGAGTTACCGGTATTTTACCGACGACAGTAACACAGATGCCGGATGTGCTGATCAAGGCGGTTGCCAATGTGGCAGACGTGGTGACGGAAGGATATGAGGGCGCAGAAATTCTCGGGATTCATTTTGAAGGTCCCTATCTCGCAATGGATTATAAAGGGGCACAGCCGCCGGAGGCGATTGCAAAATCAAATATAGAGCAGTTCCGGCAATATCAGGAAGCTGCCAAAGGACTGATAAAGTATATTACACTTGCAACCGAGCAGGATGAAAACTATGCTCTGACGAGATACTGCAGTACAAACGGTGTAGCAGTCAGCATCGGACATTCCGGCGCAACATATGAGCAGGCGCTGCTTGGTATTGCCAATGGAGCCACCTCAATGACCCATGTATATAACGGTATGACCCCGATGATGCACAGGAGCCCGGGACTGGTTGGTGCAGCCATGAGAGTCCGGGATATTTACGGCGAGATTATCTGTGATGGCTGTCACAGCCATCTGGCTTCGTTGAATAATTTCTTTACGGCCAAGGGCAGCGATTTCGGCATTATGATTTCAGACTCGCTGCGGGTTAAGAACTGTCCGCCGGGAGATAACTTTGAGCTTGGTGGCCATCCGATTGAAGTCAGAACGAATGGGCTGGCTTATCTCAAAGGAACGGATACGATTGCCGGAAGTACTTTGTCGATGAACAAGGGGCTTCGCATTATGATTGAAGACGCGCAGATACCGGTTGTGACAGCCATTAACGCCTGTACGATCAATCCGGCCCGCTGTCTGCGGGTCGATGACCGCAAAGGCAGGCTGGTGGCAGGATATGATGCTGACATTGTGGTGCTGGAAGACGACTATCAGGTGACACAGACGTATTGCCGCGGCAAGGCGATGCTATAAGGCATAAGATTAACGGAGGAGCAGATAAGTGGCAGATTTTTTATACAAGTTTGGATTTATTGGAATGGGCAATATGGGATTTGCGATTTTAAAAGGACTGTTATCAGAATACGCCCCGGAACAACTGGTGTTTTATGAACCGGACAGTGAAAAAGCGGAGGATATCAGTGCCAGAACCGGAGTGACGGCAGTGACTGACAATAAGTCCTGCGCGGTGCAGTCCGAATATGTGGTACTTGCCGTAAAACCGCAGAATTATAATAAAGTAATTCAGGAAATCCGGGATGAAATTACTGACAGACATATTATTATCTCAATTGCCCCGGGCATTACGATTGATGATCTGATGGGCCGTTTCGGCAAGACCTGCCGGATTGTCAGGGCGATGCCGAACACACCCGCTCTGGTTGGTGAGGGCATGACCGGGATCTGCTTTGAGCAGGAACGTTTCAGTGATGAAGAGACAGATACAATCCGGGCATTCTTCTGTTCGTTCGGAAAAGTGGAAGTGGTCGATGAAAAGCTGATGAATGCAGTTGTATGCGCCAGCGGCAGTTCTCCTGCCTATGTCTATATGTTTATCGAAGCGATGGCTGACAGTGTGGTAAAATACGGCCTGCCAAGAGCTGCCGCCTATGAGATGGTCGCCCAGACTGTCCTTGGCAGTGCCAAAATGATTCTGGAGACGGGAGAACATCCGGGAAAATTAAAAGATCAGGTATGTTCCCCCGGAGGAACAACCATCGCAGCTGTTGCAGCACTGGAAGAGCATGGCTTTCGCAATGCTCTGATTAAAGCCGGTGATGCCTGTTACGAAAAATGCACAACCATCAAATAATAGCAGGAGATATCATAACATGAGCAATATAAAAACAGAAATCCCGCCGGTAATACGTAAAGAGCGCAATCTCAAATATACCGGTAATATTTTAAAGATTTATGAGGACGTGGTCGAAGCGAATGGTCATGAAGCGTACTGGGATTTCATCCATCATGATGGTGCGGCTGCAGTGGTAGCCGTCAACGACGAAGGCAAACTGCTGATGGTACGTCAGTATCGCAATGCCCTGGACCGTGAGACATTGGAGATTCCGGCCGGCAAGCTGGATGATCCGGCGGAAGAGAAAATCACCTGTGCGTATCGGGAGCTGGAGGAGGAGACCGGATTTCGCTGTGAGAAGCTTGAATATCTGATCAGCCTGAATACCACAGTGGCTTTCTGTGATGAAGCGATTGATATCTTTCTGGCCCGGGATCTGATTCCGTCCAGGCAGAATCTGGATGAAGATGAGATCATCCAGGTTGAAGCCTGGTCGCTGGAAGATCTGGAAGAGCTTATTTATTCCGGGCAGCTTACTGACGGAAAAACGATAGCCGGGATTATGGCTTATGCAAGGAAAGAATGTAACCGTTCAGAACGTTAACGAAAATATTATCATGAGAACTGATTTGTCTGCGTAAACTGTAAAAAACGGTGGCTGGATGAAATATGAGTCAGTTTCAAAAAAGGTACGCGCTGTTAATTTGTTTTGGCATAGGAATTTTACTATCAACGTTTCTTGTCAACCGGTTATTCTCTTCCGGGCTGGTCAACTATGACGTGCTGTATCAGTACGTCCGGCAGGGGTGGGAAGCATCGGGGGAGCACGGGGCATGGCGATCGTTTCGGATTGTTCTGGCCCGCGGTCTGGAGACGATGGCGATCTGGTTCATTGCCAACCGGATCGGAAGACGAGTTACGGTCTGGCTGTTATTGTTTGCAGCAGGGATTGGCGCAGGTATTTCTATGGTACTGATGACATGGAGCTGCGGTGTGATGGGACTGCCGATCTGCCTGTTGTCCTGGCTGCCTCATTATGTCTGTTATATTCTGGCCTGGGGAACACTTGTGCTGCCGTCTTACTTTGGTTACGAAGTGCGCAGGAGCAGGTACTGGAGCCTTGCTGTTGGCTTTATGGCGATCGGTATTCTGGGGGAAATTATCGTGAATCCTTGGCTGGTAACTTTACTTTGAAATAAATTTTTTACAACATGTTGGGCATCCGAATTATCATGCTTTCAACATGTTGTATTTTTTATGTAAATCTTGGTAAAAATGGTTGAAAGTGGGAAAAAATACGTTTGATTTTATCTAAAAATGGGGATATAATGGTATCTACACGACACATTTTGGGAAAAAGTGGAGTGATTTAGAATGTCGGGGTTAAAAGTATGATAGCGGAGATTGATAGTTTTATTACTTACCTGGAGAAAATCAAACGAGCATCACAAAATACCATAGTATCCTATCGCAGAGATTTGTTACAACTGGCCTCATACCTGGAAAGTCAGGGTGTCACTCAGGTTTCCAAAGTGACTAAGACCAGTCTTAATTCGTATATTCTGCATATGGAAAGAGAAGGCAAGGCAACTACCACGATGTCGAGGGTATTGGCCTCGATTAAGGCCTTTTTTCAGTATGAACTGAATGAAGGAAATATTCGCAGAGATCCCGCCAGTTTTTTAAAAACACCAAAGATAGAAAAGAAAATACCAACGATATTATCAATAGAGCAGGTAGACCGTTTTCTGAACCAGCCATCCGGAAACAATGCCAAGGAGATCCGTGATAAAGCGATGCTGGAACTTCTTTATGCGACCGGAATCCGCGTCTCGGAGCTGATCGGCCTGCGCATTGCCGATGTTAATCTGTCGGTTGGTTTCATTACCTGCCGTGTCGGCACCAGAGAACGCATGATTCCGTTTGGCAGGGCGACGAGGCAGGCATTGCTGCATTACCTGGAAGAAGCCAGGGAATCGTTGTTAAAGGGCCGGGAATCGGAATGGCTTTTTACCAACTGCAACGGCAAACCGATGTCCCGTCAGGGATTTTGGAAGATTGTCAAGTATTACGGCGAGAAGGCTGAGATCAGGGAAGATATTACTCCCCATACACTCAGACATTCTTTTGCTTCACATTTACTTAGCGGCGGCGCAGATATTCAGGCAGTTCAGACGATGCTTGGACATGCTGATATGGCGACAACGCAGATGTATATTTCTTATGCGCAGAAAGAACCGCTGCTGAAGACGTATGCGGGGGCTCATCCAAGGAAGTGAGGTCTGGGGGAGTCGCGAGGGGGAAGTGAAGTCGTGGTACCGGAATCGACTCCGTTCGCTCACCGGGCCATTCCTAAGACTATAAAAAGGCATTTACAGCGGCACCGGCTCCAGTCACGGTAAACTCTTGATGACTTTACCGTTCCGGAGCCTGATTTTCTGATTGGAGTACAGAAAATCTCCGCTGTAAATGCCTTTTTATAGTCTAAGGACTGGCACCGGCTCACTCAATGTCGCCGATTCCGGTACCACGACTTCACTTCCCCAGGCTACTAACCCGGCTGCCTCTGGTTAAAAAGGCAAAAGACAAAAGGCAAAAGAAATTGTTCAATTGGAATTTTTTTGAATGGGCTCGGCAAGATTATCGGTGATTATTCTGGCTTTTTATTTGGGGGTTTTTGTGATATAATGGGTGGGTTGCGTACTATGATAGGATGAAGAGATATTATGGGGAATTACGTTGGAAAAAGGGAAGAAGGAATATTTTAAGCTGGTACTTTGTATTGATTTGATTTTGGTTGCGGCGATTTTGGTGGTTTCCGGGTTACTGGGGATCCGGTGGTATCGGGAGAGTCATCGGCCAGAGCTGGAGAAAATTGAGAATCCGCCCTGGATGAGGTTTGATTTGATTGATCTTAATCGTTATTCACGGCCGGGGAAGATACGCAGTGAGGTGAATGATATTGTTGTTCACTATGTCAGCAATAAGGGCACGAGTGCCAAACAGAACCGGGATTATTTTAATAATCTGGCGAAGCAGACGGGGGAGAAGACTACTTCGGCGAGCAGCCATTTTATTATTGGACTTGATGGCGAGATTTTGTCCTGTATTCCGATTGAGGAGGTTGCTTATGCGAATTATCCGCGTAATGCTGATACGGTTTCAATCGAATGCTGTCATCCGGATGATACCGGGGAATTTACCGAAGAGACGAAGCGGTCATTGATTTTGCTGACGGCATGGTTGTGTCAGGAACTGAACCTGACGGAACGGAATGTGATCCGTCACTATGATGTGATTGGCAAGGACTGTCCGAAATATTATGTGGAACATGAAGATGAATGGAAAGAATTAAAACAGGCAATAAAGAAAGCACGAAAGGAATCCTTAGATGGGGAAAGCGTTATATATAACAGAGAAACCGAGCGTAGCTCAGGAGTTCGCGCAGGCACTGAAGATCTCAGCGAGAAGAAGTAATGGTTATATTGAGGCTGAGGAAGCTGTCATTACCTGGTGTGTCGGTCATCTGGTGACGATGAGTTATCCTGAAGCATACGATCCTAAATATAAAAGATGGAGTCTGCAGACGCTGCCCTTTCTGCCGAAAGAGTTTAAGTATCAGATTATCGAAGGTGTATCCAAACAGTTTCAGATTGTTCAGGAACTGCTGAATCGTAAAGATGTTGATGTGATTTATGTCTGTACTGACTCCGGACGGGAAGGGGAATATATTTACCGCCTGGTTGATCAGATGGCCCAGGTGAAGGATAAACCCCGTAAAAGGGTCTGGATTGATTCACAGACGGAGGATGAGATCCGCAGAGGGATCAGAGAAGCAAAGGATTTGAGTGAGTATGATAATCTGGCGGCTTCTGCTTATCTTCGGGCGAAAGAAGATTATCTGATGGGAATCAACTTTTCCCGTCTGCTGACTTTGAAGTATGGACCGGCCATCTCTAACTATATGAAGACGGATCGTACTGTGTTGTCGGTCGGCCGGGTTATGACCTGTGTGGTTGGTATGGTGGTGCGCAGAGAACGGGAAATCCGTGATTTTGTAAAGACGCCTTTTTACCGGATTATCGGAACCTTTGATTCGCAGGGAATGGCCTTTGACGGGGAATGGAAATGTGTGGAAGGTTCGCGGTATTACGAGACGCCGCATCTGTATAAGGAAAATGGCCTGAAAGAGAGAGACAAGGCAGAAGAACTGATTGATGCATTGAAAGCGACCAATCCTTTTGAAGGGAATCTGGTAAAGGTAGAGCGGAAAAAAGAAACTAAGAATCCGCCGCTTTTGTATAATCTGGCGGAGCTTCAGAATGACTGTTCCAAGATGTTTAAAATCAGTCCTGATGAGACATTGCGGGTAGTTCAGGAACTATACGAGAAGAAGCTGGTTACATATCCAAGAACCGATGCCAGGGTGCTTTCGACCGCAGTGGCAAAAGAAATTCATAAAAATATCGGTGGCCTTCGCAATTTTGAACCGATGCGTGAGTATGCGGCAGAGATTCTGGAACGGGAATCGTATAAAGGGCTTTCCAAAACCCGGTATGTCAATGATAAGCAGATCACAGATCACTATGCCATTGTTCCGACCGGTCAGGGCTTTGGCGCTCTGCGGAGTATGGGGGCGCTTGGCAGCAAAGTGTATGAAGTGATTTCCCGCAGGTTCCTGAGCATTTTTTATCCGCCGGCGGTTTATCAGAAGACGATGCTGGAGCTGGTTATTGACAATGAGCATTTTTTTGCTAATTTCAGACTGCTTGCTGATCCCGGTTATCTTAAGGTGGCAGATGTTTCAGCATTAAAGCGGAAGTCAGCGGCGGCAGCAGAAAAGGAAGAGGCAGAAAAAGACGGTACCGAAAAAGAAGAAGAGGACCAGAAGAACATGGACAATCCGGAGTTTATTGCCATGCTTGGAACCTTAAAAAAGGGCATGACACTGCCGGTTACCGATCTGACAATTAAAGAAGGTGAGACTTCACCGCCGAAGCGTTATTCATCAGGATCAATCATTTTGGCTATGGAGAATGCCGGTCAGCTGATTGAGGATGAAGATCTGCGTGCCCAGATAAAGGGCAGCGGGATCGGAACCAGTGCAACGCGTGCCGAAATCTTAAAAAAGCTTGTGAACATAAAATATCTGTCGCTGAATGGCAAAACCCAGATTATTACCCCGGCATTGCTTGGCGAACTGGTCTTTGACGTGGTCGACAATTCCATCCGCCAGCTGTTAAATCCTGAGCTGACTGCCAGCTGGGAAAAAGGTCTGACTTATGTAGCCGAAGGCAGTATCACCAGTGACGAATATATGGAAAAATTAGAGCAGTTTGTCGCCGGCCGGACCTACAATGTATTAAAATTAAATAATCAATACCAGCTGAGAGAATGTTTTGAAGCAGTTGGGAAACATTATAAAAAGGAATAGATGAAGGAGAACAACAATGAAAAAAGCAGACATGAAGATTTCCGCGTTATTTAACCTGGAGCATACAATGGCTCAGCCATTATTGGAGAGATTTGAATATCCATGGGAAGCACTTGCTGAGATCGGCCAGTTTGTCCAGAATTTGGGCACTACATTGCCGCCATCTGATTACACAAGCCCGATTAAAGGTCTCTACATCCACAAAACCGCCAAAGTTGCTCCAACTGCCGGTATTATCGCCCCCGCAATTATCGGGCCCGGTGCAGAGGTTCGTCACAGTGCATTCATCCGCGGTAATGTAATTATCGGAGCAAACGCTGTAGTTGGCAACTCAACTGAACTAAAAAATGTAATTCTGTTCGACAATGTACAGGTTCCTCACTATAACTATGTAGGAGATTCCATCCTTGGTTACAAATCCCACCTGGGTGCAGGTGCCATCACCTCCAATGTAAAATCAGACAAATCATTGGTAAACGTACACGCAGAAGACGGCGATATTGAAACCGGGCTCAAAAAATTCGGAGCCATGGTCGGTGATGAAGTGGAAGTAGGCTGCAACTCTGTTTTAAACCCGGGAACCGTTATCGGCAAAGGAAGTAATGTTTACCCGTTGTCTAATGTACGAGGATGTATAGATGCTAAGTCTATTTACAAAAAACAGGGAGAAATTGCTGAGAAGAAATAATTTGTTCTATTATTACAATCCCATATGATATCAAAAAAGTCATGTTCTCATCAGTTTGATAGAATGTGACTTTTTACTATAATTTTCTCAATAGCAGAAGCTGATTGAAAGCAAATTGCCTATATAGTATAGTATGAGTAACATATATATTCCGATTTATAGGAGAGGGAAGGGAGATGTAATTTTAATGGGAATGAAAAGCTTTGCAGGTGCGGGATTGTTGATTTTCCTGATATGCGGAATGCTATTTTTAAGTCCGATTACCGGATATGCCGATGTTGGGGAACTGGATATATCTGAGGTGACATATGATACCGGAACCGGCATAGTGGTTATCTATGATGATCAGTTTGTACCGAGCACGGAGGAACCGTTCACTACGGCCAATCTGCATCTAATGCAGCTTGGCGGTATAACCTTATCGGCAAAAGGCAAGTATAAAGTAAAACCTGGAGTATGTACAATAACATTGACGAAGCAGGACAAGGAGGCGGTTAACAGCCTTGAGGAGTTTTCTGCTGCCGATACAGTTTCAGGTGGGCTGGTGCTGGAGGATGGGGCTTTTGAAAATGTAGTCAGATCCGGAATTAATGGAGTAAGTACAGTCGTCTCTTTTGGCGGTGCAGTTGCAAATGTGGAAGTTATAATGAATGCTGATGTCACAGATGTTTCTGTTTCTACTTCGCAATTTGACCAGGAAGGCGGAACGGTAACGGTCACGGTTACCGGTACAAACCTGAATCTGACGGAGGTTCAGCTGTATGACGGCACTGATTTTTATGAACCTGATACCAAGACGGCAACTTCCGCTATATTTATCATTGAACTGCCGCGTAATGATGAGGACGACTATATTGTATATCGGTTTACAGCGTATCTGGGAGGCGAGGAAACCAGTAAAAGTGATGCCACGGTTGTGTATGGTAATATTCCGCCGGTAGTGCCTTCAATATCGGATATTGAGGCAACGCCGGATGTTCTGGGGAAAGCCGGCGGCAAGGTAACTCTGACTGTTCGCGGTACTGCACTGAATCAGACGCGCGTTCGTATATATGACGGAACGACATTACATATTATGGATCAATGGGCTTCATCTGCGGTCTGTACGGTAACGCTGCCGCCAAACAATTCAGATGCTGATCGTAATTATACGTTTACTGTCTATTTGCGTGACGAACCAACGGATGAAAGTATTACTGTTACGGTGCGGGGGAATGATAATGACGAGAAGACTCCGGTCATAACCGGTATATCTGCAAACCCAGCAAGTCTTGGCAGCAGCGGAGGGCGTGTTACGCTGACGATCACCGGAACGGATCTGGATGTAGCAGCAGTCCAGGTATACGACGGTATCGCTCTGCATAGTGTTACGAACCAGACATCAACATCTGCTGTATGTATTATCGACTTACCGGCAAATAATAACAGTTCTGGCAAAACATATTCTTTTACTGTTTATTTGGACGGCAGTGAAACGAACCATCAGGCCTCTGTGTCTGTCGCTAAAAAAACCTCCGGAGGTGGCGGTGGCGGAGGTGGAGGTGGCGGCGGAGGTGGCGGAGGTGGCGGTGGCGGCAGCCGCAGCACCGGCGTCAGCAATGCTGCAGGAGGGCCATCCCTCCCGGCTGTACCACCGGCCATAACGACGCAGGATGCGGTAGCACTTGTAAGCGCGGCACTGCAATCTGTTACTGAGACCAATAATGCGGCTGTTGTACGGTTTGAAAATGCGGGTGAGCTGACTCTGGAAACAAGTAAAGCTATGTTGGAAGCGGCCGGTACGACCTCGCTTTGGGTAGTTGCAGACAGCATGTTAGCCGATGGAAAAACAATTGATGTACGTGTGACAGCCGAACTGTACAAGGCAACTAAAAATATGAATCTGTTTGGTTCCACGACTTCCACGGAAGCAGTGAGTGCGAAGTCTGATTTGGCGAAAAAATATAAAAACAAGATTTCGGTCGTACAGCTCAACCAGAAGGGTGAATTTGGTATGACGGTGGAAGTTGCCGTCAGACATGATACTAATATGAGCGTGACTGGCCTGTATTTTTATTCCTATGACAAAGCAACCGATACAATAAAAGAAATCACCACCCCGTCGTATCGGATGGATGAGATGGGATATGTTCATTTTCTGACAACCTTTGGCGATACAATAATTATCTCAGAGGGGGCATTGTATCAATAGATAGCAGCGTTTCTAAACGACATAACTAAAAACACCCCCGAATGAAAGGGAAAATGCCTGTAAAGCATATTTCATTTCATTCGGGGGTGTTTTTATATTTTGGGTGGTCAGGTAAATGTCCTTATCTTGTGCCAAAGATACGATCACCGGCATCGCCAAGTCCCGGACAGATATAAGCATCTTCGTTAAGGCAACGATCAAGGTGTCCGACGTAAATCTGAATATCCGGATGAGCAGCCTTCAGGCGCTCTAAACCTTCCGGTGCAGCAATAATAGCCATAAATTTTATGTTTTTTCCACCGTGCTGTTTGATGAAGTCAACGGCAGCAACTGCAGAACCGCCGGTTGCAAGCATCGGGTCAGTGACAATGATGGTGCGCAGTTCGATCGGGGTTGGCAGTTTGCAGTAATATTCGTGTGGTTCGTGCGTGGTCTCATCGCGGTATAAGCCGATGTGGCCTACTTTGGCGCTGGGGACCAGTGCCAGGATTCCGTTGACCATGCCGAGTCCGGCTCTGAGAATCGGGACAACGGCCAGCTTTTTGCCGGCGATCATTGGTGTCAGACAGGTTTCTAGTGGAGTTTCTACTTCGACATCCATAAGCGGAAGATCGCGAAGTGCTTCGTAACCCATCAGCATGGCGATTTCTTCGATTAAGGAGCGGAATTCATTGGTTCCGGTACTTTTGTTGCGAAGCAGTGATATTTTGTGTTGGATTAACGGATGATTAAAAATGGTTACC
Organism: Lachnospiraceae bacterium; assembly: GCA_032073745.1. GTDB lineage: Bacteria > Bacillota > Clostridia > Lachnospirales > Lachnospiraceae > Brotaphodocola. Next base: position 32,170 of record DAMAMW010000026.1, on the reverse strand, counting down.
TGATTCATGAGTTAATATCCTTTCTGGTTCTTATTTGGTATCTGGTGTATAGATTACGATTACGTAATCGCCTAAAGCATGATTAACCGGTACGGAGAAGAAGATGGTTCCTTCATGCTCATAGCTGAATGATGCGGGAAACGTGGAATCAAAAGGAAAATCAGCCTGGTTGAATAGTTGGGTATAGGATTCCAGCGTTCCTTCTGAATGGAGATAATTGCGGATCTCCTGTGTTTGCTGCGGTGTCTTGTCCAGGAAAATGCAGTCATTTGACATCACGTATCCGGCCATGGTATATGGATCGGAGTACTTGCTAAAGCCAATATTGTCGGTTTTTTTTACATCAATAGTATTGCTGTAAAAGATGTTAAGCGGGTGAGCTGCGCCTTCTGTGCTCAGTAAGCCGCTGTAAGTAACCGTGATGCGGTTTGAACCGGCAGAAAGTACCTTACAGGTAACTGTAAGCGTATCTTTTATGGAATCGACATTATAAGCTTCAATGACGGATAATGCATTCTCTTTCATCAGGGTGTCAATTGCAGCCGCTTTGCTCTGATCCTTCAGATTGGTGACGGAAGGGAACTGGATGGATATTTTACCGGATGTGTAGGTGTTTGTTTTTGTCGAGATATTTTGAGTGTCGGCCTGATTGGTTTTATCCGGTCCGGTAGAATCCTTATCTTTATTATCTGCAGCAGTTGGATTAGAAATACTGATCTCAGGAGCTGATGTGGCAGCAGCAGAAGATTCTGCCATTGTTTCAGTCTGGGCAGAAGATACATTGGAGCTGTCGATTTTTTCGTTTTTTCCTTTGCATCCGCTGATGAGTACAGCGCTTGCCAGGGCCATTATAAATGTATAGATGAATGGATTCATAGCTTTTTTTATCATAGGTAAACCTCCTTTGTCAGTTATTGTCAAAAAGACCATAATTATTATACATCATATGGGCAGAAAATGATATTAATATTTCTCCGGTTATATCAGGTATTCCACAATATTATGATTGTGGATGATACAATGTATTGACTTTGGCAACTCTGTGTGTTAGACTACTTTTAATGAAAAAAGAGAAAAAGTGCCAAAGACGGCAGACGTTTATTTCTGCTGTCTTTTTTTGCATTTTCAAGTGAGAAAGGAGTTCATATGGCAAACAGTTTTATTGCACAATCATATGGCAGATCCAGGAATTACACATTAATTGAGAATCAGCTTTTTAATGAATATAATGTGAAAAAGGGGCTGCGTAATGAGGATGGAACAGGGGTCAGAGTGGGGCTGACAAGAGTATCTGACGTAGTTGGCTATGATATTGTGGATGGAAAAAAGGTCAGTGTGCCGGGAGAACTGTATTATCGCGGTTACCGGGTAAATGATCTTGTATTAGGTAAAGGAAAGTCACATCGCGGCTATGAGGAAACGTGTTTTTTGCTGCTGTTTGGCTATTTACCCGATAAAGCGGAACTACGACAGTTTTGTAAAGTAATAAGTTCCATGTATGAACTGCCGAAAGAATTTTTGGAGATGCATCTGCTCAGAATGCCGTCCAAGAACCTGATGAACTGTATGCAGCAGTCGGTTCTGAGTCTTTATGATTATGATCCGATGCCGGATGATACCGATGCCTACCATACTGTCATGAAAGGTCTTAATATTCTGGCAAAACTGCCGTCAATTTTATGCTATAGTTATCAGAGTATGATGCATGCTTATCATAAAGAAAGCCTTTTTATCCACCATGCCAGAAAGGATTATTCTATTGCAGAGAATATCCTGTATATGCTGCGTGAAGACAGGAGTTTTACGGAAAAGGAAGCTAATCTGCTGGATGTGTTGTTGGTTCTTCATGCTGATCATGGCGGTGGAAATAACTCTACGTTTACGAATGTAGTAATATCTTCTACCGGTACGGATCTGTATTCATCAGTTGTTGGTTCGATCGGGTCACTGAAAGGGCCGAAACATGGCGGGGCTAATGTGCGGTGTGCGGAGATGATGAATGCGGTTGTTGAAGAGATTGGTTATGATGCTGATGATAAGACAATCAAGAAAATAATCAAACGAATTCTGGATAAGGATTTTTATGATCACTCCGGCCTTGTTTATGGAATGGGGCATGCTGTTTATACGGTCAGCGACCCACGGGCTGAGATCCTGGAATTGTGCTGCCGCGACCTGGCTAAAGAACAGAAACGTGACAAAGAATTTGAGTTTATGTCACGCTTTGACAGAATCGCAAGGGAAACAGTATCCGAAAAGACTGGTAAGTCCATCTCCAACAATGTTGATTTTTACAGCGGTTTTGCTTATAATATGCTTAAGATTCCACAGGAGATGTATACACCATTGTTCACGACCAGCCGGATGGTTGGCTGGCTCGCTCACAACATCGAGAACAAGCTGTATGACGGCCGTATTATGCGGCCGGCAACAAAATATATCGGCAGTATAGAAAACTATAAAAAGATGGAGGAACGGTAGGATGACGAAGATAACGGTATTTAAAGGTGATGGTATTGGCCCTGAGATTACAGATGTGGTATTGGAAATCCTTGATGTGGCAGGCGCAGATCTGGAATATGAAATTTACCGGGTGGGTAATGACGAATATCTGGAGAATGGTGAATTGATTCCGGATGCGGCATTTAAATCATTCGAAAAAAATAAGATTCTGCTCAAATCACCGATTATGACACCGATCGGAAAAGGTTTCCGTTCCCTGAACGTAACGATGCGCAAGAAGTATGACCTGTATGCCAATATCAGACCGGCAAAGTCCAACCAGGCGGTTAAGACACCATTTGCAGATGTGGATATCGTTGTATTCCGCGAGAATACGGAAGATCTGTATGTGGGTGTGGAGGAGATGATCGATGAGAATACGGTTCACGCCACGAAGATTATTACCCGCAAGGCAACTGAACGGATTATCCGTGATGCATTTGAATATGCAGTAGCACATGGCCGTAAAAAAGTGACCTGTGTACATAAGGCGAATATCCTCAAGATGAGTGACGGGATGTTCCTCGATATCTTTAATCAGATTAAAGAGGAATATCCGGATATCAAAGCGAATGACAAGATTGTTGATAATGTCTGCATGCAGCTGGTTATGAGACCGCAGCAGTTTGATATTATGGTAATGCCTAACCTTTATGGCGATATTGTGTCTGATCTGACCAGCGGTCTGATTGGCGGACTTGGACTCCTTCCATCCAGCAACCTTGGTGAAGATTATGCAATGTTTGAAGCGGTACACGGCAGTGCACCGGATATAGCCGGAAAAGGAATTGCCAATCCGACCGCATTATTATGGTCAGCCTGTATGATGCTTGAGTATATGGGACGTAATGATGTTGCTGCACGGATTCGCGGGGCAGTCGATGAAGTGCTGCAGGAGGGCAAAGACCTGACACCGGATCTGAACGGAAGCGGAACAACGGAAAGTTACAAAAAGGCTATTATCGCCAAACTTGCTTAAGCAGATAAAGGAGGAGTTATGATAGAAGTATTCAAACAAGGCGCCTATTTGCTGAATGGAACGGAATTGGTTGCGGATGACGGAGCTGACAAGGCAAAAAAAGAAGCAGCCAGACAAGGTACCATTGCTTATTCTATTTTAAAATCCCATAATACTTCGGGCAATATGGAGAAGCTGAAACTGAAGTTTGATTCTCTGGCGTCACATGACATTACTTTCGTAGGTATTGTCCAGACTGCCAAGGCATCGGGGATGACGCATTTTCCGCTGCCTTATGTTCTGACCAACTGTCACAATTCGCTGTGTGCGGTAGGCGGTACGATCAATGAAGATGATCATATCTTTGGTCTGTCGGCGGCAAAACATTACGGCGGTATCTTTGTTCCGCCTCATATTGCAGTTATCCATCAGTACATGCGGGAACAGATGGCCGGCTGCGGCCGGATGATCCTTGGTTCAGACAGTCATACCAGATATGGTGCACTGGGAACCATGGCGATCGGTGAAGGCGGCGGAGAGTTGGTGAAACAGCTGCTGTGTGACACATATGATGTTGATTATCCGGATGTAGTTGCAATCTATCTGGAAGGTAAACCGCGCGCCGGAGTAGGACCTCATGATGTGGCCCTGGCGATCGTTAAGGCAGTATTCCAGAATGGATATGTGAAGAACAAAGTTATGGAATTTGTTGGTCCTGGTGTTTCTTCGATGGATACTGATTACCGTAATGGTGTGGATGTAATGACGACCGAGACGACCTGTCTCAGCTCGATCTGGCGGACGGATGAAGATACCAGATCTTATCTGACGATGCATGGCCGGGCGAAAGAATACCGGGAGCTGAATCCGCATCCGGTAGCTTATTATGACGGTGTTGTTAAAGTAAATTTAAGTGAAATCAAACCGATGATTGCACTGCCTTTCCATCCGAGCAATGCATTTGAAATTGATGAGCTGAATGCAAACCTTGATGATATTTTAAGAGAAGTAGAGAAGCAGTCGGATAACAGTCTGACTCTGACCGATAAGATTAAAGATGGAGCACTCTGGGTGCAGCAGGGAATCATTGCCGGTTGTGCCGGTGGTAATTACAGTAACGTAATGGAAGCAGCTCATATCCTGAAAGGGAAAAACTGCGGCAATGATGTATTCTCACTGGCCGTTTATCCGTCCTCCCAACCGGTCTTCATGGATCTGGTGAAGAAAGGAGCGGTCAGCGATCTGATGGCAGCAGGAGCGACCATTAAGACGGCATTCTGCGGTCCATGTTTCGGTGCCGGAGATACACCGGCCAACCAGACTTTAAGTATCCGCCATACCACCCGTAACTTCCCGAACCGGGAAGGATCAAAGCCGGGTAACGGCCAGATGGCTGCGGTGGCACTGATGGATGCCCGTTCAATTGCGGCAACAGCGGCAAACGGCGGCAAACTGACTTCAGCAGAGGCCTGTGCGGATGGTTATCAGGCTCCGGCTTATGAATATGACGGTTCTTCTTATGAAAGCCGCGTATATCAGGGCTTTGGTGCCGGAAAGGCCGAAGAAGAGGTGATCTATGGTCCGAACATTAAAGACTGGCCGGCGATCAGCCCGCTGCCGGAACATATTCTGTTAAAGGTATGTTCAAAGATTCTTGATGAAGTAACAACAACAGATGAACTGATCCCATCAGGAGAGACTTCATCTTACCGCTCCAATCCTCTTGGTCTGGCAGAATTTACTTTGTCACGGCGTGATCCGGAATATGTCGGCAGAGCAAAAGCGGAAGCGAAAGAGACGGTTACTCCGAAACTTTCCATGATCCGGAATATCGCTGGTATGGAACAGGTTGGAGAAGCTGAAATTGGTACCGGAAGTGTAATCTATGCCCGTAAACCAGGTGATGGTTCGGCCAGAGAGCAGGCGGCCAGCTGCCAGCGGGTACTGGGCGGAGCTGCTAATATAGCAACGGAATACGCGACCAAACGGTATCGCTCCAATATGATTAACTGGGGAATGCTGCCATTCTTAATGGCAGGCGAACCTGAATTTGAAATCGGTGATTATATCTTTGTTCCTGATATCAAGGCGCTGCTGGATGGGGATATGAAAGATATTCCGGCGTATATCCTGGGTGCTGAGGGCAATAAAGAGATTCAGCTGTCTATCTCTGCAATGACAGCAGAAGAAAAAGAAATTATCAAGGCCGGCTGTCTGATTAACTACAATCGGAACCGTGCGAAATAATAATAGATCCTGATATGTGGCATAAACTGCACCAGCTTTGGCTGGTGTGGTTTTTTGATTATAATTACATTGACAGGCGGTAAATATGACGGGCAGATAATATCCGGCATATGATGAAGAAAGAGAACACAGGAGAAACATTGTGTACACAAAACCATATGACCGGCAGGCGGCCCTGGCTTATGCTGCTGAATGGGCGTTTAAACGAAATCCCAGATATCTTAATTTTGACAATCTGGGAGGTGATTGTACCAACTATACTTCCCAGTGCATTTATGCAGGCAGCGGGGTTATGAACCATACGAAGGTACTTGGATGGTATTATTATTCGGCGAGTAACCGTGCACCGGCCTGGACCGGAGTCCAGTATTTATATAACTTTATCGTCAATAATAAAGGGGCGGGTCCTTATGCGGCAGAGGTGTCGCGCGACCAGATTGAACCGGGCGACTTCATTCAGCTGGGTAATGAATGGGGCGGCTTTTATCACAGTCCCTTTGTCGTAGGAGTGGATCAGAATGATATCTATGTGGCAGCACATACTGATGATGCATATATGCGGCCGCTGAGTACTTATCAGTATGCCCGGATACGTTTTATTAAGATTCTGGGAGTGAGAGTGCCCTGATGGTATAAAATGACATAAAATCCGGCATCTCCGGCAATGATTACATTGCCGGAAATGCCGGATTTTTATGGTCGTCCGAGCTTTTTTTGATATTGTTTGGGTGACATCCCGTATCTGCGTTTAAATAACCGGATAAAATAGTTGAGCTCCGAATATCCGCAGAGTGAGGCGATCGTCTGGATCGACAGCGAGGTACCGTTTAGCAGCAGCAGGGCTTTTTTCATCCGGACGGTATGGATGTAATCGGTGATGGTAGAATCCATTTCCTTTTTGAAAAGATTGGAGAGGTAGGTTTTTGACAGGTGGCACATGTCAGCAAAAAATGCCAGTCCCAGGTCTTCCTCATAATGAAAATCAATGTAGGTGATGATGGTCCGGATCGCGGGTGAAATGCTTTTCATCGAATGGTTCTGTACCAGCAGGCAATATTTGTGAATCATATCGTCGGCCAGCAGATCCAGTTCCTCAAGCGCTTTGGCTTCATTGATAAGAACAGCGAATCTTGTTGAGATATCATCAATATAAATGGGGTGGACATGTCCTGCTTCCGCGGCTTTGCGCAGAAGTGTGTTGAGGATAATTTTGAAGTTTCTGCTGTTATGAATCAGATTATCTGTACGGGGAGGCAGATGGAATGAGATAAAGGTCTGATAGTATGCTTTGGCATTTTGATAATCACCCCGGGTGACTGCATTCAGCAGCTGATTCTCTAATTGGTAATGTTCTTCCAGATTACGTACGGCAAAACGCGGGTCCTGGCGCAGCTTATGATAGGCGGGGGAATTCTCGATGTTGACTTCTGTCTGGTCCGGAAAATAAAAATACTGATAGGTGATTCCGAAAAAGCTTTTGCCAAGTGAAAGGAGAAACTGTTCAAAGGCGCTCAGGTCAGGCAATACAGGAAGTCCGGCATAATGAGTGCGGACATCATGAAACAGTTCATCCGGCAGCTTCAGGCGGACCATCATATCTTTCATCTGAACGGCATCCGGCTGCCTGTGCAGAAAGGGGCCGATGGTCATGAGGTTTGACTCGAAATCATGAATGCAGTTATCCGGCAGCCAAAGCAGGTAAGTAAACATATGAAAAGAATCCAGCGTCCGGATAATTCGTTCCGGTTTCAGCATATTTGCCAGCATCGGAGAGATTTCTTCATATGGATAGTCCTCATAGAGCTGATAGCGGAAGCGGCCATCTGTATCTTCAATATTGGAGCCGTCTTTCAACAGGATACAGGTCTTTAGTCCGTAAGCCCGCAGCACCTGATTGAATAAATCTATTTTTTCATTTGTCATAGTAACGGTTCTCCTTGTGTTTTTTACACACCTTGATGTGTAAAATAGGATGAAATTTATTCTATAATTAAAATAACATAATTTTGTGCTACTTTCAATGCAAATCGTTTCTGTTTTTCTATCGAAAAGACAGGTATACTACAGATATAAAAAACAGGAGGAAAGCAATATGGATCCTTATCAAGGCTACAAAAAAAGCAGTAAATATCTGGTCTGTATCGACTCAGACGGCTGTGTTATGGATACGATGAATATCAAACATCACGAGTGTTTTGGCCCCTGTCTGATTGATACCTGGAGTCTGGCTGATGCGGCATCGGAAATCCTGACATACTGGAATCGGGTAAATTTGCACTCGATGAGCAGGGGGATCAACCGGTTTAAAGCATTGGCTCAGGTCCTGCAAATGGCAGATCAGAGCGTTACAACGATTGACGGATTATCCGCTCTGATAACCTGGGTGGAAGAGTCGTCTGAATTATCAGAACATGCACTGCAGCAGCGCCTTAAGGCAGCGCCGGACAGGCAGCTTGAGCTTGCGCTCAGATGGTCTGTGGAAGTGAACCGGCGCATCAGACTGCTGCCGCCGGATCAGCTGCTGCCGTTTCCGGGAGCAAAAGAGGGGCTGGCATACATAAGCCAATACGCTGATACGGCTGTGGTATCTTCAGCAAACTATGAAGCGGTCTGTGAGGAGTGGCACCGCTTCGGTCTGGCGCCGATGATGAATCTTATCCTGGCGCAGAACGCCGGATCAAAGTCGGAGTGTATCAGACGGCTGCTTGAATTTGGTTATCAACCGGAATATACAATGATGATCGGAGATGCTCCGGGAGATATGGAGGCAGCAAAAGAAAACGGTGTGCTGTTTTATCCGATTATAACGTCACAGGAGCAGTTGTCCTGGGATGGTGTCGGTGAGGCGGTTCAGCGGATGATGGAAGGAAACTATCGGGGCAGCTATCAGGAACAGAAGGAAACGGAATTTATCCGGAACCTGAAGCATTAGAAGGGAGAAACGTCATGGTAAATTTAAAGGAAAAACCATATTATCTGAATGATGAACAGATCCGCTGGGTAGAAGAAACTATTGCGGAAATGACATTGGAAGAAAAGATCGGCCAGTTGTTTGTTAATATGGTTGGTGATAAATACGAAAGAGAGCCGGAGCAAATCCGGGAAATGCTTGATAAATATCATCCCGGTGCAATTCGTTACCATAATGCACCAAAGGAAGATATCTGGGAAATGGCCAATGAACTCCAGCGATACAGTAAAATTCCGCTGCTGATTGCATCTAACTGTGAAGCTGGTGGTGACGGCAGCTCTTCGGATGGAACACCGATTGCAAACGGGGCGGCGCTGTCGGCAGTTAATTCACCGGATGCAGTATATGAGATGGCATGTGTTTCGGCAGCAGAAGCAGCAGCTGTAGGCTGCAACTGGAACTTTGCGCCGATTGTTGATCTTACCTCTAACTGGCGGAATACAATTGTCCAGCTGCGGGCATTTAATGATAATCCCGATGAGGTGATCGGATACTCAAAGGCTTTTTTTAAAGGCATGAAGACGCAGGACATTGCCACCTGTATCAAGCATTTTCCGGGTGATGGCACAGAGGAAAATGATCAGCATCTGATTATGGGAGTCAATGAGTTGAGCTGTGACGAGTGGGACCAAACGTTTGGCAGGGTATATCAGGAACTGATTGATGCAGGTGTGATGACTATAATGGCCGGTCATATTGCCCTGCCGGCTTATTCGCGGGCGCTGGTTCCGGGAATCAGGGATGAGGATATCCGGCCGGCAACACTGGCTCCGGAACTTATCACCGGTTTGTTAAAAGAAAAACTCGGGTTTCAGGGGCTGGTAGTGACTGATGCTTCCCATATGATTGGCATGTTTGGTGCCTCTGTTCCCAGATCTGAGCAGGTGCCGCAGGCAATCAGGGCCGGCTGTGACATGTTCTTATTCTTTAACGACAGAGAAGAGGATTTCGACTACATGATGGCGGGATATCAAAACGGTACGATCACAGAGGAACGTCTTCATGATGCGCTGCATCGTATTCTGGGCATCAAGGCGGCACTTGATCTGAATAATAGAAAAATACAGAATCAGTTGTTGCCGCCTAAAGAAAATCTAAGGGTGGTAGGATGTTCCAGGCATCATGAAACAGCAAAACAATTTGCGGAACGTTATGTAACTCTGGTTAAAGACAGGAATGGGTATCTGCCAATGACACCGGAGCGTTACCGCAGGATCCGCCTGGTTTATATCGGTTCCGAAGATATGGTGATTGCCGGAAAAAAGATTCCGTCCAACAATGAGGCCGTGATCGCTGATATATGTGACCAGCTGGATACGGCAGGATTTGAAGTGTCGCTGGGAAACGAAGGTAAAAAAGGAAAAACAGAAGAATTCAAAGCCGGGTGTGACGCGGTATTGCTGATTCTGAATACTCAGGGATTTGCCCAGTTTAACACAATGCGGGTGAAGTGGAATGAACCGGTCAAACAACCGTGGTATATGTCGGAAGTGCCGACATTTGTCGTATCGTTAAGTTACACCAATGCAATGATTGATGTACCGATGGCGCGCTGTTACATTAACAGTTACATGCCGCATCATGAAAGTTTTGCGGCAACGCTGGAAAAGATGACGGGTAAGAGTGAATTTACCGGGCGTTATCATGAGAATGTATTCTGCGGCAGGTGGGATACCCGCATATAGCGGAGAGGGGGAAGAAGTATGCAGAAAGAAGTACGGATGACAGGCAGTGCAAATGGGCTTCACAGGGCGGCATTGTGGCAGATCGGCGGTTTTGCCCTGAATAATACGGCAACAAATACCTATATGTTTTTTATGAATTTTATCGCATATTACCTGACCGGTTTTGTCGGAGTCGGGGTGGTGACTGCATCGTCGCTGATTACTACGATGAGAATCTGGGATGGTGTAACGGATCCGTTTATTGGCTATATGGTTGATAAAACAAATGGAAGGTTTGGAAAAAACCGTCCGTTTATGGTAATCGGCAATGCGATTCTCTGCCTGTTTTCATTTCTGCTGGTGCATATAACCCACCGGGTTCCGGCAGGCGGAAGGTTTCCAATGTTTGTCGTACTTTATATGGTGTATATAATAGGCTACACCTTTCAGTGCGTGGTTACCAAGTCAGCGCAGTCCTGCCTGACAAATGATCCGAAACAACGACCGGTATTTACTATTTTTGATGGTGTGTATAATACAGTTTTGTTTGCGGCGCTGCCTGTGTTGGTAACCAGTAAACTGATACCGAAACATGGCGGGTTTAACGAGAGCTTTTTTCATGAATACTGGCTGTTTACCGCAGTGTTATCGGCAGTTTTTACAATTATCGCTGTGATATCTATTTCCGCGAAGGATAATGAGGCATATTTTGGGACTGGAAAGCCGCAAAAAATCAGGCTCAGGGATTATTGGGATGTATTGTCGCATAACCGGGCAATTCAGATGCTGGTTGTATCGGCAGGAACCGATAAACTGGCGCTGACTGCACAGTCAAACGCAACAGTAGCGGTTATGGTTTATGCGATTGTATGCGGTAATTATACTATGCAGGGAGCGATTGCTGCGTATACAGCGATTCCGACCTTTGTGATTTTGCTGTTCGGAGCAGGATATGTTGCCAGAAATCTGGGTCAGAAGAAAGCCATGATGTTTGGTACTTACGGTGCACTGGTCTGTTCCATATTATCTATTGTGATTTTTTATGTGATGGATCCGACAACCTTGAGTCTGCCGAAATATGAAGGATTTACCGGATGGAATCTTTTTACAGTCAGCTTTTTGATTTTGTTTCTGTTGTGCAAAGGATTTACCGGTGTTTCAGGCAACATTGTCATTCCGATGACGGCTGATTGTGCGGATTATGAGGTTTACCGGTCGGGGCGGTATGTTCCGGGGCTTATGGGGACGTTATTTTCTTTCGTTGATAAAATGATATCCTCACTCAGTACCACTATAGTTGGATTATTATGTGCGGCAATTGGATTTACAGAGCAATTGCCTGATGTGAATACGATATGTACGCCGCAGCTTAAGGCGGTAGCAATGATCAGCATGTATGGCCTGGTGATTTTTGGCCTGATCTGTAATGTGATCGCGATGAAGTTTTATCCGTTGACGAAAGAAAAAATGATTGAGATTCAAAATGAAATCGGTGCAATTAAAGCAAAAACAGCTATAGAAGGATAAGCAGGTCGGGAGGTGCCGGAATGTTATGGAACATAGAAAATAATCTGCAGAGGATCAGGAACAGGAGTGATTATATTAATACGGCGGATCTGATCGGATTGCAGGATCAGCTGAACCGGTTGGAACGGGAGAGTGGAGTGATCCCGAAACGTTCAAGGCTGTTTCGGGGTATTGACCGTCTGGTGGAGAAGCAGACGGTCAGGGAAGTGGACCGGAAGCGCTATATTAAGCTGGCTTTGTTTTGCGGCTGGTTTACTGGTGGACATCGACTGTACGCCGGACAGCAAATAACCGGATTACTATATCTACTGTTTTGCTGGACCGGGATTCCGCTGGCTATGACAGTCCTGGATCTGATGGCGGTGATTCCAATGACGACGGATGAGCAGGGCAAAATCCTGATATAAAGCAGATATAAAGTAACTGTCTGTAGACAAATGCTGCCGGATCAGATACAATATATTCAGAAAGGGCTTTCAGGAGGTGTACCGGATGAATATATATGATATCGCTGCTGAGGCAGGAACGTCAATATCGACTGTTTCAAGGGTGTTGAATAATAAGGGAAATGTCAATCCGCAGATGCGCAAGCGGGTGGAAGAAGTGTTGAAGAAACATGACTATAAACCCAGTGCGATAGCACGCGGGCTGGTTGCCAAAACGATGAAGAACATTGCAATTCTGACCGTTGACGTCAGAGTATCCCATTACGCCAGGACCATATATGTGATTGAACAGGAATTCAGTAACCGGGGATATAATGTCAGCGTCTGCAATACCGGCGGTTCGATTGAGGAATGTGACCGTTATTTCGAGATTTTATCTGACAAGCAGATTGATGGTATGGTCCTGATTGGTTCTGTATTTAATGATTTGATCAACTATCCGGAGATTACGGCGAAGATCAAAGATATTCCGGTTGTTCTTGCTAATGGCCGGGTGGATCTGCCGAATTTCTATTCGGTTCTGGTTGATGATATGAAAGGGATCCGGATGGCTGTGGATTATCTGTATGATAAGGGACACCGGGATCTGGTCTATCTCTATGATATGGATACCGAGAGCAGCAAGGCCAAACGGCAGGGGTTTCTGGAAGCGATGAAGCTTCATGATATCCCGGCGGCAGAAAAGCGGGTGATTCCGTGCCGGTATGGTCTGGCAGGCGGCATAGAGGCGGCCAAAACACTTTGTGATTCAGGTGTTGCGTTCAGCGGCGTAGTGTGCGGCGAGGATATTACTGCAATCGGAATGATGAAAGGGCTGAGAAAGCTTGGGTTTTCAATCCCGGATCAAATTGTCGTTACCGGATGCAACAATTCGCCGGAATCACTTTTATGTGAACCGGAACTGACAACGCTTGATAATAAACCGGAATTAATGGGAGGACTTTGTGCCCAGCTGCTGCAGGAGGTTCTGGAAGGGGAGGCACTGGTCTCCAGTCTGGCAATACAGCCGGAATTAATTATAAGAGAAACGACATGAGTCTGAAGAGATAAACAGTATAACGGCTGTTTGTCTCTTTTTTTGTTTAAGCTGAAGCGACCGCGCTTAAGCGCGAGAGTCCTGTTTTAGACGATCTGGTTGAAGGAACCTTATATCTTCTGAGAAAGCGTTTTCTTTAGTTGACTAAAAGAATATTGTTGATATGTACAAAAATAAAAGGCGGATTTATGCTTTATTACCAAAAATAAAGAATAAACCAAAGATATATTGACTTATCAATCATGAGTGTTATAATGAAAACATGAGAAAGCGCTTTCTCATAAATAAAACTACACATACTGAGTCAAACAATAATAAGGAGAGAATAAATGAGAGTAAAATATGATGATCTGTTAAAGTTGTTTCAGGATATTTTAGAGACCAGAGGTTTTTCACAGGAACATGCCGGCAAGGCAGCAGAGGTGTTTGCCCAGAACAGTCTTGATGGTGTTTATTCTCATGGTGTTAACCGTTTTCCAAGACTTGTAAGTTATCTGGATAAAGGTGAGATTGATGCATCGGCACTGGCTGAATGCGAAGAAAAGATGGGTGCGATCGAACGTTGGAACGGCCATCGCGGATTTGGGCCGCTGAATGCCAGGATTGCCATGGACCGGGCGTGTGAACTTGCGAAAGAATACGGGGTTGGTGTTGTAGCACTGGGGAATAACAATCACTGGATGCGCGGCGGCAGTTATGGCTGGCAGGCAGCAGATAAAGGATGTATCGGTTTCTGCTGGTCGAACACGATGCCGAATATGCCGGCCTGGGGCGGAAAAGACCGCAAGATCGGCAACAATCCGATGATCATGTCAATCCCCAGAAGCAATGGCGAACATGTAGTTATTGATTGTGCAGTATCACAGTTTTCGTATGGCAAGATCGAAGAGGCCAGACTGAAAGGCCAGCAGCTTCCGGTGCCGGGCGGATACGATACAAAAGGAAATCTGACAACGGATCCGGCTGAGATTGAGAAGACCTGGCGGGTTCTGCCGATGGGATACTGGAAAGGCAGCGGAATATCTATTGCACTGGATCTGATCGCAACGGTTCTGACTAATGGTAATTCCGTAGCGAAGATTGGTACATTCGGTGATGAGGTCGGACTGTCCCAGGTGATGATTGCGATCGATCCGGCCAGATTTAATACAACAGAGGAAACCGATCAGATTGTAGCAGAGATCCTTGCTGATATCAAATCTTCAGAACCGGCGACTGAGGGCGGTGCGGTTTATTATCCCGGAGAGATGGAATTGATTACCCGAAAAGATAATCTGGAGCAGGGAATACCGGTTATTGATGAGGTTTGGGAAACCCTTAACAAGCTCGTGAAGTAAACGAACGATCAAATATCACAGGAGGTAGAGTAGTGGAATATATCATTGGTATTTTAATCTTAATTTCATTCTTCGGTCTGGCGTTTTATGCTGCCAGAGGCGGCAACTTAATGATGGGGATGCTTGTTATGGCGATTCTGTGGACGATTCTGCCGATGCTTGGCAATACGCTGGTATCGAATCCGGAATTCATTGCTGCGAATGCCGACAGTATCAGCATCACCTGGATTCAGGCGTTTACAAAGGTGTTCCAAAGCGGTCCTGAGGGTTGGGGCAACGTGCTTGTTAATGTTGTTTTTGGTGCCTGGTTTGGCCGCGTTCTGCTGGCAACCGGTATTGCTTCAACGCTGATCCGCAAGACGACAGAACTTGGCGGTGATAAACCGGCGATTACCTGTATCTTACTTTGCATCGTAACAACAGCGATCTTTTCTTCATTGTTTGGTGCCGGAGCAGTCGTTGCAATTGGTGTTATTATTCTGCCGATTTTAATGTCACTTGGTATCCCGAAGGTACTTTCGGTAGTTTCCTTTATGCTGAGTATCGGTGCCGGTATGTTCCTCAATCCGGTGTTGTTTGGTCAGTATACAGCATTTTTCTTAGATAACGAAGGGAAGATTACATATCCTTACGAACAATATGTTCAGTGGGGCGGCATTGCTCTGGCAGTACAGCTGATCTTTACGATATGTTTAATCCTTTTCTGTACCAGAAAGAAAAAGACAGTTCATGCCTGGGCAGCCAGAAGGCCGATGCGTCAGCCGGTTGATTTTGCACCCGGCAAATCATTATTAACACCATTTATTCCGGTATTCTTGTTGATTGTCTTTAAAGTACCGATTATCATGGGCTTTTTGGTTGGCGGTTTTTATGCCTTGTTTGTCTGCGGCAAGCTGAAAAGTTTTCGCGGTGCCTGCCGGACCTTTAACAAAGACTTTTTTGATGGTGTTGTTGATACGGCGCCGCTGGTTGGTTTCCTGCTTATGGTACCGATGTTTAATAAGGCTGCAGAGCTGTGTATTCCTTATTTCAATGCGCTGCTGGGCAACATTATTCCGAATAATACACTGTTTATCACTATTATCTTCTGCGTGCTGGCACCGCTTGGATTGTTCCGTGGTCCGTTTACCTTGTATGGCTGCGGTGCTGCAACCCTGGGAATCTTAAAGGGAATCGGTTTCTCAACGGCTTTTCTGGCACCGCTGATGATTGCAACAACTACGGTTATGAATGTATCCTGTTGTATCACCCAGTCGTGGATCGTATGGGGAATCAGTTATGCGAAGGTTTCAACGAAAGATTTCCTGAAAATGAGTATTGCCTGTGGTTGGATTATCTGTATTATCCTGCAGATAATTACCTATGTTATGTTCGGTTAAGGGAAGGGAGATAAGAGATGGCAAACAGATTAGTAAGAATGGGCATTGATGTTGGCGGTACGCATACAAAAGCAGTTGCGATTGATAATGCAACGCATGAGATTATCGGCAAATCTTCGGTGAAAACAACCCATGATGATAAATATGGCGTGGCTTCCGGTGTTGTAGCAGCATTTCAGAACTGTCTGAATGAGAATCAGATCGCCCCGGAAGATGTTATCTTCGTAGCACACAGTACCACGCAGGCGACCAACGCTTTGATCGAAGGTGATGTGGCAACCGTTGGTGTACTGGGAATGGGGCCAAAAGGACCGGAAGGTTTTTTGGCTAAGATTCAGTCCAACCTAAAAGATATTGATCTTGGTTCCGGACGTTCTATTAAGATTAAGAATCGTTATATCAGTGATCCGGCTGTTGATGAAGATACGGTAAGAAAGGCAATCAATGAACTGAAAGATGAGGGGGCTCAGGTAATGGTTGCCTCCGATACATACGGTGTTGATGATATCGCGGCAGAGCAGTTCGTATATGAGATTACGCATGATGAAATGGGCTTTGAAACTACTCTGGCTTCGGATATCACCAAATTATATGGTCTGACCAGAAGAACCAGAACAGCAGCTATTAATGCCAGCATTCTGCCAAAGATGTTAAATACAGCTAATTCCACCGAAGAAAGCGTGCGTAAGGCCGGTGTTGAAGTACCGCTGATGATCATGCGTGGTGACGGCGGTGTTATGGAAATCAATGAGATGAAAAAGCGTCCGGTACTGACGATGTTATCCGGTCCGGCAGCCAGTGTTATGGGTTCCCTGATGTATCTGCGGGCTTCTAACGGCGTGTATTTCGAGGTTGGCGGTACTACGACTAATATTGGGGTTATTAAAAACGGTCGCCCGGCGATTGATTATTCAATTGTTGGCGGACACCGTACTTATATCAGTTCCCTGGATGTTCGGGTCCTCGGTGTTGCCGGCGGCAGTATGATCCGGGTAGGCAAGAGCGGCGTTCATGATGTCGGCCCGCGTTCGGCCCATATCGCCGGACTTGATTATGCCGTATTTACCGATGAAGCGGAGATTGTAGATCCGCAGCTTGAATTCTTTTCCCCGAAAGAAGGCGATCCGAGTGACTATGTAGCGATTCGTCTGGCCAGCGGCAAACGGGTTACCATTACCAACAGCTGTGCAGCGAATGTCCTTGGTCTGGTGCGCCCGGAAGATTTCTCTTACGGTAATGTTGGAGCGGCTAAGAAAGCAATGCAGCCAATCGCTGACTATCTTGGTGTATCGGTTGAAGAGGTTGCCAGACAGATTCTGACCAGAGCTTATGAGAAGATTTCTCCGATCATCATGGAGCTGGCTGAGAAATACCGTCTGGAGCATGATCAGATCTCACTCGTTGGGGTTGGCGGCGGAGCGACTTCGCTGATTGGTTTCTGTGCTGATAAAATGAAGATTAAATACAGTGTTCCGGAGAATGCGGAAGTTATTTCTTCGATCGGCGTGGCGCTGGCGATGGTTCGTGATGTGGTTGAACGTGTGGTGCCAAATCCGACTCCGGAAGATATTAAGAGTATTAAGCGCGAGGCAATTGATAAAGCGGTTGAAAGTGGCGCAGCGCCGGATTCCGTGGAGGTTCATATTGAGATTGATCCGCAGACATCCAAGCTGACGGCGATTGCACTTGGTTCCACCGAAGTAAAAACGACCGACCTGCTTAAGGAATGTACCGAAGAAGAAGCCAGAGCACTGGCGGCGGAAGATATGCGGGCTGAACCGTCGGCGATTAACCTGGTTGGCCAGACCGCTAACTTCTATGTTTATAATACCGATGCAAAAGGCAGACAGCCGCTGCGTATCCTCGATAAGAAAGGTTTTATCAAAGTGCAGCGTACCGATGGTACAGTAGTGCTGACGAAAGCGACTTCTTACCGCAGTATCGTATCCAGAATGTGGGAAGAGATGGCGATCTTCAAAGCCGATGCGATCTTAAGACCGGATTATTATCTCTGTGTCGGCGCCCGGGTCATGGATTTTAACGGTACCGGTGAGCTGGAGCAGATCCTGATGCTGATGGATATCGAAATGCAGATGGTTGATGGCAGTGATGATATTATTATTGTAGGTGCGAAAAACCAGTTATAGAAACCAGTTATAACATTGAGACCAGAAGGAGGCAGCGAAACGAATGAACAAACAGAATGCAAATAAGTTGCTGAAAGGCTTTTTCGGCAGTGCCCAGGCTCCGGCTTTTGGGGAAGATGAATTTAATACCGTTCGTCCGCTTACGGAAATGATTGACCATTTGCTGACGCTGAGCGATCTTTCGTTTGGCTGCTATGCCTGGTCCCGAGAGCCGCTGGAACGTAAATTTGACCAGTTGCAGAAGCTTGATTATGTCCGTAAGGCGATTGATTGCGGCCAGACGGAGGCGAAGTTGTTGAAAGCGCAGTATCAAACCGACGATCCGGTGACGATTGCCCGGCAGATGGATCTGCGGGTAGATACCCCGGATACTCCGACGGGTGGCGGTCATGTTATCTTTGCCCAGTATGTTGAGCCGGATGAGGTTACGATCTTTATGGATGCTGTTGATAAAGGACGGCAGCTGATCGCGGATCATGAGCTGGCGGAATGTCTGGAGAATGTTGATGTGTTTCATCTGCTGCTGGCGCATGAAATCTTCCATGCGGTGGAATGTAAGAAGCAGGACACTATCTTTACCCGTACAGAAAAAGTAGAATTGTGGAAGAAACCATTTTCCAATCGATCGGGGCTGATCTGCCTTGGCGAGATTGCCGGGATGGCGTTTGCCAAGGAACTGCTGAATATGACATACTCACCGTATCTGTTTGATGTTCTGCTGATGTATGGCTATCAGCCGGAAGCAGCAACGGCGCTGTATGAAGAGATTATCGAGATTGCCGGTCAGGCAGCAGAAAACCAGGAGGAATAAGATGCTTACAAGTAATATAAATGAGATCGACCAGTATGATTATCTGGCAGAAAGGTTTAAGAAGGGTTATCATTTTCTGCGGACTGCAGATCTTGGAGCACTGCCTGTGGGGCGGGCGGAGATCGATGGCGATGATGTGTTTGCCAGCGTTCAGGAATATGTGACAATGCCTGCCGAGGCGTGCCGTTTCGAAGCTCATGATAAATACTTTGATATTCAGTATGTGGTATCGGGTGAAGAATACTTCGGATATGCCAAACGGGTTGATCTGGAAGTGGAACAAGAGTATCAGGAAGCTGATGATATTGTCTTTTTTAAAGATTCAAAGTGCAGCGGTAATATTCTTTTAAAAGCCGGTGACTGTGCGGTGGTATCTCCGGAAGATGCTCATAAACCGAGATGTGTGGCGGGTGAGACTGGTAAGGTGCGGAAGATTGTGGTGAAAGTAGGAGTGTAGGGTTGCTCATAGTGGTTCAATACTATAAGGACTTCCTTGAAATGGGGAAGTCTTTTTAGTATGTACACTTTCAAATATTACCTGATCAGGCATAATGCGTTTTGTTTGACAAATATTGAATTGCATTCTATGATTGATATGCTAATCAGGATCAAATTATTTTGCTATTCCTGCAACTTTTAAAGGGGGGATTTGGTATATTTAGTATAATGAGCTTTTCAGAACAAAATACATACTGCGCAGATGTTGAAATGCTGTATCAGAAGTATTCTGATATGGTCTATAAGATCGCCCTGGTGCAAATGAAGAATCAGAGCAATGCGGATGATATTTTTCAGGAAGTATTTCTGCGTCTGGTCAAACATCAACATAAACTTCAGTCTGATGAACACGCGAAGGCCTGGCTGATTCGGGTGACGATTAATTGCTGCAAACAGTATTATCTGTCGTCGTGGTATAAGAAAACTACGGAACTGGATGAAAACCTGGCGCTGGATAATGCGTTTGATCAACAGGAGAGTGTGCTGCTTGAGGCTGTTATGACGCTGCCGGCCAACTATCGTACGATCATTCATCTCTTTTATTATGAAGGTTATTCGATTGCCGAGATATCAACTATTTTAAGAAAGAAAGAGAACACGGTAAAATCTCATTTGTTTCGGGCCAGGGCGATATTAAAAGAGCAGCTGAAAGGGGAGGTTGATTTTGACTGATAATAAATATAGAAATATGATGAAGAAAATAGCAGTGCCGCCACAACTGCAGGCCGATACCCAGGCGGCTATGCAGCAGGTGCTGGCTGGCAAAAGAAGCAGCAGGTCTGCGATGTGGTTGAGCGGGCGATTGGCTTTTGCGGCAGTATTTGTTATGCTCGGTGGCTTTTTATTGCTGCAGCAGTTCCGGGATCCTGTGTTTAAAACGAATCTTAGCGAGAACCATATGGCGTATGTAGAGTTGAGAGACGGTTATCTTTCGTTTGCGGAAGGAACTCAGATTGAGACAGGGGATTTAAATGCAGGGCTGATTAATCCCTTGCGTAAATCGTGGACGATCGAAGAATATCAGGATTATTTGAATAAGAGTCCGGAGCTGATTATGCTTCCTGCCCGGTTTCAGCTGGCGGCGGATAATATTGTTGCGACATACCAGATCAGCGGTGAGGTGGTTTCGGCTACAGGAAGTTTTGATTACCGAAGTGAAGATGGCGGTTATCTGCGTTGGGTAATCTCGGATCAGGTAATTGCAATGCCGATATTAATGAATGCGGCCGCACCGAATCTATCTGAGGTTGCCGGAGTTAGGGTCACTGCTGTTTATGATGCCGCCGAAGATTCCTATTGTGTGATGTTTGAAGTGGCGAATCGCTATTATATGCTGTATTCACAGGCTGTGTCACAGGAGGATTTTATTAGGATTTTATACAATAATCTGGATTCTCAAAAAAAATAAATTTTACTGCAACCTTTGGGGAGCTGCGAAGTATTACAGGTGAAAGAAAAAATGAAAGGGAACTTTGATTATGAAAAAAAGCGCAGGATTTATTTCGATGTTAACAGCAGTAACCCTTGTATTATCGGCATGTACGGGGCCGAGCGATAACAGCCGTACGGAAACAACATTATCGTCGGTTGCGGTAACAGAAGCGACAACGGCAGCAGAGCCGGAGACCGAACCTGAGCGGGAAGTGGAAATGATCCCGACCGAACAGCTTGCTTCGTCACTCAAAGAAAAATATGCCGAACAGGAAGATTATATCTATCTGAAACCAGAATATAATCTGCCGCGGAATCATCATTTCACCGGTATTGATATTGAGTTTAACCCGGTTGAACTGGGGCATGAATCGATCACGGAAATTATCGGCGTATATGCGGATGCGGACTTTTCACACCGGGTCAATATTTCATTTGATATTGAGGAAACCGGGGAGAAGCAGTACTCGATCACGATTAAACCGGGGCAGACTGGCGCTTTGGCAGTCAGTACTACCATGTTTGAAGATGGCAAAACGATCTCGCTGGGTGATAGGAATCACATTAATCAGCAGGAGGCTTATGAGGACTGGGGTAATCTTGGACAATACTACATGGTGCAGTGGGTCGACCTGGCTACCGGTGTGAAACTGGATAAGCCGCTGGTTAAGATCTTTACCATTGAGACTGAACTGGCCACACCGGAAGCGGTCTATACGGTTACTGAAGATGGTTCACCACAGTTTAGCTGGCAGAAAGTGAGTGAGGCGGAAACTTATTATATCCTGGAGATCAAGAGTTTTCAGGGTACTATAACGAATGCATATGCCATCGGCCGGACTGAAGAGTCCAGCTGGTCACCGGAAAATGATGATATTAACACGATGAATAAGATGTTCCATCGTTATAAAGCAAGTGAAGAGACGGAAGAATTATACGATTACTACTATGCAGTTATTGCTGCGGGGGATAAAGGAACCTCATCCGTCAGCAAACTCTTTGCGGAGCAGGAGATTATCTCTCGTCTGCCTTATCAGCTGGCGTTGGATCTTATGCGGGAAGAGGATGTAAAGAAAAACTGGTCGGAATCGATTGGATTAATGCCGGCTCAGATACCGGTAATTATGTGTGATGACAGTATTGTCCGCCGCACCATTGCATATGAAATGGATAAAGCGGATATTAAGACTGAGGTTATGGCCAGTTATGATCTGGATGAAAACGGCGAGATGATCAATCTTGAAAATGAGACGGTTCGTGTACTCTACGTTCCATATACGCTGGAAGGAACGACATTCCGGCAGACAATGAAGATTATAAACTTTGATGAAAATACTTATAAAAGTGAGCTGCGCTCAATCAGAGTCCGTCAAATCTTGTTGAAGGGCCGCAGCGGTAGTGACAATAACCTGCAGGTTGAGGGGACAGATTCGGTTTCTGAGCAGGGGAGTGATGAGGTTGCGGTGATTGAAGATCCCGTATTTGCAACCAGTGCCCTTGGCGAATATCTGGCCCGCAATATGCTGGACGGCAGTGCTTTCATCAGTCTGAGAAACTTTCCGGAAAGCAGTGACCGTGAATTTCTGATTGATGCATGGGCTGAGGCAATCTATCAGAATCCGTTGATTCTGAGCGTCGAAGGTGCCCAGCTGACTCCCGGCAATGAGTATCTGCTGGTACAGTATGGTGATGACCGAAAGACCATGTACGCAAAACAGAATGAGATCAGGAATGAAGTTGCCAATATCATCGAAGAAATCATCCGGCCGGATATGACGGATCTGGAGAAAGAGATTGCGATCAACAACTATCTGTGTGATAGTGCCGAGTATGATTACGATGCACTGGAAAATGCCGAAAAGAATAATTTCAAAACGGTTGATCCGGAATTTAATGATGCTTTTACGCCGTACGGTACTTTGATTAATAAAGTTGGTGTTTGTGCCAGTTATGCCGGAAGCTTTAAGCTGCTGGCGGATGCTGCCGGTCTGGAATCGATCGTTGTGACCGGGTATCTGGAAGGAACGCTGCCGCACGCCTGGAATCGGGTTCTGATCGATGGCGAGTGGGTGACGATCGACAGTACAAATAATGATAATCCGTTGCTGTTTAATGCGATTTTAAATCTGCCAGATGATGCGGCCGGATTGCTGCTGATTGAGGATGATCGATATATGGCGGATCGGTTCCTGAGTAAGTATCAGGCTGCTGATGGTGAGAATGAGTATTACCGGGTGATGGATCAGTTCTATTCGGTTGAGGAAATTGCGGCTGAATTGGTTTCGGAATTGGAAGCTAACGGCGTTACTACGCTAAGAACGGATTATGAATTGGATGATGATCAATTTGATGAGATCGCCCAGCTTGTGATGACGAAAATGGATCTTGATAGGATTTATGGGTTCCATTGGATGGGGGTTATTACGATGGCGGTGGATGTTGAGGGACTTATGGGAGAGTAAGGAGAAATGGCTTGCAGAAATCAATTGCGGGAATAACAAAAATGACGAGCAGTACTGTAAAATCAATACTCTCGTCATTTCCTATATGCCGATGGCCGGACTCGAACCGGCACGGCTGTTAACCGCTTGATTTTGAGTCAAGTGCGTCTGCCATTCCGCCACATCGGCTTACTGATGCAACGATAATTATTCTACCATAATCGTCCAGCCTGTGCAAGTACTTTTTTAGCTTCCCAAGAATGTTTTCGTTTTTGTAAAATCTGCTGGCATTATTAAAACAGATATTTTCAACTATCATTGAATACTACTGTGATCTTGTCTCTGGTTTCATTATAGTTGTTTTGAAAATTATTAAATTGAAAGATTTGTCATGTACATTGTAAAATTTGGTGCAATTTGCATATATCCAACATTTACATCAGACATGTTTTTTGTTATGATGGCTATCAAAGGGGATGGGCTAAATGAAGAAAAAACTGCAGACGGCATTCAATCCCCGGCAATAATAGTTATGAGGAACCTTATTGCCGTGATCTCTTGTGGATCAGCCAGGATTACTACAATCAGCAGCTGTCTGATTCCCAGACATATGGTTGTTTAACGCAATACGTTGTCACCTCGAAATAGTATGGTTTTCATGATGATTCCAGCTATTACATCTATTGTATCCGCAGCTTTTTTGTTAATTTCAATTACATATATCCTGTGGCCTTTTATTCCTGCGGACGAACAACGGATTAAACTCTACCAGGAATGGGGAAACAACGGAGCAATCAGAGTTGTTTCAGAAAAGGTACCAGTTGTAGAACAAATAGCCGTTTTAGCTGATTTGGGATACGGGGTCAATCCTGAAATGGCAGAGTCTTTTGACAATCATTTATATGGTGTCGAAGGAGGATGGCGGAAGGATGTTTCTGTGCGGGGGAGTCAAAGTCAAAAATCATCATTTCCCGACTGCCCCTCCTTATTGAGATCAACTAATTAAACTATACTTATACCATGGCTGCAAATCGTTCCATCGCCTCAATTGTATTCTCATGATTGCCAAATGCCGTCAATCGGAAATAATTTTTCCCATTCTCACCAAATCCAGCCCCGGGAGTACCTACAACCTGAATCTTATTTAGCATATAATCGAAGAATTCCCATGAATCCATGCCATCCGGACATTCAAACCAGATATAAGGAGAGTGAACTCCGCCATAGAATTTAATCCCTTTTTTCGTCATAGTGTCACAGATGACTCTGGCATTCTCCTGATAATACTGAATCTGCTCCCGGCACTGTGCCATACCATCGGCCGAGAAGACAGCAGCAGCCCCTTCCTGGATGATGAAAGAGGTACCGTTGAACTTTGTTGTCTGGCGGCGGTTCCACATTGCGTGCAGAGACATCTCCTGACCATTTTCAGCAGTAAATACCAGTTCTTTCGGAACAACCGTATATCCGCAGCGGGTACCGGTAAAGCCGGCCGTTTTAGACAGAGAGCAGAACTCTACGGCACAGCGTTTGGCTCCTTCGATAGCATAAATGCTTCTTGGCAGCGACGGATCACTGATAAATGCCTCGTAGGCAGAATCGAACAGGATCACCGCTTCATGAGCCAGGGCATAATCAACCCATTCTTTTAACTGTTCATGATTATATACAGCACCGGTGGGATTATTTGGGGAACAAAGGTAAATAATATCAGCATGGACTGACGGATCAGGCATCGGCAGGAAGTTGTTTTCGGCATTTCCTGAGATGTAGGTGATCTTTTTACCGCCCATGACATTGGAATCTACATAAACCGGGTAGACCGGATCCGGAATCAGAATGGTATTGTCAACCGAGAAGAGTTCGGAGATGTTGCCGGTGTCGCTCTTGGCACCGTCAGAGATAAAAATATCATCAGCAGAAACGGAAACGCCATTTCGTGAATAGTAGTCTGAGATTGCCTCGCGCAGGAAGGAATATCCCTGTTCCGGGCCGTAGCCTTTGAAGGTATCAGAGGAAGTCATGGCATCTACACCGCGATGAAGTCCTTCGATGGCCAGACTGCCCAGCGGCAGTGTTACGTCGCCGATTCCCAGACGGATGATCTTCTGGTCAGGATGTGCTTCGGTATATGCGGCAACGCGGTGGGCTATTTCGGAAAACAGATAACTTTCTTTCAGGTTTTGGTAATTTTCATTTAACTTGGGCATGTTAAGTTCCTTTCATACATCAGCGTGTTATAGTTATTTGTATTTGTAGATTCTAGCAAAGATTAAAAAGCTAGTCAATGATCTGAAAAAAAATTATGATTAAATTGAAAATGAGGGTAGATTATTGTATGATAGTAAAGAGAAATTATGGAAATATATGAAAAAGTGAGGTGATTGAATGCTGAATTGTAAAGAAGCAGAAAAAATGGTTCTTCCTTATATCAATTACCAGTTAGGGGAAGCGGAACTGGAAGCATTCCTGAATCACATAAAGACCTGTCATTCCTGCAAGGAGGAGCTGGAGATATACTATATGGCGACCTATGGCCTGCGCCAGCTGGATTCCGGGACAGGATTCTATGATATCACAGGAGCACTGGAAGATAGTCTTGATACCGCCTGGCTGAAGGTCAGGACGATCAAGCTTCGCAAAATTATCTATTATGCCGTCAATACGTTGTGTGTGGTCGGGGTCTTAACTACCCTGATTCTGCAGTTTCGTATCTGGATGCATTCATGAAGGAGAAAAAATGGACAAACTGTTGTTAATTGATGGACACAGCATATTGAACCGGGCTTTTTACGGAGTTCCGGACCTGACGAATTCTGAGGGATTTCACACCAATGCGGTGTACGGGTTCCTCAATATTATGTTTAAAATACTGGAAGAAGAAAAGGCCGATCATCTGGCAGTGGCTTTTGATGTCAAGGAACCGACCTTCCGCCACAAACAGTTCCCGGATTATAAAGGAACCAGAAAGCCGATGCCTGAGGAACTGCGTGAGCAGGTGCCGTTGATGAAAGAGGTGCTGTCGGCGATGAATATTCCGATCCTGACGATGGCCGGATATGAAGCGGATGATATTCTGGGAACGCTTGCCAAGAGAAATGCTTCGGAAGGAGTTGAAGTCTCGATCATATCCGGTGACCGCGATCTGCTGCAGCTGGCCGATACCCATATCAAGATCAGAATTCCCCGGACCAGCCGCGGAACGACTGAGATAAAAGATTATTATCCGGAAGATGTAAAACGGGAATACCAGGTGACTCCGATTGAATTTATTGATGTAAAGGCGCTGATGGGAGACAGTTCAGATAATATCCCGGGAGTGCCTTCGATTGGCGAAAAGACAGCGACCAACCTGATTGTGGAATATGGAAGCATTGAAAATGCCTATGCTCATGTGGATGAACTAAAGCCGCCGCGTGCCCAGAAGGCAATGCGCGAACATTATGACATGGCGGTAATGAGTAAGGAACTGGCGACAATCTGTCTGGATTGTCCGATTGAATTTTCGTATAAGGAAGCTGAGGTGGGGGATTTATACACACCGGAAGCGTATCAATATATGAAACGGCTCGAGTTTAAATCTATCCTGGCCCGTTTTGATGCCGCTCAGATGGGCGGAGAGAATTCCGTAGAAGAGCATTTTTGGCTGATTGCTGATTTGGGAGCTGTAGATGACCTGTTTGTCCGGGCGGGGAAAGCGGATCTGGTCGGGTTTCAGCTGATCACGGATGCGGCGCATACGGCAGTAAGCGGAGTGGGACTTTGTTTCGGTGAAGAAGACTGTTATGCGATCCCGGTACAGGGGCTTGTAACTGCTGAATATTTGTGTGATAAGCTTAGAGAATTATGTGGAAAAGTGAAGCAGGCGGTTGTTTTGGAATTAAAACCCCAGCTGTCGTTCCTTGGTCTGGAAGAAGACAGTCCGTTAGTGGATGCAGGGGTAGCGGGGTATCTGCTGAACCCGTTAAAAGACACATATGATTATGATGATCTGGCGAGAGACTATCTGGGGCTTACGGTTCCGTCCCAGACCGATTTGCTCGGTAAAGTACGGCTGGATACGGCTCTTGCGGAAGAAGATCCCAAAGCTGTAACCTGTGTCTGTTATATGGGGTATATTGCCTGGAAGTCGATGCCGGTACTGGAAGCCAATCTGAAGGAACAGGGCATGTATGATCTGTTCATGGATATTGAAATGCCGCTGATCTACAGTCTGTATCATATGGAGTCCGTCGGTGTCCGCGTTGACCGGGACCAGCTGAAGGCTTATGGTGACAATCTGAAGGTTATGCTGGCGAAGCTGGAACAGGAGATATACGAACTGGCCGGAGTTACCTTTAATATCAATTCACCAAAGCAGCTGGGCGAGATTTTGTTTGAGCAGATGAAGCTGCCTCACGGCAAGAAGACAAAGACCGGTTATTCTACGGCTGCTGATGTTCTTGACAAGCTTGCACCCGACTATCCGGTTGTACAGATGATCCTTGATTACCGGCAGTATTCAAAGCTGAATTCCACTTATGCGGAAGGTCTGGCTGCCTATATCAGAGATGACAACCGGATTCACGGCACCTTTAACCAGACGATTACAGCAACGGGGCGGATCAGCAGTACCGAACCGAACCTGCAGAATATTCCGGTTCGTGTAGAACTGGGAAGGGCGATCCGAAAAGTATTTGTCCCGGAAGACGGTTATATCTTTGTGGATGCCGATTATTCTCAGATTGAGCTCCGGATTCTGGCCCATATGTCGAATGACGAAAGACTGATTCAGGCTTATCAGGAAGCGCAGGATATCCATGCGATTACTGCTTCTCAGGTATTCCATATTCCGCTTGATGAGATAACTCCGCTGCAGCGCCGCAATGCCAAGGCTGTAAACTTTGGCATTGTCTATGGAATCAGTGCTTTTGGCCTCAGTGAAGACCTGAGTATCAGCCGTAAAGAAGCAGTAGAATATATTGATAAATATTTTGAGACCTATCCGGGGGTAAAGACATATCTTGATGATCTGGTGAAGCAGGGCAAGGAATTGGGATATGTTACAACCATGTTCGGCAGAAGACGCCCGATTCCGGAACTGAAGTCGGCCAATTTCATGCAGCGTTCGTTTGGCGAACGGGTAGCGATGAATTCTCCGATTCAGGGAACCGCTGCTGATATCATGAAGATCGCTATGATTGCAGTGGATCGGGAACTCAGAAAACGCAATCTGAAATCACGGATTGTACTGCAGGTACACGATGAACTGTTGATCGAAACGCTGAAAAGTGAAGAAGAGGAAGTGACGACTCTGTTGGTGGAGCAAATGAAGCAGGCGGCTAAGCTTAAGGTGGCGTTAGAGGCAGATGCTCATAGCGGCAGCAGTTGGTTTGATGCGAAATAAGAGTAAATAAAAGGAGATGGTGAGTTTGGCCATCTCCTTTTATTGGATAAAAACAGGAAAAGTGTTGACAATAAAACTTGGCAATATTATAATAGATACAAATGACAAGTAAACTTGGCGGAAACTTAAATACCGCAGTCAATGAAATGAAGAATGGAGTTTATTATGGAGAGAGATGAAATATTAAGGAAAAGCAGAAATGAAAAAAATGATGAAGGTGTAGTTTTTATTAATACTCAGGGCCGGAAAATTGGCGTCATCGGGATGATGATAATTTTTATAGTATTATCAATCTATTATCTGTACACGAATCATGCAGACTGCATCTACCCGCTGCTGGCAATGGTATTTGGTTATTTAACATTTGAAAGTGCAGGAATCTTTAATGTAACAAAAAAGAAGTCAGCATTAGTTAAAGCCATTACCGGTTTTCTGCTCTGCCTGACCTTTTTAGCCATATCGATGATATAGACGGAGGCTGTTATGGTGGATGAACAATTATTACTAAAAAACAGACTTCGCGAAATACGTACAGAACGAAATCTTTCCCAGGCACAATTGGCAACGCTTGTGGGGGTCTCCAGAAATACAATCAGTTCAATCGAAACCGGCCAGTTCAACCCCACGGCTAAACTGGCACTTATTCTTTGTATTGCACTTGATAAAAAGTTTGAAGAGATTTTTTATTTTGAGTAATTATCACAACTTTGATATAGAAAGGCGGAGGCTATGTTAATTTCACGAGACGCTGTAACAGGTGCAGACAACGGCCGTACAATTGTTTACGCAGAAGAAAAACCAACCCGTTTTTATGACCTGATTACTTATTTAAATAAAAATAACTTCTTCCCGCAAATTCCGGATCGGAGTATGTGGTCAATTAACTATGAGGGAGAAGAGGTTGGTCTGTACAAACCGGGCGGAAGAAACAGCTATCGAACCGGAAAACTCGAAAACATCTGTGCTGAAGATGGCGGAACGATTTTTTTTCGATATTTTTCGGATGACAGAGAGCGCGCTGAGTATTTATACCGGTTTTATTGCGGTCACAAACAGAATATGTATTTTGCCGGTCAGATGGAGGAGTACCAAAGCTATCAGATACCGAAAGAACTCGAGCAGTCCTGGCGGAAAAAATTAATCACAGAGAAATACTATCAGCATTTTGATGAAGCTGAAAATATAAACGAAGCAATTTCTCTTTTGAACAAAATATTAATAAGACCGGGGATGTTTGTAGGACAGCACCGGCTGGATTTTGTAGAGATTTATTTCGCCGGATGGAGTGCCCATCAAAGATCGATATGGAGTTTGAGTTATGATTTGAAGCAGTGGCTGTTCCTGAAAGAATCTGTTTGTGGTTCCAGTTCAATGGACGGCTGGAGTGTCTTTTATGAAACATATGGAGTAACGGAACCGGCAATTGCGCGTTTTCGGGAGTTTATGGAAACCAATATACCGACCAGTGTATTTGATCATAGGCAATGGGATACAGTGACAGAACATGTCGGTACGATATGGGCATCTGCGTTACATCCGGAGGGACCGAGAGCGGACCTGAGGCCATATATGGATTTTGATCAAAAGTGGGTCGTAAACGAAGACAAAGTCTGTGCTGAAGTGATTCGCCAGGTAAAACGAATCGCCGGCAGTACCTGCAAACGCATTAAAGTATTCGTACATACAGGCAGAGCGGTAGCGCAGGTCAGATTTTTCTTTGATGACGGATCCGGATGGCAGGATGGAATATCACTAAACACAACTCCCGACTATTACGCGAAAATGGTTGTACTGCATGGATATCTGAAGCTGGCAGAAAAGATGGTCAGCAATACTTCAATCATAACAATTGAATGGGATGATAATGTAAAAGGGATAAAAACAAACTGTGAAACATATCAGGCTCCGGAATTCCATTTTCGTTATGAGACTCCGCCAAAAGAAGAATATCTGCTAAGCAATCAGTTTGCTGATTGGAAAGCACGGGAAATTGATAAATGAAACCCTGGCATTTAGGGATAATACATGCTATGATAATTGAAAATATAGATTATAAGGAGGACTTATGAACAAGTACAAGCGTGTCTTCACAATCGTAATCGATTCCCTGGGAATCGGAGCCATGCCAAATGCGGCAGAATACGGAGACGAAGGCAGTGATACCCTCGGACACATCGACGAAAAGATGGAAAGCTTCCACCTTCCCAATCTAAGAAAGCTGGGACTGGCCAACCTCCAACCTCTCACCCATATAGAACCAATTGACCGGCCTCTGGGATATTACACCCGCCTGCTGGAAGTCAGCGCCGGAAAAGACACCATGACAGGTCACTGGGAGTTAATGGGACTTGTAACAGAAGTCCCTTTCCAGACATTTACCGAAACCGGCTTCCCGCCCGAATTATTAGATGAACTAAGCAAAAGAACCGGCCGCAGCATTGTCGGCAACAAATCCGCCAGCGGAACTGAAATTCTGGATGAACTGGGTGAACATCAAATGAAGACGGGAGATTTAATTGTCTACACATCAGCCGATTCCGTCCTGCAGATCTGCGGTCACGAAGAAACGCTCGGTCTTGAAGAACTCTACCGCTGCTGCAAAATTGCCCGTGAGCTTACAATGAAAGACGAATGGATGGTAGGACGAGTCATCGCCAGACCCTACATCGGAAGCGGCAAAGGAAACTTTACCAGAACCTCCAATCGTCATGACTACGCCGTCAAACCATTTGGAAAAACAGCTCTTGATGCACTGAAAGATCATGGATTAACCTCTATCAGCGTAGGCAAGATCAACGATATATTTGACGGAGAAGGTCTGACCGAAAGCAATCCTTCCAAAAGCAGCGTTCATGGCATGGAGCAAACGATCGAAATCGCAAATCGATCATTCACCGGCCACTGCTTCACCAACCTTGTAGACTTCGACGCCCTCTGGGGCCATCGCCGTAACCCCATCGGGTACGGCCAGGAACTCGAACGTTTTGACGAAAAATTAGGACTCCTGTTAGAAGTCCTGAAACCAGACGATCTGTTAATGATCACCGCCGACCACGGAACCGACCCAACTCACCATGGCAGTGACCACACCAAAGAGATGGTGCCGTTATTACTATACTCCCCATCCATGGAATCCTTCGGCCGAATCGAAGACCAGCCCACCTTTGGTGCAGCAGGAGCCACCCTGGCCGACTGCTTCGGAATAAAAATGCCCGAAGGCACCATCGGAACATCACTATTAAAAGATTTAAAATAATCGAATCTATATGCTTGCAAATCTACATGTTTTAAGCCCTTATGCTTTTCTTACCCAGATGCAGAGAAGATGTAGCTGGAGAGTCAAGGTATGCTGAGGAAGGCACTGGGCCTGTTGGGGCTGGATATTGCTC
>DAMAMW010000025.1:0-91452 GCA_032073745.1 Lachnospiraceae bacterium | reverse complement strand
TAATAAAAAAATCCTTTATTTTAAAGGAAAAAAGACTTGACTAAATAGGGAGGTATTACTTTGGAAAATAATAAATTCTTGGAACTGGCAAATTTAAACAAGGTTCTGGGGGATGAATCCAGAATGAAAATCTTATGGTTGCTAATGGATAAAGAATTATGTGTCAGTGAGCTGGCAGAAAAATTCAGAATAACACCCTCCGCAGCATCCCATCAACTGAAAGAATTAAGGCTGGCAGGTTTACTAAAAAGGCGAAAGGATGGAAAAAGGACATACTATACAATTAGTAATACCAATATCCATTTTGTTTTACGAGGTATGCAGAAATACTTAAATACCCAGAGAAATCAAACTGTGAATGAAATATATAATGGATAGAAAAAGAAAGAGAGGACAACCTGATTTTAATTCAGGATTTGTTCTCTCTCATTACGGGTAGAGCAACACAATTTTTTAATGGTCATTGCCATGCTGATTTTGATGTTCTGATTGCGGAGTGTCGTCGTCGTGATGTGACTCGGTTAATTCTCGTAGTTCTCCAATTGAGTGATCACGGCAGCTTTCAAAACTGACTGATGGGTCTGATTCGATTAACTTCATAATTGCCAGATATTTGGCGGGGCTGAGGTCCTGGGCATGAGCGTCTGAAACAGTCTGACTATCCACTGATATCACCTCAATTTGGGCAGTTAGGTGGTGTCCTGAGATAACTGACAGTACACCCTCTTCCAAGGTCGTTCTCATTTTACTTTCTTTGTCTGCCAGATTAGTCTGAAGCGTTACTGCAACCAATCCGCTGTCGGCGATGTAACCCTGTTCGGTGATGCTGTCAACAATCGCTTTAACTGCATCATTATAATTATAGTTTTTTAGCTGAAGAGCGGATAAAATGGTTTTACCCTCAGTGTTGAATGCTGTTGTCTCGATTACTTTATCAAACCGATTCAACGTGATCTCAATCGATGGATTTACATCAAGACTTACATAACTAACCGGAGTGTAATATATGTTGTGTGAGAACAAACCAATACATATAAAGAATATGATACAGGCAGCGGCTGGAGCAAAACGGTAATACGATATTTTTTTCCGTCTGCGATTCTGATTGTCGATGACATTATTTAAATATATCATTGTCTGCTCTTTTAGCTTATCATCAGCTTTGATCGCATCAAAACTTTGTTTTATTTTATTATCCATATGTTTCACCTCCCAGCTCGTTTCTTAGCTGTTCTTTGGCACGGGAGAGCCAGGTATAAATGGTATTTTCCTTTTTTTGCATAATTGCTGCTATTTCTACAGCGGTATAACCTTCATAGTAATGAAGATAGATAACGTCTCTGTATTTTTCCGGCAAACGAAGAACCACATCCAGTACCTCTTTGTTTTCTTCTGGTACAGATAAACCATTCATATCTATCTCATTAATGGAAGATACTCGGCTGCGGAAAAAACTTTTCAGTAAATCTTTACAGCAATTGATGGCTACTCTGAGAATCCATGCTTTTTCATGCTCATCACTTTCGAAGGTATGCGAATAAAGGATGTATTTCAAGAAAACATCTTGAAATACATCCTCTGTATCACTGTGATTTTTCAGATGCATAAAACAGATACGTCGTACAGAGTCTGCATATAGATTAATTGCCCTATTTGCCTCGTCTTCATTTCTCATATAAACTCCTGATTAATGGTGTCTTCCATTTCCGTTACCATGGTTGCTCCTATGGTTGGATTCAGATCCATTGTGGTAGGTATGACCGTCACCATTGTGGTGACCGAAGTATGTTACTCCATTATGCTCATGGGTACCTGTTTCTGTACAGTTTGCAACAGAGCATATCTGATGATTCTCATGTCCGTCACCATAGTAATGCCCGGCATAATCTTTTCCGTCATGCTGGTGAATGCCTGTGATATTACATCCGTTCACCGTACAGATGTTATAATCATTCGTTTTCTGTGCAAATACAGGGGTAGCCATAAGAAGTACTGTGAAAATTGAGAGAACCGGTAATAATTTGATCTTTGTCATTGTAATCACTCCTATTATTTTTGAAATTTTTTATGCATCTATTATATATACGATTGACAAAGCCGAATCCTTTCAAAAATTAAAAAATATTTTATTTAGTATACCATAATTAAGATTTATAGTAAATAACGGCTGGCAACAGACCTTGTTGTGACGAATTCCACATATATTCCCCACAATCCTGTGATAGATTAGAATCATATCAAAAAGGAGGTATTTCATCGAATGATAAAAAGACAATTGATTTTGATTGGAGTAAAAGACGATCATCAGTTTGAGAAAATTAAGATTGTATTATCAGCAATTGCTGGGGTAAAACGTGTATCAACTGAAGAGCCTGCAAAGATAATACTGGAAGCAGAACAAAGAGAAATGCCGCGAATTGAGCATGCAGCGGTTATGATTATCAATATTATGTATCCATCTATTATAGTAAACTGTTAGAGGGATGTCGAACAATCACTGTTTCCAAATTGATTTCATTATGTGTTTAACACTTTATTGTCGAATATTGCGGAAATTCATATAATCCCCACATCTTCGTGATAATTTGTAACAGTAATGTAACAATTTGAAAATAGGAGGACAAATGATGTATATGCGTAAACTTGTGGTGCTTGCTTCGCTTAGTATGGTAATAAGTACATATAATAATATTCCAGCGAGGGCAGATGCTCCGTTACCAGAATATACAGAGGTGGAGGCACTTAATATTACCGGGTCGGGAATTGATAGTATAAAGGAAGATACAGCAACAGCGGGTGATATAGAAGAACAGCAGATACCAATAGGTGAGCAGGTAGTTAACTATGCTTCACAATTTATCGGAAATCCATATGTATATGGTGGAACCAGCTTGACCAATGGAGCAGACTGCTCAGGCTTTGTTATGCGTGTGTTTCAGCAGTTTGGGGTGAATTTGCCACGGACATCAAAGGCCCAGGGCAGGACGGGGATTGATGTTGGGGGATTGGAAAATGCGATTCCAGGTGATGTGGTTTCGTATAGTGGACATATTGGCATTTATATGGGGCAGAATCAATTGGTTCATGCCAGTAATCCGGCAGATGGAATTAAAGTTTCTGCCGCAACATATAAACCAATACTATCAGTTCGGCGGATGATCGATTATAATAGTATAAAATAGTAAGAAAAGAGGGTTGCAGTGTGAAGAAAGTCAGAACAATCTTAATTGTGGATGATGAAGAAAAAATAGTAGAAGTATTGCAGGCATATCTGGTAAAGGCAGGTTATCAAACTTTATCTGCGTATGATGGAAATTCTGCAATGGAGTTATTTCAGAATCATGATATTTCACTGATATTGCTGGACTTAATGCTGCCGGATATTATGGGGGAGCGTATTTGTGAGATGGTACGTGCAAGCTCACGGGTTCCTATCATTATGTTAACCGCTAAAACCGAGGAGGAAGATTTGATTAAAGGGTTGCAACTGGGAGCTGATGACTATATTTTTAAACCATTCAGTCCCAGGACGATTGTTGCAAAAGTAGAGGCTGTTCTCAGAAGAATGGAAAGTGATGAGCTTATGAGTGTGCCTATTTCATATAATCAGGGGAAATTGGTAATCGATTTTCAGGATAAAAATGTTAAAGTGCATGGAGAAAGTGCTGGGCTTACCTCAACAGAATATAAGATATTGGTAACAATGGCAAAAGCACCTAACCGAATATTCAGCAGGGAACAACTGATCACTTACGCTCTGGACAATGAATTTGACGGCTATGACAGAAGTATTGATACTTACATCAAAAGCATCCGGGCAAAGATCGAAGAAGACCGTAAAAATCCTGTGTTTATTTTAACGGTACATGGAATGGGATATAAGTTTGCCGGTGCAAAGTCATGAAAAGAACATTAAAAAGCACGTTGATCATTTCTTATTCCGTTATCGCTCTGATGATAGTTTTAACCCTGAGTATTCTCTTTCGATTAACAGCGGATAAAACATTTGAACAATATGCCAAAAAACAGCAGAGAAGCCAGATTGAGAGTATTATAACACAGGTTAATCAATTGTATGATGAAACCAATGGCACTTATGATATGCAGGGCATTGAGATCATTGGGTATGCCGCCTTGCAAAATGGAATGTTTTTGCATGTGCAGATACCAAACCGTGAGATCGATTGGGATATAAAAAGCCATCGGGCTGAAGAGTGCCAGATGGTTCTGCAGCATGCAGAAAGTAATATGTATAAAAATTATCCTAACTTTAAAGGTGGTTATGTAGAAGAGCAGTTTGTTCTGGAAGAACAGGGACAAGTTACAGGAAACCTGCGGGTTGGTTATTACGGTCCTTATTCATTGAGTGATGAGGAATTTGAGCTAATGAGGCTTCTGAATAATACCCTGCTGATTATAGGTGGTATTGCATTATTGGTAGTATCTGTATTTGGGGTTTGGATTGCCCGTAATGTGACGAAACCCATCACAAATGTAATTCATACTGCCCAAAGAATTGCTGGTGGTGAATATGGAGCTCAGACGAACGAAGTTTCAAAAATTGCTGAAACCTCAGATTTAATGAAGTCTATCAATGAAATGTCTATCGAACTTAACGAAAAAGAAAAACAGAAGCGGCAAATCACTTCTGATGTGGTGCATGAATTAAGAACCCCATTGACCAATCTTCAAAGCCATATGGAAGCAATGATGGATGGGGTTTGGGAATTAAGCACCGAGCGTCTTGAAAGCTGCCATGCAGAGATTCTGCGGTTGGTTGGCATTGTAGGTCAGCTTCAGGAATTGTATTTTTTGGAGAGTCCAAGGCAAATTATGGACAAGGGGATGTTTGATTTCGATGAGTTGTGCCGTAGCGTATTTCATGATTTTGAGATCAAATTAAAAGAGAAAGATATCCGGTTTCATATGGAAATGCCTGAGCAGACACCGGTATATGCTGATTATTACAGGCTAAAACAATGCCTGATAAATCTGATATCTAATGCTTTGACCTATACTCAGAAAGGCGGGCATATTGTTGTTGAATACAGCAGAATTGGTGAAATGAGAACAGCAATCAAGGTGAAGGATGATGGTCCGGGAATCCCGGTAGATGACCTGCCGCATCTTTTTGAACGTTTTTATCGGGTTGATAAATCAAGAAGTAAAAAAACCGGCGGGATGGGGATCGGGCTATCTATCACGAAAGCTATTATTGAAAAACACGGTGGAATTATTTATGCGGAAAATGATGAAAAGCAGGGGACTATTTTTACCATAATACTGCCAAATGATAATTTTATATAGGATTTATTTTAAGGTTAACTGATTGTTTTGATTAGTTAACCTTAATTTATGGGATAAAATACGAAATCTTCATAATTTTACCATAACATTTTTCTAAAATACATTTATGTCTTTAGAAATAAAAAGGAGGCCTATATGGATGAGGAGAAAAATCATGATGGAATTAATTTTGAAAAAGAAATGTTGCAGATGAAAAAAATCTTAGGAATTGCTTTACTGTTATTCCTGGCTGGTTCACTTATATTTTTTTTAAATGTTGGCATGGGAATATTTGAACCAAAACCCCCGGAAGAAGATGTTGTGGCTACATATAATGGCAAGATAATATTTATTGATGATTTTAATACCTTTATCAAAATGGAACAACTAAGAACCAAGGAACATTTAATGTGTGAAGTGCATGGGTATGAGCATGAGCTTTGTGAGCCGACAGAACCATGCGAACAGCATCCGCTTGACAGTCTGGAAGAGTATCGGGATGCTGTCAGGTTGATGGTAACAGAGCAGATTATTTTGGACTGGGCGACAGAAAAGGGGATAACGGCAAGAGATGATGTGCAGCATGGACTAAAAGACTTGTTAGAAAATTCAAGCATGCTTGAAAAAATGACGCAACTGCATGATGAACAGTTAACTTTGGAATCTATCTCAAAGTGGGAGGTTCAGCAGTATTATGATGCCAATAAAGAATTGTATGGTGACAAGTCACTGGCAGAAGCAGAACAGGAGATCCGACTCATTCTGTTGCAGACAAAGGAAGCAGAATTTTTTCCCGAATATATCAACCAACTAAAAGTATCAGCTGGTTTGGAATTCAATGCTGAAATTCTCCAGGTCAGAGCCCCTTCTAAACAGGATATTCAGAACTACTATCAGGCGAATATACAGCTCTATGAAAAGTATGAGATGGCAAATGTTGCAGAAATTAAAATGAGTGACAAAAGTACGGCCAAAGAGGCAATCACAAAGCTTAATTCAGGTGAAACTTTTGAACAGGTCGCAGCCGAATATTCAACGAGTAAAGCAGTTATAAATCTGGATATTGAGAAAAATAATAGTGGATTGTTAATTGAAACAATTGCTTTTCAATTAAGTGACGAAGAGATTAGTGATGTCATTGAATTAGAGGATGGTTCGTTTAGCATTATCAAACTGAATAAGATTATTCCAGGCGGAAGCTATTCCCTGGAAGAGGTACAAGAACAGATTCGGGAGCTGCTAACAAAGCAGGTTGTGGATCAGGAGTATACGTTGCGTAAGGACGAGGCACTATTTAGTGTCCACGGCAGGCGGTATACTTTGGGGGATTTTTACAGAGAGTACCAGGAACTTAGCCCATCTTATCAGAAGACATATAGTACTTATGAGAAGAAAAAAGAACTGGTTGAACAATTTATAGTAAAAGAACTGTTATTGGAAGAGGTTGGTGACAGCAGTTATGATAGCAAGGAGCAGCATTCTATAGAGGAGCTGAAAATACAATATTTTTCTCAAGTTATGCATCAGGAAGAGGTGGATGAGAAGCTGGAGGAGATATCGCAGGATGAATTAGAAAAATATTATAAAGATAATGTGGATGAGTTTAGAATACCGGCCAGAATTAAGCTTAGTTTGATTTGGATAATGGAGACGGAAGATGGCACCGGGATGTCTAAGGCACAAGAAGCATTGGCATTACTTCGGGATGGAATTGATTTTGCAACAGTAGCAAAGCAGTATTCAGAAGATGGCTCATCTGCGGACGGTGGAGAATTTGATGAATGGCTTTATCAGGGATATCTGGTTTCTGAATTGGATGTTGAAGCGTTCCGGCTGGAACCGGAAGAGGTCAGTAAGATTATTGAGATCGATGGCGGATTTTATATTGTGAAAGTTCGTGAGAAGGAACTGGCAAGGGTTATGCCATTAGAAGAAGCGAAAGAGGATGTAGAAGCCCATGTAAAACAAATAAAACATGAGGAACTGGAACTAGAAATGGAAAGCGAAATACTGGAAATGGCTGATTTGACCATATACAATAGAACATTGCGTTATCTGTTGAATAAGAAAGAGGAAAATAAATGAGCAGAAAAGAGAGAACCATATTTATTACAATAATTGCGAATGTCCTACTGATTTTATTGCGTTTTTTCTTGGCCTGGATATCAGGAAGCATTGGATTGAGAGCGAATGCCTGGCATTCACTCACGGACGTTTTCGTATCAGTTGTTGTGTTTGCCAGTCTGATGTTTGCCCGGTTTGGTGCAGATAAATGGAATAAGAAAATCAGCCGGCTCGAAAATATTATGGCTGTATTTGTCTCAATATTCATTTTCTATATGGGTGTAGAGATTTTGTCAGATGCATTGAGTGGGGAAAGTGCTGAATTAAAATATGTACCATTTGTTGCGGCTGGGGCATTTTGCGGAGTAATTATAAATTATTTTATGGCCCGGTATAAAATATATGTTGGAGAACAGACTGGCTCGCAAAGCTTGGTAGCAGATGGTTACCATTCGAAAATGGATATGTATTGTTCTGTTGCTGTTTTAATCGGAATTGTTGGATCTTTATTTGGGATGAATAGCCTGGATAAAATGGCAGCAATTGTAGCAATGGTTTTGCTTGTGATTTCCGGATATGAGATATTTATTTCTAATATCAAAATATTGCTGCATCCTCATCAAGAGCATGAGATGATACATAATCATGCATCCGGTCATGGCAATAAAAAGTTATATGCCGGAATCACCACAACCTTGATTGTCGCGTATCTGTTATCCGGTGTCTATATTGTGAGGTGGGATGAGATTGGGATTGCCCGCCGTTTTGGAAAGGTGATTAGTGATAATGTCACACCGGGAATTCATTACCGGCTGCCAGCTCCAATCGATGAAGTTACCCTGATCAAAAAAGATAACGTTCAAAAAATGGAAACTGGCAGTCTTGAATTGTTATCCGGAGATACCAACTTGATCAATATAAATATGACCATTCATTATCAGATTGAGGATGTCAGTGCCTACTCACTGAATGTAACAGGGCTAGATAATCTGGTGCAGGCAGGAGCGGTAACCAGTATTCGGGAAATTGTTGGCCGTAGTCCGGTGGATTATCTGTTGACAGAAGGGAAGGAAAGCGTAGAACAGGAAGTGAAAGGTATTTTACAGCAAGTGTTGGATACAAATAAAACCGGCATTGATATTTTAGGAGTACAACTGATTGAAGTAGAACCACCGGAGGCGGTAAAAACCAGTTTTCAGGATCTTGCCAGTGCCCGGCAGGATAAATCAGTTTATATAAATGAAGCTACTGCCTATAAAAATACAATTATTCCCCAAGCCAATGCAGAAGCCTACAAACAAATTACTGAGGCTGAGGGGTATATGCAGGATAAAATAAATAGTGCGGAAGGTGAAGCGGAGCTTTTTCAGCAGCGGCAGAGTGCTTATTCTGAGTCAAAAGAGGTGACAGAAATTCGACTTTATATGGAAACAATGGAGAGGATTCTCCCAGAAGTAAAAAAAGTATTATTAGGTGGTAATATCAGTATTGATAATACACGGCTTTGGATTCCCGATAAAAATAATAACAGCTTGCAGGAGGAACAATAATATGGAACAGCAGTTAACAAAAAGCAAAGGAAAGACAAATAAAAAGCTGATAGTTATGATAACTATGATTGCAATACTCTTTTTTTCGACCTTGGTAGTGTATAAAGTTGATGTAACCGAGTATGCGGTGTTGATTCAATTTGGAAATCCGGTAATGACTGTCAATGAACCTGGTATTCAATTTAAACTGCCAGAACCAATCCAGACGGTACAGCGTTTAGATAAACGTGTTCAGGTATATCAGGCAAATTCCCTTGAACTATTAACACTTGATAAGAAAAGTGTGGCAATTGATTATTATGGTACCTGGAAAATTACTGACCCTATTATGTATATGAAAACAGTAAAAGATAAGGTCGGAGCAGAAGCAAGATTGATGGATTTATTCTCTTCCGGTTTGGGTATCCAAATGGGACAGTATAATCTTGAAGAATTAGTCAATGTAAATCCGGATGAGCTGAAACTGGAAGCATTAATGGGAGATACCGTTGTATATACCAGGGATAAGGCAGCCGAATATGGAATTGAGATCATCGATGCAAACATTCGGGTATTGAATTTCCCTGAATCAAATAAACAAAGTGTTTATGATCGAATGAGGGCAGAGCGGGAGCAGATGGCGAAAAAATATCGTTCGGAAGGTAGCGAAGAAGCGGCGAAAATACGGGCGGATGCCGAGAAAGAGCGGCAGATTATTTTATCTATGGCTTATAAAGAAGCACAGCAAATCAAAGGAAATGGAGATGCCGAGGCAATCAGGATATATGGTGAAGCATTCCAGAAAGACCCGGAATTTTATGAATTTATACGAACCTTAGAGACATATGAAAAGACGATTGATGAGAACACAACTTTGATTCTTCCATCGACAGCAGAAATACTGAAGTTTTTGAGTGGCAATATAAATTTGGAGTAAGTGCAGAAAGGATTTCGGATGAAAGACAAATTTTCTAAATTGGTAAGTTTTCTAACGAAACAAAATATAAAGAGAAAAAAGAACAGCCATTCGCAAAAAGAACAGAGGGAAAGAAATCGTCTGGCCGTGAGTGATGATATAAAGCAGGCATTTAGTCATATTAACCCCAGGAAAGCTTTCTGGGGAGTTACATTGGGAATCTTTGCAGTTTATTTATTAACAGGTGTTTATGTAGTGAATCCCGGTGAACAGGCGATTGTAAGGCGATTTGGTGCGGTATTGCCAACAACAGTATTAGAAGGAATTCATTATCGATTGCCAGCTCCGATTGATGAGGTACAAAAGGTCAATATCTCAGAAGTCAGACGAGCAGATATTGGTATGAACTTACCGGAGCATTTACATAAAGAAGATATTCCGGAGTCGATTCAGTTGTTGACTGGGGATGAAAATATTGTCACAACGGAAGCAATTGTTCACTATAAAGTGAAGGATGCATCAGCATTTCTTTACAATGTCAATAATAATGATGAACAACTGGTAAGACGAAGTGTTGAGACTTCTTTGGTAAAGATGATGTCAAATATGGCAGTAGATGATATTCTCAGTACAGAGAAGGTAGCCGCCCAGAACTTTATCATACAGGATGTACAGAACGCTCTGGATCGTTATGAATCAGGTATTCAAATCATTGCATTTAATATTCAAAATGTAAACCCTCCAACAGAGGTTGCGGCGGCTTTCCTGGATGTTAATGCGGCAAAGGAAGATAAGGAAAAGGAAATTAACCAGGCACGAGGTTATTATAACAGCTTGTTGCCGGAAGCAAGAGGCAAAGCTAATTCGGAAATCACACAAGCGGAAGCTTACCGGGAAGAGGCTGTTAATACAGCAACTGGTGATGCTGATAAATTTACTGCCATGTTTTTAGAATATCAGAAAAATACTGAAATTTATACGCAGGATACTACCAAATATCGTTTGCTGCTGGAGACTTTTGAAAAAATACTGCCAAAGGCGAAGAAATATATTGTTGATTCCTCAGATAATAAAATTGATGTAAGCCTCTTTGAGCAGGACAGTGTGGGCAGCGATATGGGCGGCTATTCGATACCATAATATTCCACTATAAAAAAACCAATAATCACATAATCCCCATATTTATCGTTTAGTATGGTGTTATCATTTGTAAAGGAGATGAGTTTATGTGCAAAGCCAGTCAAATTCAATTTGACGAAGAACAAATAATTGAAATGGAAAAATTCCTGGAAGAAATTCCGGGAAGGGGGGCTTTGCAAGTTTCGATTACGCAAAACAATACCGTAATTCGGAGCCTGATTGAAATAATTGGAGATATAAGTCGG
The DNA here is from genome assembly GCA_032073745.1 of Lachnospiraceae bacterium. GTDB lineage: Bacteria > Bacillota > Clostridia > Lachnospirales > Lachnospiraceae > Brotaphodocola. The sequence continues at coordinate 80,272 of DAMAMW010000025.1, read as the reverse complement.
AAAATTAAGAATGAAATGATATACAAAGTAAAAAGACACATAAAAATGGAGCCATTTGAAATTAAGATATTTCAGACGTGTAGCGGCATTATTGAAAAGCAATCTTTAATTATCAAAAAAGAGATAAGGAAGCTTGATAAAATTTGTTTTTTTAAGCCAGAAAGGAGTATTCCCCTATCAGAATCCCTTATAATTGCTGGCAATGCTATGGAAAAATATATTCAGGAGCAGGAATATGTTATTAACCTGCTTTTGAACGAGATGTTTTATTGTGAGACAATGTTAATAGTAGTAAAGGGAACATGAATGACTGGCAGGAGGTAAGGGTATGAGCGACTTTGGCAATAGAGGTAAAAAAAGTTACAAAAGAAATTCGGGGAAAGTTGAACGCTATGGGAGCAGAAAAATAAGGCTATCTTTTGTGTTACAATTTATAGTTATTGGGATTTTTGTTCTGGTATTTGGCCTATACTTACTCTCTTCTATTGCCAGAGGAAAAGAAACAGAGTCAAAAAGCAACTTAGCTCTTGGTACAGATATTTCGGATACAACGAGCGATATTGAAAATGAATCAATATTGGATATAGATAATGGCAATATCTCTAGTGAAGATGAAGATGTAAGGGCAGGGGATATAAAATTCGATAACGTTTCACTTGATGGTTTGAGTAAAGTAGAAGCAAGAGAAAAAATCTTGGATCTGTATAAGTGGAACATACAGCTTAGCTATTCGGACAATTTTGAAATGCTTCAAAATCCATTACCAGATGTTGTTGATTCATTTTTAGCAGAATTATATGGTAATTCAGATATGCCTGATAATGGTGAATATCAATTGGATCAAGCACAGATTGAAAATAACCTGAGAACTCAGCTGTCTGTTTTCGCAGAGCGGTGGGATAAAGAGCCATTATCAGCACAACTAACTGGTCGTAGTGATGATAACAATCAGTGGATTTACTCTGATGGCGAAGCTGGTATCAAAGTAAACCAGGATAAGACAATACAGAGTCTGATGAATCTGGTGTCAGAACGCAACTTTGAGAGCACTGTTGATGTTGCGATTGAGCGGATATCGGCAGGTTCCTCTGCGACTGAAATAAAAAAACAGTATCAAATCATCAGCACCTTTTCTACAGTAGCAACAGACAACCAGAATCGGAATAACAATATATCTTTGGCAATGGATGCATTAGATGGCTTAGTTATTAAACCAGGAGAAGAATTCTCTTTTAATAAGACAACTGGAAATCGTACCATCGAAAGAGGATATAAACCGGCTGGAGCATATCGAAATGGAGAGTTTGTGGAGGAGCCTGGTGGCGGAGTCTGCCAGGTTTCTTCTACACTTTATAATGCGATAATATTTTCCGGGATTAAAGTTAAGGAACGTAATCCTCATAGTTACGAACCATCTTATGTAGTACCCGGTGAAGATGCCATGGTTAGTTATGACGGTTATAGTGGTCCGGATCTGCGATTTGTTAATAATCAAAGTACATCTGTTGCAATACGTGCTGTTTTTGAAAATAAGAAATTAACAATTTCGATTGTTGGAATACCAATTTTAGATGATGGTGTTGAGGTATCAATGCGTTCGGAGAAAATAAAAACCAATAGTCCCCTGGAGCCTAAATATGAAGAAGATCCAACCCTGCAGCCAGGGGAAGAAGTCGAAGTGAGTAAAGGTATTAGCAGTACTGTTTGGAAAACATATATCATAACAAAAAAAGATGGTGTTTTGGTAAGCGAGGAGAATTTCCATTCTACCACATATAGAGCTAAAGCAGCTGTAATAAGAAGGAATTCCACAGCAGTTTTGCCGTCGGAAGAGCCTACGGAGTCAGGGGAATCATCAATGACAGATGGAGCGGTACCAGAAGACGAGGGAGCTATTGTTGATACATCACCGCCTGAAATTACCGAGATTGGAACATCAGAAAGTAATAATGAAGCAAATGAAGAGAATGTCATTATAGTTCCTAATCATGAAAGCCAGAAATCTGAAACAGAAGCTGACAGTCCAAGAGAAGTTGGTCCAGGGATTGAATGATAATACTTTTGTCATATAAAGGCAGTATGATGAGAACATGAAAATGAGATAAAATAGGTGTGTATAATGAATGAAACCAGAAATAATAAGAAGTCACGAAGAAATAATAAATTTCAAATCAAAACTTGGTATATGCTGGCAGGAGGATTGTCTGCGGTGATTCTGATAATCATTGCGGCGACCATCTTATTTAAAACCAGGGAAGATAAATCGACTGATTTAAGAATTACACAGAATGATGCATCGGCGAATGTGGAAGAAAGCCAGGATGTTACATTACCGCAGGTGGAAACGCAGGTTTTCAAAACGGAAGAAGAAACCGCAAAAGAGCAAGAAGAACAGATTAAGCAGGAAGTAATAGCTGGTTATGAAAATCTTGGAGTTGCTCTGGCTTCTGGTTATATCAATATTCGGGATGGGGCAAGTGTTAATAGTGAAATTATTGGAAAACTACAGCAATATGCAGCATGTGAAATTATTGAGTCAGATGGTGAATGGTACAGGATTTCATCAGGAGGGCTAAGTGGATATGTTCATAGTCAATATGTACTAACAGGTGAAGAAGCGGTCAATCAGGCATTAGAAAATGTCAAGTTGCGGGCCATAATCAAAACAGATAAGTTGAATATCAGATCAGAACCGGTAATTAACCCTGAGAATGTCGTCGGACAAGTTCTAAAGGATGAACGATATGAAGTTTTCGAGGAGCAGGATGGATGGTTGAAGATAAAACAGGGATTTATATCCAGCGAATTTGTGGAAGTACGGTCAGCCTTAAATGAAGCCAGAAAGCTGGATTTAAAGGCAATGGCACTTAGTCAGTATGATAATCCGGTAGTCTCAAAAGTTAATAATTATTTGAATATTCGCAGTTCACCGGAAGACCAGGGGAATAAAAATATTGTTGGTAAAATGCCAGGAAGGGCGGCAGCAGAAATTCTTGAGACAGAAAATGGCTGGTATAAAATCAGATCAGGAAATATAACTGGATATATTTCTGCTGACAGTCAATATACAGCGGTTGGGCAGGAGGCCAGAGATTTGGCAGCAGCTTCTGCTACAATGATGGCGATTGTTAACACTGATATGTTGAATGTCCGGACGGAACCGTCTACAGAGTCAAGTATTTGGACTCAGATTTCAAAAGAAGAACGTTATGCGGTAGTGGAGCAGTTAGATGGCTGGGTTCAGATTGAAATGGACTCAGGCGAAGAGGGAGCCGGTGAGGTTGATAAGGCATTTTTATCGACTCGTGACAATAATGTGGAGGTTCGATATGCACTGACAGAAGCCATTAAATTCTCTCCTTTAGAGGAAAAAGGAAGTACAGGTGGGGCAACGGAGACCTCAAACCGCAATAAAGTTGCCAACTATGCATTGCAGTTCGTTGGAAATCCGTATGTTTGGGGTGGTACTAGCCTAACTAAAGGAGCCGATTGCTCTGGGTTTACACTTTCAGTAATGAAGAACTTTGGAGTGTCATTGCCAAGAGTATCCAGAGATCAGGCAAAAGCTGGTGTGGCAGTCGATTCATCACAAAAGCAGCCTGGGGATCTTATCTTTTATGCTGATAATAGTGGAACGATTAATCATGTAGCTTTGTATATTGGAAATGGTCAAGTCGTGCATGCATCGAACAAGAGGACTGGTATTAAAATATCTACTTGGAACTATCGTACTCCTAAAACAATCAGGCGAGTTATAAGTTAAGGCTCACATCAAAAATACGGAAATGTATCTGCGTGATAAGGAATATAAGAGGTTGAAAATGAATAGACGCATGTTGAAAAAGTATCTTTGCTGTAATGGATATACTATACTGATTAGATAGAGTTTTTTGTTACTATAAATATTTATGGGGTTACATTTTAATAACTATTATACAACTACATGATAAAGCCTTGTGTACCACTAGGACAAAAAATACAAAACTAAATAGTAAACTATTAAAAACCATGATTCTTGATTTTGCGGGAATTGTGGTTTTTTATATTCGACAAGATTCGCTAATATTTGCACTCAAGCAGCACAGTTGTTATAGATGCTGCTTTTTTAATGCTCTAAAATCTGATATTTATATACGTGGTCCTCCAATTGAATTTGTTATTTTTTGCAAATTCAAATTGGAGGATAAAATGCGTAAATATCAAAAGAGTGATTATGCGGCTAATAAATATAAAAATGAAATTGTTTATCTCTTTGTAGATGGCACTGTAGAAATTTCGATGGCGGATTATCTAAGGGACAATCCCCAGAAAACAGAGGAGGATTTCTGGGAATTAAAAGAACTATCAGATTCAATTTATCACGAGCAGGATCTGGAAGAGACTCGATATGCCAAGCGAAAGATTCGGCTTGGTAAACTGGAGGAATCCGAAAAGTTTGCAAAACCATCACCATACATAGAGTTAATGGAAAAATACGATAATGAAAATGCCTTAGAATCAGCTCTTCAGCTTATTGAGGCGGGCAATTTGACTGAAGTACAGAAAAGACGCTTTGCACTTCATTTCTTTCATGGTATTTCGTATCGGCAGATTGCCCGTATGGAACATGTTGATTACACATCCGTAAGAGAAAGTATGCACAGTGCAATCAAAAAACTAAAAAGAATTTTTGAAAAAAAATAAATTTATACCCCCCCACCCCCCCTGAAAAAAGACGTTAGGTGAAGGACATTTTTTTTGAGCCTTCACCAGAACCTTGAAAAGTGCATATTGGCGGTGTGGTGGGTACAACGATGACAGGCATGAGCGACATGCTGAAACTCGCCAAGAAGACAGTATTTTACTGATCCGAGCGATATAGTTTGCAGCGATTACGCCCTAATGGTGGGGCGGATTGCCATAACTCCTGTCACTTTATCATGGTACTTCTGGTCCGAAGAGGAGCAGCCCGGTTGCAACCGGGAAAATGCATCACCCTTATTTGAGAAAGAATAAGGGGCGGCTTTTATGGTGTCCGTAAGTCAAGAAAATTGATTTGAGCCAACGGAACGCCTACCACACCTTTTTATATAAATCTATCGGAGTGATAGAAACCATGCAGCCAGTCAGAATTTTGTCGATGATAAGCAAATGAGCATTTCTGGCTGTATGCTTGTGTCACTCCTGTAGGTTACGAAGGAGGCTAAAATATTGAGACAGGATATAACAGCGGATATACAGAACCGGATATATGAAGCGGGTTTGTTTCGCACCGGTGAGCGTGTTATCTTAATTGCCAAAAACTGTGTACTACTGGAACAGTTTACAGGGAAATCATATAACTACCGAATGATAGATCTGGGTGGGATGAAAACAAAACATCTATTTTCTAAGGTAAAACCAATTGCCGAATATGACTATGACAGGATTATTAAAAAAATGCTTTCACTGGTTTCAAATGATGGAGATTTTATACCAGCAAAGCGTAGTGATAGAGCAGTACAACTCTTAACGCACATTTTTACCGATATTTTCCCTAAACACGGAATGTATTCCCGGGAAAATCAACTTTCACTTGCATTGTCTATGTTGCAGGCAATGCAGGAAAATAAAGTCGCTCTGTGTGAGGCTGAAGTGGGAACAGGAAAAACACATGCATACATTGTTGCTGCAATCATATATAAAATATTCGATGATAATAACCTTTCGGCTATTTTATCAACATCTACAATTGCTTTACAAAAGGCGATAGTAGAAGAGTATATACCGCAGATATCGGCTATTCTGCTGGAACATCGAATTATCGACCGACCGATAACATTTGTTGTCAGAAAAGGCAAATCACATTATATCTGCCAAAGTCGGTTAAGGACTTATTTGACGTCAATTCTTCATAATAACAAAGAGGAAGATCAGGGGTTGATATTCTTTTTGAAGGAGATTCTTACTGTTAATATTATGGATCTGGATGATCTGACACTAACTGACTATGTGAAAAAGAAAATTTGTGTCGAGCAGTGCCAACAGAATTGTGATTTATATGCCATCTGCCCATATCGGCAGCACATCAGAAAATCACAGCTGGGAAACTATGATTTTCAGATTGCCAATCACAATTTAGTTTTGGCAGATATATTATCACAAAAAGGTGGAAGACGGAGATTGCTTCCGGCATGGGGCTTGATGGTGATTGATGAAGCACATAAATTACCGGATACTGCCAGACAAATGTATGGCATGGATTTTGAGAGTTTTGAATTGGAGCGATTGGCGGCAAGCATTTACCAGACGATAAAGTATTGTAGTTCTAATCGGATAAAGCTTTACAAAATGACTGATGAGATGCTGCAAAAAAATCAGTTGTTATTTGATGAGTTGAAGGTAGCTGAATGGGCTAAGTCAGATAGAGATGAGCTGGCAGTCAATTTATCTTATAACAGTATTTACATGTTACATAGCCTATCGGCGATTTTGCGGAGCATATCAATGTTATTTTATTCCGCTGAGAAAAACACATTATTTGAGCGGCTGATAAGCCGTATTGAACAAAAGCAGGCAAAAATAAATATATTACTTGATATGGAAAATTCTATTTGTTGGTTTGAAAATATCGGAACGACTGCAAGAATTTGTACATTGCCTAAGAAGCTGGATTTTCTGTTATATGAAGACCTTTGGAAAAAAGAGTGGCCTTATGTATTGACATCGGGAACCTTGTCCGTGAGCGGAGATTTTCGGCGTTACAAATCACAAATTGGTATGAATTTTATACAGGCCGAGCATGTGTATGAAGTCAGCAAAGCGTCACCATTTGACTTTCGTGAACATGCCCTTTTGTATTTGCCGAAATTCATGCCATTCCCCGATGTGAAAAATAAAAACTATATGGATGCGGTGATTAGTCAGTTGGCAGCCCTGATAAAAAATACATATGGACATACCTTAGTTCTGTTTACTTCCTACAAGATGATGGAGCTGTCATTTCAAAGATTATCAGACATAGGCATAGGCTATCCGCTGTTTATGATGGGAAAAGGACGGTTAGAGGTGCTTGCACAGTTCCGAGAGAGCGGAAACGGCATATTATTCGCCAGTGATACGGCTGGAGAGGGAATCGACTTACCAGGAGATATTTTATCGTCTTTGATAGTGGTCAAATTACCCTTTCCAATTCCAGATCCAGTGTTTGAATACGAAAAGACTCTGTATGCTGATTTTCGTGAGTTCTTTTCGGAAGTGATCATGCCAACCATGATAATTAAGCTTAGGCAGTGGATTGGAAGAGGGATTCGCCGGGAAAATGATACCTGTGTATTTTCGATTTTAGATAGCAGGGCTGCCAACAGGTATCGACAAAACATTTTGAACGCATTGCCGGATATGCCCGTAACCTATGAGATCGAAGATGTGGGGAGGTTTATCCGGGAGAAAAAGGCGGAGGATTATTTTTAAAGAGGCAGTACACATTTTATCATAGGACAACCAGCAAGAGGAATAGGATATGGAAGAAGAGAGGGTGTGATCTGCATATGCTGCCGTCAATAGAAGAACTGGCTGGAATGATGAAGATAGATATTATGGAGGCAGATAGAAGTCAGTTAGTTGATATTCAGGGGATCGAGATAGATGATAAGAAGTCGGTAAAAAGCCGTGCTCTTAAATATATTGAAGAAGTCCGTAATCCATATTTGTTCAACGTTGGGGAATATGTTGTCAAAGTATCTTACCAGCAGTCAGGAGATGAGCTAAACGAAAGAATGCTTAAATATGTATCACAGATGACTAAAATCAAATGTTAATGTGCCTTTACAATTGGGTAAAGTTATGTTAATCTGTTTTCAGGACTAAACAGCGAAATTCCTGAAAAGTAAGTAGCTTTGCCCCGTAGGACGGGTTCTGCTAACCATAATCTTTTTCAGGAGGAACGCAGATGAAAGCAGAAAATATTTATTATGTAGCCGAGTATCTTCGTATATCTAAGGATGATGGAGATATTGGCAGCGGGAAATCAGAAAGTGACAGTATCAGTTCACAACGGGACTTGATTCGTTCTTTTATCCATTCGAATGAAGATATGGTACTTTATGATATTTATGTGGATGACGGATATAGCGGAGCTAACTTTGACAGACCGGAATTCAAACGAATGATGAAAGATGTTGAAGCCGGAAAGGTGAACTGTGTCATTGTAAAAGATTTATCCAGGTTTGGACGTGACTATATAGAAGCCGGGCGGTTAATTCAGAAAACCTTCCCGGCTTTTAATGTACGTTTTATTGCTATAACCGACAAATTTGATACCTTGACAGCTGATGAAAATGAAAAGACACTGGTGTTGCCGATCAAGAATTTTGTCAATGATTCTTATACCCGTGACATATCGCAGAAAGTTAAAAGTGAGCAGCGGGTTAAACGGGAAAATGGTGATTTTGTCGGGGCGTTTGCAGTATATGGATATCGGAAGCATAAGGACAACAGGAATCAACTGGTTGTTGATGATTATGCAGCTGAAATCGTAAAGCAGATTTTTGCGTGGCGAATTGCCGGAATGAGTATGTCAGCGATAGCCAAGCGATTGAATGATAAGGGGATTTTATCCCCAATGGAATATAAGAAATCAAATGGTGAGAAATTAAAAACAGGCTTTGCTGTGAAGAGCAAAGCGGAATGGTCAACAGTTGCTGTTAAACGGATTTTGACTAATGAAGTATATACCGGAATGATGGTACAAGGAAAAAGTGAAGTCTTGAACCACAAAATTAAGCAGTCCTTTGCGAAGCCGCCGGAAGAGTGGACACGGGTTGCCGATAAACATGAGGCAATTATCAGCCAGGAAGATTTTGATAATGCTGGGAAGATGGAACTTGTGGATTGTCGTGCCATAGATGGGGCGAAGACAGCCCATATGTTTGCCGGTCTTTTGTTTTGCGGTGACTGTAAAGAACCGATGATTCGGAGAGTGAACCATTATAAAGGCAAAGAAAATGTCAGTTTTATCTGTCAGACCAGAAATAAAGGAATAGGCTGTACCAGACACAGTATTGCTGAAACACAACTGCAAAGCCTTGTATTGCAGACGATTCAGACCCAGGTTGCTGTTTTGATGGACGGAGAACAGGTTTTGCATCGGATTAGACAGTTAGAAGTTGATCTTAACGAAGTTATAATGTTCGACCGGGAAGTAGCCAAACTACGTGAGGATCAGGATAAATATCTGAAATTACGAACTGGTTTGTATGAGGACTTACAGAGTGGTATTATAAATGAAGATGATTTCCATACATTCAGAAAAATTTATGAGGAGCATCAGAAGAATACACAGATTGCGATTGAGAAGCAAGAACAGACAATTAAGGAACTATTTAAAACTGGCATATCTGCTGGTGTTAAATTAGAAAAATTCAAAGAAGCATTGACTGTGACGGGGTGCAGTAGAGAGTTGTTGATGAGCTTTGTTTCCACTATTCATATATATGAGAATAAGCGAGTCTGCATCGAACTAAAGTGTCAGGAGCAATTTCAAAAGATTCTGATGCTGGCAGATTATATAGAAGTAAAAACGGGTTCCGAATTCAGAAGGGAGGCGATCTAAATGGCCAGAACTTCCCGAAAGCGGAAACCGGAATTACAAACAGATAAACCGGCAAGGATATATTCAGCCGGAATTTATGGCAGATTATCAGTTGATAGCCATAATGAAAAAAATGATTCCATTGAAACTCAGATAGCAATTGCCAAAGAGTATATAAGCAGTAGGTCTGATATTATCCTGCATGACTGTTATACGGATCTTGGCAGAACCGGAACCAATTTTGAACGTGATGGTTTTGAACGGTTAATGCAAGATATTCGGATGCGTCAGGTTGACTGCATTATTGTAAAAGATTTTTCCCGGTTTGGCAGGGATTATCTTGAAATGGGAAATTATCTTGAAAAGATATTTCCATTTTTAGGGGTACGTTTTATTGCGGTTACAGACGATTTTGACACTGCTGATATTAAGGCAGAACAAGATGATATGAGTGTTAAGCTGAAAAACCTTGTCAATGAAATGTACGCACGAGATATCGGGATAAAAGTTAAAAAGTCGAAGCAGGCAAAGTGGGAGATGGGGAGTTTCACCGGAGGGAATCCCCCTTATGGATACCGTTCAGAATGGATTGACCGGAAAAAGTGTCTGTTTGTGGATGATATAACGTCTAAGATTGTGAGAGGGATTTTTGCTTTATTTCTGGCTGGAAAGAACCTGAAAGAGATTGTTGTCTGGTTGTATGAGAATCGGGTGCTGCGTCCGTCCGAATATCATAAATCCGGCATTGTTTATCAGGATAAGCAAGATAAACTGCTGGAATGGAATCGGGGGGCGGTTAAATGGATGTTGACAAACCCTGTATACATGGGATATTTAGTTCAGGGAAGAACTAGTGGGGTTGATTATCTGAACAAGCAAAAACACGACGTTGCAGCAGCTGATTGGATGGCGAAAGGTCGCACCCATGAAGCGATAGTCAGCGAATCCGATTTTTTCCAGGTTGCAGAACGGTTTCAAAAACAGGCTAATTATTGCAATAAGGATGGTTTTTCAAAGGTTGTTCCATTGGAACGTGATATGTTTGAGGGTTTGTTATTTTGCGGAGAGTGTAATAAAAAGATGACCAGAACCGGAAGTATCAAAGAGTTCAGTTCCGGTGACAGAGTTCGCATCTTCGCCTATAAATGCATGAGTTCAGAAAGAGTTGATGAATTAAAGTGTGGTAAAAAGTATATCACATTTGAAACTTTAACCGACATTTTGAAAGCATCGTTGAAGCGGGAATTTGCCCTTGATGGAATAAAGCCGAAACACTTAATTGCTTATAGGCGGCAGTGTGCCGATGCAAAAAGGTCGGAGATCAACGGTCAAAAGGACAGTCTTTGTCTAAAAATCAATGAAAGCAATAGGCAATTTAGTGATGATTATTTGAAGTATCGCTTTGGTGATATTGAGCAGAAAGCATTTATAAGTAATAAGCAACAGCATGAAGAACGGCTGGAAGACTATAAAAGACAGCAGTTGAACCTGGAAAATCAGCTTACCAGTCTTGATATATTGACTAAACAGCAAGAAAAGTTTCTTCATTCCCTAATGAAATTTAATGCTAAGACTACGTTTGATGCAGAATTATTAAAGAATTTAATTAAAAGGATTGATGTCTTTCCTGATGCCAGAGTTGAAATCCAATACCTGTATAACCGACAGGAGGTTGGTTATTTGGACGAGAGAGGGGAGACAAAATGAATAGAGTTGAGTGTATAGCACTTTATAAACGGTTATCTAAGGAAGACCCGGATTGTCTTGACGAGAGTAACAGTATTCGTATGCAAGGAATACTATTGACTGATTATGCAGCGAAGAACTTTACGAATTATAAGATTTTAGATTTTCAAGATGATGGATATAGTGGTACAAATATGAACCGGCCAGGCTTATCAAAACTGCTGGAATTAGTGAAAACTTCTCAGGTAGATTGCATCTTGGTAAAAGATTTCTCCCGTTTTTCCCGTAATTATATTGAATTAGGGACTTACATAGAACAGATTTTCCCGTTTATGGGCATCCGGTTCATCTCAGTAAATGATAATTTTGATAGTGATGATTATAAGGGAACAACAGCGGGAATAGATGTTTCCTTTCGGCATTTACTTGCTGATCTTTACAGTAAAGATTTATCTGTAAAAGTAAAAACTTCACTTGCAATTCAGAAAGCCCAGGGTAAGTATATCAGCGGGAACTGCCCGTTTGGTTATGAGAAAGACCCAGCAGATAAACATCAGGTGGTTATCGCAGAGGATGAGGCGGCTATTGTACGCATGATATTTTCAATGACAATTGATGGGATGACTTCTTATCAAATTGCTGCAGAGTTTAATCAAGAGAAAGTAAAGACCCCGATTGAGTTTAAAATTGAAAAGGGGAGGACTACACGCAAGTCTAAGGGCGATGAATTTCTGTGGTTGCACTCTACGATCTGTGCAATTTTGCGGAATGAGTTTTATGTTGGTGATGTTGTATATGGGAAGTATGAGCGAAAAGAGGTTGCCGGAAAGAATCGCATCAAACCCCGGTCAGAATGGAAAGTTTTTCGAAATCATCATGAGCCGATTATCAGCCGGGAAGATTTTGAATATGTTCAGACGAGCAGAGGAACAACCAGAGCCTGGAATCCGAAAAAGAGCCATTCATTAATTGGAAAAGTGGTTTGTGGATGCTGTAATAAAAACTTGACTTACAGAAAAGATTGTCTTGATCCTTATTTTTCTTGCAGTCTTCGTTATGTTAATGGAAAAGATGATTGTGTGGAAAAATTGAATGGCATGTTTTTGGAAGAAGTGGTTTTGTTTAAGCTGTGTGATGAAGTGGCGGAAGTTATGGAGCAGTGGTCGCAAATGGAGGCTGAGAAAGAGTCTGCTCAGGTGAGAAACCAGGAGGTTGACCAAGAAATTGTACGACTGGAGAGTGAATTGAGTCGGATGAAGAATGTTAAAATGGAGGCATATGAGCGTTATGCCACGACTCGGAATAAGGAATTTTACCAGCAGGAGAATGATGCTATTGCAGAACGTAAGAATAGGTTGGAGGCTGAGTTGGAGGAATGGCTGCGGAAAAGAGAGGCTATTGATAATAGAATAAGAAATGGTGATATGGTGTCAGGTGATTTCACACAATACAGACGGGTATCTAAGCTTACAGATGATATCGCGGAGGCATTGATCAGTAGAATTGTTGCAGATAAAGACGGGAATATAACGGTTGAATGGAAGTTCAATGAACAAGATACTATTGTGGCTGATGATTTTGCACCAATGTAACATTGATACCCCTTATTTTTGACAACAGCGTAACAGGATGTAGGGTTTTTCTTTGAAAAAGTGGAGGAAACGTTGATTTTGCGTTGAAAAAATTGTTTGCAACTACTTGACAGGAGCGGGAATAGACTATTTCCATCCCGATTTCCGTAATGAAGATGGTACGACCAGGATTGCCCTGCTGTGGGACCAGACTTTAAATGAGGTATATACTTCAGAAGATATTAACCGTGCGCTGGAGACGGGATCCCGTGCTGACGGAAGAGAGATCGTTCCATCCGTTGATGCCAGCGGGCATGGCACATCAGTGGCCGGCATTGCCGCCGGCAATGGCCGCGACAGCAACGGGGCATACCGGGGGGTGGCATACGAAAGTGAACTGCTTGTGGTAAAGCTGGGGGTTCCGCTGCCGGATAATTTTCCCAGAACGACGGAGATGATGCGGGCTTCTGATTTTGCCATTACCCGGGCAGTCGAAATGCAAAAACCGTTGTCACTGAATATCAGTTTTGGAAATAATTACGGCTCTCATGACGGAAGCAGCCTGCTTGAAAGTTTCTTAAATGACATCAGTAATTTCGGTAAGACTTTTATTGCAGTAGGGAGTGGAAACGAAGGGACGGCGGCCGGTCATACTTCAGGGCTGGTCCGAATGGGTGATCCCCCGGTAAGAGTTGATTTGTCCATAGCCCCTTATGAAACCGGATTCAGCACCCAGCTGTGGAAAAGCTATACCGATGATTATACAATAGAATTACATACACCTTCAGGCGAGATCCTGGGCCCGTTGCAGAGCAATCTGGGTCCTCAGCGTTTTTTGTACCGGAATACCCAGGTTTTGGTTTATTATGGAAAGCCGAAGCCATACTCTATGACACAGGAGATTTTTTTTGATTTTATTCCCAATACTTCTTACGTAGAAAGTGGAATCTGGTCCTTTATTTTAACTCCACAGCGGATAATTATGGGGAATTATGATTTCTGGCTGCCGCCGTCAACGATTATTAATCCTGCGACTCATTTTTTGTTGTCCATCCCGGATACGACCCTGACGATTCCGTCTTCGGCACTGTATGTGTTTACGGTCGGAGCCTATGACAGTGATTCGCAATCGTATGCTGATTTTTCGGGGCGGGGATTTAACCGCCTGAATACAGCAATAAAACCCGATATTGTGGCACCGGGGGTAGGGATCATGGCACCAATGTCCGGCGGCGGATATCAGGCGGTAACAGGAACTTCGTTTGCTACGCCGATTGTCACCGGCAGTGCGGCTCTGATGATGCAGTGGGGGATTATCGACGGTTATGATCCTTATCTTTATGGCGAAAAGATAAAAGCATACCTGCGAAGCGGCGCCAAGCCGCTGTCCGGATTTACAGAATATCCGAATCCATCGGTAGGGTATGGGGCGCTTTGTCTGCGGAACAGTATTCCGATCTAGAATTCTGATTTAAACGTGATTTAAATAAAAACGAAGACTTGACAAACGAAGTTAAGGATAATATAATCAGTAAAATTTTTGATTTTCAACTGAGGAGGCAGTTACTGTGAAAAATGTGAAACAAAGTGCGTTGGAGTTAATTGGCAATACACCGCTGTTGGAACTGTGTAACTATAGGAAAGCTCATGGCTTGAACGGGACGTTGATTGCCAAGGCAGAGTCTTTTAATCCGGCCGGAAGTGTGAAAGACCGGGCGGCATTGTATATGATTGAAACAGCTGAAAAGTCAGGTGAACTGAGACCGGGGGCAACGATCATTGAGCCGACTTCGGGGAATACAGGGATTGGATTGGCCAGTATTGCGGCGATAAAAGGGTACCGGGTGATTTTGACGATGCCGGAGACAATGAGCATTGAGCGGCGCCAGCTGCTTGCGGCATATGGTGCGGAGATTGTGCTGACGGAAGGGGCGAAAGGGATGCCCGGAGCCATCGCCAGGGCAGAGGAACTTAAGAATGAGACAGCGGGGGCTGTGATTCTGGGCCAGTTTGTCAATCCGGCCAACGCCCGGGCGCATTATGAGACTACCGGCCCGGAGATCTGGAACGATCTGGATGGGGTTGTTGATGTTCTTGTTGCCGGGATCGGAACCGGCGGGACGATCACCGGAACAGGACGATATCTGAAAGAAAAGAATCCGGGAATCCATATTGCAGCCGTGGAACCGGCGGGTTCCCCTTTTTTGTCAAAAGGTGAAAAGGGGCCGCATGGACTGCAGGGAATCGGAGCAGGGTTTAAGCCGGAACTTTTAGATGATACTGTTTATGATGAGATCATAACGGTAAAGGAAGCTGATGCATATCAGGCTGGCCGGGAAATAGCAGCACAGGAGGGGATCCTGGTCGGGATATCATCCGGAGCGGCGGTCTGGGCGGCGGCTGAGATTGCAAGGCGCCCGGAGATGGCCGGCAAACAGATTGTTGTAATACTTCCGGATACCGGTGACCGCTATTTGTCAACACCATTGTATGATGCTAATAAATGATTGATCTCAGCGCCGATAAACAGGATACAGATACAAAAGTAAAGCCACAGCATCAGCACTACGATGGCAGCCAGGCTGCCGTACATGTAGGAGTAGTTGCTGAATGAAGTAAAGTAGATCGAAAATAAATAGGAAAAAAGCAGCCAGCATACGGTTGCAAATATGGCCCCGGGCACCTGCTGCCAGGGGTCTTGCTTTACAAAAGGAAGAATCGTATAAAGGCCGATGAAGCAGATCAGACACAAAATCATTGCTAACAGACTGCGGAAGCTGATTACGTGGTGGGTTATATTGCCTAAAAACGGCAGCACCTTTACTATCAGATCCTGTATTGCAGTACCAAAGATCAAAAGGACCAGAGAGGCGACACATACAATCATAAATAAGATGGTGTAGAGTGTGCAGATCATTCGCCGAACAAAGTAGTTTCGTTTTTCCTGGCATTCGTAGATCCGGTTGAGGCCGCGTTCAATGCCCATCATTCCCCGGCCGGCTGACCAGAGTGCCATAAAAGCAGATAATGACAGAATCGTACCCGGTGATTTCACATAGAGGTCGTCAACGATGCCAACCATCATCGAATCAAGCATATCCGGCATAATTGCAACTAAAAATGACAGCAGATCAGACTTGCCGATACTGGGGATAAACTGGATGATTGTCAGTAATACCATTATAAAAGGAAAAAAAGCAAGTACAATAAAGAAAGATGCCTGAGCGGCATATACGGTAATTTCGTCCTGATTATATTCATCAAATATTCGTTTGCATTGGATGATAAAGCGGATCATATGGATTGGCCTCATTTTTTATTTGTTATAGTTTCAATTATACTAGCATGCACCGGAAAAAATATCAAGGAGGCTTGTTATCAATAGTGCAAAATGTTATAATTCACTGTAACAGTTCAGGACGGCGTGAAGTAATATATAAAATCAGGCGTCAAGCTGGCTTGTAAGCCTGATTTTATATATTACTTCCCATCGGATGGACATCCGATGCTTCTTGAATGGCTTTATCATTCAAGAAGACAGCCCGTCCGCAGCTATCAAAAATCAGCTATCAAAAATCAGCTATCAAAAATCAGCTATCAAAAATCAGCTATCAAATATCAGTCATCAAAAGTCACACCAAATAAAGGACGGAGAACAGAATGAGAAAACTGGCAGCATATTTAAAAGACTATAAAAAAGAAAGCGTACTGGGACCGCTGTTCAAAATGCTGGAAGCAAGCTTTGAACTGTTTGTCCCTTTAGTTATGGCCAGGATTATAGATATCGGAATCCGCAATCGGGATTCGGTTTATATTATGCAGATGGGAGGAGTATTGCTTCTGCTGGGGATTATCGGCCTTGCCTGCTCCCTGACGGCACAGTATTATGCGGCCAAGGCTTCGGTAGGGTTTGGAACGGCCTTGCGCAATGATTTATTTGCCCATATTAACAGTCTTTCATACAGCGAACAGGACACGGCCGGAGCATCGACACTGATCACCAGGATGACCAGCGATGTCAATCAGGTTCAGACCGGCCTTAATCTGGCACTTCGTCTCCTTCTGCGATCTCCGTTTATTGTTTTTGGGGCCATGATCATGGCATTTACCGTGAATGCCAGGGCGGCGATGGTGTTTGTGGTCGCAATCCCGCTGCTCAGTGTGGTTGTGTTCGGTATTATGGCAGTCAGCATGCCGCTTTATAAAAAGGTTCAGAAGCAGCTTGATGAGGTGACCAGGGGAACCAGGGAAAGCCTTTCCGGTGTACGTGTCGTGCGTGCTTTTAACCGTCAGGATGATGAAATCAGTGAATTTGAAGAAGCAAACACATTGCTGGTGAAACTTCAGGTGTTTGTCGGGAAGATTTCTGCCCTTATGAATCCGGTTACTTATATTATTATCAACGGTGCAATTATTCTTATCCTGTGGATCGGCGGACAGCAGGTGGATGAGGGCATTATTACTCAGGGCGAGACAGTGGCTCTGGTTAATTATATGTCCCAGATCCTGGTCGAGCTGATCAAGCTGGCTAATCTGATTGTATCGATTTCCAAAGCAATGGCCTGCGGTAACCGGATTACGGCAGTATTTGATGAAACCAGCAGTATCAGTGACGGAAAATCCGGTGACGGCCGGCCGGAGATTGGAGAAGACGGTGGAAAGGTATGCTTTCGTCAGGTTTTCTTCAGATATAAAAAGGCGAAGGAGCCGGTTCTGTCGGGGCTTGATTTTACTGTGAAAAAGGGGCAGACTATCGGCATTATCGGTGGTACCGGTTCAGGTAAGTCATCGCTTGTTAACCTGATTCCGCGATTCTATGATGTGGAGCAGGGGGCTGTTTACGTAGATGGCCGGGATGTACGTTCCTATCCTCTTAAAGAACTGCGCAGCAGGATCGGAATTGTGCCGCAAAAAGCAGTTTTGTTTAAAGGAACCCTGAGAGATAATATGCGGTGGGGGAAACATGATGCTACCGATGATGAAATTTATCAGGCACTGTCAATTGCCCAGGCCCGTGAATTTGTAGATGCCAAACAGCAGGGACTGGATCTGAGAATATCCCAGAGCGGCGGGAATCTGTCCGGCGGTCAGCGCCAGCGTCTTACAATAGCGCGTGCACTGGTACGCAGGCCGGAAATTCTGATTATGGATGACAGTGCTTCTGCGCTTGATTTTGCGACAGATGCGAGACTCAGAAAGGCGATACAGGAAGAAACCGGCGACATGACCGTCTTTATTGTATCCCAGCGGGCCAGTACAATCAAACAGGCTGATCAGATTATCGTATTGGATGACGGAGCGGCGGCAGGAATCGGCACTCATGAAGAATTGATCGAGACCTGTGAAGTTTACCGGGAGATCTGTTTGTCACAGAACCTGATAATGGGTGTACCGGGAGCGGACTTAACCAAGGCTTTATCAAAAGAGGAGGTGCAGGCATAATGGGCAAAACAGTAAAGCGAATTTTAAACTATATCGGCCATTATAAGTGGTTTGTGCTGTTGTCATTATTTCTGGCACTGATTACTGTGGCCACTACCCTGTATGCACCGGTTCTGATCGGTCAGGGCGTGGATTTTATTGTCGGGCCCGGGCAGGTGGATTTTGCCGGTCTTTTTGGTGTGTTAAAGAAGATGGCAGTTGTTATTCTCATTACGGCTGCAGCTCAGTGGCTGATGAACCATATCAACAACCGCGTTACCTATCAGGTTGTTAAAGATATCAGAACCAGGGCATTTAACCATCTGGAAACTTTGCCGCTGAAATATGTCGATGCTCATCAGCACGGTGATATTGTCAGCCGGATCATCACTGATATCGATCAGTTTGCCGAGGGGCTTTTGATGGGATTTACCCAGCTGTTTACCGGTGTACTGACTATTATAGGGACACTTGGATTTATGCTGACGGTAAATGTGTGGATTACACTGGTCGTGGTAGTGGTCACACCATTATCGTTGTTTGTGGCCGGTTTTATAGCCAGAAAGACATATTCCATGTTCCGCCTGCAGTCAGAAACAAGAGGCGAGCTGACCTCACTGATTGATGAAATGCTCGGCAGCCAGAAAGTGGTTCAGGCTTTTGGTTATGAGCAGGAGGCTCAGAAATCATTTGAAGAGATTAATGAACGGCTTCGTTCATGCAGTCTGCGTGCCATTTTCTTTTCGTCGATTACAAATCCGGCGACCCGTTTTGTCAACAGCATTGTTTATGCCAGTGTGGGAATTGCCGGTGCTTATGCGGCGATTCGGGGTGTACTCAGCATTGGCCAGCTGTCCTGCTTTTTAAGTTATGCGAACCAGTATACCAAACCGTTTAATGAAATATCAGGGGTTATTACAGAGCTGCAGAATGCCATTGCCTGTGCCGGCCGGGTGTTTGATCTGATCGATGAACCATCATTTCAGGTGGAAGATGAGAATGCTGTCAATCTCGAAGAGGTTGATGGAAACGTATCATTGGAACACGTATCCTTTTCCTATCAGCCGGATGTAAAACTGATTGAGGATCTGAATCTGAAAGTAAAGCCGGGTCAGCGGATTGCGATTGTCGGCCCGACCGGATGCGGAAAGACGACGGTAATTAATCTGCTGATGCGTTTTTATGATGTTCAGGAGGGGGCAATCCGGGTATCCGGACACGATATCCGTGAGGTGACCCGGAAAAGTCTTCGTACCAGTTATGGCATGGTGCTTCAGGAAACCTGGCTGAAAGCAGGATCGATACGGGAAAATATTGCCTATGGAAGACCTGATGCATCAGAAGAAGAGATTATCCGGGCAGCAAAAGAGGCACATGCCCACAGTTTTATTAAGCGGATGCCGCAGGGATATGATACCGTCATCACCGAAGACGGCGGCAATTTGTCCCAGGGCCAGAAGCAGCTTCTCTGTATTGCCCGGGTTATGCTGTGCCGGCCGCCGATGCTGATTCTGGATGAAGCGACATCGTCAATTGATACAATGACCGAGATCCGGATCCAGAAAGCTTTTGCCACGATGATGAAAGGGCGTACCAGCTTTATCGTAGCCCACCGGCTCTCTACCATTAAAGAAGCTGATGTGATTCTGGTAATGAAAGACGGACATATTATTGAGCAGGGAAACCATGAAACATTGCTGGCAGCAAATGGTTTTTATGCTGATTTGTATCAAAGTCAATTTTCGGCCTGATAAAGAATTTTATTTTTAGCTACTTTACCATATGGACAAAAAAGGGAATAGTAGATATAATAAAAGTCCACGATTTTACACAACATATAGTTTTTGACATAAAGTGGTAACACAAAATATGGAGGGGTTAAGAAATGAAGGTACAAAAACGGGATGGCCGGATTGCAGCATATGATGCGGGGAAAATCCGTGCTGCGATTATAAAAGCGAATGAAAGTGTCGAGAAAAATGAGCGGATTACTACAGATCTGGTGGATGAAACGATCCACTTCGTAGAGGAGCATTCCGGAGAAGTTATGCCGGTCGAAACGATTCAGGATATGATCGAACAGCGTCTGGTGGAACAAAACAAATATGTACTGGCAAAAAAATATATGCTGTACCGTTTTCAGAGAGCATTACTGCGTAAATCCAATACAACGGACGAATCAATATTAAAGCTGATCCGTAATGAAAATAAAGAACTGGCAGAAGAAAATTCCAACAAGAATACAACACTGGCATCTACCCAGCGCGATTATATTGCCGGCGAAGTATCACGCGATGTTACGAAACGTCTGCTGCTGCCGGAGAAGATCACGATGGCTCATGAGAACGGTGTCCTGCATTTTCACGATGCCGACTACTTTATTCAGCCGATCTTTAACTGCTGCCTGGTTGACATCGGCAATATGCTGGATAACGGCACCGTTATGAATGGCAAGATGATTGAATCGCCAAAGAGTTTTCAGGTGGCATGTATTGTTATGACCCAGATTATTTCTGCGGTTGCCAGCAACCAGTATGGCGGCCAGTCCGTGGCAGTCAGTCATCTGGGCAAATATTTACGGCGCAGCAGAGAGAAGTTTGAACTGGAGCTGGCGGCGGAATTCGGTGATACCATGAGCGAAGAAGACCGCAGAAGGGTCACCGCAATCCGGCTTGGGGATGAACTTCGTTCCGGCGTTCAGACCATTCAGTATCAGATAAATACGCTTATGACAACCAATGGACAGGCTCCGTTTGTGACTCTGTTTTTACAGATTGATCCGGATGATGAATATGTCGAAGAGAATGTCATGATCATCGAAGAGATCCTGCGCCAGCGTCTGCAGGGAACGAAAAATGAGCAGGGGATCTATGTGACTCCGGCATTCCCGAAACTGGTCTATGTACTGGATGAATGCAACTGCTTAAAAGGCGGGACATATGATCATGTCACCCGTCTGGCGGTACAGTGTTCAGCCAAACGCATGTATCCCGACTATATTTCGGCAAAGAAGATGAAAGAAAATTATGAAGGTAATGTATTCAGCTGTATGGGCTGCCGATCATTTTTGTCTCCATGGAAAGATGAAAATGGGGAATATAAATGGGAAGGCCGCTTTAATCAGGGCGTAGTCAGCATTAACCTGCCCCAGATCGGAATTCTGGCCAAAGGTGACGAGACCAGGTTCTGGCAGCTGCTTGATGAACGTCTGGAGCTTTGTCATGAAGCACTGATGTGCCGTCACAAAGCATTGCTTGGAACGCTGTCTGACGTCAGTCCGATTCACTGGCAGTATGGCGGTATTGCCCGGATGGAAAAAGGACAGGTTATTGACCCATACTTAAAAGACGGATATTCGACGCTGTCATTAGGATATATCGGCATCTATGAGATGACTTATCTGATGAAAGGGATCAGCCAGACCACAAAAGAGGGACTTAAGTTCGCCCTTGACGTTATGAAATATATGAAAAAGACGGTGGACGGATGGCGCAGTGAGAGCGGACTGGGATTCAGTATGTACGGAACTCCGGCAGAGTCTCTATGCTACCGTTTCGCGAAGATCGACCGGCAGAAATACGGTACAATCGAAAATGTGACTGATAAGGGATATTACACCAATTCCTATCATGTAGATGTAAGGGAACCGATTGATGCATTTAGCAAATTCACCCTGGAAAGCCAGTTCCAGAATATTTCAACCGGCGGTGCGATTTCCTATGCCGAGGTACCGAATATGAGAAATAATCTGGAGGCGCTGGAGACGGTTGTAAGTTTTATCTATGACAACATTCAGTATGCGGAATTTAATACGAAGTCAGATTACTGTCATGTGTGCGGTTATGATGGCGAGATCATCATCAATGACGATGTGGAGTGGGAATGTCCGCAGTGCCACAATAAAGACCAGCGGATGATGAATGTCACCAGAAGAACCTGCGGATATCTCGGGGAGAATTTCTGGAACAACGGTAAAACCAAAGAGATCAAAAGCCGGGTGCTGCACCTATGAATTATGCTGTAATTAAACCTGTGGATGTGGCAAACGGACCAGGGATCCGGGTATCTTTGTTTGTCAGCGGCTGCAACCACCGGTGCAAAGGCTGTTTTAACGAGGAAGCCTGGGATTTCCAATATGGTGATCTGTTTGATGAAGCGGCGGAGCAGCAGATCCTTGGGCAGCTTACTCAGCCTTATATTACCGGTCTCAGCCTGCTTGGCGGAGAACCTTTGGAGCCGGAGAATCAAAGCGCACTCTTGCCCCTGCTGCAGAAAGTACATAAACAGTTTCCGGATAAAACGATCTGGTGTTATTCAGGCTATCAGTTTGAATATATACTGGATCAGATGATTCCGGCTTCGGAGGTAACCCGTGAACTGATGGGTTACCTCGATGTATTGGTAGACGGGCTGTTTATGGAAGCTGAAAAAGATTTAAACCTGCGCTTTCGGGGATCACGCAACCAGCGGATCCTGGATATCCGGGAATCTTTAAAAACAGGTACTGCTGTCTGGTGCAGCAGTTTTTCCTGAGCAGAGAGGAAGGAAAAAGAATGACAGTATATTTACTCCTTGTAGCGTTTGTCATAGTGGCCGGTATCTTGTTGAACCGGGTATCTGACAAAGCCGGCGTGCCGATTCTGCTGGTATTTATCCTGATGGGGATGGCATTTGGTTCAGACGGTATCTGGAAGATTGAATTTGATAACTTTGAATTTGCGGAGAAGATCTGTTCGGTTGCGCTGATTTTTATTATGTTTTACGGCGGCTTTGGTACTAACTGGAAGCAGGCAAAGCCGGTAGCTGTCAGGGCCGGTATCCTGGCGACGGTCGGCGTTATGCTGACGGCTGCTGCTGTGGGCGGATTTTGTTATCTGGTGCTGAAGATGGATTTGTTTGCGAGTATGCTGCTTGGTTCGGTTATCAGCTCGACTGATGCGGCTTCCGTCTTTTCAATTCTGCGGTCCAAGAATCTGGGTCTTAAGTACAATACGGCATCTCTGCTCGAACTTGAGAGCGGTAGTAATGACCCTTCTTCCTACATGATGACCTCCATTGTACTGACGATGATGACAACCGGAATTTCCGCCGGGTCTGTTGCTTATATGCTGTTTGCCCAGTTTGCGTTTGGTATTCTGGTCAGTATAGTAATAGCAAGGTTCGGTATTTATATGCTGAAGAAATTTCCGTTCGGTACCGATGGATTTGATACGGTGTTTGTGATAGCGGTTGCCCTGCTGGCTTATGCACTGGCAGATTATATCGGCGGTAACGGATATCTGAGCGTCTATCTGGTCGGAATCGTAATGGGGAATACAAAGATAAAAAATAAAAAGAATCTGGTTGCGTTCTTTGATGGCGTGACCGGCCTGATGCAGATGATGCTGTTTTTCCTGCTGGGACTGTTGTCATTTCCGTCGCAGCTGCCGGTTGTGGCAGGTGTTTCTTTTGCAATTGCGCTGTTTCTGACTTTCATTGCCAGGCCTTTGGTTATCTTTGTCCTGCTCACGCCATTTCGCTGCCCATGGCAGCAGAGTGCACTGGTATCGTTTGCCGGTCTCCGCGGTGCGGCATCAATTGTATTTGCGATTATGGCAACGGTCAGCGGGGTAGTAATTAAAGAAGATGTTTTTCATATCGTATTTTTTATTGTTTTGTTTTCCATCGCGCTTCAGGGCAGCCTGATTCCCTGGGCATCACGAAAACTGAACATGATCGATGCGGATCTTGATGTCCGCAAGACTTTTACCGATTATGTCGATGAAGTTCCGGTGCAGTTTGTGGAACTGCCGGTCGGTTGGGAACATCCCTGGATTGATAAAGAGGTATCCGGCCTGTCCCTGCCTCCTGACATGCTGATTGTAGTTATCATCCGCAATCGGGAAACACTGATTCCGGCCGGTAATACTGTGATTCAAAGCGGTGACCGTATTGTCATCAGCGCTCCGGCGTTTAAAGATAATCATGGAGTGCAGCTGACTGAAAAGACGATTGACTGGGAGAGCGGATGGGTCGGCAAGAGCATTGCTGAATACTCAAAAGATCCGGAAGAGCTGGTTGTTTTGATTCGCCGCGGCAGCAGTTCGGTTATTCCACGCGGTGATACGGTACTGATCAATCAGGATGTTCTGGTTATTCATTCGCAGAGTTGAAGCATAAACGGGCAGATTTGTTATAGCATATAAAAACACGAGATTAGTTGTTAACGTTATCTAACAGCGGCCTCGTGTTTTTTGTCTGGTTATTGTCAGTTACGATGATTTAACAGCGGATTTATTCTCAAAATCACGGTTTTTGTCATTATAGATATTTTTATCAATCCCATTTGTGATTCTTGCCGTGACAAGCGCAGTGATCATTCCGTCACTGACATTCAGGGCCGTTCTTGCCATGTCGATCAGCGGCTCAATGGCAACCAGCAGGCCGGCAATCCCGACCGGCAGCCCCAGGGCGGAAAGCACGGTAATACCGGCAAATGTAGCACCGCCGCCGACACCGGCAATCCCGATGGAGGCGAAGGTAATAACAATAACCATGATGATAAAGAAGCCGGGGGTGATCGGTTTTCCGGCAGCCGGAGCCACCATAATTACCAGCATGGCCGGATAAATACCGGCACAGCCGTTCTGACCGATTGAGACGCCGAGGGATGAAGCAAGATTGGCAATTCCGTTATCTACCCCCATTTTTTCTGTCAGCGAGCGGACTGTCAGGGGCAGGGTACCGGCACTGGTCCGGGAAGTAAAGGCAAAAGTCAGGGCAGTCAGTGACTTCTTGAAATATATCAGCGGACTAAGGCCGGACAGAGCCAGAATCAGTCCGTGGATTATCATCATTATGATGATAGCAATGTAAGAAGCGGCAACAAAGGCAGCCAGCCGCATGATGCTGGCATAGTCACTGCCTGCAATCGTCCGGGCCATCAGTGAGAGGACACCATAAGGTGTCAGCATAAGAATCATCATGACAACCTCGACCACAAGTGTATTAAGTGAGTTCATCAGCTTTTGAAAAAATTCTGCCTGTTCCGGTGCATAAGTACGGACACCGATAACACCGATTCCGAGGAGGCAGGCAACCATTACCACGGCCAGAGTAGCACTTTCTCCCTGACCGGACAAAGCATAGAGAGGATTTTCCGGAATAATATTAACAATTGTTTCTTGCAGCGGGGTCATATCCTCAGCCCGCTGCTCAAGAGATTCCTGTCTGGCTGATTCACTGTCACCGATTTCCAGTCCTTCAGAAGTAAGTCCGAAAGCCAGAGCTACCGTTCCGCCGACAGTTGCCGAAACAGCGGCAGTACCAAGCAGAATGGTCAGGACAAGGGCAGTAATACGGCCCAGGTTGCTGCCGGACTTCTGATTAATAATGGCACAGACAATTGAAACAAAGATCAGCGGGATTGCCATCATGCGCAGCAGCCTGACGTAAGCATTGCCGATGATGCCGATCCAGCGCAGGCTTTCATTTACTGATTCTGCGTCACCGGTATTGTGAAGAACTGCACCAAACAAGATACCACCCACCAGACCGGTGATAATGCGGGTATTAAAAGACAGTTTTTTTTGCTGCATAAAAAATAAAGCGGTGATACAGATGATAAATGCAATTACGCTAATTATAACGGACATGGGAAATTCTCCTCTCAATATGCTGGATTGCATATATGAGTGTAGTTTTGCCGGATCATTCATTTTATATTTATTAACGACCATAATTCTTGTGAAAATTGTTGTCAGATGTTCGTTGTCGATTCCCGCTGATAAAGGGTCGAATCAAAACACAGATGCAGGGTTTCATCAGCCTGATGTGACGCAATCTTTTCCACCACCTGAAGACAGTGCATCGCCAGTGTTTCAAGCGGTACATCAACGATTGTAATTGACGGACAGGTATATGCTGTGTAATTCAGACTGCCAAGGCCAATGCCGATCACCTGAACCTGTTGCGGCACCTGGATCTGCTCTTCCCGAAGAGCACGAATCAATCCGATTGCACTCGAATCATTGTCACAAAAAATAGCATCCGGCAGGGATCCGGAGGTAATGATCTTTTTACCTGCTTCATAACCGTTCTCCATAGTGTATCCGGTAGAGATCAGATGTTCCGGTTTTAATTGCAGGTTATTTTCTCTGCATACTTCAAAGAAGCCCTTCGTTGAACTGTTCATTGAAAAATAAGCATCATTCAATGACACAATACCAATGCTTCTGACATTTCGCTCAATCAGATGTCTTGCCGCCTTTCGACCCAGTTCTATATTGTCAATATAAACCGTATGATACAGGTCTGACTCACGGTTGCTTAATACGGTCGGAGACGGAATCGGATTGTCATGGATGTACTTCATATCCGGTTCTGATGCATTGGCGATAATCACTGCATTGTAAGTGTTAGTCTGATACAGCGCTGTTTCGTTGCATAATTCACCTGATTTATAAGGACATATTACAATATTCATATTGGTATCTGTTTTTAGCTTCTGATCCTGGATTCCAGTGATAAAACGTGATAAAAAAGCTGACCGGAAATCAGATACCCAGTAGATGCCGACTGTAAAGCCCGGTGCCGCGGTGCTGCGAAGTGTCCGCGCACTGATGCTGGGCTGGTAATTTAAAATACGTACCGCATTATTTACTTTCTCAATCGTCGCCTGGGAAAGCTGACGCTGTTTTGCTTTGCCGTTAACAATAATAGAGACGGTAGTAGGAGACACACCGGCAAGCTGGGCAACATCCTTTAATGTAGCCAAATTTGATCACCCCTTTCCAAAGGTTGGTAAAGCGTTAAACTAATGGTTATTATTCTAGCTGTAAACAGTCTTAAAGTCAATGCCTGAAAGAAAATGTTTTTTCGGGTATTGACTTTTTTTGGTTATTCCTGTATTCTTAGTACAACGCTAAACTACAACGCTAAACTATAGCGTTAAACGGTAATTCGCAAAAAAGGAGTGGACGGGAGATGTTTTTTAAAAAGAAATCAGAATCAGGAGGATCAGAAGTTTACGGCAGCCAGAAAGGAAAACCGGTCAGGATTTCAAGTGTTGAATGGCGGGACGGACAGCAGTCACTTTTGGCAACAAGGATCAAAACGGATGATATGCTGCCGATACTTGAGAAGATGGATCAGGTAGGATATGAGTCGATGGAGATGTGGGGGGGTGCAACCTTTGACGTGGCGATCCGGTATCTGGACGATGATCCCTGGGAGCGGGTCCGGGAATTCAAAAAACGAGTCAGAAAAACACCGCTGAGAATGCTGCTCCGGGGACAGAACCTGGTTGGTTACCATCAGTATCCGGATGATATTGTCGAGAAATTTGTTGAGCTGGCGGCAAAGAACGGGATTGATATTTTTCTTGTTTTTGACGGTTTGAATGATGTGCGGAATACAGAAACGGCAATAAAAGCAGTTTTAAAATACGGGAAACGGGTGGATGCGAATATCTGCTATACATTAAGTCCGGTACATACCATTGAAAAATATGTTCAGATAGCAAGACAGTATGCCGGATTAGGGGTCAGTGCCATCCACGTGGAAGATATGGCGGGGATGGTGACACCGAATGAGATCTTTCAGGTGATCAGAGAAATCAAGAAACAGGTCGGCCTGCCGGTTCATTTCCATTCCCACTGTACCGGCGGAATGGCGGATATCTGTTATTGGGAAGCGATCCGGGCCGGTGCGGATGTGGTTGACTGTAATGTGTCGGCACTGTCGCTGGGGACAGCTCATCCGCCGGTTGAAAGTATTGCGATTGCATTAAAAGGGACAGTGTATGATCCTAATGTGGACTTGAACCTTTTGGCGGAAATTAATGCTTATATGCTGCAGTTAAGAGATAAGTACAGTGAATATGCCAGCCAGTTTACGGGCGTTGATGTTGGTGTATTGCATCATCAGATTCCCGGTGGTATGATGTCAAATCTTGAAGGACAGTTAAAATCGATGAATGCCCTGGGACGGATTGACGAGATTTTTGCCGAAGTGCATGAGGTTCAAAAAGAATTGGGATATCCGCCGCTGGCGACACCGTTTGCTCAGATGGTTGGCAGTCAGGCCACCTTTAATGTGCTGGGAGGTGAGCGATATAAGATGATTCCCAGGGAAGTGCAGGATTATGTTAAAGGTTTATACGGGAGACCGCCGGGGGAGATTGCTGCATTTTTAAGTGAGAAAATAAACGGACAGGAAGCACGGTTTACCGGACGTCCCGGAAGTCTGTTGGAACCGGGCTGGGAAGTGTTAAAGCAGGAAGTGCAGGGCAAAGCCCATATCAGGACAGAGGAAGATATGATGACCTATGTTATGTTCCCTCCGCTGGCTGACGAATTCCTGCAGAAAAAATATTGTTAAAGGGGAGTTTAGTTTATGAAACAGGAAAACAGACAGCAGATTGAACAGGGACTGGAGATCCTTGAGCAGCTGAAGGAAAAACGGGGTGGCAAACTCCTTGATTTCCATAAACGGTGTGCCAATGATGCCACCCTTTTGAAGGCCTTTACCACTCAGTATGAGATCTGCAATGGTGAGGAACACACAGTTTTAGACAGAAAATACCGCGAGTTGATCCTGATGGCGCTGGGGTGCGGTGAAGGTGTTGGTACCACCATCAAAACCCATGCGGAACTGGCATTGAAATACGGTGCCACGATAGAGGAAGTCGGTGAAGTACTGCGGTTAATTTTTTTCTATTGCGGCGCATCCAAACTGATTCCGTCAGTGGAATTATTTGAATTGCTGGCTGGCAGTGAGAAGCTGTAACTGAGAGCAGCGGGGAAGGAAGAATCAGATATGAAATCAATGAATGAGATGCAAAGAAAGGTATTGTCAGGCAGCCGCAAAACCATAGCTGTTGCAGCCGCCGAAGATATGCCGGTTTTGGAAGCAATCAGGGATGCGGTCGAGGCCGGGCTGGCAGATGCGGTATTAGTCGGCGATCAGGATAAGATTGAAGCTTACATGGCGGAACTTGGAATGGCAGATGACCGGCTCCGGATTGTTCATGAGCCGGATGTGAAAAAAGCAGCAGCGACGGCTGTATCATTTGTTCGTGAGGGCAGGGCACAGGTATTGATGAAAGGGCTATTGGGAACGGCTGATTTTTTGCGGGCGGTTCTTAACAAAGAACAGGGGCTGAGAACCGGTGAAGAGCTGACACATATGGCTGTCTTCGATGTTCCCCAGATCGACCGTCTGATTATGATGACAGATTCGGCCATGCATACTTACCCTGAGTTAAAAGAAAAGGTTCAGATGCTTGGGGCGGTAAAAAAAGTCGGTAGGGCGCTGGGTATTGAAACGCCAAGAGTAGCAGCAGTCTGTGCGGTTGAGGTAATAAATCCGGTGATGCAGCCAACCGTGGATGCCGCATTGCTGACCAGAATGTGTGACCGGGGCCAGATCAAAGGCGTGGTGGTTGACGGCCCGATGGCTCTGGATATTGCCCTGGATCAGGAAGCTGCGGTACATAAAGGTGTAGGCGGACCGGTTGCAGGAAACGCCGACGCGCTGTTAATGCCTAATATTGAAACCGGTAACGTGATGTGGAAAACCCTGGTGTATATGGCTGAGGCTGAGATTGCCGGAGCAGTTGTGGGCGCCGCCGCTCCGATTGTTCTCACCTCCAGATCCGATTCACCGTCAACCAAATTAAACAGCATTATGCTGGCATTGTTATTAGCTGATTGTTAAGGAGGCCGACATGGATAAAGAAAAAATTCTCGTAATCAATCCCGGATCTACATCGACCAAGATTGCGGTATTTAAAGATAAAAATAAGATTTTAGAAGAGAGCCTGAAGCATACGGAAGAGGAACTGGCACCTTTCAAACGGGTAGCGGATCAGTACGGATTCCGGATGGCTCTGATAAAGGAGATTTTACTGACGCAGCATATTGAATTATCACAGTTAAGGGCGATTGCCGCCAGAGGCGGTCTGTTAAAGCCATTACCTAGCGGCGGTACATATCTGGTTGGGGAAGCGATGTGTGCGGAGCTGACAGAAACAAAGAATGAACATGCCAGCAACTTAGGGGCATTGATTGGTTATCAGCTGGGGAAAGAACTGGGAATCCCGGCTTATGTGGTTGATCCGGTAGTCGTTGATGAACTGCAGCCGCTGGCCCGGTTGTCCGGTTTAAAAGGATATGACCGGCGGTCAATATGGCATCCGTTAAATCAAAAGGCAGTAGCCAGGAAAGCAGCGGCTCTTATGGGAAAAGAATATAGTGAAATCAACTGTATCGTTGCTCATTTGGGAGGTGGCGTCACTGTGGCGGCCCACCAGCAGGGCAGGGCAGTAGATGTAAACAACGGATTGATGGGGGAAGGCCCGTTTTCTCCGGAACGAGCCGGCGGACTGCCAAATGAAATCCTGCTCGATATGGCGTTTGACGAGGGCAGATCCAGAAGTGAGATCGAGAAAAGCCTGGTTGGAAAAGGTGGCTGTGTCAGTTATCTGGGAACGAATGATGCCAGAGAGGTGGAAGATCTGGCCGGATCCGATCAGGAAGCCAGACTGGTATATGAAGCGATGGGGTATCAGATCAGCAAGGAAATTGCTTCGCTGGGGGCTGTTTTTAACGGACAGGTGGATGCTGTCATACTGACCGGCGGGATGGCTTACTCGAAGATGCTGACCACCTGGATCAGGGAGCGGGTATCCTATCTGGCACCGGTATTTCTTTATCCCGGGGAGGAAGAGATGGAAGCTCTGGCCGATGGAGTCAAGCGGGTTTTGAATGGCAGGGAAGAAGCTTTGATATATGCATAGACAGTGAGAGGAGTGCAGGAAACATGAGTAAAGTATTAAAGACAATGGATGGAAATGAGGCTGCGGCTTATATCTCATATGCATTTACCGAGGTTGCCACGATTTATCCGATCACCCCGTCATCGCCAATGGCAGAAAGTGTAGATCAGTGGTCGGCACAGGGAAAGAAGAATCTGTTTGGCCAGCGGGTCAGGCTGGAGGAACTGCAGTCGGAAGCGGGGGCGGCCGGTGCCATGCACGGAGCGCTGGAAACCGGTGCTTTGGCCACCAGTTATACTGCGTCACAGGGACTTCTGCTGATGATCCCGCCGTTATACCGATTAGCCGGACAACTGCTGCCAGGTGTTTTGCATGTCAGTGCCAGAGCTGTCGGCACTCATGCATTCTCGATTTTTGGTGAGCATTCGGATGTGATGGCATGCCGCCAGACCGGTCTTGCCATGCTTTGTTCGGGCAGTGTCCAGGAAGTCATGGATCTGGCCGGGGTGGCACACTTATCGGCGATAAAAGGGAGAATGCCGTTTATACATTTTTTCGATGGTTTCAGAACCTCGCATGAGATTCAGAAAATTGAGGTTATGGATTATCAGAATTTAGAAGGTTTGCTCGATTATGAGGCATTGGATGCGTTCCGCAAGCGTTCACTCAACCCTGAACGGCCGGTGATGCGCAGTACTGTTCAGAATCCGGATATCTATTTCCAGGCTAGAGAATCCTCCAATCCTTTTTACGAAGTAATTCCGGAGATTGTCGAAAATTATATGAATGAAATCAATAAAATAACCGGCAGGGATTATAAGTTGTTTTCCTACTATGGAGCCGGTGATGCAAAGCATGTGATTATTGCTATGGGTTCATCAGCCGGGGTTATTAAGGAGACTGTGGATTATTTAAATGTACGCGGGCATAAAACGGGATTTTTGCAGGTTTATTTATATCGCCCGTTCTCAATCCGCCATTTCTTAAAAGAATTGCCGGATACAGTTGAGAAGATCACGGTTCTTGATCGTACCAAGGAACCCGGAGCGCTCGGCGAGCCATTGTACCTGGATGTATGCGGGGCATTTAACGAAACAACAGACAGGCCGGCGGTTTATGCCGGACGTTACGGACTGTCAATCAAGGATGTGACGGCCAATCAGATTGTGGCAGTATTTGACAACATGGCCGGGGAAAACACAAAAAATCATTTTACCGTGGGTATTGATGATGATGTGACGTATTCCTCCCTGCCGCTTGGAGAAGCGCTTGATGTGGCGGCAGCAGGTACGGTAAACTGCAAATTCTGGGGACTGGGATCCGACGGAACCGTGGGGGCCAATAAAAACTCGATTAAAATTATCGGTGATCACACGGAACTCTTTGCTCAGGCTTACTTTGAATATGATACGAAAAAGTCGGGCGGCCTGACCCGTTCCCATCTGCGTTTTGGCAAACAGCCGATTATCGGCAGTTATCTGGTATCGAAAGCTGATTTTGCGGCATGTCACAACCAGTCTTATATAGATAAATACGATATTGTTCAGGAGATAAAACCGGGCGGTACTTTTTTACTCAACTGTACCTGGGATCTGCAGCAGTTGGAAAATCATCTGCCGGCCGCTGTTAAACGTTATATTGCGGAGCATGACATTCAGTTTTATACCATTGATGCTGTTTCAATCGGCAAAGAAATTGGTCTTGGCAATCGTACCAATGCCGTCCTGCAGGCTGCATTTTTTAAACTGTCGGATATTATTCCGATCGAAGATGCGATTACCTTTATGAAACTGGCGATTGTAAAGTCTTATGGTAAGAAAGGGGAAGCGGTTGTCGCGATGAATTATGCCGCCGTGGATCAGGGAATTGAACGGCTTGTAAAGGTAGCGGTACCGGAGAGTTGGAAAACTGTTGTCGGAGAATATTCACCTTGCCGGTCAGAACTGCCGGAGTTTGTGGCAAAAATTGCAAATCCGGTTAATGCCCTTAAGGGGGATCTGCTTCCGGTCAGTGCTTTCATCGGCCGCGAGGATGGAACGGTGCCGCTTGGAACTTCACGGTATGATAAAAGAGGAACGGCTGTAGATGTCCCGCAGTGGCAGCCGGACCGGTGTATCCAATGCAATCAGTGCTCTTATGTATGTCCGCATGCGGCGATTCGTCCGTTTTTGCTGAATGAGGCAGAAGCCTTGAATGTCCCAGATGGATTTGCTGTTGTGCAGGCAAAGGGAAAAGGTATGGATATATATTCTTACCGGATGCAGATTTCGCCCCTTGACTGTATGGGTTGTGGTGTTTGTGTTAATGTCTGCCCGGCGAAAGAAAAAGCTCTCGTGATGGAATCACTGGAAACCCAGATGCACGAAAATGACAACTGGGAATACGCATTAAAGCTATCGGTGAAAGAAAATCCCATGGATAAAGCAACAGTAAAAGGCAGTCAGTTTGAGCAGCCGCTGCTGGAGTTTTCCGGCGCCTGTGCCGGCTGCGGCGAGACTCCTTATATGAAGCTTCTGACTCAGTTATTCGGTGACCGCTTAATTGTTGCCAATGCTACCGGATGTACCCAGGCCTGGGGCGCGGCAATGCCTTGTTTCCCGTATACAACGAATGAATTGGGGCACGGCCCGGCATGGTCAAATTCTTTGTTTGAGAATAATGCGGAATTTGCATTAGGCATGTATCTGGCGGAGACCCAGCAGCGTGAGCGTCTGGCGGAGGAAGTGAAAGCACTGGCGGAGACTGTCCGTACAGCAGAAGTAACAGAAGCAGCCGGCAGCTGGTTTGACAGCTATGCCGACGGCGATGCTTCCAAAACTGCCACCAGCCGTCTTCTGGAGGTGCTTGACCGGACTGATTTACCGGCAGCGGCAGTCAGCCGTTATGATCGGATAAAACATGATAAAGAACATCTGACTAAAAAGTCGGTCTGGATGTTTGGCGGTGACGGCTGGGCTTATGATATTGGTTATGGCGGACTGGATCATGTGCTGGCCAGCGGAAAAGATGTGAATGTGCTGGTGGTTGACACCGAAGTTTACTCAAATACCGGCGGTCAGTCATCCAAAGCTTCCCCGATTGGTGCAGTTGCGAAGTTTGCCGCATCAGGAAAGAAGACCAGAAAAAAGGATTTAGGGTTGCTGGCGATGTCGTACGGTTATGTTTATGTGGCGCAGGTAGCGATGGGGGCAAATCAGAATCAGCTGGTAAAGGCGATGACGGAAGCCGAGAAATATAATGGGCCGTCACTGATTATTGCCTATGCGCCTTGTGTGACGCACGGTCTGGTGAAGGGCATGGGATGTTCCCAGGAAGAAATGAAGCTGGCGGTGAATGCCGGTTACTGGAACCTGTACCGCTATAATCCGGATCTTAAGGCGGCCGGAAAAAATCCGTTTATACTGGATTCGAAGAAACCATCAATGGATCTAAAAGAATTTTTAATGGGGGAGGTGCGGTTTGCATCCCTTTACCGGACATTCCCTGATGAGGCCGAAAAACTGCTTGATGAAGCGGCTGAGGGAGCCAGGGAAAAATACGAGGAATATGTCAGGATGTCACAATAAAAAGCAAGGAGAGGAGTCATGGCAATAAAAGAGATTTTAAAGCAGAAACGTGCAGATTTAATGGAAAAAGATACGATAGCTGTTGATTATTGTGTATTGAATAATGACAAAACCTTAGATGTGATCCGGTTGATGCAGGAGAGTCAGAGATCGGCATATAAACCGGAAAATATACTGGTGATTCAGGATCAGATCATCCCGCCCAATTCTCCGGAGGTATCTCTTGCCCAGCAGATGATAATGCAGTTTGCGGAACGGGAGGGGACCGGTTACTGCTATGGAGCAGGAATGGCGTCTCATATTCTGTTGGATGAGTATGTAAAGTCCGGGGACGTGGTTGTCAGTGGGGATCGTGATATTCTGATGGTTGGTGCTGCCGGTGCGATGGGAATCTGCCTGGGGAGTGCCAAACTGGCTCAGGCAGTGGTGTACGGTAAGGTGATTATTCCGGAGCCGGTGGTATTGAGCGTGAAACTGACCGGACAGTTAAGGCAGGACAGTGATATCCGGGCGGCGGCGATGACTCTGGTAACGGCATTAACAGAATTGGTAAGTCCGGCAACTGTAGTGGAATTTTATCCGGTAAAAGAAACCGGCTTAAGTCAGGATGAATGTGCCATCCTGTGCGGCTGGATGCAAAAGACCGGGGCAATGTCAGCTCTGATCGTCAGGGAGAGCAGCCGGGAAACGGACTGTCAGTTTGATTTGGGTGAGATCAGCGGGCCTTCTGCAGCAGAGAGCAGCGCCAGTGTTTTGGAAGTCAAAGCGGTATTTATCGGTGGTGCTTATGGCGGATATCTGGAAGATATTAAGCAGACCGCTGAGTATCTGCGTGGCCGGAAACTGGCTTTTAAGGTACGGCTGACTGTGGCTCCGGCGACTTCCCGGATTTATGCGGAGGCAGCGAACCGGGGATATCTGGCGGATATTATGGCAGCAGGCGGCATGATAATCAACCAATGCGGCAATCCGGCGGTTCAGGCCAGAATCGGTGACGGAGAGGTAATGGTTTCAAACGATATCCACAATGAATCTGGTTATGCCGGTCCGGCTTCGTCAAACATCCGTCTGGTCACGACCAGACAGGCTGTTTTATGTGCACTTAACGGAATGACCGGAGAGGGGGGAGACAATGGTAGAGATGTTTGAGGGAAGAGTCTGGAAGTTCGGAAATGATATCGATACGGATATTATTATTCCCACACAGCACCTGACCTATGCTACGATGGAAGAAATCAAACGGCATGTTTTTGAACCGCTGCGGCCAGAGCTTGCAGCGTTGCTGCGAAACGGAGATATTATTGTGGCAGGTGAAAATTTTGGCTGCGGTTCTTCCCGGGAACAGGCTGCGGAAGTGCTGAATAACCACGGAGTAACCTGTGTGATTGCCAAATCATTTGCCCGGATTTTTTTTCGCAATGCGATTAACAATGGGCTTTTACTGATTGAGAATGAAGAACTGCCGGATTATGCACAGGAAGGTGATAT
Source organism: Lachnospiraceae bacterium (assembly GCA_032073745.1). Lineage (GTDB taxonomy): Bacteria > Bacillota > Clostridia > Lachnospirales > Lachnospiraceae > Brotaphodocola. The sequence continues at coordinate 44,233 of DAMAMW010000025.1, read as the reverse complement.
TGTAACGGTGGAATTAAACCGGCAGCTTTTATGTAAGGGTAAAACATTTAAGATGAACAGAATTGCGGATAACCTGTATCAGATTATCCGTGACGGCGGATTGGTGAAAAGTGTCCAGAAACAAAACGGAATCATATAAGGAGGCGCAGTGGGACATACAATTGTTGAAAAAATAATTATGAAGAATACCGGGCTGGCCAGTGTGAGCCCGGGTGACCTGGTCATTGTAAAACCCAGTTATGCAGTGGTTCATGATATTTATACAGATATGTTGTATAAGAAATTGCAGGAAATGGGCTTTAAAACGGTTTGGGATAAAGACCGCGCAGTGGTTATGCATGATCATCTGAATCCGGCCTGTATGGCGGATGATCCCAGAAGTCTGGAGGTTGGTTATCAGCTGAAAGAAGAATATGGGCTGACTCATTTTTACCCTAATGGCGGAATTGTACATCAGCTGATCCCGGAGCTGGGATATGCAAAACCGGGTGAGATTATCTTTGTTACCGATTCCCATACCCCCACTTATGGTGCGGTCGGATGTTTTTCTACCGGGATTGGTTATACGGAGATGGCTTATGTCTGGGGCAAAGGGGAACTGTGGCTGCGGGTACCGGCTGCGATTAAAATCAGGATTGACGGCAGACTGCCAAAGCATGTATATGCCAAGGATATTATTCTGCGGGTGTTGGGGGATCTCAAGGCAGCAGGCGGTACTTATAAGTCGCTGGAATTTTGCGGTACGGCAATTGATGAATTGACGATTGACGGACGCCTGACAATTGCTAATATGGTAGTGGAATGTGGCGGCAAAGCAGGATTGTTTGCCACCGATGAAAAAACGGCTGAATACTGCAATATGCAAATGGCAGATATTGCCTGGGTACATGCTGATGAGGATGCGGCTTATGAGAAGACCATATATTATCAGGCTGAAGAGCTGGAGCCGGTGCTTTCCTGTCCGCCGTATGTAGACAACGTAAAGCCGCTAACGGAGGTGGCTGGGACTAAAATCAATCAGGTTTGTTTTGGTTCCTGTACCAACGGCCGGCTGGAGGACTTAAAGATTGCCGCGGATATTATCAGAGGAAAGAAAATAGCCCGGTATTTGAAATTTGTAGTTACACCGGCCTCAAACCGTATTATGGAAGAAGCCATGAAACTGGGATACATACAGGATCTGGTTCGTGCCGGGGCGATGGTCACACCACCGTACTGCTCTTTTTGTGAAGGGCGGACGATGGCATTGATGGGTGATGATGAGGTTATGCTGGGCACGAATAACCGTAACTTTTTAGGCCGCTACGGCTCACCAAAGGCCAGGGCATATTTATCGTCACCGGCGGTAGCAGCAGCATCGGCAATTACAGGATATATTACAAGTCCGGGGGAAATGTAGGAGGAAAAGAAAATGACTGCAAAAAGCAAAATAAAATTAATGGGTATGGATTGGCAGTACTTTCTGGTATTGTTTGCAATTGTAATTATGGCAATGTACTTTGGGTTTTTGCCGGCAAGTCTGGCCGGTCAGATACCGCTGTTACTGGTGATCGGTGAAGCGTTCCGTTTTATCGGCGACAGGATTCCGATTATTAAAGATTATCTGGGCGGCGGTTCCTGTGTCGTACTGTTTGGCTGTGCGGCACTGGTTATGTTTGGGGTCATTCCGGCAGAAACTGCGGCGGAAACAAAGGATTTTATGAACGGTACCTTTATAAATTTTGCTTTGGCGGCACTTTGCTGCGGCAGCATTTTTGGTATGGACCGTGATCTGCTTTTAAAGGCTTCTTTAAGATATATTCCCTGTATTCTTGGCGGTGTTGCCGGAGCAATGCTTCTGGCCGGAGCAGTCGGCACTTTGCTGGGGAATGGTTTTGCAGAAACTGTACTATATATGGTGCTGCCGATTATGGGCGGCGGCACTTCAGCCGGTGCGGTCCCGATGTCACAAATGTTTGGGGAGGTACTGGGAGCCGATCCTGGTGAGATGCTGGCAATTATGACTCCGGCGGTGGCTCTTGGTAATGCCTGTTCGATTATTGTTGCGGGTCTGCTGGATAAGATTGGAAAGGTAAAACCGGTGCTGACCGGGCATGGCAAGATCATGCGTGTGCAGGGGGAAGCGGCTGCCGAAAAAGAAGCGAAACAGGCTGAGCCGGTTACCGATCTTTCGGTATTTGCAACCGGTATGGCAGTAGCGGGAATTTTCCTGGGTATGGGTCAGATGATTCAGAAGTTTGTTCCGGGTATCCATGCTTATGCCTGGATGATACTGCTGATGGTACTTGTGAAATTGCTGGGAATCTTACCGGCCGGTATTGAACGATCATGTTCTCTGTGGTATCAGTTCTTTATCAAGAATTTTACCAATGTATTACTGGCGGGACTGGGAATTGGCCTTATCAGCCTGGAAGCGGTGATTCCGGCGTTGACACCGGTATACCTCATTATTGTTATTATGGTTGTGATTGGTGCTGCGATTGGTTCCGGGTTTGTCGGATACCTGGTAGGATTTTATCCGATTGAAGCAGCTATTACCGGTGGTCTGTGCATGTCCAATATGGGCGGCTCCGGCGATATTGCGACTCTGGGGGCGGCGAAACGTATGGAGTTGATGCCGTTTGCTGCGGTCTCTTCAAGACTTGGCGGAGCGTTGATTCTGATCCTGGGAAGTGTTTTATTATCTTTCCTGAAATAAGTAAAGGAGGGGAGGTGGGCCCTATACCCCAAACCAGCTTCATCATCCGGACGAAACTGTGATAAACAAGGGAATCGTAAATCCAATCGGAATGATTTCTGCCACTGCCCTGGTGCAGCCTTGTCTGAAGGTTATGTGACGGCTGATATCTGGTTTGAGGGAAGGCTGATCCCTAGGATGAAGACAGCAATAAAAAATAAATCAACGATAGAGGCTTATGAAAGAAAAAATCCGAACAGTTATATTTAAAGCAGCAAATATATTGGAACTGGCAATTTCATCAATTATAATAATGGTAATTCTGATTCTGACTTTTAAATTGCTTTATGAGGTGGAGGGGATGCTGGGGATATCGTCAATTGACGATATGCTTTCCGCAGTTTTGTCGACCAGTTTTAATATGGTGATTGGAATTGAGCTTGTAAAGATGATGGTAAAACACTCGGCTGTAAGTGTTATTGAGGTGCTGGCATATTCGGTGGCCAGGCAGATGGTGGTGGAGCATTTTGGTGCGGCGGATATCCTGATTGCTGTTGCGGCACTATTGTTATTGTTTCTGATCCGCAAATATCTGCTGACGGAGATTGATATACTTGAGAATACAACCTGACAGATATTGACGGATGGTTTTCCTGACCGGTTTGCGGGAGCAGGCCGGTCAGTTTTTTGTTGGTTCATACCACTTGATATTTTTGCTGTAAAACTGCAAAATAAAGGTATTAATAGCAAATTGGATGCGTGGCTTGCATTTTTAAGTAGTGAAGAACCGGAAATCATTATTAAAATCATAAAAATGTATCCGGAGTTTGCCGGGATGTTTGCGCATGTGTATCAGATTTGCCAAAGCATTGAAATGGTGATGGAAATGTTTTTAAAAGAACTATTAGAATTGGATTGAAATACGGTACAGCTTATGATTGATGAGATGCAGGAGGAGGTTAATCAGAAGAAGAAAGAACTAAGTCGGCAGAATGAAGAACTAAGTCGGAAGAAGGAAGAGCTAAGCCAGCAGAATGAAGAACTTAGCCAACAGAAGAAAGAATTTATCCAACAGCAGACAGAGTTGGATACGACCAGACGGCAACTAACTCAAAAAGATTTGGAATATCAAAAAGCCCTTCAAAGAATTGCCGAACTGGAAAGCCAGATGTCAAAAGAGTGAGTTGTGAAATAAGATAGTAAAAAGTATATCCAGCGAACAGCATAAAAATATCCTAGCAGGAAAATGATGTTTGAAAAGCAACTATTCCTGCGAGGATATTCTTTATTTGGTGCATATTAAGTCAAAATTACTGTTATCCTGATTATTTTGCCGATAGTGCTGCCATGGTAATATAATTATACGGCTGATTAAAATGAGGCAGGAAGAAAATGTCCAACAGCTTCAATTTATCAATTGTAACGTGTTCTTCAATTGCCAGACTGAACATATGAATTCCCATCGAGATATCCTGGTACGAGGCCATCTGAGCGCCTAATACCCGTCGGGTGTTTTTATCATAGACAATCCGGAGTTTGACATTTTGGTTATTTTCAGTAATAAATGCCGGTTTCTGCAAATCCTCAAATTGGGTATATTCCGGTTCAAAACCGGCCTTCTTTGCAGCACTTAAGTTAAGTCCGGTAGAGACCATTTTATAATCAAAGATGCAGATTCCGTTGGAGCCCTGCACGCCGACAGAGTCAAGCGGAGTACCGCAGGCATTGTGGGCGGCAATGATACCGCTTCTCACGGCATTGGTTGCCAGGGCGATATAGGTGCTGTCCTGCAGGGCATTGCTGTAGATCGTAGCGCAGTCACCGATGGCATAGACATCCGGGACGCTGGTTTCCTGACGAAGATTGACTTTAAAGGCACCGTTGCCGATGGTTTCAATGCGGCCGCCGCCAAGACTGTTGTTTGGGTGGAATCCAATGGCAAGTATGACCATATCAACCGGGTAGGATCCTTTATCTGTTACAATTTCCGTTACTTTATCAGGCCCTTTTATTTCTTTTACCATTTCTCCAAAATGAAGTTCAACGCCGTTTTCGGCTAAAATCCGGTCCATATCGCGGCTGAACCACTCATCATAATATCCGGATAATGAGGTGTCGGCAGCTTCAAATAAAAGCGGTTGTCTGCCGCGGCGGCGAATGGCTTCGGCAATTTCCACACCGATATATCCCGCCCCGACGACAGCGACGTTTTTAATCTCCGGGTCTTCCAGGGTCAGATCAATTTTCTGTCCGTCCTGGAACAGCTTGACATATTCCACATGCTTGAGGTCAGTTCCGGTTATGTTGGGAATTATCGGCAGGGAGCCGGTTGCGAGGATTAACTTATCATAACTTTCGGTAAACTGGTGTCCGGTTTTATCAACGGCTGTGACTTCCTTTTTATCAAAATCGATATGACGGATTTCTGTTTCCATATGTACGACAGCATTTTTCGAAACAAAGACATCTTTGGAGCAGTAGAAGAGGCCGTCCGGTGTTTCAATCTGGCGTCCAACCCACAGTGCAGTGCCGCAGCCCAGATAGCTGATATTATTGTTCCGGTCAAAGATAATCAGCTGTTCGTCGGGATATTGATCTAAAATTGTGTTTGCCGCAGCAGTGCCGGCATGGTTGGCTCCGATCAGTATAATTTTACCCATAATGTTAATCTCCTTTATAATAATGGTTGTTTTATTGTATTATATCAAAAGTAATAACTATTATCAATATATAATTGATATTTTTTTGACAAATAAAAAATACATTTTTATATAAAATATTTACAGAGATTGAGTAAAATGCAATTTGCTGTTAAAATATAAAACAGTATCACCGGAATCAGTAAAGGCTGTATTGCTGAATGGTGTTGATATATTATATAAAATAGCGTCGTGACTAAATTTTGAAAGCAAGGTATTATTTATGACCAGAACAACAAAGATGGAACCAATTGTATATCAAATCGATGATACTGATGCCGGATTAAAGAAATTCGAAGAAGTTCTCCGGGCGGAAAAGTCGGAAAGAGAGCAGGATATTATGCTTAATTATCCTACGGTATACATTCATAACTGGGAGAATACAGACGAGTACGAAGTATACATAGGAGAGTCCAATAATGTAATCCAGCGGACGAGACAGCATTTTAAAGATTCAGGTGATAAAAATAACTGGCAATATCAGCTGATGAAGAAACGTGCCCGGTTATTTCTTATTGGCCATGAGCATTTCAACAAATCATTGACTCTTGATATTGAGAACCAAATTATGCTATATATGATGGGCATTGAGAAGGTAAAAAAGATTCATAATAAGCGGGGAAATGCACAAAATAAATATTATCCGGTTAAAGAGTTTGACCATATATTCCATAACATATGGATGCGGCTGAGAAAAGAAGACCCGAAACTTTTCCCGACGGAGAGTGAAATAACTGATTCTGCGATCTTTAAGGCATCACCATTACATAAGATGACTTCGGAACAGGCTCAAGCAAAGGCACTTATTATTCAGAAGGTATTCCACACTTTGAAAAGCGGGCAGAAGAATCAGCTGATATTTATTGAGGGTGAGGCCGGAACGGGAAAGACCGTACTAAACAGCAGCACCTTCTATGATTTGATAACAAATGCAGCGGAACTTGGTTTGGAACAGCTGAAATGTTATATGATGGTCAACCATAAAGAACAGATAACAGTTTATGAACAGATTGCCCAAAAGCTTGGACTGACGGATAGATATGGTAAAATAGTTTGTAAGCCCACAACGTTTATCAACAATCATTCGGCGGATAATCCGGTTGATGTTGCTTTTGTTGATGAGGCGCATTTATTATTGACGCAGGGGAAACAGTCTTATAAAGGGAAAAACCAGCTTCGGGATATCATCGCCAGGGCCAGAGTAACGGTGGTTATGTTTGATGAAAATCAAATACTGACGACAGAACAATATTGGGAAGCACAGGTTCTGGATCATTATAAAGAACTGGCCAAACAGACCGATAATTATATTGAACTAAAAAATCAGCTGCGAATGTCGGCAGACAAACATACCATTGACTGGATCGATGCATTTACAAAAAACAGAGAATTGAAGCAGATTCCACATGACAGTACCGGATATATAATCAAAATTTTTGATCATCCGGCTGATCTCGAAAAGAAAATCAAAAGGAAAGCAAACTCAAAAAAATCATCACTTTCAAGAATTGTTGCTACATATGACTGGGAATACAATGCCAGGAAATCAGCAGAAAGCAGATTCCTTAAATATTGGGAGGTCACAATCGGCGACTGGCACAGACCGTGGAATAATGAATTGGCGAAAGAACTGGATCGAATAGAAAAAAGAAGGATTAAAACATTATCCTGGGCAGAGCAGCCTCAGACAATAAAGGAAATAGGATCTACATTTACAATACAAGGGTTTGACTTGAATTTTGCCGGTGTCATTTTAGGTCCATCGGTAAAATACCGAAACGGAGAAGTTATTTTTGATCCGGAAGCCAGCTGCAATGAAAAAGCGGTCCGTAACCGTTCCCTGTCTGATGGGACAAAGAAGAAATTTGGTGAAATATTAATACAACATGAGGTGAGAGTGTTGATGACCCGTGGCGTGAATGGACTTTATATTTATGCCTGTGACCCTGAACTGAGACAGGCTTTAAAAGATGCAGCTAATTAAGTGAGGAGTGACCATGAAAGAAGATACAATACAGGAACTGATCGAAAAGGTTAAGTTGTTTTGCGAAGAACGGGATTGGGATCAGTTTCATAATCCGAAGGATCTGGCGATCGGGATATCTACGGAAGCCAATGAACTGCTTGATATTTTCCGGTTTAAATCAGAGGCGGAGATGGGGCGGATTTTTACAGATGAGGCAAAGCGGGGGCATATCGAAGATGAATTGGCTGATACATTCTTTTTTATTCTGCGGTTTGCACAGATGAACCATATTGATCTAAATCAGATATTAGACCGGAAGTTGTGCAAGAATGCGGAAAAATATCCTGTTGATAAGATTAAGGGGAAGAATCTGAAATATACGGAACTGGAATAAATAAAAAGGAGTTATGATGGAGGGAAAATGTTGCGGGACGAAGTATTTATGAAAAAAGCAATCGAACTGTCTGCGTTGGCTGTGGAGCATGGCAATGAGCCGTTTGGGGCAGTACTTGTAAAAGACAACGAGATCGTTTTTACAAATGAGAACCAGATCTATTCGGCTTCCGATCCGACTTTTCATGCAGAAGCCGGTATGATCCGGCGATTTTGTGCCGAGACAAAAATTACTGATTTAAGTGATTACATATTGTATTCCAGTTGCGAACCATGTTTTATGTGCTCAGGGGCAATGGTATGGATGAAGCTGGGGCGGCTGGTTTATGCTGCAAGTGATATAGATCTGTGTAATATCCTGGGGGATGAGGGGAGCTGCTGCAGCGAAATAGTCTTTGCCAATTCCCCATTCAAACCGGAGGTGACTGCAGGTGTATGTCGTGATGAAAGCCTGAAAATATTAAAGAATTATTTTCAGGTGCATCAAAAAGGCTGATTGTTTCAGCCTAAACCTCTTTCGATCATTTCGCGATACCTGCGGTAACTGATATATTTACCGCCCATGGATTCCAGGTGAGGGGTGTGAAACTGACAGTCAATGAACTGAAAACCGCGATTGTTCAGTTCATGGGCCAGTGAAATCAGAGCAATCTTTGAAGCGTTTTCAGTCTGTGAAAACATACTCTCACCAAAGAAGCAGGTGCCCAGTACGACTCCATACAAACCGCCGATCAGGCGGTTTTCCTGATATATCTCTGTGCTCATGGCAAATCCGCAGCTGTGCAGCAGTCCGTAAGCCTGTTCCATCTCACTGGAAATCCAGGTGCCGTCCCGTTCTTCCCACAACTGACGGCAGTGGTGCATGACACCGGTAAAGTCGCGGTTAAAAGTGACCTGGATGGTTTGTTCCTGCTGACAGCGCCGCAGGTATTTTTTCATGGAACGGGAGATATGAATCTCGCCTGGAATAATTACAAACCGTTCTTTGGGACACCACCAGAGAATTTCTTCCCCCGGATTATACCAGGGAAATATGCCATACCGGTAGGCCAGCAGCAGCCGGCGTACCGACAGATCTCCGCCGACGGCCAGCAGTCCGTTATCCTCAGCTTCTTCCGGTGATGGAAACCAGATGTTTTTTTCATCCAAACGGTATACTGCCATTTATTTCCCCTCGCTGACAACTAATTTATCGTCCCGGATATCAAGGCGGCAGGTACCGCCTTTCTTTAGTTTTCCAAATAAAATACGGTCAACCAGAAGCGGTTTTACTTCATTGTTAATAACCCGTTCGATTTCACGGGCACCGTATTCGTTACTGACACCGTGCTCAAGTACGTATTCAGCGGCGGATTTGGTAAATGTCAGGACAACATTTTTCTGCTTCAGCCGCTCTGCCAGTTCATTCAGTTTCTTGTTGACAACGCCGGCAGCCATATTCCGGTCCATAAAGCGGAAGACCACGATACGGTTCAGGCGGTTTCTGAATTCCGGCTGGAATATCCGTTTTACTTCATCCATAATGGCATCCGGTTTGTCACCGGCATTACCAAAGCCGAGCGGGAGTTTGTTTACCTGACTGGCGCCGGCATTGGAGGTCATGATCAGGATAATATTGCGAAAGTCGGCTTTTTGTCCCTGATTATCAGTCAGGGTTGCATAATCCATAACCTGAAGCAGGATGTTATAAATGTCGCTGTGGGCCTTTTCGATTTCATCGAGAAGGAGGACCGCATGCGGGTTTTTTCGTACGGCTTCAGTCAGAAGTCCGCCTTCTTCATAACCTACATAACCGGCCGGTGAGCCGATCAGTTTAGCGACGGAGTGCTTTTCAGAGTACTCACTCATATCGAAGCGCAGCAGACGGATACCCAGTTCGGCGGCCAGAGAACGGGCTACTTCTGTCTTTCCGACACCGGTAGGACCGACAAACAGCAGACTGGACAGCGGTTTGTTGTCTTCTAAAAGCCCTGCCCGGGAGAAGCGGATGGCATTAACCACCTGCCTGATGGCCTCATTCTGTCCGAATACTTTCCGGTACAGCCGTTTATCCAGGCTGGCAAGCTGTTTTATCTCATCTTTTTCAACCGTTTGTCTGGGTATCTGGCAGGTTTCCGATATCAGCTGATCAATCAGGGTACGGCTGACGGTCTGGGTTTTCTGATTCAGCGGATGCAGCTGGCGGTAGGCACCGGCTTCATCCATCAGATCAATTGCTTTATCAGGAAGATACCGTTCGTTCATGTATTTGCTGCTCATCGTGACGATATACTCCAGAACACCTTTTGTGTATGTTACACTGTGGAATTTTTCATAACGGCTTTTCAGTCCGGCCATGATTTTTACTGTTTCTTCCGGCGCCGGTTCTTTGATGTCAACATTCTGGAAACGACGTACCAGGCTTTTGTTTTTGGCAAAGTGTTTTTTGTATTCTTCGTAGGTGGTGGCACCAATGAAACGAATACTGCCGGAGGTCAGGTATGGCTTCAGCATATTGGATACATCAAAACTGCCGCCGTTTACAGCACCGGCCCCCACAATATTGTGGATCTCGTCAAAATAGACGATAGGAGTGGGTTCCTGACGAATACTTTCCATTACTTCCTTAAAACGTTTTTCAAAATCACCGCGGAACTGGGTGCCGGAAAGCATGGATCCTAAGTCGACAGAAAAGATCCGGGCACCCTGTAAAACCTTCGGGACCTGGTTTTTGTTGATCAGCCGGGCCAGACCATAGGTGATGGCTGTCTTGCCGACACCGGGTTCGCCGATGTGAAGCGGATTATTTTTATCTTTACGGCAGAGAATCCGGATGGTTTGCTCCAGTTCTTTTTCCCGGCCGATCAGAGGATTCTCTTTTTCAGCGGTATCATTGAGACATTCAGCATAATTTTTCCACACTTTTTCCGGCTGCGCTCCTTCGGCAGAATCATCGCCTGTTATCCGGGACGACCCGGGTGAGGACGCCGGTTCCGGGGATTCACCGTAATCACAGATCTGGCATAACAGTTCGGTCAGATCCACCCCTTGTCTGGTAATAAAATATACACCGAAGCTTTCTTCCAGTTTCAGAAAGCAGTGAATCAGATGCTGGAGTTCCACGGCCTGTTTGCCGCTGCTTTCGGCCTGCTGGTAAAAACCGGCAAGCAGCTGCTTCATTCCCTCTGTCAGCTCCGGTTCCCCATCATCCTGACCGGACATGGTTTCTTCCAGATATGTGTTCAGGTCACCCTTAAGCATCTGTGAGTCTCCGCCGCAGCGGGTAAAGGCGGCGGCAAATGTCCTGTTCTCTGTCAGGCAGTATAACAGATGCTCAGGGGTAATATATTCATGTTTGCGCTGATGTGCCAGTTCTACTGCGGCAGTCAACAGCTCTGCTACTTCTTTGGTTGTATACAATGTTAAGCCTCCTCTGTCCGCATCCGGAACGGATAACCGTATTGTCTTGCAAGTTGTGTGGCCTTTGTCACCTTGGTATTGGCAATATCAAACGGATAAGTGCCTACCGCAGCAGAGCCCTTTTCGTGAACGGCCAGCATGATATGAATCGCTTCCGTTTCCTGTTTATTGAAAATACTCATAAGTATCTCCACCACAAAATCCATGGGAGTAAAATCATCATTATACATAACAACTTTGTATCGTCGGGGTTCTTTTAACCGTATGGTTGTTTTTTCTTTTTGCGCACCTTGTACTGCCACGTTATCACCTCGTATCTGATTTGCTATGGTGTATATTATATCACAAATAATGAAAAGCTTCAGTTTAATAATTGACAACAGACTGAGTGGTATTTAGAATATTAATAAAATGTCAGTTTTATATGGAGGATAAACCGAATGGAAGCATTGTTAAAAAAACTGGATCAATGGCATGAAGATGATGAGCATCAGCTGATCATTGACGAAATTGATGAGCTGAACGCAGATGAGCGTGATTACCAGATTCAAAGTATGTACGCGCGTGCACTGAATAATCTGAACCGGGAGGCAGAAGCACTTGCTGTTCTCCTGGAGTTGGAGGCGCAGGGACAGGATGATTCACTCTGGCATTTTCGGGTTGGTTATGCACTTTATTATATGGGCGGCCGGGAGGCTGATTCAATCCCATATTTTGAACGTTCAATTGAGCTGGGTGATAAGGGCGCATATGCAAAAATGCTATTGGATATGGCAAAGAAACATTTGTCAAAAGAACAACCGGTTCCGGCAAATGATGAAGAATGCCTGAATACGCCGGATGATGCGGCATCGGTAAAGTATCTGACCGAAGAATTCCGGGAAGAAATCAAGCCATTTTTCTTTTCTGTATATAAAGGAAATTATTCCGCCTTACTGGATGCAGGCAGTTATCGAAATGATATTTTTGAGGAATATTATGAGGAAAAGGGCTGTGAGGGAGGCGGTTATGACTGGGATGCGCTGGCTGACTTTTTTATAAAAATGAAGTTGCCCGAATATCAGGAAGTATTGCATCATGATTCCGAAGCGGGGATGTTTTGTCTGACCAGTAAAAATGAACAGGCCATATACGAATTCCTGAAAGAATTCAAAATTCATTGTGATAATGACGCCAGGTTTCGCAATCTGATGGATCATTGTGATTTTGAGGCGTGGGATTAAGACGAGTTGTTTTCATTCAGATTAAATATATCATAATAGGTTTGATTATGCTAAAATAATGATAGTAGGAAGCGATAACGGCGATGTTTTGCTTTTTTTGAAAGGAGTTTTACACATGATTAAAATACTTTTTATCTGTCACGGCAATATTTGCAGAAGCCCGCTTGCAGAGATGCTAATGCGCGATATGATTGCCAAAGCCGGATTATCCGGTCAGATTTCGGTCGCATCAGCAGCGACCAGCAGAGAAGAAATCGGCAATCCGGTACATCACGGAACCGTGGAAAAACTCCGCCAGTATGGTATTGGCGTAGGTGACAAGAGAGCGGTTCAGCTGACCAAACGGGATTATACTGACTATGACTACCTGATCGGAATGGATGACTGGAATATCCGTAACATCCAGCGGATTATCGGCAGCGACCCGAAGCAGAAGGTTCACAAACTGCTGGAATATGCAGGTCTTAGCGGTGATATCGCCGATCCGTGGTATACCGGGAATTTCGACAAGACTTATGAAGACATAAAAGCCGGCTGTGACGGTCTGCTGAAGTTACTGACAGAGGAGATTGCAGATGGGGCAGACGGAAAGAGAACCAGGTAAGAATATTGTATTGATTAACGACCTGCCCGGATATGGAAAGGTTGCCCTGGCGGCGATGGTGCCGTTATTAACTCAGATGGGTCATTACCCGTTCCAGCTTCCAACGGCGATCATTTCCAATACCCTGGACTTTGGTAAATTCCGTATCCAGGATATGACGGATTATATGAGTGATACCATGAAGGTGTGGGACGAGCTGGGATTTCGGGCCGACTGCATCTGTACCGGTTTTGTCACATCGATCCGCCAGGTACGGCTGATCGGTGATTATATCCGGCAGAAGAAGCAGGTGCAAGATCCTCTGGTTATTGTAGATCCGATTATGGCAGATGGCGGCAAGTTGTACAATGGTATTGACAGTGACCGGATTACGGCGATGAGGGAGCTGGTTACCTACGCTGATGTGATGATTCCAAATATCACAGAAGCATCGTTTCTGGCAGGCAGATCTCAGGGAATAGAAGCGGGCAGCAAGGCAGAGATTCGTGAACTGGTGGACGAACTGCATCAGCTGTCCGGAAGATCAGTAGTGATTACCAGTGCAGCAGAGACCGGCACTGATTCTCATATGGTAAGCGGATATGACCATAAAAACAAACAATACTTTGATGTTCCCTATGAACATCTGCCGGTTAGAATTGCCGGCAGCGGCGATATCTTTTCAGCCATCATGACCGGAGGTCTGTTAAACGGCAGATCCTTAGCTGATAGTGTGGAGCGGGCCGCGCTTACATTAACTCATCTGATCAGGGCAGATCAGTCCAATACGGACGGATATAAGGGAATACCGGTAGAACGTTACTGGCAGATCATAGATGAAGTAAAATAGAATAACCAAAGACAGTGAAATCCCCCGGCCGGAATGCCTATGCAAACCGGCCGGGGGATAATCTATTGTCAGAAATTATCCTTCAATAGCGATATATTGTGGTGCTGCTTCAATTGTCTCAGGATTCTTCTTGGGAATCTGCATCTTTAATACGCCATTCTCAAAGGCACCTTTAATGTCTTCCTGACGAATCTGTTCGCCGACATAATAACTTCTGGTGCAGGATCCAAAGCTGCGTTCCTGACGGATAAACTTACCGTCTTTATCTTTGTCTTCTTTGTTGTCCTCGCGGGTTGCATTGATGATCAGATAACCATTTTGTAATTCGGCTTTGATATTCTCTTTGTCGAAGCCGGGAAGATCGATCTCCAACAGATAGTTGGAACCGTCATCTTTTACATCAGTCTTCATCATGCTGGTATTCTGTTTGAAAAATGGTGCGGCAAAGAATGAATCATTAAAAAAATCATCAAACAGGTCAAATCCGTGGTTTCTTCTTGCTGGTGTAAATAACATAAATCATTCCTCCTTTTATTGCGGCAGTTTTGCAACTGCTGTACGTGTTTTGTTTGTTATATATGTAATATAACACTAAGAGCGAAAAAAGTCAATCGCTGAAATTGAATTATTTCTAAAAAAATTCTAAAAAGTCTGTTTATAAAATTCAAAAGGAGTACTGCAAAGATGGATGTGGTACTGCTTTTTTATGTCATTTTGCACAAAAGGGTATAGCTTATTTAAGCAAATTCGATGAAACATTAAAGTTCAAACATGTATACATTTACATGTTTGGAGCTGTATGATAGAATGAATCAACAAGCAAAGTAATTTTTTCACAATCACGTTAAGACATTATCATATGGAAAGTCAGGAGGAAAGTGTATGTTTTTCACAGAACAACATGAGTTAATCAGAAAGCTGGCCAGAGAATTTGCGGAAAAAGAACTGACCAAAGAGCTTCTTGATGAAGTTGAAGATTCGGGCGAGTTTCCGGAAAGCATTCTGGATAAAATGGCGAAGGCCGGATTCTTCGGTATCAAGGTACCAAAGGAATATGGCGGACAGGGGGCAGATGCCCGGTCTTATGTCCTTGTTATGGAGGAGATATCAAGAGTCAGCGGCGTGGCCAGTCTTTATGTATCATCCCCGAACTCATTATCAGGCGGACCGTTTTTGCTCTCCGGCAATGAAGAGCAGAAAGAAAAATATTTAAGACCGGTTGTTCAGGGAACAAAAAAGGTTTCCTTTGGCCTTACCGAACCGGGAGCCGGATCCGATGCCGGCGGAATGACAACAACTGCGGTAAAAGACGGCGATTATTATATCTTAAACGGCAGAAAGACCTTTATCACAATGGCACCGTTGTCTGACTATGCCGTTATCTACGCGAAAACTGCGATGAACAAAGGGGTAAAGGGAATCAGTGCATTTGTTGTTGATATGACCCTTCCCGGTGTCTCCTGCGGCAAGCCGGAAAACAAGATGGGACTGAAAGGTTGTGCAACCAGCGATATCATTCTCGAAAATGTCAAAGTACATAAATCCGATCTGCTCGGTGAAGAGGGCAAAGGATTCATCAATGCAATGAAGACACTGGACACTGGACGGATGGGCGTAGCTGCCCAGTCAATCGGCGTAGCTCAGGGCTGTCTCGATGAAGCGGTGAAATATGCCAAAGAAAGAAAACAGTTCGGACGCCGGATTGCCGACTTCCAGGCCATCAGCTTTATGATCGCAGAGATGGCAACCAAACTGGAAGCAGCCAAAAACCTGGTTTATAAGACCGCATGGCTGATGGATCATCATCAGGATGCGTCAATGGCAGCCTCAATGGCTAAACTTTATGCAGCTGAAATCTGCAATGAAATCGCTGCTAAAACCGTTCAGATTCATGGCGGCTACGGCTTTATCAAGGACTATAAGATTGAGCGGATGTATCGTGACTGCCGCGTCTTTACCATCTATGAAGGAACCTCACAGGTACAGCAGATGGTAATCGCCGGTAAATTGCTGAAGAAATAGGAGGAGCGGATAAGAATGAAGATATTAGTTTGTGTGAAACAGGTTCCGGATACAACAGAAGTAAAGATTGATCCGGTGAAAGGTACCTTGATTCGTGACGGCGTACCGAGTATTTTAAATCCCGATGATGCCAATGCCCTGGAAGCGGCACTTGAGATCAAAGACAGAACACCGGACACTACCATTGCAGTTATCACCATGGGACCGCCCCAGGCGCAGTATATGCTGCGGGAATGTATGGCAATGGGAGCAGATGAAGCTTATCTTTTAAGCGACCGGGCATTCGGCGGTGCTGATACCTGTGCAACCTCAACAACGATTGCAGCCGGTATTAAAAAGATCGGTGATTACGATATTATCTTTGCCGGCCGTCAGGCAATTGACGGGGATACCGCCCAGGTTGGCCCGCAGGTGGCCCAGCGTCTGGATATTCCGGTAGTGACTTATGTTGAAAAAGTTACGTTGGAAGAAGGCAAAGCAATTGTCCACCGTCAGATGGAAGACGGTTATGAAGTGATCGAGGTTCAGACACCATGTCTTCTGACTGCTGTAAAAGAATTAAATGAGCCAAGGTACATGTCGATCGGCGGTATTATGGATGCATATCAGAAAGAGATTACCGTTTGGGATCATCTTGCCGTAGATCTTGATCCGGCCGACTGCGGACTCAATGCATCACCGACCCAGGTATTCCGCTCCTTTACGCCGCCGCCAAAAGGCAAAGGCGAAATGCTGTCAGGAACTGTGAGTGAAGTATGTACCTGTCTGGTCGGGAAATTAAAAGAAAAACATGTGATTTAAGAAAGGATGGAGGAGACATGGCAGTAAATATATTGAATGACAAATGTAAGGGATGTACGCTGTGTGTGAAAAGCTGTCCTTTTGATGCAATCACAATGGAAAATAAACTGGCTGTGATCGGCAGTTCCTGTACCAGCTGCGGCGTCTGTGTGGAAAAATGCCCGTTCGGCGCAATCGAAAAAACCGAAGCGGAGCATGCCGGAGCAGTTGATATCACAGAATATCATGACGTCTGGGTATTTGCCGAGCAAAGAGAAGGCGTAATCCAGCCGGTAGTCTACGAACTGCTGGGAGAAGGCCGCAAGCTGGCTGACGAAATCGGCTGCAGCCTGTGTGCCGTACTGTGCGGTGATCAGGTAAAAGAACTGGCCGGCGAGTTATTCGCTTACGGAGCCGAAAAAATATACCTGGCTGAACATGAAGAACTGTCTACATACCGGACCGATTCCTATACAAAAGTAATTTTCGAAGCCATTACAGAATATAAGCCCGAGATCGTACTTCTGGGGGCGACCCATATCGGTCGTGATTTAGGCCCGTGCCTGGCAGTAAAAGCCGGAACCGGACTGACTGCCGACTGTACCAGACTGGAGATTGACCCGGAAGATAAAAAAATCAAACAGACCCGGCCGGCCTTTGGCGGCAATCTGATGGCCACCATCGTATGTCCCGATCATCGCCCGCAGATGTCCACCGTCCGCCCCGGCGTAATGGAAAAAGCTGCTTATCAGCAGGACAGCACCGGTGAGATCATTTCCCTTAACGTTTCTTTCAAGGAGGGAGATATCAGAACCAAAGTCCTTGAAATCGTCAAAAAAACCGAAGAAACCGTTTCCTTAACCGATGCAGAATACATTGTCTCCGGCGGAATGGGGCTCGGTAAACCCGAAGGTTTCGAACTTCTAAAACAGCTCGCCGACAAACTCGGCGGCGTAGTAGCAGCATCCAGAGCAGCAGTTGATGCCGGATGGATTGACCACGCCTACCAGGTTGGTCAGACCGGCACCACCGTAAAACCTAAAATTTACATTGCCTGCGGCATCAGCGGCGCGATCCAGCACGTAGCCGGAATGCAGGAAGGTGATCAGATTATTGCCATCAATACCAACGATGCAGCCCCGATCTTTGAAGTAGCAGACTACGGCATTGTCGGTGACCTGTATCAGGTGATCCCGGAACTGATCGAAGCATTGGACCGATAAGTCATTAACAGTTCATTCCCGAATTACCAGGTAATTGAATCAGAAGGAGGAAATAATGGCAAAGTTTATTACAGCAAACGAAGCAGCAGAATTGATCCCCGATCATGCAACCGTAGGCATCGCCGGGATGGGCCTGTCCGGATGGGCAGAAGAAGTCGCCTGCGCAATCCGCGATCGTTACCGCGAGACCGGCCACCCTTGTGATCTGAACCTGAAGCAGGGCAGCGCCATGGGAGACTGGAAAGAACGCGGCGTCACCCGCCTCGGCGAAGCTGGCGAAGGACTTGTAACCCGCTGGTCCGGAGCCCACGTAGGTTCCGCATTCACCCTGCGAGACCTGGCCGTACAGAACAAACTCCAGTGTCACTGCCTGCCCCAGGGAGTAATCGTCAACCTGTGGCGTGAAATCGGCGCCGGCCGCCCCGGCCTGCTGACCAAAGTAGGCCTCGGCACTTTCGTAGACCCAAGACTCGGCGGCGGCAAAATGAACGAATGCACCACCGATGAACTGGTCGAAGCCGTAACCTTTGCCGGTGAAGAATACCTGTTCTACAAAGGATTCCCAGTCGACGTAGCCCTGCTTCGCGGCACCATCGCAGACGAAAACGGCAACATCAGCTTCGCCCATGAAAGCGTCATCAACGAAGGTTTCCAGGTAGCCAACGCCGCCAAAAACACCGGCGGCATCGTCATCGTCCAGGTAGAATACCAGACCAAAGCAGGCACGATGAACCCCAAAGACATAAAAATTCCCGGCGCCCTGGTCGACTACGTAGTAGTAGCCACAGACAAGAACGCCTGTTGGCAGGCCGAAGGCGTATACTTCGAACCCGCCTTCTCCGGCCAGATCAAAAAGCCCCTTAACGCAATCACCCCCCTGGCTTTTGACGAACGAAAAGTAATCGCCCGCCGCTGCGCCATGGAGCTGCGCCCCGGCAACCTGATCAACCTCGGAGTAGGAATGGCCGCCGACGTAGCCAACATCATTTCCGAAGAAAGCAAACTCGACGGCATCGACTATATCGGACGCATCACGATGAGCACCGAAAGCGGCATGGTCGGCGGAGTCCCGTCAGCCCTGCCCAACTTCGGCAGTGCCTACAACCCCGAAGCCACCTTAGAACACGGCGCCATGTTCGACCTGATCGATGGCGGCGGTCTCGACATGACCTGTCTGGGCATCGGCGAATGCGACCAATACGGCAACATCAACGTCAGCAAATTCGGCCCCCGCCTGACCGGCCCCGGCGGTTTCATCAACATCACCCAGGCCACCAAAAAAGTAGTCTTCTGCGGCACCTTCATGGGCAAAGCCGACCTAAAAGTCGGCAACGGCACCATATCAGTCACCAAAGAAGGCAAAATCAAAAAGTTCATCCAAAACGTAGAACAAATAACCTTCGCCGGCGCCTACACCAAACCCGACCAGGAAATCCTCTACATAACCGAACGCTGCGTATTCCGGCTTATTAACAAAAAACTAACCATAACCGAGTTGGCTCCAGGTCTTGACCTGGAAAAAGACATCCTGTCCAACATGGATTTCCGTCCGGAAATAGCCCCTGACTTAAAAGTCATGGACCCCGCCCTATTCCATGAACGCTGGGGTAAACTCAGCCACTCACTAACCTAATCAAGCGCCATATTGAAGACTCCCTGGATAAATGTAGCAGGGATATTGAGAGATGGATTGACCTTACGGTGGCAGCCCCGGCCCCGGAGGCAGTAACAGACCAAATTGCATGCATTTGGAGAAGCATTAGAAAATCTTAGATAAAAAAATCATGCGTTATAGACACACAGAGCAACTGTTTGAGCGCGTTTTCCGCGAGTTTTGCGGCGTGTGTCTATGTTCTTAGTATTATTTTTTTATCTTAGAGTTTCTTACTGCTTTGAAACGGCATGCAATTTGGTCTGTTACTGCCTCCGGGGCCGGGGCTGCCACCGTAAGGTCAATCCATCTCTCAATATCCCCGGAACCTACGTAATCTCCCGATCAGTCTTCAACATAAGCGGATCCTCTTTCAGGAATTTCTCAATATACTCCAGCACATGAAAAGAAAACAACAACCTCTCCCTTAACAGTACATTATCCAGGCTTTCCCCGATAATTTCCTCAATCTTCCTGATTTTATAAAGCATTGTATTGCGGTGAATAAACAGTTCCCTTGCCGTTTTCGCCGAATTCCGTTCATTCGCCAGAAATAAATAAAGCACATCCTTTAAGTCATTATTATATTTCCGGTCATAACGGTCCAGGGCAATGATCGCCGGGTGACAGAGATAGATCAGGTTACGATTGTGATAACCCAGGTGCAGGGTATCGGCACACAGCGCAACCGTATGATAAGTGCTGTATTCTTCATAGGGAAAGATCCGTTCCTTCGGATCGGTACGAAAGACGATCCCCAGCGGGATAGCCGCTCTGGTCTGGATGTAGATGGCATGAAGCGACGTAAGGAACTTGGAGTAATTGCCGACAGCGGCATAAGCGTCATGGGTTTCCAAAATAGCAGTAAACTTTCCGTCATCAAAAGTCAGGCGCACATTGTGGTTCGGTTTGCGTACCAGAAGAATAATTTCATTGTGATACACGGCCGAATTGCTGTACGGGAACACCTGCTCGAGCTGGGAGATGATATAGTTCCACGGGTGGGACGCATTTTTGTTTTCAAAGGAAATCACAATCAGATGATAATACTTTTTTATTGCCAGGGCCGGCATCAGCTTTAAACGCTGTTCCAGCTCGGCAGGGGAAGTCAGCCGCTGATCCAGCAGATCGGCAACCAGGGCACTGAATTCATTGTGGAACAAATACGAGGTCTGTTCATTGTGCAGCAGGTGCTGGCTGATAAAACCGGCCAGGTCTGCAGACAGGTCGGTCTGATAGGGACTGGGCTCCTCGCTGGGCAGATGCACGCTGATCCGGGCCACGGTACTTCCCTTATACCGGATCAGGCGGGTGATGATATAGCGGGAATCATCGGAGTTTATATATTCCCGGTGCGCGGATGGATTCGAACTGTGCATCAGCGGCTCCTTGTGCATAGCCTGGATCGTGGCAAAGGAAAGATAATTATGTGCCCGCATTTCATCGATGATGGCATCGTGATAATCGTCAGGAATTGCACAGGCCAGTACTTTATAAGAGTTATTCAAAACCATGACCGGAGCTTTCATGTACTGATATCCCAGATCCAGCAGTGTCTGAAGCGGCTGGTTATTGTGCAGTGCATCCGTCAGTCCGTTTATCCACTGCTGATAGCGGTGAAGTGCCTGATAAATCAGGTTATAGGCATTGATGGTATCCAGTGATAAAAAGATCGTATTCCACGCTCTGGGAACGGTCACATCAAAAGCTTCACCGGTACAGAAGCAGGTGACCTGTCCTGCTGTCTCTGCGCGGGCAGCGGCGGCCGCGATCTGTGCGGCGGTTCCGATATACAGATACGATGGATCGGGTACGGTATCATCTGTCATCAGCAAAATGCCCTGAATCCGGGAAAGATCATGCCCGGCGATCCGGGTATCGGTAATATGCACTGAGATATCGTGAAGCAAAATAGGGATCGTAAGCATGAAAAGCCTCCGTTTCGTAAATATACTTCTTTGATTATAGTAGATATGACTATAAAACTCAATAACAATGATAATTATTGTGCAAAATAACAATGTGCACAGTGCACAAAAATGAGGTGTCACTCTTTATGTGCAATATACATATGAACATTGATAAAATTTTGTTAAAGTGAATTTATCAATAAGAACAGGGAGGTGTTTTGGTGGGTATCAGACAAGAAGTACTGGCATGTAATGCCTTTCGGGAACTGAAGTCGGTATATGACAACCGGGAAAAGGTCTTGCTTGAGCAAAAAGCTCAGGGAAAGAAAATTGTTGCCAGACTGGGGTGTGATGTTCCGGACGAACTGGTCTTAGCAGCCGGTTTGTTTCCGGTACAGGTGTATGCTGATCCGCAGAAGGTTTTGACGGAGACGGACCGGTATCTGGAATATGCTTTTGATCCGGTAGTCCGGGCCCAGTTTGAAAAGATTGTTGACGGAACCTATGAGGAACTGGCTGATTATCTGGTTGTATCAAACTCGACCGATACCATAATCCGGATTTATCTGTATCTGCGCGAAATCCGCCGGATTGAACCGGAAAAGAAAGTGCCGGAAGTTGAGTTCATCGACTGGCTGTTTACCAGAAATCGCTTGCATCAGGTTCGCAACGAACACACACTGGGGTTATTTAAGGAAACGCTGGAGGGCTGGTCAGGCCGGGAGATCACCGAAGACGCGGTGCAAAGTGCGGCAGAACTCTGCAACCGGAACCGGGCGGCGCTTCGCAGGATGGCTGTGCTGCGCCATGGTGAGGAGGTAAGGATAACCGGTTCGGAAGCACTGGTCATCATCGGCGCCGGTATGTTTATGGAAAAGTCAGAACATACCCGTCTGGTGGAGGCGGTGACCGAGGCCGCAAAAGATTGGCCGGTCTTAACCGACACGAGACTGTTTTTTACCGGCAGCAATCAGGAATCGACGGAACTGTATGACCTGATTGAATCAACCGGCGGTGTTATCGTCGGCGAAGATCATGACTGGGGTGACCGTTATTATGACCGTGACTACAATCTGAATTATCCGATGATCCGGGCGGTGGTGGACCGTTATATGCTGCGGGAATTCAGCTCGAAAAAAGCATATGTGTCCCAGCGGGTAGAAGCGATTTTGCGGGAAGTGGAAACCGTTCATGCCGAAAAAGTGGTTTTTGCCACCAACCAGTATGAAGAAGCGGCATCCTGGGATTATCCGTCGCAAAAAGAGGCACTTGGAAAACTGGGTATTCCGATGGAAAGTTTTGCCAAATTATTATATCCATTATCAAAAAATGAAGGGCTGTATGAGCGGATCGAAGCGTTTGTTGCAGGCGACCGGAAAGGAGCGGGGAGCTGATGAGTGAAGAGATTAAAAAAACACAGGAACCGCCTCGTGCGGTCAAGACGCTGAAAGCCAGCAGTATCGCCGGTGCTTATCAGAAAGAGTGGTTTGCCGGCCTCAGACGCCGGGTTGAAGCAGGGGAAGACTTCGGTTATCTGAATGCCGATGTGCCGATGGAGATTCTCCGGACAATGGATATTCCTTTTGTAGTCAATCAGTGGTGGGCGGCGATCTGTGCAGCCAAACGGATGGCCCCGAAATATTACGGACTGCTGCGGGACAGCGGTTATCGTGATGACCTTTGCTCCTACTGTGCAACGGCATTTGCCGAAAGTATGGACCCGGATGATAAAAACAGCGGACCATGGGGCGGACTTCCTGATCCGACGATTGCCATCACCCGTCTGACCTGTGACTGCCAGAGCAAGATATTTGAACTGTTTGCCGATAATCACGGCGCTGATTTTTACGCAATGGAGAACACCGTGCCGCGAAAAGCCCCGCTAAAGTGGTGGGAGATGGTGGAATACGACTGGGAAGAACTCTACGATACCGACCGGCTTGATGTGGCGGTGGAAGAATTAAAAGAACTGATCCGGTTTCTCGAAATGAAGACCGGCAAGATGTTTGATATCAACAAACTGGAAGAGGTCATGAACCTGATCAATGAACAGGAGGAATGGTACACCAAAACCAGAGACCTGATTGCTGCGACCAGTCCGGCCCCGGTAACCGTAGTTGATACCATCAACGCCGTAATGCAGGCACAATGGCAGCGGGGGACCCGTTGGGCTGCCGACCACGCCAGAGGCCTGTATGAAGAGATCAATGAAATGGTGGAGAGCGGTCATACCGCCGTACCAAATGAAAAATACCGTTTGATGTGGATCGGCCGGGGACTGTGGCATGATTTCTCATTTTATCAAAACTTTGAAAAGAAGTACGGTGCTGCTTTTGTCTGGAGTATGTATCTGGCAATGGGAGCCGATGCCTACCGCCGTTACCATGTCGAAAAAGATCCGCTGCGGGCATTAGCCGCCAGATATATCGGAATGGAAGATTTTCTTCATATGCCGCCATGGAATGCACAGTGGTTCTTAAAAGAGGCCAGACACAACCGGATCGACGGTGTCGTATATATGGTGCCGGAAAACTGTATGCAGGCGGTGGAAGGTTCTTACTTTATCCAGAAAACACTGGAGGATGCCGGAATTCCGGTACTGATGTTTAAAGCCGACCCGGTCGATGCCAGAAAGTGGAACCGTGACAGCATGACCGGAATCGTGGAAGCGTTTATCGAACAGCGTGTGATGAAAAAATAAGGAGGAAACAGCAAAATGGGAAAAGGACCGTTGACAGGAATTAAGGTAATTGATCTGACCCAGTTTGAATCAGGAACCGTCTGTACCGAGACACTGGCCTGGCTTGGCGCCGAAGTTTGGAAAGTAGAACGCCCGGTTAAGGGGGAGCTGAGCCGTTATTCAATGGCTGATCCGGGAAAAGACACCTATGGATTTATTATCATGAACATGAACAAGAAATCCATCACCTGTGATCTGAAGCATCCGGACGGATTGGCATTGATTAAAAAACTGCTGAAAGAGGCCGATGTGATTGCGGAAAACATGGGGCCGGGTTCGATGGAGCGGCTGGGCCTGAGTTATGAAGACTGCAAGGCCATTAATGATAAGATTATTTATGCATCAATCAAAGGTTTTGCACTCGATGGACCGTACCGTGATTATCCCGCTTTTGATCCGGTAGCAACACATACCGGCGGTCTGGTAGCAGCAACAGGTCTGCCGGATCAGCCGATTAAGGCCGGCATCAGCGTAGCGGATTCAGGGACCGGTATTGCCTGTGCGATGTCAATTGTAGCTGCGTTATATCAGCGGGAGACACAGGGGATCGGCCAGCGGGTGGATGTGGCGATGCAGGACTTCATCATCGGCATGTCACGTTCCGGCTGGGAACCATATTACAATACCGGCAAGGCACCGCGCCGGGTCGGCAACGGCATGCCGCTGGAAGATGTGGCACCGTCAGACACCTATCCATGCAAACCTTTTGGCATCAATGATTATGTACATATTTACTGTTCCAGGCATCCGGGATCCAAGCAGTTTGATAATCTCTGCAGGGTGATCGGACGGGAAGACCTGCTGACGGATGAGCGGTTTGCGACACCGACTTCACGTTACCAGTACCGTGATATTTTAAATCCGATTATTGCTGAATGGACCGGTCGTCATACCAAACAGGATGCGATGGACATTCTGGCAAAGGCTGACATTCCGGCAGGAGCGCTGCTGGATGTTGACGATATTACCAATGACCCGCAATATCTGGAGCGCGGGATGATTGTGGAAGTGGAGCATAAGGACCGGGGGCGGATCAAGATTCCGGGATTTGCGCCAAGAATGAGTGAAAATCATGTCGAATACAAAGTTTCACCGGGACTGGGAGAATCGAATGAGGAGGTATATCAGGGAATACTGGGTCTTGACAAAGAGGAGTATGAAAAGCTGAAAACAAACAAAGTCATCTGATAAGGGAAAAGGGGGAACTTATTTATGGTAACAGCTGTTGGTTTTATCTTAATTGCGGTAGTTGTATTCTTTCTGTTAAAGGGAAAAGTTTCACTGGCTCCGATCTTTGTTATCTTTCCGGTTATTGCTTCTTTGATACTGGGATATAACCTGAACGAAATTAATGGTTTCATCGGTGACGGACTGAAATCAGTATTAAATACAGCGGCATTATTTGCTTTTGCTGTTATGTATTTCAGCTTCTTAAGTGACGTGGGAATGTTTGACGTGATCGTAAAACGAGTGATGAAATATCTGGGCAATAAGGTTGAGCTTGTCTTGCTGATGACAGTAATTGTGGCCTGTATTTCCCATCTGGACGGGTCGGGAGCAACGACGATGCTGATCACCATTCCAACGATGCTGCCAATCGCTAAACGGATGAAGATCCGCCCGGTAGCAGTGCTTTTGATGGCGGTTATCGCCTCCGGTGCGATGAATATGACACCGTGGTGTTCTTCCGTCCTGCGATTGACTTCAGCAACCGGCACCGATCCGCAGGAGTTATGGCGTTATGTCCTGCCGGTACAGGTATTTTGTCTGGTGCTGACCTTTATCATGCCTTTTATAATCGGCCGTGTTGAGCGTAAGAATGGTGCGGGCATGACAAATGAAGAATTTGCTGAATTAAAGGCAACCATCGACGAACCGGCCAAGATCACTGTCAGCAAAGGTGTGATTGCTTTTGATATGATATTTACCCTGATATTGCTGGTATTGATGTTAATGGGAACTTTGAAGGCAAACCTCGGTTTTATGGTAGCATTTGCGGTGGCACTGGTTGTCAATTACCCCAATGTAAAAGAACAAAGTGCCAAAATCAAACAGTTTGGCGGAACCGCGCTTAATATGGTGGTAATCATTTTTGCCATCGGTGTTCTGGTTGGCATTATGCAGGGAACCGGAATGGTGGACGGCATGGCGAATGCTTGTCTGGCACTGCTTCCGGAAAGTATGGGAAGCCATCTGACCTTCATTATTTCCCTGTTCTCCGTACCGCTTTCAATGTTCCTTGGAAGTGATACCGTTTATCTGGTTCTGGCTCCGGTTTTGGCAACCGTGGTAACCAGTGTCGGCGGATCGATGATGGCTTTATGTGCATCTCTGCTGGTGGGTGCCTGTCTGTCGGCAGGAATCTGTCTGATCGGACCGTCACCGTATCTGGCACTGGGTCTGGCTGGCGTGGAAATGGGCGAAGCATTAAAGTACAGCTTTAAGTGGATCTTTGCAATGAGTATTCTGGCGAGTATCTTTGCCGGTATTATCGGTGTCGTACCATTTTAAAGGATATCAGGGAGAGGGCATATGGAAAAAGATATGATCTTACTGGCCGGCGGTGACCTGATTCTGGGAGCGAATCCCGGGTATTATTGCCGGGGAATTGATCCGGTCTGGAACCAGGCGGATCTGCGGTTTGCCCAGCTGGAGGTTCCGTATAGTGACGGTGCCCCTGAACTGGCCGATCTGGACCGGGAAACTAAAAATCTGGAGCCGCTTATAACCCGTTTTGACTTTGTCACCCTTGCCGGCAATCATATCTATGATGCCGGTGAAAAGGGGGTAAAAGATACTCTTGACTGGCTTGATGCGCATAAGATTCCTTATGTCGGAGCAGGAATGAATCTGGATGAAGCCGGACAGCCGCTGATTATTAATAAGAATGGTGTATGTTTTGGTATTTTGAATTATAATTGTGTCGGCGGTGCACCGCAGTTTGCCGGGAAACAGAAGGCCGGCGGCAATCCGCTGGAGATTATCACTCACTATGACCTGGCACAGGTAGCCAACCCCGGCGGTAATCCGGAGATCATTGATACCTTTCCCCGCTGGTCGGCACTGGAGAAAATGGGGCGGGATATCAAAAGCCTGAAAGCGCAGTGTGATATTGTATTGGTTTATTTTCATAAAGGACTGGTTCATAAACCGGTGAAACTGGCTGATTACGAGCGGGTAGTATCCTATGCAGCGATTGAATGCGGCGCCGATGTGGTATTTGGCGGACATTCCCATATTGCTCACGGCATTGAGATGTATAAGGGGAAAACTATCTACCACGGCCTGGGCAATTTTATTACCTGGGTACCGTCGCTGGGTCCTGACTGGCGCAGAAAGGGCGGAACTGTAAATGATGTGTTTGATCCGGAAGCCTGGGCCAGAACCAGAATGGAACGTTTCGGTTTTGTACCGCTGATGGACTATCCGACCTATCCGTTTCATCCGGAATCGGTGTACACCCTGATAGCCAAATGTGTGGTTCGTGATAAAAAATAGTGGAAACAAGACTGCTGCCGATGCTGGTGGATCAGGAGGGGGTACCGTGGATCAAAGGAAATGATAAAGATGGTCAGGAAATCGTGGACTACCTTTCGAAGATTACCCGTGAAGCCGGACTGAATGCCGCCTTTGTCTGGGATCATGATGAAATCGTGATTATGGAGTCAGTCTAAAGAACCGGGTGTGCGGCCAGCTTGTAGTCGGCCGTACACCCGGTTTTGTGCAGTTACTCTGGTTCGCTGTTGTTCTCTTCAATGCGGGCAAGGCAGTTCTCCAGCCACTGGATATAAGATGCTTCGCGTAGAATGGCCCCTTCGAGGACAATGTAGTCGCCGAATTCACGGGAGCCAAAGGCCGGAATCTCCTGGCTGTAATTACTCTGCATGACATCATTTAAATACTGCTGTTTGGTGACATGTTTGGTCAGGTCCTTGTGGACATGGGCGGTGAATTGCTCTTTGCTCATCGAATCGGAGAAATACAGCCGCAGCCGGAAGATATCTTTCGGGGTAGGCGGGAGCGGGTCATCGTGCATCAGCCATTCCTGAAATTCTTCAATTCCCTTCGGGGTAATGGTATAAAGTTTCTTCTCCAGTTTTTCACCCTGGATGACAATCTCGGAAGTAAGGAGTCCTTCCTCTGTCAGTTTGGCCAGTTCAGGATAAACCTGGCTGTGTTTGGCATACCAGAAGTTAGCTAGATTATTGTTGTTAAACTCCCGGGTAATGTCATAACCG
The DNA here is from genome assembly GCA_032073745.1 of Lachnospiraceae bacterium. GTDB lineage: Bacteria > Bacillota > Clostridia > Lachnospirales > Lachnospiraceae > Brotaphodocola. Next base: position 15,879 of record DAMAMW010000025.1, on the reverse strand, counting down.
GTCATCGGTTCCCGATGAATCAGACCTAATATGGCATATTTTAATGTTCGCATAAGTATCACCTCTAATATTGATACTGTAATTTTACCACAAAACAGCAGAAATAGAAACAAAAACAATTTTTAAACATGTATACATTTACATGTTGTTTTGGATATAGTATAATGGTGTTAATATAATAACAAGGAAAAGGATCGTGAATGATGTGGGAATTAACTGTCAAACAATTGGGGAATGCCTGCAGACAAGGGCCCGGATGTCTGCCGGTCGGACAGCACTGGAATACGGGAAATCGGGGTACACCTGGAATCAGGTCGATGAAATAACCAGGCGGCTTGCAGACAGGATGGCAGCGGCGGGACTGAAAAAAGGGGATCAGGCCGGAATCTGGAGTGTCAACCATCCGGACTATATCTTTGCATTTCTGGCGTTAAACAGACTGGGTGCGGTACCGGTTTTGATCAATGCCTGTTATAAGGAACGGGAGCTTAAGGGGATTATCCGGTATGCTGATATGAAAGTACTCTTTTACGGAAACGGCTATAAGGACTATTCTTATGAGCCGGTGATCAGCTGCTTAAAGGCAGAACCGGAGCATGGAATCAGTTCATTTGTGAAGTTGGGAGAGTGGCAGGATCTTGGGTCGGAAGACGGTTGTTTTCATCAGGAAGCGGCTGTCCTGCCGGAGGATACGGCCTGTATTATGTTTACATCCGGGACAACCGGGCAGCCGAAAGGGGTTATGCTGAGTCATGGCAACCTGATTCGCAGCGCGGCGGCAACGGCAGACGGGATGGGGTGGTCAGATCAGGATAAACAGCTGCTGGCGGCATCGCTGTTTCATTGTTTTGGCGTGACAAGCGGGCTGCTGGCCAGTATTTATGCCGGCTGCGGGATCGTGGTGATGGATTACTTTAAGACCGGAACGGTTCTGGAAGCGATTTCGCAATATGGAATCACTGTAATGAATGGGGTTCCGTCGATGTTCCTGGCGATGATCAGGAATCCCGGATTTGATACGTTTGATTTGTCAACCCTGCGCAGCGGCATTATTGCCGGGGCACCGGTGACGGAACAGGACTACTGCCGGCTGAAGGCAAAGCTGCCGGGACTCCGGCTGCACCAGTCTTACGGGCAGACGGAGACTTCGCCCTGCGTTACCCTGATCAGGGCGGATGACCCAGAGGAGAAAAAGGCCCGGACTGTCGGCCGGGTGATTCCTGATGTCGAGGTGCGGATCTGGGATGAAGAACAGGGCCGGGTGGCTGAAAACGGCGAAACCGGTGAGATCCAGGTGCGCGGATACAATGTTATGCAGGGGTATTACCGGATGGCGGAGGAGACAGCTGCTGTGATATCGGCAGACGGCTGGCTGAAGACCGGCGATATGGGGATTCGGGACGAAGATGGATATCTTATTGTCGCCGGACGGATCAAAGAGATTATTATCAGAGCCGGAGAGAATATTATGCCGGGTGAAATTGAACAGCAGATTCTTAAGTTTCCGGGCATTCGGAGTGTGAAAGTAATTGGAATACCGGCCGATGTGGTTCAGGAGGATATCGTGGCCTGTCTGATTCCTGAAGATGAAAGCCGGTATTCGGAAACTGAATTGCGATCATTTCTGCAGTCTCAGCTGGCACATTTTAAAGTTCCGGTCTGCTATCCGTGTTTTACCGAATTTCCGGTTACGGCAGGCGGGAAGACAGCACTGGCAGATCTTAAAGAAGAAACAATCAGAAGAATCAGGGCAGAAAAGGGGAAAAATTCATGAATACAAAGAGATTACCGATAAGAGGAGTCAGTTACTGTTTGGGATTGCTGCTGATGGCATTTGGTGTGACGTTTTCTATTCGCTCAAGCCTGGGAGTATCGCCGGTTAACTCGATTCCTTATGTATTGAGCCTGATAACAGGGATTAATCAAGGGGTCATTACGACCGGTGTTTTCTGCTTTTATGTGTTGATTCAGGCTGTGATTCTCAGGAAGGATTTTAAGCTGATCAATCTGCTGCAGATTGTATTTGCCAGTGTTTTCGGATATTTTGTGTCCTTTTCCAATCAGTTGTGGAGTTTTCTGCCGTCACCGGAACACTATCTGGTACGGTTAGGTTTTCTGATTATAAGCATGTTTCTGGTAGCGCTGGGGATCCTGCTTTATCTGTCGGCAGACATTGTTCTCCAGCCGGCTGAAGGGATTATGATGGCCATACATATCAAGACCGGTGTGGAATTCACCAGGGTGAAGTCGATGTTTGACACATCGGTGGTGGTTTTGGCAGCCCTGCTGTCGGTAATTGCGTTTGGCAGAATTGAAGGGGTCCGCGAGGGGACACTGATTGCTGCAGTATTGATTGGTAAAATACTGGGAGTCCTGAACCGGCTCTTAAAAAAGAAAGTTGAGGAATTCCTGTACGGCCGGAACAGTTCTGTATCCGCAGCCGGGGCAGCCAGCCCTAAAGCTTAACCTGATTGTTCATATAGTTTTCGTAGTAGCGCATCAGCAGGCAGGAGAAGACCATCCGCTGCTGCAGATAACCGTCATCCAGAGGCAGATTGATAATAGCGGTGATTTTAGACAGCTTATTCTGAATCGTATTCCGGTGCATATAGAGTGCTTTGGCAGTACGGGAAATGTTGTTGCCGCTGATCAGATAAAAAAACAGCACGTCAAGCAGATCGGAATTGTGCTGGCTGTCATGACGGTATATGGCAATGATCGACGGATGGGCCAGGTAGATAATGTCATCGTGGCCATGCTGCTGGATATAATGCTGGACACTGAGGTCAATAATATAATAGGTACTGTAATCTTCATAATGGAAGATGCGGTCCGGCAGATGTTTTTCATGCCGTTTGAGCGGAACACCGAGTTTGATGGTGTCACTGGATATTAAGTACAGCGTACGCAGATAATTTAAATGTCTGGAACCATTGCTGATTCCGGCATAAGCCTGGTATCGTTCCAGAATATCCTGCAGTGCCTGATAGTTAAAATCCAGTTTTCCGTAAGAGCGGTTTTTTTGATGGTATAAAATGCAGATATCGTGATTGTAAACGGTGATGTTGGTATCCGGGAAGATTTCTTCAAGCTGGCTTATTATGTATCCGTAGGGGATTTTGTCCCGGTTTGTCTCCATGTCAAAACGGACCAGAATAAAATAGGCAAAATGTTCGATGGGGTAAGTCAGTGCCCGGATCCGGTTTTTGATCTCTACGGTATCGGTCAGCCGGTTTTCAATCAGATCGCTGACAAATACGGTCAGTGCCGTCTGTGCTTCAAAGCGGTCTTCACCGTCACCCAACAGAAAGCGGCGGATGATGTGGGAAAGATAAATGGTCAGACTGGCGATATCGATCTGGTGATCTGGTGAGGCAATCGACAGGAGACTGGCCATCGGATTACAGTCTGTTGGATATTAAGCATATGGACCCGGTGGTTCATCAGCAGATCACCGGTGTTTCGAATGATTTGATTCTGGATAATATCAGATATGTTTATCATCATCTAAATACCCGGGTGACGATCCGGATACCGGTCGTCCCGGGTTATAATGACAGCAGGGAAAATATAGCGGCAACGGCAGAATTCGTTGCCGGGGAACTGGGAACAGATGTAGCGATTCATCTGCTACCATATCATAATCTGGGAAGCGCCAAACAGGAGAGTCTGGGAAGCGGTGCGGGACTTGTGCTGCTGCCCCCCGCCCCGCAGCAGATGGAAGATCTTAAGACACTTGTGTCAGGGTATGGAATTCAGGTTCAGATCGGCGGATAACTCCACCATGGGATATAAAATACCAATACCGACAGGATGACCAGTACCGTCAGAGCGATACCAAACCTTGTCACTGTCCGGTTGGAATAATACTGGTTGCCTGCTCCGATCATTATGGTTACATGATGAAACGGCAGCAGGTAGTGGATATTAACCGAGATATATGCCAGGAACATGACCATTACAGGGGGAACCACCCCTTCGGTGATGGTCAGGAGTCCCGGTATTACAATTGATAACGTGGTAATCGTACTGCCCAGAACCATATGCAGCACCATGGTAATAACAAGAATCATTAAAATATAAACAATCGAAAATTCTGCCGGGAAAAACCGGATCAATTCTTTAAATAAAGCTGCCGCAATTCCAGTGCCGGTGAGGACACCGCCGATGGAAAAGGAAGCTGTCAGAAAAAACAACAATCCCACATTAATTACTTTTAAATCCTCAGGAACCAGCGAACGGTTCCAGTACATAAGCAGCGTTGCGCCTGCCAGAAGTACGTAGTATGGAATATGGTGCAGCGATTCCGTCATTCCCAGAACAATCACGCAGACAGCAATCAAAAAGGTGCATTTTTCCTGCCTGCTCCAATTGCTCCGACTGGTGCATTTGCTGTCCGGCGGAGCTGTCTGAACGAAAGTGATCTGTTTCAGCTGCCTGCTGAAAACAAGAATGAAGGTAAAGAAAACCAGCAGACAAACCGCTGCCGACGGAACCAGCATATAAGCGGCCCATTCACGGCTGCTCAGGGAAACCCCGGCAAATCCCATAGCAGCATTATTTAAGATAATATCCCCGCCGGAAACGAGCATTGCTGTCGTGGTGGCGAAGACAAAGGTACCAAAAAGAATCACATCCTGTCCCGCCTGGCCAACCCCTTTATGTTCCAGATAATCTTTCATAATCGCAGCAATCAGAATCGCTCTGGAAAACGGCTGGGGAATGACAAAGATACCGACAACTGCCAGCAGAAGTGCCACAAACAGGAGCGTTGCCGGTTTCCGGCCAAAGCGGTCAAAGATCATATGAGCAAACCGGGAGGTGAATGTTGCTTTCACAATGCCCTGGGAAAACAAAAATGCAAATACAATGGTGATAAAATTACCTGACAGCGGGAAATTCAGCAATTGGCGCAGTGGGATATCACTCAGCAGGTAAAAAGCCAGTAGTAAAAAACAGGAGGATTTGATTTTTCCCAAAAACCCGGTTGTCCAGCAGAACAGGGTGAAAATCAGGCATGCCAAAATCAGATATTGAGTAAGAGTCAGATCAGTCATGGGGGTTACCTCCGGTAACAATGGATTCCTTTAAATGTTTCATAAATACAGAACCCGGATTATAGTCATAACCGCGTTTGTAAACCAGTCCGACCGGAACCACCTCTTCTTCACAGCTGTCAAGATGTCCGACATGAAAGTTGACATAGTCGGAATTGGTCAGAAACATTTCCGGCAGAACTGCATTCAGATCGGATCCGGCAATTGCGGAAGTAATAAATGATTTCGATGAACTTTTCAGGGAAATATTGGCGGGGATGCCGTATGCCTGCCATTCTTTTAAACATTCACCGGTAAAACCGAATTTTTCGGTCAGAACAATCAGTTTTTCATTCTGCAGAGCCTGCAGGCTTAGGGAAGAGGATACGGAGAGGGGATGATCCTTGCGGCAAAGAAAACATTTTTTGCTGTTAATCGGGGTCAGCATAAGGACTTCCAGGAGCGGTGTTTCGACTGGCCGGATGACGAGTCCGATATCAATCTTATTGTTGGACAGCAAATGATGCAGATCGCTGGAGGCATCCTCCCGCAAAGCCAGGTGGATAGCCGGGTAGCGGCTGGTAAAGCGGATTACGTATTTGACATAGATACTGTTTGCCAGCAGTGAAGATATTCCCAGCCGGATTCTGCCGACCATCTGATCCTGACTGTTCTGATGAAAGGAATCGGTCAGTTCATAGTAGCTTTTCATAAATGGTTTCGCCTTGCCAAGCAGATCCATTCCCGCCGGTGTCAGGGAAAGGTTCTTTTTTTTGTATAGAAAAAGAGGACTGCCGATTTCCCGTTCCAGCTGTTTGATCGAACTGCTTAAAGCCGGCTGGGAGACAAATAACCGCTCAGCAGCCATAGAATAATTTCTGACCTGGGCAATTTCCAAAAAGTATTTTATTTGACGTATTTCCATAATACTCCTTTCTGCAATCGTTCTGCCAATCTTTCACTAAATATATGTATATATTAACATGTTTAATATTACATGTACAATAAAAAAATCTTATACCCAACTATAAAATTGTGATATTAGACAAAATGGCGGCAAAAAAATACAATCAGATTAACGAAACACACAAAACGGTGATGAAAGGAGTGATCCAAATGGCAAACTTTATAAGTGCAGCGGCAGCGGCTGAACTGGTGCAGGATGGCGATACCGTCGGTATTGCAGCCCAGGGCCTGGCCGGGTGGCCGGATGAAATCGGGGAGGCACTGGCTGAACGATATGATAAGACACATCACCCCCATGGGCTTAATCTTAAGCAGGCATGCCATACCGGAGACTGGAAAAAGCGCGGTACCACCCGCTTCGGGATCGAAGGTATGGTGAGGAGCTGGACCGGTGCCCATGTGGGCGGATCGGCCAGGCTGTGTGAGCTGGCGCTGGCTGAACAGTTGGCTGCTTATACGCTGCCTCAGGGGGTTGTCATCAATCTCTGGCGGGAGATTGCGGCACACCGGCCGGGACTGATCACCAAAGTCGGTCTGGGAACCTATATCGACCCTCGGGCGGAGGGCGGTAAGATGAATCAGCGGGCCAGGGAATCGGAGGACATTGTCCGCCTGATTACGATTGATGATGAGGAATATTTGTTTTTTCCGTCATTTCCGGTGCAGGTGGCGATCCTGCGGGGGACCACGGCTGATGAGAACGGCAATATCAGCATGGAACGGGAAATGTATCTGAATGAGGGATATTCGCGGCGAAAAACAGCGGCGGGATTGTGATTGTCCAGGTGGAATACAAGGTTAAAAACGGTGCCTTAAATCCCAAGGATGTAAAAATTCCCGGTGCTCTGGTTGATTATGTAGTAGTGGCGACGAAACAGGAAGCATCCTGGCAGACTGAAGGACGTTATTACAGCCCCGCATTTTCCGGTGAACATCTGGTTCCGCTGGAAGCAATGCCGGTGATGGAACTTGACGAGAAAAAGATTATTTCCCGTCGTTGTGCAATGGAGCTTGACGCCGGTATGGTAGTCAATCTCGGTGTGGGGATTCCCGCCAATGTTGCCTCCATCACTGCGGAAGAAGGCTGCAGCGATGCTGTTACGCTGACGGTTGAAGGTGGCATTTTTGGCGGCATACCGGCGGCAAAGCCGGATTTTGGCGCTGTGTATAATGCTGAAGCTGTCGTACTGCATAACCAGATGTTTGATTTTTACGATGGCGGCGGTCTGGATCTGGCGATCCTGGGTCTGGCCCAGGCGGATGAAAAAGGGAATCTGAATGTCAGCAGGTTCGGCACCAGATTTATGGGGCCGGGGGGATTTATCAATATCTCCCAGTCATCGCGAAAAGTAGTGTTCTGCGGGACATTTACGGTTGGCGCAGTCATCGGGATTACGGATGGAAAGCTCAAGATCATAAACGAGGGCAGCAAACGAAAGTTTGTCAAAACAGTGGATCAGGTGACCTTTAGCGGGCCCTATGCGGCCGGCCGGGGGAAAACCGTATTATATGTAACGGAGCGTTGTGTCTTTGAACTGACAAAAGACGGGCTTATGCTGACAGAGATTGCTCCGGGAATCGATCTGGAAACGGATATTCTTGCTCATATGGACTTTACGCCGCAGATCAGCGTGTCGTTAAAAGTTATGGAGCCGGCAATATTTTCACCTGTGTGGGGTGGACTCAAAAAGAAAATCATGAAGGGATAAAATGAAAAAAGTAGTAATTACCAGTTATGCCAGAACGCCGATTGGAGCCTTTCTGGGCGGACTGAAGACCGTACCGGTTGAAGAACTGGCATCAATGGCCATCAAAGAGGCCCTGAAACGTTCGGATCTTGAGCCGGATCAGATTGATGAAGTAATCTGTGCCCATGTAATCTCCAGTGCCGACTGTGGAAATATTGCCAGAGTGGCAGCATTAAAGGCCGGACTCGCGGAAGATACTCCAGGTTATACCATCAACCGGATCTGTGCATCGGGGATACAGGCAGTCGCCAGTGCAGCGATGCAGATTATGACCGGCAATGCGGATATTGTAATGGTGGCCGGTGCGGAAAGTCTGTCGCGGGTGCCGTATTACCTGCCGCTGCAGGCCAGATACGAGGGCTTCCGGGTCAACAATTCCTTGCTCAAATGTGCCAATGAAGAGCATGCAGTTTACTGTCAGCCGGCCGATCTGTATCCCGGTATCAGCACGATGGGAATTACCGCAGAAAATGTGGTGGAAAAGACCGGGATCAGCCGGGCGGATCAGGAAGCGTATGCTTACCGGAGCCAGCAGCGGACAAAGGCGGCGGTAGAGCGGGGGCGTCTGGCGGAGGAGATTTTCCCTGTAGAAATCAAACTTCGCAAAGAAACCGTTGTCGTTGATCAGGATGAACATCCAAGACCCGGTACGACTCCTGAGGCGCTGGCAAAACTTCGTCCGTGTTTTAAGCCGGAGGCGGAGGGCGGAACGGTAACAGCCGGTACTTCTTCCGGATTAAATGACGGCGGCGCGGCGATTGTTGTCATGTCGGAAGAAAAATGTCTGGCGCTGGGACTGAAACCGCTGGCATATGTGGAGGAGTTTTCGGCTCATGCGGTTAATCCGTATTATATGGGACTGGGGCCGGTTGGTGCGATTGAAAAACTGATGAAGAAAACAGGCCTGAGTTTTGATGATATTGATATTTTGGAAATCAATGAAGCTTTTGCCGGGCAGGTTCTGGGGTGTATGAAAGAACTTGGCCAGTATATGGAGTCGCCGCTTTATGAGCGTCTCAACCCCAATGGCGGAGCGATTGCGTTAGGCCATCCGCTGGGAATGACCGGTGTCCGGATTGTCGGCAGCTGTGCATTTGAATTTAAACACAATTCAGCTGCTAAATATGCTGTTGCCAGTGCCTGTATCGGCGGCGGCCAGGGATTTGCCCTGTTACTCAGAAACCCGAATAAGTAAAAAAGGAGAAAAGGATATGAGACGTTTTGAAAATCAGGTAATAATTGTAACCGGATCCGGTCGCGGACTGGGAAAGGCTTTTGCTTTGCGCTTCGCTGAGGAGGGCGGCAAAGTGGTGGTAACTGATATTAATGAGGAGTCCTGTCGGGTTGTCAGCGATGAAATCATCGCAAATGGCGGCGAGGCGATTGCAGTTCCCTGTGATGTTACCAACCGGGCGCAGGTCGCTGATCTGGTTCAGACCGCGATCAGTACCTATGGACAGATCGATGTCCTGGTCAATAATGCCGGTATCACCAGAGATGCTTCCTTCCTTAAAATGACCGATGATCAGTTTGATGCGGTTTTGAATACCAACCTTAAGTCGATGTTTATCTGCACCCAGGAAGTTATTAAACCGATGTTCGAAAGAAAATACGGCAGAATCGTCAATATCAGCTCCCTGACCGGTGTGGCAGGCAACTTTGGCCAGACCAACTACGCGGCGGCAAAGGCCGGTATCATCGGCATGACCAAAACATGGAGCAAGGAGTTTGGCCGCAAAGGGGTCACGGTTAATGCTGTCGCTCCCGGTTTTATGATGACAGAAATGACGCTGAGTATGAAACAGGAGATTATTGATAACCTGATTGCCCAGATTCCGGTCGGCCGCGGCGGAGATCCGAAAGAACTGGCCGGAGCCGTTGCTTTCCTGGCATCTCAGGAAGCTGGTTTCATCAATGGCGCAACTTTAAATGTAAACGGCGGAACTCATTGTTACTAATTTGAAGAATATAAAACGAAAACAGGAGGAAAAAAGTAATGGCATATGAGATTAAAACATTTGATGATTTTAAGGTGGGAGATAAGAATTCATTTACAAAAACAATTACGGAAACCGATGTGATTTTATTTGCAGGTATCAGCGGTGATTTCAATCCACTGCATATGAATGAAGAGTATGCAAAAACAACGGTATTTAAGAGCAGGATCTGTCACGGCATGCTGGTTGAAAGTCTGTTTGGCCCGGCCGAGGCACCGTTTTTCGGCGGAGCATCGGTGTATATGGGACATACCCAGCGGTTTAAAGCGCCGACGAGAATGGGGGATACGATCACGGCGATTGTTGAAGTGGCAGAGAAAGTGGAAGAGAAAAAGCTGTTGAAGATCCATAATTATGCGGTGAATCAGGATGGGGTTGTGGTGATTGATGGGGAGGCTACGGTGAAGATTTTGAAATAAGGCTACTCGACCGTTCTCTCGGTGGGATGGTTCTAAGTCCTCTTGGCTAAGGGATTTTACCCCAGTAATTTGTTTCGTGATAGAAAATATTTTACCAACTTTCTGAAACTCTCTTGATTTACTTCTTAAAAAATGCTATTCTATTCGTAAGAAATGAGTTTTTGACCACTTGACTTATGTCCAGAGTGGGTTACTTGTTTCTTTTTTTATGTTTTGAATATCATATAGGTACAACTTGTTGTTGCTGGCATGCCGCACAATCAACACTGCAACGTAATGATTATAGGATACTATATCCCCATTATCATCCAAAACGGGCACTGCAAATTTTGAATTGTAACGATACCACCCATGTTTCGCTCTTTTGCCATGTTTCTGATTAAAATCCTCATTCCATCTTTTATCAGTGGCTATCTCTATCATCTCTGGAACGCCCTGTACCATATTGGCTTTCACTTTAACTAATCCGCCTTTCAGCTTTCGTGTATACATAGAACTTGTATACTCATCAACAAACGTCTTATCGATTGATACGAAATCGTCGGTATCCGATCCATATATACTTTACCAGGGGAAAATAAGTTTCCATTGATATATCTGCGTCCAACATGGGGAAAAAGCAAAAATTGTTAAGAGAAGTGGCTCAAAAATGAGCAGATTTATTCAACGGATTATTTGAAATGATTTCAGAGAGAATTTTTTTGTTGAAATACGAGGTTTTTTATCAATAAGGTTCATATTTGTGACAAGACGGCTCATTTATGAGCCGTTTTTTGTTGTTTCTACATTGAAAATAAATGGGTGCTCCCTGTTTTCCTTGTAAATTCGTTGTTTTATCAGCTCATAATAAGTTGGCATATAGTTTGCTTATTTAAATATTGAGCTCAAAAATAAAAAGAAAGTCATTTGGAACAACCAATGAAAGGGGAAGGGTAACACAATGTCAAATTCAAACGGGAATGGAAAGGTATCTTGGGGGACGATTATCAGCACCTCCTGTGTGGCATTTGGAATCCATGTGGGAGGAGGGTTTGCCACGGGGAATCAAACGGTTAATTTCTTTGTCAAGTATGGCTGGATGACGGTTTTTATGCCTGCATTGGCAATGCTGATTCTCAATCTGGTATTTCGTTTCGGGCTGGAAAATGCCCAGCTGAACTCGGTCAGTAATTACCGCGAGTGGTCGGATGCAGTGTTTTATCCGCTGAATAAGATATTCAGCAATTTGTATGAAGTGTGTTATATCATCATCCTGATTCTGGCGGTTTCCGCGTCGATTGCCGGGGCTGCCGCGCTTTTGCAGACATACGGTCTGCCTTACGGATTGGGTGTGATACTGACCGGGGGAATCTTTTTCCTGCTGACAATCTTTGGCAAAGAACTGATTTCCAGGGCTTCAACATTTATGACCGTGTGTATTGTGATATCAATGCTGGTTATTGTTTTCTTTGGTCTGACCGATGCCAGAGCAGACCTCGGGGCAATGGTCAGTACTTCAAATGAACCGATGGGAATGGGGGCAGCTGTCTGGGCGATGCTTCAATATGCAGGTTATCAGGCGTATACAGTGGCAACGATATCACCTTATGCTTCAGTTTTAAAGACGAAAGAGAATGTAACTAAAATGACAGTGATCAATTTTATTATTAATACTTCCATGCTGGGACTCAGCGCACTGATGCTGCTGGCGTGGATGCCCCATCTGAACGGGGAGACACTGCCGATTCTCTTTATTGCCACCAGTACCGGACATGGTTGGCTGAGATATCTGTATTCTATTATCCTGTTTATGGCATTTGTTTCGACCGGAATCGGATGCATCTTCGGTTTTGTAACCCGGTTTGAGAACAAGGTTTTAACAAACATGGATATTACCGGCAGGCGGGCAATTATTTCACTGGTTTCAATGATAGTGTCGATGGGGGTTTCCATGCTGGGGCTGACGGTGATTGTTTCGAAAGGATATGCCTATATGGGACTTATTGGTATTTTTCTGGTTATTATCCCATGCCTGACATTGGTTGTGTACCGTAATGTCAAGGGGGTTGTGACCTGTAAAGGCAGCAGCGAACAGACTGCCGCCGCGGATAAGGAAAACAAGTAACGGAAGGAGAGGTTAACATGCAGTTACCAATAGAACTATCAGATTTAAAGGAAATGGTCAGGGATTTTGTAGATAAAGAAATCATCCCGGCAGTGGCAGAATACGACAAGAGCGGGGAAATGCCTACAGAGTTATATGAAAAATGTATTGAGATGGGACTTAATGCAGCGTATATGCCGGAGAAGTACGGGGGCCCGGAATTGTCCAAACTCGGATTTGTCGTGCTGCAGGAAGAACTTGCCAGAGGCGATATCGGCATTGCCACCACTATGGGCAGTACTTGTCTGGCTTCTCTTCCGGTCATGCTGGGAGGCAATGAAGCACAGAAGGATCTCTGGTGGAATACCGTTGCCGAAAAACATTATGCTGCTTTTTGCCTGACCGAACCGAATGCCGGATCGGATGCCGCCAATATGCGGACCACGGCAGTTCAGGACGGGGATGACTATATTATCAACGGAACAAAGTGTTTTATATCAAATGGCGGTCTGGCCGGAATCTATACCGTTCTTGCAACTGTTGACCGTTCAAAAGGAAACAAGGGGCTGACGGCATTTATCGTAGAACGTGACCGGGACGGGGTATCGATCGGCAAGGAAGAAGACAAGATGGGAATGCGTCTGTCCAACACAACCGAAGTGATCTTTAACAATGTCCGGATTCCGGCGGCTAACCGGCTGGGAAAGGAAGGTGATGGTTTTAAGATCATTATGCAGACACTGGATGCTTCCCGCGCCGGAGTCGGTGCCCAGGGCGTCGGAATTGCTCAAAGAGGACTGGATGAGTCGGTTAAGTATGCGAAAGAGCGTGTCCAGTTTGGAAAGCCGATTGCGGCATTTCAGGGGATTCAGTTTATGCTGGCAGAGATGGCAATGAAGGTCGAGAGTGCCCGCCAGATGTGCTATCACACTGCTGATCTGATTGATCAGGGCGTAAAGAACTATACATACGAGGCATGTATTGCCAAAACACTGGGTGGCGATGCAGCGATGAATGTGGCTGTGGAAGCGGTACAGATCTTCGGCGGTTACGGCTATATGCGGGAATATCCGGTGGAAAAGCTGATGCGGGATGCCAAGATTATCCAGATATATGAAGGGACCAATCAGATTCAGAAACTGGTTATTGCCGGGCAGCTGCTGGGACGTATCTGATATCAGGTTTTGCCGGAAAAGAAAGGAGAAATGGTATGGAAGTGAATCTAAATGACATGTCATCAAAGGAAATGCTCGGATTTTATCTGAATAAAAGTTATCAGGATGCAGCAGAGGGAAAGAAACGGGGCGAACTTGTCTGCTGGTCAAGTTCCATTGCGCCTTGTGAATTTTGTGAGACCATGGGGGTTCACATGCTGTATCCGGAAAATCATGCAGCGGCAATTGCCGCTAAACATGGGGCTGAGGAACTGCTTCAGGTGGCAGAGGGACAGGGATACTCTCTGGACAACTGCTCTTATGCGCGGATCAATCTGGCCTATATGACCGTGCAGACCTGTGTGGCGGAAAATATGCCTTTGCCGGATTTTGTGCTGGTCTGCAACAATATTTGTGAAACATTGATTAAGTGGTACGAAAATATTGCCTATGAACTGGGCGTGCCGATTATCATGATCGATGTTCCCTATAATTATGAAGATGAACCCAATGAGAGAAGTATTGATTATATCGTGGCTCAGTTTCAGGAGGCGATCCGGCAGATGGAGGAAATCTGCGGCCGGCCCTTTGATTATGAGCGTTTTGAAGAGGTGATGGAGATCGCCCAGGATTCTTCATACTGGTGGACAAAAGCGATGAGCCTTGCTTCAGCAACACCTTCCCCTCTGAATGGTTTTGATATTTTCAATTATATGGCACTCATTGTATGTATGCGCGGAAAAACAGGGTGCCGGGATACCTTTAAAAAGCTGGCTGAGGAACTGCAGGGTAAAATCGACCGTGGTGAATCCGCTTTTAAAGAAGGGGAGACTTACCGGATCATGTGGGACGGCATCGCCTGCTGGCCGTATTTAAGCCACAATTTTAAATCCCTGAAAGCGCTGGGAATTAATATGACGGGTTCGACGTATCCGAGAGGGTGGAAGCTGGACTATGAGAAATCGGATCTGCGTTCCATGGCTAAGGCGTATACAAGTGTCGGCAACAACCTGTCACTGAATGCCCAGATTGACCTGAAGGTTGATGTGATAAATGAATATAAATGTGATGGTGTTACCTATCATCTGAACCGCAGCTGCAAGGCCATGGATTTCCTGTTCCATGAAATGCAGACGACAATAGCCGAACGTACCCAAACCCCGTATATAACCTTTGACGGAGATCAGTCCGATCCGCGGAATTTTTCAAAGGCTCAGTTTGAGACCCGGGTCCAGGGGCTGGCAGAGATGATGGAACAGCGTAAATCAGTTTCCGGGGAATGAAGGAGGATGTGTGATGTCAACGATTGAACATATTTTGGAACAGATGCGGGAAGTTATTGCTAATCCCAAAACAGTGATTGCAGATTTTGAAAAAAGAACCGGTAAAAAGGCGGTGGGATGTTTTCCGCCATATGTGCCGGAGGAAATTATACATGCGGCCGGTCTTTTGCCGGTAGGGCTGTGGGGCGGCCAGACAGAACTGAACCGGGTGCGGGCGGTATTACCCGCGTTTGCCTGCTCGATTATCCAGTCAGTGAAAGAGTTTGAGATGAAAGGTGATTATGACGGACTGGCAGCAGTGGTAGTGCCATCCTCCTGCGATACACTCAAGGCAATCGGCCAGAAATGGAGCCGGGAGGCAGTGCCGTGCATTCAGTTTGTCCACCCGCACAACCGGGGGCTTAATGCAGCCAGAGTATTTCTGCGGGGCGAATATCAGAATATCCGTCAGCGGCTGGAAGAAATCACGGGCGGGCAGATCAGCGATGAAAAAATCAGCCGCAGTATTAAGATCTACAACCGGCACCGCCAGGTGATGCGGGAGTTTAGCCGGGTAACGGCCCGCTATCCGCATATAATGGATGCTGTTGTCCGTCATCAGGTCTATAAAAGTGCCTTTTTCATGGACAAGGAAGTTCATACCGGCCTGGTGGAAGAATTAATCATGTTGTTACAGGCAGAACCGGTTCAGCCATGGCAGGGTATGAAGGCAGTAGTGTCCGGAATTATGTTGGAGCCGACGGAAGTACTTGAGGTGTTTAAGGAGTTGAATATTGCCGTTGTCTGCGATGATCTGGCCCAGGAGTCACGCCAGTATCGGGTCGATGTGAGCGAAGACGGTGATCCGCTGGACTGCCTGGCCGGAATGTGGCAGGACATGTACGGATGCTCTCTTGCTTATGAAAAGGAAAAGAGCCGGGTGGCCATGCTGCAGAAGATGAAAGAGGAATATGAGGCGGATGCTGTGATTATTGCGATGATGAAATTCTGTGACCCGGAGGAATTTGATTATCCTGTTATCAAACATAGATTGGAAGCTTTGGAGATTCCGCTGCTGCAGATTGAAATTGACCAGCAGATGCAGTCAACTGAACAGCTGCGGACACGTTTGCAGAGCTTTACCGAGATGATTGGATTGTAAAGGAGCTTCCTGTATAATTCAAATATAGGGATATCCAAGAAAGAAGGTTGAG
>DAMAMW010000024.1:0-105477 GCA_032073745.1 Lachnospiraceae bacterium | reverse complement strand
ACAAACTCCAGAAAGCAGTCAGTGCCATGGCTTCTGTCCAGAATGATTACAATACGGTAATTTCTGCAGTCACAGGCGCCCTGAAGGAACAGATCGACCTGATCAATGAAGAACGCGATTTACACAAAGATAATTATGATTCGCAGATTGATGTATTACAGGAGCGGCTGGAACGGCTGAGGAAACAAAATGAAGCCTTGCGTGTTCAGGCGGCATATGAACAGGCTTTATACGATCTGCAGACTGCTGCTTAATTATTTTCAAACTCGCAGCCTAATGGACACCTTATTTTGGAGTAAAGATATCAAAAACCATCTGCAAACACTTGCCCCTATTAGCTTTCTCATTTTCTTCATTTTTCTCTAACTTATGAATGAGAGCAAATAAAATTATTAGTGAGGTGATACCATGACCGCTTTATAAAAGCATTAATCATACCAAAACCACCAAAGTACCACGAAATGCATCTATCCTCTTACGTTCAGGCAATGTTCCGGTTTCTACGATACCGGCACTTTACGTCAACAAAGCTATATATACCAGATCAATAATGAGGATAGGATATCGCATGCTTGTCTAACAACAAGCCACTATATCCTAAATTTTTTCGTAGATAAATAGTGAAAAGCGAGGTTTCTATCTTGGACAACAAAAGATTTGACAAAGAGTACAGCACTCAGTATTCAACTGAGATGATGTATCTGAAAGAATGCGGAATCCCCTATACCTTTGTAAAAAAGGTAGACGGTGTCACCGTATGGAAATACCACAAAAGCTACAGGCTTTTTGATACACTGAAGAACTTTTATAAGAACAATTAACGAATTTCAATCTAGGAGGACTTATTATGATTAAAAAATATTTTAAAATGAAATGTAAAATGATCGAGATTAAACTGGTGTGCTTCTCTTATATTTCTAAGTTTTTGAAGGATAAGGAAGAGATCGTGGATACGGCGCTGAGACTGGTACAATGTCTGGCGGATGTGCCAGGGGAGGAGTTGCAGGAGAAGTTTTTGAAGGAGTTGGCGGAATTGGTTTATCGGCAGACTGGGGATGAGGAATCGTGATAATTGCTCTGGAAATCCCCATAGAAAGGACAGGATAACATGGCTAATACAAGTTTCAAAGCATTAGTTGGATTTATTATTGAACAAAGTTCACTTAACGATATCCAAAAACAGCTTTATAATAAAAAATTCAAAATCAATGTTGACTTAAATGTTAATAATACATCAAATATTACAAATCAAATAAGAGCCTGGAGTCAATTAAATACAACGATAAAAACCGCTGTGAAAACATCTGGCAGTATCTCTTCATCAACATCCAGTTTTAAAACAGCCTCCAACTCTATTAACTCATTTGCAACATCTCTACGCTCATTTGATGCAGTAAGAAACACTTCAAAGATACTCGACACGAACTTAGCTTGACCCTGAAATAAGGGTTTTGATTTTTTATTGGGCACACACATAAGAGGAACTGATAACATGGTTCATAGTACAATTATGTGCAGACGGAGTTCTAAAATAAACGTCATGAGGAGTAATTGCTGGAATACTCTAACAACCATCTGGCTACAACGAAATCAGTAATGATAAACGTGAATGCAGCGAAAGCAGAAAAAACAGATAGTTTGGCATATGGTGCAATACAAGCGTATCTCATACGTCCTAAGTGCTTTTATAATGAGCAATCAGCAGCACACATTCCAACGGCTACGAAACTAATATCCCCATAAAAAGGAGTAACAGGTTAAATTGGAATGGATGTTCAACGACTACCGATCCTCAGAGTACCCCCTACCTGATTGGGTATGCTTTTAAGGTATAGTAATTATTAAAGTTTTCCGGTTCTTTAATAATTCCTGCTAGAAAAAACTGGACGGCATGTTTACTATTTTTAGTCGTTTGCTAAATAAAAATAGCCCCTGCCATAATAAATAGCAAGGGTATCTTCATTAAATTTCCCATCGATAACCGCAGTTTTGACAAATATTAATGGGAGCCCCCGTTCCCACTAAGCTAATATCATTTACAGTGGCTATGCTTGTAGAATTACACTTACTGCATTTGGGTGTCGGAGGATTTTCCATCTCTTCCATTAATTCCTTATGACATACAAGCTCAAAGTCTATGACTATATCTGCTGCGGCATTACTACAGCCAGTTTTCTCTTGGATAAAATTGATAAACTCCTGATTATTATTCGATTCATAACACCGAACTACTATATCATAATAGTTTTCTCCACCTTTCATTTGTTCATTTAGGAAATTGTATGCTGCTATGCCTTCGGCAACGATAATATCACAACCAGTTTGCATCACAATCCAATCAGTAAAACCAGAAAGGTTCTTGTCTTGAAAAAAAAGACTGCTTATTTCAAAAATATCAGGATCATTTACCTTTAACAAGCTATCTGATACTTGCTCAAAATCCATATACGTACCTCCTTTTGAACCAATTATAACACATAATTTTGATTAGCAACATATTATATGTTACATGCAATATAAAAAATTAGAACCATATTTAAATACAAAAAGTTTAATGGTTAAACTAACTAATAGTTCAGATGGAGCGAAGCAAACTGAAATATTTAATAATCTCAAGAAATCTGTGAAAGGTCTAAAAGATGAAGAAGTAGCATATTTGGCAGTAGCAAATAAACTAGATACTCAACAGCAACGAGCTCTTTTAATCAGTCAAGGCTTATCTGATAAAAATGCAAAAAGATTGCTTAGTACTGCTGAATCTGCAAATCCACCAAAAAAATACAGTGATGCTGTTAAAGATGCTTCCATTGCACAAAAAGGCTTTTTTAATTCACTAAGTTCTGGAACCAAACTTCTTTTCGGCTTTACTGTAGCCACTACAGCTCTCTCTGTTGGCCTCAAAATCTGGGAAGACTATAAACAAAAACAGGAAGCAATGACCCAATCCATCCGGGATAATGCCATAGCTGCCGCTGAGGAATCCAATCAGATCACTCAACTATTGTCAAGATATAACCAACTAAACCAGGCAATAGCAAACAACCAGGCATCAAAAACGGATCTGGTATCAACTCAAAATTCACTTCTCAACGCTTTAGGAATTGAAGCATCTCAGGTTGATACTCTGATTAAGAAATACGGTAATCTTGACACAGCAATTAATACAATCTCCTTAGACAAATTAAAGGAACAACAACCAGCCTTAAGAGCCGGGCTAATGGTCGCTGAAAATGACCTGATAAGAGCTGCACAAAAAACTTCAGATACTTATGGAATAGGTGACTTTGACCCCAAAACTGTTGAAAAACTAAAAAATATTCAAATAGAGGGCCTTAATTTCAGTTTGCCTGGAGAATATGATAGTATCCGTACAGCTTATTTGCACAGTGAGTTTGATACTAGCACCCCTGAAGGAATTTTAGCAAAACAAAAGGCATTGAAAAAATTTAATCAGGAATTATTCTCTATCTTGAAAAATGAACAAGCAATAGATGACTTTATCGGTAATGGATATCAACAAATATTTAATGCTGATATATCTGCAGTAGATGCATTTGCTGATACATATCAATTTTCTAAAAGTACTACAAATAATAATCCAGCCAGCGCCCTGATAGAGGCAGAATTAATAACTAAAGGCTCACCTTCCTCTATGCAAGATTTTCTTTCATTTCGGGATGATATTGAGGAGGCTGCATTAGCTAGTAAAGACTTTGTCGGTTCCCAAGAAGATATCAAAGCAGCAGTTACCAATACACTCGCCACCCTTCCAGAAATGCAGGTGTATTTAGATAATCTAAAACTGGCCCCAGAACGTTTCAATCTGTTAACTGTATCTGATAGTCTAAGCAGTCTATATGATTCCTCCATATCAGATAATCTGCGCCAATACCTCAACGACATTGCTGATCTCGGTGATACATCTTCCCTTACTGCTGATAAAATCAAAGAACTGGCACAAGAAAATGAACTTATCAGCATTATGTTAGGCGAAGTTGGTATGTCTGCTTCTTTCGCTGCAAAATGTATGAGGGATGTTGCTTCAGGAAATGAAAATGGCGGATTTTCAAGCATTACCCAATCAGCCCTTCTCCTGGATCAGGTCTTGTCTGGATTGGATGGAAAACTTGATTCCGTCGTTGCCGCAAAATCTCGCTATG
This sequence comes from Lachnospiraceae bacterium, assembly GCA_032073745.1. Taxonomy (GTDB): domain Bacteria; phylum Bacillota; class Clostridia; order Lachnospirales; family Lachnospiraceae; genus Brotaphodocola. The sequence goes on along the minus strand of DAMAMW010000024.1, from coordinate 101,317 downwards.
ATCAAGCTTTGAGTAAAGATGACTATAACAGCCAGTTCCAAAACACTTCCCAAGCCTATCAAAATGTAAAAACAGGATTAGAGCACGGAGAATATGGTAAACATACTAGGGCCGGTCTGGAATATCTCTTTGGTGAACAATCCTATGACTGGAGTGCAGAAGTCGCCAAACAAAAGCTAGAAGATTATGAATCTCTCTGGAGTGGTGCCAATGGTTCCGGAATCAATTCCTACCTGGCAAATCTACAAGCAGAAGGTAAGATGCAAGACTGGAACTCCTCTGTTACTGACATGGGTGACGGCCAATATGAAATAAATCTTGACCCAGCCCATTATACTGAGATGGCAAATGCAATAGGAATTACAGAAGAGGCTTTTTTAGCTGCTATTGAAGCATCAAAAATGTATGGCAATACTGTTGTATTTCACTCAGGTGAGCTTGAAGATGCACTTGCCCAAGTTGGCTTTTCCATCAAAGACACCAGCGATCAGACAATCATCAGCACACAAACATTGGAGCGACACCTCGCTGCTATTGGCAAAGAGGGTTATGAAATTTCAAATATTATGAAAACTGTTGCTGACATGAAATCGGTTGTCACTATTGATTTTGACATTCAAAATAAAGAAGAGGCCACAGAAGTCCTTAAGCAACTAAGAGAATCAACCGCTATCCAGTTTAATGGTGAGAATGATATAGATATTTCATCTCTTGCATCTACTCTGACAAAAGATCTGGGTATGACTATGGATGAAGTTGAAAACTTCATTACTCAAATTCGAGAAGCCAATTCTGATATAAGATTCTCTAAAGAAACAAAAAGTGGAAGAGTCCAATTAAGTGAACAAGGTGTCTCTAACTTCCTTGAATCCATGGAAGTAGACACTGAAAATTCTGGTCTTGTAAAAGTCGGAAGTGATGCAGAAGCTTCTGCACTCCAAGTTCAAGACCTTGAAACCCTATTGCAGCTCATCGAAAATCATGATATGCAAGTCACTGTTACCGGCCTCGAACAAATTGCTAAAGCTGCCCAAGAGGCAAGTTCTAATTTTTCCACCTTGCAGAGTTATTTCAATAACGGTCTCTCTACACCGACTGGCGCTTCTCCTACTTCTGGAAACTCTGTTACTGGAAATACAAATACCGGAACACCTGGAAAGAAAAGAAGGAGTAGCTGGCAGGGTTCCGCCTTCTCCCAAGGATCCTGGGGCATCGGATACACAGGCAAATCCCTGGTCGGCGAATTAGGCCGCGAACTAGTCGTCCGCGGCTCCCGCTACTTCACCGTCGGCGACAACGGTGCCGAGTTCGTCCCACTGAAATCCAACGACATCATCTTCAACCACCGCCAGACCGAATCCCTGCTAAACAACGGCAGAATCACCTCCCGCGGCAAAGCATACGCTACCGGTTCAGCGGATATTACTGATCCCGAGCTGTTACCAAATATAAAGACAACTCCCGGCAACGCCTTCGCTTCCGGCTCCGCCGAAGACCTCAGCATCGACTGGTTCGAACACTCCATCAAGCTGGAAAGTGAGCGCTCCTCTTCATTAAGAAAGAACGCCTCTTCCTCATCGCTCCCCTATCTCGGCCTCGCTGCTGCCGAACTGGAAAAAGCAACTGCCATCATCCAAAATGCCGATGGCCTCAGTAACATTCTCGAATCAGACATGACCCGGCTCCAGCAAATAGCCAAAGAAGCCGGAATGTCCCTTTTCGAACTCTTCCGCATCATCGAAAACGGCGGATACAACGAATCCCGCCGCAGTTATCTGGCTCAAATCATGGAAAGTGATGAACGCCAGCTTGCTAACTACGAGGCTGCCATCAAGCAATACCAGGCTGACTACGAAGCCCTTATCAGTGAACTGACCCCCGAAATGCGTCAGAAGATCGAAGAAGGTTCCCTGTCTGTCGATACCCTGTCTGAAGAGGAAAAAGAGAAAGCCGAAAAAGCCATCGATGCCTTCAATAAAGTACAGGATCATAAATCCGAAAAGCGGGATCTGGAACTGGAGCAGCTCGAACACATCAAAGATTACTACGACAACGAGATGGATTATCTCGACCAGCAGGCCGAACGGATCAAGAATTCCACCGCCCTGATCGAAGCCCAGATGGATTACCTGAAGGCATCCGGTCAGATCATCACCGATGCTTCTTATTACCAGTTAATCGAAAATAACAAACGGGAAGCCGCCATCCTCGATAAACAGATCGCACTGAAAAAGGCGGAGCTGGCCAAGCTTATGAGCCGCAAGGATTTTGATACGAATTCCGAAGATTACCTCACCCTGAAACAGGAACTCGACAATCTGGAACTTGCCGAACAGCAATTGCTTCTGGCTCAGGAGCAACTGAGAAATGATATCCTAAATCTCCCCATCGAAAACATTGACATCCTCCTCTCCATGTACGACAGTGTCATCGATTCTATCAAACAATGGAGTGCTCAGATGGAGGCCTCCGGACGTAAAGTTGACCGCAATTACTATCAGATGCTGATCGGCAACGGAATGGAAATCATCGATCAGTATCGGAAACAGGCCCGTCTTGTCCGGAATCTGATGGATGAATACGAGGAAGGCAGCGATAACTGGAACACCTTATACACCAAACTCCAGGGAATCAACTCCGCCATGTCCTCCATGGTCGAAAACCTGTATAAATGGAATGAAGCACTGCTCCAGATACCAATGGATACTGTCAATGAATTTACCGACAAACTCCAGAAAGCAGTCAGTGCCATGGCTTCTGTCCAGAATGATTACAATACCGTAATCTCTGCAGTCACAGGTGCCCTGAAGGAACAGATCGACCTAATCAATGAAGAACGCGATTTGCACAAAGATAATTATGATACGCAGATTGATGTATTACAGGAGCGGCTGGAACTGCTGCGAAAGCAAAATGAAGCCCTGCGCGTTCAGTCTGCATATGAACAGGCTTTGTACGATCTGCAGACTGCCAATACACAGAAAACAGAACGTGTTATCCGCGACGGCGAAATTGTCTATGAGACAAATGCAGATAACCTTCGTAATGCCGAAGAATCACTGCAGGATGCTATGGCAAATCTCACCCAGTATGAATTGGAGAAAGAGATTGAAGGACTGCAGGATGAACTGGAAGCAATTAATGACCGTTATGATGAACAGATTGAATCTCTCGAAAAGATCTCTGAAAAATGGTCCGAAATAGCTGATAAGATAAGCACCGCCAAAGATGAGGCTATTGCCTCTGAAATTCTGGGAGCCGGATGGAAAGATGCTGTTCTTGGCGGAAATGATGAAGCAATATTTTCCATGTTCTCAGGTATGTACCAGACCCTGTCTGAGCAGATCGATCAGTATGAAGAACAAATCACATCCACAGAAAACATCCAGGCATTATTGGAAGATTATATCAATGCTTATAAGGAAGGAACTATCACCTATGAGCAAGCAACTCTTGGCATCAATGATCTGCTGTCTCAATTGAACAAGCAGATGTCCTCCATGGACAATCTGGATAATGTACTGGATTTTCTGGCCCAGACCACAGGTTCTGAAGCAAATGCTGGAAATGTCCTGTCATCTATCCAGGATTTACTGAACAAAACCGGCGAAGAGTTGGTTGCATCGCTCGAACAATACAATGAAAATGCCGATCTGATTGCCGGATATACAACCAGTTGGGAACAGCTGACTATTGATGTCGGTGAGATCAAAAATATCCTGGAAGATGTCCGTGATAATCTAGATGATGCTTTGGATGAGCTTGTGAATATGCAAAGCCGGGATATTGATGACGATGATGATGACGATGATGACTTTTTTGATAATGCCTTTGGTTCCGGCGCATCAATAGGTGCAGCAATTGGCGGTGCAATCGGCGGCTCGGCTGGCGCTGCTGCTGGTGCTGCTTTAGGTGCCGTTGCCGATGCTGTTGCAGGTGCTGTTTCTGATGCCATCTCAGACACTTCTGATGATATCCCGTCCTACGCTAACGGTATCAGCAATGGTCTGATCGGTTCCCCACCAACAACAGAACGGGCACGCCTGATGAAGCTATTCTCCACCCGCAACATCACCGATCCGGCCCACGCCGTCCCTATCATCGCACACGAAGGTGAAGCCGTTCTAAACCGTGAACAGCAAAACACGTTACTGGAAAACCTGGCCACAGCATGGAACTACGCGCCTATCCCCTCCATGCCAAACTATTCAGGCCTTTCCACTACCGGTACAGCCCAGTCCAACGCATCCTTCACCTTCGGCGACATCCGAATTGAGAAATGCGACAACCCGGATCAGCTTGCCGAGGGCATATTAAAAGGCGGACTTCGCTCTGCAGTCATGCAGCAAATCGGCAAACGCCATTAATCATTTGAGCGGCAGAACATCTCTGCCGCTCTGTTCACATCCCCACACGATACCATTATCAAGAGGTGATAACACATGAATATTATAGAAGTCTACAAAAAAATAGCCGACGACATCAATCTGCTCATCGACACCAAAGTCAAAAATGTAAGCAGGGACTTTACCTTCAAAGCCCAAATCGTCGAACCGGTTGATGCCGGAACCTACCGGATATTATACAAGAATGCACATTACACAGCCAGATGTTCCGCTGCTCTGGCCCCCGGAGATATTGTCTTTGTCTGCGCTCCTGCAAACGACTGGTCCGAGCTTTTCATCAATCTCCTGGCCGACAGCGGCGGCTCCGGCAGCACCGGCTATGATGACGGACCTGTCCGGGCACTGATCCAGACCTGCTTTAACGATATCAAAAGCATTAAGAACTCCGTTATATCAAAAATCCGGATCAACGGCACGGAAACATCCATCAGCAACAATACAGCCGACATCCGCATTCCGACAAACACCAGCGATCTGGCCAACGATACCGGATTCATTACAACTTCACAATTAAATGAATCTGTCGGAGAAAAGATAAACCGCAACGGAGACACCATGAGCGGTGCCTTACGCATCACCAAACCAACCTGGGTCTCCTTCAACAACGGCGGTGATAAAATGGGACAGCCCGGTTATCTTCGACTGGCCCGGATCATCGTCAACCAGGCATATAACAATGCCCCCATCGAGCTGGAACTGCTCCGCCGCGACGAAAGCAGTTATGCTACAGTCACGATCCAATACATTGACAGTCCCGGAACTGATCCTCTGATAGCCAACTTTCAGTACAGCGGCCCCGCCGATATGGAACTTTATATCGCCAGAGCTGATGCCGGCATATGGGATTTGTATCTACTCAAGAAACTGGACTGGGATCATGTCACGATTACCAATCTCAAATATTCGATGGAAGCTTATGGGCATAACTTTACGATTGAATCACCTCAGGATCAGATCGAAACACTCCCTGCTTCAGCCAGAAAAGCCTCTCTTCGCCAGATCCCGTTGGAGCAGCTCACAGCTGTGGAATCCAGCAGCAGTCAAAACCGAATTCTGCATACCTGCAATGGTACTCCTGGCGAAGATGGTTACGTCCGCTTTATGGGTATTGAAATCATGAGAGAATATGTCGACTACCAGATGCAATTTACCATCATGCAGCGAGAACTCGAATTTCCCGCTACCGTTTACCTGGTATTCACTGCACATACTGCAGAAGATATCGACAATACGAGTGTCCAGAGTCTGCTCTATGATGGTAATAACAGATCTATTATTGTCGCTAAAGAAAGCAGCCGTCAATTTGGTGTCTACGTTAGAAAAGTTCATGCCTGGGATATCATCGATATCGCCGGACTGATTCTGCCCAAACATCTGCAGACCGCCCTGACAATTACTTATTCAAACACCCAGGTTTCCGGCAAACCAGAAGGCAGCGAGGCTGCATGCCGTATTGTCAATGGTTACTGGAGCGATCAAACTCATTTAAGTGCCAGCGCAAAATCTGTCAAAGAACTTAACGACCGCCTGACCTTACTGGAGCAGAGACTATCCTAAATCATCTTGGAAAGGAGGTGAACAAACCAAATGCAGGCAATTATTCATAATATCGAACCATTTGATGCCGCCAAAGGAACCCTGATCAGCTTCACCTGGCATGGCAACCAGATCTTTAAAGTCCGATGTCTGATCAAAACAAACAAAGAAGGGGATACTGTATATGATACTACCCTTGATGTACCTGCCGATGATGACACTGATCCAATATACGACTCCACCGTCAATACCATGCAGAGTACCTTTTTGATCCCGGCAAACAGTGGCCTGGAAAACAATGGCTACTACGCATGTTTTATCACTGTTTTTGATATTGAAAATATTGAATCAAGTCCTCAGGACACCGGAAAACCGTTTTACTGTTTTACCACTCCTGACTTCCGGTTGTCAATCGAAGAAAATGCAGTCATCCGTGCTTCAGCCTACGAAACATCAATTATCTATTCGCAGGCCGAAGATCTGCCGCTTGAATCCTGGAATATGACACTATACTCCTATCAGCAGACCGCAATTCAGTCTTCCGGCACCCAGTATACCGAATCTGCCAGCCTATCCTACCTGGTAACAGGCCTGGAAAATGCCACCAGTTACTATATCAAAGCGACCGGGCAGACAAAACATGGTATGCGGCTGGAGACCAAATTAATCCCGTTTATGGCCTCCTACACGCAGGCACAGATCTTCAATACACTGGAGCTGAACAACCTGCCAGATTCCGGCAGCATCGAAATCAAAGCCAATGTCATCGCGACCAGCGGCATTCCGGAAAAAGATGTGATCTATATCGACGGAAGCAAAGCCGATCTGCGTGACAATTCCCTCTTATTTGATGCCGGCTTCGAAATCTCCGGCGACTTCAGCCAGGTCATCAAGCTGCAAAATCCTGTCTTAAACCAGAGATTCATGCTGATGACCGATGAAGAAAGTAAGATGATCATTGAATGCTATTACCGGGAAGGCAGCTTTGACAACAGCAACGGCAAGAAGGCGGTTATTGAACTGAGAGCCAGCTCTATCAGCGGCCTCAGCTATGTCCTGTACAGCAACTACTTCAATATCCCCGGACCGACAGAAACCATCTGCTTCTGTCTCTCCCGAATCGGCCATTATTTTAATACCAAAGTATTACTAGAGTAAATCTAAGAAAGGATGTGGCACATGTTTTGTGGATCTTCTTTTGCATCCGGCAGTGAAACTCTCGTCACCCATGCAGCATCTGCTGCCGACAACTCCCGTCTGACAATCGGGAAGGCTGTCTTTGATGAGATTTATGCCACCGTGGATGTTATTGACACGGAAACCTACGATGGTTCAACTCCTTCCGACTGGACCTTTGATACCCGTCTCCACGCATTGTTTAACGGCAATCTGTACGGCGGCAACGTCGATTTTACGGAGTCCATCGTTAACTCAATCAGAATCAAAAAACGTACGTCAAAAGATAGTAAATTCCAGACTATCTACGAAAGAAAAATCAACAACAATGGTGATTTTGCCGTTGACATCATCGACTACCTGGAACCGGCCGGAACCATCGAATATGCTTATGTCCCGGTCATTTCCGGCGGCGAAAGCAGGTACGTTATCAACCGGGTGGAATCACAGTTCAACCATTGTTTTCTGGTTGAACGGGATAAAGCATATCCGATTATTCTGGACGGCAATTATTCCGAAACCGTCAATTATGAAACCGGTCAGGTCAAACCTATGGGCCGGAAATACCCGGTTACCATCATTAATGGCGACAGCGGTTACCGCTCCGGTGAACTGGAAGGAACCTTCATCGAATTACAGAATGAAGACGCTGATGTCAAAGGCTCCTTCGACTACCGTCATCAGGTCTACGACTTCCTGACCGATTCCCGGCCAAAAATTCTTAAAGACCTTGACGGTAATCTGCTGATGGTTCAGATCAGCGGAAATATCACAGAATCCTCCCGTTCCTATTGCTACCGCGGCAGCAACGGATTCTATTATGTAAAATCAAAGTTTGGCTACGTTGAGATCGGCAATGCTTACAATACCGGTGATCTCTACGATAGCGGCTTTATCGATACCGTTGTGGACAGGCAGGTGATATAATGCCCCTGCTGATAACCCAAAATGATCTCGATCTGCTGACCCAGGCTTCCCAGCAGATCTATTTAAAAGCAGAGTTGTTAAACCGAAAGCTTGAGGTACTGGACTGCCTGGAAGGTGTTATCATTAATGACCAATTCAACTGTACCGGAGATTCGGTTCAACGCCGTTCTTATAGTTGTGATATCGTCATTACCGACTCCACCTTCCTGATCGGCAAAGACAAAAAAATATGGCTCGACAAAAGGCTGCGGATCTACTATGGTATCCGTTCCCTGCGGACACAGGAAATCACCTGGTACCGGATTGGTACTTTCCTATATAGCGACATGTCCTATAAAGTGTCCCGCACAGAACGCACCCTGTCCTTAAGCTGTGTTGACCTCATGGCCGAATATGACGGAACCTTAAATGGTCAGATCGGCGGATATGGTTCTGCCAATACTGATTCCAGTCACATTGTCACCGGACTTACCATTCCCGCCGGACAGGATATCCGTGCTTCTGTAATTGCAACGCTGAAGGAAGCCCATATAGATTCCTATGCCATCGCTGACATTAAAAAGGAAGTTCCCTATGACCTGGAATTACAAACCGGTGCCACCTATTGCGACGCCTGGACCATGATCAGTGAACTTTATGATTCGTGGGAATTCTTCTTTGATGCCGATGGTATCTTTATCTGGCGGGAAATCCCCAACTGCGCCGATGATCCCGTCGCACTTGACGACACGTTCATGCAGCAGGTAGTCATCGACGAATCCGCCAATACTTCATTTAACGGCATCTACAATGTCACTGAAGTCTGGGGAAAGGTTCTGGATCTGGAAGGCGAAGACCGCTATGCGGACACTTCCACCTACAGCAACAATGTTTATCAGGTAAACCTGAGCAACTATACCTCCTGGGAAGACGTGGATAACCTGACGCAAATCGGAATTAAAATTCGCAATACAAATCTGTCTGCACCGAAATGCTCTGTCAACGGTTTTCCTGCTATTCCCATCTATGACGGTAATGGTAATCCACTACAGGCCGGAGATTTAAAGGCCGAAACAGCCTATATCTTCCGCTATCGACGACTGACTGTCGATGCTAACGGAGTCTCGGCAGCCCTGTTTTTACTGGGGCAATATCAATGCTATGGCAAATATGTAGAAAATACTGAGGAATGTCCGTTTTCAGTTCAAAATCTGGGATATGAGATTCTCCAGGCCGTGGATTATAACGGACTCAGCGATGACGCAGCCTGTTACAACCAGGCAGAATATCTGACATACCAGTCAACCGCCATGATGGATACACTGAATCTGAACACACTTGTTATCCCATGGATGGAAATAAATGCAAAGATACGATATACCCCAAAATACAACGGTGAAACGAATCAATATATCGTAAAAAATTTTAGCTGGTCCACCGGTACCGGCACAATGACCCTGACTCTCTATAAATTTCTGGAGAGTTTTTCTTTCGTCTACAACCGGCGGAAACAAAAAAATAGCGAGGTGAAATAATATGGCATATGAAAAATATGTTGATACTCCATTATCAAATTTTCCTGAACAGGAAGATAACTGGTCACGGATGAGCAATCTGTCGGTCTCACTTCTTTCTGTCGCAAAACAGTATAGTGATCTTTATAATAATGGAAATATTGACTCAGCAAATGCTCTTCTTGAGCAATACCCTGATTTAAAACTTGCGCTGTTCACTCCCGAACGTTGGAATCAGATCCGGGATGGAATAATCGCTCTGGAGCGGTTCTTTTTAGAAGATGTGGAATCTATGATCACTGAAGTTGCCCAGAAAACAGTCGGAATCAATGATGATGCCGAAGATGATGATGCTGTCACGAATGCTTATTCAGCCGCAAAAGTAAACGAACTGATCGGACAATTCTCAGAAGTCCGTTCCATCACATTAACAGTAGCTGGCTGGAGCACTTCCGCTCCTTATACTCAGCGGATTGATCTGGATAATCTTAAGAACACGCATACACCCCTTATATCTGTTGATGATTCTCAGAGCAAGGCAGCGCGTAAAGCTCAATTAAAACAATTAAGCAAGCACATTGACCGGGTTCATAGCCATGACGGTTATCTGGTGTTTGAATGTGATGAAACAAAGCCCACAAGCGATTTGATTCTTTCAGTCAAGGGACTGTGATTTTGATGAATAGAGGTGAAAAATATGGCAAAAGCATTTATAGTATCCGGAGGTAATGGTGGTGACACATCTGATGACTGTACCGCCACTGCACTTCAGGTACTTGAAGATTATAAAGCAATAACAAAAGAAAGTGACAGTGATGTAGTTTCTGGCACTATGAAAAATCTGACCAAACGATCAACTATCAAACATACATCAACCAACATAACTCCGGTTGTTTTGGGAGACGCCGCTTTAATGACAACAAATAGCGATGGTGTTTCAAGAACGCAGATTAGACATAATGGTGAAAATGGTTATATTCAGAAGAATACGTTACTAGCCATTGAAACAAGTAAAATGGCTACCGCTGGTAGCTTAACTGCTGCAAAACTATTGGCTGGCCAATCAGCCTTTGGAATCAGTGGTACAGCAACGAACGATGCCACTGCCACGGATCCTTACGTACACAGTGGAAAAACCTATTATAGTAAAGGTGTCAAACGTACTGGTACTATGACCATTTCCTCTGTAGTGTCTTTTAGTGTAGCTGCATACTCTACAAAGCAACTGTTATGCACATGGAAAAACCCTGCAAAGGGACCATATAGTGGAGTTATCATCCGATATAAAACAGGCAGCTATCCATCGAGTGTTTCGGATGGCACTCTTGGTTATCAAGGTGCCGGGACAAATCATGCATTAAATGCATCAAATAGTGCATTCATATCCGGGCTTAATGCCGGAACACAATATTATGTGCGTATATGGATGTACTGCAATACCAGTATAGGCGTTTTGTATAGTGGATATGCATCATCTTCCGGAGCTATTAAAACTACGAATAGTGGAAGGCAGGTATTTACCGGCTCCGGTACATTTGTTGTACCTGCTGGGGTACGGGATCTTAATGTATGCGTTGTAGGTGCCGGAGGCAGTACATATACAAAAGGCACCGATAGACATCAGGATGATATTTCAAAAGGCGCAGCTGGAGGATATGTTGTAAATACGACAATAGGAGTAACCCCCGGTCAACAATTTCCAGTTGTAGTCGGGGCACCTATCACACCAAAGTCATCAGGAGATGGGACTACAATTACCCGTGATTATTGGCGCATTAATTTACACCCATCAAATGGAAATCCTCCAAGTAATACACTTGCAGATTTTCAAAATCATGGTGTAATGAAATCGTATACCACAAATAGTTTAACTCGAGGAGGTTCCAGTTCATTCGGCAACATAATCGCCCAAGGAGGAACCGGTCATTATGGTCTTGTGGTAGGCCCCGGTCTTCCTGGCGGAAGTGGTTCCGGTGCTTTAGCCGGTTACGTTACCGGGAGTAGTTCCGGTGGTAGTCATGGCTCCGGAGCCCCAGGTTCAAACGGTGGAAACGGTGGCGATGCTCGTGGATATTGGTATTCCCATGACAGTAGTGATGCGGAAGCAACATATCATTTTGGAGGTCCCGGACAAGGTACAAGTACCAGGGAATTTGGAACAGGCACATTATATGCAACTGCAGGCGTTGTTGGTGTTCGACGAACAGCCGGTACTCCAGGAGGAGACAATACCGGAAATGGTGCAAGCGGTGCTGGTGGCTACTCTATATCAAGAACCACTCTCGGCGGGAGTGGTGTAGTTGTTGTAACATGGTAACAGTATAAATTTATAACAGAGAGGAAAACAATATGACAGCACATAAAGTATTTGCACAGATTTCAGATGGTACTGTTCAAAATATAATTATTGGTGAGAACTATCCAACAGCAGATCATCTGACAAAATGTATATATGGAGAAAATGCATTTGCTATAGAATGTACACAGTGCAACTGTAGCATCAATGACAAATATCACGATAGCCGATTCTGGACAATATTAGAAGACGGAACCGAACAAATGATTGAGTATATTCCAACTCAGGAACAACAGCTAGAGACGCTTACATATACGGTATCAACTATTCAAAATGAACTAGGTCCGACGATTGATACTGAAACCTGTACACTGGAAGAATTAAAAGAATATACAATACTTCAGTTTGGTAAAAAATGTTCCACTTTGATCTACGATGGCAGTGATGTCAATACTTCAAAAGGCACAAAGCATTTCAGCTATGAAGACACAGATCAAACTAACCTGGGAGCAGCTGTAAACCTCGCCATTATGACTGGCCTGGAAGTCCCCTATCATGCAGATGGTGAGGATTGCTGTCTCTGGACGGTTACCGATATCACTAAAATCTATGGAGCAAATGAACTACTAAAAACATATCAGACAACCTATTGCAATCTGCTAAATGGCATAGTTCGTAACTCTAATGATAAAGAAACCATCTTATCAATCACATATGGTGATAATCTCCCTGCCGAAAAGCATTTCGAACTAGATGCCGCAGTTCAGCAGGCTCAAACAATATATGATACCTTGCTTAACTCTTTACCGGTAAAATAAAATGGGTTCACTCCCTCAATGTAGTGATCTCAGCTGCAAACATGGTATCAGCTAAAGGAGTATTACATGACTAAACTACTTAGATACCCTACACTAATTTTCACCTACGGAACCCTCTACACCATCTGCGAACTCCTCTGGAAAGCCGATCCAACCAAACTCCACTACAGCATGTTCATTCTGGCCGCCTTCGGCGGCATCACCGTCGGCCAGCTCAACAACCGCTTCACCTACGACATGGACCTCTTCCTCCAATGCTTAATCGGCGGAATCATCGTCACCATCGGTGAAGGAATCGTCGGTCATATCTTCAACAGCAACTACACCTGCTGGGATTACCGTATGCTCCCGCTCTCCTTCTGGAATGCCCAGATCAACCTCTTCTTCTCCCTCATCTGGGCGTTCATCCTGTGTCCGCTGGCCATCCTCATTGACGATGCCTACGACTACTACATATTAAAATCAAGAGACCGACCTTACTACATTCTGTGTGGTAAGGTCCTCTTTGCATTACCGCGCAGAAAGGACGGTGACTATGAAAGACAAAAATAATCATTCCCCGGTGCCAACCGGAAACATAACCAACCATACCAGCTTTCTGACTCACAACTACGGCCGGACAGAACAGGTGCCGGTAGAAAATCTGACCCGCGAACTGGAACGAAAGGTTGCTGAAAATCTCTCACAGGCAATCGAAAAATTAACCCTCTGATTATCCGACAACTGAAAAGGATCTGATTATGAATACTTTACAATCACTGCTCGACCTGGCCGCAAGCCAGGTCGGCTACCCCGAAAAAAACAATTCCAGCAACCTTGATTCCTTTTCCGTCAGCGGATCAGGCAATTACACAAAATACGCCCGGGACATAAATGCCCTTGGCCTCCCCGGATGCCAGGGGCAGCCCTGGTGCGGAGTCTACCAGATGTGGCTGGAATGTAAAAACAGCAGCAAAACCACTGCCCTCGCCAACCTCGGCCCCACATTCTACAACTGCTTTTCGACCATGAACTGGGCCAAAGCAAACAACCGATGGCTTGCCAAAACCGGCACCCCAAAACCCGGCTACCGCGTAATATTCAGCCAATCCCACATCGCCCTCGTCACCAAAGTCACAGGCTCCCACTCATCCGGCAGCATCCACACCAACGAGGGCAACACTTCCGACGGCTCCGGCATCAACCGCGACGGCGGACGGGTCTGCAACAAAACCTATCCCCGTTCCCACGCGAACATCCTCGGTTACGTCATCGTCGAATACTCCGACAATACCGCTGATGCCCCGCTAACCACCTACGCCATCGCCAACTCAAAAGCCGGTCTGACCGTAACCGCCTCATCTTTAAACATCCGCGACTACCCCAAAATCGGCACACCGAAAAATACCACATATAAAAAAGGCGATACCGTATATCCCACCGCCAAAACATTCATAGATGGCGATGTTTGGTTACAGACCGACAAAGGCTGGATTTCCGGAAAATACCTCGAAGGCTGGCTTCAGGAATTAACCGATCCCGAACAACGCTGGTGGTATGTCACCCCCGGCTATACCTGGCCCGTCTCCCAATGGATCGCTTACAACGATGCCTGCTATTATATCGATGCCAATGGCTGGATGGCTCGTAACACATACATAAAATCAACCACAGACAACACCTGCTACTGGCTCGATGCCAACGGTGCCTGGGACGAAAAAAAATACTCATGTCCTGACACCACGAAATACACTATAACAATATAACCACACGAAAGGAAATCCCCACAAAATCATGAGCGAGATCAACTACCTCATCCACGATATCGGAATAACAAATATCACAATCTTTGTATTTGCTATTCTCTTCGCCTGCAAAGCAGCCGCTGAAGCACTGGAATGGCTTTGTGAGAAAACCGGCATTGAAACCCGCTGGTCTCTGCGGCAAAAGCATGAAACCAAAATGCTGTTCGCTCATGAAGCCATGATCCAGAAGCTGACCACTTATCAACACAATACTCATAACGAAGTGAAAGAAATCCACAAATTGCTGGAAAGCCACATTCTTCTTGACAACGAACGAACCGTCGCCACACTCCGCACCACCCTCTATCAACTCCACAAAGCCTTTGTTACCCAGAAGTACATCTCCAATGAAGAGTTAAAAACCTTCATGGAACTTGGCCGAGTCTACGAAGAGGCTGGTGGCGACGACATCTACCATTCCAAACTCGAACCGGAGGTTCTGGCTCTTCCTATTAAATGAATCGAAACAAGGATGGCTGATATTGGCAAAATATCACTGTTATTAGTGCTGGAATTTGGCGAGATAACGATAAAACGTTACCTCGCTAATTTTAGCGCTTAACCTGATCATGATATCTGCGCCATTTCTGACAGATGCCCTATGTACTTTACTTCGCTTCTATTCTACAGATTAACAGTCTCCAAAAACTCCTGAATCGTCTTAAATGCAACTCCTACATCTATCTGAAGCCAGTTCCTGTCACCAGAACGTTCCACATTATTCTTGAACTGACGATTAGCAAATGTAATGGATACTCTCCGTTGTATACTATACATATCTATTTCTCTCATAGCAGGATTATCAATAATATATGTCTTAATACACTCAGCAAGCCGTACAATATCCACATGTTCTTTCAAATAGCAAAAGTCAAATATGTCTTTGTACCTTGTAGAAAACGGTCCAAAGCGTAGTAAAGACCTCAATTTCTCTGCGAAAATCTGTTCACAGGAATTAATCAGCAGGCTTACACCCTCATTATCCATGCAGATGTCAAAACAATAGTCATCCTGCTCTATTTCCATATTTGCATGAACTCCAATGTCAATCTTACTTTCAAGTGAATAGTCTGTATCGTCCCTAATAATAATAAATACTCGTTTCCCGCTATATTCCTGCTGGGAAAGCTGTTCTATTTTATCATCTTTGATTTCTATGGTAATTCCCTCCAGACAATTCAGTTTCGATATGAAATATCGAATAGAATTATCTTCTAAAGAGTAACATATAAAATCCAAGTCCAGATCCTCAGTAGCACGTCTTACATTTCCCGTAATGCTACGCATCACAACTCCACCTTTTATCGTGACGTTTCTTCCGAAATCACTTTGCTCAATTGCCTTAAGCACAATATCCTGGCACACCCGTGCATTAGCATTCCGCTCCGAGTATCCGGCATCCCTGTATCTCTCTTCCATTTTCTCCAGGTTTATCATTAAAGTACCTCCATCTGTAAAATTCCAAGCACTCTATTACTTTTTGGTGATATCAATGCATAATCCTGAATCTTTTGTATATCTAATCCCGGAAGCAATTTACGATAATTCAATATAATCTCTTTATAATAATCAAAAGGCAACTTGCTTTTATACCTTACAAGCTCAATCAGCATTCGTTCCTTATTATAAATCCGAATATCATAACCTTTATAATCAGCAGTTTCGATACCTTCCGCGAAAAAATCATCACAAACAAAGTATTGTTTTACACCTTTATCCTTAATTTTGGCTGCATCACGCTTTGTTGCCAGGTCACATTCATCAGGTATCACATCCGTCAAACCATGAAAGTAAAAAGCACTTTTCATGGTTATAACTGCATTCGGATATTTATATGCAAACATAGCAATCTCAGGAACATACCTTTTCTCCGAATAAATACCTTTACCAACCTTGAACAATTTTCCTTCTTCTATTCTTTTCTCAATATAATAATCTGAGCCATATTTTTCAAGACATTCCGCACGTGATTTCATAGTTCCACCCCCTTTACCATGATTTCTATCCGCATTTTCTCTTTTTTTGCGGATTATTTTCCAAATTATACTATATGCAGATATTACTTGTCAATATATAATTTCAAAAATCATCCGCATTTTTCACATTTTTGCGGACATTTATCTATATCAATATTAATTCAATTACCGTCATTTGCAATAATCCCCCAAAAGCAGTATAATAAAAAATTATACGCAAAAAAGGAGGGCAAAAAATGGAATGGTTTAAATACTTAGACGAAGATCAGATTATCGCCTGGCGCCACTGGCTGCACCAGCATCCTGAACCTTCATTCCAGGAATATGAAACCAGTGCTTACATTGAAAATGAACTGAAATCCATGAACAACATCGAAGTGATCCGCCCAACCGCAACGAGTGTACTGGGCATTATCAAAGGAGCCAAACCGGGACCTGTGATCGCACTCCGGGCCGATATTGATGCACTTCCGATCCAGGAGGAAACCGATGTACCGTTTCGTTCAGAAAACGACGGCCTCATGCACGCCTGTGGTCATGACACTCATGCCGCCATGCTGTTAGGTGCCGCTGTCGTGCTCACTCAGATTACCGGACAGTTATCAGGAACGGTTAAACTGATTTTCCAGCACGCTGAGGAAACAACACCCGGCGGGGCAAAAGAAATTCTGGCAACCGGCTGTCTCGATGATGTCGATCTGTTCTATGGTTCCCATATTATGGGCCCATATCCGGCCGGTCACGTCTATACCCTGGCCGGCCCGATGATGGCAGCCCAGAACTCCTTCCATCTGACCATTCAGGGACGGGGGGCACACGGTTCCATGCCGGAGAAATCAATCGATCCGATTACCGTTGGCGCCAGCATTATCATGAACCTGAATCAGATCGTCTCCCGCAACATCGGACCATTTGAAAATGTCGTTCTCAGCTTTGGCAAATTCACTTCCGGTGACGTATTTAATGTAATCCCAGATAAAGCCTACATGGAAGGAACCGTCCGCACCAACATGCCGGAAGCACGCCTTTTCGTAGAAAAACGTATCCGCGAAGTCATCGACGGCACCTGCAAAGCCTGCGGTGCTGAATATGAACTGGAATACGTCCATGGATACCCGGCATTAATCAACGATGAAGCCTGCACAGCGATTGCCAAAAAAGCCGCTGCTTCCGTCATTGACAAAAACCTCTGCCACGAAGGCTCCCGTGCAATGGGCAGCGAGGACTTTGCATATTATACAGAAAAAGCACCGTCTACCTATGTGATTATCGGCGGCGGTGATGAAAATGACGGTTGTCCTTATGTCAACCATCATCCCAAATTTGATGTCATCGAATCTGCTTTTATCAACGGAACCAAAATGTACGTCGCGTTTACTTTGGAAGCAATGAAGTCAGCAAATCAATAATACAAAGGGGAAAGATATGGAAAGCAAAAATACTACTAAGATAAGTATGTTCGACCGTTTTCTCAACTCCATCGAACGTGCAGGAAATAAACTTCCGGAACCAACAATACTGTTCATCCTGCTTACCGTCATTGTTATAGTAACATCTGCAATCCTGAGCCTTTTCAATATTTCCGTAGTCCATCCGGGTACCGGAGATACTATTGAAATCGTAAACCTGATGTCAAAATACGGCATTCGTATGTTCTGGAGCAAAGCTGTTACCAATTTCTCCGGTTTTGCACCGCTGGGGATGGTACTGGTAACTGTCATCGGTTCCGCCGCCGCTGAGAAAAGCGGATTCCTGATTGCTCTGATGAAACAGATTATGTCCGGTGCCAAACCGGCATTGGTTACATTCCTGGTGATTGTTGTCGGCATTAATGCAAACCTTGCCGGAGATGCCGGATTTATTATCCTGCCTGCTTTGGCTGCTGTTGTTTACCTTGGTATCGGCCGTCATCCGCTGCTTGGGCTCTACACCGCTTTTGCCGGTGTGGCAGCAGGTTTCTGTGCTAACTTCTTCCTTGGTATGTCCGATGCACTGGCATATGGTTTTACGGAGAGTGCCGCACAGATGATTGATCCGGAGTATGTTCAATCTCCTGCAATCAACTGGTATTTTCTGATTGTGTCAACCCTGATTATCGCCCTTGCCGGAACTCTGCTGGTTGAAAAAGTACTCAACCGCCGTTTTCCTGTCTCAGCCCATAACCTGGCTGAATGGCGTAACGTAAAAGAAGATTCCGACCTGACACCGCAGCAGAAAAGCGCCCTGGTGAAAGCCGGTATCGGAGTTGTCATTCTTATTGCAGTCATTCTGCTGATGTGCGTAGGAAATGATCCGATCCTTGGTGATCCGGAGACCAAGTCACTGATGGCATCCAGCTCACCATTTATGAGCGGTATTATTATAACAGTTACCTTATTTTTATTTGTGCCCGGTGCCATTTACGGCTTCGCTTCCGGAAAATACAAAACTGTCTCTGAGTTGTTTGCAGATATCAGCAAAGGATTTGCCGAAATGGGCGGTTATGTATTTATGTGCTTCTTTATTGCTCAGTTCACCACCTATTTTAACCTGAGTAATCTTGGCACAGTTCTTGCGATTAAAGGAGCTGAGGTGCTGAGTTCGATGAACTTTACCGGAATTCCGCTGTTGATCGGACTGATTATTGTTTCCTGTATCATCAATATTTTCATCGGATCTGCTTCCGCTAAGTGGGCGATTCTGGCACCCGTATTTGTACCAATGATGATGATGCTCGGTTATGATCCTGCAGTTACCCAGCTGGCGTACCGGATCGGTGATTCATTGACCAACCCGCTTTCCCCATTATTTGTATACATGCCGATTCTGGTCGGTTATGCACACAAATATGACAAGAGTGTCGGTATCGGCACAATTATCGCCAATATGATTCCATTCTCCCTTACCTTTGCAGTATTCTGGATTCTCCAGCTGATTATCTGGATCCTCCTTAATCTGCCATTGGGTCCGGGCGGCGGAATCTATCTGTAAAAATAATCATAAATATAAATCAGCATTTCAAGATTGGAGAGCATATGTTACAAGCAGTTATTTTTGACATGGATGGTGTTATCATTGACAGTGAACTGGAATATCTGAAATACAACCTGGTATTTGCCCGTTCCAAGAACCCCGATGTGATCCTGGACGACCTGTTTAAAATGGTTGGTGCATCCCGCCAGGATGCCTGGGAGGTGATGGCAGCAGCCATCCACAACGGGCAGACATGGGAAGAGTTGCGTGACGAATACCGCAGCTCAAACGACGTCTATTCAAAGGTTGATTATACAAAAATATTCCGCCCCGAGGTAATATCACTCCTTCAGTTCATTCAGGGAAAAGGACTGAAACTGGCACTCGCATCATCCACCCAGCTTGATCTGGTACTCCATGTATTGGATGTCAATCATATTCGTGACTATTTCGAGACCGTCATCAGCGGTACTCAGTTCAAACGCAGTAAACCGGATCCGGAGATTTACCATTTCACGGCATCACAGCTGCAGGTTCCGGAACAGAACTGCCTCGTAATTGAAGATTCCACATTTGGTGTCACTGCGGCCAGCCGTGCCGGAATGCAGGTTGTGGCATTAAAAGACGAACGTTTTAATTTTAATACTGATCCGGCAGACTATATCGTAGATCACCTGGATGAAGTTAAGAACATTATTACAGAACTGTTATAATAAAAAAATGAGATCATACAATCCGTTTCTAATCCGGATTGTATGATCTCATTTTTTACCATATCTTTAACATTTAACGCTCAAATCTTAACCACATCCTCCGCCCTGACACAACCGGCACCCGGAAGCTGTCGCCGCAATGCCGCCGAGTGATGTCTCCCGCAATTCCTCCGGCAGACTTCTGCCGACCTGATACATCGCCTCCACCGCATCATCAAACGGTGTCAGATTGCGGATTCCGCTCAGGCACATCTCGGCACTGGTCAGGGCATTCGCCACTCCCATGCCATTGCGCTTCTGACAGGGCGCCTCCACCAGCCCGCCGATCGGATCACATACCAGCCCCAGAATATTCGTTATTGCCGTACTGGCAGCAGCCAGACAATCCTCCGGCGTTCCGCCCATCAGCTCAGTCACCGCACTGGCCGCCATCGCACTGGCAGTTCCTACCTCTGCCTGACAACCACCCTCTGCTCCTGCTACCGTAGCGTTACGTGATATCAGATATCCAACTGCCCCGGCATGAAACAGTGCATCCGTCATCTGCCGGTCCGGCAACCCATGTTCTTCTGAAAGCGCAAGAAACAAGCCCGGTATGACACCACTTGATCCTGCCGTCGGCGCTGCCACAATCAGCCCCATCGAAGCATTCACTTCCAGAACGCCCATGGCATAAGCCAGAGCCTTAGACAGCAGATCACCGCAGATATGTTTACCGCTCAGACGATTAGCGGTCAATTTCACCGCCTCACCACCAATCAGGCCGCCCATGGTCCTATGTTCCTTTTCGATGGATTCGCGGGCAGCAGCCTTCATAATCTCCCATCGCCGACTCATCTCTGCTTCAGCACCTTCCTGCCCGAACAAAAAAAGCTCACGCCGTTTCATCGCTTCAGAGATTGAAATCTGATACTCATTACATATCGAAAGCAACTCCTGCCCTGTCGTAAAATTCATCGCACTCTCCTACACTTCGATTAATACCGCATTGCGAATACTCGGATACTGCTCCAGCTTCTCCACCATTTCTTCGGTAATTTCGTTATCCGCTTCAATAATGGTGTAAGCAGTCTTCCCTCTTTCCTCACGAAACAGTTTGGAAAAAGCAATATTAACACCGGAATCACTCAGGCACCGGGTAATATAAGCCAGAACACCACGCTCATCCTTCTGCTCAATAACAATCGTACTGTATTCACCATTAAAAGATACATCCACACCATTGAGCGCCGTGATCACGGCTTCCCCGCCGCCGACTGACTCTCCCCGCACCACGGCATGAGTGCCGTTGCTGCTTTCAAGCCGGATATCCACTGTATTAGGATGCGGCATTTTAGTATCCGGATCAATCACAAATTCATATTCCAGTCCTGCCTGTTCTGCCTCCGAAAAAGAATTCTTAATCCGTGAATCCTCTGTCTGAAAACCAAGAATCCCGGCTACCAGTGCCCGGTCTGTACCATGGCCATGATAAGTCCGGGAAAAAGACCCATACAAAGTAAAAGTAACCCGGCGGATTTCTCCCTTGACCATCTTCCTGGCCAAAAGAGCAATCCGCAGAGCACCTGCCGTATGCGAACTGGAAGGACCGATCATACACGGTCCGATAATATCAAAGACACTCAATTCTTTCATACGCTTAAAATCTCCGATTAGATTGATTAATTAGTATTGTCCAGATATCTCGCGATATACTTTCCGGTATAGGATGCCGGATTCTTCGCCACTTCTTCCGGGGTTCCGCAGGCTACTACAGTACCGCCGTTGTCGCCGCCTTCCGGTCCCATATCAACGATATAATCCGCAGTTTTAATCACATCCAGATTGTGTTCAATTACAATCACTGTATTGCCGCCGTCAGACAGCTTCCGCAGAATATCCACCAGTTTATGGACATCGGCAAAATGCAGACCGGTTGTCGGTTCGTCCAGAATATAAATAGTCTTGCCGGTACCCTTACGGGAAAGTTCGGTTGCCAGCTTAATTCGCTGAGCTTCGCCGCCCGACAGTTCTGTCGACGGTTGTCCCAGGCGGACATAAGACAGGCCGACATCATAAAGAGTCGCGATCTTACGATGAATGGACTGCACATTTTCAAAGAACTTCATCGCTTCTTCAACCGTCATATTTAGCACATCATAGATGGTTTTTCCTTTATATTTTACCTCAAGTGTCTCCCGATTATACCGCTTGCCGCCGCAAACTTCACAGGGAACATAGACATCCGGCAAAAAGTGCATCGCAATTTTAATAATACCGTCACCGCTGCAGGCTTCACAACGTCCGCCTTTGACATTGAAGCTGAAACGCCCCTTCTTATACCCCTTCACCTTGGCATCAGTAGTGGACGCAAACAGATCACGGATCATGTCAAAAACACCGGTATACGTAGCCGGATTTGACCTTGGAGTACGACCGATCGGAGACTGGTCGATGGCAATAATCTTATCTAACTGTTCAACACCTTCCATCCCTTTAAACCTGCCGGGTATGGTTCTGGCGCGATTCAGTTTCTTTGCCAGATATTTATACAGAATCTCATTTACCAGTGAACTCTTTCCTGAACCGGATACACCGGTTACACAGGTCATAACTCCCAATGGGAATTTCACGCTGACATTTTTCAAGTTGTTCTCGGCTGCACCTTTGACCGTCAGATAAGCCGTTCCCCTACGGCGCTCTTTCGGCACCGGAATCTGAATCCTGCCGCTGAGATATGCCCCGGTAATGGAATCCTCATTCTTCATAATCTCTTCCGCCGTGCCAATGGCAATTACCTCACCGCCATGTTCTCCGGCTTTCGGTCCGATATCAACGACACAATCTGCTGCCCGGATCGTATCCTCATCATGCTCTACTACGATCACAGAATTGCCCAGATCACGCAGATGCTGCAGAGTGCCAAGCAGTTTATCATTATCCCGCTGATGCAGTCCGATACTCGGTTCATCCAGAATATACGCAACGCCAACCAGACCGGAGCCGATCTGGGTTGCCAGACGTATCCGCTGTGCTTCGCCGCCGGATAATGTACCGGTTGCCCGTGACAGCGACAGATATTCCAGTCCGACATTGATCAGAAAGTCAATTCTGGCTTTGATCTCTTTCAGAATCTGGGAGCCTATCGCCAGCTGCATCTTTGACAGCGTCAGCTCGTTCAGAAACTCACGGAACCTGACAATCGACATGTTAGTCGCTTCGTAGATATTCTTATCACCTACTGTAACTGCCAGTGATCCCGGTTTCAGACGCTGCCCCTTACACATGGAACACGGGGTAATCCGCATAAAGGTCTCATATTCTGCCTTGCTTGACTCGGAAAACGTCTCACGGTAGCGGCGTTCCACATTCTTGATCAGTCCTTCAAAAGCGACATCATAAACCCCCTCTCCACGCTGGCCTTTATAAAATACTTTTATTTCCTTACCATTAGTTCCATGAATCAGGACATCATGAACCTTCTTCGGATAGTCTTCAAACGGAGTATCCAGATCGAACTTATACTCTGCTGCAAGCGCCTGCAAAATTGCATTGGTAAAGCTGCCTTTATCATTACAGGACTGCCAGCCCATCACACAGATCGCGCCCTGATTAATGCTCAGACTCTTGTCCGGCACCATCAGTTCCTCATCAAACTCCATCTTATAACCAAGTCCGACACAGTCCGGACAGGCACCAAACGGGTTATTGAAAGAAAAACTTCTCGGCTCTACTTCCTCAATACTGATACCGCAGTCCGGGCAGGCAAAATGCTGGCTGAAATTCATCGGCGTACCGTCAATCACATCCAGTATCATCAGGCCGTCAGCCAGGTCCATCACCGTCTCAATGGAGTCATTCAGACGCTTCTCCATGCCTTCTTTGATCGTCAGACGGTCTACAACTATCTCTATATTATGCTTATTATTCTTCTCAAGCTTGATCTCTTCTGACAACTCATACAGGTTGCCGTCAATCCGTACTCTGACGTATCCGCTCTTCCTCGCCTGGTCCAGAAGCTTCGTATGTTCACCCTTGCGTCCGCGCACTACCGGTGCCAGCAGCTGAATCCTCGTCCGCTCCGGCAGCTCCATGATCTGATCGACCATCTGGTCAACGGTCTGCCGTTTGATCTCCTTGCCGCACTTGGGACAGTGCGGAATACCAATCCGGGCATACAAAAGACGCATATAGTCATAAATCTCTGTCACCGTACCGACGGTGGAACGCGGGTTGCGGTTCGTAGACTTCTGGTCAATAGAAATAGCCGGCGAGAGACCTTCAATACTCTCCACATCCGGCTTTTCCATCTGTCCAAGGAACTGGCGGGCATAGGAAGACAGAGACTCCATATAGCGCCTCTGCCCTTCTGCATAAATCGTATCAAATGCCAGGGATGACTTTCCCGAACCGCTCAGTCCGGTCAGCACCACCAGTTCATTCCTGGGTATATCCAGGGATATATTTTTTAAATTATGTTCGTTTGCTCCTCTGATTTTGATATATTGCTTAGCCATGGGATAACCTTTCTTTCGTTTGCATTGAGTATGGTGTTACCTCTCATGCATCTTCTTTTTTAGTATATCCCCAATCATATCATATATTAATTCATTTTGCAAACACTTGTTCGGGATGCTTTCAAAACTGTTTTTCCATTACCGCTCCTCCCGGAAATACGGCAGTCCCAACGCTCCCGGCGGCTGATTTTCCCGCTTTTTCCGGAAACTGGTAAAAACCAGAACCAGAATCGTCACCAGATAAGGAAGCATCTTAAAGATCTCCTGCATACTGCGCCCCAGCCCCGGAATATAAAGATACAGAATATATAATCCGCCGAACAGGATCGATCCCCAGATCGCATTCACCGGCTTCCATAATGCAAAAATAACCAACGCAACAGCAAGCCAGCCGCGATCACCGAAACCATTGTTGGTCCAGGTTCCGCCGGAGTATTCCATCACAAAATACAAACCGCCCAGGCCACTGATACCGCTTCCGATGCAGGTTGCCAGATATTTATATTTCGTTACCGAAATACCGGCTGCATCCGCTGTTCCGGGATTCTCCCCGACAGCACGCAGGTTCAGGCCCTTCCTTGTCTTTGACAGAAATAACGACAAAATCACTGCCAGTACAATCGCCAGATAAGTCAGAAATCCATAAGAAAACAGCACCTTACCAATCACCGGAATACCGGACAGAACCGGAATTGACTTATTATATGCAGCACCGGTCGCAGCTACAGAAATCTGGCCAACGCCACCGGCCAGCTGAGATAAAGACCCGCCAAAGAAGTTACCGAAACCAACACCAAATGTCGTCAGGGCCAGACCGGTTACGTTCTGATTGGCCCGCAGGCTGATCGTCAGAATACTATAGATCAGACCGCCAAGCATCGCGCTCACAAACGCACAGACAAATGATATCAGCAGACCGACAAAACCATTAGGCACAGCTGCCCCTTTTTCATAATAAAAAGCGCCCATCAGACCGGCAATACCGCCGATATACATAATCCCCGGAACACCAAGATTTAAGTTACCGGACTTTTCCGTCACGATTTCACCAAGTGCACCATAGAGAATGCCGATCCCCTGCGCGATTGCTTTCTGCAGAAAAATAACTAATATTCCCATCCTCAGCCCTCCTTATGCGATTTGCGAAATGACAATTGATAGTTAATAAAAAATTCGCTGCCCAGAATAAAGAACAGGATAATTCCGGTAATAACATCAGAAGCATTTTCATTCAAGTTAAACTGTGATGCAATCTGCAGCGCCCCTTTCTGCATAAAGACCAGGAAAAAGGACACCAGGATCATCACAAAGGTATTAAATTTGGACAGCCAGGCCACGATAATCGCCGTAAAGCCACGCCCGCTGGCGGTACTGGTAGAAATCGTATGGCTGGATCCGCTGACCAGAATGAATCCGGCCAGACCGCAGAGTGCACCTGATATCGCCATTGTGCGCAGAATTACTTTCTTAACATTGATGCCCACATAACGGGCTGTATTCTCACTTTCACCGACAACAGCAATTTCATAGCCCTGTTTGCTGTATTTCAGGTAAATATACATACCTACCGTCAGCAGCAGGACAATTACCACATTCCAGCCGTAAGCCTGTCCAAATAAAGATGGCAGCCAGCCGGCTTTCGTCTTGGAATTGATGATTCCAACCGTATTCGATCCGGCCGGATTCTCCCAGAATACGATACAGAATGTAACGATCTGCATTGCCACATAATTCAGCATCAGGGTAAACAGCGTCTCATTGGTATTCCAGATTGCCTTAAAGAATGCCGGAATCAGCCCCCATATCATTCCGGCCGCCAGACTCGCGATAAACATCACCGGCAGCAGGATCACGGCAGGTAAGGAATTACCCAGATAAATCATAACGGCAGCAGTGATACAGCCGCCCATCAGTATCTGCCCCTCCGCACCGATGTTCCAGAAGCGCATCTTAAATGCCGGCGTCAGGCCAATCGCTACACAGAGCAGAATCAGCGCATCACGAATGGTCACCCAGGATCTTCTGGATGTCCCCACCGCACCATTGAAAATAGCTTTATAAACTTCCACCGGATTGAGTTTTGTCAGTCCATAAATCACAACTGCACATACGATCAGAGAGAAAAATACCGCCAGCAGCCGGATCCCGACTGCTTTTGCAAACGGCAGTTCGTCACGTTTTGAGATATGAAATAAAGGTTCCTTATTCATATGCCTTCTCCTTTCCGGTCTTTGTCATCAATAGTCCGATCTCTTCTTTTGTGGCAGTACGGGCATCTACGATACCACTGATACTGCCGCCGCAAAGTACCAGAATTTTATCACATAATTCGAGCAGTACATCCAGATCTTCACCCACACAAAGAACAGCAACGCCCTGTTTTTTCTGCTCATTCAGCAGTCCGTAAATCGTATAGGATGAGTTGATATCAAGTCCGCGAACCGGATAAGCAACCATCAAAACCGTAGGATTTGAGGCAATCTCTCTGCCGACCAGCACTTTTTGAACATTGCCGCCAGATAATTTTCGTACCGGAGTACTGACGCCAGGCGTTACTACCTCAAGCTTATCTACAATCGATTCAGCCAGCGTCCGGGGTTTCTTACGATCTGCAAAGATACCGCGGCCTTCATTATATCCGCGCAGCATAACATTGTCGGTCAGGTCCATCGAAGCAACCAGGCCCATTCCCAGGCGGTCCTCCGGTACAAAAGATAATTTAACCCCCAGCTTACGGATGTCGACAGCAGTCTTCTCTGACAGCAACTCTTCGCCGCCTTCCGGCGGATAATAACAGACACTGCCGGCATTAATATGCTGCAGTCCTGCAATCGCTTCCAACAACTCTCTCTGCCCGCTTCCGGCGATGCCTGCGATTCCCAGAATCTCGCCGCCATAAGCATCAAACGTTGCCTGATCCAGAGTCTTTACACCCTCAATATTTTCGCACGTCAGCCCTTTCACCTGCAGACGCAGAACCGGATTCACCGGATCCGGCCGGTCGATATCCAGGGTTACTTTCTTTCCTACCATCATCTCGGTCAGCGATTCCGCCGTCGCTCCGGCCGAATCAACGGTTCCGATATATTCACCTTTTCGCAGTACCGATACACGGTCAGACAATGCCAGCACCTCATGCAGCTTATGGGTAATTATAATAATCGACCGGCCGTCAGACCTCATATTCCTCAGTACCGCAAACAGCTTCTCGGTTTCCTGCGGCGTCAATACTGCAGTCGGCTCATCCAGAATCAGCAGGTTGGCGCCGCGGTACAGTACTTTAATAATCTCGACGGTCTGTTTCTGAGAGACCGACATCTCATATATTTTCTGATCGGGATTCAGCTCAAAACCATATTTCTGCACCAAATCCGTTATTTTCGTCTTTACCTCTGTCATATCCAGGATCTCCCGTCCGGGCAGTCCCAGGATAATGTTCTCGGCAGCAGTCAGCACATCAACCAGCTTAAAATGCTGGTGAATCATACCGATTCCCAGTGCAAATGCATCCTTTGGCGATGCAATCGTCACGGCTCTGCCATCCACAAATATCTGTCCTTCGTCAGGAAAATAAATCCCTGACAGCATGTTCATAAGCGTCGTTTTTCCGCTTCCGTTTTCCCCCAGTATCGAAAGGATCTCCCCTTTTCTGACTGAAAGGCATACATTTTGATTTGCTACAACTTTTCCAAACCGTTTGGTAATATTCTTTAATTCTATCGCATTTTTACCTTGCTCCACAAACAGTCCTCCATTCCATTAAGTAAACAGGGCGAAACTACCGGGCCGGCAGCTTCGCCCTCAGTACAGCCAGTCAGCTGTTAATTACATTGCAGTATTAGTTGGTCTTATCAGTAATTCCGTCAATTGCAATGGCGAAAGAAGGTGCTGATGCCAGCTCTGATTCATGGAAATATCCGTCAAAGATATATTGTTTATTTGCTTCCATCAGTTCTGCATCATCTTCTGCTTTCTGTCCGTTTACGGTCCAGGTTGAAGTATCAAATACATGCAGGGTTCCGGCCATAATAGCGGCTTCTGCTTCTTTAACCTTTTCTTCGGTTCCTTCTGCAACATTAGCTGCATTCAGTTCGGTAATACGGTTAGCACCTTCAGAATATCCCTGGCACCAGTCAGTTACGATAGAAGTGCCGTCAAGTACACTCTGTGCTGCGTATGTATAATATGGGCCCCAGTTGATCGATGCAGATGTCAGTGCCTGAGTCGGAGCGGTTGCAATCATCGAAATATTGTAGCCAACTACCGGTACGCCTGCTGCTTCACATGCCGTTGGTGCGCCGGTGGTATCAGCATGCTGGCTGATCAGGACACAGCCGCCTGCGATCAGAGATTCTGCTGCTTCTTTCTCAAGGTCAAAACTGGACCAGCTGTTGGTATAAGTTACATCCATGGTTGCATCCGGACATACGGAACGCACGCCCAGGTAGAATGCAGTATATCCGCTGATAACCTCTGCATATGGGAAAGCGCCGACATAACCTACCTTAGGATCGGTAATGGTGCCGTCTTCCAGCATCTCATTCAGCTTCATTCCTGCTACCACGCCTGATACATAACGAGATTCGTAAATAGCGGTAAAGAAGTTATGAAGGTTGTCCAGCCCGCTGTCTGCTGCCTGGAATCCGGTTGCATGGCAGAATTCCACTTCCGGGAACTCTTCAGCAGCCTGCTTCACATAGTCTTCATGACCAAAACTGTTGGCAATAATCAGCTGACAGCCCTGCTCTGCCAGATCGACAGCCGCATCATATGCGCTTTCGTCTTCCGGTGTATTCCATTTAACAATCAGCTGATCGTCAGATAATCCCAACGCCTGCTGCATTTCTTTTGCGCCTGCGTAATGAGATGCGGTATATCCCTCATTCTCATCACCGATAAAAATAAATCCCACTTTAAGATCTGCCGCTTCAGACCCGCTTCCTGCTGCTGACTCCGGCGCCTGATCCAGTGCACTGCCGGTAGTCGCTTCCGTCTCGCCGCCGGCTTCCGCCTGGGTCGGTGCTGCTGTTGTCTCAGCCGGTTTGCTGCCGCCGCAGGCACTGAGTGACAGGATCATTGCTGCTGATAAGATTACACTTATCGCTTTCTTCATAGTCTGTTCCTCCTCTTGAGTTAAAATTCTATCCTATTAACATTACTTATAAATTATCGCACTTTTATCACCAATTTGCAACTTTTTTTCTCTATTTTGTCAAAATTTTGTAATTCTCACCTTTACTTCTGCGTTTTGTTCCTTTAAACTTAAACAATGACAGCAACTATCCTCTTCCGCCAAACATACATGAGGGGGACTTACACCTTCCGCCGAACGTATGTGAGGGGGACTTACATCTCACATTGGAGAAAACAAAATGTCCTGCAAAACAAATACCCGCAATTTATCGCTCGACCTTTTAAAAGCTTATTCCATCTTTCTGGTGGTCTACTTTCATAATGCCCAGTTAAATCCCGACAGCTTCATCGACAATCTGACTATGCTGGTCCCTTACGCTGCCGTTCCCTGCTTTTTCATGGCCAGCGGTGCAGTCTTTTTTCATCGTCCGTTTCTGATGAAGCCGCATATCCGCCGGACGGTCCGTCTGTATCTGGTCGTTGCCGCATGGAAGGCGATTTACCTGGGGCTTTATCTGAACTGGGGTGTTCCATTTGACGGATCGATCCGGAAGATTGTATCCTATCTATTTTTATTCCAGACCTGGACCGGCATTCAGACCGACCACTTCTGGTTTATGGATGCGATGCTGACCGTTATGCTTGCTGCTCCGCTGCTATACCTGTGCTTTCATAGCAAGGACGAGAACTCCGGGATTATGAGTAAATATTTTCCCGGCCACAGTCAGATCCTGTGGTATCTGCTGATTGTTTTACTTGTATTTAACCAGCTTACTGCTGACGGCAGTCTGTTGATGAATCTGGTCTCAACACTCCTGAACAAACCGGTTCTGGACGTCACCCCATGGGGCGAGATCAATCCGTTCAGTTTTCGCTATTCTGACTACTTTACTTACTATCTGTTAGGCGGGCTGCTGATTGAGCGAAAAGAGCTGGTCACAAAAAAAGCAGCCATGATTATGGCTGCCGTAGGAATTGCAGGTTTACTTGTGATTAAATATATCCAGACTGGATCCTGGCTGTGGAGTGGTATTCTGCTGCAGAGCGGATACTATTGGATATCTACAATGCTGCTGTCGATCAGCCTGTTTATGACTGCGCTCCATCTGAATGTGAAACATGAAACTGCTTTAGGCCGCTTTTCAAAAATAGCGGGCAGATCAACAATGGGAATATTTTATCTTCATATTCCATTGATCTATATTCTGACCAGAATGCTGTACGATACTGTAAATCAATGGAACGGCTGGCTGCTTAACCTGGGTGAATCACTGCTGATCTGCCTGATCGGTCTGATCATTACACAGGTTGGAAAACGA
Organism: Lachnospiraceae bacterium; assembly: GCA_032073745.1. GTDB lineage: Bacteria > Bacillota > Clostridia > Lachnospirales > Lachnospiraceae > Brotaphodocola. The sequence goes on along the minus strand of DAMAMW010000024.1, from coordinate 70,292 downwards.
ATCCCGGTTTTGAAGGTCTTATTTGGCAGTTAATTCAGCCTCTATAAGTATCAGCCATTCAAAATACCAAGAAACTCCTCTCCGGTAATCGTCTCCCGCTCCAGCAGATAGCCGGAAATCTCATTCAGTTTACTCGCATTCTCTTTTAAAATGCCCATTGCTTTATCGTATTGCTCTTTGATAATGCGGATAACCTCTTCATCCACCAGACGGGCGGTCTCAGGCGCACATACCATCGAGGTATCACCGCCGAGATATTGGTTCGTTACTGTTTCCAGTGCCACCATACCGAACTGGCTGCTCATGCCATACCGGGTCACCATAGCCCGGGCAAGCTTTGTCGCCTGCTCAATATCATTGGCCGCTCCGGTTGTAATCGTGCCAAACATAAATTCTTCTGCTGCGCGGCCACCGGTCAGTGTTGCAATCTTATTCAGAGCCTCTTCGCGGCTCATCAGGAATCGTTCGCTTTCTTCTACCTGCATGGTATAGCCAAGTGCGCCTGAAGTTCGGGGGATAATGGTGATCTTGTGTACCGGAGCACTGTTGCTCTGACTGGCCGCAACCAATGCATGACCGACTTCATGATACGCAACAATTCGTTTTTCATTGTTGGAAACGCCGGAATCTTTTCGCTGATAGCCGGCAATTACGACCTCAACACTTTCTTCCAGATCATCCTGAGACACGACTGTACGGCCCTGTCTGACGGCCCGGAGAGCCGCCTCATTAATGATGTTGGCGAGTTCTGCACCGCTGGCTCCGGCAGTCGCCCGGCCTACTGCATCCATATCTACACTATCTGACAGTTTGACATTTTTGCCGTGAACCTTCAGAATCGCGACTCTGCCTTTCAGATCCGGAAGTTCCACCGGAATTCTCCGGTCAAACCGCCCCGGACGCAGCAGGGCTTTGTCAAGTGATTCCGGCCGGTTCGTGGCTGCCAGAATTACAACACCTTTTTTTCCGTCAAATCCGTCCATCTCGGCTAGCAGCTGATTGAGGGTCTGTTCACGCTCATCGTTGCCGCTGAAACCGCTGCCGTCTCTCTTTTTACCAATGGTATCAATCTCATCGATAAATACAATACAGGGAGCTTTTTCGTTGGCCTGCTTGAACAGGTCACGGACTTTTGATGCGCCCATACCAACGAACATTTCCACGAATTCGGAACCTGAAATGGAAAAGAATGGTACATGTGCTTCGCCTGCAACGGCTCTGGCCAGAAGCGTTTTACCGGTACCGGGAGGGCCTACAAGGAGAGCACCTTTCGGCAGGGATGCACCAATTTCAGCATATTTCTGGGGATTATGCAGGAAGTCTACGATTTCTTTTAGTGCTTCTTTGGCTTCTTCCTGCCCGGCTACGTCAGCGAATGTTTTGCCTGTTTCTGATTCTGCGTATATCTTTGCATTTGATTTGCCGAAGGTCATGGCATTATTCATACCGCCCATACGTTTTGTCATCATCCGGCTCATCAGCTGGCCGATTGCTACAAACATTAATATCGGCAGTACCCATGATGTGATGAAGCTTAGAATTGGTGATGCTTTCTGGGGAATTACCTTGCCGAATTCCACACCGGCTGTCTCCAGGCGTTCGGTGAGGTTGTCGTCTTTCCATAAGCCGGTTTTGTAATAAGACAGGGTTCCGTCTTCGGCTTCGGTTGAAAAGGTTAACTGGTCATCGCTCTGGCTTACCTGTTTGATTTCGCCGTTGTCGACCATCTGCAGGAACTCGTTGTATCCTACTTCCTGTACCTGGCGTTCGAGCATCTTGGGGAATACCAGTGCGTTTAGAAGCATGGTTACTGCTAATACTATCATGTAATAATATAGCCAGCTTTTTTTGGGCTTTTTTATGTCGTTGTTGTCTATTCCCATGGTTACCTCCTGTTTGGTATCTTGTATTTTAATTTTTCTCTTGCTTAAATTTTTGGTGCTGTTCCGGGCGGCAATCTTCTTGAATGGCGGAAAAGATGCCATTCAAGAAGCATCGGATTACCATCCGATGTGAAATGGTATAGAAAGACGGCTTTACAAGCTAGCTTGACAGCCGTCTTTCTATACCATTTCTCGCCGTCCTGGCTTATTACGTTAGTATACAGCAAAAGCAAGGGCAATAAAACCCCTGCTCTTGTTAAATCTTTCTGAAAATTCTATAAAACCTTACTCAGGAAACTCTTCAGCCTGTCATTTTGCGGATTCTCAAAAAACTCCTCGGGAGCATTCTCTTCCATAAAATAACCTTCATCCATAAACATAATCCGGGTTGCCACTTCTCTGGCAAACCCCATCTCATGGGTAACCACGACCATGGTCATCTTCTCTTCAGCCAGTTCACGCATTACCGTCAGTACCTCACCAACCATCTCCGGATCCAGCGCCGATGTCGGCTCATCAAACAGCATTACATCCGGCTTCATACAAAGCGACCGGACGATCGCAATCCGCTGCTTCTGTCCGCCTGAAAGCTGATCCGGGTACGCCTCTGCACGGTCATCCAGTCCGACCCGCTTTAACAGTTCCATCGCTGTTGCTTCCGCCTCTTCCCTGCTTTTCTTCTGAAGTTTCATCGGCGCTATGGTCAGATTTTTCATGATCGTCATATGCGGGAACAGGTTAAACTGCTGAAATACCATCCCCATCCGCTGGCGGTGCTTATCGATATCGGTCTTTGGGTCTGTCAGATTAATACCTTCAAATAAAATCTCGCCGCCGGTTGGTTCTTCCAGAAGATTCAGACAGCGCAGAAACGTACTTTTGCCTGATCCCGACGGACCTACGACAAAGACTACATCTCCCTTGTGGATATCTACATCAATATTTTTCAATACCTTAGTGTCATTAAAGCTTTTATCCAGGCCTCTTACTCTGATAAAAGGAGTTTGGGAATTATCGTTCATTCTTTCTTAACCTCCCTTCAAGCATCTGCACCAGCTTCGTAAAGATGATAACCAGGGTCAGATAAATCAGGGCTACTGCCATCAGCGGCATCAGCGGATCATATGTCCTGCTCCTGATAATGTCCCCGCCTTTGGTCAGATCCTGCAAGGCGATATACCCCGCTACCGAAGTCTCTTTCAGCAATGCAATAAACTCGTTGCAAAGTGCCGGCAGAACATTCTTAAGTGCCTGCGGCATAATGATATACCACATCGTCTGGGCATAATTAAAGCCCAGGCTGCGGCCGGCCTCAAACTGACCGTTGTCTACGGCCATAATACCGCTGCGGAAAATCTCTGCAACATAGGCACCGGAGTTAATACCAAATGCTACAACGGCAACCATAGTCTTGTCTACCTTGGTTGAAGCGAAGATAACAAAATAAATGATCATCAGCTGAACAACCACGGGAGTTCCCCGGATTACGGTCAGATAAAGCTTGCAAAACAAGTTCAGCAATTTTAGTTTCCCTGTCTTGTCATGTGTCGTCCGGACGAACGCAATCAGAAATCCGATAATAGTACCTAAAATCCCGGCTAACAGTGTAATCGTAAGCGTTGCTCCCAAACCGGTGGCAAGATATTTCCATCGATCATCCGCGATAAAATTAAAAACAAAACGTTCTCTAAAATTGCTTCCCATAAGCTTCTTTTCCTTTATTCTGCAGTGATATATTTATCGATAATTTTCTGTAACTCACCAGACTCATTCAGCTTGTTTATTGCCGCATTAATTCCATCCAGTAATTCAGTATTGCCTTTTTTAACACAAATCGCATATTCTTCTTCCGTAAATGCTTCATCCAGAATCTTCAGTCCTTCATTCTGGGATACAAACACCTTTGCCGGCTCCCCATCAATAACAACTGCATCAATTTTGCCCTGGGTCAGTGCCTGAACCGCCTCGAATCCTTTATTGTACTGCTCTACTTTTGCATCTTCCACATCTTCTACATAGAGATCACCGGTCGTTCCCAGCTGAACACCGATGGTTTTGCCGGTCAGGTCATCCGGGCTGGTAATGTCACTGCCCTCCTGGACAATAATTACCTGAGTTGCCGATGCATAGGTATTGGAAAAGTCAATGTTGACTTTACGGTCTTCTGTTATGGTCATTCCGGCTGCACCAAAATCAGCTTTACCAGCTTGAACCGAAGGGATAATCGAATCAAACTGCATGTCCTCGATTTCAAATTCCATTCCCATCTCAGCCGCAATTGCTTTTCCGATCTCGACATCAATACCGATGATCTCGCCGCCTTCATGATACTCATATGGCGGAAATTCTGCATTGGTTGCCATGGTGAGCGTACCGCCGGTTGCTGCGCCTTCTGTTTCTGCACCCTCGGTTGCTGCGCCTTCGGTGGCTGCTCCTTCAGTTGCTGTGCCTTCGGTGGCTGCTCCTTCAGTCTCTGCCGGTTTGCTGCCGCCGCATGCGGTGAGTGATGCCATGATACAAACTGCCATTCCTAATGATACCAATTTCTTTTTCATAATGATTCCTCCTCGAATTAAAACGTTTCTGTTATTTTCATCAATCAGTGTATAATTATAATATCTTTTCAGAGATTATGCAAGACTAAACAGCACCCGGAAGCGTCTAATCGCAGTCCTGGTGCCGTTTTTCGTCATAATTCCCGATTTATTTCACTATTGTTTCAAATACTTCCCTTGGATGATCAATTACATACTGGGGATTATAGGATTCCAGCTCTTCCCTGCCGCGAAATCCCCAAGTGACTCCCACGGTAGTCAGTCCGGCTCCCGTACCGGTCTTCATATCCGTATCGGTATCGCCGAAGTATAAACATTCTTCCGGCTTAACCGCAAGTGCTTCTTCTATTAAACGGATCCCGGCACTGTCCGGTTTTTTCGGAATCTCCGGCCGCTCTCCTGCGATATAATCAAAATAGCCTTTGCCAAAAACCGTTTCAATATTCTCAACTGTTTTGGCATGAGGTTTGTTGGACAATACGGCTAGCTTCATTCCTCGTTCTTTTAAGCCGCCAAGCAGCTCCGTAATTCCATCATAAGGTTTCACCTGGTACATGGAATATTTGCCGAATTCCTCACGATATGCCGCCAGCCCGTCTTCATAATGAGTCAGTTCCGTGTCACCACTGTATTTAAGGGCCCTTTCTACCAACACTTTATAGCCATCACCAACAAACTGCCTGATATGATCCTGGTCCACTTCCGGAAAATCAAAATGTTTCAGGGTCTGGTTAACTGAATATGTCAGTGAGTTTAACGTGTCAAGCAAGGTTCCGTCCAAATCAAATATACAGCAGCGATACATATCATTCTCCTATTCTGTAACTGTTTTTTTCAGTGTTGCTAATATTATACATCCAATTGCAGAACCAATCAAGACTGCTGCCAGATATCCAAACGGATTTCCGATCGTCGGCAAAACGAATATGCCACCATGAGGTGCCCGCAGGGTACAGTTAAAGAACATCACCAGGCCACCGGCTACCGCTGAACCGACAATACAGGAAGGAATTACACGCAGCGGATCCTGCGCCGCAAAAGGAATCGCACCTTCAGAGATAAATGATAACCCCATGATATAATTCACCAGTCCCGACTGTCTTTCTTTGGCGGTAAATTTGTGTTTGAAAAAGGTGGTACAAAGAGCAATCACAAGCGGCGGTACCATACCACCGGCCATAACAGCTGCCATTACTTCAAAGTTCCCTTCTGCAAGCTGGGCTGTACCGAATACATAAGCTGCCTTATTGACAGGACCGCCCATATCTACTGACATCATACCAGCGACTACCATGCCAAGGACAATACGGCTGGTTCCGCCCATGCTGTTTAAGAATCCGGATAATGCATCATTAATCATGCCCATGTATGGATTGATAAATGTCGTTACTACACTTGCAATGAAGATACCCAGCACCGGATACAGCAGTACCGGCTTAATTCCCTCTAATGACTTTGGTAAAGAACTGAACAGTTTCTTCAGGCCCAGGACAATATATCCGGCTACAAATCCGGCGAACAGTGCCCCCAGAAAACCGGCATTGATGTCACCGCCACCAGGATTTGCAAAGGTGCTTCCCATCTTTGCAATCAGACCGGCTACAAATCCGGCAGCCAGGCCAGGACGGTCAGCAATACTCATCGCAATGTAACCGGCCAGAACCGGCAGCATCATACCAAATGCCTGCTCACCGATCGTTTTTAAATACGCCGCAAGCGGTGTGTTCTTACCAAAGTTGGCCGGATCAATCTCATAGTTATCAAACAAAAATGCCAGGGCAATCAGGATACCACCACCGATTACAAACGGAAGCATATGGGAAACACCATTCATCAGGTGCTTATAAATGGTTCTTCCGACACTGTCATTGGCTCCGCTGCCGGCAGATTCATCTGAACTTTTAGCATTTCCGGCATGATAAACCGGAACTTCACCGCTGACCGCTTTTTGAATCAACGCTTCGGCATGATGGATACCTTCCGAGACCGAAGTCCGGATCACCGGCTTGCCGTCAAAACGGGCCATTTCTACGTTCTTGTCAGCCGCGATAATGATACAGTCACAGGCGGCAATCTCAGCACTCGTCAGAACGTTATCTGCACCGGCTGAACCATTCGTCTCCGCTTTCACCGGGATTCCCAGCTTGCTGCCGGTACTTTCCAAATTCTCTGCTGCCATATAAGTATGTGCAATTCCGGTCGGACAGGCCGTTACCGCCAGAACCCGGTATCCGCTGCCTGTTGTCTGCTTTTTTCCTTCACTCTCGGCATCATCAATCACTTTCAAAAACGCCTCTTTGCTCTTTGCCTGCAACAGGGCATCTTTAAATCCAGGTTTCATAAGTAAGGCAGACAACTTTGCCAAAGCTTCCAGATGGGTATCTGCCTCTCCCGCCGGAGCAGCAATCATAAAGATGAGGTTAACCGGCGAGCCGTCAAAGCTGTCGTAATCCACTCCTTCCGGTACCGTGATCACTGCCAGTCCCGGCTCCTTTACCGCTTCTACTTTGGCATGAGGAATGGCAATTCCTTCACCGACAGCAGTACTGCCCAGATTTTCCCGGTCAAGAATTCCCTGCTTATATCCGGCCTTATCATTCAGCCGTCCGCTGCGATCCATCAGACCGACCAGATGATCAATTGCTTCTTCTTTGGATGCTGCCTTCACGCCCAGTTCCATACTCTGAATCTTTAATAAATCTGTTATTTTCATCCCTGATCTCCTTATATACTCTGATATAGCGTTCTGATATCATTCCCATCGGCCAAACCTTCCGAAAAAGCACTGGCACTGCCTGCTGCCGTTCCCCACTTAAGTGCTTCCCCGTAACTTCCCTCAGTCAGATAACCGGCGAGAAATCCGGCTACCATGGAATCACCGGCACCTACCGAATTCTTCACAACACCTTTCGGCGGAACCCGTTTGATAATCTGTTTGTCTTCCGTGATCAGGATAGCTCCGTCACCGGCCATTGACACCAGAACATTTCTGGCACCTTTTTCCTGCAGCATCCGGGCATGGCGGACGATCTCATCCTCTGTCTTTAACACCAGTCCAAACATCTCCCCCAGTTCATGGTTGTTTGGTTTGATTAAAAACGGCTGATACTGCAGCACATTCAGCAGCAGGTCCTTTTCCGCATCCACGACCACATTGACACCGGAGCCCATCAGCTGGGCCATAAGTTCTTCATATATCGTATCACTGATTGAGGCCGGAATACTTCCTGATAATACCAGCCAGTCCCCCTCGCCAAGCTGTCCGATCCGTTCTTTCAGCTGCCGGACATCGTCTGCCGTAATATCCGGTCCGGCACCATTGATCTCTGTCTCACATTCAGCCTTGATCTTTACATTGATCCGCGTCATTCCGTTCTTCACCCGGATAAAGTCCGCAGTAAATCCCAGCTGCTCTGCTCCCCGGTACAGCTCTTCTCCGGTGAATCCGGCGATAAAACCCCAGGCAGTACTCGCTATCCCAAGATTCGCCAGAACCGCAGAAACATTGATTCCTTTGCCGCCATAAAAAATATGCTCCTCATAAGTACGGTTCACGTCCCCGGTCTGAAAATCCTTAAGCTTTACAACATAATCAAGTGCGGGATTAAAAGTCACTGTGTAAATCATCAGTCTCCACATCCTCCTTTTATGAAATTACATTTCATCTCTTGACACTATCATAATATGATCAAACCATTTCGTCAATGATATTTTTCAAGAAATATAATTTCACATCTATTTTCAGCATAACAAACAATTTCATGATCTTATATTTGTTTATAATGTCTATCAATGGAACAAATCATTCTAAAATATTAAAACGACAACAAAAAAGATAATACAACCTGAGGTGAATATCTCTCAGATCGTATTATCTTCTTCGTATTTAATATTAAATATACCTGATAACCAGATTACCCAAACGTACCGAACCTTTGATCATCAAAGCCGGACCGTCAAAATTCTGTGGCCTTTCATATTCCTCCACATTCCCCAGCACACAATCCACATCCAGTTTGACACACCAGTGACGGGGAATATAGAGTTCGGTGCTGCCAAGGGAACAGTTTACCTCGATAACCGCACCATCCGGATGCAGCTGAACATTATCAAAATATACTTTCAGATAACCCATCGAACAATCCAGTTTGCCTCGTTCAAGACTGCTCGAATGCAGATATTTGCAGCTTCCGCCAAGCGAAACATAACAACTGATTTCATTACCGTCAACATGATCCACGGTTTCATACTTTTCATAATTACTGTCATGTTTTTTCCACTGATCGTTATGATGATGCCCGATCCCTTCCATCCATCTGTATTTTGATGGCATCAGGATAGAAAAACCAACACTGAGAAGTCCGGCTGCAATCAACACCGTCCATGGAACAAGAGCTGTAATATTTAACGGTTTCGCAAAAGCAATCAGCAAAAAAGCAATACTGAAAAACAGATTAAAAAAGTTTCGTTTCACCACAGCAGAAATTATAATCGGAACCAATAAAATCGTAAGCAGCAGACTCCAAACGTTAATCCCCAAATAAATATCCATCTTATTCAGCACTACCAGCACTGCTGCTACAATAAAAAATATTCCCCACAACCAGTTTCTATTTTTCATGACAGCTCCTTTCATTCAAACGCTCATTTAAGTTTTTGTAATAACGACGGGATACATATAATTGTTTATGGCTTTTATAAAACTGAATCAGGCTTGAGGAAGTCAGGTTCCGGTTCACCATCAGAATCTGCTCGACATTGACAATTGCTGATTTAGATACCTGTACAAAGGAACGCGGCAGCAGCTCTTCCAACTCATAAAGACGATACTTGATCCGATATGTATCGGTTCGGGTGTGGGCATGAACATTATTATCCTCAGTCTCAAAAAACGCAATATTCTTCAATGGAAAATAAAACTCCTGGCTTCCTTTATAAAATGTCATCTGCAAAGTCCCCGACGCTTCTTCCGAAACCATCTTTTGAATCCGCTGAATCCGCCCGTTTATCTCCCGGCACCGGATCACGACTTCATCTTCCTCAATATCTTCCACAATCTCCAAACGAACCTTCATCTCTGCCCCCTGCCTTATAAAACCATTATATCAAAAACTTCGTCAATGGAAACTAAAAACCGCTTACCGGTCAAAAAACCAGGGTAAGCGGTATTTAATTAGCCACTAAGCGGTCACACCTCTTTATCCTCAGCAATCGCAACTTCATGTCTCCTGATCGAATCATAAGATCCTCCCCTGCTGACCGCCAGAAACAAGTACAGAAGTTCAACCACCATGGTAGCCGACACCCGAGAAAAACAGAACTCACCCAACAGCAGCTTCTCACGTGTCGCTGTCGTCAAATGATAATCTGCCCCTTGTGCCACTGGGGATTCAGGCCGGTTGGTAATGGCAATAATCGGAATTCCATTTTCTTTTGCCCCCTGAATCAACGCCAGCAATCGTCTGGATGTACCGGAGTTTGAGATAATCACAATCACGCCATCTTTTTTCAAGTTTAATGTGTACGCCATCTGCGTCTCCCAGATTGTGCCCGTTACCGAAGCTATTCCGATCTGGTTCAGTTTAAACGAGAAATCAAGAGCTACCGGTATCGTATTGCCGACAGCAACCACCTGAACCGTTCCGGCGTTTTCCAACAGCTGCAGGACTTCTTCCAGCATGTCCGGTAGAATCATCGAAACTGTCTGGGTCAGCTCCGCCACTTTATTGGCCAGAATATTCTGCAAAGACTGAGCCATATCACTGCGGTCAATGTCATTTGAGATCCGGATTCCCTTGCCCTGTTCCTCCATCACTTCCTTCGCCAGCGTCATTTTCAGATGATGAAAGCCTTTAAATCCGCAGCGTCTGCAGAACCGTGATACCGTTGCATCACTGGTGCCACTGGCAATAGCCAATTCTGCCACAGTCATATCAACTACCTCTTCTTTTCTTTCAAGAATACAATCCGCAATCTTTTTTTCCGCTTCGAAATAAGAATCATAAGAAGAACAGATGGTCCCTAATACACTTAAATTCTGATCCATTTCATCATCCCCCTGGTTTGTGTAATTTTATTTCATTATACTATGTATGCTTCTCTGCCGCAAGCAGGAAAACGGTTGATAATATACAAACAAATCCAAGCAGGTCCATGCCGCCAAAATCGGCATTCATCCACACCACTGAAAAAACCGCCGCCGATACCGGCTCAACGGAAGCATAAAGGCTGGCTTTTTTGGGTCCTGCACATCTGACCCCTTCCATATAACAGGAGAACGCCAGCACTGTTCCAATCAGTATAACTGCACCCATTCCGGCAACAACTTCCCGGTCAATTGCCACGACCATAGTCCACGGCCGAAACACCAGACATAGCAGCAAACCACCGACCAACATTCCCCAGGCGGTCACAACCGCTGACCCATACCGGTTAAGCAGCCGCCCCGGCTGCACCGTATATACGGCCAGTGCGACAGCCGACAAAAGGCCCCAGAACAACGCTTCTTTTGACAAAATCATAGTCGTGGGATTCCCGTGTGTTGCGAGCAGAAAACTTCCTGCCACCGCCAGACATATCGCAATCATTTCTTTTTTACTCGGCAGCTGCCGGTTTCGCAGTGACATATAAATCAAGATCAGAACCGGTCCGATATATTGCAGAACAGTTGCCGTTCCGGCATTGGATGCTGCAATAGCGGTAAAATAAGTATATTGGCACATACTCATCCCAAATATACCGAAAATCACAATGCCAGCCGCATCTTTTTTCCAAATCTCAAATATCCCCATTCCGCTCTTTGCCGCACATATTAACAATAGTATTATTCCCGCCAGCAGCAGGCGGTACGGCACCAGCCAATTGGATGCCAAGTGTTTTGTCTGCATCAGAAACTGGCCGCAGGTACCGGAAAACCCCCACAGAATTCCTCCGGTTAGTGTCAGGGCCGCTCCACGCAATGCTGTTTTTCTTTCCATGTCTTATCTCCTGTATCAATCAGTCATATCTGACCTATTGTATCACAAAACCAGAAAAAATGATCCTTTACTTTTGGCAGCCGGTAAGATATATTGAGTTCATATCAAACACAAATGAGAGGAGCTACCATGTTAACAATCGGATGTCACCTGTCGTCTTCAAAAGGATACCTGGCCATGGGCAAAGACGCAGTCAGTATAGATGCCAATACATTTCAGTTTTTCACCCGCAATCCCCGAGGCAGTAAAGCAAAACCGCTGGATCAGAACGATATCAGCGCATATCTGGACTATGCTAAAGATAATGGAATCAACCGGATCCTCGCTCATGCACCTTACACACTCAATCTGTGTTCTGCCGATCAGGGCCTGCGTGAGTTTGCCCGTGATACTATGATTGACGATCTGAAACGACTTGAGTCCACTCCCGGCAACTGCTACAATTTCCATCCCGGCAGCCATGTCAAGCAAGGAGCCGAAATCGGTATTACCTATATATCTGAAATGCTGAACCAGATCCTGTCTCCGGATCAGCACACTACTGTATTATTGGAAACCATGTCGGGAAAAGGCAGTGAAGTCGGAAGAACCTTCGAAGAACTGCGCGAGATTCTCGATCGGGTCACGCTTTCCGATCATATGGGTGTTTGTATGGACACCTGCCATATCTGGGACGGCGGTTATGATATTGTCAATCATCTGGACGAGGTCATCACTGAGTTTGACCGGATAATCGGGCTCGACCGCCTCAAAGCAATCCATGTGAATGACAGCATGAACCCGCTGGGTGCCCACAAGGACCGCCACGCAAAACTGGGTGAAGGCTGTATCGGAGCCGATGCGTTAGTCCGCGTCGTCAGTCATCCTGCCCTGCGGCATCTGCCCTTCTATCTGGAGACACCTAACGAACTCCCCGGTTATGCACAGGAAATTGCATATCTGCGGGAACATGTAAAATAAGCGATTTAAGTCATTTCTTACAGACATACAAAAAGAAATAGCCGCACATCCACCGATGTCCGGCTATTTCTCTATGATATTGCTACCTGGCTTTCGTCAGGCTGTCCGCAATGATATCTACACAATTTCTGATTCCCAGGCGGCCGCTGTTCAGGCACAGATGATAATTCTTAGGGTTGCCCCACTCATTGCCGCTATAGTACTGATAATAATCCTTACGCTTTTTATCAATATTACGAACACGGGTCTCAAGCTGCTTTCTGTCAACATCTTCTTCGAGTTTGATAATCCGCTCCATGCGGCGTTTCATGCTGGAAGAGATGAAGATGTGAAATCCGTCCTCTACAATAATATCAGAGCAGCGTCCGATAATCACACAAGGCCCTTCTTTTTCAAGCTTCTTGATGATCTGGGACTGGGCCAAAAAGATCTGATCTGACACCGGCACTTCATACAGCGTAGAAAAATTGTGAAGCGATACGTATGAATGTTCTTCCCTTTGTTGTACAGCAATCATCTCTTCATGGGCATGAAACACATCTTCTGCGATGTCACTGTCTTCCGCTGCCATCGAAATCAATTCCTTGTCATAAAAAGGGATTCCCAGTTTCTCGGCAAGATGAAATCCAATTTCTCTTCCGCCGCTGCCAAACTCACGGCTGATGGTAATGATTCTGTTCATAATCTCTACCTCCTCTTCCGTATGAAGTTCAGTACTTTTGTACTATCCTCATTTGATGTACGTCCATCATATCATACTTCGATTTTTTTTACCATAAAAGAGAAGATATTTATCTTAAACAGAATTTATCATCATTTTTAGAATTTCCACATCTGTCTGTCTCATCCCGATCCTTCCCACTGTTGTCATTGCGTCGATGGTGCCTTCTATGGTATCCATTACAAGTCCATCCCCCGGCTTGAAATAATTTCCTTCTGTCGTCATATCATGGGCGAGAATCGCCGCGTCAACTGCTGAAGCGATTTTGGCGGCACAGGAAGACTTTGCCCCATCACATAAAATGCCGGAAACATTTACAAGTGAATTCGTCAGAGTTCGTGATATGCACTCAAAGTCTCCTCCTGAAAGATAAGTAATTGCCGCTCCGCTGGCACAGGCAGCACTCACAACACCACAATACGCAGATAATTTGCCAATCTTGCTTTTCTGATGAATTGCCGTCAGGTTACTGAGAACAAGAGCCCGCAGCAAACGTTCCCTGGAAACCTGGTACTCATCGGCAAAAATAATAACCGGCAGCGAAGCGGTAAGGCCCTGGTTTCCGCTTCCAGAATTGATAACCACAGGCAGCCTGCAGCCTCCCATTCTTGCATCTGAACCTGCGGCAGAATAAGCCTTTGCCAGATTTCTGACATTTTTTCCGTTATGATGAAGCAGGGTTTTCCCGACATTGGCCCCATAATTCTGACTTAAGCCCTCTTTTGCAATCCTTAAGTTGTAATCAATCTGGCGGTCCAGTACTTCCTCAACGTCCTCAATCGCCACCATATTTGCAAACTCATATATCGTTCTCAAATCAAGCCAGAATAAATCCTGTGCATTTTCCTCACAATTATTATCTGTACAGGCCGGGCAGCACAACTTCCCATTCTTCTCCATTCTAACAATGTTGGTGTGGGAATGGCATATTTCAACACTCGCATCCTCTTCTCCGGCCTGGACACGCACAATAATCTGCAGACCCGACACACCTTCCAGAAGACTGACCTGACAAAAACCGGCTGCTAACAGTTCTTTCGCCAAGTTTATATCCTCTGGGCTGACGGACGAGAGTACTTCCAGTTTATCACCGCAATTCCCACCAAGCACACCCAGAACGGCACTGCTGTCCACTCCCTTCATATCCATGGTTGGCGGGACAATTACCCCTTTCACATTTTTAATGATATTACCGCTGCATTTCACCTCTATATGATCCGGCATTTTGCCCAGCAATTTGCGGGCAGTGGCTGCGGCATACGCAACCGCAATCGGTTCTGTGCATCCCAGGGCCGGAATCAGCTCATCTTTTAAAAGACTGATGCATGCCTGATATTGCTTCGTCTCCATTACCGTTTCCCCTTCTCATAGCTTTCACAGGCCCGTTTCATCCAGGCAATTCGTTCATAATTAATTTCCGTAGGAAGTGTGCAGTCAGATGCCAGAATAAACCTGTCACTATTCATCTCCCGGAGAATTTCATGAACCTCCTTCTCCACTTCCTCATAAGTTCCCTTTAAAAGTACCGGACTTCTGTCATCCACGCCTCCCATTACTACCTTGTCCGGAAATATTTTTGCTCCTTCAACAAGAGAAATCCCGCTTTCCAGAACGCCCCAGTTAATCACATCACAAGGATAATCAACAAACCGGCTTAACTGCACCATGGGTTTGCACATATGCAGTATATTAAATAACGGGGCCTTCCCCGCAGTTTCCAGAACCAGCTTATCCACCGGAGCAATAAATTCCTGATGTTCCTCCTCTGTAAAACCGTCACGTTCCCCTCCCAGTGCCGCATAATAAATGCCATCGGCTCCAGCCTTTATTGATTCCTCCGCAATCACACACAACGTATCTGCAATAGCGCGGTAAGCAGACCTGACCGCCTCCGGCTCCGTCCGCAGATGATACAACTGCGCATGCCGCCCGATCCCGTCATATTTGGGAACCCCCAGTAATGTATGGGATGCCGATGCTACTACACCATGTACGGTCGCAATCACCGGAGCTCTGCCGTCGACGCGTTCAACCACCCGCTTTATCAGCTCGATCTGGTTTTGAATAAAACCCGAGGAACGGTTAAATGATTTCACCTGCCCCCAGTCCGATGCCGCCATAATCGTATGCTCACTTGGATATGTAAATTCATTCATCACCTTACAGATATCCGTCCCGCTCTCTTCAAAATACCTGATATGAGCATCCACCGCCTTCTGCCCATGATGGACAGCTTCCGGAAAATGCAGCCAGAAACCGGTTGGTGTCTGATCTGGTTTTTCCCCTCTTAAAGCTGCTAATACACGTTCTTTTCGATTCATATTATACCTGTCTCCCCTCTGTCACCCATTATCTGCACCAAGATACGACTTCAGAATATCCGGACTGTTCAGCAGTTCCTGTCCGGTACCCGTCATTGTGATATTGCCGGTATTTAATACATACCCCCGATTGGCAATGGACAGCGCCATGACTGCATTTTGTTCCACCAGCAGTATCGTCGTGCCCTGCTTCCTTATTTCAGCAATCAGCTCAAAGATCTTTTCCGTCAAAAGCGGCGACAGGCCCAATGACGGCTCGTCCAGCATCAATAGTTTCGGATTTGCCATCAAAGCCCTGCCGATTGCCAGCATCTGCTGCTCTCCGCCAGACAATGTCCCTGCCATCTGTTCCATGCGTTCCGCCAGCCTGGGAAACAAATCATAAACCCGCTCATAGGATGCCGGCAGTTCTTTATCCGGGCGAGTGTATCCGCCGATTCTTAAGTTCTCCGCAACCGACATCCGGGGAAATATCTTCCGCCCCTCCGGGCATAACACAATTCCATGCTTTACCAGCTTGCTTGCCTTAATCGCACGAATGTCAGTGATTGTTCTTCCATCATAAATAATCGCTCCGCTTTTTGTCGGTATGCTCCCGGCAATCGATTTCAGCAAAGTGCTCTTGCCGGCTCCGTTGCTGCCGATCAGGGCAACAATTTCTCCCGCCTCAACCTCAATATCAATGTCCCATATCGCATGCAGGCTCCCGTAAAAGGTATTCAATTTCTTAACTTCCAGCAACATATTGGATCCCTCCCTTGCCTATATAAGCCTCAATTACTTTCGGGTCTTTCTGCACATGTTCAGGCTTTCCTTCTGAGATCTTAACTCCATGATCCATCACATAGATATAGTCTGATATCTTCATAACCAGGCTCATATCATGCTCAATCAGCAGGATCGTAACCCCCTGATCCACCAGCTGCCTGATAAATCCTGATAACTCCTCCGTCTCCTGCGGATTCAGTCCGGCTGCCGGTTCATCCAACAGCAGCAGATCCGGCTTGCTGACCATCGCCCTGGCTATCTCCAGCCGCTTTTGAATTCCATAAGGTAAATTGGAACAGATTTCATCCGCATACTGGTCCAGCTGAATGCTACTAAGAATCTCCATAACCGCTTTCCGGGCACCCTCTTCCTGGGTACGGAATCTTCTGGTTCTGATGACAGAATCAGTCAGCCGGTATGTGATACAGCTCTGATAGCCAATCAATACATTTTCCAAAACAGTAAGATCGGGAAATAATTTGAGGTTCTGAAATGTCCTGGCAATCTTTTTATAAATATACTGGTCCGCATTAAGACCGGCAAGATCCTCACCATTTAAAACCACACTGCCTTCATCGCAATGATAAAAGCCCGTAATCAGGTTGAAAACTGTTGTTTTCCCGGCACCGTTCGGGCCGATGATACTGACGATTCCACCCTTTGGTATATGAAAACTAAACTTCGAAACAGCACAGAGTCCGCCAAAGGATTTGCTGATTTCTGATACCTTTAATACATCCATGTAACCCCTCCCTCTATTCCTTGTTGCTCACTTTTCTGGTTGATTTCTGTCTGATGCCGGAAATAAACTGGTACAGACGGCTGGTTTTCCAGTCAAATGTCTTGGCAAGCATCATAAATATCAACAGCAGCCCGTATATCAGCATTCGGTACTGTGAAAAACTTCTCAAAGCTTCCGGCAGTGCGGTTAATAATGCTGCCGCTATTGCGGCTCCGGGCATGCTGCCCATACCGCCAAACACGACCATACTGAGAATCGTTGTAGACTCATTTGAAATAAACACATTCGGATCAATAAATATCAGATAATGTGCCAGCATCGATCCCGCCACACCGGCAAATGCGGCCGCCAGGGCAAAGGCTGTCACCTTGTGCTTATGGACATGGATACCCATGGATTCTGCTGCCGTATCATCATTTTTGATTGCTTTCAGATTTCTGCCAAACTTTGAATGAATCAGGTTCGACAATATCACGTAAGAAAGGATAAACAGGGTAAGTGCAATATAGAAATACTGCTTGTTTGTCCTGATTGCCAATCCGAACAGATTGGGCCGCGGGATATTTACCAGTCCCATCGGTCCTCTCGTCAGGGAAACCCAGTTGAGCATGGTTAGCCGGATTAACTCACCAAATCCAACGGTACAGATCGCCAGATACCCCCCCTGAAGCCGCAGTGCCGGAATTCCAATGGCAATCCCAAAGATACCTGCTGTCATAAACGCAATCAACAGACAAACCAGCCACGGCAGACCAAACTTCATTGAAATGAGTGCCGAGGCATAAGCACCGATTCCATAAAATGCTGCATGTCCCATCGAAACCTGCCCACAGACACCTGCGATTAAGTTCAGGCTGCATGCCAGAATCGCATAGATACAGCTGAGGACACCGATTCTCATCAGATATTCACTGCGAACCAGAAGGGGAAGGAGATAAAGCACTGCCACAATAATGAGAAAAAGTTTTTTATTTTGCCTTAATTTAGTTTTCTTCATAATCACACCTTCTTCTGTACCGGCTTGCCTAACAGTCCGTTCGGCCGCACCAGTAATATAAAAATCAAGATTATAAATGCTGTCATATTGCGATAATTAGAACCAATATAACCGGCAGTATACATTTCAGTAATGCCGATAATCAATCCGCCAAGCACCGCACCGGAAAATTCCCCGATTCCGCCTAAGACAGTAGCCGCAAAGGTCTTTGTTCCGACTGACACACCTACTGAAACATCGACACTGCGAAAGGACATGCAGCCCAGAATTCCGGATACAGCCGCAAGTACAGATCCGATAAAGAAAGTAAGCGATACAATCCGGTCCACAGAAATACCCATCAGCTCCGAAGCTTCTGCGTTCTGGGCCGTAGACCGCATGGCCATCCCTACCTTGCTTTTGTTAATAAACATAGTAAAACCAAATAAGAGTACCGCCGCTGCCCCGACAATCACGATCTGAATGATCGAAAGGTTCGTTCCAAGTACCTCAATGTAATCTCCCTCAAACAACGTGGGGTACATCCGTGTCTCTGAACCAAGCAGCAGAAAGAAAATGTTCTGAAGTGTGATCGAGGTACCAATTGTACAAATCAGCATTGCAAATTTCGGCAGTTTCCGGTCTCTCAAAGGTTTTAAAGTCAGCCGCTCGTATAAAATTCCAATCAGCCCTGTCGCCAGAATCGCCAGAATAAATGCCGGTATTCCCGGAATTCCCAGCATCACGGAAAATACATAAAACAGATAGGCTCCTACCATATAGATCGTACCATGTGTAAAGTTTACCAGCTCCAGCACACTATAGACCATAGAATAGCCGATTGCTGTCAATGCATAAATACTGCCCAGAGCAATACCGTTTACCGTTAGCTGTATAAATGTCTGCATACTGTTTCCTCCTCTTCTTGTTCTGTTTACTGATATGATCAGAAATCATGTCAAAAGTGTAACATCATTTTATCTTTTCGTCAATATGTATAGAAATATTATTTTTTAAATATTTATTTGTGCATTTTATATGGACAAATGGAAATCAACGTGTTATAATCTCTAATCATATCAGTGATATTATTATTGATATTACGAGAGACGTGATTACTCGCAGACAACTTTTATCAAAGGAGGATTTTATGAACAGGAAAATCAGTATTCTTTTATGCGCTTCCATGCTAGCCCTCTCTTCTGCAGGATGCAGCACCTCTGCCCCGGAACCGGCAGCACCCGCCGGCACCGGAGCAGAAACAACCGCCGATGCAGGTGCCGATACAGGTGCAGGTGACACCTCTGACATCCATCTGGCCCTTATCGCTCCGATTACAGGCGATGATGCTCAGTATGGCCTGGCATTTAAAACCGGTATCACAGTTAAGATTGATGAAATCAACGCCGCCGGCGGAATCGGCGGCAAACGGAAAATTGTATTGGATATCTTCGATGATAAAAATGAGGCAAAAGAAAGCACAACTGCCGCTCAGCTGGTAACAGGGAATGACAAGTATATTGCTGCAATCGGCTGCTTTTCCAGCACTGCCACACTTGCTGCCGCACCTATTTTTGATGAAGCAAAGATGCCGCTGCTTGTTCCCTGCGCCGGCCATGCAGATATTGCCGTGGTCAATCAGTACACTTTCCAGAGAGGTGTTACCATTCCTGTTGAGTCAGCAATGATGGCGCGTTACAGTGTTACGAAACTGGGTGGAAAAAGGATCGCCTTTATCTCCCTGAACAACGATGCCGGCCTGCTCTTTAAACAGGGCACAACAGCAGAGATCGAGAGACTCCGGACAGAGGAAGGCCTCGACTGTGAAACCGTGGCAGCTGAGACATTTAACAGCGGAGAAGTCCGTGACTTTTCACCACTGCTGATTAAGATTAAGAACCAGAATCCTGATGTTATTGTAATGAATCTCCAATATACTGACTGCGCGGCAATTCTGCTTCAGGCAGAGCAGCTTGGCCTGGATGCGACATGGTATGCCAACCAATCCATGTATAATACTGATTTTACGGATCTGGCCGGTGATGCCGCTAATGGACTGTACATAAGTACCGGCTTCTTTGCTGATAATCCGGACGAAGGCGTTCAGGAATTTGTCAATGCCTGTGTCGCTGCCGATGGAAAAATCCCCAGTGCATATCAGCGTAACTCTTATGAATGTACTGCCATGGTTATCGATGCCCTGGAGAAAGGGGCGACCACAAGAGAAGAATTGTTTGACGCTTTATGTGCAATTGAATACTGGGACGGCAAGACCGGCGGCAACACCTGGAAAGACCGTCAGGTCAGTGAAGAGTATTTGATTCTTCAGTATCATGGCGATGGCGACTGGTCAATCGCCGAACTGGCAGAGACCGAATAATATCAGGAAAGCAGGAGCGGAATATGAAAACATTGATAAGGAATGCCGAGGTCTGGAATGGCTCAGGATTTACCAATACAAGTGTGGTCATCGAAGACAAACGAATCTCTTTTGTAGGGGAAGTACCTGTTGATTTTTCATGTGATGCCGAAATCGATGGTACCGGGAAATATCTGCTTCCCGGCATCATTGATTGTCATGCACATGTGACAATGTGCGGCGGTAATCATCATATGGCCACATTCTTTGCTTCCAGCGAGTGTGATCTTGTTCTGGAAGCAGCCATTAACTGTGAACACATGCTAAAGCATGGAATAACTGCGGCCAGAGACTGCGGCGGCAAACATTTTGAAACTCTGGCTTTGCGAAACCAGATCAATAAAGGACGCTTGAAGGGTCCTCATCTGATCTGCTGCGGTACCCCGCTCAAGGTCATCGGCGGCCATGAGCCCGGTGCTGACTTTACCGGCCCCAATGAGGCCAGAGCTATGGTCCGGACATTTGTCCATGAGGGCGTTGACTTTATCAAAGCCATGGTGACCGGCGGACTCGGAAAAGCCGGCGAGGATCCCGGCCGTGTGGAAATGGATCTGGATGAACTGTCAGCGATTGTAAAAGAAGCAAAAAAACATGGTCTGAAAGTCGCCTGCCACTGTCACAGCCGGGAAGGGATGGAAATCATTGTCGCTGCCGGTGCCGATTCCATTGAACACTGTACTTATCTGGATCCGGAGATCAATCAGAAGATAATAGATAACGGCCTGTATATTGTTCCAACTTTTATTCCATATGAAAATGCTGCTTTTGACGGCGAAGAGAAAGGACTGCTCATGGATACCGTGCTTGCCGCCCGGGCAATTATCGTTGAGAAGCACTTCCGGTTTAAAGAGGCATATGAACAGGGAGTCCAGATCGCATTCGGACGTGACAGCGGCGGCTTCTTTATGGATCAGGGAGAATTTGCTGATGAGATGCTGGCCATGGAACGGGCCGGTATGAGCAGAAGTGATATTATTAAAAGCGCCACTGAAAATGCCGCCAGATTACTTGGTATCTGGGAGATGACCGGCAATATAACGGAAGGCAAGTATGCTGACCTGCTGCTGCTGACGGCAAATCCGCTGGATGACCTAACCGCTTTCCGGAACGCTTTGGAATCTGTTTACTTTGAAGGTTCCTGTGTGAAATAAAAAGTATGGGAATAGCAAAACACAGTTGTTAAATTTTTCCATTCTTGATAAACTACTATTACAGCCATTTGTAAGGCGGTCGGTTGTAATATTGGGTGTAAAAAGGAGAAACGTATGTCATCGAAACAGATTACCTATAAAGAGATTGCATCTTCAAAAATATTTTACGATATCCTGAATGGCAATTTTGACCCAAATGAATTCCTGACGGAAAAAGAGTTAATGGAACGTTATCAGATCAGCAAGGCTCCGATAAGGGAAGCACTCGTTGAACTATGCAATGAAAAAATACTGCGCAGTATCCCGCGTCTGGGTTATCAGCTGGTTCCTCTGACAGAGAAGAATATCATGGACATCACCCAGCTTCGGCTTTTGATGGAGTTATCCGCATTCAAAAAGACCATTACTATCTTTAATGATGAAATGCTGGAGAAACTGATTCAGCTGAACAGGGATTGGGAATTGCAGGTCCGGTCCACAGAGATCAGCATGAGCGACCGCTGGCTGCACAATACCCTCTTCCATACCACACTGGCCTCTTTCAGCGGCAATCAGATCCTGAGCGAGGTCCTCGGACAGATGGTAAAAAGAGAGTATCAGGCATACGCACAGCTCTTCTGGCATCAGGAACAGCAGAAGGTACTTTTCTATATGGAGTCAAATCTTCATGTGGAAATGGAAAAGGTGCTTCGTGAAAAGGACTTTGACAAAGCAACAGAGTTTTTAAGGAATGATATTGTGATGTTGTGTAATATGTTTGTATCAAAACAGGATGTCTTCGAAGATTTCAATATTTAAGTACATAAAATGTCGCTCATAGTAGTGAGGAGAACGTGGGGCATTTGGTTGAACCGGAATCGGCTCCGTTCTCTCGGCGGGGTGTTTCTAAGGCTGTAGGAAGTGATTTTCAGCGGCACCGGGGCCAGTTGCGCCAAACTCTTGATGACTTTGACGCGCCGGGCCCCTGGAATTCAGCTTTGGAGAGCAGAATTCCTCCGCTGAAAATCACTTCCTGCAGCCTAAGAACCACCGTCACCTCGTTCAATGTCTCCGATTTCGGTTCAACCAAATGCCCCACGTTCTCCCAGCGACTATGTTGACTCCAGTGAGTAAAAAAACAAAGTATACTCAATGAGGTTTGTTTGTTGTAGTGCCATAGGTATCTTGTTAAAAGTTAAAAAGAGCTGTCCCACCAGTATAGAAAATTGGTGGTGACAGCTCCATTCGTTTATCTTTATCTTCTCGTTACATCTTAGTAAACAGTTGCCCACTCTTCAATATTAGAAGAATCAAATTTAAACGGTGCACCCAGGATAATCTCAGTTCCGCCATCGGAAGCCTCAACAATAGTATAACTTCCCATATCACCGGCATCAAAGGTCTCGCCGGCTGCGCCGGTGATATCTCCTGCTACCAGGGCAATCGATGTATAAGCGCCAAGTCTGCCCACATCAATCGGATTCCACAGATACATATAAGGACAGGAATGGGCATCATCATCACCGATATATTCTTTCATTTCAGAAGGAAGGCCGAGTCCGGTCAGTTTTACTGCCGAGTTCTTATCCTGAAGAACCTTAGCTGCTGCATTGATACCGACGGTTGTCGGAGCACAGATTACTTTCAGTTCCGGATATTTATTAAGCAGCGCCTGGGTCTGATCTGTCGATTTCTGCGGCTCATCATCACCATAAGCAACTTCAACCAGTTCCAGTTTTGCATACTTTGCATCCGTCATTACAGATTTCATTGCTTCGATCCAGGCATTCTGATTTGTTGCCTGAGAGGTAGCGGAAAGAATTGCCCACTGGCCTTCACCGCCTGTAATATCATATACCGCGTCCATCAGAGAAGTACCAATCTCCTGGGTTCCGGCCTGGTTGACAAATACCTGGCGGCTGTCAGCGTTTACCTTAGCATCCAGACAAGACACTTTAATACCGGCTTCCATCGCTTCTTCAAGCGCTGCCTGAAGGGCATTCTCATCATTGCCGGCGATACAGATTGAGTCTACATTCTGGGAAATCAGCGACTGGATAACCGATACCTGTGCGTCAGCCGTTGCCTGCTCCGGATGCTTTACGATACAGGTTCCGCCCATTGCTTCAATAACTTCCTGGAAACCCTGCGCCTCTTTTTCATTATAAGGATTACCAGCTGCCTTGGTAACGATGGCAAAGGTCTTGCCGGCAATTCCATTATCTGCAGATGCTGCAGCATCTGTGGATCCGCCTTCTGTCGTCCCGGATGCTGTTGTCTGGGCCGGTGCCTGAGTCGCTGCCTGGGCCGGCTCTGCGGCGGAACTTCCGCATCCTGATAAAGCACTGCAAACAAAAGCTGTACAGAGTAAAGCACTTACCAACTTCTTTTTCATGTTACGTTTCCTCCTGTTTTTACATTTATAGTTTTCATATATCATGACACATCATAATGATGTTCTCATTTTGTTTTTTACTGATGAAGCAATATTCGGAAGCAGTACTGCCACAATCAGCAGCGCCCCTAATATAATCAGAATCACCTGCGGGTTCATATTGATCAGACCAAGTCCGATGCGGAGACAGATAATGATAAACGCCGATATAATGGCTCCCGGCAGCCGTCCTTTTCCACCAGCCGTGGAAACACCGCCAAACACCGCCATCGCGATGACATCCATCTCAAAACCATTCCCCGTTGTAGTATTCGCTCCGTATAACACACTGGTCAGGAACAGGGCACAAACACCTGCCATCAGCCCGGCCACGGTGTAGACAATAAACCGGGTCTTCTGAACATGAATTCCTGAATACTCAGCCGTCACACGGTTGCTGCCGATGGCATACAATGTCCGTCCGAACACGGTTCGGGAAAGGATCAGGGCAAAAATCACCGCCGCTATCACTACCAGAATAAATGCATACGGTACCAGCCCGACTTTTCCTGCCAGCAGCTTAAATCCCTTCGTATTACTCAGCGATACCGAACCGCCGCTGCCCAGGGCAATCTCAGCAATTCCCCGGAAGATAATCTGGGTCGCCAGGGTCACAATCATCGGCGGCAGTTCCTTAAACCTCGTCAGCACCAGACCGTTGACCATTCCGCAGATTGTACCGGTCAGCAGACAGATCACAATCACCAGCGGCAGGGGTATTCCCGCATTCGATGCCATACAGGCCGTTGTTGCCGCAAGGCAGACAACCGATCCCAGCGAAATATCAATTTCACCCATAACCAGGATAAATACCATAGGCAGCATGATAAAAACTTCCGCCAGATACTTTGGCATCTCCCGCAGTACATTGTTTACCTTGAAGTTAGGGGAGAGAAACATGCAAAACAGATTTACCGCTACAAACAGCAGCACCAGAATTCCTTCCCAGCTAAACACCTGACTTCTCAGGGCATTCTTTGGTTCGGCAGATATTGTTCTTCCGGATTTTCCAGCCATCGTCTACATCTCCCTTCTCTTCAGATTCTGTTTCTTCATCGAACGCTGCATGCAGACATTCATAATGATTACTACCATAATAATAACACCCTGCACGGTATTTTGGGCGATTGAATCAATCCCGACCAGCGGAAGTGCTTTGTTGATAACAGCCATCGTCAGTGCCCCCAGCAGAACACCGCCGACAGATCCTCTTCCGCCGTTCATGCTGACACCGCCAATGACACAGGCCGCAATTACATCCATCTCCTGCCCGTACATCATGTTAGGCTGTGCCGAAGAATATACCGACACCGCCAGTGCACCGCACAGGCCGCACAATGTCCCCATCACCGTATAGACCATCAGCTTAATCCGGCTCGTGCTGATACCGGATACTGCCGCTGCCTCAGGATTCGAACCAACAGCATAAACTTTACGCCCGACAGGAGTCCACTTCATAATAATAAAGAATGCTATATAGCATACAATCACGATAAAAATAACTCGGTTAATACCAAAGAAATTTCCCAGCGCAAAGGACTTAAACTCGCCCAGATCTGCCGCACTCGCCCACTGATTTTTCGAAATCACATACGCCAGGCCGCGGTATATATACATAAATCCCATCGTTGCAATGATCGGGAGCACTTTCCCGCGGGAGATGATCAGTCCGATTACCAGACCACATGCCAGCCCGATAACCGTTGCAATCAGAAACAGCAGGAATGTATTCTCCACAATGTGGTATTTCAGCAGCAGTCCCGTTGTCATCCCCGACAGCGCACAGGTTGATGCGATGGAAATATCCATCCCTCCAACCAGCAGGACACACAGCATCCCAAGTGCCAGAATCATCGTCACGGCATTGTTTTTCAGCATATCCATAACCGATGTCGGCGTCAGAAATGACGGGCTTTTCATCTGAATCAAAATACAGAGAATGATTAACACCACACCAAGGAGTGCTTCATGTGAACCTGTCAATTTCCTGATCCATGATTCTTTTTTCATGACGGGTTCACCTCCTTACTCTTTTCCATAGCCAGCTCCAGTATCTTCTCCTGTGTGGCCTCCTGCCGGGATAATTCACCGGTCACCTTACCGCCGCACATCACATAAATCCGGTCACTCATTCCTAATATCTCAGGCATCTCGGAGGAGATGAGAATAACCCCATATCCGGCTTCTGCCAACTGTCCCATTATATCATAGATTTCTGCCTTGGCACCGACATCGACACCTTTGGTCGGCTCATCCATGATGACTACCTTCAGGTCCTGAACCAGCGTTTTGGCAACCACTACTTTCTGCTGGTTACCGCCGGACAAGGAACATGCCGGGTCAAAGATCGAGTTTGCTTTCGTATCCACCTGCTCCAGGTACTGCTTTGATGTCTCCTGCTCCATCTTTTCATCAAGAAACAGTCCCTTCCTATATTTCTTTAAGGTAGACAGGGTAACATTACGTCCCAGTCCCCACGAAAGGATCAGCCCCGACTTCTGTCTGTCCTCCGGCAGAAGCCCGATTCCAAGTGCCATTGCATCAGACGGCTGCCTGATCTCCACCTTCTGCCCTTCCATATAGATCGCTCCGGAGTCTGTCCTGGTGATTCCAAATAAGGCTTCCACCACCTCAGTGCGCCCGGCTCCGACCAGTCCGGTCAGACCAACGATTTCACCCTTTTTCACATGGAAGGAGGCATTTTTAAAATATCCGGTTCTTGTCAGCCCTTCCACCCGAAGAACTTCGTCTCCGATTGCCACTTTTTTCTTTGGGAACAGATCCTTAATCTCCCGTCCGACCATCGCCTTGATCAGATCTGCATTAGTAATCTGCGCCACATCATACGTGCCGATATATTGTGAATCCCTGAAAACCGTCACCTTCGATGCCAGACGGTACATATCCTCAAAACGATGTGAGATAAATATAATCGATGCCCCTTCATCCCTCAGCTTCTCTGCAATCTGATATAATTTCTCGGACTCATTCTTCGTCAGTGCCGCCGTCGGTTCATCCATGATGATGATCCTCGCGTTCATCGAGAGCGCTTTGGCGATCTCAACCATCTGCTGCTGAGCCACACTCAGAGAGCCCATCTCGTCGGTCGCTTTAAAGTCAGCAACCAGTTCCCGAAGGAGCTTATCCGCTGCCTCATGCATCTGCTTCCACTGGATCATTCCGTTCTTTTTCATCTCATGACCGATGAAGATATTTTCCGTCACCGTCAGATCCGGATAGGCGGTAACATGCTGATAAATTGCTGCAATACCTTCGGCCTGGGCATCTTTTGTTCCGCGGAAATCAACCTTCTTTCCATCCAGAAACATCTCGCCCTCTTCCGCCTTATGTACACCGGTAATGACCTTGATAAAGGTTGACTTTCCGGCTCCGTTTTCACCCATCAAAGCATGAATCTCACCATGGCCCAACTGAAACTGAACCTGATTCAGTGCCTTTACACCGGGAAATATCTTTGTAATGCCTTTAAGCTCCAGTATATACTCGGACATGCTCCTTCTCCTTCCTGTTTGCTTTCCTGAGATCATCTTAACACCAGTGAAAGCGGAAACAAACGGTAAAATATTTTGATATCAGGTAAAATATTTGGGAAGTCGGTAAATCAATTGCTTTTTAAAAATGAATCAGATAAAATCAAAATAACGAGTTGGGGTGATTTCAATGGGAGGAATTATGAGACTATTAATAGTAGATGATGAGGATCTGACCAGGACCGGTTTAATCGCTTCGATCGCCTGGACGGAGTTGGGAATAAACGAGGTTTTTCAGGCGGCTGACGGGCTTTTGGGCCTTCATGCTGCAAAGGAATATCAGCCTGAGATTATCCTTTGTGATGTGAGAATGCCGCGGATGGACGGCATCCAGATGGCAAAAGAAATACACCGGTTTTTGCCGGACAGTGCCATTATCTTTATGAGCGGATACTCCGACAAAGAGTATTTAAAAGCAGCAATCCGCCTGCGTGCGGTACGTTATGTAGAAAAACCGTTAAACACGGAGGAAGTCTGCGAAGCCGTAATGGAAGCTGTGGAAAACTGCCGGCGCAAGCAGAAAGCACTGCTGAGCGAAAATGACCGGCAGGCCGAACAGGCCGCAAAGCTGGCACAGCTTTTGACCTTTCCATACACGAAAAACAGTGATTCGATCGGACAACTCTGGTCCGGTCTTGGTTTTCCTACGCTTTCACAAACGGCTGTCACCACCATGTTAGTAAAATTCAGCACGCCGGACCTTTTCACAGATAACACTACGATAATTCTTTCTGACAAAATAAATACTTTTTTAAAATCTTATGGATTATTCGCCCTGGTCACTCACCGTTACCAGAATTATCTGGTTATCCATATCTGCGGCAGCCAGCGCTTCTCACAGCGTGATCGCAGCGAAATCCTTACTTTTCTGGCAAAGCTGTTTGCCCCGTACCGGGACTACTATATCACCTGCGGTCAGAAGTCCATGAACGTAACAACAGCTTACGAATCTTATGAAACATCCGTTTTCCTTATGGAGAACAGTTTTTTCTTTGAACCGAATACAGTCCTTACACCGGATACTCCTGCGGATCCGCAGACAGTCAGACCGGCCGTATCCCATATCCCGCCGGAACTCCACCAGAACTTCCTGGATGCGGTGCTGTCGCAGAATGAAGATGCCGCCTGCCAGTGTCTGGAAACCATCTATCACTTTTATTATCAGAACACAGCAGCACTTTCAGACCACGCCAAGGAAACCTATTACCGGCTGTTCACAGGCCTGACAGACTGCCGGGCCAGATTAAAAATTCCTGCTGCCGGTGAACAGACAGCGGAAGGCAAGACCGTAATGCGTTACCTCGAGGAATTCTTCTCACTCAGTAAACTGCACCAGGCTATATTAACCAGGACCCATGAGTTTTTTCATGACTTACGAAACCAGACCGAAGATAATCCGACCATTTATCTGATCAAATGCTACATCCGGGATTCTTACGCCAACGAATCTCTGTCAGTGAAGGATATCAGTGACCATATCCATCTCACGACCTCTTACCTGTGCACCATGTTTAAAGCCGAGACAAATATGACCTTAAACCAGTACATCACGGAATATCGTATGGAACGGGCAAAAAAGCTGCTGAAAGACCCCCGTTACCGGATCTCTGAGATCTCATCCATGGTCGGTTACAATGACGGCAATTACTTTAGCAAGAGTTTCAGAAAAACAGTAGGGGTATCCCCCTCTGAGTACAGGGAGAAGTGGATGATATGATACATGCCTACCGAAATCTCAAGCTGCAGAAGAAGCTGATGCTGTCTTATCTGATCATTATCAGCATTCCTATGCTTCTCATTGCCGCATTTTTTTATAAAAGGGTCTACAATATGATTGTTGCGGATACCATCCGCAGTGAACAGGCCAAGTCTGCCCAGACCGCCCCGGCAGTGGAGGCCGCCCTGGATGATATCCTGACTGATATTCAGACAATCCGGGAGCTTCCCTTTTATCAGGCAGTCATGAACGCTCAAAGCATCCGCCAGTTAGCTGCACTGGCTGCCACAGGAGAAGCAGCTGTTTTTTCCGCTGCAACAGAAGATATTCTGGCTGCCGGCTCTGCGGCAAAATTCAAAGTCTATCTGGATCTCCCCTCTGATACAGTGGCCACCCTGAACCAGTCCTCCGGAGATATCTTTATCTCGTTAGAGAACACCCAGAATTCTTACTGGCGGGGCATCTTCTCCGGTTCCGGGATGACAAGTCTGCACTGCCCGGACTTTTATCTGAGTAATTATGAGAAAGAACACTATGGCAACATGGCCTATATAACCCGCAACGTACTCACTCTTAACAGCAATTCTGTCCTCTGCTACACCGCCACCTATTATTCCTCGGATATTTATCTGGACGTACTCCGTGAGAATCTGCCCGCAAGCGGCAGCGTCTCCTACCTGATCAATGACCGTGATTCCATTATTGCTACTACCAGTCCCGCCCTGTCATCCACCTACTACCTGAATTACGAAACGATTCAGGATTCATTTATGTCATCCAACAATTTCCTGCAAAAAGAAGTCCTGGATGAAGTCATTTATGCCGGAATGTACAATATCAAGCAGCCGCGTTGGTATATGGTCGTCGTTATCCCGTCAGAACCGCTGATACATAAAAGTCAGGTTCTGATGCTGGAATATCTGGCATTGTTTTTCTTAAGCATTGCTGTCGCCCTCGTGATCGCCATCGTCCTGTCCCGCTCCATCACCCGGCGCTTATCTCTGCTCAACCGGCAGATGTCAAAGGTACGCACCGGCCCGCCGGTTCCTCTTGAGGAATCCGATATCCACGACGAAATCGGTGATCTGATTGATACCTATAATTATATGAGCCGGGAAATGAACCGGCTCTTGCGGGAAATGGAAAAAACCGGCGAAGAACTGCGAATTGCCGAATTCCGTTCTCTTCAGGCACAGATCAACCCGCATTTTCTGTATAACACAATGGATATGATCAACTGGATGGCTGCCCAGAACCGTACCTCGGAGATTGCCGATGCCGTGTTAAGCCTCTCCCGCTTCTACAAGCTGACTTTAAGCAAAAAAGAAAGCGTCAGCACTGTGGCAGAAGAGATCGAACACGTCAGTATCTATCTGAAGCTGCAGAATATGCGTTATCCTGACGCAATCGAATTTGTCGTGGACATCTCCGATGATTTCCTGGATTACGAGATTCCCAAACTCACGCTGCAGCCGATTATAGAAAATTCGGTGCTCCACGGAATTATGGAAAAAGAAGAAAAATCAGGCACGATTGTACTGACCGGATGGCGTGAAGATGAAACCCTGGTATTGCTGCTCTCTGATGACGGCGTGGGGATGGATGCTGAGATCCTCGATAAAATATTGTATGAGAAAGAACGACCTCAGAAGGGAAATAATATCGCTGTATTCAACACCCATCACCGCCTGCAGATTCTGTATGGCGAAACCTTCGGTCTGAGTTATAAAAGCACTCCCGGTCAGGGAACAGAAGTTTACATCCGGATACCCGCCAAAAAGAAAAACCAGGATTTCCCGATCGCTTCGATCGTTCAGGTTTCTGATGAGGTACTGCCCTTCGGCCATCCAAAAAACATTGCCAAAAGCAGTGATCTGCCGGGTATCAATGAAAAGCTGGCAAACGGTACCTACCATCTGCACAGCCTGCATGAAATATCAGACAAACTGCCAAAAGATAAATTCCTGTACATACTGGCACACGATGTCCCTGAAGAATTTCCGCTGCATAATCACAGTTATTATGAAATGAGTTACTGCTGCAAGGGTACTGCCGTTAACTGTGTAAATGGAAAAAAACTGATCCAGCATACCGGAAGCCTATTCCTGCTCCATCCTGATGCGCTTCATTCGATCACGCGCCTCAGTGAGGAATGTGTGCTGATCAACCTTGATTTTCACCCGCAGCAGTTTCAGCACTTCAAGTCACTGCTGGAATTATCGGGCAAAGACAGCGATGCTCTGGATAATGGCGGTTATCTGTATTTTAATCTGCAATACCTTGGCGGACTTCAGTCCATGCTTGCTGCCATTGTTCAGGAATATGTGATCCAAAATTATCAGGACTCACCGGCAGTCTATGACCTTCTGACTGACCTTTTTCACCAGCTCGCACTGATTCCCCACAGTATCCATGGGCCCGGCAAACACTGCCACGAGATCATTGAATATATCCGTGAACATGCAGTATATAAATCGCTGGACAATATTGCCGCTGCCCTTGGTGAATCAAAGGAAACTATTACCGCTCTGGTGAAAAAGGGGACCGGACAGTCGATTGATACCATCATCAAAGAAGGACGGCTTAATCTGGCACTGTCTCTGGCAGACCGTTCCGAACTCAGCATATCCGACATAACTTCTTTCTGCGGATTTGCTGATCCGGAGCAGTTGAACCAGGCTTTTTATGAAAATTATCAGATCTCCTACGAGGAATACAGAAATCAGCATTCCTGTTTCAGATAAGTATCAGATAACTGAATATGGAATCCCCAGCAGTTTCGCCGTTTTCTCAAACAACCTGGCATTATGACCCACTGACAATGCCAGGTGATGGGTCGGTGCTTCTGCAAACCACTGATCCATATAAGCCGCCGGGTCTTTACCAAAGCGAATGTGAGTTGAAGTATTACCATTCATCAGAATCGGTGCGTCGATGGCCTCGCCTTCACTTATGATCAGTTTCAGGCGGCCATCTCCGGTCTGCGTCAGCCCCAGTGTCGTCACCGGACCAGGTTTCACCTTAGCTTCCACAGCAACGCCGCTCCCCCGTTTGCCATGGTATTTCCCCATTCCCCTGAGAATCGGTTTTTCTTTCGATATGGCAAAGTGAAACGGGCCATCGTGCCCCAGGATCATCGTGTTGCGGTTGAAATCTGATGCTACGATCTCACAGAAGCTCCCGCCTTTACCCAGAATATCGCAGATCTTCATCGCCACTGCAGTTTTTATGTCACCCTCTCCGGAACAGGCGATCCCCTGTGCCGTCAGCAGGGAATGTCCGACGATAAAACCGCTCTGGATCTCCTCATAATAGTTATCTCTGCCATGGTAATAGTAAGAGATGCTGTCAAGCCCCCGTTCTCTTACCATCCGTTCCTGGGCTGCAGCCACCTTCGCTGACCACAGCAACTGCTTTTCTTCCGGTTTTCTGGCAATCGGGTCTGAAGGGGAATCTCCTGATATTTCGAAAAACTCTTTAATTTCTGCCAGTTTTAGCTGGACCTCTTCTTCTTTTACGTTCTGCAGATAAGCATCCAGATCACACATTTCCAGCACTTCCACCTGAATTCCGGTCTGTGCTGACAGCATTGTAAAGTCACTGTACATATCCAGCATGCCGCTGTAATATCCGCCCAAAAATCCGAATCGTGAATGCTGCAGAGTTCTCTTCACCCCCGCGGCTCTCGCCCACTCTTCAATTTCAGTCCAGGCTTTCACTGCCTCCGGCCGGGATGCCGTATTCTCATCACTTAAGGCATAAGCAGGAGTTTTGTCATAACCCAAAAGACCGTTTACTGCCTCAAAAGCAATCCCCGCCCGGTTAAATGCATTGGCAATCTCCGGAATGGGACAAGCCACACACTGCGCCAGCCAGCGGTCCGTTCCTGTCTTATCGTATGCCATCTCCGGCGTCGGCTGCAAATTCAGAATAATAACCGGTGCACTGCAGATCTGATGAATCGGCAGCAGGCAGGCGCTGGTATAGTATGTCGCGGAGTGAGAGAAGATAATATCCACATTCTGACGGCTGAAATATTCTCCCGCCGATCGCCCCTTATCTTCTGTATCAACCATGCCAAAATTGTATACTTCACCAAACGCCGAGAGTTTCTGTTCGATAAATAAATTGTACTCATTCAGGCAATCATACAGTCCTTC
Source organism: Lachnospiraceae bacterium (assembly GCA_032073745.1). Lineage (GTDB taxonomy): Bacteria > Bacillota > Clostridia > Lachnospirales > Lachnospiraceae > Brotaphodocola. Next base: position 36,978 of record DAMAMW010000024.1, on the reverse strand, counting down.
AAATTGCCCCCAATAAGTCTGCAGGCCGGCACTGTATAAACCAATTCTGGCCGGTTTTGATTCCTTTAATTTTTTGTCTGTTTCCATTTCCCCTCCTCCTTTCAGTCGGATATTGCCTTGTTTACAAATCCATTTTATCCTTTTATAATAGTAATTACATCGAAGAATGTTGTGAAATAATAGCAGTATCTTGCTCTATTAGAAAGGGGAATGAAATGGATAAATATCTGGAACGTTATTCCGGTAACTGGAGTGAGGACTCCGTGCGGCTGATTCACACCCCGGCCCCGGCGATAAAGAACACCTTTTTCTATATTCAGGAAACCGGCTGCTTCAAAACAGTGGCACCTTACTTTACAGAACGGCAAAATCTGGACAGCTTTCTGGTCGTTGCAACACTGTCCGGATGCGGAAAGCTGCGGTATGGTGATGAAACATACCTATTGAAACAGGGCGATGTGTTCTGGATTCACTGTATGAATTATCATTATTACGAATGCACGGAAAACAGTGGATGGGAGTTTTTGTGGTTTCATTTTCATGGAATTGGAAGCTGCGGATTCTATCAGGCGTTTATGAGGAATTCGCTTCCGGTTGTCCACCAGATGAATCTTGATATGCTGATTCCTGATATGCAGAACATCATATCCCTGGTTCAGGCCCGAAGCTATGCTTCTGACATCCGCATTTCCCATCATATTCATGCCGTCCTCACACAGCTGATTCTCCAGGCACAAAAAGAAGACAGCGGATTACCCGCTGTCCCCGGACATATACGTATGATTATTAAGGAACTGGAAAACCGCTATACCGACACAATCACGCTGGACGAGCTTGCGAAAAAATACGGTATCAGCAAATTCTATCTGGCACGGCAGTTTAAAACCTATACCGGAAGCCCTATCGGAGAATATATCACCTTACTGCGAATTAACAAAGCGAAAGAACTGTTAAAATACTCAGATTCTACCGTAAATGAGATTGCCTGCTCCTGCGGCATCACAAATGTCAGCCATTTCATCCGCCTGTTCAAAGAACGCGAAGGAAAAACACCGCTCCGGTACCGGAATGAATGGAATTAGTTAACTGTCAAAGTTATCCCGGTCAGATATCAAATATGTTCAGCTGAGTAATCTCATAAGATCTGCGATATGCATGAACAATATCTTTCATCCGGTACAAAATTCCATATTTTTCACACTCAGCCGAAAAAACCTTCCACAAGGCAGCAGCGTTCGAGCTGCTGCACTTGTACTGATTACCGTATCGACGCATATAACGTTCCGGCAGATTCTGGCCGGGAAACAACCGCTCCAGTTCATTAAAATACCATTCCCGTTGATTCCCCCGCAAGGTTACGCCAAATCCTGCATAAATAAATCTGGCCCCGGCTTCATGCGCATGCCGGACAATGGCCAGGATATTTTCCTCACTGTCTTCCAGCCATGGAAGTACCGGCATCAGCAGAACACCGGTAAATATCCCCTGCCCGGTCAGATCTGCGATCATCTCAAATCGTTCCGAAGAGCAGGGCACTCCCGGTTCAATCTTTTTTGACAGGGAATCATCCGCTGTTGTGACAGTAACCTTACAAAGTACCGGTGAATGTTCTTTGATACTGGTCAGGATATCGGTATCCCGCAGCAGCAACCTGCTTTTTGTCGCAACCGCAATGCCAAAACCAAATGCATCCACAAGTTCCAGGGCATGGCGGGTCAGGCACAGTTCACGCTCATATGGGTTATACGGATCACTCATTGCGCCGGTTCCGATCACACCGGTTCTGACTTTGCGGCGCAGGTCATCCCGGATAATCCGCAGAGCATCTTCTTTTGCCTTTACCTGATCAAAATCCTTCACCTGATAACAGTCGGAACGGCTGTCACAGTAGATACAGCCATGACTGCAGCCGCGGTAAATATTCATATTATATTCGGTGCCGAACCAGCCCCCGCTTTTGGGTCTGGTAACAATGGTTTTTGCCAGTATATATTCCATCGTACTCCCTCGCTTTATCTCAGAAACTAGTATGGTATACCAGCTCCTTCCAACCGTTTTATTTGTATTATACGGCTTGCCACCCGGTTTGTAAATGCCTCATCATGTTCGACAAGGATCATCGTCGGCTGAAACTGCAGCAGCAGATTCTCAATCTGGATACGGGAATACACATCAATAAAGTTGAGCGGTTCATCCCACAGATACAGATGGGCCTGCTGGCAGAGACTCCGTGCAATCAGCACCTTTTTCTTCTGGCCTTCGCTGCAGGCCTCCATCGGCTTCTCCAACTGTTGTCTGGAAAAATCCAGTTTACGCAGAATGGTATAAAGAAGATGTTCTTCCACACCACAACGTTCTGCATAATCATGCAGACTTCCGTTCAGCCCTGAAGTATCCTGTGAGACATAAGACAAGATCAGCCCGCTCGCCAGTCTGATCTGACCGGTATGCCTGACTTCTTCACCGCAGAGTTCCGGACCGCCGATCGCTTTCAGGATGCTGGATTTACCACAGCCATTCTTTCCCTGTAACGAGATCCGCTCCTGCTGTCTCACTTCCAGACTGACCGGCTCACAGACCGGACTGTCATAAAATGGTACCACGTCTTCCAGCGTTACCAGCCGGTCGGCATGATGCTTAGCCGGAATTAATTTTAATTCGGCTGTATCTTCAATATTCTTCAACAGACTTTGTTTATCCTCGATGGCGTGATCCTGTCTGCGTTCGAGATTCTTACGACGCTGCTGCATCCGGCGTGATTTCTCCCCAATATAAGCACGGGTGCCGATAAAAGTTTCTTCTTTTTTAGGATTTCTGCCGATTTTGGTTGATTCTACCTTATCAGCCCAGGTTCTTGACTGGCGGGCCGCCTGTTCCAGCCGACGGATATCCTTCTTCAGCCGTTCATTTTCATCCCGTTCAAAATTATCCTGCATCTGTTTGTTCTGATACCACGATGAAAAGTTGCCTTTCTGAACTTCGATAGTAGTCTTATTAATGCACAGCATATGATCGACACAACCATCCAGAAAGTTCCGGTCATGCGAAACCAGCAGAAATCCTCTTTTACTGTTCAAATACTGACTCACCAGCGCTCTGGCTTCCTGGTCCAGATGGTTGGTCGGTTCATCAATCAGCAGAAAATGACCTTCTTTTAAAAATAAAGCCGCCAGTAAAATCTTCGTCTGTTCACCGTGTGACAAGGTATTAAACGGGCGGTAGAATACATCTTCGTCAAGATTAAGACGTTTCAGTTCTTTCTTCCACTGCCATAACATAATGTCTTCACTGCCCTGCAGGCTTTCCAGTATCTCAATCGTCATCCGATCCTGATCCGGCACCTCAAAGGGGAAATAATCAAACTGAACACTGGCCGAGATACTTCCGCTGTATTCATATTTTTTTCTCAGCAGGTTTAAGAACGTAGTCTTGCCCCGCCCGTTTCTGCCGGTGAACCCCAACTTCCAGTCGGTGTCGATCTGAAAAGAAACATGCTCAAAAACCGGATCATAACTGCCCTCATAAGTGAAAGACAAATCCGTTACCTGTATTAATGACATCTGCAATTCCTCCTTAAACGAAAAAAACAACTGCAAGAATCAGGTTCCCACAATTGTTTACGCAAAGGCATACTTCTCCGGCAGCAGGTCATTTCCTGCAACAAAAAAGAAGGCGTGGGATGAAGTGATAATTCTTGCAAAACAGGCATGCAAAAAAAAGCCATGCAGTTACTTTACAAGAATTATTTCTCCATCCTTTCACCCCTTCCTGAAATTTCTGATCCTATTCTAGCACAGGATTCCACATCTGTCACCTGTTTTATCTGATAAAGTTGGTTGAAACTTTTTCCTCAACATCGGGAATACTGATTCCTGCCTGTTTACCGGCCTCAATGCAGTTGATCAGCCACGCCATATTCCGGCCGATTCCCCGCATCACCTGAAGTCCTTCCAGATCCTGTCTGACCTCTTCAGGAGTGTTTCCATGTACCATATTCCAGTAACTGGATGAGACCACCGGCATTCTGGAGATCGTAAAATACTTATTCAGCACATCAACAGAAGCTGTGGTTCCGGCTCTCCTTGCCGATGCAACTGCTGCTCCCGGCTTAAATTCAAATGCATATTTACCGGCATAAAACACCCGGTCCAGAACCGACAATATCCTGCCGCTGGGATGCGCATAATATACAGGAGTTCCAAACACAAAACCATCTGCTGCCTTAGCCTTTTCAATCAGTTCATTCACGCAGTCATCATCATACACACACCTGCCCAGTTTATTGCAGGCTTTACAAGCCGTGCAATCACGAATGGGTGCCTTACCCAGCTGATAAATCTCTGTCTCCACACCAGCTTTCTGTAATTCCTGTTCCACTTCACACAGAGCCGTATACGTACATCCCCGCTCACGGCTGCTGCCATTTAATAATAATACTTTCGGCATAATGTCACCCCATTTCTATTGATTATTATACTCATTAATTCATGTGTTATGCCTAATTATATCAATAGTCTTGAGGCCGGTCAATATATAACAAGAACCAGTTGGTATGGCATTTCACCATCGCAACCGGCTCTTGTTCTTGCACCGAACTTTTCCAGCAACATATCCGACCATAATTAACTACGGTCTAATACACACTCATTTTACAGACATTTTCTATTGGGTTACTTCATTTCATACCTATCTAATATCTTGGGCCACGTGGCCCGGAACCAGGTCTTGGACCTGGTCCTGGTGGTCTTGGGCCTGGTCCTGGCGGTCTTGGCCCTGGTCCTGGTCCCGGTCCTGGTGGTCTTGGGCCTGGTCCTGGTCCCGGCGGTCTTGGGCCCGGTCCTTGTCCTGGCGGTCTTGGCCCCGGTCCTGGTCCCGGCGGTCTTGGCCCTGGACCTGGTCCCGGCGGTCTTGGCCCCGGCCCCGGTCCCGGTGGGTGTGGCGGTCCCGGAGTATTCCAGTTACATTGCGGGCAGTCGGGACAGACCGTGCATACCAGCCATCCCGGTAAGGGAACTATATTTGAAACAGCCATAAAATAAATCCCTTTTTCTTTTATCTTATGCCATCTGGACTTTCTGTGGTTACTGATTCTTTCCTATAGTTGTCAGCCCGGTACTACTGCACAGTTCTTGCCGCACGTACCAGATGTTTGGCCAAAACAGCTGTAGTCACTGCCCCGACACCACCGGGAACAGGGGTAGCCATCGCCGCCCTTTCCTTAATACTATCATAATCCACATCACCACAGAGCTTGCCCTGTTCATTCACATTAATACCGACATCGATCACTACTGCATCCTGCCCTACATAATCAGCATTCAGCATCCCTGCTCTTCCGGCAGCTGCTACCAGAATCTCCGCACCGCGACAGGTTCCGGCAAGATCTTTTGTTCTGGTGTGGCAAACTGTAACCGTAGCGTTTTCCTTCAGCAGCAGCATCGACAGCGGTTTGCCCACAACCATGCTTCTTCCGACGATCGTAACCCGCTTGCCCTCAATCACAATATCATTTGATTTGAGCATCTCAACAACAGCTTCAGCAGTACAGGGAGCAAAACCGGTCGCATCTCCGGCAAATATTTTAGCTGCATTTGCCGGTGAAATGCCATCCAGGTCTTTAGCCGGGTCAATCATCTGTTCGATATCACTTTCACAAATCTGCTTTGGCAGAGGGCGCAGCAGCAGGATGCCATGGATACTTTTATCATCATTCAGCCGGGCAAACTCATTCTTAAAATCTTCATCGCTGATATCCGCAGGATATACAAATGACTCTGCCTTCAGCCCGAAAGCTTCCATTTTCTTTGTTGCGCCTCTTTCGTAGGACATGTCATCCGGATTTTCGCCAACCCGGACAATTGCCAGACGGGGGATCAAACCATCCATTTCAGTTAACTGCTGCTGTATCTGTTCTTTTATTTTGGCAGAAACATCTGCACCTTTTAATGGTATCATATCAGTCCTCCGTTTATTTACTGCCCTGCAGTTTTTTCATTACCTGGTCATAAATAGCGTCAGCTTTTTCAATTCCCTCAGCCAGAAGCTTTTCGGCTTTCTGATTCAGCTCTTCGGCCTGTTCGCGGTTTTTCATGGATTTTGTATTGATATATACATTCATTACAGCACCGGTCACTGCCGCTCTGGCAAACTGCACGGCTACTCCGACATCAGACACAGCCATACGGCTTCCCTTCTTCTCCAGAATCTCCAGAATCTCCATGACTGCCACTGCCTCATCCATCATCTGGATCGGAACCAGACTGGCGGCCAGAAGATTTTCTTCCATTACCCTGTCCTTCTCAGCCTGCTGCTCCGGTGTATCCTTCGGCATTCCATAAGCTTTCGATAAAGGCTCAAAAACTTCGGCATCGCGATCCGCCAGAGCCACCAGCTCCATCTGCTTCACACTTAAAGTAAACAGGCACTGCTGCATGTCCTGCTCCACATCGGCATAGCGTGCTTTTCCTACGGTCAGGTTTGCCACCATCTGGCCCAGCGCTGCTGCCAGCGCCCCGCCCAGTGCGGAAGCACCGCCGCCGCCCGGTACCGGTGCTTTAGATGATAACCGGTCTAAATAATCATATACGTTCTGTTCTCCCGTCATAACATTTCTCCTCATCTTATATTTCATGTGTTTTATTGTACCAAATCGCCGCCGCTATGGCTAGTCCCGATACAACGATCGACGAATTTTTCTTATGCTTTTGTACAAAAAACAGCTGACCACATGCGCAAACAAAAAGAGGGCCGCGCATGGTATGTCGCGCCCCCCCCCCTTTTCAAATCTCTGCTATATTTTTAATTAATATTCGTGCTCATTTGCTTATGCAGCCGCTTTTTGATTCTTTCCGCTGCCGTACTTCTTTGCCACATAACTTGTTACGATCGGGCACAGGATAGCCGTAATGATAACCGCTGTCGCAACTGCTGCTGTCGCAGCTTCCACCTGCCCTGCAAGCGAAGGACTGGCCTGAGCTAAAATAGCCGGTGTAGCAACGGCATTGCCGGCTGTCGTACACAGCGCCGCCCCCGCATAACCAGGACGCTTTAAGATAAATCTATCAGCTGATATCGTAAAAATACCAGTCAGGACCACAACCAGAAGCCCCAGCAATATGCCGCTAAATCCACCCGTTACAATGTTTTTCAGATTCAGTCCGGTGCCAAGACAAAATGCTAAAAATGGTAAGGTAAATATAATTCCCGGAGATAAAAAATCCCGGATATCTTTATCAATATTTCCCAGGATAATACCTACAATCAGCGGTCCTACTGAAGCCAGCAGCGCCTGTGTATCAAAACTGGCAATTCCGGCCATCCCCATTCCTAATAATGTTAAAAAGGGACCATCATTGATACCTAACAGTGACTGTGCACCCAGGTCATTTTCATCACCAAATTGTGTCATCAGTCCTAAATACATTCCGCCATTACTGTTTGTAACTGCAGCAAGCAGCATTAACGGAGTAATCGTAGCTATGCCGTCGGCACCGAAGATCTTCGCAACCAGCAGGGTAGGCAGAAAACCGGCCAGAAACTTTGCTGTCAAAAGGACCGCCCCGCGCTTAAGCGGTTCACCTATTTTTGTTACCGTTATCTGAGATCCTACACATAGTAAACTGGCGCCGATAAAAGATCCTGCTCCCGTTTTAAATGTTGCCGTGGTCATCCCGCCCAAATCCAGAATCTGCGGACAAAACAAGTTAATCAGAGCACCTAAAAACAAAGGAACAATCATTAAGCCACCCGGAATTTTTTGTACAGTCTTTAATATTCTCATACGTTTCCCTCCAACTTATCAGCAGTAGCTGCTATATTGATTAATCGCCATATCTGAGATGTCATTTTCCTCAGCAGTAACCAGTGTGCCATTACAGACTTCCACAATATATTGAAGCAATTCATCACCCAGCTGATCAATGGTTTTTACTCCTGTAATGCTCTCGCTGGTATCAAAATCAATAATATCTGCAAGACGTACTGCAGTGTCGTGATTGCCGGTAATCTTCATGACCGGTGCCACCGCATTACCTACCGGGGTACCAAGACCTGTAGTAAATACAACCAGTTGTGCCCCGCCGGCAATCTTGGCAACCGTTGATGCCACATCATAGGCCGTTGTGTCCATAAACAAAAGCCCCTTCTGGCGAATTTTTTCCCCATAAGAAATTACATCCGTAAATGGACGGCTGCCGCTCTTATGAATACAGCCAATTGATTTTTCTTCCAGCGTTGTAATACCGCCAGCTTTATTTCCCGGCGAAGGATTGATATTTCGAATATCATCTCCGGCCTCCAGATAATACTTTTCACACTGAACGATCGTATCATATAGTTTCTGTCCGACCGCTTCGGTTATTCCCCGTTTTTTTAATATATGTTCTGCGCCAATCGCCTCCGGTGTTTCGCTGAGTACGGTCGTCGCACCGGCATCAACCAGCTTGTCCGATACATTCCCCAAAACGGTATTACATGAAAAACCAGATGTCGGATCGGAACCACCGCATTCCATACCCAGAATCAATTCTGAAATATCACACAGTTCACGCCGGCACTGATCTGCTTCTGCTTTTAACTGACTGACCAGCTCCACTCCCTTTTCCACGGTGGCTTTCATTCCGCCTTCTTTTTGAATGCTGATATAACGGACTGGTTTATCGGTTTTTTTGCGAATCGCTTCCATATATTTATTTTCCTGAAGCATTTCACAGCCCAAACCCACAATAACCGCACCATAAACATTGCCATTGGCAATCATCCCGGACAGGATTTCCAGCGTCAGCTCCGTATCGCGGCTGTTTTGTGCACATCCGTTAGGATTATACAGATAGGTTGCAAAGGGCAGGCGCTCACAAATCTTCCGGGCCGCCCCGGCAGAACAAATCACCCCCGGCATGACCAGAATATGATTGCGTATTCCAACACTGCCATCTGTTCTTCGGTAACCATTAAAATTCATTTTTCCCCCTCACTTTCACGCTAAGATGCTGCTCACATTTTGTGTGTGAACATGCTGACCGGTTTTAATCTCCGTTGTTGCAAAGCCAATATGCTCTCCATATTTGATTACTGATGCTCCGGCTGCAATATCACAAACAGCAATTTTGTGATACATTGGAATGGCTTCTACAGCAACAACCGACATTTCAGCTGTCCCCACAACGTATGTCACGGTTTCATTTGCAGCGATCGGTGCAGTAACGGTAACCACCGCATCCCTGTCATTCATAATCACAGCATTCATACCCTTAACCTCCTGTTAACCCATTTCATAGTCAAATGTTACACGGCTCACAATAAAAGCATTCATGTGTTTACTAAATGCTTTATGCAGCTCATGATCCAGATAAATATTAAGAGCCGCGGCCTCTTTAAACTCCATCCGGATCATTAAATCCATATTACTGCTTCGCTCTATACAGTTTGCTAAAACCTGTGCCGATATGATTTCACTAACCTGCCTTTCCAGCTGACCAAATATGTCCTTGGCATAAGCATACATATCATCCACGTTGCAGCCAGGTTCAAGCTTTAATAATAAATAGTGGTACATACTTGCCTTTCCCCCTTTCCTTCTACTTACCACCCCAAATTATATATAAGCAATTTATATGCCAATAAAAACAGCAGCAAAAACAGCATTTTCGAATATCTTCTCTGCATAATGATTACATATTTGAAATATCAATTTCATTTTTGAAACGCACATGTTATAATAACTTCAGAAAAGGAGGTATTTTCGATGACATCCCACATTACGAAAAAGTATATTGTCGTTGTTCCGGATGAAAGCAAAATTGTGTCTGGCTTTGAGGAAATCAATAAGCACGTCTATACGACCATTGTATCAAAACCTTGTCAGAATTTAATTGACCAATTACTGGCAATTAAATTAACCTCCGGCGATGAGATTGGCGGTATCCTGACCCGCGGCAGCCTCTCTCAATTCTTATATGAGAAGGAAATCCCCTTCCCGATTTTCACCCTGGATTATACCACCTCCAACATCCTGCATTTAATGCAGATGTGCCAGGATCTGGGATATCATCGGGTCTGCTTTTTTGAAATGGCCTGCAAAGCAGAAAATATTGATGTCAATAACTTATTTTTGCATACCACCCTGGGTGAAAATGAATATTACTATTACAAAATGTATGATAATAAATTAATTGATGAAACCATCTGCACATTGGCCAGAGAGAATAAAATCGATGTGCTGATCGGGGATATTGATCCGGTTTTCTATGCCCGGAAATATCATATTCCTAATTATATATTTTTGATTGATGATGTTGACTATAAACGGGCTATTGCCAAGGCAACCTATACCACCGCTATTTTAACCCGTGAAAAGTCAAAACGGGAATTTATTGACGTCATTACAAATATTATTTCTGAAGCTATTATTATCGCTTATGATGATGGAACTATTGTACAATTCAATCCGGTTGCTTATAAATTTCTTTATGATGATGAGAATATAGCTAATATTTCTGATCTTCTAGGCATTGATATGGCACAGATCCTGGCGCTGCCGGCAAATCATGTTATCTCGATCGGGGAGCAAAGTTATGTCCTTAATGTTATCCCTGTTATTTTAGGAAACGAACAGACCTACGCTTTGGTTTTTAATGCGGTACAGCATGTTGAAAATCTGGAGCTCTCTATTCGGACTCAAAATCAGCAAAAAGGGCTGGTTGCCAAAAACAGCTTTCATACTATGATTTATAAAGATCCGAAAATGAAAGCACTTGTCAATACGGCAAAAAAATATGCCCGCTCAAACGGCACCATCATTATCTGCGGAAAAACCGGCACCGGCAAAGAAGTCCTGGCCTCCAGTATCCATCAGGAAAGCCGGCGCTGTGACGGTCCCTTTGTCGCAATCAATTGCGCAACATTTACGGAAACGCTGATTGAAAGCGAATTGTTTGGTTATGAAAAAGGAGCTTTCACCGGAGCGCTGGGCAGCGGCAAAAAAGGCCTGTTTGAACTGGCTCATAAAGGCAGTATTTTTTTGGATGAAATTGGCGAACTGTCACTGAACGTGCAGGCCAAACTGCTGCGGGTACTGCAGGAGAAAGAAATCCGCCGAATCGGCGGTGATAAAATTATTCCCATTGACGTACGAATTCTGGCTGCTACTAATAAAGACTTAAAGGACATGGTTCGTCAGGGATTATTCCGTGAGGATCTTTATTATCGTCTGGCACTGCTGGAACTCCATATCCCGCCCTTAAAAGAACGCCCCGCCGATGTTATCCCGCTGCTGATTTCATTTATCACAAAAACCTGCGAGCGTGAAAACAAATCACTCTATTGGACCGATACCTCCGTATTTGAGCCGGCACTTTCCTATGACTGGCCGGGAAATGTCCGTGAGCTGCGTAATTTTTCCGAACGTATTGTCTTACTTTCCGAAAGCTATAAAATCTCCAAAAGTTTTATTAAAGAAATGATCGCCGATAAATTCAGCGGAAAACCCATGAATCAATGTGCAATTCCGCTAACCGATGACTTAAACCTGGTCGAGAGTACTTATATCCGGTTTCTCCTGGATCACTTCGGCGGCGATAAGGAGCGACTTTGCGAGTATCTTCATATCAGTAAGACTACCCTGTGGCGAAAACTTCTGCCGCAAAATGGATAAAAAACCGACCAAACTCAAAAGAAGCCACCGTGGCTGCCTGAGCAGCCCCCGGGGCTTCTTTTCCTATGTTATTATGATCACGGATTCGCCTGTTGAATCGCCTGTTCCAAACGTAATACCATCTCATCAACATCCTCTTTTGTTATCACCAGCGGCGGTACAAAACGAATAATATTAGCTCCGGCGCCGATCAGAATCAGTTTCTGTTCCAGCAGTGCATTGGTCACAACCGGTCCGGCTGCAACCGTAAATTCAAGTCCCTGCATCAATCCCAAACCACGATGATCCGCAATACAATCATGGGCTGCTTTCAACGCTTCCAGTTTATCCCACAAGTATGCTCCAACCTCCTGAACATGTGCGATAATCTGATCTTTCCCGAAAATATCAAGTACCTTGGACGCTGCCGCACATACCAGCGGATTACCGCCGTATGTGGTACCATGATCACCTGGTACCATTGCTGCTGCTGCCTTACCGCTGGCCAGGAAGGCCCCGATCGGTACGCCATTGCCCAACGCTTTGGCTGTCGTCATTACATCCGGTTTGACGCCATATCCCTGCCAGGCAAACATCGTCCCGGTCCGTCCCATACCACACTGGATTTCATCCAGTATCATCAGTGCATCATACTGATCACAGAGATCACGAATACCCTGAAGAAATTCCGGTTTAGCCGGGTAGATCCCCCCCTCACCCTGAATTGTCTCCAGAATAATGGCACATGTTTTTTCACTGAATAATGCTTTTACACTGTCCAGATCATTATAGTCCGCAAACACAATATTAGGAATCAGCGGCGCAAACGGTTCCTGATAATGGTCATTGCCGGTGACTGATAAGGCACCAAGACTCCGTCCATGGAATGAATGTTTCATTGCAATAATCTGATAATCAAGCCCCATTTCTTTCTGAAAGGCATGACGTTTAGCGATTTTAATCGCCCCCTCGATTGCTTCAGTACCGCTGTTGGTGAAAAACACTTTATCCATATCTGCAGCACGAATCAGTTTCTCTCCGGCCTCAATCGATGGTTCATTATAAAAAAGGTTGGATATATGCAAAAGCTTCCCGACCTGTTCCTTAACTGCTTCATCAAATCCCGGATAACCATACCCTAATCCCATTACCGCAATACCGGCACCAAAATCAAGATATTCCTGCCCGTCCGTATCATATAAACGAGTGCCGCTGCCGTGATCAAATACCACAGGAAAACGGTTATACACTTTATAAAATGCCTGTTCGGCACGATCAATCATTCCCTGCTTATTCATACATTCTCCTTTTCCGGATGATAGAACGGTTCTTCATCCGCTTTACGAATTGCCGTCCCGATTCCTTTATTTGTGAAAATCTCCAGCAGCAGGCAATGCGGAATCCGGCCATCCAGAATATGTACCCGGGATACCCCCTGGTCAATTGCATCAATACAGTTTTGAAGCTTCGGCAGCATTCCGCCGCCCAGTCCGCCGCTGGCGATAAAGTCCTGGGCTTCGCCTACAGTCATTTCCGAGATCAGGGAATCCTTGTCTTCGAAATCACGGTAAACACCTTCCACATCGGTCAGAAATGCCAGTTTCTCTGCCTGAACCGCAGTAGCGATCGCACAGGCCGCATCATCGGCATTGATATTATAACTTAAATAATCATCATCATATCCGATCGGACAAATGATCGGCAGGAAGTCTTTTTCCAGCAGATCATGGATGATCTTCGGATTCACCTCACGAATCTCGCCGACAAAACCAATGTCTTCACCATTAGAATACTTTTTGTCGCACTTAAGCATCATACCGTCTTTACCACTGATGCCAACAGCATTAATTCCCAGTTCATTGACCAGCTGTACCAGGCTTTTATTCACTTTATTCAGTACCATCTCGGCAATTTCCATTGTTGGTTCGTCCGTGACACGAAGACCATTCACAAACTTGGCTTCCATCCCGACTTTTCCTACCCATTTACTGATTTCTTTGCCGCCGCCATGAACGATAATCGGCTTGAAGCCAACCAGTTTCAGCAGGACAACATCCTGAATCACCTGACGTTTCAGTTCCTCATCAACCATCGCACTGCCGCCGTATTTGACCACAATGACCTTGCGGTTGAAACGCTGGATATAAGGAAGTGCCTCAATCAGCACCTCTGCTTTGTGCATAATATTCTGATCCATATTCATCCCTTTTTCCTCCCTGAAAACCTATATTTTATGACCGGTAATCTGCGTTGATCTTAACATAATCAAAGGTCAGATCGCAGCCCCATGCAGTTGCAGATGCCGTTCCCATCTTAATATCTGCTACAGCCGTCACTTCCGGCTCAGACAAGATCGCAGTTGCTTCTGTCTCGCTATAGTCAGTGGCGATGCCGTTCTTTAATATCTGGATTCTGCCGGCTTTACTTTCAAAAAATAAATCCACCTGGTCAGGATCAAACTGCGCGCCGGAATATCCCATTGCACAAAGGATCCGCCCCCAGTTGGCATCATGACCAAAAATAGCAGCTTTAGTCAGACTTGATGTAATAATCGACTTAGCCAGTACCACTGCCTGCGCCTTATCTTCGGCACCAATTACCTTCACTTCAAATAATGCGGTACAGCCTTCACCATCACCGGCCATCTTCTTTGCCAGTGTCTCATTGATATAGTTCAGGGCTTTTATAAATGTATCATAATCTTCGTTCTTTTCCGTAATTTCCGGATTGCCCGCCATACCGTTGGCCATCAAAAGAACCGTATCATTGGTCGAGGTATCACCGTCAACAGAAATCATATTGTATGTATCCTTAACATCCGCGCGTAAAGCTTCCTGCAGCAGTTCCCGGGAAATAGCCAGGTCGGTGGTGATAAAAGCAAGCATTGTACACATATTGGGATGAATCATCCCGGAACCCTTGCACATTCCGCCGATCGTTACGGTTTTGCCGCCTACTTCAATCGTAACCGCCACTTCTTTTTTCTTTGTGTCAGTCGTCATAATCGCTTCAGCCGCCAGGCTTCCGGCTTCAATACCATCAGCCAGCAGCGGAGCCATCACCTGGATTCCTGCTTCCAGCTTATCCATCGGAAGCTGCATCCCGATCACGCCGGTTGATGCAACCAGAACGGCGTCAGCCGGTATCTTCAGGGCATCTGCTGCTGCATCGGCCGTAGCCTGACAATAGCTGTATCCTTCTGCACCGGTACAGGCATTGGCAATTCCTGCATTTATTACCACCGCCTGGGTAAAGGGTGCATTGGCAGTCAGTTCCTGATCCCATTTTACCGGAGCTGCCTTGACAATGTTGGTGGTAAAGGTTCCCGCCGTCCGGCAAGGTTTTTCACTGTATATCATTGCCATGTCTTTACGATCTTTATATTTGATTCCGGCTGCTGTTGATGCGGCCAGAAATCCTTTTGCTGCGGTAACTCCGCCTGTTATTATTTCCATAATGATTTTCTCCCTGTCAGATAAAACTTGTGATATTTTCTTCATTCAGATTCATTTCATAGTAATTCAAATCTTCCCGCATTAACCAGCCAATACTCTTCCAGAAAGCGTTTCCGCCCTTATTATCCTTAAAAGCAATCAGATTGACCTTGCTGATCCCCTCTTTTTTCAGGGCATTCAGAGCACTTTTTGCCAGCCGTTCGCCGACACCGTGCTGACGGTAATCGGGCGCCACACATACGTGATAAAAACAACCGCGCCGGCCATCATGGCCGCACAGGATTGAACCGACGATTCTGCCGTTTTGAACAGCTACAACGCTGGTGGTCGGATTCCTTTTAATAAAGCGGGTAACCCCCTCTCTGGAATCGTCTACGGAACGGATCCCGAACCCTTTTATACTCATCCACAGATCATAGATCTGGTCATAATCTTCCGGCCGCATTTCCCGGATATGGACTCCCATGGTACCTGACATTACGCATTCCTTTCCTGATTCACATTACGGGAAAGACGGAATCTGTTTTAACCCCGTATTCTCCGGCAGGCCAAACATCAGATTCATATTCTGAATCGCCTGACCGGCTGCTCCCTTAACCATATTATCAATTGCCCCCATCATCACGATCCGGTTCGTTCTCGGATCAATCTGGAACGCAACATCCGCAAAGTTACTGCCTTCTACCCAGCGGGTCTGAGGTACATCGCCTTCCGGCAGAACTCTGACAAAATATTCATCTTTGTAATAACGATCATAAACGGCCTTTACTTCTGCCGCTGACAATTTCTCTTTCATCGTCGCATAAGCCGTTACCAGGATTCCGCGATTCATCGGAATCAGATGAGGGGTAAAACTGATCGTCACCGGCTCACCGGCTGCATAAC
This sequence comes from Lachnospiraceae bacterium, assembly GCA_032073745.1. Taxonomy (GTDB): domain Bacteria; phylum Bacillota; class Clostridia; order Lachnospirales; family Lachnospiraceae; genus Brotaphodocola. The sequence continues at coordinate 21,009 of DAMAMW010000024.1, read as the reverse complement.
TGAGCTGTTCCTCGATCTCTGGTGTATGACGGTGTGATGCAACACCATAGGGTTTCAGATTCTCATTCACCTCACAGTAGAGGCTTGGGGTCTTGGCACTTCGTCCCGCTCCGGAAGTTCCGGACTTCGCATCTATAATAATCGAACTAAGATCAATCAGCCCTTCTTTTACCATCGGATACAGGGTCAAAAATGAACAGGTCGGGTAACATCCCGGATTTGCAATCAGCCGCGCTGTCTTCACCTGTTCCCGGTTTATCTCCGTCAGGCCATAGACGGCTTCCTCAATAAATTCCGGTGCCATATGTTTCAGCTGATACCATTTTTCATATGTAGCAACATCCTTGATCCGGAAATCGGCACTTATATCAATGACCTTTGCCTTCTCTAATATAGTACTGCTGATTTTGGATGCGCAAAATCCCTGCGGCGTCGCTGTGAATATCACATCAGCCACATCAGCAATCGCCTCCATATCATCATCCTTACATGGTTCTTCTATTAAATGAGCTACATTTCTATATATAGAAGCAAAATCCTGACCAACATAACTTCTTGAGCCATACCATACAATTTCGATGTCATCTCTCTGTAATAACAGGCGTACCAATTCAGCTCCTGCATATCCGGTTGCTCCGACAATTCCTGCTTTAATCATAGCTTTTCTCCTTATTCTCTTGATAAGATTTCATAATTATACATCGTTGATGCATATTATGCAATATGTTTTTAAAAGTTTTTACTTTTTCTCTTGATTTTAATTACAAAGTGTTGTATATTTATGTAAGTTTAATCATGCACTATACATTGAGGAGGATCAATCATGAAAGAAAAAGTAATTCTGGCATATTCCGGCGGCCTTGACACCACCGCCATCATCCCCTGGTTACAGGAACATTTTGATTACGACGTTGTCTGCTGCTGTATCGACTGCGGCCAGGGCAATGAACTGGACGGACTCGAAGAACGTGCCAAACTCTCAGGTGCTTCCAAGTTATATATCGAAGACCTGGTTGACGACTTCTGTGATGACTATATTGTACCATGTGTTCAGGCAGGAGCGGTATATGAAAATAAATATTTATTAGGAACTTCCATGGCACGTCCGGCAATTGCTAAATGTCTTGTTGATATTGCCAGAAAAGAAGGCGCTACCGCCATCTGTCACGGTGCTACCGGCAAGGGCAATGACCAGATCCGTTTCGAACTGGGCATCAAAGCACTGGCTCCTGATTTAAAAATCATCGCCCCATGGCGAATGACCGATATCTGGACCATGCAGTCCCGTGAGGACGAAATCGAATACTGCAAACAGCACGGAATCGATCTTCCGTTCTCCGCAGACTCCAGCTACAGCCGTGACCGCAACCTGTGGCATATCAGCCATGAAGGTCTGGAGCTTGAAGATCCGGCAAATGAGCCAAACTATGATCATCTGCTGGTACTGGGTGTTTCTCCGGAAAAGGCTCCGAATGAAGCTGAATATGTGACCATGACTTTTGAAAAAGGTGTTCCGGTCAGCGTTAACGGCGAAAAAATGAAAGTATCCGATATTATCCGCAAGCTCAACGACCTTGGCGGTAAACATGGTGTAGGTATTGTTGATATCGTGGAAAACCGTGTCGTTGGTATGAAATCCCGCGGTGTCTATGAGACTCCCGGCGGAACTATTCTGATGGAAGCACATCAGCAGCTGGAAGAACTGGTACTGGATCGTGCAACGATGGAAGTTAAAAAAGATATGGGTAATAAATTCGCCCAGATCGTATACGAAGGCAAATGGTTTACCCCGCTTCGTGAAGCAATCCAGGCATTTGTTACATCTACTCAGGAATATGTGACCGGTGAAGTTACCTTCAAGCTTTATAAAGGCAATATCATCAAAGCTGGTACCACCTCTCCTTACTCCTTATACAGTGAATCTCTCGCTTCCTTTACTACCGGAGATCTGTATGATCATCATGATGCTGAAGGATTTATCACACTGTTCGGACTGCCGCTTAAAGTTCGGGCGATGAAGATGGCTGAGGCTGAGAAGAAAAATTAATCAGGAATCAACTGATAAACATACTATTTAACCCCAAATAGAAACACCCCGACCAAATCACCAGGTCCGGGGTGTTTTTATACTATCTGCACACCAACACAGATAGCAATGCAATTCCTGAACTAATCAATGTCCCAACCAGATACTTCTCAGCAAAAGCTTTATTCTCCAATTGTTTAAATCTGGCAAGACTTTTAGCAGTCAGGACGAAACCTATCGCGCCAAATTGCCCCAACAGACCTAAAATCAAAATGATTTCACGTTCCAGTATCCCTATCCAGGAACCAATCCTGGCACCTTCCTCTTTTTCTGCTGAAATAAGGTATTTATTATCAACCTTATTTACACTGATATCAGCAACATCCATAGTCTTGGGGAGTGTTCTAAATACAGTTGAAATAAATGTTGACGATGGCTTCCAACAGATTAGCATTGCTAAGATTGGAGCAATCAGTCCCTTAATAATTTTCTCATCAAATATAGAAAACGCCAGACAGTTATCTGCTATTTGATAATTGCCCATTGTTACCATAATACATAAACAACAGACATTCAGTATATGTTCCATCAAAAAAAGAATATGAATTTTCATATTTAATTTCTCGTACTTTTCTATCAGTCTAATTTTTAAATTTTTTATTATTACATAGATAATGCACACTGCCAATAATGATAAAGCAATCTCTCCCCACCGTTCAACCTCAGTAAAGCAAATGCCAACAAGTAAAAGAACCATATAATAACACAATCTGTTGTATATCATTTTTGCTTTTTTTCTTTTATCCTTCTCCTCAATCTGTTTCTGAAAAAAGAAGTCACCTAATAAATGTCCGATAATCATAACCTTATACATGTCGTTCTCCATATTCTCTTTCTATATATTGAAGAGCAATGTAATCCATATTTCTAATAATTATAGAATTACCTCTTTTTATCAGCATATCTACATTCTGCCGGGTACTATCCACAATTGCAGCAATATTTTTACTCATATTCTTCTTTATAATAATCTTTTCAGAATCAAAATTAATTCCGTCAATAAATATTGGTTCAACAATTTTCAAGGATTCTGTGTTCGAATTCTGTATTTTCACTTTCCTATTCAGCTTTCCTGCTAATGTTGATGAAGAGTTCATAACATTGCAGTAATTATATTTCATTTCTATTAACCCTTTTATAGTATTATAATCATATACAGTTGAACCTTTCTTTTCAAACGGATAAAGAAGTTCCATAATAATAAGCACAATATTCTGCATATCCCCCTGCTGCTCTTTCAAAACATACGATGCATTCAATAAATTATTAATCAGAGCATTATCATTATCTGAATTAATTCTATAACGCTGCATTAGCGTCTTCCTTACCGCTTCAATTGCCTCTCGCCCCCGATGATATGCAGGTCCATCCTGCTGAGTGGATACACCATGTTCAATCTTTATATTCCACTCTCCAATGCCAAATCCTGCCCGGATTTTCACTGGGCTAAGCATCATTTCAAAAATCCTTAAATACAATACCGCGGATGTAATATCCCTGAACAAACCTTGAACTTCATCACCAGCACTAAAAGCAACGCAAAACTCCAAAGCACTGTCAAACACTTTGTTTAAACATTTGATAGTCTCAACTATCAATCCCTGTATGTTATTTCTATCTACAGGACTATAAACTCTGGAATTTTCTATATCAATAATCAAAGATACGTATTCTCGCATAATACTCCTCCTCATCTCTATATTGTATATCACCCAGCCCTATTTCGCAATCTATTTTGGTTGCAAAATAAAAATGCAATCAAAATAGATTGCACTTTTATTTTGCAACCAAAATAGATTGCAAATACTATGAGGAATTCCAGAAATGATTTTCTTCAATTAGCTAATCCAAAGTTATTTCAGGGTTTTCGCATCCGCACAGCCGGCACCTTACCCGCTATCCACTCCGGCGGTATCTGTGCCAGAATGATTGCGCCGAACACAAGTGTACATCCAACCGCAGCCCTGGCGGTAGGCACCTGGCTCAATATAATCAGTCCGGCAAGCAGCGAAAAGACCGATTCCAGGCTCATCAGCAGCGTTGCCACTACCGGTTCAACCTTCTTTTGGGCGATTACCTGTAATGTATATCCCACACCGCAGGACAGAACTCCGGCATACAAAATCGGTATCGCAGCTGCGATGATGCCGCTCCACGCCGGTTCTTCTGCAATAAACATCATCACAGTTGAAATGCCGCCGGCGGTGAAAAACTGTACGCAGCTTATCAGTATTCCATCTGCTTTGGGTGTAAAATAATCAATGACCAGAATATGCAGTGAGAATCCGACTGCACACAGGAAGATAAGAAAATCGCCATATCCGATCGCAAACTTATCGTCAATACACATCAGATACATACCGGCAGCAGCAATCGGCACACTGATCCAGATATTCTTTCCGACCTTCTTGTGCACCAGTAAACCTAACAGAGGAACAATAATAATATACAGGGAAGTAATAAATCCGGCCTTCCCTACTGTAGTGTGAACAATTCCGCTTTGCTGGAGTGAACTTGCCAGAAAGAGACAGATCCCACAGCAGATTCCGCCTTTGATTCCGGTCCTGATACTTTGCTTTTCTTCCTTACTTTGTACTGCTGTTCTCCCGCTTTTTTTCCTCGTGAACACCATAAAAGGAATTAAAACGGCACCGCCGATCACAAACCGGCAGGCATTAAAGGTAAACGTCCCTACATGGTTCATCCCTTCACTCTGTGCTACAAAGGCCACGCCCCATATCGTAGCAGTTACCAGCAGCATGATACTCCCATGCCAGGACTTTTGTCGGTTCATCTCGATCTTCTCTCCTTAGTTGTCAATATATTTCTGAAATCCCGGACTGTACACTTCCTTACCGTCCGGATAAACCCACAGCGCTTCCGTATCCGCCAGTGACTGGATGAGCGCCATCCCCTCTTCAAGCGGCATATTAAATATTGCCGTTGACAACGCATCTGCCTGCCCCGAATCACGGCACAGTATCGTTACCGACACATATTCGTTCCACGGCATCAGCGTATCCGGATTGATAATATGATGATATCTGACCCCGTCAACTTCATAATAACGCTGATAGGAACCGCTGGTTACCAGAGACATATCCTGCAGGTTTACGGCATGCAGATATCCCTTCGCTGAATTAACATCAGGACTCTGAATTCCGACCCGCCAGGCACTGCCGTCCCCTCTGTTGCCAATCGTTCTGACGTTACCGCCGGCACTGACCAATGCTGAGGTGACCCCTCTTTCCCGCAGACCTTCACAGATCCGCTGTACCGTATATCCCTTGGCAATGGCTCCGACATCCAGTTTCATTCGTTCATCCGGCAAAAATACGGTCGACCTGGCTTCATCAATCTGAATCTGGTGTATATCAGTATGTTCATCTGCCTGCATCAGCTGTACCATATCCGGCACCTGCGGCCCCTGATCATTTTCCATTCTGGTTATGCGGTATTCATGCCAGATAGAAAGCACACTGCCCATCGCAATATTTACTTTACCATTCGTCTGCTCGTACTGGGTCATTGAAAATTTAATCATCCGGATAATATCAGGATCCACCTTCACAGGTACAATCCCGGCATTGTCATTGATCGTTTTTAAATTATTCACGCCAGGGTAGATATGGTAAATATCATATAACTGATGATAACGCTCCAGTTCCGAGTGCACCCAGCTTTCAACACCGGAAAATGCCTCTTCACTTTCCATATACAATGTAATATTGGTTATCGTGTCAAAATAATCGTGGTACATTGCCTCATACTTCGTCAGCTTCGGCTTTCCCAGACCGGCACAGCCACTCACGATAAATATGACTGCCAGTATGATCCCTGCTGCCAGCTTTCTTGCGCATTTATAATTATTCATGTGGTCCCATCCTTATGTATTGCCATCCTCATCCAGTTCCTATCATACCATATAAACAGATCAGTGAATATGTCAATCTTTCATATAAACACCGATCCGGTTGACGATAACTCCGCCCAACATGCCCACAACAGCCCCGGCCATCACTCCGGCTGTCAATAAAAAAGGCAGATAGGCAAACACGCCTGCTGTACGCATCACTACGGCAAATACTGCCAGTTGTCCAACATTATGAGCAACCCCCCCCATCACGCTGATCCCGGTCTTGCCAAACTGTCCGGTCTGCTTCATGCCGATCATCACAATCAGGCTTAAACTTCCGCCGGCCAGTCCATACAGGACACTGCTCAGATTACCAAAGGTAAATCCGGACAATACAATCCGGGTCAGCGATATCACAATCGTCCCCGGGATCCCGATCGTATACAGCCCCACCAGCGATACCAGATTAGCCAGACCAAGCTTTACCGGCACCGGCGAAGGTATCGGAATCATCGCTTCAATATAGCTGAAAATAAATGCCAGGGCTATCAGCATTCCGTAACGTGCGGTATACTTAACTTTATTGCTGTAATGCTCCATACTGTCTTCCATTTCTATCCGGCTTAATTGACAAGCTTCCGGATTTTAGTTATGCTTATCATACTGCTTATAAAGCACACATAATTATAACATCCGATGCCGCATCTATGCAATGCCATATCATATCGGATTAAGAAAGGATATTTATGTTAAAAGTAAAAAAAGACCTGCTGCTGATTGCCGTTGTTCTGGCAATCGCTGCAGCAGGTTTCGCTGTCAACTACCTGATTCGCCGGGAGCCGGCCATCCAGGTGGAAGTCACAGTCGATGCACAGGTGATCCATGTACTGGACCTGAACCAGGATACCGAACTGGACATCCAGGGGTATCACGGCGGTACCAATCATCTGGTCATCCGTGACGGAGTAGCCTGGATCGATGAGGCCTCCTGCCCTGATAAAGTCTGTATCAATCAGGGCAAAATAGAACTGAATGGCCAGATGATCGCCTGCCGGCCCAACCGGGTTCTGGTGCGGGTCGTCTCTCAGGAGGATTAATTCTCCTGAGCACGCCATTTGAAGTTCGGTATTACATCACTCCATTTTTCAATTCCGATAATTGATTTTGCAAATTCTGTTGATTCCAAAGTTGTTTTTCTGTTGTCGATATTCTTATAAACACTCCATGATTTCTTCCGGGTCGTCGGCAGAATCTGATCCGGTTTGGTCAGGTCACAGTTCCACAGACCGAAATACAGAGAATCCTTTGCTTCCAGCGGTGCATCTACCTGACGGCTCATTATAAATGCATCAATATGCGGATTGCTGTCAGCGATATAATACGCATACGCAATGGCCGCTGCCTGCAGATCCTGATTCATGCCTCTGGTGGCACTGACGGAGGTAAAGCCCTGCTCTGATAAAATCACACTGCGCACCTGCCCGGTCGAATCCAGGAAATGGGACTGCTGCAGATAGTCTGTCAGAACACTTAAGTTTCTCAGATTAATAACCGGTGAACTGGCATCATATTTGATCAGTCCGGTCTGGTCATCATCCCAGAACTCCGGTTCGGTAAGCGGGATGGAATATGGATGATATGCCAGATTCCAGTCCATCTGTCCGCCGGCACGAACGTTTTCATTGAACAGATCAACGATATCCTTGGCATTATACTTGGTCGTACCGTTGGCATCATGAATCCAGTTGTAATCCGTTGAAAAGAATACACGGTCGTTCTGGCTGGTACTCTTGATCGCAGTGTAGAATACGCGGAATGCACGTTCATATTCCTTGACGTACTGCTCGATTCCCATCGAACCCATGTAATTCCACTGCTGGTTGTTAATCTCATTACCGATGATCCAGTTCGATACACAGCCATAAGGTGACTGCAGGCTGCTGTAGCGGTCGGCCAGGAATGATGCGATGGCCTTGATCGTCTCATAACCTTCCTTCGTTGACGCATTGAACCCGTAATAGAATACCTGATTCGCCGGCTGCTTCGTCACTCCCGGATAAATCAGCTGTGGTGTATTGTCATTCCAGCCGTTCAGAATAACTGCCGTAACCGTCATGTTCTTCTCCGACATCCTGCGGATCGTGCTGTCATAACTTTCCATCAGCGCTTTATTAAAGCTGTAGGTCTTGCCGTCATATGTATAGTCAATCCCCTCTCCCAGAATATGATGGAACGGGATATTAACGATGACATGGTTTACCCCAAGTTCAAACGCATCGGCAACCATGCTTGTGGTATTCTCAATCAAAAGGCCCTTCTTGGTCTGGGCTGTCCGGTAAGCATTCGTGTGCTTGGCTACTGACTCGGGATTGGTCACATATGCGGTATTGCTGACCTGTGTATAAGCGGTTCCGTCATATACAGCCACTACAAACCTGGAATACAGACGATCTTCCGCCGTTCCCATATTCAGGGCGATATCAAAGGACAACGCATCGCCCTTTTTAATCCATGCACAGTAATCATTTCTGCCGTTTAAGCTGTCCTGATAAGGCTGCATCTCAAACAAATACAGATAATTATCATAGTAGTTGGAGTCGGACCATGTTCCTTCCATATTCCCCCGGATCGCGATCTGTCCATTCTGGACCGCACAGCTGGTGATATGAGCAAACTCGGTCGGATCCGGCTTCGCCGGCTGTGCTGTAGTCTCCGGTGTTCCTGCTGCAGTCGCCCATACTTCGACACTGTTAGCCCCCATCATGGCTGCTGCAAATAGTATAATTGCACTCAGTTTCCTGATACTTTTTCTCTTCATTTCCCTTTTGCCTCCTTTTTCTGCCATACATATACATATTATAAACGTATTGGAAATGATTACAAGAACCACCACCCTTACGTTCTCTTACATTTTCCTTAAGCAAAATAATCCCATATCTGCATAAATTTCTGTCCTGCCGTTCATATTAGAAGGTAGAACATAACCATTCAGTTTACAGGAGTATGCCATGGAAAAGTACCACAATAAACAACATGAAATAACTGCCGCGCTGACCTTTGACCTCTCTAAAAACATCGAACTTTTCGAAGATATTTTTAAGAATTGTGATGATATTGTCAAACGTCGTTTCAACATCGGCAAGGCTCATCCGACCGCCGTCTATATTGCCTATACGGACAATATGGTTGATCGTACGATCCTGCAGCAGGATACCATCAAAAATATCATGTTCAGCATGGATGATATTCCTGCCGAAAATCAATTTGAATATTTGAAAAAACACGCCCTTCAGTCTGTCGATGTAAAAGAGTTGTTAACCCTCGACGAAATCACCCAGTCAACCATGACCGGCGACGTGATCATGCTGGTCGACGGTTATAATAAGGCACTGATGCTGTCTTTAAAATCATTTCCGAACCGCGGTATCCCTTCTGTCGAAACAGAGATCACCGTAAGAGGTGCCAAAGACAGCTTTACCGAGCTGGCTGCCTTTAATAAAGTATTGATCCGCCGCCGGATCAAAGATACCAGCTTAAAAATGGAAAATATGAAAGTCGGTATTCGCAGCCGGACTGATGTCACCGTCGCCTATCTGGACGGCGTTGCTGACCCCACATTAATAGAAGAGGTAAAACGGCGCCTGAACAGCTTTACCATTGATGGTATTCTGGATATCGGAATGCTTGAACATCTCATAGAAACGAAATGGTATTCCCTGTTTCCGCAGTTTCAGTCCACCGAACGGCCGGACAAAACAGCCTCGGCGCTGTTGGAGGGACGAATCGTGTTACTGGTTGACAACTCGCCGATGGCCCTGATCCTTCCGGTCACTCTGACTTCCTTTTTTCAGGCAGCCGACGATTACTACGGCAGATGGCCGTATGTTTCATTTATCCGGATATTACGTTACGTCGCCGCCTTTTTTGCCATGAGTTTCCCCGGGCTTTATGTCGCTGTAACTAATTATCAGCCGGAGCTGATTCCCACTTCGCTGGCACTCTCCTTCACTTCAGCCAGGCAGGGAGTCCCTTTTTCCATTCTTGTCGAGGTAATCATACTGCTGCTTGCTTTCGAACTATTGATGGAAGCAGGTGTAAGACTGCCCAGCCCGATGGGCAATACCATCGGTATCGTCGGCGGTCTGATCATCGGTGATGCGGCAGTCAGTGCCAACCTCGCCAGTCCCATGGTAGTCATTGTCGTTGCCTTCACTGCGATTGCATCCTTTACCATACCGAACGAGACCTTTTTATCAGCGTTCCGGATCGTCAAATACATGATCCTGTTTTTATCCTCGGTATTGGGACTATATGGATTTATTCTGGGACTCATGCTGGTACTGATTCACCTGGCTGATTTGAAAAGTTTTGGTATCCCTTACCTCTCCCCCTTTGTCGCATCAAATCTGGAAGAGGACAGCCCTTTATCCGATTCCGTTTTAAAATTTCCGATATTTAAAATGCCGTTTCGCCCGATCTACTCTACCCGTGAGAATAAACGCCGGTTGTCGCAAGACGATCGTAATATGAAATCGTAAGCAGGTGATAATATGTTTTCCAACAATTTAAAGATTTCCGATCAGCAGCTAAAAAAAATGCTGGTTTTTGATATGATCAGTATTTCAATTCTGATCATCCCATACATTGCTGCTTCCGGTGCCGGAAAGGACGGGCTCTTAGCCATCCTTTTAGCCGGTGCTGCCGCAGTCTGTTATGGGCTGCTGATGCTGTACTTTTGTAAGCAGATAAAAATGGACTATATGAAATACAGCAGACATACCCTGGGGAAATTTTTCTCCTTTTTGTTCGGTTTATTGTATCTGATAAAGTTTTTCTTTTCAGCCGTTTTCGTTCTGACCCTGTTCACCACGGTCATTCACGAAACCATACTGGCCAATACCAGCAGCCGTCTGATCCTTATATGCCTGATTCTCGTATCCGTCTATTATGCTTCCAAAATGATGGAATCACGGGCCCGTCTGGTTGAACTGCTCTATTATATTGTTTTAATTCCATTGTTATTATTATTTTTGCTGGGATTTTTCAAAGTAAATCCGGCTAACCTGCTGCCGCTGGCTACTACCGGAACAATGCCGGTAATAAAAACCGGCTATGCCGTATTTCTGACCTTTTCAGCCGTAGAACTGATTCTTTTTGCCACCCCTTCCGTATCCGGAGCCAACGAAAACAGTAAATTCAGACGTAAAGTAATCCAGGCCATCGGGGTTACTTCCATCTTTAATCTGGTCGTTTTTGTTATCGTTACCGGTCTGTTAGGCATATCAGGAGCTACCGGAAAAATCTGGTCAACGATTTCCGTCATGCAGATGATCGAGATACCGGGCGGATTTGTTCATCGCCAGGACGCGCTGATGCTTTCCTTCTGGCTGATTTGCATTTTCACCATCACCAGTACCATGTTTCATTATCTTTGCCAAATTACCAGATCTGTCACCGGCATAAAAAAGCAACGGTATATTATGATCACTCTTGCTGTTGTTCTGTTCCTGATAACCATGCAGCCGCTGAATCTGGAATCCCTGTATCATTATTTTGGAACATATATCGCTTATATCGGTTTTCCTCAATCAGTGATTCTGCCAGTTTTATTGATTGTTGTCGGAAAAATCCGAAAGGGGGGACAATAAATGAAGCAGATAACGCATGCAAAAACCGCTTTGCTGGGGATATTAATTTTTCTGTGCTCCATCCTGCTGACCGGCTGCGGTGATCTGGTGGAGATTCAGGACCGTGATTTTGTCCTGGCCCTCGGCATTTCATGGCAAAACGGAGAATATGAAGCCACCTACAGCCTGCCTGATCTAAGTGCAGTAACAGAACAGCCTGTATCATCCGATCAGGACAGCCGGCTGCGTTCCTACCGCGGGGCTACTCTTCATGAAATCGAACAGTGCTATAACTTCAACTCCGAAAAACGCCTGGACTACCGCCATCTGCAGGTGATTATCCTGGATGCTTCAGTCTGTTTGGCCCCGCAGGTGATGAAAGACCTGCTCATTCAGATCGATGACTATTATGATATTTCGCATAATGTGCTGGTATATTTTTATAGTTCTGATGTCCGCGAACTGATGGGACTGGATGGCGTCAACGGCAGTATCGGAGAACACCTGAAAAAACTGAACAACAACAATTCCATAAGTGGGCTGGATCCGGCCCAGATCGGCACATTGATTGACTGCATGGAAAACGAACGGACGCTGTTTATTCCGGCTTTATACAGCAGGGATAATTCTATCGCCGTTGACGGCGGAATCTTCTTTCGCGATAACCAGATGCTTCGCCCCGTCACACAGCTGGAAAGTGACATCTACTATATAACCATGGGAAAAAGTAACGATTATCTGGTACGTCTTTCGCCGAAGCAGCTGATTCAGATAAAAGAAGTAAAAACAAAATATCATTACGATCTGACAGGCGACGGCCCGGTCATCAACTTAAAAATCACCGGATCTGCCAAGACCCTGCCCGGAGCTTCATCAGAAAAGAGCAGCGACCTTAAAGAAGAAGCAAATGCCTATATTAAAAACATGATCGAAACTCAACTGTCAGTATTTATGAAACAGAACCAAATTGATTATCTGAACCTATATGAAAAAAGCAGCTATAAAAACCGCCGCACATGGCTTCATTACGAGAACCGCACCGAAGATTTCATTTCCGACGCCCAGATATCCGTCGATGTTGATATTACGTTTGAATCGTAAAATCCACAAAAATGATCAATAACGCAATACCCGGAACCTGATTACGACGCCTGGTTCCGGGTATTGCGTTATTGCTTCAGATTATCGGGTAAACTACATCCGTCCTGATTCTTATTGACACTAATATACATCAGTTTTATAATTGAGTAGCGCGAGACAATGTCAGCTGAATATTGTCAAAATATAAAAAATGGAGAAATATCTGCTTATGAAGTATTTTAAAATGCTGTTACTCTTATCCCTTTCCTTTATACTGACAAGTTGCTCTTCTGTCAGCAGTTTAACCGGCAACAGCAAAGAAACTGAAACAGCTGCTGAAACCGAACCACAAATCAACCATATGGGCGATGCCATACAGTCCGGAAAATTCGAACTTACATTAAATTCCTGGGAAGTCGCCGAAACGGTCAAATTATCAGATTCCATAGGAATATCCGGTGCAGACGGAACCATCTTCGTAGTCTGCAGCCTCACTGCCAAAAATACCGGAGAACAGGCAGATACCCCATTCCCCTTCCAGCTTTACAGCAACGATATTATCGTCCAGGTACATAGCGGCGAAGAAAACTCCTATGCCACCTATCTGAAAGATCATGATATAGACCTGATGAGCAAAGAAATAGCACCAGGCGAAACCCGCGAAGGAATCCTGGCATTTCCATTTGAAGCCGAAGCGATAGATGGTGATATACTGACACTTTCATTTACAAAAGGATCCCAAAAAGCTATATTTGAATTAAATTAAATTTAAAGATATGATACCACAAAAACAATAATCCGAACCGTTTTTGCTTTTGACCTTTACTTACTCAGGATGCATGTAGAAGGATGTCGAAACATGAGCGTTCCCCGGCCCGGCCTCCGGGGGTGAAAATTCCTATTATAGTTATGGAGGGGATAGCTTTTATGAAATGGTCCGGAAATCTCTAAATATAAAAACCAGCAACACTGTCGCTTTTCCTTGCAGACAATGTTGCTGGTACTTTTATAATATTAAATTACAGGTATTGTTTCAAATTTTCTGCCCGGTCCAGTTTCTCCCATGGCAGGTCAAGGTCGGTTCTGCCGAAATGACCGTAAGCTGCAGTCTGTTTGTAGATCGGTCTTCTTAAGTCAAGCATCTTGATGATACCAGCCGGTCTTAAGTCGAAATTGGTACGGATGATCTCAACCAGTTTTTCATTGGATAACTTACCGGTTCCAAACGTATCTACCATGATTGATGTTGGCTGTGCCACACCAATAGCGTAGGACAGCTGAATCTCACACTTGTCGGCAAGACCGGCAGCCACGATGTTTTTAGCTACGTAGCGGGCTGCATATGCCGCGGAACGGTCTACTTTTGTACAGTCCTTACCGGAGAAAGCTCCGCCGCCGTGACGGGCATATCCGCCATAAGTATCTACGATAATTTTACGACCGGTCAGACCACTGTCACCGTGCGGGCCGCCGATTACGAAACGACCGGTTGGGTTGATGAAAAATTTGGTCTCCGCATCTACCATTTCAGCCGGAAGAATCTCATCAAAGACATATTTTTTGATATCAGTATGAATCTGTTCCTGGCTGACATTTTCATCATGCTGGGTTGATAAAACCACTGCCTCCAGACGAATCGGTCTGCCGTCTTCGCTGTATTCCACAGTTACCTGGGTTTTACCATCAGGACGAAGATAGTTAAGTGTACCGTCTTTTCTAACCTTAGTCAACTGTCTGGCCAGCTTGTGAGCCAGTGCGATCGGATATGGCATATACTCTTCTGTTTCGTTGCTGGCGAAACCAAACATCATTCCCTGGTCACCGGCACCGATGCAGTCCAGTTCACTGTCGGTCATTTTGTTTTCTTTGGCTTCCAGCGCCTTGTCCACACCAAGGGCAATATCCTGGGACTGCTCATCCAATGCCACGATAACACCGCAGGTCGCACAGTCAAAACCATATTTGGCACGATCATAACCGATCTCTCGAACCGTCTCTCGAACCAGCTTCTGAATGTCAACATAAGCATTTGTAGTAACTTCACCCATGACCATAACCAGACCAGTCGTGGTGCAGGTCTCACAGGCTACCCGGCTCATCGGATCTTTCTCCATCAATGCATCTAAAATAGCGTCTGAAATAGCATCGCACATTTTATCCGGATGTCCTTCGGTTACTGATTCTGATGTAAATAATAATTTCTCCATTCTGTTTTTCTCCTCTCGTGAAGACAAAAGAAAAGCCCGTAGTAATCAAACTGCGGACTTGATATATATAAACTATTCATCAAATCCTCTTATTGATCGATTTCTCGCTCAGGTTGGCACCTTCCAATCGCTCCTGCCTGGTTTTGCATTCCAACTGGGGTTGCCGTGACTTCACAGATCCTTTGTATCTCCATCACTCTGAATAAGGGATATTACGTTCTTTTCAATTGTTATTTGTTGTAGCAGTAAAATATTAGCAGATTCTCGCGTTTATGTCAAGTTTCCATTTTTCAAAGCTGATAGATATGGTCAATAACCGTTCCATCCCGGTACACCACATCTGCAACCTTACGCTTTCCCCGGATAATTTTCCGGGGCTTTCCGGTCAGCGCTTCCGCCCGCTGTTTCAGTTCCTGAATATCCGTAACCGGAAGCCCTGCACCGGCCAGCCGTTTCCTGAGTTCAGTATGTACGGGGTTAACTGCTATCCCACACTGGGTAATCAGCACATCAACCGTGTTTCCCGGTGTGGATACCGTCATAACACGATCTGTAATAACCGGAATTCTGGCCCGGGTTAACGGGGCTGCAATCATCGTCAGCTTTGCTCCTGCCGCCGTATCACTATGCCCGCCGGAACCGCCGATAATACTTCCTCCTGAATCAGTATGTACATTCACATTAAAATCCACATCAATCTCTGCCGCTCCCAGAATCACGGTATCCAGACTGTCTGCTAACGCACTTCCGGCACAGGGGCTGGCATAGTGTGCCGCCGACACCTCAACATGATTCGGATTCGTGCGAAGCGATTCAACCGCATCAAGGTCAAAACACTGAACATCCATAAGTGTCTGAAAACAGCCGTGTTTCAGCATGTCCACCAGATAACCGGTAATTCCGCCCATACCAAAACTGCCCTTAATATTTCCGGCTGTCATAATCTGTTTCAGGTAACCGGCAGTGGCGAGTGACACCCCGCCGGCCCCCGTCTGAAATGAAAATCCATCCTTCAGCAGACCGGAATGCTGAATCGCCCTGGCCGTATATTCTGCGATGGCGAGACCGACCGGGTCCCTGGTTATCTTTGTCGTCCCTGCCACAATACCGCCCGGATCTCCGATTTTATCCACCGCAACAACATAATCAATATAGATTTCCGGTATTGAAAAATTCCCAAGCGGATACGGAACCAAATTGTCCGTAATTACAACCACCTGATCGGCATAGATGGCATCTGCCACTGCATAACCAATAGAACCACAGGCAGACATTCCGGTCTTCCCGGTACAATTCCCCATCGAATCAGCTGTCGGGGCAGCAATAAAGGCAACATCGATGTGACTCTCCCCCCGTTCAAGAGCCGCCGGCCGGCCGCCATGGGTACGAAAGACAACCGGCTGGTCCAGAATCCCGGACGATACAGCTCTGCCGACAGCTCCGCTGATATAACTTGTCTCCAGACCCGTCACGGTTCGATTCCTGATATGATCAACCAGTGGAGCATGTACATCGAAAACCGAGCTCATGTTTACCGTCAGATACTTTATCCCCATTTCTGCTGCCGCAGCCAGAACCATATTCAGCACATAGTCACCATTGCGCAGATGATGGTGAAACGATATTGTCATTCCGTCCCTGAGACCTGTTTCGATAATCGACTGTTTTACTGACTGCAATAACTTATTCATTCAAACTGTCCTCCATCCGTGATTCCGGCCATTTCCAGAACCTGCATTGCTCTGGTAACAATCGGGGCGTCAATCATCCTGCCGCGCAGTGCTATTGCGCCCTTACCCTGTCTTTTTGCAGCGTCTATTGCCGCCAATACTTCGCGGGCATACTCGATCTCTTCTCCAGCCGGTGAAAATATGCGGTTAATGACCGCTATATGCCGCGGCGATATCGCTGCTTTACCGGTAAATCCCATCGCTTTTGATTTCGCAGCATCGTCAGCAACTCCGTTGTCATCATACACATCCGTAAACGGTGTATCATAAACTTCAATTCCGGCTGCCCGGGCGGCCGTAACCATCCTAGCCCGGGCATAAGAGATCTCATCTCCCTGTTTCGTCCGGGCACAATGCATATCTGCCGTCAGATCCTCTGCCCCCAGCAGCATCCCAATGACACGGGGATCAGAACCGGCAATCTGATATGCATGTTCCAGACCAATACAGGTTTCGATCAGCGGAATAAGTTTTATCGTCCCCCTCGGGATCTTGTTTTTTGTTTCCGTCAATTCCATATAAGCGGATATCTGAATAACAGCTTTAGCGCCGCTTACCTTTACCGGCATTATAAAATGCGGGTTTAGCGGAATCATTTCATCCAGATCTTTCATCCACAGACCATTATCATTAATTTCATTTATCCTGATACCAACTTCACATCTGCCGTAATCCAACGCGCCCAATGCATGCCTGACCAATGTTCTGGCTTCGTCTTTTTTATCCGGAGAAACTGCATCTTCCAAATCAAAGATAAGCATATCCGCGCCGAAAACACCTCCGTTCATCAGCATGTTTGGATTATTACCCGGCAAAAACAATAATGACCTTCTCATCGTTATTCTCCCTCACCGGCTCTTTTTATCGCTGCCTCCAGCCGTGCCATTATGGTGCAGTCAAGAGCTCCCCGGTCATTAATATATACCATGGCATCCTCCACCGCAAACTGTTCCAGCACTTTTGCAGCCGCATTTTCAATCAGCCCGCCGAACTGCTTTTTGACAATCGACTGAATCTCAATTACAAGTTCTCCTGTTCCCGGTTCAATTTCTATCAGGACATCGCTGGATTCTAATGTCCCTGCCATAGCTTTATGTAATATTTTCATCTTCTAGTCCTCTGTCCCCGCACCTTGAAGCCGGTCATATTCAACACCGATTTTCAATCCGCACTTCATCACTGCATAAAGTACAAACGAAACTGAAAACCCTGCTGCCCAGGCCAGATCCAGGAAAATAATAGCACAAATCCACCCTGCTCCCAGAGCAACAAAGGCAGGAATATTCCATCCGCCCGTATACAGGTATTTTTCTCCGGTATAAAGGTCTTTGATTCTAAGTTTCTTTTTACGGATAACATAATAATCAACAATCAGAATTCCGGCTGCCGGCCCGAGAAACATTGAATATAGATTCTGTACGGTAAGGAAATAGGAACTTCCCTGAAGAATCCACGGACAAATCAAAACCGATGCAATACCGGTTACTATAATACTCCGTTTCCAGTCCCACTTAAATACATCCTGGAATACATAACCACCGCAAAGCAGATTTAACGAAAGATTTGAAGTAACCTGTGCAAGCATCAAAAAAATCATTAACAAAATGGCAAAAAAATCGTTTGGTGCCACTTCCGCCAGTCCTGCAATCGGATCGGTTGCATCGGTTGCAACTGAAATGATGATACCCGCCATCCACATGCATAACCACGGCGGAATTGCCCCCAGTAATGTAAAGAAAATATTTTTTCCGGTGACTTCTGCTTTATTCTTAAACTTTATCTGCCGCGAAAGATCCGAACCATTCAGCAGACAGGCCGCCATGTGGGCAACACCCGCAAAACAGCCGATAATAAATGGTTTTCCCCAACTGCCTTTGACCTGCATCGCCTCAGAAAAATCTACCCTGCCGGTAGAAAAAACCACCCCAAAAAAATATATCATCAGACCGAAAATGACTACTGACATCACACTGTCGAACCAGGCGATTGTTTCGAACCCCCGCACACACAGAACAACCTGGATAACCATCAAAATGCCAAAAAAGATATAAGGGTTACCAACCCCGAAAATCTTTTGTGATACAATGTTCAGTGCATCAGCCCCATACCATGTACAGATTCCGTTCCAGATAATCGCCGGAATGCTGCGAAGTACACCGACAACCTTGGCTCCCTTCATACCAAAAACCGAACGGATCTGAACTACAAATGGAATGCCGTACCGGGCACCGGCATCGCCAAGCAACGCCTGAATCACCGCAAAAATAACACCGGAAACAATACAGGCAACAAAAACCTGAATAAAATTAAGCTGTCCGATCGGTGCCATCAGATACAAGCCGATGGTAATGATCTGTACTGCTATATAAGATGACCAGAATACCATGGAGTATCCCATCGGCTTTACAACTCTGGCACTAAACGGGATAGGTTCCAGACTGTCTACAGAAACATGATCCGCATTTACATTCTCATTGTTATTCGTTGTATTAGACATGATTCACTTATCCTTTCTTCATCCTCAGCGTAAACAGTATCAAACTCTTATTCAAAAGGTTTCTGGCAATGTCCCGGAGTGGTATAATCCCAGCCTTTTGCATCCAGCGCTTTTATTTCCCTGACAATCTGCGCTACCGCAGTTTCAATCATAACCTTACCTTTCTCCTCGCTGCCTTTTAGTGCGGCTCCGGTCTGACCGCGGTCCGTGATCTCTGCAAAATCCCACTTAATATCCAGATATTGAGGCAGTTCAGGAATAATATCAGCTGCATACTCCGGCTGGCAAAGTTCTTTGAACAGATAATAGGCTGCCGATGTTTCAAACTCACCCCCGTGTCCCATCCCGCCATAGACCTCGAAAAAATCATCCGGCAGATATCGGGAAATTCCTGCCCACCAGTCACAGACTGCAATTTTGGCATTCGGGTACTTCTCCTTGATCCGGCGGGCAGCTATCTCGCAGGGAGCTGAATTCCCGTCATGATTGCTGATCAAAAGTATTTTATCAATCCTGTTATGCAGTGCTGACTCAATATACTCATAAATCACCCGGCCGCAAGTCTCATAATCAAGTGACATACTAAAAGGAAACGAATCATAATGTCTGCTGTATCCGACTGACAACGGAGGTAATACCAGCATTCCCTCACATTCGTCAGCAACTTTTTTGGCCAGCTTTGAAGCTACCAGGGTATCACATCCGATCGGCAGATGATAACCATGTGCTTCAGTTGATCCTAACGGAATTACCACTTTATCAAAATTCCCTTCCTTGTATTGAGTTGCCGTCATAAACATAACTTCGTTTTTCTTCATATACCGTTCCCTCCAGACTATAATTTTTCGACAATATGTTTCCACAACAATGTGCCAAGTACTGTATTGTCAGTTTCAAGTGCCTGCACGGTTACTACTGCATTTTTATCAGGTAATATCATGCAGAACTGACCCAAAATCCCCCAGGCATAGCTGCAGTGATTTGCTGAATCAACCCAAAACTGGTATCCATATTCCAGTGTATCATTCTTTGACGGCCAGAATGGTTTCTGGTCTGTTTTAATCTGAGGTGACAACGCTGCTTCAACAAATGCCCGGGAAACAATTCGCCTGTCGTTATACACCCCTTTGTTTAAAAGCATCAACCCAAAACGGCTAAGTTCCTCACAGTTAATATCCAGTCCGTTTGCAGCAATTGTATGCCCCATCGGGCATTGGGTCATATCCGGATTTCCGATTCCGAGCGGCTCAAACAGTCGGTAGCGCATGTACTCAAGAAGATTCTTTCCATATTTTCGTTCAATCAGACACCCCAGCATGTATGGATTTACGTTGCTGTAAAGAAACTGGCTGCCGCGTTCATAGCCGAATTCCCCCTGCGAATATATTCTGCGCAGCCAATCCCGGCACTCCCTGCGTTCAATGCTGTCCCGAAAAAACATCGGCTCTGACATACCGCTGGCCATTTTCAGCATATCCTCAACCGTAATGCCCAGGATTTTCGAATCCGAAATATCATAAGTCAGTTCCGGAAAGCTGTCCGCAATTCTTTCATCTAAGGTTATCAACCCCTCATCAATGGCAATACCGGCACCAATACCGGCAAAACTTTTGGCCATTGAGTAAGACTCTACCCGCGACACCCCCTCAAATGCCGACATCCCATCGGTACTCTGTGCATGAAACCGCGACCAAAAGTCCAATTGCCTGCCATCCTGATACACCTGTACATACAGCACTGTCAACCCTTTTTCTTCGATTTCATTTATAAAATCAGTAAGAAATGTTGACATTATTATTTCCCTCCCCTCATTTTGGTATGTTTATAATACCAATTTACCACCAAATTGGTATGCTGTCAATACCAATTTGGAACAAAGTGGCTTCGCCACTCTCAGCTCCCCCTGCCCCCTCAATCTTTGAGGGG
>DAMAMW010000023.1:0-105479 GCA_032073745.1 Lachnospiraceae bacterium | reverse complement strand
TATGCCTGCTCTTTTCTTTTGACTGAATCAGATGCTTTCCTTAAGAATTATACCATAGAAACAGGTAGCTGATCGCGGGAATATTTTATTATGGATACAAAGGTATGTTGTATCTTATATGGAAACTCATCAATACAAGATTAATGCAAATACAAAAGTATTCCCGGAAGGCATCCCCCGGGCTTGTTGGCAACGATCAAAAAACGTGTAAATTTTAGTAAAATTTTAGTAAAATATATTGACGAATAAACCGGCTCTGCTATAATAAAAAGTGAGAAGAGCAATGAAAGGATGGTGGCAAGTGGCGACAATAAAAGATGTGGCACAGAGTGCCAGGGTTTCACCGGCAACTGTTTCCCGCGTTTTAAACCGGGATGATAATATGTCTGTTACACCAGACGTCCGGATGCGTATATTCCAGGCCGCCCAGGCACTGGGGTACGTCTCACCCCGCCAGAGACGGGCCGCCGAACATAAACGGAAGCTTACGATCGGCGTGGCGGACTGGCGGATCATCCGGCCGGACCGGCCCAATGTGAGGCTGCGTTCCCTGGCCTGCCTGGTGCAGATGATGACAGACCAGTATGAGGTCTCATTTATCCGCCTGAGTTTTGGCAGTGAGGAAGCGGTGGATGGTATCATTGCTTTCGGGGTCTTTACCGAAGAGGAGACTGCATTTCTCAGATCTCTCTCTCATGCAGTTATTTTTATTAACTCCGGTCAGCACAATTACGAGTTTGACCAGGTTCAGGTAGATTATGACAGAGGAATGGAGCAGTTGACGGATTACCTGCTTCAGCGTAAGCGCTATACAGGGATCGGATATATCGGCGGCCAGTACAGCAAAGGCGATGTGCATATCGGGCGGCACAGAGTGGCTTCCCTCATTAAGATCCTGGAGGCCCAGGGCAGATATGATCCGGCCACCTTCCATATTGGAGAGATCAGCCGGGAGAGCGGTTATGCCATGGCGAAAAAGGCCGTTCAGGACGGTACTCTGGCGGAGGTGATGCTCCTTGGCAGTGATGAGGTGGCGGAAGGTGCCATGGAAGCCTTTGATGAGCTGGGGCTGCGGATTCCCAAGGATGTGGCAGTGATTTTTTATCAGGATATCCAGACGCTGGAAAGTAAATGGCCTACCGGCACCTGCCTCGAGATGTTTCCGGATTATGTCTGGGAAAATGCCCTTGAGCTGCTGTTTGGCCGGATCAGCCAGAAGCGGACACAGGCTGTCACCGTGACGGTGCCGACGCACCTGCAAATCGGCGACACCGCCTGATTTGATGAAGGATTGCAGGGGCAGGTTACCGTGAGTAAATGCCGGCGCCCTTTCAATACAGGCAGCAGCAGACAGTTCCCATGCTGCCGGTTACCTGGAAACAGAACCTTTACAATCATGAGGAGGATTAAGCAAATGAAAAAAATGTTGTCCATGTTAATGACAGGTATCATGTGCGCCGGGCTTCTTGCCGGATGCGGCGGCGGTAATGCCGCAACGACTGCTGCTCCTGAGAGCAGTACGACTGCCGGCCAGGAATCTGCTGCTCCGGAAAGTGCCGGAGATACAGAGGCAGCAGCACAGCCGGAGAATATCAAGATTGACAAGCTGATCGTGGCTTTTGTTCCGTCCCGTGAGCCGGATGAGATTATTACTGCTACAGAACCCCTGAAAAACATGCTCACGGAAGAACTGGCAAAGGAAGGCTATGATGTAGCCCAGGTTGACATTACCGTAGGGACTAACTATGAAGCCGTTGGTGAGGCGTTATCGGCCGGTAACCTTCTATCGGGCACTGATGATTGCCGGGCCTTCTGAAAAAGGAAAAGAGCTGGCTGAAAAGGTAAATGCCGGCGAAGCACTGACCTGGGAATATGTCAGCAGTGCCAACTGGAGCGTGATGGGATCATCCTCACCGGCAGGTTACATATATCCGGCCATCTGGCTGCAGCAGGAGTTTGGCAAGAGTATCCTGGAGCTGCCCCATGCCGTGCAGTCTGACTCCTATGGCAGTGCTTTTGCCCGGTTGGCATCGGGGCAGGTTGATGTCCTGTGCACCTATGCAGATGCCCGCAGAGACTATGTAGATAAGTGGAACAGTGAGTATGGAATGACTGAAAGTATCTGGGACGATACGGCGGTGATCGGTGTCACTCCGGGTATCTATAACGATACGATCAGTGTCAGCAAGACTTCGCCGATCATGGATGACGCATTTAAGACGGCATTGTCCAATGCTTTTATTAATATCGGCAACACGGATGAAGGGAAAGAGGTTATTGCTATATACAGCCATAACGGATATCAACCGGCCCGGTCTGCTGATTATGACAATGAGCGTACGGCCCAGGATATGATTCGGGAGCTTAACAGCCAGTCCTGATAAAAGTTCAGCAGTGAAAGGAAAGGGAGGGGACGTGAGCGGTTCACTCCCTTTTCAGAAAGAGGAGGCTATATGATCGAATTCAAGGATGTGGGGAAAAAATATCCCAATGGATTTGAGGCGCTGAAGCATGTAAACCTGACCATCGGGCAGGGAGAGTTTGCCGCCATCATCGGTCTGTCAGGGGCCGGTAAATCGACGCTGATCAGAACTATTAACCGGATGCATGATATTTCTTCAGGAAGTCTGTCGGTGGACGGAACCGATGTGATGAGTCTCCATGGAAAGGCACTGCGTTCTTTCCGGCGCCGGATCGGGATGATTTTCCAGTCCTTTAACCTCATCACCCGGACTACAGTGATTAAAAATGTCCTGACTGCCTTTGTGCCGGAGCTGCCCTGGTGGCGGGCAGCCTTAGGCATTTTTACAAAGAGTGAGAAAATTGCTGCCCTGGAGGCGCTGGATAAGGTGGGGATTCTCGATAAAGCCTTTGTACGGGCAGATCAGCTGTCCGGAGGCCAGCAGCAGCGGGTTGCCCTGGCGCGGACGCTGGCCCAGAACCCTCAGATTATTCTTGCTGATGAACCGGTGGCATCACTGGATCCGGTGACAGCCAAACAGGTAATGGATGATTTTGAGAGAATCAACAAGGAACTGAATATCACGGTTCTGATTAACATTCACCATGTGGAGCTGGCACTGCAGTACGCCGCTCGGGTGATCGGAATCCGCGGCGGTGAGATTGTCTTTGACGGTCCGGCAGCAGAGGTGACGCAGACGGTACTGGATGAGATTTATCAGGGCCGGGAACAGGAGGCGGGATGATGAATATTTATGATAAAATATTTCCGCCCGCAATCCTGACGCTTGCCAATGGCAAGACCGTGGCCCGGCCAAAATCCCGCGGACCGGTGGTTGTACTTGTTCTGTTGGCTCTGGCGGTCCTTTCAGTAAAAGTAACCGGCTTCAGCCTGACTGTCCTGGCGGCCCGTCTCAGCCAGTTTTTTGTGATTCTGGATCAGATGTTTCCGCCTAAGTGGGCATACATGAACAAGATCTGGAAGCCGTTATTTGATACCATCAAGATGTCGCTTCTGGGATCGGTCATCGGTTCCCTGACAGTGGTGCCCTTTGCCATGCTGGCCTCCACTAATGTGATAAAAAGCCGGGGGATTGTGTCGGTCATGCGGCTTCTGCTCAGTGTGATCCGCACCCTGCCAACGCTGGTTACGGCATTGATTGCCACCTATATCTTTGGACTGGGGACACTGGCGGGAACGACTGCCATTGCAGTGTTTACCTTTGCCTATATCGGGAAAATTTTATATGAAGAGATCGAAACCGTGGATATGGGGGCTTTTGAGGTGATGGAAGCCATGGGCGCAACAAAGACCCGGGCATTTATCAGTTCCATTGTTCCCCAGGTGCTGCCGTCCTACCTGTCTAACTGCCTGTTCTGCTTTGAGGGTAATGTCAGGTATGCTGCTATTCTGGGCTATGTGGGAGCCGGTGGTCTGGGTCTGCTGCTCAACGAAAAGATCGGATGGCGGGAATATGACAGTGTCGGAATGATCCTGATTGCCCTGTTTGTCACGGTGTTTGTTATCGAGACCGTGAGCCGGGCGGCCAGAAGACATCTGGTATGAAAGGAGGCAGGGCATGAGTGAGAGAATTGAACAGATGTATGAGCGGCGGCCGAAAACCTGGATCATCCAGATCCTGATCCTCATCTTTATTCTGTGCCTGCTGGGATGGAGCGGTACGGCCATGGAATCGAGCGGTACCGGCAAAAATGGCATGCAGATTGCCAGAAATATCATTTCCGGTATCTTTCATCCCGATACAAAGCTTTTATTTAACCTGACTAAAAACGGAGTTCCCTACCTGCTTCTTGAAACGATCTGCATTGCCTTTCTGGGAACGGTTGTGGGTGCGGTTCTGGCGGTGCCGCTGTCATTTTTGTCAGCTGCCAATCTGGTTCCCCGGGCAGTAGCATTTGTTGGC
The DNA here is from genome assembly GCA_032073745.1 of Lachnospiraceae bacterium. Classification (GTDB taxonomy): domain Bacteria; phylum Bacillota; class Clostridia; order Lachnospirales; family Lachnospiraceae; genus Brotaphodocola. Next base: position 101,094 of record DAMAMW010000023.1, on the reverse strand, counting down.
CGGTTAATCATTATGGCAGTACGGACCGTACCGGCTTTTGTCTATGGTCTGATGTTCATCCGGGTTACCGGACCGGGGGCATTTGCCGGCCTTCTGACCATGTCCCTGTGTTCGGTGGGTATGGTGAGCAAGATGTATATCGAGGCTATTGAGGATCTGGATGTCCGTGTCCTCGAATCGCTGGATGCTTCGGGATGTGATACCTGGCAGAAGATCCGCTACGGCATTCTTCCCCAACTGATGCCCAACTTCGCATCCACAGCTATTTACCGCTTTGATATTAATATGCGTGATGCTACCGTGCTGGGGCTGGTAGGAGCCGGCGGCATCGGTGCGCCGCTGATCTTTGCGATGAACAGCTACCGCTGGAATGAGGCGGGATCGATCCTGACCGGATTGATTGTGCTGGTTCTGCTGGTGGAATGGATTTCAACTAAGATACGGGTAAAGCTGGCCAGGGGGTAACAGATGGAGAAAAGATTAAAGTTATATTATACAAGCGATACCCACGGCCACATATTTCCGGTGGATTATGCGGCCAATGTCCCGGCTGCCTGCGGGGTTTTAAGCTTTGCCGAACGGGTAAAAAAGGACGGCAATACGCTGGTGCTGGATGGCGGCGATACCTTGCAGGGTACGCCTTTTTCCCAGTGTTATCAGGACCGGACTCTGGCCGGGGACTGCCTGGAGGACGGCTGTCATCCGATTGCAGCAGCATTTAACAGTGCGGGTTACGACTATATTACACTGGGTAATCATGATTTTAATTATGGTTATGATGCTTTGCGGGATTATCTGACTGCTCTGGATGCCCGGTGCCTGTGTGCCAATGTCGAGGATCTCCGGGGTGAGCTGGGAATTCTGCCGGAGATTGTCCATATTCTGGAAAACGGCCTCCGCGTGGGAATCACCGGGATTGTGACTGATTATGTAACGGTCTGGGAACAGCCGGAGAATCTGAAGGATATTCGCATCACCGATGCGTTTACCGCGGCTTCCAGGGCGTATGAACGACTGCACGGCCGGTGCGATATCTGTATCTGTATTTATCACGGCGGTTTTGAGCGGGATTTGAAAGATGGCCGGCTGCTTTCGGAGACCGGTGAAAATATTGGCTGGAAACTGTGTTCTGAGCTTCCGTTTGATGTGGTACTCACCGGCCATCAGCATATGGCGGTTGAGGGAGTATGGATCAACGGCACCTTTGGCGTACAGTGCCCGGACGGGGCCAGGGAGTATGCTTTGCTTGAGATCGGAACGCCGGCCCGGCCCGGGATTGACAGTGCAGAACCGATCAAAACCAAATCCGCCGGAGCAAAACGGCTTCATGTGTCTTCCAGCCTGCAGCCGGTTGGAGATTGCTATCCGGAGCAGCCTTACCGGCTGCTGTTACCATTTGAAGAGCAGGTGCAGCGCTGGCTGGATCTTCCGGTGGGGCAGCTGGAGGCCTCCATCCTGCCGGAAGAAAAGCTTGCCGCAGCCCTTTGCGGCAGCCGGGTGGCGGCACTGTTTAATCAGGTTCAGATGGCTGTGACAGGAGCCGATATCTCCTGTACCAGTCTGGGCAATGGGCCGGTTGGTCTTGCTACGCCGGTTACGATGAGAGGAATCAGCAGTGCCTGCCTTTTTGCCAATACGCTGGTGGTAGTTGAGGTGGATGAAGCGGTAATCAGATCATCGCTGGAACGGTGCGCCGCTTATTTTACCCTGGAAGACGGCCGGCCGGCAGTGTCCGAGGCCTTTTTAAAACCAAAGGTGGAGCATTATAATTACGATTTTTATGCCGGAATATCTTATACATTTGATCTGAGAAAACCGACCGGCAAACGGGTAGTAAATCTTACCCTGGCGGACGGGACACCGCTGGGCCAGGGCAGTTACCGTCTGTGTACCAGCAATTACCGGGCTACCGGAACCGGTGGATACGAGGCATTGGGCCGATGTCCGGTGCTGTGGCGGGGAAGTGTCGAGGTGCCTGAGCTGACAGCCCGCTATATCAGCGCCAACAGTCCCCTGGCACTGCCGGAGGCCGGTTGCTTTCAGGTATTGTTTTAGAGGAGAGAAGGAAAACATATATGGAGCGATACGATTTGGCACGAAAATTGATACTGGCAGCAGGTGAACGCCTGCGACGGGAACAGCAAAAGGATGACGGTGTCCGTCAGAAAGATGGTCACCAGGATCTGGTTACACGCTGTGACAAAGAGACTGAGCAGTTCCTGCGGCAGGGGATTCTGGAACACTTCCCCGGGGATCTTGTGGTCGGGGAGGAATTTGACCAGGCCGGAGCGGGCGAAAGCCCGGTTGTCTGGTATATTGATCCGATCGACGGTACTACCAATTTTATCAATGAACGGCGGAATTATGCGGTTTCCGTAGGTTGTTTTGCTGCGGGCAGACCGGATTTTGGCCTGGTGTTTGATGTGTTTTCTGAAGAATTGTACTCAGCGCGGGCAGGCCAGGGCGCTTACCGCAACCAGACCAGGCTGAAAACAACAGATCGTTGTGATCTGAATGAGATGCTGATGTTTACACCTGGTATTCTCCATTCTTTTCTGCTTCCCCATCCCGGGCAGGAGATGCTGGTCAGACTGGCAAAGGAACTGCGGGGGGTGCGCAGCAGGGGCAGTGTGGCACTGGAACTTTGTGCCGTAGCAGCAGGAGAAGCAGATGTATTTGTGACGGTCCGTTCCTCACCCTGGGATCATAATGCGGCCAGGCTGATCTTAACCGAAGCAGGCGGACATATCTGCATGCTGGACGGGTCTGTATTGCCGGCCAATGAGAAAGCAACCGTGCTGGCGGCTAACAGTGCCGGAACGGTTGCCAGAATTCTTGATATTTATAATCATTATAGTGATTATTGACTTCTGGCCTGGTTAGGTCATTTTTACTAAAGAATTTCGTAATTTAATAAATTCTTTATAATATATCCATAATTGCGCTACATTCTTCCGCTAGAATAGAACTATTAAAACGAAAGGAGTAATGCTTATGGAAACTGACGAGTTAACGATTTATGAAAAGGATATGTCCTGTAATCAATGCCTGACAAATGTAGTAACTGCTATTTCAAACTTGAAATATATTCTGGGATTTGATATTGATTTAAAGGAGAGAAGAATAACCTTAATATACGAAGCCGGACATTATGAAGCCGGAGTACTTACAGATATGATTCAGCAGGCAGTTCAGTCACAAGGAATGATGTGTCCTGCATAATATAAATGCCGCTGGTATGCGGAATGAACATAACATAACTTAATAAAATAGAATAAAAATGATAATGCAGGTGTCCGGAATGGATACCTGCATTTACCTTATGATAAGGTCTTGTAAGCAGTGTTGGCATTCTGAATTCACCATGCATTTTTTTAATACATTCAGCAGCATCTTCTGAATCAATGCCAATGGAAGTTATAAATAATGGGTTTTTACTTTTTCCTCTAAGGATATCGATAACAAATGCATTATTATCCTTAAAAGACGTCTTGGCAACTCCAATTACAGGGATTTCGTTACCCAGGCTTTTGTATAAATGATATCCAAGCCCGCCCTTTTGATTCGACTGATCTTCACTGCCATGATACAATTATTGATGAGATTCATAATCGGTAACCATATCAATTAAAAAATCATATAATTCGTTCTGTGATTCCATAGTAGGAGTCACTTCGGGATGCAGAAACTGAGTGGCAAATGTGAGTGAAACTCTGGCGAACAATTCACCATAGTAACGGTTGCGTTCTTTTCCTTTTATAAAGCCTGCATCAGATAAGCGGTCAAAGAAATGGACATGCTCCTCCAGGTATTTGCGGTATCCATCACCGATTAACGCTTCACCGGCTTTGGGAAAATTAAACTGTTCGTGATGTACGATGCGGGTAAGCTGGTACATGATCTTCAGTTCATAAGTTTCATAGGAAAGGATCAGCTGCCGCAGCAGTTGTGACAATTCCTGCTCCCCGGAAACATTGATATCCCGTTCCCGCATGCGCTGATAAAACTGATCCATTCGCTCCAGATAATAGTCCAAAAGAGAATCCATGATCTCTTCTTTTGAACTGTAGTGGTTATAAACGGATGATTTGATAATACCTGCTTTTGCAGCAATATCCTGAATGGAAACTGCGTGGTAGCCTTTTTCGGCAAATAATTCGGCGGCACTGGTGAAGATTCTTTCTTTGGTTGTGGGTGTCATATTCGTTCTCCTTATGCTTTGTATCATTATACCTGATAAATTTCAAAAAATCAGGGTTGAAATCAAAAAAAATGATTTCTTTCGGATTTTTTGGAAAGATAATAGATTTTGCGATTTAGAGTTGCAAGAAGCAATTGAACAGTATATTATTTACTATAATAACAATCGTATTAAACAGAGATAGTTCAAGGATTGGATCAAGAAAGGGATTACAAATTAGAATTTGAGAGAGGGAAAAGATTATGGCAAAAGAAAAGGGATCATTCAAAGATTTTTTATCTGCAGTCTCACCAGAATACCAGGCATTTGTTGAGGAACTTAATAAAAGACTTATTGAACAGGGCTGCGACCTTGTGATCAAGGAAGCAAAAAACGGTTACACTGCTACATACCAACTGGAGAAGAAAACAGTAATGAATTGGGTATTTCGCAAAGCTGGTGTTTTGGCGCGGATTTATGGTGACAATGTTGGCAGGTATGAAGGCATAATCGATTCGCTGCCCGCGGATATGCAAAAGGCAATGACGTCTTCCCGCGACTGCAAGAGACTTTTTGACCCAGACGCCTGCAGTCCTACCTGTGTTAAAGGATTTGTTTATGCATTGAATGGCGAAACACATAAAAAATGCCGTAATGATGGAATGTTTTTCCTGCTGACAAATGAAACCGCAGAATATATATCCAAGTTAGTCTGCGAAGAGGTTGCTGTACGCAAGTCAGCTTCATAATAACAGAAGAAGATAAGTATTTATCTCACTTCCTTTGTTTAGACAAATCGTCAGAATTGGTCAACGTTTTCACAAAGATTAAAGCATTCAGTTTTTTTGATGATGGGGCTATAGGATAACAACGTGAACTTAATCTTACTGTAAGTTATTTATATCACGAAGGGATGAAAATTATGGCTAAGAATAGCATATGTCTGCCGGAAGATACTGAAATAATAATCGGAAAAGAGATACCTTTGAGCAAGTACCGTTCTTTTTTTGAGCAATCTTTGGCCAAAGCAATTGCGCAGGACGGACAATTTCAGAACTGGCTGAATACACAAACCGGAAAAACACTGAAAGAAGCAGTCGATGCGTATTTTAATGCTCCCGAACATAAAAACATGGAAGAACTTCTGTCAGAGAGAAGATTTAGGATGATTTCCGAACCCAATAAAGCCTTTATTATAGCTTTTGATAAAGAAATTGAGAAAATGGGGTATGACTTTGGCGGCAGTATCGGGGGTGGTCATGTCTGGGGAAAATATATGATTATTTACGCTAAAACAGGCGTGAAAAGCAAAAAAGTTGCTGCCCGGATTTATATGAGAGACGATGAAATTATTTTAAGGCTGTTCTTTGATAACATTGACAAACACAGTGCCTATATACAGAATACGCCGGAATATATTAGAAATGTATTTATCGGCGATCACGGTAATTGCAGCTGTAATCCTAAAAAAGAGAATTGCCGAATGAGAAAAACTTATACCATCGATAACAAACGAATTGAAAAATGCAGCGGAACAGTGTTTGAGTTCTGGAATCCTTCAGTAGAAAATCTGCCTGATTATGTGAATTTATTGTTGGAATTTTATCCGGTTAAAGATTCTGCACGCAGAATATAAGCGTTATATAAAGCCGGTAAATTTAGAATTTGGAGGTTGCACAATGGCTGAATATGCAGAGTGGTTGATGGAAACGAAACGGGAACAACGTGGACTGAAACCCGATGATAAGTCTCAGGACGAAGAAATTATAAAAGAATTGAAATCAGGAGAAAAACTCAGCAAATCAAAACACATGCAGTAAATCATCAGTTGTGTTGATATACTAATGCGAGAGTTTAGGGATACTCAAAATCAAGGAACATAACCATGAAGAAAATCAAAAGAAACATTATAAAAATAGTATCATTTACGGTATTGTTATCAATTACATTACTTATCGTATCAGGTTGCGCTCAAACGAAACCATCGCATTTAGGAGAATGGCAGTCCGACATCACAGAAGAAATCACAATACAAATCAAGGATGACGGCACCTTAGATGAATATTGGGAGAACACCCAAACCGCGACCTACACTTATGAGATAGAGGACAACTCCCTGATCGTCGATCAAAACGGTGATAAATACTCACTTTTGATAGATAATGGTAAGCTGGTCTACGAGGGCGAAACCCTGTATACAAAGAAGTAAAATGGTTTTTCTTTTTTACCCAGCCGGAGCTGCAAAGTCGCTGGGAGAACGTGGGGCGTTCGATTCCGGTCCAACCAAACCGAACGCCCCACGTTCTCCTCGCCACTATGAGCGACACCCCACTTATTTCACAATGGTCAGCAATTCATCAACACCTTTACGATTCGGCATAGCCGGAACTTCATCAGCATATCCAACAGCAACAATAGCAGACACTTTCTGTCCTTCCGGAAGATTAGCTGTCTCAATCACCTTAGCCTCATCGAAAATTCCCAGGATAACAGTCCCCAGTCCCAGTTCATGGGCAGCCAGACAAAAGGTCTGAGCAGCAATACCGGCATCAAAGCTTTCCCAGTGCGTCCCTTTGCTGGTGGAAAACGAACCGTCACGTTCAAACCCTGAACGCGGGGAAACGGTTGTAATTAACACCAGCATTGGTGCCCGCAAGGCAGTTTTTTTGTTGTATTCAAAGTCCATCATACAGTTCTCAGCCAGGCTGGTCTTAAGCGCAGTATCGGAAACTGCAACATAACGGACAGACTGGGAATTCTTCCAGCTCGGTGAGTAGGATGCTGCTTCTACCACCTGCTTTAGCACGGTCTCACTTACGGCTTCTGGTTTAAATTTACGTATACTTCTGCGTTCCTTAATACAAGTCATAAAATCCATAGTTATAAATCCTCCATTATTAATTAAAATTTGCCTGATGATTCTCAACACAGGCAGTCATGCCTTCATCGCCAGTTCTTTTATTTTAACATAAACTTCCTGTGCCATGCGAGAAATTTCGGCATTCGGTTCTTCGTTCATCTTATATTGTATATTTTGTCATAATTCTTATATCCGTATACAAATATTCTTTATCCGGCTGCTGATTTTTCTGCAGCATATCAGCTAATAAAATCGGTGGCTGATAGCCCTGCAGATAGACTTCCTGATCAATTAAGAAATCGACAGTTCCATCATTTAGTGCCTTGATATTTTTTGGAGTCAGGTCATAAATGATAACGTAAGGCCGTTTCTCCAATTTAAGTTGCTCAAAAGCTTTTAAAACACCGGCCTGTCCGCCGGAAGCTACAAAGATGCCGGCCAGGTCAGGATGTGTCTGGATGGCATTTACGATCAGGCGCTCTACTTCAGCTGTGTCATCGAAGCTGCACTGGATACCGGCAACTTCAAGGTCACTGTAAGAGCTTTTCAGTTCTTCGATAAAGCCGTCGACCCGGAGGCTGTTCACGCTGTTGCTGAAGAATCCGGTGATGACGAGGACTTTTCCCTGTCCTCTGGTCATCATGCCCATCAGTCCGGCAGCGGCCCGGCCGCTCTTTCGATTATCAAGGCCGACGAAACAGCAGCGTCGGGTCCCGATGATGTCGGCGTTGAAGGTGACGATCGGGATTCGCATGGTATCTGATACATGGTTGATTTTATTCCGGATGGTATCGCTGTCGACCGGCATCAGGGCCAGGCCTGAGATTGATTCGGTCAGAAGTTCTTCGATTGCGGTAAGCTGTTCGCCTTCATCGACAGAGCTGCACTCTTTTACGATCAATTCTACGCCGCGGTAGGTGAGTACTTTGGCGGCATCAGCTATACCATTGCGTACCTGCTCCATAAAGGATGACTGGGAGAGCAGGGTGACAATGCCGATTTTGATGGGCGGTGCCTGGCGCCGGGTTTCCTTTCGTTTGACCGGAACGTATCCCATCTCGGATGCAATATTCCGGATATTCTGTGCCACTTCCGGATTGATCCGCCCCCTGTTGTTGAGAGCCCGGTCAACAGTTCCCCTGGAGACACCTGCGATATCGGCAATTTGTTGTATGGTTACAGACATGATTTCCTCCATGATCTTGTTTTGTTCAATAAAGATTCAATATATTTTCATTTGTGCACACATGAATGATATGTGATAAAAAAGCACGCGAAATCTGACAATATATTATTGATTGTAATATAAAAAAATAAAAATAACAAGATCAATATTAAGATACAATTAACACATAGCAATGTCTGTAATTACTGTGCTGATTCTGCGTGCGTACACGTGTGCGAATGAAGGGAATAGTATTTATGAACGAAGACAAGTATATGTAATTAGCAAAAATGCTGAAAAATATGATGTCCCACTAAAAAACTTGATATCTGAATGCGTGCATGATATGATATGCACACAAATATAATTATAATGCACGCGCCTTCCGGTCAACGGAGGAGTCAGGAGGAAAAAATATGAGTTTTATTACATTTGATCAGACCAGGCCGTATGATCTGGTGCTTCTCGGCCGGGTGGCAATTGATTTTAATCCGGCATACAACGATCAGGTTAAGGAAGAGTTTAAACCGCTGAAGAAGGTACATATGTTTGAGAAGTTTGTCGGCGGGTCACCGGCAAATATCGCGGTCGGAATTACGCGACATGGCATGAAGGCAGGCTTTTTTGCTAAAGTGTCGGATGACCAGTTTGGTGAGTTTGTGGTTGATTATTTTGATGAACAGGGCATTGATACATCCCGGATCAGCCGTTGTACCAACGGCGAGAAGCTGGGGCTGACCTTTACCGAAATGCTGTCGGCAAATGAAAGCAGCATTCTGATGTACCGTAACTGTATTGCTGATTTACAGCTGCATGTGGATGACATCGATGAAGACTACATCAGACAGGCCAAGGCGATTTTGATCTCCGGAACAGCACTGGCTCAGAGTCCGTCACGCGAAGCGGCCTTAAAAGCAGTTATGCTGGCGAAAAAGAACAATACCCGTATCATATTTGATATCGACTATCGGGAATACAACTGGAGCAACATGGATGAGATATCGATTTATTACTCCATGGTAGCAAAGGAAGCAGATGTGATTATGGGTTCACGTGAAGAATTTGACCTGACAGAGAAGCTGATCCGGCCGGGAATGAGTGATGAGGAAAGTGCTGCATTATGGCAGAGTTACCGGGCAAAACTGGTTGTGATCAAACATGGCATGAAAGGTTCCACCGCTTATACGGCAGATGGAGAAAGCTTCAGCATCAAACCATTTCCGGTTAAAGCCCGCAAAGGATTCGGCGGCGGTGACGGTTATGCATCCGGTTTCCTGTATGGGTTGTATCAGGGCTGGAATATTCTGGACTGTCTCGAGTTTGGTTCGGCTGAAGCATCGATGATGGTAAAGAGCAACAACTGCTCCGACGCTCTGCCGGGGCCGGATGAAGTGAAGGCATTTATTGAGGAAGAAAAACGAATTTACGGTGAGATGGTGGCACGGGTATAAGTCTGTTATAAGTATCGAAACGATCAGGAAGTTGGAGGGAAAAATATCATGAACACCAGGAAAATGACTGTTGCACAGGCGATTGTAAAATTCTTAGATAATCAGTATGTGGCGATGGATGGAACAGAAACAAAATTTGTCACCGGCTTTTTTACTATTTTCGGTCACGGCATTGCCGTTGGCCTGGGTGAGGCGCTGGACAGTGATCCGGGCAGCCTGAAGGTACTGCAGGGAAGAAACGAACAGGGGATGTGTCATACGGCAATTGCCTATGCCAAACAGAGCGGACGCAGACAGATCATTCCCTGTGCGGCATCGGTGGGCCCGGGATCAGCCAATATGGTTACCGCCTGTGCTACTGCAACGGTCAACAATATTCCGCTGCTTGTATTTCCGGCTGATACCTTTGCTTCCCGCCAGCCGGATCCGGTGCTGCAGCAGCTTGAACAGAGCAGCAGCCTGGCAGTGACAACCAATGATGCATTTAAGCCGGTTTGTAAATACTGGGACCGGATCACCCGGCCTGAGATGATTATGACCGCTTTGATTCATTCAATGAGAGTACTGACCGATCCGGCTGAAACCGGTGCCTGCTGTATCTCGCTGTGTCAGGATGTGGAAGGTGAATCTTATGATTTCCCGAAATACTTTTTCGACAAACGGGTGCATCGGATTACCCGTCCGGTTGCAGTCTGCGAAGAGCTTGATGATGTCGCCGGTGTGATTAAGACAGCAAAAAAACCGCTGGTTATCGTCGGCGGCGGTGTCCGTTATTCGGAAGCCGGAGCGGCAGTAGAAAAGTTCTGTGAAGAGTTCGGGATTCCCTTTGGCGAAAGCCAGGGCGGCAAGAGTGCCTGTATCTCCAGTCATCCGTACTGTCTGGGCGGCATTGGCGTAACCGGCACCTATGCATCCAATGTCATCGCCAGAGATGCTGATGTGGTGATCGCCATCGGGACCAGGTTATCTGACTTTACCACCAGTTCGAAGCACCTGTTCAGAAATGAAGATGTTAAGATCTTGACCATTAATAACTGCCGCTACCATGCATATAAAATGGATGCTGTTAAGGCGATTGGTGATGCCAGAGCGACAGTTGAGGCACTGGCAGTAAAATTGCGTCAGGCCGGATATCATTCTTCCTATCAGAATGAAATTGAACACGCAAAAGCAGCCTGGGATGCAGAGATGAAACATCTGGGCGGCATTACATATACAGGTGATGATTTTGAACCGATGATCAAGGCCAGAGATCCCCGGACGATTCCGGAGTTTGTCGCCCTGACTGATGGCAAGATCACCCAGACGGCAGCACTTTATGCAATCCGGGAAGTGATCGATGCCGATGCGACGATTATCACAGCCGGAGGTTCGCTGCCCAGTTGTATGCAGCGGATGTGGACGACGGATAAACGCGGCGGTTACCATGCTGAATATGGTTATTCCTGCATGGGATATGAAGTGGCGGCAACACTGGGGGTTAAATTTGCCGAACCGGACAACGAGGTCTATTGTGTGGTAGGCGATTCCAGTTTCCAGATGCTGCACAGTGAAATTATGACGATTATCCAGGAACGGCAGAAAGTTAATATCCTGGTGTTTGATAACTGTGGTTTTGGCTGTATCAACAACCTGGAGATGAATCACGGAATCGGCTCGATTGCGACCGAATTCCGCTACACCGACGGCAAAAAACCGTGCGGCGATCTGATTCCGGTGGATTATGCCAAGATCGGCGAAGGGTATGGCCTGAAGACCTATACCTGCCGCACGATTGATGAACTGAAAGCGGCACTGACTGATGCCAAAGAACAGACGAAGGCCTGCCTCTTTGACCTTAAGGTCATTCCCAAGACGATGACCGACGGTTATGAGTCCTGGTGGAATGTGGGGATTGCCACAGCATCAGAAAAGGAATCGGTCCGTCAGGCATGTGAGCAGGTTTTAAAAGGCCGTCAGGAGTCGCGGAAATATTAAATGAATGGAGACAAAGATGAAGCAGGTATTTGGTTATGGAACATATGATGCAGAAAATATGATGATACTGACTACATATGACGGAGCATACCGGGATATGATGATGGATATCCGGGTTTACCGGCTGGAACCGGGGACGGCACAGACTTTTTGCCGTCCCGGCGAAGAGATCGCGGTATTATTGCTTAATGGCATTGCAGAATACGAGTGGCAGAAAAACGGTGATACTGAAAAAAAACAGGTAAACCGGAAAGATGTATTTACAGAAGGACCGTGGTGTCTGCATATATGCAGCGGTGATACCGTAACAGTTACGGCAACAGAGGAAACGGAAATCCTGGTTCAGTGTACGCAAAACCCGGCTGTCTTTGCGCCGCGGATGTATGAACCGGCGGATGCTCCATGGGGATATTCTTCGGTCGGCAAGTTCGGCAACGTGGCAAAACGGCGGGTCAATACGATCTTCGATTATGAAATTGCTCCTTATTCCAATATGGTTCTGGGTGAAGTACTCAATGACCGCGGGAACTGGTCGGGTTATTTGCCCCACCGCCATCCCCAGCCGGAAGCTTACTTTTTCCGGTTTGACCGGCCGGAAGGTTTTGGCGCCAGTTTTGTCGGGGATCAGGTATTTAAGAGTGTTGATAACAGTTTTTCTGCAATTCCCGGAGGTGAACTCCATCCCCAGGCGGTTGCACCGGGATTTCAGATGTACACCTGCTGGATGATCAGGCACCTGCCGGGAAATCCGTGGCTGCAGACTGATCGTTGTGAGGACGAGCGCTATACCTGGCTGCACGATGCGGATATTTAAGTTAAGATCAACACTATAAAATCGGTTCGCCAGGCGACCGGGAAAAGAGGATAAGATGGCAAGAGAATTTATAGTACCACAACAGATTATTACCGGCAGCGGGGCTCTTTTGGATGCGAAAACGGTGATGAAAACACTGGGCAACCGGGCATTGATTGTAACCGATCAGGTAATGATTGATTTGAAAAACTGTGAAAAGCTGGAACAGGTTCTGACTGAACAGGGAATCAGCTATTCGATATATGCCGAAATCAGCGGCGAACCGACCAATGCTATGATTGAAGCAGGTTTACAGCAGTACCGTGAGGAAGAATGCGACTGTTTGATCGCACTGGGAGGCGGAAGCCCGATTGATGCGATGAAAGCGATTGCCTCACTGGCAGAAAGAGGCGGTGATATTGCTGACTATATGGGCAAGGTGATTGAGGTACCGGTGCCGCCGATGGCAGCCATTCCGACAACTGCCGGGACCGGTTCTGAGGCGACCCAGTTTACCATTATTACTGATACCAGAAAAGATATCAAGATGCTGCTTAAGGGTAAGGTTCTGATGCCTGTACTGGCAGTTATTGATCCGGTCTTCACCATGACAGTGCCGCCGAAAATCACTGCGGCAACCGGACTTGATGCCCTGTGTCATGCGGTGGAAGCCTATACCTCGCGAAAATCACAGACTATGTCCGATACCTTTGCCCTGTCGGCTGTACGTCGCATTTTTAAATATCTGCCGGTGGTATTTAAGGACGGACAGAATGAGACAGCCCGTACCGAGATGGCTATTGCTTCACTGGAGGCTGGTGTGGCATTTAATAATGCATCCGTTACCCTGATCCATGGAATGAGCCGCCCGATCGGTGCGATGTTCCATGTTGCCCACGGATTGTCCAATGCGATGCTGATGAAAGAATGTCTGACTTTTGCAGCAGCCGGTGCGGCTGAGCGTTTTGGCGAACTGGGCCGGATCATTGGTGTGGCCGGCAGCGGGGATTCGGATGAAAAAGCGGCAAATGCTTTTGTCGGGGCGCTTGCTGCTCTGACAAAAGAACTGGAGATTCCGACACCGGAGCAATATGGTATTGATAAAGATGCATTTATGAATGCAATAGACAAAATGGCCGGTGATGCAATGGACAGCGGCAGTCCGCAGAATACGATCAGGGAGATCTCGAAAGCAGATCTGATGCAGCTTTATAAAAATCTTTGGTAAGTGAAAGATGCCTGCGAAGAGGCGTATCCGGTATTCTTTGATAAGTCCAAGCTGATTGAACTGTTTGAACAAATCCAATAAATTGGAAATAAATGGTAAATATTACGTATTTAAAAGAGAATAGCAATGACTGCGCTGTTTTTGCAGACATAGCTATATAAAGGTGGAGTTGCACATTTTTATATAATGTGCAACTCTTTTTTTGTTATAGTTATAAAATTTGCACAAATTTTTCGAGATTCGTACTTGTATACAACCTGATAAATCCGTATAATGAATTCAGCTGACAGAATAATCAGACAATGAGGGAAAGGGACAAAAGATTATGAACATAATGAAGCAGGCAAGAAGATGGAAGCATGTACTGGCAGGATTACTGGCAGTTTCCCTGGTTTTGGGGCAGATATCGCCGGTTAGTGCCGCTTATCAGACCTCGGAATATGATGAAGATGAAGCAAATGAAGAGTACGATGATGTGATATGGCTTGAGATGGATTTGCCGGGCCAAAACCGCATTATTGCGATAGAAGAATTTGACGATACCTGCAGGCAGGTGCCGCTGGGATCGGAACTGGCAGAACTTAATCTGCCGGAACAGATAAATGTCCGCCAGTCATCAGGAGCGGATAATTTTGTGGCGTCACCATCGCAGGCCAGACGTGCATCCGCATCTGATGCAGAACCGACTGGATGGATAGAAGTGACGGCAGACTGGGTAAGTGAACCGGAATATAACGGACAGGAGGCCGGAGTCTATACATTTACGGCACAGTTAAGTGATTATGAACTGGAAGAAGGTGTGGAGCTGCCGCAGATCACTGTGGTTGTCGGAGAAGGAACCGCGATTGTATCGTTTGAGGAGCTTCCGGAAGAAATCAGAAGTCAGACAATATATGCCCCATCGCAGTTGAATCTGCCTTCTTCCATACAGGCAAATGCGGCGGACGGGACGGAACTTGACGTTCCGGTAACCTGGTCGGGGGAACCGGGGATGGAAGGTGACAGGCCGCAGGCGGGACTGTATGTGTACCGTGCCGGGCCGGAGGGGGAGTATCTGACCGGAGGCGAGGTAAAGCTTCCGGTTATTCGTGTGATGCTGATGCAGCGGCAGCGGATCGCCGGTCTTGGAACGGAAGAGAATCCGCTGCAGGTGACAAGTGCGGCCCAGCTGGCTGAGATCGGTGGACTTATCGCTGATGGCGAGCTGGAAGCATTTGTCGGCAGGTCTAAGGTATATCTGCGTCTGGAACAGAATCTTGACTTGTCCGGTTATGCATCCGGGGAGGGCTGGGAGCCGATCGGAACGGAGGATAGTCCATTTGAAGGGGAACTGGATGGAAATGGTTATGTGATAACAAATCTGGTTATCAACCGTCCGGGTTCAGACCGGCAGGGGCTTTTTGGTATAATTGGACCGGATGGGCTGGTGAAAAATCTGGGTGTTGAGAATGCTGACGTGACCGGCAGGGATGACACCGGTGCGATTACCGGATATGCAGAAGGAAGTGTAGAAGGAAGTTATAGTACGGGAAGCATTAATGGAAATAATCGTGTGGGCGGAATTGCAGGATCTGTAAAAGGAAGCGTCGAAGAGAGCTACAGTACGGGAGCGGTAAGTGGTAATGAATATGTGGGCGGTATCGTTGGATACGTGACAGCAGGAGGAAACGTAAAAGGAAGTTACAGCACAGGCGATATAAGCAGCAATAATTATGCAGGCGGAATTGCAGGATGTGTATCGGAAAATGGTTGCGTATTAAACTGTGCCGCATTAAATTCTGCTGTAATGACGGACGTTTCAGACGGCAGTCCCGGGCGTATTGCAGGCGGCAGTCCCGGAGATTTAAACAATAATATTGCATTCGAAGGAATGGAACTGGTAAATGGCAATCAATCAAAAAATCCGGTATCAGAAATTAACGGGAGGGATGGCAAAAGTATAACCGCAGAATCCATAATCAGTGATGGAATGCTTGGAAACCGGTTCGCAGATGATACGAGGTGGACTGCCGAAAATGGAAGGCTGCCGGTACTGGTAAATGCAGGAGATACACAAGACGGAACGATGCCGGAACATATATCGGGATATGCGTTTATGGGTGACGGAACCGAAACATCACCATACCTGATCGGAACTGCCGCTCAGCTTAAACGGCTTGCAGGGCTGATTAATAATGAACCTGCGGATAGCCAGTATACGGCAGCAGGGGTTTATTATCAACTGACAGCAGATATTGACCTGTCCGGGTATGCGGGTGGGGCGGGGTGGGAGCCGATCGGAAGTTTTTCTACACACGTTGGGTTTTGTGGAACATTTGATGGAAATGGATATGTGGTAAAGAACCTGGTGATAAACCGGCCGGGAAAGACTGAGCAGGGGCTGTTTGGCGTGGTTGGGACCGGTGGTGTGGTGAAAAATCTGGGCGTTGAGAGTATTAGTTTAATCGGTTTAAATCATTGTGGAGCAATTGCGGGATATGCGAGTGGGAAGATAGAAGGATGCTACAGCACGGGAACAGTAAAGGGAACTGGCAATATCGGAGGGATAGCGGGATCTTTAAGTTTGTACGGAAACGTAGAAGGATGCTATAGTACAGCAACAGTGAGCGGAACTGGTGAACATGTTGGCGGTGTCGTTGGATATATGGCTAAATCAACAAGTATCAATCAGAGTTACAGCACAGGTGCAGTAACAGGTGGAAAACATGCGGGCGGTGTTGTGGGCGGTATATATGGTGATGAAAATATATCTGACTGTGTTGCATTAAATCCTTCTGTGACTATCCTGAGCGATAAGAGCAACGCTGTTGGACGAATAACAGGAAGTGATAACGGAACATTCACCAGGAACATGGCTTTTGACGGCACACAACTGTTTATAGGAGACAATAAACATGATGCAGTTTATTTTACCGGGAGAGATGGCGAGAATATAAGCGCTAATGATATACTCATTGATGCAGTACTCGGCGAAGTATTTGCGGATGAGACTGTGTGGAGCTTTCAAGATGGTAAACTGCCGATTCTTACGAAAGCGGGAGAATCGCAGACCGGAACAGTTCCGGAACACATTTCAGGCCATGCATTTTCCGGCGAAGGAACCGAAGCGTCACCCTATCTGATCGGAACTGCTGCGCAGCTTCGGCGGCTGGCAGATCTGGTAAATAACGAGACTACTAATGATACATATGGGCGCAGTTATTATCAATTGACGGCAGATCTTGACCTGTCCCGTTATGCGGATGGGGACGGATGGGAACCGATTGGAAGCAGCAGCCAGAACTTTAACGGACAGTTCGATGGAAAAGGATATGTGATAACAAATCTGGTGATTGACAGGCAGGAAGCAGATTATCAAGGATTATTTGGCATGATTGGCGCATCTGGCCGGGTGAAAAGCCTGGGTGTAGAGAATTCCAGAGTAGCAGGCCGGGACTTTGCAGGAGGAATCGCGGGTAGTGTGGCCGGAAGTATTGAAGGAAGTTACAGTACAGGGGAAGTGAGCGGAAATAATTATGCAGGGGGAATTGCAGGATTTGTAGCAGCAGACGGAACCGTTACAGGGTGTTACAGTGCGGGTGAGGTCACCGGAAGTAATTTTGTGGGCGGAATTGCCGGATATGTACCGGCAGATGGAAGGATATCAAACTGTGCCGCATTAAATCCTGTTATAGCTGCTAAGACAGGCAGTGATATCGGACGGGTAGCAGCCGGAAGTGATGGAACATTCACTAACAACATGGCCTTCGATAGGATGCAGCTGTTGATTGATGATATTTCACAAAATCCGGTTTCAGACCTTGACGGGAAAGATGGCGAAGGAAAAAATGCAGAAACTATCACCGGTGATGGAACTCTCGGGGGCAGGTTTACAGAGGAGACAGGGTGGGAAACAGAAAATGGAAAGCTGCCGGTTCTTAAAAATGCAGAAGTAACACGAAACGGAACTATGCCGGAACACATATCCGGTTATGCATTTGCGGGTAAGGGAACGGAAGCGTCACCCTACCAGATCGAAACTGCCGCACAGTTTAGACGGTTAGCAGAACTGATTAATGAGGGTTCCGCAGACAGTCCGTATACAAAGCCGGAGGCATGTTATCAACTGACAGCAGACATTAACCTGTTCGGAGCCGGCCCGGACCTGGAGCCGATTGGAAGCGACAGTCACCGGTTTAACGGGAAATTTGATGGAAACGGGCATGTGGTAAAGAATCTGGTGATTGATCGGCCGACAGAAGATTATCAGGGGCTGTTTGGTGTGATAGGAGACTCTGGCCGGTTAAAAAGGCTGGTTGTAGAAAATGCCAATGTATCCGGCAAGGATTATGTCGGCGCAATCGCGGGATATGTTTATGGAAGCATTGAAGGGAGCTGCAGCACAGGTGAAGTAAACGGAAGTGATTCGGTGGGAGGAATCGCCGGATTTATAGGAGGAAACGGAGTAATCAGAGGAAGCTACAGTACAGGAGATGTAACCGGAAATAATGCTGTGGCAGGAATCGCCGGAAGTGTAACCGGAAGACTTGAAGACAGCTACAGTACGGGAGTGGTAAGCGGAAGTGATGCTGTGGGCGGAATTGCCGGAGAGGTGTCTGGCGGCACAGTTAAGAACTGCGCTGCACTCAATCCTTCCATATCTGTACCATCATCCGATGCACAGAAAGGCCGGATTGCCGGAGTATTTCAGGCCGGATTATTGTCCGGTAATGCTGCATTTGCCGGGATGCAGGTACTGGTTGACAATGCCGATGAAGCGATGATACCGGCAAACAGAAGTGATACCGGCATTCAGGGGGCGGATGCTTATGCGGCCGATGTGGCCGATGCCGACTTCTGGGACTCCAGGTTCGGCCTCGGTGAAACTTCTGTCTGGGAGATTGCCAAGACAGGTTATTTGCCAACACTTAAAGGTTTGTCCGGTCAAAACGGTGATCCGGGGTTGTATTTAAGCGGTCTGCCGAGCGGTGAACTGACCATTTCGCCGGAAGGGGAAACGACGGTGCATCTGGCCAATAACGAAGAGAGCCTGACTTTTCGGGTAAGCGGATGGGAGGCGTGGAAGGATCAGGATATCACATGGTCGGCAGAATCCGGGCTGGAGATTACCTCTTCTGTAAATGGTACAGGAGTACTTAAAATTCCTGTGGAGACGGAACCTGGAACGTATATTGTCACGGCAAAGAATCTGTATAGCGATAAATCGGTTCAGACTGAAGTTGTGGTAAAAAAGAGCATGGAAGCAGATGTGGTGAAGATCCGCCTTGGAAAAAATAAGTATGTTTATAGCGACCAGCCGAACGAGCCGACAGTGGAAGTAGAAGATTCCGGACGGATCTTAGCGAAAGGAACGGACTACCAGATCTCTTATCAGAACAACATTGCGGTCGGCGAGGCCCAGGTGGTCGTTAACGGTATCGGCAAATACGAGGACAGCAAAACGGTCACTTTTACGATTGAACCGGGGGAACAGGGAGAACTGAAGATTGATCTGGAACAGAGCGAGGTGTTATTGTACGACCAGGCTGAGATTCTGACCCTGCAGACAAGCGGTTGGGAGCGCTGGAACAACAAAACAATCGTATGGAGTACAGACAGCGGCTTGGAGGTTGAATCACAGATCAATGGTACAGGAAAACTTAAGATCCCAGCTGATGCAGCACTTGGTCAGTATACAGTGACAGCAAAGAACGAGCATAGCGGTCAGTTTGTGCAGTCGGTGGTTACTGTGACAAGGAGCTTGAAAGCCGCATCGCTGACACTTATCATTGAACCGGATATATATGTTTATACCGGCCGGGAGATCAGGCCGGAAGTTGTGGTGAAGGACTCCGGCCGGATCCTGGTGAAAGCGGAGGATTATCAGGTATCATACAAAAATAATACGGCGGTTGGCCAGGGTGAGGTGACAGTCAGCGGCATGGGCAATTATAAGGAAAGTAAAACGGTCAGTTTTATGATTGGACCGATGCCCCAGGGAGAGCTGCTCATTACGCCAAAGCAAAGCGCGGTATTATTGTCTGATCGGGACGAGAGTCTGATGCTGCAGACAAGCGGGTGGGAAGACTGGGACGACCAGCTTATCACGTGGAGTACAGATACCGGTCTGATTGTTGAAGAACTGGCTGAAGGTGCGGGAGAGCTGAAGATCCCGGCAGATGCAGAACTTGGAACACATACGGTGACAGCAACGAACAAGCACAGCGGTCAGTATGTGCAGGCTGTGGTAACGGTGACAAGGAGTATGAAAGCCGAATCGCTGACGATCAGCATTGAGCCAGACACTTACACTTATACCGGCAAGCCTATCAGAGCAAACGTTGTGGTAAAGGACTCCGGTCATAAATTAATAGAAGGAACAGATTACCAGGTATCCTATAAGAATAATACAGCGGTCGGCCAAGCTCAGGTGATCGTCAGCGGCATGGGTAATTATGGGGAAAGCAAAACGGTCAGCTTTACGATTGAACCTGGGGAACAGGGCGAACTGAACATTTCACCGGAACAAAGCTCAGTATTATTATCCGGTCAGGATAAGAGTCTGACGCTGCAGACAAGCGGCTGGGAAGATTGGGACGACCAGCTTATTACGTGGAGCACAGATCACGGTCTGGAGGTTGAAGCGCTGGAGAATGGTGCGTGCAAGCTGAAGATTCCGGCAGATGCAGTACTTGGGAAGCATACGGTGACCGCGATGAACGAGCATAGCGGACAGATGGCGCAGGCGGTAGTAATGGTGTCAAGAAGCTTAAAAGCAGAAGCACTTACGATCAGCCTTGAACAATATACATATGTTTATACTGATCAGCCGAATACCCCGCCCGTAGAGGTAAAAGACTCCGGCCGGATTTTAAGGGCAGGGTCCGATTACCAGGTATCCTATTCGAACAATACGGCAGTCGGTCAGGCTCAGGTGATTATCAGCGGTATAGGGAATTATAAGGAAAGCAAAACAGTAAACTTTACGATTGAACCGAAGCTGCAGGGGGAACTGACTGTTGCGCCGGAGCAATACACAGTTTTACTGTATGATCAGGCACAGAGCCTGATGCTGCAGACAAGCGGCTGGGAAGACTGGAGCAACAAAACAATCGTGTGGAGTACAGATACCGGTCTGGATATTGAAGTGCTGCCTGATGGTGCGGCAAAGCTTAAGATCTCGGCAGGTGCAGCACTCGGGAAGCATACAGTGACAGCGAAGAATGAGCACAGCGGTCAGATGGCACAGGCCGTGGTGACCGTGACCAGGAGTTTGAAAGCAAAAGCTCTGACGCTCAGCCCGGAACATAATACGTATATTTATACCGGTCAGGAGATCAGACCGGCGGTAGCGGTAAGAGACTCCGGATGGCTTCTCGCGCAGGGAACGGATTATCAGGTGTCTTACAGTGACAATACACAAATTGGTCAGGGGCAGATAACGGTCACCGGTATCGGTGATTACAAGGAAAGCAAAACAGTGAGTTTCACGATTGAACCAAAACCTCAGGGAGAACTGACCATTGAACCAAAACAAAGCGTGATATTATTGTACGATCAGCCTGAGAGTCTGATGCTGCAGACAGGCGGATGGGAAGACTGGAACAACAGGCTTATTGTCTGGAGTACAGACAGCGGTTTGCAGGTTAAAGCATTGGAAGGCGGCAAAGGAGAACTGAAGATCCCGGCAGATGCAGTACTTGGGCAGCATACGGTGACGGCAAAGAACGAGTACAGCGGTAAAACGGCTCAGGCAGTGATAACGGTTAAACGAAGCTTAAAGGCCGGTGCGCTGACCATCAGTCTGGAGCAGGATACATATGTCTATACAGGCCGGGAGATCAGACCTGCTGTAGAGGTGAAAGACTCCGGCCGGCTCTTAACGGAAGGGACAGATTATCAGGTCTCTTACCAGAACAATACACAGACCGGACAGGGACAGGTAACGGTCAGCGGTCTGGGCAGCTATGAGGAAAGCAAAATGGTCAGTTTCACGATCAAGGCCCGTCCGGGCGGCGGCTCGGGCGGAGGATCCTCCTCATCGTCATCAACACCAACATCAAGATCGATAACATCAAATGGCAGCTGGCAGCAGGATGAGAACGGTATCTGGTACTGCTTTGACGAGAATGGCCATATGGCGACAGGCTGGCGGCAGTCGGGAGGCAAATGGTACTGGCTGGATCCGCTCAGCGGCCAGATGAAGGTAAATGAATGGATCTGGTACCAGGATAACTGGTATTACCTCGGCGGTGACGGCGCGATTTATACGGGATGGTTAAAGGTTCAGGATGCGTGGTATTATCTGTCGGCGGAAGACGGCGCGTATTATGGGCGGATGCTGAAAGGGACCAGAACGCCTGACGGATATCTGGTAGATCAGAATGGTATCTGGATAAAAGAAGAGTAATACAAGTCAAAATCGTTCTGGTTCTTTTGTACAGAATATACAAATATAAAATATGTCTGATAAATGCCTTGCAATCAATTTTTAATGGATTTATGCTTGTTCTAAGGATATCCTTTATAAAATTAAAGGAGCAAATAGCATGAAACAAAAGAATTTTGATGAACTGAAACAGATCATCGCAAGTGAATACAGCAACGTCGCAGGCATCATTATCCAAAAGAACGGCTTGAAAGTCTTCGAAGAGTATTTTAACGGCTTTGCTGCAGATGATGCCGTTCATGTATTTTCGGTGACCAAGAGTGTTATATCTGTATTGATTGGTATTGCCATTGATCAAGGCCATATTTTAAGTACAGATCAGCTTATACTCGATTATTTTCCGGACTATACTGTGATGCCGGGAGAAAAGATTATTCAGAGTATTACAATTAAAGACCTGCTCACAATGACAGCGCCATACAAGTATGAAGACGAACCTTATGAAGCGTTTTTTACAAGCGATAAGTGGTTGGATTTTGCTCTTGATTTGCTGGGAGGAGAAAAACCGGCTGGTGATTTTCTGTATACGGCTATTATAGGAGCACACATTCTTTCTGGAATTCTTGTAAAGGCAGTGGGCAGGTCTGTTCTTGAATTTGCAGCAGAGCATTTATTCGTGCCGTTGGGAATAAACGTGACGGATAATGTTGTGTTCCGTAGTGCCGAAGATCAATTGGCCTGGTATGAGCTGACTAAGCATAAGGGCAGCTGGGTTTCTGATCCGCAGGGGATTCATACAGCAAGCTGGGGGCTTACCCTGACAGCGGCAGATATGGCCAGGATAGGGCAGTTATTTCTAGGCGGAGGTACATGGAATGACAAGCAAATCGTATCATCCGGATGGATCAGGGAAAGCACGGCCGAACACAGCCGGTGGACAGAAATGAATCTTTCCTATGGTTATCTGTGGTGGGTTCTTGATAATGATGAGCGTTCCTTTGCCGCTATAGGAGATGGTGGGAATGTGATATATGTGAACGAAAAGAAACAGATCGTTGTTGCTGTTGCATCCCTTTTTGGACCGGAAATAAAGGATAGAATTGAGTTGATTAAGGAATATATTGAACCGCTTTTTTAGCTGGAAAAACGCCCTGTGATGTATAATAAGATGATCAGGAGGTAGATTCTTTGAAAGTCATTCATCGTGTTGAGCTGCGGCGCGGCAGCAAAGAAGAGCTGCTGCCGGGAATCAGCCCGGATTTTCCCTATATTGCATCGCGATGCGAACTTGCCCGTTACCCCGGGAATTTTGCGCCATGGCACTGGCATAAAGAAGTGGAATTGTTCTATATTGAAAGCGGAATGCTGGAGTATTTCACACCGAATGAGCGGATTGTATTCCCGCAGGGATCGGGAGGGATGGTCAATTCCAATGTTCTTCATATGACAAGATCACAAAAACAGGCAGGTCATGCAGTGCAGTTTCTGCATATATTTGATCCGTCTTTTGTCGCTGGTCCAAAAGGAAGCCGGATTGAACAGAAATATGTTCTTCCGCTCACAAATGCGGCACATGTTGAGATATTTCCGTTATTTCCTTCAGACCCGGATCAATTGCAGTTGTTAAACGTGATTCGTGACTCCTTCAATCTGTCGGAAGCGGATTATGGTTATGAAATAAGTCTGCGCAATCACCTTTCGGAGATATGGCGCCAGCTGCTGCAGATCTCAATGCCATTACTGACTCAGGAGCAGAATCGGGACAATTACAGCGAAAAATTAAAATCAATGCTGCTTTATATCCACGAACAGTTTGCAGAGAAGGTAACCATCAGTGATATTGCGGCAGCAGCTTTTATCAGTGAAAGAACATGTCACAGGATTTTTGTTGAGCATCTAAGTATAACACCAATAGAATATCTAAAAAGTTATCGCTTGCAGCGGGCCTGCAACCTGCTCGTGAACAGCCGCAGATCGGTCACGGATATAAGTCATATTTGCGGTCTGGGCAGCAGCAGTTATTTCGGAAAGGTATTTCGCGAGTACTTTGCCTGCACGCCAAATGATTATCGTAAAAAATGGCAGGATAGTGATATGTCCGATCAGAATATGGATATTTTTCCAAACGGGGAAACAGTATAATGATACTGCGAAGATGAAAACCCGTTTAACCATAGTCTGAGAGGGAGGGAACGCAATGATAAAAATAAACATTTTTACGATGGAGCGGTTTTTGGAAGTAGTGGACAGATGTGAAGGTCCGGTTTATCTGCAGCAGCCTAATGGCGGGAAAGTAGACATCGTCAAGTCAGCGGGGGCCTGGGATAATCTGCGCCAAAGACATAAGGATAATTCGGGATATTTGAAGGTGTCTTTAGAGATTCCGAAGGTAAGGGATTATCTTAGTATTGTGCACTATGCAATCGCTGATATCTAAAAATGAACAGAAACCTGTTTTTTGTGAGCCTGGCCTGAATGCCAGGCTCATTTTAGCTATTCATAAAAAATAAATTATGGTATTATAGTCCGTAACGAACAGTTATTGCATGTTAAATGTATCAGGAAAATAACAACAGGAAAGAAGAAAATATATGTGCAGACAAATCAGACAGGCAACGGTTGGAGATATCGATCAGATTGCCGGATTATATGATGTATTGAATGATTACCTGGCTGCCGGAACCAATTATCCCGGCTGGCGCAAAGATATCTATCCAACCCGTAAGGATGCAGAGGCCGGGCTGCTGGAAGGTAATCTGTATGTCGTAACAGAGAATGACAGGATTGCCGGAACAGTGATTTTAAGCCATCATCCTGAGCCGGCATATAATAGTGCTAAGTGGCTGATCGAATGTGACTACTCACAGATTATTGTGATCCATACACTGGCAGTACACCCTGATTTTTTGTCAAAGGGGGTTGGTAAGTACATCATGGATTTTGCCCTGCATCATGCCGGGGCTGCGGGGATGTCCTCGGTCCGGCTGGATGTTTATGAAAAGAACATGCCGGCGATCCGGCTTTATGAGCAGAGCGGTTTCACATACATAGATACCGTGGACCTGGGCTATTCCCAATACGGCCTGCATAACTACCGGTTGTATGAACGGTTGGTTCCCTGAGATTGAAAAGAGGCATAACTGATCCCAAAACAATGCGGACATACAGTACGGCAGGAAAAACACTTAATCACAAATTTTTTATTTTCAATAACAAAAAATTTCGAGCATCCCTTTTTATCAAATGAAGACAGATCATCCAACGCTTGCGAAGGACAGATCTCCACACATTTGTCACAGTCATCACAAATATTGTATGTGACCCTGGGGTCAGGAGCCAGGGCAGCATCAGTAAGCACGGCACTCAGCCAGAGCAGATTACCAAACTCAGGATTAGTAAGCAGATAATTTTTGCCGATAAAACCAAGCCCCGCAAGTTCTGCCGCGTGTTTCAGCGAAATATATCCAAACTGTTCTTTCCTCCCGTCACCGTCCACCCACTTACCGCCGGAAGCACTGACAGCTTTAGTTTTATACCCATCCGACCGGATTTGTTTTGCAACGGCTTTTGCCATACCGGTCATATGGTTAAGCATGGCATTGCGGCTGGCGGTATATTGTATGGTATCATCCAGGACTTCAGGCGAAAATGTAGTACCCAGAACAATAACCGAGCGGCACTCCGGGAGTACATCGGTGGGTTTAAATCCATCCGGCGCCAAAATAAAATCCTCTGATGCCGCTATCCCGACAACACTTGCTCCGGCGCTCCGGCCATATTCTTTTACCATCTCATTACTTAGCCCAGTACCCATTTCTGTTCCCCTCCTCGTTTTCAGCACTAATCGTATCACATGCAATATGACACCCGTATGTCATATTAAAAATGAATCAAGTTACTTTATTGGTTTTGCTTTGCCCTTTATTTATCCACTTTCGCGTTCAATTAACGAAGAAGTAAATACCAGGTGCTGGGGAGACGACCCCTGATCTGCCCCTGATTCAATATCGTGAATCGTCATAAGTGCAGCCCGCGCCCCCATCTCCCGTGCCGGCATTTCCATAGAGGTCATAGTTGTTTCCAGCATGCCGCCGATAATATGACCGGTGAGACTGGCCAGCCGGATCTGATCCGGAACTTTAATCCCCTGCTCTTTTAATGCCCGCATGGCACCAATTCCCTGAACATCTACAGCAGCCATAATCGCATCAAGATCCGGATTCTGCTCCAGCAGATCAAGGGCACAGTGATAGCCATATTCCAGACTGTTGACAGGTGAGTCGGAAATAGCACTGGTTTCATTTAGCGAAAGCTCCGCCAGGGCACGCCGGTAACCATTATACCGTTCTTTATAAGGTGCAATTTTCATGGTGCCGTTAATAAGGCCGATTTCCCGGCATCCTTTAGCAGCCAGATATTTTGTGGCTTCATAACCGCAATTTTCATAGTTGACGATGACACTGTTTATCGTGGTATCCTGCTGGCGGACAATCTGAGTTACCGTCAGTCCGCTGGAACGGATATCACGAAGCAGCCGCCCGTTATGACCGGTTCCGGCAATAATGATGCCGTCGACAAAACCGTTTCTCAGCCGGTTTAAACATTCCCGCTCTATTTTGGGATCATCTTCCGTATTGCAGATGAGTGTGGCATAACCAGAGTTTCGGGCCTCCTCTTCAATTCCCTGCATGATATCGGCAAAGACGGTCATATTCAGGCGGGGGGTGACAACTCCGATCGTATGCCGTTTTCCCTGCCGCAGACTTTGGGCAATCACGTTAGGCTGATATCCCAGCTCTTTAACGGCGGCGAAAATACGGGCTTTTGTATCAGGATGAACATATGAGGTATTGTTAATTGCACGTGACACCGTGCTCACATCAACACAGGCGATACGGGCGACATCTTTTAAAGTTGCCATCTTTTCACACTCCTTATTTTACGTTATACAAACGTTGGCATAAAAAAAGTATAATCAATATAAGATTAGATTTCAAGTCAAATTATAGATAAATACACTAAAAAAAACGCGTATTCCGGCGAAATGTTATTGGTTTATGCAAAGTGTTGCACATGATATGCAAAAAATTGCAGGCTATTACCAAAATATTGACGCAGATATCCCCGCGTGATATAACATAATCACAAGATATACAAACGTTTGTAGAAAACTTAAGCACATGCGCAGTGCTTACATAAAAATTGAAAAATCAGAAGGAGAATTATAATTATGGCAAAGGTAAAAAACTTCAAAACAATCTTCCCGGCAGTATCGGTTCCGTTAAAAGACGACAATTCAATTGATGAAAAAGAGTATCGTGCATACCTTCGCTGGATCAAAAGTTTTTACGATAAAGGGATTCAGGGTTTAGTGTGTAACGGTCATACCGGCGAGATCACCGGACTTTCCCGTGCTGAACGCAAACGGGTGATCGAGATCTGCAGCGAAGAGTGCGGCGACATCATGACCATCATTACCGGTATCAACTGTGAAAATACCATTGAGTCCATCGAAATGGCAAAAGAAGCAAAAGAAGCCGGTGCGGACGGTATCCTGTTAATGCCGCCTCATATGTGGCTGCGTTTCGGAATGAGCGAAGATGCTCCGTTCCAGTATATCAAAGATGTTGCGGAAGGTGCTGACATCGATATTATCATCCATCTGTATCCGGCAACCAGCAGAGCTAATTATCCGGTACAGTCACTGATTAAAATGTGTAAAGAAATTGATCATGTAAAATGTATCAAGATGGGAACCCGTGTTACTTCGATTTACGAACATGATGTACGCCTGCTCCGCCAGGAATGCCCTGACATCTCTCTGATTACCTGTCATGATGAGACTCTGTGTGTCAGCTGGTTCCCGGGAATGGACGGCGCACTGATCGGATTTGCCGGCTGTGTACCGGAGCTGATCTGCCCGGCGTGGGAAGTATTCAAAAATCCGGAGAAACACACATTAAAAGAAGCGCAGGAATGGTCAGACCGTATCTATCATATTTCCCAGGCAATTTACGGCGGCGGGCAGCCATCCGGTGAAGCTCATGCACGTCTGAAAGAAGCACTGGTACAGAGAAAGGTATTCTCATCAGCATTAATGCGCAAGCCGGTACTGCCGCTTGACCAGGAAGAAAAAGACTGGGTAGCGTTGGGACTGAAACGCAGTGAACTGCCGGAAGTAGATATGAGCAAATATGAGAATTAATTAATATACCTGCAGGGGAATTTGAATCGGCTGACTGCTTTATGCAGAAAGCCGATCGCCCTGCATACATACTTGCTTTTGGGGAAATGGGTGTAACATGTATGATTACGAGAAGGGACGAACTGAATATGAATGATATGAATATCACTGCAGCAGAGGCTGAAATTTTTGATCCTTCAACAGTTGAGAAGTTATCTTTTGGAGAACTCGTTAAAAAAGTGGGGCCTGGTATCATCCTGACCGGAATTGTAATCGGGCCGGGAGCGATTACGACGGCATCAATGATCGGTGCCCAGTACGGCTATAGCCTTTTGTGGCTTTATATTCTGATCGCTTTTATGGGATCGACGTATGTTTTGGTTACATACAGACTGTCAATGCTGACCGGAATGCCGACGATTCATGCGATCAGAAGGTATTACGGCAGAGGAGCGGCTGCATTTACCGGCTTTGCTTTGTTTCTGACCTGCTGTTTTTTTACAATTGGTAATATTTCCGGCACAGGTGCAGGAATGCAGCTGATCTTTGGCATCGACTGGAAGCTTGGTGCCATGATCATGATCTGTGTGCTGATTTATTGCTATTTTTCAAAAGGAGTTTACTCAAAAATTGAAAAGGGTGTCGGTATCTGCGTATTTGGTATGATTATTGCCTTCTACATTACACTGGTCGGCACCGGCGGTCCAAATGCAGGCGAAATGGTAAAAGGATTCACAACCTGGAAGTTTCCGGAGGGAAGCATGGCCACTGCCTTAGGATTTTTAAGTACCCATGCGGCCCTGACTACCGGGATTTACGGAACCTATCTGGGCAGTGAGAAGAAATGGAAAAAAGAAGATTTGTTTAACGGAACGTTACTGGCGGATTCTGTTGCGCATGTAATCTGTGTGATCTTAATCAGCGGAGCGGTTATGCTCGTTGCGGCAATTGTTCTGAATCCAACCCAGACTGTTGTAAAGTCACCGGCACAGCTTGCCGAAATGCTGGTTCCTGTTATGGGAAGTGTAGCCAGACCGATTATGGGCGTGGCGCTTTTGGGTGCGGGTTTTTCTTCATTACTGGGAAATACCCAGAGGGGTGTCGTACTGTTAAATGCAGGTTTTGACAAACCTACTTCTCTGGAAGATAAAAGTATCAGAATCGGTGCATTTGTTGTTCTGGCGGTATCGGCAGCAATCTGCTTTATGTTTGGCGGTTCGCCGGTACAGTTGATTTATGTTGCTAATCTGGCGACGGCAATTGCGACACCGGTAGCAGGAGCGTTTATTGTATTAATGATCTGGCGTAAAGATACAACGGCCGGGTATAAGGCGCCGACTGCATTGAGAATCTGTATGACGGTTTGTTATGTTGTTTGTTTATTCCTGACATTTACATCTTTGCAGAAGTTGATTGGCTAGGTAGCGAGATGGGATGCCGCAAAATGAGAGGGCACCGGGCCCTGCGTCCGGAGCCCTCTCATTTTGCGGCATCCGCCAACTTGCATCCTGGCCGGATAGAAGATAAGAGTATGGCTAAGGGGGGCTGCGTTATTTTAAGATTGTCTTAATTGGTACATAATAATCCATCTGGGAATATCCCAATGCCTGCTGTGCGGACTTTGGTGTAATAATATTACCTAGTTGCGGGCGTGATATATCTTCTTTAAAGCAGCTTTTTTCCTGAATGAATGTTCTGATGCTATTCATGACCTCGTCATTGCTTTCGCCGTCTATACCGGTTGCAACTGCATAAAGGCCGCCTGGAAAATCAATGATGTCAAAGGTATCGGGGACTTTAAGGGCTTCGTGGTAGATGTAGTACCATATAAAGCCTCCCTGGTTTTTGTCAAACCACAGAAAATCCTGGGGGAATGTGGTGACTGGCAGTGAGGAGAACCAGTTATCGAAGTCGTCGAGTGCGGGTTCACCGAACATACCGCATTTTGATGAAACCATTTTGCATTCTGGTATTTCGTATATTCTTACTTTTTCCATTATTGTCACCTCTTTATTAAGTTGGTCAGAATATCTTTTGCAAGGAATTTGTTTTCCGGGTGTGGTTTGTCCATATCGGATACAATGACCACGACGGCATTGTGTTCTGGTATGGCGATCAGGTATTGTCCGCCGAAACCGCTGGAAAAAAAGACAGGAGTGATGCCGATATGACCTGACCACCACAGATAACCGTAATCCATCTGCTCCGGGAAAACGTTAAAGGAGACAGGTTGTATTGACTCATTTACATAGGTTTGCTCCAGGATGCGGGTGCCGTTCCAGGTGCCGCCGTTTAAGTACAGCATGGCGAGTTTTGCGAAATCTTCCATGGTCATCTTCAGGTTTTGGATGCGGGCCATGGACGTATCCCAGATAAAGTGGTTGATGTCTAATGGTTTGAAGATGTATTTATCCATATAGTCATCAAAGGTTATTCCTGAAACCTCCGGCAGCAAACAGACCAGAAGCTGAGGGTCGGGTTTGTATGCGAAGGTTTTTCCTGGTGTTGAATCCATGTTCAGGTGAAGCACGGCCTGTATGGTTGAAGCGGCTGAATTATTTCCGGGCGGAGGCCAGGCTATGCCGGTGGTTTTCGTCAGGGCGTGCCGGTTGGTTATGTCACGCATCCTTGAATCGCTGACAGTCAGCTCCGGGAAAAAATCACATATTTTTTGATCTGTTGATTGAATGTGGTCGTTTTTCAGTGCCGAGCCGATAGCAGCAGACACAAAGCTTTTAAAAATACAGCCGGTCTGGTGAAGGCCGGTTTTGTATGAGTGTTCCCGATATTCTTCCATGATCAGAGTCTGATCCTTATATAGCTGAATTCCCTTGATATGAGGGAATTCGTTCAGGTATTTCATTTGTTTATTCCTCCCTGCTGCCGGATTCGTTCTGTTTTGTCTTTATTCCCAGAAAAAACATGTCCAGTGCATATTCGTAGCTGCTCTCCACACTGGATGGATGAGAAAACCCCTGATGGCTTTCCACACTGGCAAACCCCTGGGCCAGACAGCGTACCGTGCGGATAATGTGTGAGGCGGATAATTCATCCACGCCCAGGTTATCAGCAATATCATAGACGAGATGAACTACTTCTGAGAATAATGAGCCGTTTTGCACGTTGTCTGCAATATTCATCCACTGAACGGTTTCATACATTCCGGAATGTTCGCGGGCAAACTGTATAAAGGAGCGGCCCATTTCCTTCAGGGCATCAATTCCGGTGCGGCCGATCACAGAACGAACCATATGTTCCCTGAGCGTCTCCATCACGTAGAGTGACACCTGTTCTTTCAGATCAGGTAATCCGCTGATGTGGTTATACAGCGATGGTGACTGGATGTCGAGGCGGCGGCTGATTTCTTTTAAGGTGATATTGTCTATTCCGATCTCATCAGCCAGTTGGGCGGCGACACGGACGATATCTTCTTTGGCGATGCCGGAACGTGGCATGATATACCTCCATAATGGAATTAATTTAAAGCTAATCTGATTAGTATTATAAAATACCGGTATGCTCGAGTCAAGAAAAATCCCGCTAAAGTATCTTTGGCGGGATTTTTCTGCAACGAAATGAATGTCTTCATTATTTTAAATAGATTCTATCTCTCCTTTCAGTTGAAGCAATAGTTCATAGGCCTCTTGTGTCTCTCCGCTATCAATCAGCCGTGATATAGCTGACAATTGATTGTTTATATCGTGTCTGACTTTCTCAATTTCAACAGTTCGTTTCTCCAGCAATGTGTAAGATAAATTCTCAATATGATTAATCTCACTGATCAGCGCCAGTTGATTTTTTAAGTTTTCACGCTCATCGGCTTCCTGGATAAGGACGGGGGCGATGACAAGAAAGAGTAAAGCCTGTAAACTGGAAACAGAAGTCAGGTATGTATAATCTGCCTCTAAAAAGAAGGTTATCTGCTGTAAGATATAGGTGGCAAAAAACTGTGCTATTAGTATAATTATGATGGAGTGGTAATCTTTTGAGATCTCACCGGTACTTAATCTGCTCCAGATTGCGGCAAGGATGGTAAAAACGATAGTTGTAAGTATTACCATAGATAAGCTTATCTGTTTGAATAAATCAGGTGAATTCATGACATCTGCAATCGTTGCAGCATTTTGGATTGCAATCATTTCCAGAACAACTGCTTCCGCTGCGGCTATAATGATATAACTGGCGCTGATCGCCAATAGCAGCCGCGGCCATGGGTCTTTGAAAAATAAAAATAAAAATCCAACCATAAATGAAAATGATAGAAAAATGAACGGAAGCCAGTTGGAAATGGTATTGTGCTTAACAAACATTGTTTTAAATACATATATAAGACAGGATGTCAAAATTAAAGATATAAATGTTAATAAAACAGAATAACGACGTTGCAGGAATTTACATATAAACAAAAACAGTGGTAATTGGGGAATCAATTTTAAATAAAATTCTATTGGACTCATACTCTACCCTATCTGCAAAATTATTGATGCTGTGAAATGATTGTGTTCTATCGTTGTTAAATAGTCTCCCTGATAGTGCGAAGCAATATCTTTGAGGATCTGTGTTCCATAACCGCGGTCAGCCTTTGTTCTGTGTCCCTGATAACTTATGCCAAAAGGGTTTTTTACAACAATAACCAAATAGTCGCCGCGTCGCTGGGTTTTCATGTCAATGATCCGCTGATCAGGCGGGAGCGATAAAACAGCTTCAATTGCATTGTCAAGCAGGTTGCTGAAGACACTGCAAAGGTGGCGGGGTACAACCGGACAATGGTTATCAATGTTAACGGTATGATTTAAAGTTATATCATTCTCTTTATTAATCAGAATTTTTTCGGTTAATATCGCATTGACAATTTGGTTCTGACAATGAGGCATGATATTATGATGGATGATATTATCGATATTATTGACTATTTGAGTTTTATTCTCAGCCAACGATAGATTTTCCAATAAATTCGATATAGAGAGAAGCATATTTTGCTGAAGCTCATTTAAACGAAGTTCCTGTTGTCTGATTGAATTTTCCTGTATAGTATTAATTTCTTTTAGATATTCTGCATCCCGAAGCTCTTTTTCCAGTCTTTTTTTCTGGTCTTGTTTCCTCAGCAAAAAAAACAAACATATTTCAGTGATACAAGTTAGTGATATTTGCAAAAAGATAATCCAGGCAGGAAGGTTTTTTCCTATTATAAAACGGAAGCTGGAATATATAATTAACAGCTGCAATAACGGCAGTAAGATAATTAATGTGATGTTTTTAAAGTTTAATTTCATGTATCGGCTCCATCGAAAACGTACTGTTGCTCAGATAAGTAAAGTACTGTTTGCGAATTTTGTCGTATCTGGGCTTTGATACCGGGACCTCCCAACCGTTGAGCAGGACGAATTTGTTCTGTTCAAGTCGTGATACTTCTTCTATATTTATCAGGTAACTTTGATGACAACGCAGAAAATAATCGCCAAGCCGTTCCTGCAATTGATCCAGTTTCTCATAACAGATCATGTCTTCTGCTGCGGTATGAATTACTACCTTGTGGCCAATGCTTTCAAGATAGATAATAGAATTGCTTAGCAGTGTACAGGGCCTGTTTTTATGTATAATTGTGAGCTTGCGCTTTTGTGAGTCATTAATCCGCTGTTGTGCATTATCTAGATTCTTTTTCAATATGGATGAATCTACCGGTTTTAAAATATAACCATAAAAATTAGCGTTTTTTAAGAAAATCTGCTGGGCATATTGTTCATTGTAACCGGTCAGATATATGATCTGGATTTCCGGATTTGTCAATTTCAACTGAGCCGCAATATCGATACCGGTCTGTTTGTGATCAGTTTTACTGAGATCGATATCCATAATAATTACATCAATCGGCTCATTGCAGCTTAATGCAAATAACAACTGCTGTGGAGTAGAAAACAGCTTTGTTTCTTTAACATAGGGAATATCAGCCAGCAACTTCTTAATCTCTCTCAGAGCTTTCTGTTCATCATCTAAAACAGCTACTATCATAAGTGAATTACCTTCCTTAACGTTTGTTACAACTGCACTATAAGATATTATTACAAACCTGTCAAGAAAAAATAACAAGCGGTCAAAATGTGATTAAAATACCCCCATATTTTGATCAAATCTAATGTTTCATAATTCCGTTTGATATAATTTATCTAAAATTTAACTTTAATATAAAATGTGTTGACAGGAGATGGCCATGATTCAGTATTCAACCTTAAGTAACACGGGCGGGCGCGATCATAACGAGGATTGTATAACGGTCAAATCGGATCAGAAGGGTTTTTTATTTGCCCTGGCAGATGGCCTGGGAGGCCATGGCAAGGGAGAAGTGGCATCAGCAATCGCAGTTAATACCGCTGCTGGTTTGTTTGCAGAGCGGGGAAGCAATGAATTCGATTTGAAACAGGTATTTTTGCAGGCTCAGTCAGATATTTGGGAAAAGCAGCAGTCAGAGATTGCCTGCCGTGATATGAAAACAACACTGGTTGTTCTGCAAATCGAAGACGGAATGGCATCATGGGGGCATATTGGTGATTCCCGGCTGTACCGATTTGAAAATGGAAAGGTGGCGGACCGGACGTTGGATCACAGTGTTCCGCAGATGCTGGTAGCGATTGGTGAAATAAAAGAAAAGAATATTCGCAGACATCCGGATAGGAACCGCTTACTGAGAGTTCTGGGGGTAGAAGAGGATGAGGTCAGATGTCAGCTGGCGGAACCGTTTGCCTGCAATGAAAAACAGGTTTTTCTGCTTTGTTCGGATGGGTTTTGGGAGTTGATTGAAGAACGCAAAATGGAACAGACATTGAAACGGGCAGTAACACCGGAGCAATGGCTGCAGAGCATGGAAACGATTGTTGTGAAAAATGGAAAGTATCAGGAGATGGATAACTACTCAGCAGTTGCTGTCTGGGTTGACCGGGAGGATAACACATGGCGGTAATACGATGTGACAAAGGTCATTATTTTGACAACGGGAAATATACTCAGTGCCCGTTCTGCGGGATTTTAATTGAGGATGAAGTAACAATGGCTTTACCTAAGGGACCGCCCGGTCAATGGGAGAGAGATGATGATTCAAAGACCGTTGCAATGGAAAGCGGATTTCAAGTGTCAATGGCAGAAGATGATGATCAGACGATCAGTCTTTTCATGGAACGGCAAAAGGGAGATCCGGTAACCGGGTGGCTGGTCTGTGTAAGTGGTTATGAGGTTGGTCGTGATTTCAGACTGCATCAGGGTTTTAACCGGATTGGCCGAAGCTATGAATGGGATGTTCCGTTAATGGAAGATCCGGCAGTAAGGAAAGCCGCGGAATGTGCGGTGGTATATGATGATAAAAGCAATTGTTTTTATGCGGTACAGCAAATGGGGGGGATGGCATATCTGAATGGTAAACTGCTGGATTCCTCCTGTATTCTGAACAGCGGGGATATCATAAAAGTGGGGGAAAGCGAACTCGAGTTTATCGCGTTCTGCAGAGAGGGGAGAGTATGGGAAAGCGAATAGCATTTCTGTGTGCTTTGTGCACGCTTATTATCTTTCTTATGATGTTGCCTGTTGCCGCTGAGGAGAGTGCTTCTGTGGAGCAGGTATATATCAATCTGCCGGAGGTTACGGCATATACCAGAAACGTTGATACGAACCAGATCGAGGCGTCGTTGGGCAGCCGGACGCTGACATATTCTCAGCAGGAGAAGTTTTCAGATTCAGGGGAAACTATTTATTATTATGTGCTCCTTGATGTATCGAACTCGATGCCGGATGCTTATTTTAATGACATTAAGCAGTCGATTCTGTCATTTGAAGAGACATTGGGTGAAAATGACCGTATGATTCTCTATACGTTCGGGGAATCAGTTTCTTTGCTGTTGGATGAGAATCATAATGCCGGCCAAACGGAGCGGATACTGGAAGCTGTGACCAATACAGACAACAAAACCCTGTTATTTGAGGCGGTTAGCATGGCAGCTGACAGGGCCGAACAGGTTTTGCCGGAAGTCTGCAAGCGTAAGGTACTTGTTGTGATCTCCGACGGAGAAGACTTTTCGACCGGCAAAACAATGGTTCAGGAAGCACAGGAAAACCTGAAGAAAAAATGTATTCCGGTGTACGCTTATGGAATTTCTGATACAAAGCGGGAGAACTTGAACAGTTTCGGTGAATTTGCACGTAATTCCGGTGGCCGGCTGACAGTGTTTGAAGCGGATCAGGCGGCATTCATACTGAATGATTTTCACCAGTACCTGCAGGAGTTTGATGTATTGCAATTTCAAACGGAGACAAATGTTGTTTCCAATCAGCAGGAACTGTTTTCCATTCGAACAGCAGCAAACCAGCTATTGACAAAAGAGGTGATGGTAGCACGCCGGATTAAAGACATGACTGCACCATCGATGCTCTATATGAACCAGATCTCGACCAACCAGGTGGAGCTTGAGTTCTCGGAAGCGGTTCTGGGAAGTGATAAGGCGGCTAATTACCGGTTTCAATCGGCGGATAAGATGGCAGCAGTTGCCGGAGTCAGTATAGATAAAGAAAATAACAATAAAGTGGTGCTGACTTTTGCTGAGTCTCTGGAACCGGGGAATTATCAGTTATCGTGTACCGGAATTACCGATTTATCAATGGAGGCTAATGCAGTTGATAATAAGATGTCACTGGAAGTACCTTTGCCGCCGTTGAAAACCAGAATCTGGAATGTGTTTTTAAACTGGTACTGGATACTTATTGTGTTAGTGGTGGCAACACTTATTCTTATTATTATTTTAGTGTACCGGAAGGTCAAAAAAGCAAACGGTGTCATCTATGTGGATGGAAAGCCGGTCATGGCATCCGGAGTAGAAGTACATAAGCATGTAAAGATCCAGGAACAGGAGGGTAAGGAATTCACACTTATTGTCAGTGTCAGGGGAGGAAAACCGGAGACAATGAAATTCCGCCTGAGGGATAGTTTCATTATTGGCCGGTCTAATATTAACAATTTGTACTTTGATGACAAAAAGATGTCCAGACAGCATCTTGCACTTGAGTGGGATGGTAAAGATATGTATATTCAGGATTTAGATACCACAAACGGCAGTCGGATTAATGGTGTGCAATTTACGAAACGACGTAAGCTTGCACAAAATGATGAAGTTGCTGCAGGTTCTGTTGCGTTTAAAATCAGGTGGTGATGCCAATGGAACTGATAAAAAATATGTGTCCGAATTGTTTTTTGTTTCATTACCAGGGAAGCTATTGCCCTGACTGCGGATTTTCAGCCAAACCGGAAACGCATCCGGGGCGGGCAATGGCAGCAGGGACGCTGGTAGGCAGACGTTATTATATTGGCAGAGTGTTAGGTTTTGGTGGTTTTGGGATTACCTACAAGGCATATGATGCGATTACGCAGAAAGTATGTGCGATAAAAGAATATGCACCGGCAGGAATTACATTCCGAAACTGTGGTGAACGAACAATGCAGATTTCGATGACTTCCGGAAAATCGGTGTTTGAACATGGTATGGAGCGTTTTATCCAGGAGGCAAGGCGGTTGAAACAGCTCTCCTATATCAATGATGTAGTGAAAATCATGGCGTGTTTTAAAGAAAATCAGACAGCGTATTTTGTAATGGAATATCTGGATGGAACAAATTTGAAACAGGTGGTCCGCATGGCCGGGGGATGTTTGAATATTGATGAGATAACCCGGATGATTGCTGGAATCGGCAAGGCAATGTCAGCAATTCATCAGACAAGTGGAATCCTTCACCGGGATATTACGCCGGAAAATATCTGTTTATTAAGAGACGGATCTGCCAGGCTGCTCGATTTCGGCAGTGCCAGACAGAAGACAATGGATGAGCGGCAGGAATTTTCTGTAGAATTCAAGCGCGGTTTTGCGCCTCCTGAACAATATTACAGGACGGGAAAACAGGGACCTTATACGGATGTTTATGCGTTGGCGGCGACTTATTACTATGCACTGACCGGCACAATGGTGATCGATGCGATGGAACGGCTGGATGGAAAAAGCTGTCCGCCGCTTAAGGCACTGCGGCCGGAGGTTGGTGTGAGAATATCTGATGTGGTAGAACAGGCACTGGCATTGGATTACCGCCAGCGTATCCAGACCATGGATCAATTTGTGGAGGGGATATGCCCTGGGTTTTCCGTATATCAGGAGGATCCGCCGGCGGCGGCTGAAAAGCCCTATATCGAAATGCTGAGTGGTGAGAAGACCGGAACCCGGTGGGAGATTGAGCCGGGGAATGAAATCCGGGTGGGGCGTTCGCCAGGTCAGAGTCATATTATTATTACCGGTAATCCGGCAGTCAGTAAGCTCCACTGTGTCATTGCTTACGATGAAGAAAGTCATGAATTCCGAATTGAGGATTTTTCGCGGAACGGGACCTATGTAAACGGCAGTCTGCTGTCGCAGGGACAGATTCACCGCTACCAGCCGGATATTGTGATATCACTGTCAAATCGGATGTGCCAGTTAAAAGCAGGAGTATCAGATGAGTGATAAAAATATTAGTTGGATACAGACAGAAGAGGAAAATGAATATCTGCGGGCGGCAGCCTTCAGCAGTGTCGGTACCAGGGAATACCAGCAGGATTATGCCGGTGCGGTAATCGGGCGAGATACAATGCTTGCTGTGATTTGTGATGGCATGGGCGGTCTGAGCGGTGGTGCACAGGCCAGTGAAACTGCAGTTATGTGGCTTTTGGATGATTATCAAAATGGAGAAAAAGAAGCAGAAGCATCTGACTTTCTCTGCTGGGCAGCGACGCAGATGGATCGTCAGGTGGCTGGGCTTAAGGATCCTGCCGGCGGCAGGCTTGAGGCCGGAAGTACTGCTGTGTCAGTACTGATTGATCAGGATAATTTGTATTGGATGTCGGTAGGTGACAGTTCAATCTATATTCTGCGCGATGGTGTTCTGGAACCGGTGGTAAGGCCTCATAACTATCGCCGGGAATTGGAGGACCTGTTCGGTCAGGGAGAAATATCAAAAGAATATTTTGAGACGGAGGTCAGTTCTAAAAAAGCAGACGCATTGACCAACTATCTGGGAATGGACGGGATCAGGCATGTTGAACGAAATTTACAGCCTCTTCTTCTGGCACCCGGAGACCAGATTTTGCTATGCAGTGACGGTCTGTATAAAAGCCTGGATGATGAACAGATAAAGACTATTTTAGCTGATAATCAGGATGATCCGTCGAATGCGGTGAAACAACTGGTAAATGCTGCATTAGCGCAGGCAAAGCGCGGTCAGGACAATACCACCGCGATATTGATTCAATATTATGGCAGACCGAAAGGAGAAGGGCAATCAATGAGCCGTTGTTTCAGTTGTATGAAAGAGTTTCCGGATGGATTTGATATCTGTCCTCACTGCGGATACGACCAGACCAGTGCTGCGAAGAATTTATATTACCTGAGCCCCGGTGCCGAATTGTCCGGCGGACGTTATGAGATCGGCGAGGCTATCAGTGCCGGCGGTTTTGGTATCGTATACAAGGCGTGGGATAAAACTTTTGATAAAATGGTTGCAATAAAGGAGTATTATCCGGGCGTGATTGCGGCAAGAACACCGGGAACCAGTGCGGTTTTAATATATTCTGAAAAGCGCAAGGCTGAGTTTGAACGGGGGAAGGAACGTTTCCTCAGCGAAGCCAGAAAGGTCGCTAAATTTAACAATCATTTAAATATTGTTGATGTATATGATTATTTTGAGGCTAACAATACTGCATATATGGTTATGGAGTATATGGATGGAATGACCTGTAAGGAGTATATCAGGCAGCAGGGTGGGAAACTGGCTCCCGGGCTGGCGGTGAACATTACTCTTGCAGTGCTGGATGCATTGCAGGTCGTACATAAAGAAAAAATTATACACCGTGATATCAATCCCAGCAATATCTTTATTTGCCGTGATGGTGTCGTAAAGCTGTTTGACTTTGGTGCGGCCCGGATTGAGGCAACGGAAATGTCAACAATACTGACGCCTCATTATGCTCCGCCGGAACAATACAGCATCAATGGCAATCAGGGGCCGTTTACCGATATTTATTCGGTCGGAGCAACATTGTATATTATGCTGACCGGTGTTAAACCGGAGGAGTCTACGGACCGGGTTACGGAGGATCATCTGATTGCGCCGTCCGA
Source organism: Lachnospiraceae bacterium (assembly GCA_032073745.1). Lineage (GTDB taxonomy): Bacteria > Bacillota > Clostridia > Lachnospirales > Lachnospiraceae > Brotaphodocola. The sequence continues at coordinate 60,716 of DAMAMW010000023.1, read as the reverse complement.
ACTCTCTGCAGATATTCCGGAGCATGTAAGCAATGCTGTTGTCAGGGCAATGGCGGTAAAAGAGGAGCTGCGCTTTCAGGATACGGGGCAGTTCCGTGATGCATTGATGAATAAGGGGAATGTCCGCAATGTAGCGCAGGAGATCAAACGCCGGAAAACACGGCGGCTGCTGCAGATTGCAGCAGCATTCGGGATGATGCTGGTTGTCGGTATTATATGTGTCATGACGGTCAGGCGTAATCAGGACCGGACCCGGCTTCCCGATGTGACGATAGAAATGTGGGTAATGGCAGATTCAACTGATCAGCCGGAAGAAACAACCGCAATGTTTGAGAGTATGCTGACGAATTTTTATCAGCACTATGATAATGTAACGGTGCAGATAAAAGCATTCACAAAGGAAGAATATGAACCGGCTCTGCTTGAGGCACTTGCCGGCAACACCTTACCGGAGATCTTTGACAGTACGGTATTGCCGGAATCTGCGTTGGTGCAGACGGAACCGTTAGAGGAAACTTACAGCCGGATCGGCAGCCTGGATCAGTACTACTTTCTGGACCAATATCAGGTTTTATATCCGGAAAGGAAACAGATGCCGTTATGTGTTCAGTTTCCGGTTATTTATGTAACGGCCCTGAATCAAGAAGACATAGTGACAGCTAAACCGCAATGGCCGGATATTGAGAATAGTCTCTATACGATTAATGAAGATGATCTTTCGCTGTATCGTGAAATGATGGGCAGTGCATGTATTGAGCAATATCATAAACTTATGGATCAATATCATTGGGAGTCATCAGCTGCGGGATATCATCTGCTGAGGGATGGAGAAACCGTTTATTATTTGTCGGATACGAAGGATTATCGTAAGATGTCGCAGGAGATGGCCGGATATTATGATGTCGCTGTTCCCGGAGCAGATACCTATCCGGTCAGATTTGACTATCTGTTCAGTGTTAATTCATCAGCTGGGAAAAATGAGAAGAAAGCTGCCCAGTGGCTGATCTATTACCTGCTCTCAGATACAGCTCAGGATGTCTTGACAATTCAGCATGCGAAGGGGGTTCCCCTTAATAAAAGAATGTGCAATGACTTTGCAGATGTAAATTCCAGTGATTTTGCAGATATAGGGATCCTGATGGAACAGGTAACGTTAACCGGTAGCACGACTGTTAGTCAGAATAAATAAAAGTGGAGACGGAAGGGAAACAAAACGATGAGTACAATATTAGAAAATGGTGTGGTTATCTTCATAACTTTAGTGGTAATCATTGGCGGGTTATGTTTAATCGGATTGCTGTTAAAAGGGGAGCGGTTTGCAATGCATCAGGCCGCATCAGGAAAAACGGTTCAGGTAAAACGGGGATTCTCATTTACCTACTTATTCTTTGGCTGTCTTGTACCTTTATTCCGCGGGCATATTGCCGGATTTTTTCTGTCATTCTTCCTGGGTTTTTTCACCTGCGGTATTGCTCATCTGGTAATGGTGTTTTGTTACAACGGAATGTATATTAACTGGCTTTCCAACAATGGTTATACCAGAATAGAGACAGAGCCGGAACCGGCTGAAAAGAGTAGGGAAGCAGTATCCCAACTGCCGCCGTTAAAGAAGACGGTTCTGGATAAGGAAGGGAAAGCAGAGCGTCCGGATGACGTGACAACAGCACTGAAACAGGGGACGCTGGTAGGTTTAAACGGTACTTATCAGAACGCCCGAATTCCTCTCGAGTACGGGGAGAGTATTATCATCGGCAGGGATGAAAAACAATGCAATCTGATTCTTTCCGGTGATCAGATCAGTCGAAAACATTGTCTCATTACATTTGATTCTTATGATGGTTTATTCCGTGTGACGGATTTGTCGACAAATGGAATTTTTCTTGAAAATGGTGAACGTCTGACAGCACGGCAAGAGGTTAAACTGCCGTCGGGAAGTCAGATCCGGATTGGAAGTGATGAGCATACCTTTTTGCTTAGCTGACAGGAGTTATAATGGGGAAAACAACCACTGTGAAAAACAATTCACAGAAGGATGAATAAAAAATAGTTCAGGAGGACGTTATTATGAATTTAACAAAATGCAGCAGCGGTCATTACTATGATGCGGATAAGTTTGGTGCATGTCCGCATTGCAATCAGACCGAAAGCAGAAGCGAAGATGTGACGGTGAATCTGGAACAGGCGGTAAGGACGGAGCAGAAAGCTTCTGAACCGGTCAATATCCCACTGCGGGAAGTCGTTCAGGCAGCGGCAGCACCGATTCCTGATTATGATGACAATGATAAGACGGTCAGTTATTATGGCGGAAATCTTGGTGTGGAGCCCGTGGTCGGATGGCTGGTTTGCATCGAAGGACATATGATGGGAAAAGGATTCGAGCTAAAAAACGGGAAGAACTTTATAGGCCGTTCAGCGGGGATGGATATTGTTCTGGAGGGGGATGCCAATGTATCTCGTGACCGTCATGCAATTGTTACTTATGAGCCGAGAAAACGGATTTTTATTGCCCAGCCGGGAGACTCCAGGGAGTTGTTTTATCTGAATGACAATGTTGTTCTGGATAATGCTGAATTGAATGCCGGAGATATTATTCTGGTAGGAAAGACTCAGTTGAAGTTTATTCCGTTTTGCAGCAAAGACTTTGCGTGGGAAGATTTAAAAAATAAACAGTAGGTAAAAGCAGATGGAAAAAAAAACATTGTGTCTGGGCTGTATGGAATGGTATGACGGAGACTATGACGTATGTCCGTTATGCGGCTATATACAGGATGCTCCGGCAAGAGAAGCCTATTACATGAATCCGGGTATGATTCTGGCTGACCGCTATAAAATTGGCCGGGTAATCGGGTCGGGTGGTTTTGGTATTACATATATCGGTTACGATATGATTTTGGAAAAGCGGGTGGCAATTAAAGAATATCTGCCCTCTGAGTTTGCGACCAGAATGCCTGGTCAGACGGTAGTTACTGTGTACGGCGGAGAAAAGCAGGAGCAGTTCGAAGCCGGAATGAAAAAATCCCTTGATGAGGCAAAGCGGCTGGCTGAATTCCAGCAGGCTGCAGGAATTACTCAGGTGTTTGACTTTTTCGAGGAGAATAATACAGCATATATCGTAATGGAATTCCTTGCGGGAGAAACCCTTAAGGAGCGTTTGCGAACCGTTGAAAAAATGACGGTTGAGGAAGCTTTGCCGATTATATTGGCAGTACTGGGTGCATTAAAACAGGTTCATGCGAAAGAGATCATCCATCGCGATATTGCTCCGGACAACATCTATCTGTTGGATAATGGAGAGGTGAAGCTGCTTGACTTCGGTGCATCCAGACAGGTTACCACGGCTCACAGCAAAAGCCTTACAGTTATATTAAAGCCAGGTTATGCTCCGATGGAACAGTATCAGAGCGGTGGCCGGCAGGGGCCATGGACAGATATTTATGCTTTGGCAGCAACCTTTTATAAAATGATTACCGGGATCAAACCACCTGAAGCGCCGGAACGACGGCTGAAGGATACGCTCAGGGAACCGTCCAAACAAGGAGTAACCATTGACAAAAACATTGAAAATGCATTGCTTAATGCTCTGCAGGTCAGAATTGAGGATCGGACTCAGACGGCGGAGGAATTTGAAGCGGCGCTTTATTCTCAGAATGTTGAACGGAAAGATGCAACGGTAGAGCGGGAGGATATGGGACGTTGGCCATTCTGGTTAAAGGCGGTTTGTGTGACGGCGGCCTCAGTAGTTCTGATTATGGGATTACTGATTGGGATTGGTGTCATCGGTAATTTCCAAATGATAGAGACAGAAACGCTGCAGCTGGATGAAAGTATGGTGAGGATTCCTAATCTGATCAATATGTCACGGGAAGATGCGGAACGGGTCGTCAGAGCGGAAGGTCTGGAATTTGTTATTGGTGATTCCGAAGCATCTGACCTGATCGCAGAAGGCCGGGTTCTGGGCCAGAAGGTGGACGGCAAAGATGTGAACGCCGGTACGGCGGTTGAAAAAGGAACTACCCTGTATGTAACCATCAGTTCGGGCAAAGGTACGGCAGAGATACCTGACATTCAATGGATGAGCCAGGAAAATGCAGTTGCCTTACTGCAGGAAAATCGGTTGATTGTTATTAATTATGAAACCGATGAGACTACCTGGGCAGCGGCCGGAACGGTCACAGCGGTTGAACCGGAGATTGGGGAGACGGTTGAGTTGGAGACCAGAATTACGTTGAAAATAGCTGCAGAGCGGCAAGATAATATGGTAGGAACCGATACAACAGTACCTGATCTGACGGGAATGCCGATAGAAGAGGCATGCAAAGTGCTGCAGGAGGCCGGCTTATATATTGAAAAGACAGACATTGAGTTCCATGATACGGTCGTGCAAGGCGCTGTTATCTCTCAGCAGCCGCCGGGACAGACAGCAAAAAAAGGTGATACGATATCGGTTTTGGTCAGCGCTGGCATTGAGAAGATTGAAGTACCATATCTGGTTAACGAAAGTGAGGAAAATGCGAGAACTATGCTGGAAGGTTTAGGCTTGATGGTGGAAGTGGTAACAGCATATGATGCCGATATTTCAGCCGGCAGTGTAATATCGCAGGATGTGAGTTCCGGAACTGAACTGGAAAAGGGGCAGACAGTGCAAATTACTGTGAGTCTGGGTGCAGAACCTGAGGTGACTACGACGGCGGCACCACGGGCGACCGCGGCAACAAGACCGGCGGCGACAGGCGGGGGGCAGTCTGGAGGAGGCGCCACATCACCACCGACTACACAGGCACCGATTCAGGAGACTACGCCAGCACCAACGACAGCTGCACCAACAACAGCGCCACCACCTACAACAGTTGGATCAGATAATCCAGTGTTCGATTTATTACAATAAAAGAGTTTAGGAGGAATTATCATGAAAAAGAATGGAGTTAAAATAATTTTGGCATCTTTACTAACTGCATCATCGTTAACACCGATTTACGCTGCAGAGTGGGGACAGGATGAAACTGGCCATTGGTATATGTTTGACAGTAATAGCTATGCAAGAAATCAAATAGTTGTAATTGATGGAGTTACTTATGGTTTCGATGATCAGGCCTACATGGTTAAAGGTTGGCATAATTCAGAAGGAAACTGGTACTACTTCAGCCCTGAGTCTGGAGCGCAAGTGAGTGGATGGACGCAGATAGACGGGAACTGGTACTATTTTAACCCGGGAAATTCTGGAATTATGCATAAGTCATGGCTAAAACAAGGCACAAAGCGTTATTACTTTGATGTAAATGGCATTATGAAAGTTGGAGCATTTGTTGTAGACGGATATTACTATTTTGCTGAATCCGATGGGGATTTAAGACGTAATAAGCTTGAAACGGTAAATGGAGTTTCTGTGCGCTATGATGATGAGGGGAGGCAGTGGTACAAAAATCCGGAAACATCTGTTAATGGAAAAAGTGGTGGTGATTACTGGCTTCCGGTTCTTGAAGATTCGGATTTAGCCCGGCAGCGTGCTGATGTACAGGATAATAATTCGGAATATATTGCTGACATAAAAGATGAGTTATATGAAAATTTCAAACAGGAAGTCAGCAAAACTAAAAATTCGACAGCCAGAGAACGGAAGATTGGAAAATGGAAGGATAAGGCAGATCGCCGTTTGAATGAGTTGTCAGTACCTCAGGATGAGATCGATGCATATATTCGCGATGTTATCGCGGCTCAATATGGGGAGGACAATGGTTCCTGGAAATACACATATGAGGAGACATCAAACGGAAGAACAATTACCAGGACTTATACATATTGGGGTAGTTATGACTACGACTATGACTATGATTATGATGATGAGTATGACGAATACGACTACGATTATTAAATACTAACACGAAAATGAGAAAGTGACAGAACAACAATGGAGCAGGTGAAGAAAATGTTGATAGCTTATCCATGGATCATATATGTATGTGCAGGAGTGCTTCTGACAGGAATTATTGTGCTGGCAGCTGTGCTGATTGTATGGCAATGCCGTAAAAAAAAGAATATTGTCCCGTTTGATGAGCTGCCTGAAGATGTTGCGGAAGAGCTGCCGCCTGTTCCGTCTGTACCGTCGTTTGCTGTGGACACGGGGGACTACACCCGTGTCTTAATTCAAAATGCGGAGCCGAAGCTGAAAAGTTACCGCCTCTCGCTGCAGCAATTAAATGAGCCGGGAGAACTGTTTTCGATTATGGTAAAAGAACGGATTGTGATTGGCCGGAAAAACAATTGTGACATCCAGATTCCTAACAGTACATTGTCAGGTGAACATTGTGAAATTATATTAAAAAACGGTAAGTTATATCTGCGTGATTTAAATTCGCTCAATGGCACCTATCTGAATGACTCTTCAAAGCGGATCACTGAGGAACTCCTGACAGATGGAAGTATCATTGAGATTGGTTCTGAACGCCTGCAGGCAATTATTTCGGTAATTTCAATATAAAGGAGGGGCTCAGGTGGGGCAGGTGCTTAAAGAATACTGGTATCTGATTGCAGCCGGCGGATTGCTGTTGCTGACCGTAGTTCGTCTGCTGATAAAATATCAGGCAAAAAAGAAAGAACAGAAAGAAAGTTATCATAAAAAACTGAAAAACAGAGCTCTGAACGAAGCAATTATAAACAGCAGCAGAAAAGACCATACGGCAGAGCAGAAAAAAGTGCAGCAGCCGGTCAGCTTTGATGAAGGTGTTAAACATGCGGAAAATTACAGGAGCGAAAATTTTGTACTGCGTATTACCGTATTAGGGAAGACGCCGGAAGATTATGTGGTAAATCCGGAAAAGCGTATATTTATCGGCCGGCAGCCGGGAATGAATGACATTCTCCTCGATGGTGAAATGATTGCATCACAACATCTGGAATTATTCCGGCATGAGAGGAATGTTTATGTCCGGACCCTATATCCGGACTGGCAGGTATTTCTAAAAAGAAAAGGAAACCGGACAGCGATCAGCACTAGAGGAATCCGTGTCTTAAGCGATGATCAGATTCAGCTGGGGAAATACCGGATAAAGATAGAATTACTGGATTATACGGGAATGTCAAGATGAATTACAGGAGAAAAGAATGAGTACAGTATTATCAGTATATACGAAAAATGCTTATAAAGAATTTTTGCTTCCGGCGGCAAATAATACCGATTTTAACATTGTTATTTCCAGTCAGTTTTTTCAATTGGCGGAGGATGTCCCCCTGCAGTTGGAATCGGTAAACGGGAACTGGCGCTTTAAGAGGAGCAGGGATTATTCACTTACAAAAGAAGGCAGCGATCCATACGGTTATATTGCTGCTGACGATATCATTGCCATTACAACAGTCAGCCATGAACTGATGACGGTGGTGGTGACGCAGACCGATCATGTATTTACCGTAATGAGTAAATATGATATATCCAAGTCCGGCCAGATCAGTATCGGTTCAGCGGCAGACAGTCAGATCTGTTATAGTTTCCTGAATCTGGTGTCCAGAAAACATGCAATACTGAGGCGGAGCGGCAGTGACTGGATTTTAGAAGACGTAAGTTCAAACGGAATCTTTATCAATGAGAAAAAAACCGGTTCCCAGACTGTCTTGAAATTAGGGGATTGTATTGATATTTTCGGCTTGAAAATTATTTTTTTAAACCAGCAGATTGCTGTGAGCGCGGTAAATCAATCACTAAAGATCAGCGGCCAGATTCTTCCGCTGCATTATGTTGAGGATACTTCAGATTCTGATCAAGATGCCGGCTTGAGGACGAGACAGAAATCGTATTTTCACCGGCCGCCCCGTAATGTGGTTCCTCTCGAAACAGAACCGATTGAGATTGAAGCGCCACCGGCACCGCGGCAGATTAAGAAAAAACCGTTATTTATGATTATCGGACCCTCTTTTACAATGGCGATACCAATGCTTTTAGGGACGTTACTGGCGATGTACAGTACACGGATGCGGGGCGGTGGCGGCGGTGCTTTTATGTATACAGGTATTATAACTGCTGTTGGTTCGGCAACACTCGGTGTCTTCTGGGCACTTATGAATATCCGGTATGAAAAGCAGACAACCGTCGAAGAAGAAAAACACCGCTTTGAAGCTTATGGAACGTATCTGATCCGTCAGGTTGAAATCATTAAGGAAAAGTATGAAAAAAGCCGCAGACAGCTTTTGGAGCAATACCCGGGCAGTAATGAATGTATAAAGTATGGCAGAAAAGAGGGGGCACTGTGGAGCCGGAACCGTGGGCATGAAGATTTTCTGAAACACCGTATCGGAATCGGAAATCTGCCGTTCCAGATCCCGATCAATGTTCCGAAGGAGCGGTTTACTCTTCTTGATGATGAACTGATGAAGAAACCGTCAGTGATTAAAGATGAGTATGAGACTTTATATGAAGTGCCGGTTTGTGCTGATCTCCTGGAATATTCAATTGTTGGGCTGGTGGGCGGCAAAGGAAAACACGGTGCTGTCGATATCATGCATACATTATCGGCTCAGATTGCGGCAAACAATTCTTATACCGATGTTAAGTTGATTTATATTTATGACGGCAGTAAAAAAGCCGGAGAGTGGGAGTTTGCCAGATGGCTTCCTCATGTGTGGTCGGAAGATAAAAAGACCCGCTATGTGGCATCTAATAAGGAGGAGGCCAGTGAGGTGTTTTATGAACTGGTTAAAGCTTTCAGGATCAGGTCGGAAGAGGAAAACAGCCGGAAAAAAGATCTGCCAAAGCCATATTACCTGATGTTTGTTTCGGACGCATCGATTCTGGAAGGCGAACTGATCACAAAGTATATCTATGAGGGAGACAAGAACATCGGCCTGACAACACTGATTATGTCTGAAAGCTATGAACAGCTTCCCAACCTGTGTGAATATGTAATTCAAAAGGATATGAATTTCCAGGGCTGTTATGGCGGTGCTGACGCGGGACGATGCCAGGTGGAGTTTGACCATGTTGGCGCAGAGGAGATGGAGGCAATGGCCAGAAGGCTGGCCGGAATCGAAATCAATGAGGTGGAAAAGGGCGGTGATATCCCCAATTCCCTGACATTTTTTGAAATGTTCCAGGCGGGCCGGCCGGATGAGTTAAAAGCAGAGGAACGCTGGCGTAAGAATCGCAATTACGAAAATATGAGGGCAGAGGTCGGCGTAAAAGCCGGTGGTGAGATTTGCTATCTGGATGTCCATGAAAAGTATCACGGTCCGCATGGCCTGGTTGCAGGAACGACAGGATCGGGTAAATCGGAGACATTACAGACCTATATGTTATCTCTGGCCTTAAACTTCAGCCCAGATGATGTAAGCTTTTTTGTAATTGATTATAAGGGCGGCGGAATGGCAAATCTTTTTGACGGACTGCCGCATCTGATTGGCCAGATATCAAACCTTTCCGGCAATCAGGTACGAAGGGCTATGGTGTCGATCAAAAGTGAGAACAAGCGCCGTCAGAGGGTTTTTAACGAACACAATGTCAACAATATCAACCTGTATACCAAGCTATATAAAAACGGTGAGGCATCAATGCCGGTCCCACACCTTTTCATCATTATTGATGAATTTGCTGAGTTGAAGCGGGAAGAATCTGAGTTCATGAAAGAATTAATCAGTGTCGCCCAGGTAGGCCGAAGTCTTGGGGTGCATCTGATTCTGGCAACCCAGAAACCGAGCGGAACGGTTGATGACAATATCTGGAGTAACTCCAAATTCCGGCTCTGTCTGCGTGTACAGGACCGGCAGGATAGTAATGATATGCTTCACAAGCCGGATGCAGCCTATATTACCCAGGCCGGCCGCTGCTATCTTCAGGTCGGTAATGACGAATTGTACGAATTGTTTCAGTCTGCTTACAGTGGTGCATCTTATGATGAGCATACCGGTGAGGTGAATGCCGAGCTGGCATCCATGATTTCGCTGAACGGTAAAGCGGCGCTGGTCGGCAGTAAGCTGAAACGGGATCAACAGGCGAAGCAACGGTTTACATGGATATTTAACCTGATTCAGATTATGCAGCAGGTGGCTGTTGACCGGAACCAGACTTTGGCAGAACTGGCAGAAGGCAATGATGCAATGAAGGCGATTTATGCCAAACTGGCGTACTTTGAAATTGATTATCCGGAATCTGATTATAACTCCCGGCGGTTGGAAGAACTGCTTGGGGCTTATGTTGCGATTGATCAGTTACTGCAGGAAGAAACTCAGGATCAGGAGACCTTACTGGAAGTTAAAATCCGTGAATTACTTAAATTTGCTGACAGCAATCATGTTAAACTGCCGGAGCAGAAAGTAAAGACTCAGTTAGATGCAATGGTGGAATATTTGGCAAGAACTGCCAGAGAGAACGGCTATCATCATTCATTCCAGCTCTGGATGCCATTACTTCCGACATCATTTGCACTTTCGGAGCTGGCCGGCTATAAAGAACATATTTATGATGGAGCCGTCTGGCCGGAAGCACCGGCAGAGTGGGAGCTGGAAGTATCTATTGGCCTGTGCGATGACCCGGTCAGCCAGGCGCAGATGCCGTTAACATTGAGTTTTTCCGAAAATGGACACCATGCGTTTTGCGGTATGATTGTCAGCGGAAAGAGTACCTTGCTGCAGACTTTATTTTTTGCATTGATTCAGAAATATTCGCCGGATTATCTGAATCTGTACGCGATCGATTTTAGCAGTCATATGCTGTCGGCCTTTGAACAGGCACCGCAGGTTGGTGGAATTATTTATGAAGATGACAATGAAAAGATGGATAAATTCTTCCATATGATGGAGGAAGTTCTGGATAAGCGTAAGAAATTGTTCAAAGGCGGAAATTACAGTCAGTATGTACGGGCTAACGGTATTACCGTACCGGCCATTGTTGTGGCAATTGACAATTATGCAAATTTCCGGGAAAAAACAGATAACCGTTATGAGGAAGTATTGATGCATCTCGCCCATGATGGTGTCGGATATGGTGTTTTTCTGGCAATTACGGCTGGCGGATTTGGCTCTACAGAAATCCAGACGAAAATTGGTGATAACATAAAAACGGTAGTGTGTCTGCAGATGAATGATAAATTCCAGTATGCAGATGCAATGCGGGTGACCAGAATTGAGCTTATGCCTGAAGCGAATATTAAAGGCCGGGGGCTGGCGAAAACAGGTGATCGGATTCTGGAATTCCAGACTGCTCTGGCTTTGGCGGCAGAAGATGATTATCAACGGATGGAACAGATCGAATTGACTTGTCAGACTATGCGGGCCGGGTGGCAGGGCAAGACGGCCAGGCAGATTCCGGTTATACCGGAAAAACCGGTCTGGTCAGAATTTGAAAATCTGCAGGAGACCACGGAACTGTTTGAAGATGACAGACACCTGCCGGTAGGATATGATATGGAAAGCGCCTCGGCATATGGCATTGATCTGAGCCGAATTTACTGCTATCTTATCTCCGGGCGGGCCAGAACCGGAAAAACCAATATGCTGAAAGTACTGATCAGGTCTGCGCAGCGTAAAGGCGGTAAGCTCTGTGTCATAGAGCATGGATCCGATGAACTGCAGGTGACGGCAAATGCGGTCGGGGCAACGTATATAACCAGTCAGAAGGATCAGGGCGAGTATTTTAGAGACTTGATTGAACCGTTCCAGAAACGGAGCCAGATCAAGAAAGCACTGATTGCCGAAGGACGGGAAGATGATGTATATGAAGCATTGCATGAAGAGGAAAAGTACTTTGTTTTCATTGCTGACCTGGCTGCATTTATTGATAGCGTATATCAGACTGAGGAAGGTGTTATTAATATAAGGCCATTCCTGGAGAACATCACTGAAAAGGGCAAGATGCACAATGTTTATTTCTTCGCGGCTGTAAACCCGGATACCATTGCATCAGTTATCGGACTGCGCAGCTGCCAGAATATAACCGGCTACCGGACCGGCATGCACTTTGGCGGAAATGTATCCAATCTGCGGTACATGGATTTCAGCAATATGAATTATACAGAACAGAGTAAAGGCATGAAGGCAGGGATTGCATTACTCCCGATGGATAATGATGAGATGATAAGTCAGGTGGTAATACCGGTGGTAAAAGGATAAGGCAGGGGTGTGTGACGGATGGTTTCAATGATGGTGTACGATACCATAAAAGAAGAACATGACATCATGGACCGGACAATCCGTAATGTGGCGGCATTGCTTACGGAAGAAAAATGGCAGATTGACTTTGCCTGTGCTAAAGCGGAACTGGAGGCTTTTTTGGCGGAAGAACCGTTGCTGGATCTGTTTTGTTATGATGTAACGCGCAATGGCAGCATTGACTATCTTGAAGAAGTTAGAAAAATATATAAGGAAACATACCTGATGCTGATTGCTGATGCATCAATGTCGCCGATGGACTATATTCGCCCGTCGATACTGGCATCAGCACTGGTATTGCGGCCGCTGTCAGCAGATCGTGTACGTGACAGCCTGACTGAACTGACGGAACTGATGCTAAAAAAAACAGAGGGAGACGGCTCCGAGGATACTTTTGTAGTAGAGACACAGGAAGGAAAAACCTATATTCCTTTTTCGCAGATCTACTATTTTGAAGCACGTGAAAAGAAGATATATCTGCGGATGAAGCGTCAGGAACTGACCTTCTATGAAACAATCGAACATCTTGCAGAGCGGTTACCCGATCTCTTTGTACGCTGCCACCGGAGTTTTATTGTTAATCGGAAAAAGATTCACAAAGTCATGCTTTCAAAAAACCTTCTGCAGCTGGAACGCAATATGGAGCTGCCGTTGTCAAGAAGTTATAAAGCGGTATTTAAGGAGATGAAATGATATATCTGTTTAGTATTCAGGAGTTTCAGGTACTGGCAGCGGCAAAGGGGCTTTCTTCTTATTATGGATTTCCGGCAGCTGCTGAGATCAGACAAGAAGATATTTATTTGTCGGTATATCAGATGGCCCGTGCCGGGATCCTGAAACCGGATCAACAACACCTGGTCATTCAGCCGCCGGTTTCGGAATATATGGACTGCATCCGTTCATCCCCGGAGGTGCTGGTGATTGACAGAGGACAATATCGTCTGCCGAGTCAGTGTGTTTACCAAAGCAGCAGCCTGATTGTAAGTCTGGAGCATAGCACCACGGAACCGGGTACTCTGTGTATGACAGGAATGTCAGACTCGGAGTGGATAGAACAACTGACGGCCTTAAACATGCTGCCGGAAGCTAATTTAAAAGAAGATCTGGGCAATTTTGACTATATGGAATACTGGCAGCAGCATATCAGTCCGGAGCTGCAGGAACTGCTGGTGCAGGAAAGCCGATGTGACAGCTCTCTGCTGCTTGCCTGTGAACAGGTATACTCAGTTTTCTCTTTCCGGAATAAGGAAAACGGGAACATGCGGTCAAGATTTATAATACTGTCTCTGCCATTAGAATATTGTGTTGTACGGCAACAGGATGGTCAGGAAAACTGTTTTGAACTTTATAAAAAGGAACTGATCGAGGATTATTTGAGCGAATGGGAGGATAAAACCATTGATATTAGTTGATATTTTTGCTCCGGTTATAAATCAGACCTATGATTTCAGTCTGGATGAAAATGCTAAGATCTCACTGCTGCTGGAGGAGATCAGTGAGATGATCTGCCAGAAGGAGCAGTGTAAGCTGACCGGCAGTGTCAGGGAACTTTTGCTGGTCAGCCAGAAACAACAGCGGATCCTGAATTCTGAGCTGACGTTAGCCCATTATCATGTTGCGCCGGGTGAGAGGCTGATTATGATTTAGTTAAAACTGGTCATTTAAGGCAAAAAACATGTCACTCGTCAGGGTGTCAACAAAATCAGAAACAGTTATGATAGACTAAGGTCATCAGAAAGGAGGAGATAATGTTTACGGTAATCATACGGATGCTTGCTTATTCTTCACAGGATATGCAACTGTTGATCCGGAACATCAATCAGCAGATTCAGGAAGTTGAAGATGTTATTTCCTCGATCCGGCGGATGTCAGAATATGATGAAGTGATTCGTACACTCCGCATCCGGCTGGAAGAAATGAATGAAGAAAAAAGGCGATTAATCGATATGATGGCGGCCCTGAATCAGATCCGGAAAGTATATAAGCAGTGTGAGCTGAATATTACGGATTATGGTGATCAGGTAAAGGCGATGAATTATTACCGGTCTATGGAAGTGGTTTCGCTCGGCGGTGTGGCGGACAGTATCAGGGATTATCATATTGTTTAAGGAGGGTAAGATGGCTGATTTTATTAACATTAATATCGGTACGCTGGCAAATGACATTGACTCTATGCAGATCGAACTGGAAGGTTTGCGGACCAGTATGAAAAATGCATTTGATTCGGTAAACGAGTTGGACCAGATGTGGAACGGGCCTGCCAACGATGCTTTTAATCAGGCGTTTCTGACCGATGAACAGTTGATGAACGATATGTGTGAGATTATTCAGGGGTTGATCGGATATATGGAGAATGCCCGGGATGAGTATCGGAAATGCGAGTCGTTGGTTTCAGCTGAGATTGATTCCATAAGAATATAATAAGGGAACAGGAGGCAATCGGACATGGCGATTATTGGCGCAGTAGAATTGTTGGTCACACCGGAAATACTTCATCAAAAAGCAACTGATGTAGAGAATTATGTGAGAGTCATGCAGCAGCGTTTTGAGACCATGAAGACACTGGTGGAAAAGAGCAGTGGTTACTGGGAAGGTGATGCCGGTGACATGCATCGGAAAAACTACGAAGAGCAGCTGGAGAACATTGAATTTGTGTTAAAGCGGCTGAACGAACATCCGATTGATTTGAGAGCAATTGCACAAAAGTATTCAGAAACTGAGTTAAAAGTAGAAGAGACGATTATTCAGGCACTGCCTGGTGATGTACTGTTATAGGATCGGGGAGGGAGTAAAAAATGGCACGCAGTTATGGCAGTATCCAGATGGATTTTAATAAGGCCAAACGACAGGCGAATGCACTGGAACAAGTCGCAGGAAATATGAGAACCCTTTCCAATAGTAAATTTGATGGTACATTAAACCAGCTGGCGGTAAACTGGACGGGAGATAACTCTCGGAAATTCATTGGAAAAGGACAGCATTTGCAGCAAAATATGGTGACAACAGCGGATGCAATTCAGGAAGTGGCCGAAGCGATTCGGGAGATTGCAAGAGTGATTTATGAAGCGGAAATGGCAGCCTGGGAACGGGCCCAGAGACGCGACTAAACAATACAACCAACTTTAAGGAGGAAACAAATTATGGCATTAATCAGAGTAACATCATCACAGATCAAAAGTACGGCAAGTCAGTTAAGAGACTATAACGGGCAGTTCAATACCCAGGTACAGAGACTGCAGGGGTCAGAAGAAAGCTTGAATGGGATGTGGGACGGTCAGGCAAATGACGCATTCCATGCAGCATTTAATAACGACAAGGAATATATGACCCAGTTTTATAACCTGATCAATAAGTACTGTGAAGCGCTGGATCAGATTGCAAATGAGTATGATGCGGCAGAAGCAGTTAATACCGATACTGCAACCAGAAGAACTATCTAAACTATAAATTGTAAGCAGAGAAAAGGAGATAATGATTATGGCAATGACAGGCAACTTATTAGTAACCCCGGAGAAACTGATTGAAACTTCATCAGAATTCAGTTCTTGTATGTCGCAGGTAAACGGTCTGACTACCAGTATGATGGATCTGGTACATAGCATGACAGGGACCTGGGAAGGTGAAGCAGCAAGTGCTTTCCAGAACAAGTTTAACGAGTTACAGGATGATATTCAGAAGATGGCGAATATGATCAACGAACATGTTACCGATCTGAATGAGATGGCCAGCATCTATCAGAAGGCAGAGAGCAAGAGCCAGGAGATTAGTGGGGCTTTGTCAGGGAACGTATTGTAAGAATGAATCGGGAGATCGTCATATTGATTTTGCCGACATGACGATCTTCCATCACATATATCAAACTGATTAGAAGGAAATGGGGGAATAGCATTGGAAGGTTTTCAAACAAAATATAATGTTCTTATGAATTCACAGGCTGAATATAACAACTATGTTTCATTATTAGATGGTTATGCTGCTGATATCTCATCAATCCGGCGAAACCTCAGAGGAAAAATCAGTGGATATGATCAGATCGGCAAGCGTTTGAACCAGGTTTGCCAACAGGTTGATACTTGCAGCAGTGTTATGAATGTTATGGGTGAAAAAGCGTATGTAATCGGTAAGCAGTATAAAACAACAGAGCTGACTATTCAGGGGAAAGAGAGACAACGGCCAAACTTAAGGGATGCACATACCGGTGCCCATCACCAGGCCCCCAGTGGCAATACGAGTAATGTTGACTGGTTAGAAGTGATTGATGGCATTGTGGATTTTTTGGATAACAGTTCTGAAATAATGGATATTGATGTTCCCTGGCTTGGAATTATTGGAGATATTTTAACTGTTCTGGATAACTACCAAGACTACAGTGCCGGAGAAATGGGATTTGAACGCTTTATTGCTGAGGCAGCAAATGAGGTTTTAATTGGATATGGATTAAATCTGTGTGCGGCTGCAATTGCAGGACCGGCCGGTGTTGCTGTTTTGTGGGGGATAAGTATATTGTATGAAACTTTTACTGGGAATGACCTGGTAGAGACCCTGTCGGATGCATGGTTAGATTTTAGTGACTGGGTAGGTAATAAAGCAAAACAGGTGACAGATGCAGTATGCTCATGGTGGAGTGACCTGTGGTCATTTGCCTGATAATGACAGAGTGAAACTGCTCTCTGGGAAAAGGTTTGACGGAAATAATATCAAATGTTATTCTGATTGAGAAGCAGATTAAATATATAGGAGGAGACAAATATGTCAGTAAAAGAACTATTACCGATTGGTTCGGTCATTATGCTGGATGGTGGACAAAAACGACTTATGGTTTATGGTGTGAAACAGAATAAAGAGGATACAAAAGAAGAATTTGACTATATCGGAGTACTGTATCCGGAAGGAAATATAGGAACTCAGGGCCAATTTTTATTTAATCACGAAGATATTGCAGAGGTTTATTTCCGTGGATATGAAGACGAAGAGCGGAATCAGTTCATTGAAAAGCTTGATGCGTATTATAACAAAAAGTAAAATCAGCAGACAGCCAGAATGGCAGCGGGACTATACCTGATTTTCTGTAGCACGAAAGTGTTGTTTCTACAGCTATGGTATAGTCTCTTGTTATATCTGGATTTCGGTTGATGAGGGAGCGTGTTTATGGATGAATTTATGATCCATTATAATAAAATTAAGAATACACAGCAGGTGTTTGACGAGTATAGTTCTTCTCTTAATACGTACATAAATGAGCTTGATTCTATAAAAAGAAATTTGAGAAGTAAGATAGTGGCTCATGAACAGATTGGTAAGCGTTTGCAAGTGCTGTCTGATGCAACAGAAAGTTGTTCAGGCATCATGACGCTTATGAGTGAGAAGATCTATAGTATTGGCAAAAAGTATGAGACAACAGAGCAAAAAATTACTGGTTACGGTGAACCACAAGCTGTGGCAGAGGAGGCCGTTAATCAGGGAAATGACTGGCTTTGGAAAATCGTTGGTAAGGCTGGCCCTGTCGGAGCAGTGGCCGATGCAATCAATTCAACAGTCCAAAGGGGAGATGGACAAAAAAGCGCTGAATGGTATGACTATCTGAAAGATGCTTCAAAGGTAGGGAAAAGCGTAGCAAATGCTGCAGGCAAGTTTGGTAATCCTGACTGGGCTAAGTACTTGTTTGGTTTTAATCAAAGCAGTATGGCCGGAAAAGGATTTGCGGAAAATTTAAAGGATGCAGTAAAAGGAGAGGTTGTAGGCGGCAGTAATATTGTGGCTAAATGGTTTAGCGGAATTGGTTTCGCTGCTAAGGTAGTAGGGCGGGCAGCAGACAATTTCAAAGATTACCAGGATGGAGAGATGGGATTTGAGAGGGCTGTTGCTGAAACAGTGGGAGAAGTTGCAGTTGATGTAGTCTGGTCAGGTGCAGTGTCGGCAATAGTTGGAACCGGCTTGACGGCTGTCGCGGGAACAATAGGACTCCCCTTTGTTGGCAGTGCAGTTGTTGTGGGAGTAGCTACCGTAGGGGTAAAGTGGCTTGCTGATACGGTTAGCAAAAGTCTTTTTGGCAAAGATGTTGTTGAGGCGGCATCTGATTTTGTGCTGGACAGTGTTGAAAAGGTTGGAAATGCTGTTAAAAATACTGGTAAGGCTATTTGCGAATGGGGGAGTAACCTGTTTAAAAAAATAACTGGTTAAGATAAAGCCGATCAGGGAACAGGATAACCTGCAAAATTTGCAAACAAAATATTCCGGATAATGTAAAGTTTTGCCTGGGATGTGGTGTCTCGCAGGATCCTGCCATTCCTGCTTTTTCTTTAGAACTTGGTCTCTGCGCCTGGCGAGAAACGAGATTTATGCCAGAAAAGGCCGGCTGTTTAATGATCAGAACCTGCAATTGTATTTCAGTAGTAAGCCGTGGTATAGAGGCACTATTGCGGCCGGGAATTTCAAAGAGTCGATGCTGAATGATTATGAGCGGGCGAACGCCTATTACATAGCGGATTATGAACGATTAATAGGGTATATACGTTAATGGATTTGCAACAGAATAAAACCTTAAAAACACCACTGTATGAATTGTTTAACGTTTACAACGTTCGATTTATACTGTGGTGTTTATTGTATAAGGGGGCGGGGCTAAAGATGGATATTTCCTGATAGCCATGTTTTTGTTGTCAGATCAATATTATTCAACTATTTCTTTTTGAACAGGTCACGGTCACATTCGTTTAACCGATTCTCTTGCAGCCAGCTGAGTGCCAATCCGTATCTTAATACATTGCGCCTCAGGTTTTGACTGTTCTCATTTATTGATTATTTTAATCAGAAAATCAACGGATTCCAAACCAAAACTATATCTGGAAAAATGAATCGAAGTCAGCTTTGGTGTTGAGATTTCACAGCTGGGACGGTCATTAAATCCTACGATCGTTATATCCTCAGGGATTTTGTATCCTTTATCAGACAGAGCTTTCATTATCCCGGAGGCAATCGTATCATCATCAGTGACCAATGCTGTCGGCAGTTCGATCTTTTTACCCAGCAGTAAACGAAATTCCTGATAACTGCCTTCTTCCGTGTAGGGAAGCTGATAAATATACTTAGGGTCCAGTTCCAGTCCCGGCAGGTTCAGGGCGGTCCGGTATCCGCTTTCCCGTTCAGCAAAACTCTGGATCGTTGTGCTGCTCTGCAGATATCCGATTTTGCTATGGCCCATCTGACAGAGATATTCAACCGCCTGATAAGTTCCCATCTGATTGTTGATTGATGCAGTATTGATGTTCAGATGAGTAAAGTCATTATCGATGGCAACATATGGAATATATAAGATGGATGCGCAAGGTATAGCTGATCAAGTGAAACGTACACTGGCGGAGGATTAGGCGATGGTTTATGTATTAGGAATTGATCAGAGCACCCAGGGAACTAAAGCTGTGCTGTTTGATGAACATGGGGGAATCGTTAAGCGGGTTGATATTAAACATAAACAGTGGATCAATGAATCCGGCTGGGTATCGCATGATATTGTAGAAATATATCAGAATGTTATCCGGGCGGTAAGGAAGGTGGTCGAAGTTTCCGGCATTTCCAAAGATGATATCAGGACGGTTGGCATCAGTAACCAGAGAGAAACGACAGCCGCCTGGAGGAAAGACGGAACACCGGTTGACAAGGCAATTGTATGGCAATGTTCCAGGGCCGGGGAAATATGTAATCAATACCGTGATTATAGTGATATTGTTCTTGAAAAAACAGGTATTCCGATCTCCTGCCTGGCAGAAGTCACTGACAGTAATGCGGTGTATGGATATACGGATTTTGAGGGATACCTGAATAATCCGATAACAATACATGGAGTATTAGGCGATTCCCATGCAGCTCTATTCGGGCAGGGGTGTCATGAAAAGGGAATGATCAAAACTACTTATGGTACCGGTTCTTCTATCATGATGAATATCGGTTCTGAATTTAAGGCGAGTAAGAACGGGCTGGCGACTTCGCTGGCCTGGTCAGAGAACGGGAACGTATCTTATGTACTGGAAGGAAATATCAACTACACCGGGGCGGTGATCGCCTGGCTGCACAATGATCTGCAGCTGATGGAGACACCGGATGAGCTGGAGACAGCTGCAACAAAGGCAAACCCCGAGAATACCACGGTGATGATTCCGGCCTTTTCCGGCCTGGGTGCACCGCATTGGCAGAACAATGCCAGGGCGATGATCTATGGAATGAGCAGGACGACAGGAAAGCATGAAGTACTGAAGGCAGCCATGGACAGCATCGCCTATCAGATCCAGGATGTTCTTGCGGCCATGGAAGTTGACAGCGGAACTAAACTGGAAGAATTGAGAGTCGATGGCGGACCGACGAAAAATGTATACCTGATGCAGTTTCAAAGCGATATATCAAATATCCGTGTGGGGGTCCCGGGGCAGGAAGAACTGTCAGCTATCGGTGCAGCGTATATGGCAGGCATCGGTCAGGGGATATATAGGAAAGAAAGGCTGTTTGCTCATCAGGAGTTGATTTACTACCGTCCGGATATGACATCGGATATACGTGAACGTAAACGGTATAACTGGAAAGAAGCGATCGATCTGATTGTGAAAAATTAGAGAGGGGAATTATGGGAAAAAGGACAGGCGTAAACAAAGAAGGTATCGATCTCACTACATACCGTTTGACATCTAAGCAAAGATTTGCATATGCATTGGGGGATTTTGGTTACAATTTTATGTATTACTGGCTGAGCTCCTATCTGATGATTTATTATACAGATACAATCGGAATATCAGTAGCGGCTGTATCGGTTATGATGCTGGCAGTGAGAATATTTGATGCGGTGAATGATCCGATTATCGGATCATTGGCAGACCGGACCAGGAGTCGATGGGGAAGGTACTGACCGTGGTTTTTACTGGGTTCAATTGCTAAGGCAATCTGTATCGTATTGATATTTGCAGCAAGTCCGGACTGGTCATTAAATGCCCGGATGCTTTGGATGTGGGGAATCTATCTGCTTCTTACAATTGCTTCCACCTGCAGTAATATGCCATACGGAGCACTGAATGGCTGCATCACCCCCGATTCCGGTGACCGGGCGAAGGTTTCGGGTCTCAGTATGACATTTGCCAATGTCAGTTCCATGGTGACGGTTATTATTGCGGTACCGTTAATACGCTATTTTGCAGCTGATGAGTCGGCAATGCCTGCGATCGCAGCCGCAGTGTTATCATCGCTGAATTATGCTGCAGGTGCGCAGCAGCCACAGGATGTTCTGACGGCAATCAATTGTTTTATTACGGTGATTCCGGCGGGGCTCAGCCTGATTAACGGGCTGCTCTATCTGTCTTATCCGATCAGTACGACTTCGCACCGGGAAATCATGACGGAACTGCTTCAGCGAAGAGTGGTATAACATTCCTGTTTATATAAAATGCATACTTGTGAAACCGACAGTGATTTTTCCTACACTGTCGGCTCATGGGTGATTTTTATATCTTCAATCTTCATTATTGCTTGACATTCTATGCTGCTCCATGGCATAATGACAGCACGAATTTCATTTCTCAGATCCATTTGGATCAAATATGCCAGATCGGCAGACATTCCACAAACATTTCAATCCAAACAGAAAGCAGGTGATATGTTACCAGGGGGGCGGAATATTATTTCCGTTAATTTGCTGACCCCTGATTTGTTCTTTTAGCTCAAAGTTTTACTTGTAACGAGGGAGGAATTTTTCTATAATGGAGGTAACAGATTGAGAAAACAAAAAACAAAGCCACTAAAACCTGATCCTGTTTTGAATGGTTTTTGGAGTGATAACCACCGGTTTGCGGATTTATTCAATCAGGTGCTGTTTCAAGGGGAGGCGGTTATAGATCCAGAGCAATTAGCAGAACAGGATACGGAGGAGTCAACTGCATTTTGGGAGAAAGAACATCTGGATGCGATATTAAAATCCCGGGATGTGATTAAACAGCATGTGAATGGTACCCGTCTTGTTCTGATCGGACTGGAGAATCAGATGAGAATTCACTATGCGATGCCGGTTCGGAACATGCTTTACGATTCACTAAGATATACCAGACAATGTAAGACTCTGGAGCAGTTTCATCGCCGTGAGAAAGATTTGAAAGATCCGGATGAATTTTTGTCTGGAATGGCGAAAACAGATCGGATTCAACCGGTAATCAGTCTGATCGTTTATTACGGGGAGAAAGCCTGGGACGGGCCATATTCATTGCGTGATATGATGGATGTTCCGTCAGATTTTGAACCTTATATTAATAATCAGAGGATTAATCTGCTGGAAGTATCTCAGGCGGGTACATTGAAGTTTAGACATGAAGATAATCAGGATTTTTTTGTACTTATGAAAGCTTTCTACGATAATAAGGGGAAGTTGGATTTAGATATCTTCAACGATCAATTTTCAGAAAAAGAGGTTTACTGGGAAACTATGGCGGCAATTGGTGCTGCAACAGGATCAGGTGAACTGATTGAATATGCACAGCAAAACAAAGGAGGGTATATTAATATGTGTACGGCGTTAGAGAATTTTAAGAAAGAGAACATTCAGGAAGGACTTGAAAAAGGACTTGAAAAAGGACTTCAAAAAGGACTTCAGGAAGGGATGCAAAAAAATATGGTTTATTTGATTCGTGAGAATTTCAGCGAGAATATCGCACCTGATGAGATTGCATCATTTCTTAAGCTGGACCGAATCCTTGTAAAAAGAGTTTGCGAAAAGATTCAGACTGAGCCAAAAGTAACGGATGAAGATTTGATTGGGCTTTTATTTGAATCCAGATAAAAAAGTTGTTTCCTGGCACATTCGAAAAATGATTTGATTGTGCCGGGGCTTTTATTTCACATTACATTTCTCAGATCCATATGGATCAAACATGCCAGATCGGCAGATATTCCACAAACATTCAATTCAATACAGAGAGCAGGTGATAAGTCCGAAGTTTTTACTTGTAACAAGGGAGAATTTTTTTATAATGGAGGTAACAGATTGAGTAAAATAAAAACAAAACCCCTAAAACCCGATCCTGTATTGAAAGATTTCTGGAGTGATAATCACCGGTTTGCCGACTTATTCAACCAGGTTCTGTTTCAGGGCCAAGAGATTATAGATCCTGAACATTTAGCAGAACAGGATACAGAGGAATCAACAGTATTTTGGGAAAAGGAACAACTGGATGCGATATTAAAATCCCGGGATGTGATTAAGCAGCATGTGCAGGGGGCCCGCCTTGTTCTGATCGGATTGGAGAATCAGATGAATTTTTATCCGGAATGGCGAAAACAGACCGGATTCAACCGGTTATCAGCTTGGTAGTTTATTACGGTGAGAAAGTCTGGGATGGGCCATATTCTTTACGTGATATGATGGAGGTTCCGTCATGTTTTGAACCATATTTTAATAATCAGAAGATAAATCTGCTGGAAGTATCCCAAACAGGTACATTGAATTTTAAAAATGAAGATAATCGTGATTTTTTTGTACTTATGAAAGCTTTTTATGATAATAATGGTAAGCTGGATATAGATGTATTTAATGATCGATTTTCGGAAAAAGAAGTTTACTGGGAAACCATGGCGGCAATTGGTGCGGCAACCGGATCAGGTGAGCTGGTTGAATACGCACAGCAGAACAAAGGAGGGTACATTAATATGTGCACGGCATTGGAAAATTTTAAGAGGGAGAATATTGAAGAAGGGGTTCAGGTGGGACTTCAAAAAGGGCTTCAAAAAGGAATGCAGGAAACGATGATTTACTTGATTCGCGAGAATTTTGGTCAAAACATCACACCTGATGAAATTGCATCATTCCTTAAACTGGACCGAGCCCTTGTAAAAGAAATATGCCAAAAGATTAAGAATGAGCCAAATGTAACAGATGATGAGCTGATTAAGATTTTATTCGACCCCAGCTAAAAAGATTTTCCCCGCATGATATATGCGGGGATTTTTTGATATTCAAATTCTTTTTTCCTTCACAAAACAGGACACAAAAAGAGAGGTTATCAAATTTTTATTGTGCTACAATCAATTCAGAGGTGAGAAAATGAAGTGGTTAATGCAATTTGAAAAGGCAGTTGCCTATGTAGAAAACAACTTAAGCCAGGAAATATCTCTTGAAGAAGCGGCCCAAATAGCATGCTGTTCAACATTTTATTTCCGGCGGATGTTTACTTATGTGGTTGGAATTTCGCTGTCGGAGTACATTCGCCGGCGCCGTATGACACAGGCAGCATTTGAACTGCAGCATGGCAGCACAAGAATCATTGATATCGCCATAAAGTATGGCTATACATCGCCGACAGCATTTAACCGGGCGTTTCAAAATGTTCACGGAATCTCCCCCACCGCAGCAAGACAGCCGGGGGCGCGGCTGAATGCTTATCCGGCAGTCAAATTTTCCATACAGGTTACAGGAGGTCAGCCTATGTTATATCGTATTGAAGAAAAGGCGGCAATGAGGATTGTCGGGGTAAGGGTACCGTTAACAGAGGATATGGATACAAATCAGCAGATTGCTCCGGCATTTTGGAGTGATGTATTAAAGGATGCCAGCCTGTTCGACCGGATCTGTTCCCTTTCGGATGATTCACCCGGCCAGGTGCTTGGCATCACTGCCTGCCAGGGTGATAATCAGATCCACTACTATATTGCGGCAGAGACGGATAAACCGGTTCCAGAAGGGATGTATGAGTATACGGTACCGGCATCGACGTGGGTAATATTTGAATGTGAAGGCAGGTTTAAAGAAAGTGTGCAAAGTATATTCAGGCGCTTTCTGACCGAATGGCTGCCGTTTTCCGGGTATTCCTATGCGGAATTACCGGATATTGAGGTGTATTTACATGAAAAAGGTAAATCAGGATCCGGACAGGCCGAGGTGTGGATTGCGATAAAAAAAGAACCGGAGGTGTGAAGTGACGGTAATTGATGTTAAGAAACTGCAAAAACGATATAAAAATGGGGTGGAAGCCTTAAGCGGAATTTCGCTGACGGTGCAGAGCGGAGAAATCTTTGCCCTTCTGGGAGAGAACGGGGCCGGCAAGTCGACCCTGATAAATATTCTCACCACCTATTTACAGCCGTCAGGCGGCACGGTGTTTGTGTTTGGTGAAGACCTGTATGAGAATGCCGGGTCAATCCGGACCAGAATCGCTTGTGTTGCACAGCACATATCAATCGACACACATTTATCGCTGACGGAAAATATGATGTTTCAAAGCTGGTTATATAAAATTCCCAAAGCAGAAGCAGCAGAACGGATGAACAGACTGATCGATGCGTTTGGTCTGGCGGAATATGCAGAATATCCGGTTTCCTCTTATTCCGGCGGGATAAAAAGACGGCTTGATATAGCGCTGAACATGATGTCAAATCCAAAGATACTGTTTATGGACGAACCCACCGTTGGCATGGATATTGGATCACGTAAGGCAATGTGGGATATGATGAATAAAATCCGGATGGATTTTGGTACGACGATATTTCTGACCACACATTATCTGGAAGAAGCGGATCAACTGAGTGATAATATCTGTATCATGAAAAACGGCCGGGATATTATCCAGGGAACCCCGTCATCTTTACGCGGAGTTCTTCGTCAGGATATGCTGCAAATCAGTTTTCCTTCAAAAGAACAGGCGTTGGCTTCGTTTGGGATTCTGTGCTCAGAATTAAATCTTAAAAATGCCGTGATTCGGGATAACCACATTGCAGTCAGTACGGATCATGGCCTCGCAGAGCTGAACCGGATCAACCGTTTTCTGCTGGACCAGGATGTCATCTTTACAGGAATAGCGATGATCGAACAGACACTGGACGATGTTTTCCTTCGTTTGACAGGGACGGATAAAAAGGAGGGCGGGTTATGAGTGTTTTACCAATTCTGAGACGGAATATTAAATGGCGGTTTCATAATGCTTTTACAATTGTTATTACGATACTGCAGCCGATCCTGTGGCTGGTTTTGTATAGTGCAGTAGCAAAACAGTCCATGCAGGGTGTCGGGATAGAAAATTATACTGCATTTATCTTTCCTGGTCTGGTAGTACTGGTCAGTTTCAGTTCCTGCAGCAGCGGTGGTATCATGAATTATCTGATGAAGGCAGACGGCAGTTTTTACCGGGTGCTGATTGCTCCGGTACAGAGGCAGTCGATTGTACTGGGACAGATCCTGGAAGCGGTATTATGTTCGTTTCTTGAGGTGGGAATTATGTTTTTGATCAGCCTTTTATTTTCGGTGAGAATTGCTTCCGGGATCATGGGTATTGTACTGATCGTGATTATTATATTTCTGCAGGCTTTTTTTATGGCTGGCCTGGCCTGTGCAGTCAGCCTGATTCTGCCGAATACGGTGGTTTATGAGACGGCGATGAATGCGATTGTGCTGCCGGTATTTTTCTTAAGTACAGCTCTTTTTCCTATGGACCTGTTATCGGGAGGGTTGAGAATTGCGGTCTGTCTGAATCCGTTTACCCATGTGATTAATGCCTTGAGAACACTGATATTGCAGAATGCTATTGATTATAAACAAATTGGTGCGGCAGTAATCCTGCTGATCGGAATGTCGGCTGTCAGCTTTTGCTGGGCACTCGGACGGCTGAAGGCGGAAATGAATCAATAGATGCTTCTATAAACAGAGGGACAATCGATGTACGATGAAAAGTACACGATTGTCCCTTATTTTATAAGTTGTTATTTTCACTCAATATCTGTAAAAAGATATCGCAAAGATATGGGTCAAACTGAGTTCCGCGGTTCCTGCGCAGCTCTTCCATGGCTTCTTCCTGGGTTAACGCTTTGCGATAGACACGGTCGTTCGTCATGGCATCATAAGAATCAGCCAGAGCGATGATCCGTGACAATAATGGAATATCATCACCGGCCAGACCATTTGGATATCCCTTTCCATCAAAACGTTCATGATGGGAAAGTACCAGTTTGGCAATACCGGCCAGCTCCTGGGTTGAACGGCAAATCTCGTATCCGTGGGACGGATGCTGCTTCATGATAACCCATTCTTCGTCAGTAAGTTTTCCCGGTTTATCAAGTATATGTGCCGGTACGGTAATCTTGCCGACATCATGGAGGATAGAAAAAATCTCCAGCAGACTGATATCGCGTTCTGTCAGCCCGATCATACGGCCGATCCGGATGGACAGATCACGAAGCCGCTGGCAATGTTCTTCGGTTTCATGACTCTTAACCTGCAGCGTGGTGACCAGGGTTCCGATCGCTGAGTTTCGCAGACTTGAAGTATCGAGTACTTTCATACAGTTCAAGAATTCCTGCGCCTGTTTGACGGCTTCGATATAGGTGTCGGCTTCCTGTCCCAGGATACAGTAACCAATGGAAATGCTGACATCATGTTTAGCCAGGGCCAGGCGGATCTGCTCTGAAAGCTCGCTGGCATACAGATTGTCTTTGCCGGGAATAACAGCAGTAAAGTCATCCTCGCCGGTGCGGGCAAAAATAGCATCATCCGGGAACTGTGCCAGCATGACTTCCGCAATCTTCTTCAGTAATTTGTCACCGTGCTGAAAACCAAAGGTATTATTAATATTACGAAGGCCGTTAACGTCAGTGTTCATGATCAGCGCCGGAGAAGGAATGGCATTTCTCATACCCAGGTAATCCATATAAGAACGGTTGAACAGGCCGGTCAGCGGATCATGATAAAGCAGATAAAACTCCTTCTTTTGGTGCTCCACATCAGCGGTGATATCCTGAAGGATAATGACTTTTCCGGTTAATATAGAATTATGTTCAATGATGCTTTCCTTTTTGAGGACAAAACGGACAGTACCGTCGTTGCGGTACAGCATCATGGCGTTCTGGTTTGGTGTGAGCGGGTAGGCAAAGGTATGGTCTACCGGGCGCAGGGCAAATACTTCGTTAAACGGTTTGTCCTTGCAGGCGGGAATACTCCAGCCGGACAGCTCACAGGCGGCATTATTTAAGATCTGAATACGACCTTCAGAATCCGTCGATATAATCGCATCGTAAATATTCTGGATCGTAGTCAGGTACTGATTACGTTCGGCATCAATGGCGGCTTCGGAGTTCTTCACATCGGTATAATCATTAAATACACAGACAACCGTGCCGTCTTCCATCCGGAAAATGTGGAACTGCTGGTATACATTCCCGCGGACCGGATTTACATAGGAAAGGGTATGGCTCTGGGTCTTGCCGGTGAGTGCCACTTCCTTTAGTGATGCATGCATCCCGAGGCTCCTGGCTTTGACAAATACCTCAGTAAGCAGCTTTCCGGCCACGTCCTCAGTAACAAATACATTATTGTCATAGAACGCATGATTTGCCAGCAGAAAAGAGAAGTTGTCCTGTTCAGGTAAATACTTTACCAGAGCAATGCCGGAGTTGGTATATTCGAATATCTCGACAAATGTTTTCTGATCAATCTTGGAATAGTCCATCGTTATTTTCATTCTTTCACTTCCATAGGTTTATATGGATCCACTATAACAGAAATCGACAAAAAATACAAATACTGGTTTGTACGCTAAGGGAAATAAATATTCAGTGTTTCATACAGCAGGGCTATTTCATTTGGCAGCAGCAGGGAAAAACGTTCGGTTTCCGGAACTGTGATCAGTTCACACAGCAAATAATCAGGTGATACCTGGAAGGCCTTGGCCAGGGACAGCATCGATGAGACGCTGGGCTGGGCCGTATTGGCTTCAATATTTCTGATTGTTGAAGTGGCCAGATGGGTCTTCTCGGCAAGTTTTCCGGCTGTCAGTTTTTTGTATTGGCGTAACCGCCGGATCCTGGTTCCCAGATTCTGCAATTCTTTATGGCCAAGATGTTCAATAAAAGTATCAATTGTTTTGTTGGCGACAACCTTGTCTTCCTTCGGCATACGTTTCAGCATATTTGTGATTTTAAACGTGTAGGGACTTTCCGTCTTTTTAGAATCATACAAACCTTCAAATAATTCGTTTGGCGGAATCGCGTATTCGTTACAGATGTCGCAGAGATTATCAAATTTCGGAAAATATAAATTTTCCGCATAACCATACAGAGTAGATGCAACTACATCGATCTGGATGGCTACTTCATCAATGTCGTGACCACGTTCTTTTATGGCCCTTTTCAGATTATTTCCAAATGTCATTTAAACACCACCTTTCCTGGCGATGTATAAAGAATAAAATATATAATCTGGACATTTTCTGCTATAAATAGTATAATCATACTACTGGAAAACGGGCAGTTCCTGGGAACTGCCCGAGTGTGTTATCTCTGCGGTACTTTTGGCTGGTAGAACCAGGTGCGGCAATGCTCGCCGAAGCTGGCTGTCACAGTCAGTGCCAATGCCAGTGTAGTCAGCATGGACGCGTTACGATATAGAAAACATTTGATTTTATTCAAGCCCATCCCCTCCTTTCTCATGGGCCGGAGACAGTCTTGGGATCAGGGCGAGTGATGCACTGACGGCCCCCATGGCACCTGTGAGCAGGCAGCGGCTGAAGCTGGTCCCGTGAAGCAGAACTGCCGGTATGACGATGGCGGTGAATTCGACACAGGCCAGCCACCGGCTGATCTGCTTCAGTTCTGCCAGACGTTCTTTGGTCTGGGGATTGTTGGGATGTTCTACCGGTGCTTTGAGCCAGATGATTACCCACATGATGCCGGAGCAGACGAGAGTCAGAGGCATGACCAGAGGCATACTCACATGTGTGCCGGTGTACACGCAGCACGCAGCCAGCGTGGTAAACAGTACCACACAGGTGATATGCCTGCCGGCATGCCAACCGCCGATCGTCCGTTTCAAAAGGCCGAAGCAAAATGAAAACAAGACCATCTCCACCACGGTATTTAATAGGAGGGCAATGATCAGCAACAGACCAATCTGAATAGTATCCGACATAATAATAAACAGCCCGTAGACTAAGAATGGACGTTCCTCCTCACGGGTTGTTCCCATCTCAATCAGTACATTGCCAAGATATGCTGCGAATCGTTCTATCATATGGTGTATCCCTCCTTGGCCCTATATTACAGCAGATTTATCAGGAACAGGGGGATCTGCTGTAAATGGCTCAAATGTTGTGATAAATGGAGGATACCTATGAAGATTGGAATTTGTGATGATGTACTGCGGGACCGGGATTTGCTGAAAGCTGTCCTGCGCCCGGCGCTTTGTGACTATGATACTCTGGAGTGTTATTCTTACGGGACAGAGCTGTTGGAGTCACACGAGAGGAAACCGTTTGACATTTTGTTTCTGGATATCGGCATGCCGCAGCTAAACGGCATTGATGTGGCCAGAGAAGTGCGGCGCAGCAGCCAGTTTACCCACATCATATTTGTGACCTGTTATCGGGAATTTGCAGCTGAATCCTATGATGTCAGAGCCTTTTCCTACCTTAATAAACCGATCGAACGGGACCGGGTTCTGGATGTGTACAGCCGGGCCCGTGACAGTCAGATGGCGGGCGGCAAATGTCTTGAGTTTACGATTGATTACGATACCGTTTATGTGGAGACACGGAAGATTGTCTATGCCGAGACCCTGCGGAATAAGATACGGGTCCATACATATGATGGCTCTTATGATATCCGGATGACACTGAGGGAATTATCGAACCAGCTGGACAATGAATTTTACCGGCCACACACGAGTTACCTGATCAATCTGAACTGTGTCCGGATCGTTCATAAGAAGACGGTTACACTTGAGAGCGGCGTGGAGATACCGGTCGGAAAGACCAGGCGGGTAAAAGAACTGAAGTCATCGGTGCTTTTGTGCCGGAGGGGAAGATTATGATGTGGTCACTGTTTGGTAAGATGGTATTTGTATTTGAGACGGCGCTGATGGTTTACCTGGCGCAGCATTTTTTCAATGAACGCAGAAACGGCGGCTGGCGGGTGCTTCTTTATATAGTATTGCTTTTGGTCAGCCACAAGACGGTTACTGTGATATTTCATGGATCGATGGTACTGACCGCGGTGTTTTCGGGATTGGCAGATTATATTCTGTTCGGGATTCTGTGGCCGCGGCAGTGGTATCGGCGGCTGTTCATCATCTGCTTTTATTATGCGCTGATGATAACAATCGATCTGCTGCTGATTTTTGCGGTTCCGCCGGCATCGGTTTCACTAAATGCGATGCAGTATCAGGCTGTTTGCATGGTCATTTCCAGACTGCTGCTTGCGGTGCTGGTTATCCTGGTGAGCAGGATCGGCGATCTGGGGGATACGGCCGGAACGTTGTGTGCGTTTGTTGCGC
This sequence comes from Lachnospiraceae bacterium, assembly GCA_032073745.1. GTDB lineage: Bacteria > Bacillota > Clostridia > Lachnospirales > Lachnospiraceae > Brotaphodocola. Next base: position 29,314 of record DAMAMW010000023.1, on the reverse strand, counting down.
CGCTGCCGGTACTGATTACCGTGACACTGCTGACGGCATACTGTGGATATGAAGCGGCGGAGGTGACGGCAAACCGCAACCTGAATCTGACCATTATTGCAGCCTTCATTACGGTGCTGATATTACTGTTTGTGTATACGAAGCTGGCGAAGAATGAGGAGATTCTGCAGGAACGCCTGAAGATGGAAGAAGAACTGCGGACCGGCCAGGAGAAGTACTGTGCCGCGCTTTTGAAAAGTTATGCATCCGTACGCAGCACCAGGCATGATATGCATCATTACCTGGATGCGGTTACTGCCTTCATCCGCACCAGACAGTACGGTGAGGCACTTAATATCTGCAGCCATGCCATGCAGCGAAGCGGTAAATCCCTGATCTTCACCGGGAATGAGATCGTGGATGCCATCATCTATTCCAAGCAGGCTTTGTATGAGCAGCTTGGAGTGAAGCTGTCGGTGGAGGGATGCCTGCCGGAAACGCTGGATTACAATGGGGCTGATATCTGTGTGGTATTGTCTAATGCGATGGAGAATGCAGCCGAAGCAGTGGCGGCATTGCCGGCAGACCAACGGATGGTATATGTCCGGTTCCGGTGTGAAGGGTGGCTGCTGATCAGCGTTGAGAATGCGATTGGTATTATGCCGGAGAAGTCCGGGCGGCGGTATATATCAGGGAAGGGGCCGGATCACGGGCTCGGACTTGACAATATAGAGGCGGCCTGTAAGCGGCAGAATGGATATTTGGAGACAACGGTTAAGGATGGCGTGTTTATCCTGGCAGCAACGATGCAGCCGGGAATGTAATTTGGAAACTTAGTTTAGCAGGATGGGATATTTACCGGAAGATAGAACGATTCGCAGCACCGGGTCATCCGGATGACGTATCTGACAAGCGGCATTTGATGCGGCTTGTCAGATCGTAGTAAATGATCAGTCTTAGTCGAGATACTGTCGGATGATTCCTTCCTGAGCGGTGTCACTTATAATAAGAAGTGTATCCATTGTCTGGATTACAGTGTCGCCTCGCGGAATGATATCTGTATCATGACGCCTGATTGATATAATCAGGTTATCAGGCGGAAGGCTGAGTTCTTTTATTGTTTTGCCGATTACAGCTGAGTTTTGTTTTGTAATAACTTCAAATAAGGTTTTTTTGCTGTTCAGATTGTCGCTGCCCGCAGTCTGATTTTTGAACTTCTGCAGCAGGTTCTGGAGCAATGATTCATAGATTGGTTCGCTGCGCAGTATATAGGCGGTGATATAGGCCAGAATACAGACAATTGAAAACGGCAGCAGCTGGGTAAAGGAACCGGTCATTTCCAGCAGCAGGACGATACCGGTCAACGGTGCCCGGACAATGGCAGTGAAGAAACCTGCCATAGAAAGTACAATAATACCATAAAAGTAAGACTCCGGCAGCCCGAACATACTCATGGCTATTTTGCCGAATATCGCTCCGATCAGGCTGCCCATGATCAGGAGCGGGAAAAAGATTCCGCCCGGGGCACCGGACTCAAAACTGAGCATTGAAAATAAGAATTTGACCAAAAGCAGCAGCAGTAAAAAGCGGATCGATGTTTCGGGAGTGATAAAATGCAGGATTTCATGCCCGCCGCACAAGACATAGGGGAATACCAGCCCCAGAATACCGGCGGTGATGAATGCCGGCAGACATCTCGTCAGTCCTTTTGCAAAAGGCAGTTTGTTGTAAAGCTGCTGGGTTCTGACAAGGAAATGGTTGTAAAATGCTCCGCAGAAACCGGTAAATACACCTAAGAATATCAATATGTAATAATCCGAAAATGAAGCAACCCCGGCAAGGTGAAAATCAAAGATCGGTTCCAGTCCAAAGAAGAAAGCACCCAGACACTGTGCTGATACAGAAGCCGTCATAGTAGTGAGCAGAATGACCGGAGTGATGTGGCCGTATAGTTCTTCGACAGTAAAGACAACTGCTGAAAGCGGGGCTCCAAACGCTGCAGACAGACCGGCACCGGCACCGCTTGCCATAATGAGTTTTCGTTCCATGTCAGATTTTGCAGTTTTATCAGCCAGCGCATCAGCGGCACAGGCTCCAAGCTGTATGGAAGGGCCTTCTCTGCCCAGTGAGAGGCCGGCGATGATGGATATAACACCAATAAAAAATTTTGCTGTTAATGTTCTGACCGGATGGTCCTGAAGGTGTCCGTCGAGAAGCCCTTTTACCTGAGGGATGCCGCTGCCGCCGATCATCGGAAGTTTCCCTGAACACCAGCTGACAAACAGAGCCAGCAGGATCAGAATGAGCAGCCATATCGGAACAAAGATCAGATGGCTGCGGAGGAATGCATAGATTTGGAAGCTAAGTGATTCCGCCATCCCGAGTGCCAGACGGTAGAGCAGTGTGACTGCCCCGGAACACAGGCCGGCCCCTGTTCCTAATATAACAAGGCGGATGCTGGGATGTTTCAGTGACATTGCAGAATGATATTTGTTTTTCACGGTGGTACCTCTTTCGTCCGTTTTGGTATTTTCTGCAAATTATTTTAGCATATTGTTTTCGGGAGCGCTACTGTCTTTGGAAAGATATGATAAGATATATTTATGTCAATATATAATCTGGAGAAATTAGAAGGGGTATGATGAATGCTTACAATAGCAATTTGTGATGATGAAGATCTGATGCTGGAGAAAATAGAAACACTTATTGCCGGTCTTGAGAATAAAATCCCATACAAAGTGTCATTAGAGATGTTTGGAGATGGCGGTGAGATTCTTGACAGCGTTAAAGCAGGCAAACGATACGATATTATATTTATGGATATTGAGATGGAGCACATGAATGGTATTGAAGCAGCAGCTAAGATACGTGAATTTGATAAGACAGTGCAGCTTATTTATGTTACTTCATATGACAGCTATATGCGCGAATCATTTAAGACGATCCCGGTAGGATTTATCTCTAAACCGATATCAGAGGAACTCTTTGAAGAAACCCTTTTTCAGGCATTAAAATTTGTTGGACATCAGGATGAATACTTACGTTTCTTATATAAGAAATCAAACTATAAAATCGAAATCAGGGAGATACTCTACATTCAGAGCAACCTGAGACAGGTAAACATTGTCTGTAATGGCAGGCGGTTTGAGCGATATTGCAAACTTGTTGCCATTGAAGAGGAGTTGAAGCAATATCAAGTGACATTTTTAAGAATACATAAATCTTATCTGGTGAATGCACTACATATTACAAGGTTCTCTTACGATAATGTCTGCTTGACAAATGGTGATATCTTGCCGGTGAGCAGAACATACAGAGCCGGTATCGAAGATTTTTTGAATAAATTATAAGGGGGATAAGCATATGGTCTTATGTATGTCTGTGTACTCGGTTGTATTATTAAAACTGTACCTGAATATTTTTTTCGAAGAAATCTGTGATAAAAAGAAATTTTTATCGGCATGGTTTGGTTTTATTATATGGCAATTTCTTATAAATTCAGATCGATATCCAATACCAGGTGGCATTAATTTAATCATAACCTTTATTGTGACCTTAACTACATGCATTTTGGCTTATCAGGGAGATGTCGGGAAGAAGACCATTTTTTCTGTTGCTTATCTTGCTGTCTGGATGGTGCTTGAATCTCTGGGCTGGAGTCTTTTGCTGAGCGTTTATCAGACAGAACCGTCTATGACTGCGGTTTCTTTATTATCGAAAACAATATTTCTGATTATTATTATGGTGATTAGTTATTGCTTTAAACGGTTTGATAATGATAAAGAAAATATACATATTGAAAAAGGTCTCCTGGGCGTCCCGATATTCAGTATCATTTTATGTTACACGCTCTACGAGATGGGGCAGGAGGCAGATCCTCAAAAGAATAAGGTACAGATTATGGTGATTACCGGGACTGTGGTTCTGACTCTGGTGAACCTGTCACTTTATTCACTTTTTATAAAGTTGGCTGAAATAAAACAAATGAAAGCAAACAGTCAGGTATATATGGAGCAAATGGAGTTATACAGACAGCAGCGGGAAGATGATGAGATGATTATCAGGGAAGTAAGGCAAGAGCGGCATAATATTAAACATAAGTTTATCTATCTGCAGGAGATTGCGGTTCAGGAAGGCAATAAGAGAATAGAACAGGCCATCGAAAAGATCACAAATGAAACACTGACGATAGCTGACCGCACGGTACAAACCGGTATCCTGTCTGTAGATTCAATCATTAACAGCAAAAAGAGAGAAGCCGAAGCGAAAGGAATTTGCTTTAATTTAAGGCTGGAAATTTCATCGGAAATGCAGATCTCCGATATCGATTTGTGTGTATTATTGGGGAATGTGCTTGATAATGCGATAGAAGCTGTGGATAAACTGAACTGTAATGAGAAAATTATCTTTATTGAGTTAATATATAAAAAAGGTATATTGTTTATTAAAACCAGAAATCAATATGAAGGCTCAATTGAATGGCTGGAGACCGGAAAACGAATTAAAAGTAAGAAGCCGGAAAGTGTTCATGGGTACGGACTGCAATCTGTCAGTAAAATTGTATCCAGATACCATGGTACATTAAGTATTGATGTCATGGATCATGAATTTTGCCTGGATATATTAATGTATGGGTGATGCCTGGTGCTTTCGGGCCGGTTAATTATTACGCTGAAACGGTTCGTTCTTACAAGTGCAGGATCATGGGAATGTTCTGTGATATAATTTTCCGTGGAATGACTGTTATACATAAAGCAGCACCCGTGAAATGAAGACCTCGGCTCCTTTGATTTCAGAAATTTTGTAATCAAACATACCCTGATATTTTTCGGCAGTTTTGTGGATGCGTCCAAGTCCGATCCCGTGTAATGACTTATCCTTTTTCGTTGTAAAGACCTGACCGTTCCTGATATCCAGTGCGGATTTGTCATAGGTATTGATGACGGTAATGGTAAGTATACTGTGTTGGAAGTTGATATCGCATCGTATCAAACGGTCTTCCTCCGGCAGGCTGGCGCAGGCTTCCAGGGCATTGTCCAGCAGGTTTCCGAGGATAATGGTCAGATCCGTCCGTGAGACCTGTATATCCGGCGGGATATTGACATTTGCCAGCAGAACCGTATTCTGTTGGCCGGCTATATACAACTTGCTGTTAATCATGGCATTGACAATCGTATTGTTAGAGTTAAGCCCTGAACGGACTGATTTCGTGTCGGATACCCAGTTGCCGATGTAACTCTTCAGGTCATCCAGATGATGGATATCTGCCAACTCTTTGATAGCTGTAAGGTGATTGAGCAGATCATGATACTGCCCGTTCAGATTATTTTGAAAATCCTTTACCATGAGGGCCTGTTTTTCATATGCATCATTTTGCTGAATCAACATCAGGTTTTCGTATTTGATACTCTCCTCTTTAAGCAGTTTGTCATAGAGGTAGAACATCAGGAGATTGATTAAAAACAGAATTAAAACTACACTCAGTACAAATACGGTATCAATACTGCCTTTTTCGAGTTTGCATACCAGGGAATGCAGAATATAGATGCACCCGGCAGGGATGAGGAATACGGAATACCAGTATAGCTGGTTTAAACTGGTGCCCCGAAATCGAAAAAGAAGTTTTATCAGTTTGACGAGACCAAGCAGTAATGACATCGATATGATGATTCCCAGTATCACAAAAAGGGAATCATTAAGTAACAGGTGAAAGGATGTCCTGAATAAGAGCGTGAGCAGTACAACGGCACAATCATCACTGGCGATCGAAAGAATATAAATAAATACTGTGCAGATTAACCGCTTTTGAAAGGAGACCCGATATAACAATCCAATGGTAAAAGCAAAAAACAGATTCATCAGCAGGTTATTTGAGAAGATGCATATCCCTTTGTGTAAGTAAAAAATTGCGGCAGTAATATAGTAGATCACATATGCAATAATGAATTTGTTATCAGATACCCGTCTTTTTTGCAGGAAATCATCAATAAAGATATAGATAGCAAAAGTCCGAATGATATTCATGAATAAATATGTAATTGCTACAGCCAATCAGATTCCCTCCGTTCTCTCAATGCCCAGTATTGTTGGCGGATTTGTTTTCTTTTTAATGGAGCAATGGGCAGAGAAATGTTGTTTTCCATTGTGACTTCATTGTAAGTCATCTTTTTAATATGATCGAAATTTATCAGAAACGAACGATGAATTTTTAAAAAGTTAAAAACAGATAACTGAGATTCTGTTAATGATATGCTGCCGTAAAAGGTATATATATTGTTTGCCGTGACTACATTGACCCGGTGGCTTTCCGTGATTTCGAAATATAAAATATCATCAACGTTCAGATCGGTATGACCGTTAGTAACATCTTTAAAAGAGAATAGCATTCGTTTGTCTTTAAGCTTTTCGCAGGCACAGAAAAGTGCTTCTTCAAATAAAGGTATCTCAATTGGTTTCGATAGAAAACGCATTGTATTGAAATAAAGGACTTCCTTGCAGCGGCTTTCATGTGCAGAAATATAAATTAATATAGTTCTTTTGTTTTTGAACTGTTCGCGAAGTCTGGCGGCAACGTCGATTCCGCTGATACCACCCATTTCTATATCCAGAAGAGCAATATCATAGTCAACGTTTTGTTCCAGTTTCTGAATTAACGCTTCGCCGGATGTAAAGGTATCAGCTTCAAATGGAATAAAAGCTTTATCTAAGATATCAGCAGTCAGTTTGCTGATCTGATTCAACATAATTTGTTCATCGTCACAAATTGCAATTCTTATCATCTTAAGTTGTCCTTTGGTAGATTGCAGATATAAAATTGTCCTTCAAACCGGTTGTCAAATGTTAGATTTATTTTAGCATAGCAATTTAGAATGGTAAAGCTTGGCCATATTAATTCGTAAGAATGACTATTCGGGAAGGAAAAAACACCAAATAGGAATTATCCCTTTACAAGGAATAAAATTGTGATATATTGTCGAAAACAGTATGGGTTAAAAGTTTGTAATAAGGAGAGGTGTTATGCTGGAAATACAAAAAATTCGATATCATTTAGGTGAGCCGGTCAGGGTTTGTATGGCTTGTGCAAGAGAACTGAAATCGCCTGAAGAAAAAACATATGGGCTATGCAAATGCCATCAGGAATCACTATTAAGATCTCCTGAAAAGATAACACGTCACTACGGGCGGGGAAAAGAGTATCAGCTGCTGGAGCATTCTGATGCACTGGATGATATCATTTATAAACTTGAGTTTAATGAGGACATCGAACTTGGCAGTATTTATATTGCGGATAATAAACACCCGGCAGAATATTTGATTTACGCCCATTATATTGCCGGAATATTTTTGTCCAGCCTTGAAAAGTATATTGATTTATCCGAGTTTGATTACATCACATTTGCAGATTCTAACCATGTCAATATGGAGATTATCTTTACTGAAATGGGTTATTTAAGTAAGGATAAAAAGGTCTCAGAGCTGTTCTTAACGGACCCGATATACGATCAGTTTTCTGATGGGAATGAAATAACAGGGGTTCAGAATAAAACAATATTATTGCTTGACCTTTATCGGGGAATCAGAACAAGAAGGTGTATAGACCGGCTGAGATTATCAGGAGCAGGTGAGGTAACAACGGTATATCTGACAAGCTATAGTTAAGCTGCTTGTCAGATACGCCAAATGCAGGTGAATATTATGATTGTTTATCTAAATACAACATAACATCGGTGGAAAATAACGCGGTATCGTTCTTTACCAATGTTTCATATTCGAAGGAACCATTATATTTTTCGACCGTCTGCCGGATTCGTTTTAAGCCGATTCCATGAACGCTTTTATCTTCTTTTGTGGTATAGGCCTTACCGTCCTGGATATCAATTGCATCCGGATTGTAGGTATTCATGACCGCGATTGACAGAACCGCATGCTGATAACTCAGCTGAAACCAGATCTGGCGGCTTCCTTTCGGTTGTTTCATACAGGCTTCAAGGGCATTGTCAAGCAGATTACACAGGATGGTGGTCAGGTCGACCTTATCCATGTCGATTGACCGCTCTAACTGGATCTGGACATGAAATTCAGTATCCTGACGAGTCGCCAGATATTGCTTGCTGTCGATCATAGCATCAAGTACAGTATCGCCACTGTTGGAGCTTGATCCGATATCTTCGGTTTTTCCAATTAGTTTGTCGATGTATTTCTGAGCTTCGTATGAGTTGTCTTGCTCAATGTAACGTTTGACTGAGACAAGCTGGCCCTTCATATCGTGCTTTTCGTCATTTAACCGACTTTGGAATTCATGAATCAATAAGGATTGGTTCTCGTAGGCATCGTTTTGCTGGTGAAGAAGGATGTTTTCGTATTTGATTTCCTCGTCACGGATTAGTTTGTTGTAGAGGAAGAATACGAGGATGTTGATGGCGAACAGGATGCCAATGGTGATGAGGATGAAGGGGAGGTCTTGAATTCCACCGTCAATATATTGGTTGTTCATTGAGAATAAAATGTATATGCTTCCGGCTGGTATTAAGAAGACAGCTAGCCAGTAAGCTATTGGCAATTCTGTTTCATTGTTTTTAAATAGAGGGCATAGCAGCTTGATTACGATATATTGACTAGCAGCATATATAATAAATATTAGTATCGTATAATAGGAATCATTCATTATGACACGATATGAGAGTTTTGAAATAAATGAAACCATCATTACAGCAAAAACATCACAAGCCATTTTTAAAATATAAATAAAAACAGTAGCAAGTATTTTCTTGAGAAAAGATGATTTGTACAATAAACCCATAGCAAAACCAAATAACAAATTAATTATTACGTTATATTTGATGTTAAAAGAATTTAAATACATAATTGCTGTAATCACGTAATAGATACCGTATGCATAAAAGAAAACTTGTATAGATACTTTTCGTTTTGACAAAAAGCAATCAATAAATAAGTAGGTTGTGTAAATATGTATAATGTTTGAAATTAAATAAGTAATTGTTATGGCCATTGTTTTGATACCTGTTTCTTTCTAAGTGTTGAATATTGACTACGAACAAGTTTTCTTTTAGGACCGCTTATCTGTAATGTTCTACCATCTGACATAGTGACTTTCTCGTATGAAATTAACTCGATGTAATCATAATTAACCATGCAAGTATGATGTATCTGTAAAAAATTTTGAGATGATAACTGCTCGTATAGATCAGATATCTTCTCATATGCAATATATCTTTGTTTAGCGGTCACAACATCAATACGATGACTTCGTGTAACTTCTAAATACAATATATCTTTAAGATGCAAAGAGACATACCCGAATGTTGAGTCTTTGATAGTCAAATATTTTGATTGTGCATCTTTCCAAAGATTATATGCACTTAGCAAAGCTTCTTCAAATAAAGTATAATTTATAGGTTTAGACAAAAATCGATGAGTATTATAACAAAAAACTTCTTTGGCACGAGAATCAAATGAAGAAACATATATAAGAATGGTTTTCATTGACTGAAAATATTTGCGTAGTTTAGCTCCCAATTCAATACCACTCATACCGTTCATACTAATATCTAAAAAAGCTATATCAAAGAGAGCCTTATCTTCCATAGCTGTTATCATATCTTCTCCAGAAGAAAAACATTTAATCGAGTATAAAGCAGTAGTCTTAGTAAATACTTTCTCAACTAATTCATATATCTGATCCGAAAATAGTTTTTCATCATCACAAATTGCAATTTTTAACATAATAAAACTCCTTAAGTATAATTTTTTCGTTACATTATTAAATTATACGACTTTGTTTGCGGTGTTATTTTAACTTACAATTTTTATTTTAAATTAAGTAAAATGAAATGTCAAAGAATAATGGAAAATTTTGGAATTTGTAATTTTGTGTCGTCAATAAAGTCGAAAAATAAGAGTTTTTGACGAGAAAATAAGAGTTTTGGAAAAAGGGGTTTACAAAAATGTTCAAAATGCTATAATTCACGCAAATATATAATGGTTGCAAAGAGTAATAGAAAAACCACCAGAAAAAGAGAGGAAAAGATTTATGAGACGATTTTATTTGAAATGGGGACAGGTTCTTATAGCATTTGCCTTGCTGGTAGTAAGTAATAGTGTAAACAGTGCCTGCGTATTTAATTGTCACCAGGATGAGATTCCAGAAAAGGCTAAAAGTCTAAGGAAATTCTAAGTATGCTGGCAAGACTAAGTTCACATGTTACTGAAACTTTAATCCAGTCAAATGCAATTAAGGCAACAGATAAAGAGATTTATCAATATGGTTTCAAAATGATTTTCATTTATGCGATCGATTTGATGTCGATTTTGATTACAGGTTTTGTTATGGGGCGGTTATGGGAATGTTTTTTTTATCAGTTGATATTTATTCCATTACGTCAAAATGCTGGAGGATATCACTGTAATTCTGAACTACGTTGTTACTTTTTATCCGTAGGTCAAGTTGTGGCAGTAATGATTGCACTGGCTTATATTCCAATATGGTTCGGTAAGATGGCAATATTGATTTTTATGTTGGCTGCAGGTGTAGTGATTCTAGTTCTGGCACCGGTAGAGAATAAAAACAAACCACTGGATTCTGATGAAATTAAAGTATATGGTTATCGGGCTAGAGTTGTGCTATTGGTGGAGGTCGTAGTGGCACTGGCATGTTATTTCTTTTCGTGGAATACAGTTTTTCTGGTTATTGCACTTGGAATATTTTCTATAGCATGTTCCTTGGTTGCCGGAGTATGTGCCAACTACCTACAGGCTTAATTGCTTTATCATATGTGGGAGGTGCGGAAGTTGAAAAACAGTACCAGTGCATTCATCTCAGAAATAGAAAAAGAAGTTGTATTACTGAGACACCGGGGGAATTCGTTTGTTGTAATAGCTCATCTTCTAAACAGTACTGTTTACAGAGCTGAGAAGACATACCGTGAGGTCATGGACAAGCTAAATCTGCTTCAGACATTCATACCGGAGGATGCACAGCGTATCTTTCCATGTGAGACAATCAGTGACTTTATCGACCAGATGGGTGTTGGCAGCAACATTGTCGGCCGTGATGAGCTTATTCAGGCAATCAGACTTTCTTATGAGCAGCCCGAACTGTTGAATGCCATGCGGTTGGGATTCTTTCCGCAGTTGGCAGAGCGTATGAACGAATCAGAAACTCTTGTGCGGAGCCGGGTTTACCGAACGGTGAAATACACCTGCTTTGACAGGGGGAGAACAGGGACACCTGCCTACATATTTTACTGTAAGGCAGGGCTCAATGAACAATATGATATTGATTTGAAGCGGTTTTTTCTGGCCGCACATGACTGCATCATTGAACTGAATGATGAGCAGGCAGAAGTAATATAGTAACAAGGCATGTAAATGCATGCCCAAAGCAGATGGCAAGAAGTATTATCGTTTTGATATCAGATGGCGTGATTGACTGGCAAGATTCTCTTGACCGGCAGAATGGAGCAGCAGTCCAGCCGGGATGTCGGGCGTATGGTACATGATTGTCAGGCGGAGGGCATAACTGTATAAATCATTATTGATAATTACAGTGGAAACACGGCGGTATTGGGTACAATCACCCGGTTTACCGGAAAGGCATCAATACCGCCAGACTTCTTCTGATTTGGCGCATTGGAATATTCCGATGTGCGGGGCTCATTGGCTGATAAACTGAGTAATTTGCAGTTTATCGCAGGCGTTATCCCAAATACCCCCCAAAAAAAAGGATATCGCCTGTACAGGACTATTACATACTCAGCGAAAAGAAGATCTTATCTTTTAGTAACTGTCTCCCAGACTCTGATAGAGATGCACTTTCACATTCGTTAGCATAAAAAAGACATCGAAAGTGGCCTTGTTTATCTGAATGGTTCTGAAATGACAATAGAGCCCCTTTAAATCGGAGAATGAATTAATGGGGTGGGACTGAATATTGAAAAAATCAATCGGGATAAGATTAATATCCTGATTGCTATTTATAAAGACGTGTATGGTGCTTATGGCTGGCATGTGCCTGCTTATAAGTTTTTTTTATACTAATTTATACGAAATATTACAATTTTCTTAACGTTGACCGTGTTTTTTTGAGACATTTAATTTCGCTGGGAAATGCAATGTATTGAGACCTAAGAGTATGAAAGATGTCAGGAGGATTGTAATAGAGCGGAAGAAGGAAAGAGAGCGGGTGACGTGTACAGACGAATGAAAAACATAATAAAAACGATACTATTTGCCTTTTGTATATGTGGTATATTGCAAAATCCATGCCAGGTGATGGCCGAAGAAATTTCGGGAAAAAATAATGCTCTTGATGTGGTGTTTGTAGTTGATGCCAGTGGTTCGATGAAATCAAATGACCCGGAAGGGATTGCACTTGAGATGGTGAAGGCATTTGTTGACACCATTCATGCAGATGATATTTCCGTAGGGTTTGTTGCCTATAATGATAAAATAGTATCTGCCAGTGCACCTATTTCCATGGCGGATCAGACAAACCGGGAAAATCTGAAGAGTCTGATTAATACAACGGTATACTCCGGAAATACTGATATTGGCCTGGGATTGGCGGAAGCATACAATTCTCTGGAAGTTGATGGCGATAAGAAGAGTATTATTGTATTGATTTCAGACGGAGAAACGGATCTTCGAGGATCTGTAACCGGGAGGACGGAGGCTGCGTCAGACGAGGATGTGGCAGCAATTGTCGGAAATTGTCAGGGAAAAAATATTCCTATTTATACGATAGCGTTCGGTGCATACAGCGGCAGCGCAGAGGCTCTGCAAAGGATTGCAGGTGATACCGGGGCTGTTAACTATGCAGCACAGAATCCGGATCTTCTTATCGAAATACTCTACAGCATTTTAAATGATAACCTGTCTTATAAAATACAGCAGGTCTCGGCCAGCATTTATGCGCAGGGCAAACAGGAGATCCGTGTTGTCTTAAATGACAAGTACTTAAATGAAGTGGATGTTCTTCTGATATCACCGCAGCGAATCGGAAAAACCGAATTGTTATACGGTGATACACCGGTTGCGATGACAGCGATGACCTATTATGCGGTTGGAAAGATAGGGACGGATGAGATTGATAATAACATCCGTAATCTGACAGTTAATACAGAAACGGCAAAAGATCAGTCCATCAAAGTCTATGTGATTGGTTACCGGAATCTGGAACCGATCTTAAACATCGAAACAGAAGCAACAAGGAATGAAGCGATTCCCTATCAGGTTTATTTTAAGAATGCTTCCGGAGAAGTGATCCGGGATGAGTCATTTTACCGGAATATGGAGTGGAGTGAATCGCTGCAGAATCAGCCGGCAGAGATCGTTGACGGATATCTGCAGGGGACTCTGACATTTGATGTCTCCGGTGACTATATGCTGGAAGGCCGGTTATCTGATGAGCTGGGCAGCTACCAGTTCGCAGCAGAATTACATATATCAAATATGCCCCCGGAAGGAAGTCTTCCGGAGACGAAATATACCATCCTGAGTGAAGGTAATGTCTGGGATCTGGACGAGTATTTTACAGATGCAGAAGGTGATGCCTTAAGTTATACCCTTGAAACAGATGAAGGGGAATACCTGGAAATGGTTCTGGAAGGCAGTCAGTTAACCGTAAAACCATTAAAATCAGGACTTCAGACCGCAGTGCTGACTGTGTCTGACGGGGAAGCAAGCATTAATTATCCTGTTTCCATAGAGGTTCAGCCATTGTGGCAGGTCTACTGGTGGGTAATTGTTATCATCGCACTGATCGTCGGAGTAATCCTTGGTAAAGTCCTGCGTAAGCCGGATCCCGATGCGGAATTTTCGCAGATTGTTCAGGAGAAGTCGGCTAACCGCTTTAACGGGAAGCTGGATGCGTACTTTACAATGCTGCCGGAACATGTGGAGGAGATACCGCCGCTGGTGTTCCAGTTGTATAAGGTGAAGGACAGTAAGTTGTGTCTGGGGGATTTGCTGCGAGGATATTCGGCTGTTGTCGAGGCATTAAACCTGGATAGTGTATTTTTAATAGCAGATGAAGGGCGGAGAATGATTCTGTACCATTCATCAGATTCAACCATTATGCTTGGGAATTCCATCGTATGTAAGCAGGTCAGGTATAGCATAAGCTTTGGGGATGTGATTTATATTGCATCAGCGGATGGGGCTTATGATATGGAACTGCATTACATATCGGTAATTCAATAAATTATAAGAAAGAGGAGTGAGACCAATGGAAACTATTACACAAACAAATCGCACGGTTCTGTTTGCAGAGGTTAATCCGGAAAAACTGAATCTTTTGACACTGATCGGTGATGTCAGAGGAAAAACCAGTCTGGATGATGACAAGATTAAAGAGATCAATGAAGAACTGGTTGTAGGAAGCCTGGAGGAGTTTTTTGACAAATTTTCTCCGGTAGTTTACTCCTGGTGCGATGCAGTATCCGGCGCAATCCAGTATAGTCTGGAAAAACCGGAAAACATTCCGGACAATTGTATTACCGAGATTCCTTTAAATCTGGAAAATGACTTATTGAATATGCTGGTAACCCTTCAGGATGCCAAAGGTGCTCAGGGTGTAGCCAACGTAGATTTTAAGTTCAGCAATATTCTGGATATGATATCGCCAAAAAGGATAATGGAAGATATCAAGCAGGTCAGAAGAGAAATCCAATATACTTATGGAGAGTACATGGAGCTGGACGAAGGCGATCCCAAACGTCTTGACATGGGCGACAAGCTGAACTATCAGTTCGAGCAGGCCAGTCAGAACTACAACAATGTTTTGGCAATGCTGCCGCTTGCGATCGAAGACATTAAAACCCGCCTGCTCTTAGGTGACGGTGAAGCCAAACAGGGCGGACAGGCATTTAAGGCCGGACTGCTGAGCATGGGTGATGATGGAGAGCTGAAGATCCTGGAAATGAAACAGGAAGAAAGTACCCAGCTTGCCATTGTTGATGACAAGATAAACACGAGTCTGATTGAAACATTTAAAGAGGATTATGATGAATTAAATGAAGATCAGTCAGAATATGTCAGGGACCTGGTAGTAAGAACATTCTGTCCGCTGGTATCAACGATGGAAAGCAGTGTTGATCGTGAAGTTGAGGTCAGCAATTATAACAACTATCTTGAATTCTACAAAAAGAGTAAAAATGATTTTATAAAGGCCGTGAAACCGCTGATTGAAAAGATTTTGGGTGTGAAGGCATTCTTTGATCAGTATCAGGTGAAAGAAAAAGGTATGCAGCCAAAGATGCTGATTACCAATACGAATCTTGATCTGATGGTGAAATCCAGCAATCTGCCGAGACTGCTGACCTACCTGAATACAACCAACGATAAAAACGAGTTTGACAATACCTTATGGTTTGGTATTGTGCCGGATATCGAGATGAGCCAGACCGGCGGCGGAAAACTGCAGCGGCTTCGTTTTGCCGGTAATGAGAAGGTTGACAAAGCCGGACTTAATTCGATGGAAACACTGGCAGCTCTCATGAACGCAATTATGCCTTACAGAATCACAACATTCTTCAGCTTTGCAACCGGTGAGGAGACAACCTTTAATTATATCGCAACAGAGGGTGTCGCTTCCTTTAAAGACAAATGTACACTGCTGATGAAGAAAGATTACAGTGAGTTCGTTGTTCCGTGTATTCCGAATGTAACAATTATACCAAAAGACAAATCCGGACTGATCCTGGATAAAAAGATGGTTCTGGATGAGGATGGAAATGTAGCGCTGTCATCTGAAAAAGAAGATGTGATGAAGATGTGGCTGGAGGGTGTCTATGTAGGCGGTGCCTATGCAGCAGCAGGCATTACAGCAGCATGGCAATGTCCGGAATATTTAAAACAACGGTTCAGTCATACCAGTAATGAGTATCCTGGTGTCAGATTTGACATCGAAGCAGGAGATAACTCGCTGCTGGCAGCAACAAACATGACGAAAGAGATATCAGGCTTTACCAGTACCATTAAAAACGCGATTAATCACACCGGTTTCGGCTTTGTTTTCACTTCCGACAATGCCCAGTATAAGGGAAGAGATATCCGCAATATTATGGTCTATAAAGCCAGAAACCTGTTAAGTAACGGCAATGAATTTGAGCCAATTTATAAAACTTTGGTAGTGACCTACATTGAGCGGATGCTTCGTTTCTACAGCAACGACTTCAAGCAGGATAAGATTTTAAGCTTCTTCAGCAACAATCCCAGCAGCCAGAAGAGCAAATGGGATACGAACCGCCAGTATATCAACTCGATTTTACAGGATGGTGATGAGCTGAACTTCTCTATCGACGAGAAAAATGGCATCTGCAACGTCCAGGTGACATTTAGTAATACCACCAGAAATCTCAAGGTGGAGCTGACCAGAAAGGCCGGTGTGGTATAAAATATCTGCAAATTGGCAGACGTTGCTGCAGGTAATGGGTTGAACTCGATAACAGGTTATAAAATCTACAAAAAACTAAAAGAAAAAGGAGACAAGTAAATGGGATTACGAATGAAAATTGAAGGAAATGAATCAATCAACCTGATGGAAACCAGTATTACCGGAATCAGATTCGGTGCTGATATTCCTCATGACTCCAATGCAAGATCCACAGATCTTGGTTCAACAGTATTGGTAGAAGGAAAGATTTTGGCAGCAGTTGGCGGCGAGGCAGCTGATGATACCAGCAAGATTGCCAGATGGTCACTGGTACCGGCAGAAAACAGTGACTGCTACAGAAAAGTAGAGATCACTGTAGTAAGTGCATCGCAGATCGTTAGACAGATCTCCATTCCTAATGCATTTGTTGTTGGTTATGAAGAGGATTTCTCTGATGAGTCCGGTGCCGGTACATTCCGTCTGCTGATGAAACAGAAGAAGGATAAGATGACTGCACTGAAGTTTGAAGGCGGATTCAGCGGCGAATAAGAAATCAGAAGAAATCGCGTACGGATTGATAAAAGATTGATAAGAAAGAGAGGATAAGATATATGGGATTTACATTAAAAGTAGAAGGTCCATCTACCATTGAACTGGGAACTACAAGCATAACCGGAGTGAAAGTTAATACTGATATTCCGTTAGATTCCAACGCACGTTCTACCGATATGGGAAGTACCGTTGAGATTACCGGAAAGATTCTGACTGCTGTAGACGGCGATCCGTTTGATTCAACCAGACAGCTGGGACTGTGGTCATTAGTACCGGCAGAAAAAGCAGACTGTTATCGTAACGTTACTGTTGAGGTGATCGCAGCATCTCAGGTAGTACGTAAATACAGCTATCCGAATGCATTTGTTGTTGACTACAAAGAGAACTACGGCGATGTGGAAGGGGTTGGAACCTTTACTCTGATCATCAAGCAGAAAAAAGATAAAATGTCACAGGTCGCTGTGGAAGGTGGCTATAACGTATAGTACATAACCTTCCCCGGGTAGTGCCTTTGGGGAAAGCAAACAAGGGCTGTCTGGTGGCAGTCCTTGTTTGTCAATAAAAAGTGAAGTGAAATCTTAAGTGAAATGAGAAAAACGGGATGGCAGATAACTATAAGATTCTGGGGGTGAGCTCCCAGGCGAGCGACAAAGAGATAAAAGCGGCCTATCGAAAGCTGGCGAAACAGTATCATCCTGATGCCGTCAAAGATAACCCTGAGCTGGCAGACAAAATGTATGATATTCAGGCAGCCTATGAAGTTCTTGGTGATGCAGAAAAACGGAAAAAATATGATGAACATCTGCTGAAGATCAAAAACAAGGGGGCGCAAAAAAAGTCACCGGGCAAAGGTCAGCAGCCTGATCCGAATATGACGGATTTTGAACGGTTTTTTGGATTTCAGGCTGGTAAGGGGATGGAGACATACCAGGATAAACGGTCGGGGGCTAAAAAGGCGGAGGGGCCGATTAAGCCGGAAGATTTATTTGCATCATTTTTCGGTAAACAAAAGCGGTAAGGAAAGCAGGAGCATATGATGGGGAACAGAACAAAAAAGATGTGGCTTGATGCGGCAATTCTGGCAATCTCCTGTATCTGGGTTGCATTAAGCTGGTATTTTGAAATATCAAAAGAAGTGGTTCAGGTCAGTATTGTCTTGGCAGTGCTGATTGCAGGTATAGTACTGGTAGACCTTTTTCGCCTGTCTGATCAAGCGGATGATGAAATTATGGACGATCAGCAGCAGGCGCTTGCAGAGCAGGCGGCATCCAGTTTTACGGTCTATGGATTATCGTTACTGAGTGAAGAGGATAAACCGATTCGTTCGTGGAATCTGACTGGTAAAACGGCAGTGATTATCGGCAGGGCGTATAAGGATATGGATGTTGATATAGATTTGAGTGACTGCGAATATAGTGCCCTGATCAATATACAACACGCGGTCATGAATTATTGCCTTGATACCTGGTATTTGGAGGATTTAGGCTCTCAAAATGGAATACAAATCAAAAAGGTAGAAGACGGAAAATGTTATCAGGTGGCATCGGGCCGCCCGTGTAAGATCTCTGCCGGTGATGTTATATATATAGCAAAAACGAAACTGTTGTTTACATAAAGAGGAGAAGGAGATTAAAGCTATGAGTCTGGTAAAATGCCCGTCAGGACATGTGTATAATGCAATCCGCTACGGAAAAGTATGCCCTTATTGTAAGATGAAACTGCAGGATGAGGAAAATGCAGAACGCCCGGAAGGATTTGAACCGCCGGTAGAACTGCTGCAGGAAGAGATTAAGCCGGTGTGCGGTTGGCTGGTTTGTATCGAAGGGGCCAGAGTAGGGATGGATTATAAGGTACATAGCGGCAAGAACTTCATTGGCCGCGGTGATGATATGGATATTCAGATTCTGGGAGATAACGAAATCAACCGGAAAAATCATGCCGTTATAGTTTATGATGCGAAAAACGGGAAGACGATGTTATTGCCCGGGGATTCAGAAGGACTCGTGTATCTGGGTGATGAGGCGGTTTATCTGCCGACAGAGGTACATTCATACGATAAGATTGAGATCGGCCGAAGCAGTTTTTTATATGTCGAATTTTGTGGAGATAACTTTACATGGGAGCGGGACGATAAATCATGATGATGACAGGCAGATGGATTTTGTTGGCAGGAGTTGGAATTCTCCTGCTTGTTTGCATATGGAAACGGTTAGAGCTTGCTGCGAAAGGTCGTAATAAAAGGCCCGTAGAAACAGGCTGGTCGATGGGACAGACCCTGGGGAATAAAGAAATTCAGGCTGATTATGCCCAGGTCTTTCAGAATGAGGCCGGCATTACCGCGGTTGTGGCGGATGGGATTGGAAAAGAGAATACCGGTAAAGTAGCGGCACAGGTAGCAGTCGATACTGTTTTGGATGCATTTGAGCCATACAGTGTTTTGCAAAATCCGGAATATCTGTTTCAAACCTCATTTATGGAGGCTCATCGTCGGATTCAGCAGACCATTGGTGAACGCCGCGGCGGTGCAAGTATGGGGATGGTGTTTGTAAATCGCACCCATTTGTACTATGCTCTGGTGGGAAATATCCGCATTGCTATTCTGCGCAACAAGGAGTTAATCCCCATTAGTAAAGGTCAGACGATAGATGCTCTGGTAAGAGATGCATTTCAGGATGGAATGATATCGAAGAATGAAACAATCTGGAGTCAGACGGAGACGCAGATATGGAACTACCTGGGAAAAGACGGGTTTCATGAGATCGAAATCAGTAAAATTCCTGTGTCGTTGCAGGCGGGAGATCTGGTAGTGATGCTCAGCCAGGGAATCTATGAAGAATTGTCCTGGGCCGAGACCGAAGAGATTCTTTTAATGGAGTTACCACTGAAAGAAAAAGTGGATCTCATCATCGCAGAAACGGAGAAAAAAGAGACGCAGGATAAAGATAATGGAAGTGTCCTGCTGTTGGCAACGGAGGTTTAGCAATGAGAAAAGTCAATTCTGAATTTCAGACCAGGTACCTGTCTGAAGAGGGGCAGAAGTTATCCAATCGTGACTATTTCGGTTATGTGGAAATGGATGATTTTGCCTGCTACGTGATGGCAGACAGTCTGGATGACGATATGGAAGAAAACAGTGCCAGAATTGTTGTCGAGAGTTTGATTCGTTGTTTTAATGAACGCCCTACGATGAGTGCAGGGGCGTTGAAACGTTATTTGAATCAGGCGCATAAGGAGCTTGGCAGTCTGCGCCGGGGCAGACGTCTGAAAGCCTCCGTTTCTATGGTGGTGAGTGATTACCGGAAGTTACGGTTTTGTTATACCGGAAACAGCCGTTTTTATCTAATCCGTAATAGCCGGGTACTGAGTCAGTCAAATGACCAGTCACTTACCCATAATTTAGTTATAGATGAAAAGGTGCCGCTGGATCAGGCTGCTGAGCACCAGGAGCGAAACAATCTGTATTCCTATCTGGGGATGCGGGGGAAACCGAAGGTGGTTGTTTCTCCTAAAATAAAGCTGGAAAATGGTGATATTATTGCCCAGCTGACCAGAGGGGTATGGGAGAATTGTCCGGACGAAAACCTGATGGAATTCATCAACGAAGCTACAGAACCAAAAGATGTGTTGGAGAAGGTGGAAGATCAGGTTCTGGGACGGCAGGATGAGAAGGAGATAGATAATTATTCTCTGGCAGTCACGTTTATTACCAAGGTGTTTCAGCCGCCGAAAAAGAAAATAACAATCAAACAGATTTTGGCAGTTTTGATTCCGATCCTGTTGATTGTAGGTATATTATCGGTTACACTGTATATTAGATATCGCAACGCGAAAAATAAAGCTGATAGCTTGGTGCAATATATGGAAAGTGGAGAAGAATATCTCAGGTACGATAATTACAAAAAAGCATCAGAAGAATATACAGAAGCAAAGAAGTTGGCATCTGACTTGAAAAAGCAGGAAGATCTGACAGAAGCAAATCAATATCTGAAGTTAACAGAGCAGATTATTCTGGCGGATGAAGCTATGTTGGCTGGTGAATATGTAAAGGCGCAGGATCTGTACCTGTCGGCACGGGAACTTTCGGTGAGAGCCGGCAATGTCGGGAAGAAATACATAGAATCCCAGCTGGAAATGGCAAAGGCGTATATTGATGTATATGACTGGATTGCGGTGGGAGAAACAAAAGAAGGTTATGGCGACCTGGAAGGTGCTATTGAGGCGTATAAGACCGCAAAAGAGAAGGCCACAGCACTTTATGATAAACAAAGTAAAGAAGAAGCGCTTTCCAAGCAGCTGGCTGTGGAGGAACTTCTGAGTACTGAGGCAGCTGCAGTATCAGCCGCGGCAAAAGCTGAAGAGGAGAAGGAAAAAGAATCCCAGGCAGCAGCCCAGGAGATGGAAAACCAGCAGAAGATGACTGAGCAGACAAATGCAATAGAGCTGCAGAATAAAGCCAATGAGCTGATGAAAGAAGAACAGTATGAACACGCGATAACATTTTACCGTGCAGCTCAGGCGATTTATGACAGTATCGATATGGCTGAAATGGGAGATGCGATTGAAGAGAAGATAACGGCTGCGGAGGCCGGTGCGGCAATGCTTGAAGAGTCAAAAGCGAAGGAAGAAGAGGAGAAGGCGAGGCAGGAAGAGGCTGAGCGGGTTGCGGCGGAAGAATCAAAGCAGGCTGCGGAGGCTGCAGAGACGGCTGCGGAGGATGAGGAACGGAAAGTGGTTGGGCCGGGATACAAGACTGAATCTGAGTAATCAGGTGGAGACAATGATGGAAGATAAATTGAGATCAGTATTTCTTGATGAGTTAAAAACGATGATTGAACAGGAATACTCACTGTCCGAAGAAAAAATAAAAGTTAGTTATGAATTAATAAAAAGTGAACTTATAAAGGAGTTAGCATCATTAGTCACTGATATTTATAATAATTATCAGTGTTTATATGAGAAGAAAAAAGTTGGAACGCTTGAATGGATTTATTTGTCATTTTTAAGAAGCAGCATGTTGGATTTTTATCCTGCATACCGTCTGGATTTTTATGATGAAAGGGGATGTCTGTCTGAAGTAGAGTGTTGTGGAGATTTCAAGTTTGATATAGTTTTTTTGGAATTTTATGCTATACAGGAAAAAGTTGAGTCTAAATTTAAACAGCAAAATCGAGTGAAGGCTTATGAAGGCGATGAGTTTCTGGCTGAGTTATATGAACGTTTTCATCATCTGGCATGCGAATGGATACCAGAATTGTTACAAGTATGCATTTGGGATGTTCAGAAACCACTATTGCCAAATACTGTGAAAGTGAGATTTGGAGAGTTATTTGATAAGACAATTGATATTTATAGGCCTAAATCAGAAAAATAATTAATAGGAGTTTGGGGAGAGCATAGTGGATTATTTTCAGCTAAAACAAGATCAGCGTTTTAATAATGCTCCTGTAATATCGAATATCAGGGATATTATACAAAAACGTTCAGAGTTTTCATTAAAAAACAAAAATATTATTAATGATTTAAATGTGGGGTTTTCTCGTTCAGCGAAGCCACTCATTTATGCTGATGTGCTAGATACACAATTATTTATGGTAACAGATGAGGTCAAGCGTGTTTTTGAATGCTATGATCCAACACTAATATTTAAAAGTATCTGTATATTAAACAACCTCGACAATAGTAATTGTTTATATCATGCACCATTATTTAGAGAGGTGGATTGCCTTGTCCCGGAACATAAAAATATGCTTATCAGAAGAAAGGCAGTACGGCTTGCTGTTTTTAAAGAGTTGATTGAACCTTATAGTATTGTAAAAGTGCAAGGAATAGAGTCTGATATCGTCTTAATCCGTTTAGATGTTATTGAAAGTTTAATGAGAAGAAATATAACAAAATGGAAGGCCGTAAGGATAGAATTAATCTAGATTTGCATTTCAGCTTATTTGAGGAGGAGATAATCGAAATGACTCAAACGACAATTGTTAACGAACAAATTACTGTGGAATGTAGTATTGGCTTTTCTCAGATTATATCCTTGGGATTGGATTCTAAAGTAAATGAGCACGCTATATTCAAATTAAATGGGATTGCTACTGATGATCATTCAGTTGATATGATAGCTGGCGGTCCTGTTTGGCTATACTCCCAAAATGATGGAAAAAAATCTACTATATTTACTGGTTTTGTTGAATTCTATACTATCAATAATATTGGCCAGGCAAAGAGCATAGAGCTATATGGTATCAGTGTCAGTAGATATATGGACAAGGAGAAGAAAAATAACTTTTTTCAACTAAACAATCAATGGAATAGTGAGCTGTTTCATACAGTTATGGATAACCAAGGTGACATTTTTGTTGAATCAGCTTTCAAAAAAAGGGTAACGCAACCATATCTTCAGCTTGAGGAAACTGATTGGGAATTTATGAAGCGCATAAGTAGCCGCTTACAAGCATTTGTTATACCAAATATATTCAACAATAAATTGCAAATAAAAATTGGCGGAAGTCTAAAAAACAGTTCTCAATTAAATTGTTTTATATCATATAAAGAAATATTTGAACGAATTGTATTGGATAATAAAGCAATATTAGCAAAAAGCTATCTGGTTAAAAGCTATGCAGACTATCAATTAGGTATCAGCGTATCGTTTGCTGATGAAGTGTTCCTGATTGTTGAAAAAAAGGCTGAGTATATAAATGGTGATTTTTTTATGCAATATAAACTGATGAAGTACATTCAGCCTTTATTGGCAAAAAAATATAATGAAAAAATCGTTGGTTTGGGTTTACCTGGTGTTATATTAGGAACCTCCGCAGAAAGCGTCAAAATCAAGCTGGGTATTGAGTGTCCTTGTAATAATAAAAAAGCATTCAATTTCAAGTACTTACCAACAACAGGTAATCTTCTTTATTCTATGCCGGAGACAGGTGCAAATGCTATGCTGTATTTCCCTGATGAAGACGAAGCTAATGCATATGTAAGGGAGACATTTACGGTTAACAATTTACTTCCTGAAAAGTCGAAAGGCTTCTTATCAGAGGAAAACAAGAATATAATATTAAGTGAAGATGGATTATGTGTACTATCAGAAATTTCTATGATGGATATGTCAGATGAAAATGGCTTAAATATAGTATCCTCAAAAAATATAGAGGTTATAACACAAAAACAGTTAGAAATATACAGTAAAGGTATTTGTGAAATCGATGCAGGGGATTCTATTGACATAGAGCATAGCCAGCGTGCTGCATTGAAAATAAAAGGTAGTGAATTGAGTTTGTCTGGATCCACAATGGTTACAAGTAGTTTGCCGGATTATTATAAACCAATGGTTGTATCAAAAGCAGAGTTATTCAAACAAATGAAACCAATTTCTACTCAAGTTGCCTGTAAGATTCAGGGAAGTGTTCCTAATATGCAGCAAAGTGAAATAGAAGAGAAGATTTTTGGCGCAATTGCGACATTTGCTGACCCGCAAAAACCGGCAGGTGCGGGAAATGCAGGATTGTATATTAAAAAGTAGTGTGGGAAGGAGAATACAATGTCTTCAAGTAGTGTAGTGTTAGATGGGGCACTCGTTGAGTGTTCGATGTATCCACGTCCTGGTTATGATAAAAATGACTCACGGTCTTTTACTTACTACGAGTATATAAGGGTGGATGAAGAAGCAAGAACGGCAAGAGAATATAGTGCTTATGACGGACGACGATTAATCTTAAATGGACAGGATGTCCATATAACACACTTTAAAGAGTGTAAATCGCCTTATTATATTAGTGTTCTAAAAGATGTGATTGAAGAGCACAGGAATCGTTACACGAATGATAAGAGTCTGGCAGCAACAGAGAAAACCAAGATTAACGAACTAATAGATACATATATGAATATATGCGACCAATATGCTAATTACCCATGTGTCATGCTTGTGCTAAATAAATGGTTCATGTCAAGCAGTGCCAATTATGTAGACGATTATTATGAAAAGGTTACAAGTTGGTGTGACGATCTGGATAGTATATTAAGTAAGTTTAATTCAAAAGTTCGTTCCATCAAAAGTGAGTTCAAGAAAGGTCTTCCATCATGGTATGACAACTTGAAGAATGCTTTTAATGAAGCTTCACCAAATAATAGAAATAATCATAGTTATGGTCCGTTTGGTAGTTATTTAGATCTGGGTAAGATGAATAATAATTTTGTTTCTTCAGCAAATTTCAATAAGGAGTGTCTAGAGGTCTTTGATAAAAAGGCAAATAGATGTAAAGAAGCAAAAAAAGATATTGAAGAAGAACTCGAAAATATTCTTTTTGAAGGGGAATATATTCAGGATGAAACGAACCCTGATTTCACTAAAATTAAGAGTTCGATGCAGGCATTTGTAGATTTCACAGATTTTTTAAAGGCTTATGAAAATGGTGAGACAAGTGCTTTCTCTGATTACGTGAACGAGATTGTAGAATTAATCTCAGAATTAGATGAGTTGGTGAGAATGATTAACAGCTTTAATTCTACCAAAGTATCATTGCTGACAATGGCTTCGAAATTAGTTTGCAGATGTGGTGGTGTTATTAGTATTGTTTATGGTGGTGGTTGGATTGATAAAGCAAGAGAAAAGGCAGAAGAGAATCTGATTAATTTGTTAAAAAAAATACAAAAGGATATCTATAATCAGATTATAGATTTTGAAGAGAATAACTATAATTATGGCAAGTACCGTTCATTGGTTGGTGGGTTTCAAATGATGCATTATTTGATTCAAGAGCTTGATAGTGTCAGTGAATATGCTGACTCTCCACTTTTAGAAAGTGAAGGCTATATAGGTTCGATAGATATCTTAATACAACCTCAAAGTATTATTGATAAAAAGAATGCTAATATTTCAGGCCTGCAAAATCTTAGCTCTGCTATTCCGTTTTTATCGATTGGAGATATATTGACAACCGTATATGCTGTTAACGATATTCGTACAGGTGATCCTGAACTAGATTCTGTCAGAGATTTTTTATATGAAGCGGCTAACGTTGCTGCAAAAGTTAGTAAGAAAGTTGCTGAAGAAATACTTTCGATACTTGGTTATCTGGGGGTAGTAATCTCAATTCATAGTGTTATTAAGGCTTTGCTTGATTTTACTTACTGTACAAATTCAGACTATACTGGACAAATAACAGTAACAGTGAAAATGGCAAAAAGCGAATATACTTATAATGAAGTTTATGACATCGAAGGAAATGTGCTTTCTTATGATGAACCAAATTATAGAGATATTTCGGGTCCCGTTGAACCGATAAAATGGAGACAGAAGTTAGAGCAGAAAGCAAAACTAAAGTATGTTTTTAATTTTAAAAAAATGATGGAGGTTGTTGAAGAAGAATATGATCTTAAAGATGAAACAGATTAGAATTTTAGGCATAGTTGCTGCATGTCTAATTTTAATAGCTTTCATGCAGAAAAAAATAAATTATAGCGAAACATTAAAAAACGATTTGGTATATGTTTCTGACGGCTATGCATTATATGTTCTTGAAGAAATAGAAGATTTATTAGATAAAAATAAATTGTTGAAATATTTTTGCAATGGAAACTCAGATGAAATGCGTCAAATTATAAATAATGAACTAAATAATACCAATTGGAATGATAAACCTGATTATACTTTGAAATTATTGGTCAATTTAGTGGCTTTAGAAATAAGAGATGGTAACGTTAATCTGGCAGACAATATTTTTGAGAATGCTTGTCAGTTAATTGAGGACCATCCGGAATTATCAAAAAGTGAATCGGAAATAAAGTTATATAATAATTATAGCTTTAAAACATACCGATCGAATGATAAAGAAGTTTCTTTTGGTTGCATAAATTATGCTGCTGAATCATTGTCTTATTCCGAGAATACAATGTTAAGTCTGATTATAAATACAAACTTAATATGTTTTTCTTTTGATTTGTATGATCAAAGCTATATAGAGCTAGAAGAATATTTAAAAAAGTTAGATACAATAATTGACAGTGAGAAAAAGATAATGGATTCTGACTATCTGCTCACGATACATTGTTATTTGGTTCAAGGCAACATTAACTTAGAAATAGGAGATTATAAGCAGGCACAAAAAACATTTAAAAAAATAAAAGCGTATGAGAACAAAGAAAATATAATTTATAAACCGGTAATTATTCACATGAAAATAATAGAGGGTTATATGTATGCAGAAAAAAAAGATTATAAAATAGCTGAGCAGATTTATCAAAGTTTATTAGATGATGCGGAAAAATCATTAGGAAAAGACCATATTCTTCTTGCAAGTTTGCAACGACGTTATGGTGCATTGTGTATGACCATGGGAGATAAAGAAAAAGGAATACAATATTCGTTGTTAGCATTAGATGGCTATACTGGAGCCAGAAGGCGTAGGACGATTTGGGCGAATATAGGAAAAGCATATAATTCTATGGGAGAATATCAGGAGGCAGAGAAGTATCTGTTTTTAGCATATCATGCAGCAATTGAGTATGCCTCAGATGAAGCGGCTGATTATTTAACGGTTTTACAAAGATTACATGGAAATACTGCGTATGATACAGATTTCAATACCTGGCTAGAACAAAAAATGGAAGATACTTTAGCGTTGTATGAAATTGAAAATAATGAGGATAGTTTATTGCCAGAACAGAATTCGACAGAAGCAGCGTAAGCATCAATGCTACTAGATACAATTTATCAAATTAATTATGCTGGCAGAGGAGTGAATAGATGTCTATCAAAAATAATAAAATTAAAATATTTTGTCTTATTATTGTTCTTCTAGTAGCTATTTTGATATGCAGAAACTTATATAGAATCAGATTATTCGAAGATAGTAATTTGATCTACATTTCTAATGGGTATGGCATTTTTATGCTGGAAGAGATGAATGATATCATAGAAGCGGAAAAGTTCTGTGAATACTTTGGCAATGGTGATTCGAATGAAATGCGGCAAATACTTGAGACCGAATTGGATGGTGATAAATCCAATGATCCAGAATACGAATTAAAGATATTAATCAATCTGGCAGCTTTGGAGATTAATAAGGGGAATATGGACCGAGCTGATAAGATTTTTGACCAAGCCTGCAGGCTCATTGCTGATAATGGATACTTATCAGGTGGCAGTATGGAAGTTAAATTATATAACAATCAAAGTGTTATGGGGCATCGGGGGAGGGATGAGGAAAAAGCAATCGAATATTTGTCTTATGCCACTGATTTGCTGCCGTTTTCAAATAAAACTCTGATCAACATGATTGTTAAGTGTAATTTAATAGAGTTATCATATAACTTTCAGGGGGTTTCAGAGCTAGAATTAAAGAAGCATCTAAAAAAAACTGAAAGACTTCTTAATGACGTAAAGAAAATAGAAGACGAAGTATTCGTTCTAACAACACAATGCTATATTGCCCAGTGCAAGATTTATATAGAATTGAAAGATTATAAAGCGGCAGACAGAGCCTTGAAACGAATCGTTTTATATACAACCGAAGATGACATCATTTATAAACCGATAGTGATTGAGAGTCAACTGCTTGAGGCGCAGATTTATGCGAACAAAGGAAATTATTATTCATCTAATGAAATTTTGCTTAGTGCACTGGAGAATGTAAAAGTTTCATTAGGGGATGAGCATATTCTGAATACAATCCTTTTCGCACATATAGGTGCGAATTATACATCATTAGGCGATATGCAAAGGGCCATCGAATATTCATTACTAGCACTGGAGGGATATGCGGGTGCCAGTGGGCGAATGCCGGTATGGTGTAATGTGGGAGTTGCATACACTTCTCTGGGAGAATATCAGGAGGCAGAAAAGTATTTATTTTTGGCTTATCATGCGGCACTTGAATACTATCCGGTTATAGCTCCCGAATTTCTACTTCGGATTCATGTATTATATGATGGCTCGGGCGATAGAGAGAAAGTGAATTTTGGTAAATGGTTAAAGCAAAAGACGAAAGAGAATCTGCAGAATTATGAGGTTGAAAATGGAAAATTATCTGGATGAAATAATCGCTCTGAAAAGACATGAGCAGTTAAAACAAAAATATTCCTCAATTGAGACAGGCATTTATGCCGGTGCAATGTTGATTTCTTTTGAAAAGGTATCACTATTTGATGGCATCTGGCACATAATGTTGCCTGAAGGGGTATGCGATATGGACAGTGAGACAGCCAAAAAAAAGTACACTTCAGAACATCGTGCTGATGAAATAAAAACATTAGTATCAGAAAATATTGATTTTACATTTAGTTTGCTTCAGGAATATATTGATGTTGAAGAACTTGATCTGTTTATGGAGAAGATGTTAAGCGACACGCTCCAGCCGTTACAAACGACAGATTATTTTAGCCAAGGTC